>CBDCZS010000001.1:0-1483681 GCA_965224625.1 Bythopirellula sp.
CCAGTGCGGCTGGCTCGGGGACGGTCACTCCGGGCAAGTCGTTGGGCAAAGCGATCAACAGTTGCTCGGCTGTCGGCTGGTCGTCGACCATCAACGTTGCGCCCGTCACGACGTAATCGGCCTGTGCTGCGCCGGTCACCCAAGGCGTAAAACCATCGAGCAGGTAACCGCCGTCGGCGCGTTCTGCTCGCAGCACAGGCCGCTTGAGATGTTTGTCGGCTGGTCGTCAGGTGTGAGATTCCGACGGTCGTCATGAGGCGTCCGCTGACCAGGTCGGGCAGTAGCAACGTTTTTAGAGTGTCGTTCGCCGAACTGGCAATGCGTCGGCAGCCGCCGGTCCGTTGGGTGAGGATGAACGTTGTGGTGAGGCATGCGCTGCTCAACGCGAGATAGCCACGCACCACCGCTTCGTTATCCCAGCCTTGGCCGCCCCACTCGGGATCCAAAAACCACTCGAAGACGCCGTATTCTGCGCACAACTCAAGCTGCCTCGCAGGCCAGTTGCCCGAGATGTCTAGCTCTCGCCCCAAACCGGCCAGCTCCTCGCACAACTGGTCTAGAGCCGGGTCGTCGGGAGAAGTAATTTGGGTCATCGTATGTCCATCGACGCGCTGACTCCGCCTGCGGCGACTAGATACGATTTTTTCACGTAGTCCATCACCATTCGATGAGCACTGAACTCGGCGGCCAGCGTCGCGATCGAGTTGGTCATTCGGACGATCCATTCTTGCGGCAGTCCGTCGACGTCGCGGTCGTAGAACAGCGGGACGACTTCTTCGGTGAGTACGCGCATCAGATCTTCGGAATCGCGTTGATCACCGATGTCGGAATCGACGTGCTGCGTGCCGTGGCCGATTCCAAACCCGTTGCGACCGTTGTACGCTTCGGCCCACCAACCGTCGAGCACCGAGCAGTTGAGTCCGCCGTTCAAGACGACTTTCTGGCCGCTGGTTCCCGAAGCTTCCAGGGGACGCCGGGGGTTGTTGAGCCAGACGTCGACGCCTTGCACTAGGTGGCGACCGACGTTGATGTCGTAGTCTTCGAGAAAGACGATTCGACCGCTGAACTGCGGGTCGAGACGCAGATTGGCGATTTTTTGAATCAGCTTTTTGCCTGGCTCATCGGCCGGATGTGCTTTGCCGGCAAAGATAAACTGCACCGGATGGTTGGCGTCGCTCATCATGGCCGCAAACTGATCTAGGTTTTTCAAAAACAGATCGGCGCGTTTGTAGGTGGCAAATCGACGAGCAAAGCCGATGGTCAAGGCCGTCGGGTCGAGCATGTTACGAGCCGATTCGATGGATGCCTCGTCCTCGTTTCGTCGCCGACATTGTCGGCTCAAACGGCGTCGTACAAACTCCAGGAGCCGACTCTTCAACACGTTGTGCGTTTCCCACAGTTCGCCCGGGTCGACTTCGTAGATTTTTTGCCAAACCTCGGGCGACCCCATCGACTTTTGCCACTCAGCACCCAATATTTGTCGAAGAGCGACTGCATCGGATAGCCGAGCCAAGAGGGGACGTGGACGCCGTTGGTGATATGCCCGATCGGCACCTCTTCTTCGACACGCCAGGGCCACAAATGGGCCCACATCCGTCGCGAGACGTGGCCGTGCAGCGAGCTGACTGCGTTGGCGCGTCGCGAAAGCTTCAGGCCGATCACGGTCATGCAAAACGATTCGCTTTCGTTTTGCGGTTCAACGCGGCCGAGGCCCATCAGTTGCTCGTAAGAAATGCCGAGCTGATTGCGAAGGGGCCCAAATGTTCTTCGACCAGATTTCCCTCGAACCGATCGTGTCCGGCAGGAACCGGGGTATGGGTGGTGAAGACGGTGCGCTGCGCGACGTCGCGCAGTGCGTCGTCGAACGTCATGCCGTCGTCCGCCATCCGCTCGCGGATGACTTCCAGCGGAGCAAATCCGCTGTGCCCTTCGTTCAGGTGATAGACGCCCGGAGTAATGCCCAATGCGCGTAGCGCCTTGACTCCGCCGACGCCCAGGACCAGCTCTTGGCGAATGCGGGTCCGGATATCTCCGCCATAAAGTCGTGAGGTTAGCTCCCGATCTTCGGGGCGGTTTCCCTCGACATCGCAATCGAGGAGATACAGCGGAATGCGACCGACGCGCATCAGCCAGACCCGGGCTTGTAGCTGACCATCGAGCGTGTCGATCGAAATCGTAATTGGCTTGCCCTGCGGATCGCGGGCAGGCTCCATCGCTAGGTTCTCGACCTTCGTGTCGACGTACTCTTCCTGTTGCCAACCTTCGGAGTCGAGGTGTTGTTTGAAATAGCCCTGATCGTAAAACAGTCCAATCGCCACCAACGGCACGCCTAGACCGCTAGCACTCTTAATATGATCGCCCGACAAGACGCCCAGGCCGCCAGAGTAGATCGGCACCGACTCGTGGATGCCGAATTCTGCTGAAAAATAAGCAACCGGCATCGCCCCCAGCACGCCCGCCTCGCGCGCCCCCCAGGTGGTTTGTGTGTTGTTGAGATAATCTTTCAGCCGACGGCAGGCTTGGTTGATGCGTGTGTAGAGCACCATTTCGGAGACGCGCTCGGCCAGTTGATTGGGGGTCATCTCTGCGAGCAGCGCGACCGGGTTGTGGTCGAGCTGCCGCCATCGGACCGGGTCGAGGTCGCGAAACAGGCTCACGACGTCGGGATGCCAGCTCCACCAGAGGTTTTTTGCTAGTGATTGGCACTTGTCATAGAGTGCCTGGGGAGTCACCTCGGTCCAGGTATCTCTTGAAGAGGGTGATGTCGTGCTCGGAATCTCGGTTTGGCTCATGGCGATCAGGTCCCTCAAAAGGTAAATCTGCTTGCAGTAAGGTTCAGGCGATACTAGCTCTAGGGCAACGCAAGCAATAGTCTTATCGGCAGCAACAATCCCAAGCTGGAAGATCGAACAGCCAAATTGCGAGATGAATTATCCGCGATTATAACGCAACGGTCGTAACTGGCGATGGAGAAACCCCAGGTCGCCGGAAACAGGGCGGTCGAACCCGGCTCTCAGATACGTTAGAATGGGGTCACAGCCTAACGCATTTAGCCTATTTAGCCACTCGTGGCTTTCATTGCGGAGCAGCTATCAACCACGTAGAGTGGAAATCCACTAGAATCCCCGGTTTCGTTCGGAGAAAACCCCTTTGACGTCGATTGCCCAGACTTACGGCCCCGAGAAATTCGGGCTTTCTTTCGAGCTTTTTCCGCCCAAGACGAGCAAGGGCGTCGCCAGCCTGTTTAAGCACGCCGATCGCTTGGCCAAGTTTCGGCCTGCCTACATCACCTGTACCTACGGGGCAGGCGGATCGACGCAGAATCGGACGCTTGAGGTGGTTTCTGGGGTCCACAAAAAATACGAAATTCCGGTCGCTACGCACCTCACCTGCGTCGGTAGTACCTCCGACCAACTACGCGACTATCTCGCCGAAGCCTGGGAACTGGGCGTCCACAATGTTGTTGCTCTGCGGGGCGATCCGCCCCAGGGCGAAGAAAAATTCCAAGCCACTGCCGGTGGATTTTCGTATGCCAACGAGCTGGTTGCATTTATCCGCAGCGAGTTTCCGCAAATGGGCATCGCCGTCGCCGGCTATCCCGAAACGCATCAAGAGGCGGTCAGCCCTCAGGCGGATCTTGAGAATCTTCGGCGCAAGGTCGACGCCGGGGCCGATGCGGTCCTTACTCAGCTTTTTTACGACAACGCCGACTTCTTTGCTTTTCGTGACCGGTGCGAGACGCTCGGCATCCAGACGCCTCTTATCCCCGGACTGCTGCCGGTCACCAACGGCGCACAGATCGAGCGGATCGCCGCGCTTTGTGGTGCCAAGCTCCCGCCCCAGTTTGTCAGCGATCTGCAAAAACATGCGGACGACCCCGCCGGGCAATTTGAAGTTGGCGTCGATTTTGCGACTCGCCAAACCGAAGAGCTAGTGGCCGCCGGAGTTTCCGGCATTCATTATTACGTTTTGAATAAGTCCGAAGCCATCGAGCGCGTGCTCGGAGCTGTTTCACTACCTTAGGTGGCCCGTTCTTAGGTGACCCGATGAGTTCCGCTGAGCACGCAAATTTGCCTGACCCGGGAAGCCCCGACCTCACTGGGCGAGAACTGGGCGGTTATAGCATTCTTCGTCGAATTGGCTCGGGCGGAATGGCAGAAGTCTATTTGGCGCAACAGCACTCGCTCGATCGGCAGGTTGCGCTCAAAGTGCTGAACCCCTCGCTGGCCAGCGACGCCAACTACGTCGAGCGATTTCAAAACGAAGCTCGTGCTGCGGCTTCGCTGGTCCATCCCAACATCGTCCAAATCTACGAAGTCGGACAGGCCGAAGGTATTCATTTCATCGCTCAAGAATATGTCGCCGGAAAAAATCTGGGCCAACTTCTCGAACGCGAAGGAGCTTTTCAGCCGGCGTTGGTCCTCGACATCCTGCGCCAAGTTGTCTCGGCGCTTTGCAAAGCCCACGAGTTTTCGATTGTCCACCGAGACATCAAGCCCGAGAACCTGCTGCTCAGCAATTCGGGCGAAGTCAAGGTTGCCGATTTCGGACTTGCCCGTGTTCAGAATACCGACACCAAAACGCTCACCCAGGTCGGCGTCGCGATGGGGACGCCTCTGTACATGAGTCCCGAGCAAATTGAAGGCCGGCCGGTCGACGCCCGTAGCGACATCTACTCGCTGGGCGTCTCTTGCTACCACCTGCTTTCAGGCAATCCTCCCTACACGGGCGACACCGCCCTGGCGATTGCTGTGCAGCACCTTCACAGCACGCCCGAACCGCTCGAAAACGTGCGGCACGACCTGCCGAGCGCACTTGCCCGTACGGTCCACCAAATGTTGGCCAAACAGCCAGACGCTCGTCCCGCAAGCCCCAGTGACTTGCTTGTTGATTTACGTGACCTGGCAACCAACGCGGCTGCCGAAGGTTGGGCCGAGTCGCCCGAGCATTGGTCGCTCTCGGAGTGGATCGCCACCGATCCGGCGCGTAGCCGCAAAAGCGAGGAGCTTTCGCAGTACATGCAGGCAGAAGCTGGGCTGGAGGATGGCCAGCGCAACGGTCGTCGTTGGATCTTTGGCCTAGCAGCCCTGGTCCTCCTCGGAGGTTTGCTAGGAGCCGCCACGCGTCCCCGGTTTTTTCTGGCAGGCCAACGCACCGAAGCCAAGGTTCCCCAGCTCGATTCGGCCTGGGCACAGGTCTACCATGCCCATGTTGCTGGCAACGAAACCTCCTGGATCAAGGCGATCGAATATCCCGAGGTCGATCCCTTTGTCCAACAGCTAGCCCAACGCGGGCTTGTGCGCCACTACTTGCTTGTCACGCAAGAATACAAAAAGGCGATACCGACGCTGCGAAAGCTAGGAGAACTGGCCGATCCGTCTCGCGGCATGCAGCAGGCATTCGGCGTCGCGGGGCTTTGTATCTGCTACGAGAATCTTGGTCGCAAAGAAGCAGCCCTCACGTCGCAAGCTCGTCTCGACGCCAGTATGCGAGAGCAACTCCAACGCGAAGAACCCCAAATCTACCGCCTGCTTCAAGCGTCGCTCAAGCGATTGGGAATCTGAGGTCGTAAGTAAAAAGTCTCACGCAGAGACGCAGAGGCGCAGAGAAAAAACGAGAAAACCTGCTGTCTCAGCGTGAGGATTTTTCGTTGAAGTGCTCCAGAGGGTGGCACTACAGAAAAAGCCCCGGTCTTGCTGGCATCTTATCGAGGTTCTCTCTGCGAACAAGTTTTCCCCCAAGCCCCCCCCCCCAGAAGACATTCTTCGATCAATCGGTGGCAAACAGCTTGCTTTTCAGCGATTTCTTATCCCTGGCAGACTCCGCAAGAAACCTGCAATAAAATAGTGTACAAAAGTATATCATTTGGCCACCTGTTTTGTTAGGTTTTTGTTTCTGCGGCGGCCAGGAACGGCTGCTGTTGTGGATGGCAAACAGGAGGACCCAACCCATGCCCAACAACCCGCGAAAAGCTCCGAAAGAGGACGAATTCCCAGCATCTGAGCTGAATGAAGACGATTTTTGGGACGCTTTTTTGCCCGATGACGAGCACGAAGTCCTTCCCGAACCGGGCGACTTTTGGATCGATCAGGAGCAGCAAACCGAGTCCCACGCGCCAGACGCCTAGTCTCCGCTAATGATTGTTCCCCCCAAAAAAACTTTTCTGAGGATATTTGCCCATGCTCCCACTCCCCCTGGTCCAAGAGATTCAACGCTATCTCGACGAAGGAAAACTCTCGCAACGCAAAATTGCCCACAAACTCAATGTCAGCCGTGGCACGGTCGGGGCCATCGCCAGCGGCCGCCGAGGCATTTATGGGCGCGAGCCTAGCTCCCAACAGCCGACGCTCTGCTGCCTCGAATTGCCCCCCGAACGCTGCCTTGGTTGTGGGTCCAAAGTCTACAAACCGTGCGTCCTCTGCCGTGCCCGCGAGTACCGGTCTCGCCAAGGACAGCTCCAAAGCACAAGTAGGCTCCGCGTTGCTTAGCACGGATGCGGTCGCCCAGCGGTCGATGCAACGCTAAACTATCGACTTACCGCCATTGTCTAAATCGAAGTGGTCTAAATCGCGTGGATGGATAGCAATGAAAAACGGGTCGCTGGGTCAAATTTATCGAGTTTTCTTTGCCACGCTCTGCCTGTGGAATGGCCCTAGTCTGACGGTGCTTTCCGCAGACCCAACAAATTTGGAGACCGTCGGCCAGCAGTTCACCGCGATTGTCGACCAGCTTTGGGAATTTTACCTCCAAGAAAACCCCCTACGGGCGACCTCCGTCGGGGATCACCGCTACAACGACCGTCTTGCACGGGTTTCGCCCGCCGACAGCACGCGGCGCAATCAGGCCTACAAAAAATCCCTCGACCGGCTCGAATCGCTAGATCGTAGCCAGCTCTCCTCCGCCGAGCAAATCAACTACCACATCCTTCACCGCCAACTTCGCGACGACCTGGCCGAGTTCGAGCATCACGCGCATCTTCTCCCCATCACGCAACGATCGGGTTTTCATATTGATTTTCCCGAGCTACCGCAAGACGTCCCGCTTCGGACGACCGAGGACTACGAAAACTACGTTGCCCGTCTCCATGCGTTTGCCGACTACACCGACGGCCACATCGCGCTTCTTCGCGCGGGCATCGCCGCCCAGCAAGTCTTGCCGGCGGTTGTCATGGAGGGTTGGGAAAAACCGATCGACGCGCAAATCGTCGAGCGTCCTGCGCAAAGCCTCTTTTATGGACCGTGCAAAAAATTCCCCAGCACGGTCAGCCCCGGCGAGCATCAACGCTTGCGTTCCGAAGTTAGCCAAGCGATTACCAAGAGCGTCGTGCCCGCCTACCGGCGTTTTCGCCAATTCATGGCCGACGAATATGTCCCCCAGACACGCGACTCGATTGGAGCCTCGGCGCTACCCGGCGGCCGCGATTTCTATCGTCACCGTGTGCGCAGCTTCACGACGCTCGACACGACTCCCGAGGCGATGCACCAAATCGGATTGGCTGAGGTCAAACGTCTCCGCGCCGAGATGGATCAAATCATCCGCCGCGTCGATTTCGACGGCGACTTTGCTGCTTTCACCAAATTTCTTCGCGAAGATCCCCAGTTCTACGCCAAGACCGAAGAAGAGCTACTACAAGCTGTCGCCTTGGTCCTGAAAAAAATGGACGGTCAGCTTCCCTCGCTCTTCGGCAACCTGCCGCGCATGCCCTACGGCTTGCGCCCGGTACCCGACTACATTGCGCCGCGCACGACGTCGGCCTACTACCAACGCCCCAGCGGTGACGGCACGCGTGCAGGCTTCTTCTACATGAACACTTACAACCTCAAGAACCGACCGCTCTATACGGTCGAAGCGCTCTCGCTGCACGAAGCGGTGCCGGGCCACCATCTTCAAATTGCGTTGCAGCAAGAAATCGAATCGCTGCCGAACTTTCGCCGCTACAACGGGTTTACGGTTTTTGTCGAAGGCTGGGCGCTTTATGCCGAAGGCCTGGGGCGCGAAGCGGGTTTTTATACCGATCCGTACAGTGATTTTGGCCGTCTGACGATGGAAATCTGGCGCGCGTGCCGCTTGGTGGTCGACACGGGTATCCACTATTTTGGCTGGACGCGTGCCCAGGCGATCGCCTACCTCACCGAAAACTCGGCCATCTCGGACCACAACATCCGCGCCGAGGTCGACCGCTACATCAGTTGGCCCGGCCAAGCGTTGGCCTACAAAGCGGGCGAACTAAAAATCCGCGAGCTACGCACCATTGCCGAGCGTCGGCTGGGCGAACGGTTTGATATCCGCTCTTTTCACGACATGATCCTCGGCTCGGGCGGCGTCCCGCTCGACATCCTCGAAGCCAACGCCAAAGCTTGGCTCAATACAACTTTTGAGCGACGCGAAGAAGAATAGAACGCGGATGAACGCAGATGAGGCGGATTTTCGCGGATCAAGAAGCAAGACTAGTTTTCCAGGTTCAGCAATAGTGCCCCCAGAGTTCGGCCACCCCGGCAGGCGCAAGTGCCACCTCATCTCCCGACGTAACCGCTCCCCAAAGGCTTAGCAAAATATAGAGCACCAACAGTACCCACCAGCCGAAGATCACGAGCGGCGGCAACTCGACGCCAAACACTTGCACCAACAAGCCGGCTAGCGCCACAAATCCTAGTAAGAGCGACGCATGCTGAACGCCGCCGACCAGTTGCACGAGCGTCAACGCAACTGCAGCAATTGCAAAAGTGCCGAGTATCTCTTTCATTGAGAACGAAAACTTGAAGGCTGGCACTGCCTCGGACGCTTCCCATTCGGCGCTGATCTGGCGCATTCGGTCTTCTTGCACCGGGGTCGGAGTCTCGCCATCTTCGGCCGACCGTTGGGCGGCCAGTCGCTGGGCAAACTGCTCACGCCGCTCCTCGGCTTCGGCCAGTCGGCGCTTTTCTTCTCGCAACACAAACCACCAGCCGGTCGCTAGGGCAACCACGCCCGAGACAAACAGGCCCATGCAGCCGCCGAACTGCACAAAGACCGTCATCGCAATCGAGGCGACCGCCGTGACGATCAACAAGTGTCGCGTCGTAAATCGAAAGTTTTTTAATTGCTTCAGGTCGACCGGATCGCCGGTGATGGCTTGGTCGAAAGCTTCGTTCACGTCGACCGAATCTTCGGCTGCCCGCGTTTTGCGTTTGGCTCTCTTACGCTGGTGTTCCAAAATTTCTGGATCAACGGGTTCGAGTTCGAGTTCGTCGTCGAGTTCGTCGTCATCAAAATCGTGATCGGTCATGGCAGAATAGCTGTGTCTAGGAAGGAACACTCAGTAACCGCGTTGCAACGCAACGCACGGCGCAGTGGAGAAACGTTTGTTTGTCGCACCATACGCTGCGTTGCAACGCGGCTGACACAGGTCTCCACTATTATCGCCGGCCAGCAGCCTTTTCGCAACGGCTACGGTTTTGTGGGTGTAATTAGTGGGCAGTAGACAGTGGGCAGCAGGCAGTGGAAAATAGCACCCTTCTTTACTGCCCATCGCCCACCGCCCACTAAATACACTATGCACTTCCTCATGACTGCCCTCGGCAGCTACGGCGATGTTTTTCCTATTGCCGGACTTGGCCGCGCATTGCGCCAACGGGGTCACGACGTGACGATCATCGCGAACCCGCAGTTTCAGGCGGTCATCGAATCGGCTGGCGCGGAGTTTCTGCCGCTAGGTACGCTCCAAGAGTATCGCGATCTGGCTCAGCAAAAAGATATTTGGCACCCGATTCGCGGTCCGTTGCTCCTTTTGAAGCAGGGGATCACCCCCTATCTGCGAGATCTGTATGCCCTGATCGAGTCGCAATATCGCCCCGGCGAAACAGTGCTCGTCGCGCATTGCCTCGACTTGGCCAGCCGTCTCATGCAAGAAAAACAGGGTGCGCCGATGGCCAACGCTTTCTTTGCGCCGGTCGTCTTTCGCAGCTTTTACCACACTCCAAAAATGGTAAAAATGCTTACGGCCAGTTGGGTGCCGCGTTGGCTGCGGCGTTTTCAGTTTTGGCTGGCCGACCGGCTTGTCATCGATCGCTATTTGGCCCCCACGCTCAACCAGTTTCGCCAAGAGCTGGGGCTACCGCCAGTAAAAAACATACTTTCCGAATGGTTTTTTTCGCCGCAGTTGGTCCTCGGCCTCTTTCCCGAGTGGTTTGCTCCGACGCAACCCGACTGGCCACGGCAAGTCGCACTCACGGGGTTTCCGCTTTGGGATCAAGCCGATGCACAAGGTTTGCCGGACGAGGTCGACCAGTTTCTTCGCGGCGGCGAGCCACCGATCGTTTTTACGCCCGGCTCAGCGATGGCTCACGGACAAGATTTTTTTCGGGCCGCCGTCGACGCCTGTCAGCTCCTCAACCGGCGCGGCATCTTGCTTACCAAATATCCCGAGCAACTCCCCGCTGACCTACCGCCGGGCGTTCGCCATTTCGGGTTTGTCCCGTTCAGCCAGCTTTTGCCTCGCGCGGCGGCGGTCGTCCACCACGGCGGCATCGGTTCGAGTGCCCAAGGTCTCGCCGCCGGTCTTCCGCAGCTCATTATGCCGATGGCCTACGACCAACCCGACAACGCCGACCGCCTTGAGCGTCTCGGCGTAGCGGCTTCGCTCGCGCCCGAAAAATTCAAAGCCCCGGCCGTTGCCCGTGCGTTAGAGAAATTGCTCACCAACGAAAAAGTCAACGAGCGCTGTCACCACTGGGCGAAGCAATGTAACGCCTCAGCAGCATTGAGCCAGACCTGCGAGCTGTTGGAGCAGCTCGGCAAATAGGCAGGTGGCTACAGAGGAGCCTTTTGTAGCCGTGCTGTCGCCATTCCGTAGCCGTGCTGCAACGCAGCACATGGTACGCGTTGAATTTTGCCTAGAAGCTGCTTCTCCGTGCGTTGCGTTGCAACGCGGCTACTGGCTTAATACCGGACGTTGGGTTGCCATTGCTGGACGGTTCGCGTTCCGCCGGGGGGCGTTGCGAGGGGCAGGGGCGAGGCGGTGGTTGCCTTGAGGGTTGCGACGCGGGCTGCGATGGCTGGTTGAAAACGGTTGATGTCTAGCGAGCGCTGGTAGTTGGCCAGCGCTTGGGATGGGTCGCCTGACACCTCGCGCAGTCGACCGAGGGCTGTCAGCGCTCGGCTGTTCTTGGGATCGATCGTCAGGGCCTCGACCAATCGGGCCGATGCCTGAGGGACATTGTTGTTCTCTTCCAAAATCCGTGCTAACTCAATTCGAGGATTTGCCAACTGCGGACTGCGTCCGGCCCAACCTTCGAGCAGCCGAAAGGCCGCGTCTTGCCGCTGCGTCTCGGTGAGCAGCACCGCCAGTCCACGGTAACATTCGGCATGGTTCGGATCGTGGTTCAGGCACTGGTTGTACAATTGCTCGGCTTGCTTCAAATCTTCGGGCCGATTCAACAGTTTTCCACTTTTGTGCAACGACGACGCCAGGTTGTAATAGCCGTTGGCCGATTTTGGGTTCGCAGCAATCGCCCGTTGAAACTGCTCGGACGCTTGTTGATAGTTTCCGTTTTGATAGAGCCGCACACCCTCGGCGTTCAGGGCTTGGGTCGTCATATTGGTGCAGCCGGTCAGGCTTAGGCCGCAGAGTATAAGGCCAACGCATAGGAGTCGATTGGCGTCGATCGGTCGGTTCATCGGTGACGACATGCGGCTGGGCATGTCCCTCGGTTAACGGTGGTACAAGGCTCGAAGAGCGGTTTGAGGCGGGAAAAGTACCAATCGGACGAGGCCGCCGCAACCCAGATGGTGCCGGTGCCAGCATTTTACTGACGCATCAAGGTAGATCGCCACCCGCGTCGGGGGTGCCCGTATAGCCGTAAGGTCTCGCCAACCCCGAATATCCGTATTAACCGGCAAATTTACGCAGACCGGTCTTTTTTACTAATCGTTCTATTTTCCGGTAGTAACTCTCCGATGAATGCTAGCGTCAGAGGTTATTTTCCACCTAACGACCTGCCCAACCCCTGGGCCAAGCCGGAGCACTCCCCCCGATGCCAGCAAAAAAGACCACCGCCAAGAAATCCACTGCCAAGAAGACAGCCACCAAGCGTAAGGCTAGCCCTGCCAAAAAAGCAGCTTCGCCTAAAGCTCGTACGGCCAGCACCAAGCCCAAAGCCAAGTCGACGGCGGGCGACAAAGAAGTTACGCTCGATCGTCGCACCAAGGCCAACCGCCGTGACGAGGTCAGCGAGCAACCTGCTGTGCAACAACCGGTGCTTGAGCGACGCGAGAAAGTCCAACGTCGTCGTCAGATCGACCCGACCACTTGCGAGCGAGACTACAGCATCGATGAAGTCGCGTTCATGAACGCGATGGACGACTACAAGCGGAAGAGCGGTCGCATGTTTCCAACGTGTAGCGAAGTGCTAGAAGTCATCCGCGACCTGGGCTACGTCCAGCTCACGCCTGCCGAGATGGCGACCGTTCGTCCCGAGCCAGTTGCAACGCCCGAACTGGCCGACGAGACTCCTGCCGACTTTGAAGAGGCAGAACTAGAAGCCGCTGAAATGGCATTCTAAGTCGTTTGTCGAGAGAAGAAAATCCAACAGACGTAGGCAGCTCTGAGTTCTTGGCTCAGGGCTGTCTTTTTGTTTGGCTAGTGGCGGCGATTCCAGTTGCGAAGCGCTTCCATTGCGGCTTCGCGGCTATCTTTCGACGAAGGTTCGACCGGCATCGGGGGAAGTTTTCCGGGCTTTTTCTTTTTTGAAGATTTTGCGTCGTCCGCTTCGATTTCTTCTGGGGCGTCGGGTTGGTCGGCGGTCGACGGTGCATCCGAGACTTCGGCTGCCGCAGATTCTTCCATCTTTTTTTTTAGCTGAACGGCTTTGGTGTCGTCCATCCGAATGGTTTGCGTTTCGTTCGCAGCTTGGGTCGTTGGTCCTGGAGCATCGAGGAGCCACTTGGTGATGTCGTCTTCCGCAATCGAGGAATCACCGGTTGCAGCCGTTCGTTCGATCGCGTCTGCAACCGTTTTGACTTTGGGGCGTTTGAGATTGCTGATGCCCGGGGTAATCGTGATCAAAAACTTGAGCGACCCGACGGCGATTTCGTCGCCCGTCGAGAGCTCGATTTCTTCAGCGATCTTCTTACCATTGACCAGCGTGCCATTGCGGCTACCCAGGTCTTGAACCGTGACGCTCGTCTCTTTACGGGTAAACTTGCAGTGGCGGCGACTCACCGAGCTGCTGCCTGCGCAGAGATGGCACTTCGGGCTGCGACCGATCAAGAACTCATCTTTCTTGATGGCAATTTTTGTGCCTGCCTTGGCACCTTCCAGCACTTTGAGAATAACGTCCATGGCCACCTTAGGTGGTAGAGTTCATTGCCTCCAGCGACCCCCCCACGGAGCCTCTGTCTGGCACAGTTTCGATCAAATAGGTCTTCGACGAAAGATCGAATCGAAAATAAGGATCCCCCAAAATTGGTTATGTCCCAACTCCGAGAATATCATGCCCTTGCTGCCGTTCCTAATAAAAACAGGTCGAAGACTGCTAAATTCTAGGCCTTCCGCCCTTGCAAATAACCCCTCAAATGAGGGATTACCGAGAATAGGCAGTTTTTGGCGGCTATCCACAGGATGACTTGTCGCCCTATGCTTCCCATCGGCTTACCGAGAACCGAGCGTTAACGGCGCTCGGTCCAGTCGGGGTTCTCGAATTTGCTTTTCTGCAATTCCGCAGCTTTGTCGGACAGTTTTTGGGGCAATCGAGACTCTCTTAGTCTCAGGCTCAAGGCTTCAGCAAGGGCGTCGGGAAGCTGCGTGAGCAAGGTCGTGGCCGAGATTTTTTTGCCGGTGATCGTTTCAATTCCAGACAGCTCTGGGGCAGCCGTCGATCGGTCGAGCAAAATGCTACCATGTTGCAGCACTGCGCCGCGTCGACGCCGTTGTGCGCTGCCCACAACCTTGTGAGCGATCGTTTGTGGCTCTGCATCAAGGGGGCGTAATAAAATGTCGCCCATTGCGCGACGTTGGAAACAAAGGAAGGTTTCTTTAGTTACTGGGACCCGCAAGGCTTGCTCGCAGAGGGTTGGCCGAGCGGTGAAAAACGTGCCAAGCACTTCGACAAGGGTTCGATGCACGACGTCGTACAACGACTGCGTATCGCGTGACAATCGATGCGAAGCTGGCAAGACGAGGCTATACGTTAGCTCGCGGTCATGCACGATCGCGCCGCCGCCGCTCAACCGCCGCACGACGTCAGCATCTTTGCTTGGGAGATGCGTCCATCGCTCGGCATAGCTCTGGAAGTAACCAAGCGAAAGCGTCGGACGCGCCCATTGATAAAACCGCAGCGTCGGCACGTCTGATTCAGAAGCCGAGTTCAGCAGCGCTTCGTCGACCGCCATGTTCCACGCGCCCGAGGCAGGCGGGTCGACGAGCAGATGGCAATCAGTGAGTAGTGGGTTCGGCATAGCTGAGTACCGGATGTCGAGCAGCGCGCACTTCGTCGGGACGGCTCACTGTCGTCGAGTGGGGAGCTTCGTGCAGAAGCTGGGCCTCTTCTTCGGTGATGCGGAACAAGATTTCGGCAAATGCGTCGAGCGTTTCTTTGCTTTCGGTTTCGGTCGGCTCGATCATGATCGCCTCGGGCACGGTCAACGGGAAGTAAACCGTCGGAGCATGGCAGCCAAAATCCAACAGTCGTTTGGCCAGGTCCATCGCCGAGATGTCTTTTTCGCGTTTTAGTTTGCTACCCGAGGCAACAAATTCGTGCATGCAGCGGTTGCCCTGCGGCACAGGCAAGAAATGTTTCACTTGGCTGAGTAGGTAATTCGCGTTGAGCACCGCATTCTCCGAAACACGCTTTAAGCCCTCGGGGCCATGCGTGCGAATGTAGGCGTACGACCTGAGCAAGACGCCCACGTTGCCGAAGAACGCTCGCACGCGGCCGATTGATTTTGGGCGATCGGTGTCGAGCCGATAGCGGTCCCCGTCCTTGCAGACAATCGGGGCAGGCAGGTAAGGAGCCAGCGTCTCGGTCACGCAGATCGGCCCCGCGCCCGGCCCGCCGCCGCCGTGAGGGCCGCTAAAAGTCTTGTGCGGATTGTAGTGCTGCATGTCCGCGCCAAAGTCTCCAGGGCGCGTGATGCCGAGGATGGCGTTCATGTTGGCACCGTCCAAGTAAATCAGTCCGCCCTGCTTGTGAACCCGGTCGGCGATTTCTTGCATGTTCGGTTCAAACAGACCGAGCGTACTTGGGTTAGTGATCATCAGCACAGCGACCTGCTGGTCGAGATTGGCGTCGAGATCGTCGAGATCGACAAAACCGTCGGAGGTGGTTTTGATCGTGACGGCATCAAAACCGGCCATCGCGGCGCTCGCCGGGTTGGTTCCGTGGGCGTTGTCGGGGCAGAGGACCTTGGTCCGGTTTTCGTCCCCGTTACTAAGGGAGATGTCACGAAAGTAGGCCGCAGCGACCAGCAACGCAGCCAGCTCGCCGTGGGCACCCGCCGCCGGTTGCAGCGAGCAGGCGGCCAGTCCAGAAATCTCTTGCAGCGTTTCCTGCATCTCATAGAGCATCTGCAACATGCCTTGCAGCGTTTCGTCGGGCTGATAGGGGTGTAGATTAGCAAAGCCGGGCATGGCCGCCGCACGTTCGTTTCGCTTGGGGTTGTACTTCATCGTACAAGAACCCAACGGATAAAAATGCGTATCGACCGACATGTTTTGTGTCGACAAATTGATATAATGCCGAATCACCTGCGGCTCAGAGACCTCTGGCAGAGCGGGGGCTTCCGCCGCGACCGCTTCAGCGGGCAGCAGCGTCGCCAATTCCTGCACTGGCACATCGCACTCCGGCAAGCGCGCGGCACGGCTGCCGGGTTTGGAGAGATCAAAAATCAATTCAGTATCGCGAGTGTTTCGCATCGTCGTTAGCGGCCGCTCCCAAGCGGTCCTCTCAGAGTAGATGTTATTCTTGGTGGTGGTTTCCGGCGTTGCCGCCGCCGCTAACTAGTAACCGCTTCGGTGGCTGAACTAGTACGCGCCAAACTTCGCACCAGCGCATCGATTTCGGCCCTCGTTCGTTTTTCGGTGACCGCCACCAAAAAACAATCGGCCAGCTCGGGATACCACTGCCCTAAGGGCACGCCCGCCAAAAAGCCCTCGCCCAAAGCCGATTTCAGCAGGTCGTCGACCTGGTTCTCCGCATCGCGGATGACAAATTCCTTGAACGTCGGATGGTCGAACGCCAACGAAAAACGTTCTTGCTGGCAAAGTTGCTCGGCCGCATAGCGCGACTTCTGTAAACAAAGGTTTGCCGTTTCGCGAAGCCCCTGCGGCCCCATTTGCGTCAAGTAGACGGTCGCTCGTAGGGCGAACAGTCCTTGATTGGTGCAGACGTTGCTGGTTGCCTTTTCGCGGCGAATGTGTTGTTCGCGTGTTTGCATGGTCAGCACAAAGCAACGGTTGCCGTGTCGATCGACCGTCTCGCCAGCAATGCGCCCCGGCATTCGCCGGACGAGGCTTTGGTCGCAGGCCATGATTCCCAAAAACGGCCCTCCGTACGACATGGTCGTCCCCATCGTGTGCCCTTCGGCGATGGCAATGTTGGTGCCGTAGTCGCCTGGGCGTTTGAGCAAGCCGAGGCTGATCGGATCGAAGGCGGTGATCAACAACGCCCCGGCAGCCTTCGCAGCATCGGCGACACGTTGCGCATCCTCGATGCAGCCAAAAAAGTTGGGTTGTTGCAGAACGACCGCAGCCGTGGTGTCGTCGATCGCGGCGGTGAGCGCTTCGACATCAATAATGCCCGTCGGTGTGGCCAGTTCGACGACTTCCGTGTCGAGATTCTCTAGATACGTGGCAATCGTCGCCCGATACTCAGGGTGCAAACTCGCCGGGACGATCACCTTGCCATGCCGTCGTGTCGCGCTGATGGCCATCAGCACGGCCTCGGCGGCAGCGCTCGCACCGTCGTAAAGGCTCGCGTTCGAGACATCCATGCCTGTTAGCCGGGTGATCAACGATTGATATTCGAACACCACCTGCAAGTTGCCCTGGCTCGCTTCGGCCTGATAGGGCGTGTAGGAAGTATAAAACTCGCTCCGCGAAGCGACCGCGTCGACTACTGCCGGAACAAAATGATCGTAGCAGCCGCCGCCCAAAAAGCAGACCGAGTTGCCTGTGTGGGAATTTTTGGCAGCCATCGTGCCGAGCTGCTGCTCCAGCTCCATCTCGGACAGAGCCGGCGGCAAATCCAACGGGCGACCAAGCTGTAGCTCAGCAGGAATCGGATCGAACAGCTCGTCGATCGAGCCGGCACCGATTGCTTCAAGCATTGCTTGCTGATCTTCGGGCGTGTTGTAAAGGTAAGGCATGGCGTGAAAGCGGAAAGCGGAATGGGGAAAGCGGAAGGAAGGGAAAGCTAAGAGCGTCGTATTTCCGCTTTCCGCTTTCCATTTTCCGCTTTAGTGAGCCTCTTCATTACAAAGTTTCTGATACGCGGCGTGGTCCATGAGGTTGGCGAGGCCGGCCTCGTCGGTAATTTTGATTTTGGCGATCCAGCCGGCTTCGTAGGGACTTTCTCCCAGGGTTTCGGGCGCGTCGGGCAACGCTTCGTTGACCGCGACGACTTCGCCGGTCACTGGCGAATAAATATCGCTGACCGCCTTGACCGATTCGACTTCACAGAAGGGTTGCTCGGCTTCGACTTGCTTGCCGACCGCCGGCAGGTCGATGTAGACCAAATCGGTCAGTGCCTCGACAGCAAACGCCGAGATTCCCAAAGTGGCCACTTTGTCGCCATCGACATCCGCCACAGCGACCCATTCGTGCGTCTTGGCATAAAGAAGTTCGGTTGGTTGCACGAAATTATTTCTCCAAAAAATGATTCGACAAAGTTACTTTCCGCGATGATAAAAGGGCAGCGGTACGACCGTGGCCGCGTGGTGTTGCCCGCGAATGTCGACGTCGAGCGTTGTGCCTAGGGCAGCCGCCGTCGGTTTGACGTAGCCCATCGCGATCGGGTGCTGAAACGTCGGCGAAAAGGTGCCGCTCGTAACCACCCCAACGTCCTGGTCGTCGCGCAGCAGTCGACAATCTTCACGCGGCACCCGCCGCCCCTCAAGCTGCAAACCGACGCGTACGGGCTGGTTGCCCTCTTTTTGAAAATTGGCGATCGCCTCTTTGCCGATAAATTCGCGATCGCGCAGGTTGACTGCAAACTCTAGCTGCGCTTCGATCGGATTGGTCGTCTCGGACAGCTCGTGCCCGTAGAGCGGCATCCCGGCTTCGAGCCGCAAAGTATCACGGGCAGCCAGGCCGACGGCCCGTCCGCCGATGTTTTCTGCGGCACCATAAATCTGTTCCCAAAGGGCGACGATTTTGTCGGCGTCGCAAATCAGCTCGCAGCCATCCTCGCCGGTGTAGCCCGTGCGGCTGACAAAACAGTCGACGCCCATCACCGACATTTTTTGGCCGGTGTAGTACCGCATCGAGGTCAGCTCGCCGGTGGAAAACGGATCGAGCAGCTCGATTGCCTTGGGGCCTTGCACGGCGATCATCGAATACGCGGTCGTCATATCGTTGATTTCGACCGAGTAGTCGTTCACGTTGCTTTGCAACCAGTTGACAATTTTTTCGCGGTTCCCGGCGTTGACGACCAAGCCATAGCCGGCAGGTTGCTCTTCGTTGAGCACCGGACGGTAGACTAGCACATCGTCGAGCACGCCGCCCGCCGCGTTGCACATCAGCGAATAACGAATTTGTTGCGGTTTCAAATTGGCAATAGAACGCGTAAGTAGCCCCTCAAGAAAAGGGGCAACGTCAGGGCCTTCAAACAAAATACGGCCCATGTGCGAGATGTCGAACAGCCCGACTGCCTTGCGCGTCGCCTGGTGTTCCTCGATGATCGAGCTGTACTGCACTGGCATCGACCAGCCCGAAAAATCGACCATCCGCCCGCCGTGGTCGGCGTGCCAGTCGTGCAGGGGCGTTTTGAGTAGTTGGGCAGTCGAAGGCATAGGAGCGGCGGGGGTTCCGGCGAAGTGTAGGAAGGCCCCATTCTAGCCGTTTTCGTGGGGGTCGCAACTGATAGCCGGCGAGCCACGTCTCGCCGAATTTCAGAGGATTTCGATTTCTATCGCACAGCGGCGAGACGTAGCTCGCCGGCTACTTCTTTCGCCGTCCTTTGAGTTTGCCTTTTCCCTTCCCCTTTTTCTTCCCCTTTCCGCTTTCCCCCTTCCGCTTTGCCTTTGCCCCCCCTTTTTTGTTTGCCCCTCCCTTATTGCCCAGCATCCGGAAATCCAATTCGCGGCGTTCCACATCCACCGACGCGACGGCCACTTGCACTTTGTCGCCCAGGCGATAGGTATTGCCCGACCGGAAGCCGCGGATGACGTGACCCGCTTTGTCGAACTTATAGTGATCGTCTGAGAGCGAGCTGAGATGGACAAATCCCTCGGCGGGTAGCTTCGTCCCCATGACAAACAGCCCAAAGCTTTGCACGCCAGTAACAACCCCTTCGAGCTTTGTACCGATTTTATCTTCGAGATAGTGCAGCAGTTTTACTTTTTTTAGCTCGCGCTCGGCGGCGGTGGCACGCTGCTCGCGCTCGCTGCAATGATCGCCGATCGCGAACAGCTCGGCCAGATGTTGCTCGGGCGGCTTGCCACGGTTGATGGCGTCGATCAGCCGATGGACCGTCAGGTCGGGGTAACGGCGAATGGGCGAGGTGAAATGGCAGTAACACTCGCTCGCCAAGGCGTAGTGCCCCTCTTCTTCCGGGCTATAGATCGCTCGTTGCATCGACCGCAGCACCGAGTAGTTGACCGCATGTTGGCGAGGGTCGCCTTGGACGTCGCTGAGCAGTTTTTGCAGCGCGAAGCGGTTTTCTAAATTCTCGGCCTTCAGCCCCAGGTCTTTCACAAATTCGTTGAGCGCCTTGAGCTTGCGCGGATCGGGTGCCCCGTGGACGCGGCGAAGAAAGAGCAGTCCGTGGTCGAACAGCATCTCGGCGACCGCTTCGTTGGCGATCAGCATGAACTCTTCAATAATCTGATGGCTTTCCGTGTTCTCGGCCAGGTGCGCGCCGGTGACGCTTCCGTTTTTGTCGAGGTCGATGATCATCTCGGGCATCGACAGCTCGAGCGAACCACGTTTCATGCGACGTGCGCGAAGCATCATCCCCAGCTCGTGCATGTTGCCCAACAGACCGTGGACCTCGGGCGTCAGCTTTTCCTTCCAGCCCTTGCGATCGGCCAGATATTCGTCGACCTCTTCGTAGGTAAACCGTCGGCAGCTTTTGATAGCGCTTTTGAAGACGTCGGTGCCGACACGCTGGCCTTCGGCAGTAAACTCAATGCGGGCAGTCATCGCATACCGCACTTTGTCGGGCTGGAGGCTCGACAGGTTGTTGGAGATCACCTCCGGCAGCATCGGAATCACGCGATCGGGCAGATAGACGCTCGTCGCGCGATCTTTGGCCTCGCGGTCCAGCCCCGAATTGGGCCGCACAAAGTGCGAGACGTCGGCAATATGCACGCCGAGCACCCAGTGGCCGTTGTCCATTTTTTCTAGCGAGATCGCATCATCAAAATCGCGGGCCGTGACCGGGTCGATCGTGATGATGGTTTCGTCGGTGAGATCTTTGCGATGCGGGCCGACCGACTCGTCGAATTTCTCGGCTTGCTTGCGAGCATTTTCTAGCGAGCCTTCGTCAAAGTCGCCGGGCAGGCCAAACTCGTTGATGACCGACAGCGTATCGACGCCCGGCTGGCCCCGCTTGCCAAGAATTTCGACGATCACCCCTTCGCCATCGCGCACATGCGACGGAAAGCGGACCATCTCGACCACCACTTTGTCGTCGGGCTGCGCGCCCTTGGCCCCCGGGTCACCGGCGAAGATCGGGTCATTGAAAATCTTGCCATCGATTTGCACAAGGCCCATGCCGCCCTGTTCTAGGTACGTACCCACAAACCGGTTGGTCGCCCGTTCGACCACGTCGATGATCCGCCCCGAGACTTTTCCCATCCGGTCGTTGCGGTCGGTAATGCGAATACGCACCGAATCGCCATTCGCCGCGTCGCCCGTGCCGCTGACCGGAATAAAGATGTCGGCATCGCGTCCTTCGGCGTGGGCTGTTCCCTCGGGTCGTACAAAGCCAAACCCACCCTGCGCTTTGCGAAAGGTGCCAACCACATGTTTTGACGATTTTTTCTTGCTAGGGGCCGATTTTGTCTGATCTTCGGGCTCCAGACTCCGGTCGCTTACGCTCGCGGTTCGCTTGTTTGGAGCTACCTTTTTCTGATCCTCGGCCTCCGAGTGCTCCTCCACCCCCGTAGTTTCCACTGCCGATTTCTCGACCGCACAAACCAAATGGCTAGGCCCATAAGCGAGCTTGCCAGCCTTGACGAGTTTTTTGACCGCCATTTTCAAACGCGAAAAGTCGTCGCCCTCCAGCCCCAATTGTTTGGCGATCACCTTCGGCTTCACAGGCCGATAGTTCGGGGCGTTGACGTGGTCGAGGATGGTGTCGTTAATGTTAGGCATGGGAAATAAGGCGGAAGGATTGAAGTGATAGCCGGCGAGCTACGTCTCGCCGAACTCAAAAAAAACCAAGGATCAACTCCCACTTTCCGGCTTAAACAGCTTCCGCCCGATCTGGCTGAAATACTGCGTCCAATTGCTGTCGGTATTAGGGCAGTCGGTCATCAGTTGCGTAAAATTGGCGAGCTTGGCGTCGAGGTTGTCGAGCTGGTGCAAGGTGATCGCTTCGAGCGTCATCGGCAACTTGCTGCTGCCATACTCGTATTGCCCGTGATGGCTGATGATCAGATGCTTGAGCTCCAGCAGCAGCCGCTCGGGAAAAGGCTGGCCATCTTGCGAGACAATCTTGCGCACCATGTCATCGAGCATCGTGACGCCGAGCGTCATGTGGCCCAGCAGTTGCCCCGCATCGGTATAAGCAATGTCGCGTTCGTACGACAGCTCGTCGACTTTGGCCGCATCGTGCAGAAAAGCGCCCATCAGCAGCTTGTCCATGTCGAGCTGCGGATATTTTGGCGCGACGACCAACACCAGCTCCATCAGGCTTAACACATGTTCGAGCAAACCGCCCTGGTACGCGTGATGGTTTTTCATGCCGGCCGGGGCGCGACAAAATTTCCCCATGAAATCGTCGTCGGCCAAAAATCCCTTGGCAAGCCGATCGAGCGGAGCCGATTTGATTCCGCCAAGAACCTCGGTCAACCGCTTTTGCATCTTCGTGACGTCCTCGGACTGAAGCGTCACAAAATCGGCTTCGTCGATTTCGTCGGGCCGCGCCTTACGAATACGGTTGGCGATTAGCTGCATGTTGCCCTGGAAAAGTTGCGTCGCGCCTTCGACGTGTACATAGTCGCCATTATCAAAAGCTTTGTAGTCGTTGTCGCTGGCATTCCACATTCGGGCGTTGACCAATCCGCTGCGGTCCGACAGATCGACCTGCAAGTACAGATTTCCATTACGGTTGGGCCGCAACTGTTTGTCCGAGGCGAGAAAAACCTGGCTAATCGTTTCGTTGTGGCCAAGCTGGCTAACGTAGCGGCGGGAGTCGGAAGACATAGTCGAGCAGATAGTGGGCTAAGGGTAGTAGCCGGCGAGCTACGCCTCGCCGAAGTGTCATAAGCGAACCATCGTAGCAGATTTTGCCCTGAATTGCCCCAGGGGCCAGCGTTGCGATTTCCTACTGGCGGTGATTGCATTAGAATGGTTCGTTTCGGCGAGGCGTAGCTCGCCGGCTATTGATGCTCTAACCGATTGCCCGCTCCAAAATGGCCAAACCACCCAAGAATGCGATTTCTCCGACCCGTGCCGAAAACTACCCCGAGTGGTACCAGCAGGTCGTCAAAGCGGCCGACCTGGCCGAAAACTCCGATGTCCGAGGCTGCATGGTCATCAAACCGTGGGGCTACGCCATCTGGGAAAATATCCAGCGGCAGCTCGACAAAAGATTCAAAGAGACCGGGCACGAGAACGCCTACTTCCCGCTGTTCATCCCGATGAGCTTTTTGGAAAAAGAGGCCGAGCACGTCGAAGGGTTTGCCAAAGAATGTGCCGTCGTGACGCATCATCGGCTGGAACCTGACGGCAAAGGAGGCTTGCAGCCCGCTCCCTCGGCCAAGCTCGAAGAACCGCTCATCGTGCGTCCCACAAGCGAGACAATCATCGGCGCGACGTTTGCCCGTTGGTTAGAGTCGTACCGCGATTTGCCGATTCTTATCAATCAATGGGCCAATGTCGTTCGCTGGGAACTACGCACGCGCATGTTCTTACGGACGACCGAATTTCTCTGGCAAGAGGGACACACCGTCCACGCCACTTCGGAAGAAGCCCAAGTCGAGACGCGCCAGATGCTCGACGTCTACGCCGACTTCGCCGAAAACTACATGGCCATGCCCGTCATCAAAGGCGAGAAGACCGAAGGCGAGCGTTTTCCTGGTGCCGTGGCGACCTACAGCATCGAGGCGCTGATGCAAGATCGCAAAGCCCTGCAAGCCGGCACGTCGCACTTCCTTGGACAAAATTTTGCGAAGGCGCAGGAAATCAAATTCCAAAACCAAGAAGGCGAAGAGGTTTTTGCCTGGACCACTTCGTGGGGCGTTTCGACACGGCTCGTCGGCGCCCTCATCATGACGCACAGCGACGACGACGGACTGGTACTGCCACCCAAGCTGGCCCCCGCGCACGTCGTCATCCTGCCGATCTACAAAAGCGACGAAGAACGTGCCGAGGTCCTTGCCTATTGCGAGTCGCTCAAGACCGAGCTGACCGCCCAGCGCTACGACGAAGAACCCGTGCGCGTCCGAATCGACGACCGCGATATCCGTGGCGGCGGCAAAAAGTGGCAATGGGTCAAACGTGGCGTACCGCTACGCGTAGAAGTAGGGCCACGCGATGTGGCCGGCGGCGGTGTGTTTCTGTCGCGGCGCGATGTCGGCGGAAAAGGGCAGGGCACCCCCCGCGAAGAGTTCATCGCCAACGTTTCTGCAACCTTGGCCGAGATTCAACAAACGCTGCTCGACTGTGCAGTAAAAGCGCGCGACGAAGCAACGGTCGAGATTGACACGCTCGAAGCGTTCGAGAAGTTTTTCAAAGAGGACTCGCCGGGCGGTTTGGCCTATTGTCATTTTGTAGATGGGCCGGAAATGGAAGCAAAACTCAAAACACTAAAAGTGACCGCACGCTGCGTGCCGATCGACGCGCCAGAGGAAGCGGGGAAGTGCATTTTTTCTGGCGCAACAAGCACACGACGCGGAGTGTTTGCTCGGGCCTACTAGAAGGCGTCGGCGAGGCGTAGCTCACCGGCTACTCAATCTAATAGCCGGCGAGCTACGCCTCGCCGAACTGAGTCATCATGGGTGAAATCAAAACTCCAAAACCGACCCTTCTCCTAATCGCCGTCAGCACCCGTTACGACGAAGCCCTCGCTTGGGCCGAGCAAAAAGCAATCGAAGCGTTCGGCCCACTGCGCGAGAAAAGCGACGCCTTCGACTTTACCGAGACCGACTATTATCAACCGACGATGGGATCGGATCTCAAGAAGCAATTCTTGACGTTCGATACACTGATCGACCCATGCACGTTGCCGCAGATCAAGCACCGAACGAATGCGCTCGAACAAGAATATGCCCTACTGGGAAAGCATCCTGAGTCACGACCGCTGAATCTCGACCCGGGCTACCTGACGTTGGCCAAGCTCGTGCTCGCATCGACCAAAGATCACGCGCATCGCATCTATCTGGCCGACGGTATTTACGCCGAGGTAACGCTCAATTATCGTAAACGTGGGTGGCAGCCAAGCGATTGGACCTACCCCGACTATCGTCGAGAAGATTTCCAAGAGTTTTTCACCCGCTGCCGCCAAACGCTTCGCAGCCACTAACAGAACATCAACAACAGCACCCGGTTAGCGCCGTCGGCCACGACGGTCACCCACAGCCCCCCACACCACACCACACCACATAAAAAACCAAAAAACAAGGAAACGATACAATACCCCTTCCTAAAAAACACACAATGTTTGTATCGGCATTGCTCGTTTGCCTTCTCTTCGGTTTGACGAGTCAAGCAGCCCCAACGATCTATGAAAACGAGGCGACCTATTTGGCGGCTCTCGCTTCGCTGGAGTATGTTTCGATCGCCGAAGGGTTTGAGGAGGATAATTTCTGGGGGTTATTGGAACCACAGACGACCACCACTGTGCCGGGCGTGACGAGCCAGGGAGTTCGGTGGATCGGACTTGGCGGCGGGGCAAACCTTCGCCACGGCGAAGCGCGAAGCGGCGACTGGGCTTTGCAGTCGGCACCCGAGGGCACGCCGTTCGACGGGTTTTTGCTGACCGCCGAACAGCCGCTTTTCGGTTTCGGTGGCTGGTTTCAGGCAGGCAATGCGGGCAGTGGCGGGCAAAACGACGTCTCTGCTTTTCTCAACGGATCGACAACGGTGTTCGATGGTTTTGGCGCGCCAACGTCCAACTATGTTTTTTGGGGCGTGATCGACCCCGCAGGAATCAGTAGCCTTCAGTTCGAGACCGAACCGGTTGACCCCCCCGAGCCAGGTTCGGGCGACCCCATCGATCCATCGAAAACCGTCTTCTTAGACGATTTTACGCTCGGGTTTGCAGCAGGAGGCACGCCTTCGCTTCGCGAGCCAGGGACGAATTGGAATAACCTTGCCGGAGGATCGTATGCGACCGGCGGCAACTGGAGTGGCGGTGCTGCCCCAGTGATTGCCGACAAAGCTCTTTTTCATCTCGGCAGCGCAGCGCCCTACACGGTGAACCTTACGCAAAACCAAACTGCAAGTCAGGCGGTGATTGGCAACGATCGCGTCGCCTTCAATTTGGGCGGTTTGCAGTACAACCTCACCGAGTCAAACATCACCCGCGAATCGTTGATCGTCGGCGAACGTCCCAACGATGTGGGCGAACTGACGGTCACCAACGGAACACTCGCAGGGGCCAATGTGGTCGTCGCGCACTCGACCAGCAGCACCGGCCACCTGACGATCGACACCGGCGCAACCGTAACCCTCTCTGGCGCGATGCGTGTCGGCTCCGGAGGCAATGGCACGCTCGACATTCAAAATGGCGGCACGCTCACGAGTGCTAGCGAAAGTTTTGTAGGGCAACTCGCCGGCGATGGTACGGTCAATGTCGATGGTGCCGGGGCCTCGTGGACGCTGTCCGGGTTTAGCGAAACCCTTACGCTCGGTTCTGGCGGGGGGACGGGCACGCTGAATATCACCAACGGTGCGACCGTGACCACCAGCGGATCGCTCGTCGCAGGAAAACTCTGGGGCAACAAGCTCACCAGCGACATCGCCGGCACCGGCACGATCAACGTCATTGGCCCCAGCTCAACGCTCAATGCCCGCGTCATCACACTCGCCCAAGATGCAGGCGGCTCGCCGAGTTCAATGAACATCACCGGCGGCGCGCAGGTCGTTGGCCAAACAGGCGAGATTGCCGTCTCGGCCGATGCCGATGTGGTGGTCGATGGCCCGGGTTCGAGTTGGACGATGAACATCGGCGGCGCTTCACGCGGCACACTGCGTGTAGGCAAGGGTGACCAGCTTGGCAGCTTTACGACCACCCCTCCACCGCCCTTGCACAAGGGCACGCTCACCATCCAAAACGGCGCGACGGTGCAAGCCGAAAGAACCTACATCGGAGACACCCGTACGGGTCGAGGCGTGCTTACCGTCAAGGGGGTCGGTTCGACGCTGATTTCTGGCTCGCAGTTTGGGGGAAATAATACTTTCATCGGCCACGAGGGGGACGGCGAGTTGAACGTTCTCGAGGGTGCCACGATCCAAACAGGCCAAGCCTTTATTGGTCGTTTTGGTGTGCGAGACCAACTACGAGGCGTTGCCAATATCGACGGTGTCGGTTCCACCTGGACAACACCCACAAATATTTGGGTGGGATTCGGCAACGATCCACAAATCTATTTCGGCGCGCAGACTTTCGTTTCCGAAGGTGTGCTCAACGTCACCGGCGGAGGCACGGTTTCGGCGGCGACACTTCGCTTGGCAGACCGCAAAATCTCGATCGGTATCGTCAATATCACGGGCAGTGGATCCAAAATTTCAGCTAACCAAGCCTCTTTCGGCAACCCGTTCAATACCACGTTTACGTTTGGCTCGAACGCGGAGATGACGATTGCCAACGGCGGCCTGCTTGACGTGACTGGAGATGTCGACCTTTATCACGGCAAGCTCACGCTCGATGGCGGCACGCTCGACGCCACAAATCTTCAACTGCACGGCGAGCAGCTTATCGACCCGGCGACCAATCAGTTCGAGACCGGCGACACACGCGTCACCCTCACCGGTAGCGGCCAGATCAACGCCGATCTGACCAACGGTGGCGGATACGTCGAGCCGGGACTAGACGCGGGGCGGCTCAACGTGCTGGGCGACTACACCCAAAACTTCGACGGTACGATCGTTATCGAGCTAGGCGGCACCGACAATTCTGACCCGTTGAATCTTCAGTTCGATCAACTGCTCGTCGACGGCGCGGCCACCTTGGGCGGAACGCTCGACGTCTCGCTACTCGACCTGGGCGGCGGCGTCTTGACACCGCAGTTGGGCGATTCGTTCGACATGCTCTCCGCCACCGGCGGCATCACAGGCATCTTCGATACCGAACTCTTGCCCTCGCTCGGCACCGGCCTGCGATGGCATGTCGATTACGGCGTGAACAACGTCATTCTCGAAGTCCTTGCCTTGCTAACTGCCGACTTCGACATGGACGACGCTGTGGACGGCGCGGACCTCACAACCTGGAAAAATTCCTACGGCATCGATGCAGGGGCCGATACGGACATGGACAACGACTCCGACGGTGCCGATTTTCTCGCTTGGCAGCAGCAGTTCACCGGTCCAGCAGTTCCTCAGATGGCATCGACCGTCCCAGAGCCTTCGGCAGCGGTGCTTGCCGCCTTCGCCAGCCTCGCTTTGCTAGGACTGCGTTGAAAGAGCAAGAGACTGCTGCACAACGCCAACACCAAACTGGTTGGCTCTGGGATACTTTCGAGCGTAGCATCAGGGTTGATTAGCACCGAAAGCGAGGAGTTGCTGCCCTGATTGCTCGTTAGCAGGATGCTGCCGGGGTGGTAGCCCACGAGATCTGAAATATCGAGAATCCCAGAGCTTTCGCTCGCGCTGCCAGTGGCGCCTGTGTCGCCGATGAGTGTCGAATCGCTACCGTCGGGCGTGGTCATCCAAATTTCGCCGGTCGTGTAGTCCTCGTTGACGAAGATGAGACCTTCAGGATAGCTAGTTCCATTCAGCACTGTCGGAGCGGTCCAATCCACGTTGTCGGCATCGCCTAAAGAATTATTCGTGGCGTCGATGTGGGCATGGATCTTGGTGATCGAGAAACCTGAACCGCCCGCATCAAAACTGCCGCCGCTAAAATCGAAATCGAAATCAAACGTAAAAACCCCTGAGTCTTGGTCGCCCAAAACAGCACGTGTAGGATCTCCGGGGCTTGTGTCGACATCCTCGAGTTTGGAAGATCTCAACGCACCAGAGGCGGTCGTGTCAAACGTTCCGTTGGTCGAGATATCCCCTTGGTTGTCTGGCAGCGAATCGTTGAGGAAGTAGTAGCTTCCATAGGCCAAGCCATTACGGGCTAGGAAATCATTCGACATGTTTCCGTTGGCATCTTTGCCCTTCTCGCCAATGTAAATCTTCATGCTCTGAGAACCACCGTCGGGCGAAAGCAAGAGCGCCACGTGCTCAGTCTCCCCCGTGTCGAGCAGCGCCGCGTTTTCATAAGCGTCGAAAGGCATACCGCCGAGGCCACCGCTGGCGTTGCCTGCCGTACCGCTGAGTTGATAAAAATCGCGATTGTCGAGATCAAGGGCGAAGAGCCGGTTGGTGCTTCCCTCTTCGCCGGTGATATAGATGTCGTCGACGAAGCCGCGATCGGTCCCAAACGTGTTGGGTACGTAGGACTGCCCAGAACAAAAACGATAGAAATTGGTATTCGCGGTGCCCGAAGTGCTGGTCCAAGTGGCGCCGGCGTCGTTGCTCCAACGGTCGTAAGCTTGACGGGCTGAGGTCACAAAGCTGCCGCCACCTGGGCCGCCGCCACTGATCGTGTTGCTAATCGCGGTCTTGAAGTTGGCCAGGTCGAGATTCACCTCGCTGATCGTGGCATCCGACTGCTCGTGGTTGATCTGTACTCGTAACGTCGAAGCATCGGGCAGCAAGGCACCAAGGCCGTCGAAAGTGCCCGGCAACGCCCAATTGAATCCGTCACCTGCAGGGTTGTTGCCAACAGAGATCACTTCAAAAGCGTCCCAACCGTTGCGAGGATTCACACGCAAGGTGCCCCCATCCAAGGCAACCGCATGGGGCGCGTAGAACAACGACGCGTAGAACAACACGGTCAAGGCGGCAACACGACACGGCGTGAAAAGTAAATTTTGAAAAGACATTTTCTGTACTCAGGCGAGAATAAGTTTTGATTGCGATAAACTTCCATTCTATGCGGAGCTAGCCGTTTTAACAATCGTTTTGAATCTGACAAATAGTGAGTATTTGTAGCCTCTTAGGGCTGTCATCTCTCCCGATCGCTCTGGCACAGACTGCTTTCCACTGTCGTCGAGTCTTCCCTACGGTCTCGAAGCAGCTTGCAGTTCTCCGGCCACAAAAATCTGCAAATTGACTCGGACCCTGAACCAACGCTAAAATGAAATCTTGTCAACGGCTTTAGCTCCTCCCTCAGGACTTTGGATTCTCGATGAAATCTCTCTTGTTCACCTCCCTTGTGGCAGCCCTGCTGGGTCTAGGCTTGGGTGCCGTATTGGCCTATGTCGAAGTGCCCGCAGCGGTCGAACGCGTGCAGCCCAAGAAGCCGGTGCAGCCCGTCGCGAAAGAGCCACAGTTGGCTCCTCCCAAGGCCGAGCTTCCCGAGACGGTCTATAACTTCGACAAGATCGAACGGGGTACTTCGATGTCGCATCGCTTCAAAATACGCAACGTCGGCGAGAGTCCGTTGCGTGTGAATGTGGCCAGTACCACGTGCAAATGCACGGTCGGAGAACTCGACAAAAACGAAATCGCTCCCAACGAAGAGTCGGACGTCCTTTTGGAATGGGTTGCCAAGACTGCCCCAGGTCCGTTTCGGCATGGTGCCGTTCTGAGTACCAACGACCCGACGCAAAGCAGCATCGAATTGACCGTCGAGGGGCAAGTCATCGAGTCGACTTCGATGAGCCCTTCGCAACTTTTTTTTGGGACCATGCGCACAGGCGAGTCGCCCAAGGCAAGCCTCTATCTCATGACGTTCTTGGGCGAAGATGTGAAAGTCTTGGATTACGAGATTACCGACCAAGCGTTGGCCGAGAGAGTCGACATCAAGATCACGTCAGCCAAAACTTCCGAGTTGCCGAACTCTGAAGCCGTCGGTGGAGTCAAGATCGAAGCGACTTACCGTTCCGGCAAGCGGGTCGGTCCCTTTCGGGGTTGGCTCAACGTCACCACCAATCTCAAAAAAGCAGAAAAGCTAATGATACCCATTGGGGGCAATGTTCAAGGAGACGTTTCTCTGTTTGGCCCTGGGTGGAATGCCCGAATAGGTTTGCTGCGCATGGGCTCCTTTGCAAGTGCTGAGGGCAAATCGGTGCGTCTCAACTTAGCTGTACGAGGCGAGAGTGCTTCGGAGGCAAACTGGGAAGTGGCCGAAGTCGACCCGCCAGAGTTGAAGGTCTCGCTCGGCGAAGCTCGCAAAATGAACGACCGACTCCTGCATGTGCCGCTGCAGATCGAGGTGCCAGCAGGCACCCGTCCTATGGTGAGAATGGGCGAGCCGACCAGCAACGAGGCCCAGGTAGTGTTGCACTCGAACCACCCAGAAATCCCTGACATGCAAATCCGTGTGAAGTTCGCCGTCGAGTAGTTTTTGGGACCTGAAAAGGTTCCTGGGGTTGTTCTGGTCCGCTTGCCTGGGAAAGGGTACGATTGCTGACTGGGCGTCAGGAATCTTCACCGGTGAGTCATCAGGAGCCGACATTGTGGCGAATTACAGGGTGCATTACAGGGCGAATTACGAGGCGATACCTCTTGGACGGAAATTTCTGGCGACCAGTCTCCACTGCTTGGTCACTCTTTGGCTGTCGAGTGCCGCCTCGCAACTCAATGCCGTCGAGAAAAAATTTGAAAGTCGCGAGGCCGAAATCGCCGACGCCTTAGAGAAAAACGGACCGATCTTTGTCGATTGGCCCAAGCCTCGCCTAGCGCTGGTCTTCTCGGGCGAGATGGACGGTTATTTGGAACCCTGTGGTTGTGCAGGGTTAGAAAACCAAAAGGGAGGCCTCAAGCGACGCCACTCGCTGCTCAAAAAACTGGCCGACGACGGATGGCCGGTGGTCGCCCTCGACATGGGCGGACAGATCCGCCGTTTTGGGCCACAGGCGGAAATTAAATACCGCTACGCCATGAAGTCGCTCACACAGCTCGACTATCAAGTCGTCGGACTGGGCATCAAAGAGCTACAGCTCGACGCCAATTATCTCGCCTACGTCCTTTCCAATTTCGAGGGAGAGGCGAACCCCGTCGTCTCGGCGAACGTGAGTATCATCGATCCAAGCATCGGACTAAGCCGCCGCTATCGCGTGCTGCAAGTCGGCGGAAAAAAAATTGGCGTCACTTCGGTGCTCGGAAAAAAACATCATGCGGCCCTCCAGAATGCTAGCGATATTCTTTGGACCCAGCCCGAGCAAGCCCTGCAAGAAGTCTTGCCAAGCCTGCAAAGCGAAAACTGCGACTTGCGAATACTGCTGGTCCATGCCGATCTGGACGAGGCCAAAACACTTGCCAAGCGCTTCTCGCAATTCCAGATCGTCGCGACCACCGGCGGAGCCGAAGAACCCCCCAACCGTTTGATGCCCCTAGAAGGAACGTCGCAACAACTGATCGAAGCGGGCCACAAAGGCATGTACGTGACCGTACTCGGCATTTACGACGACCCCCTACATCCCTTTCGTCTACAGCGCGTGCCGCTCGACCATCGCTTTGAAAACTCCGAAGCCATGCAACAGCTCTTGGTCGAGTATCAAGACGAGCTAAAAACGATGGGCTTGCCCGGCCTGGGGCTGACCGACACCAAGCATCCGACCGATACGTTTGCCGGCTCGGCGGCCTGCGCCGATTGCCACACCGAAGCGACCAAAGCTTTCGAGAAAACGCCCCACTCCCATGCGACGCAAACTTTGGTCGATCTCGACCCACCCCGACATTTTGATCCCGAATGTCTAAGCTGCCACGCCACAGGCTGGAACCCTCAGCAGTATTTCCCCTATGCGTCCGGTTATCTTAGCTTAGAAAAAACGCCTCACCTCAAGGCCAACGGCTGCGAAAATTGCCATGGACCAGGCGCATCGCACGTCGCGGCCGAGTCCGGAGATGTCGAAGCCGACGAGGCCGAGCTAGAACGCCTTCGCGCAGCGCTGCGGCTCAAGCTGGTTGAAAACGAAGGGAACAAAGCGGGGCAAGAAATCAACAAAGCGGTGGTCGTCAATAAATGCCTCGAGTGTCACGACCTCGACAACAGCCCCGAATTCGATTTCCAAGCCTACTGGCCAAAAGTCGAACACCACGGCAAAGAATGAAAGAATTTTTGATGGAAGATGTGAGATTGATGATGTCAAAAGTTTTCACATCGTCAATCTTCAATCAAATATCTCACATCTCACATTTCACATCTCAAGCCCTTCGGGGATATTAAAATTTGCCGAGACGCTTTGAACATCGTCGTGGTCGTCGAGCTGCTCGATCATTTTTAAGACCTTCCTCGCAGTGTCGACATCCAGATCGACCGTATCGCTCGGCAGACGGCTCAGCTCGGCCACCTCGGTCTCGATGTTGGCCGCTTGCAAAGCTTCTTGCACACCCGCAAAGCTGTCGAGGTCGCAGATAACCTCGAACTTGTCGCCGGCCGTTTTGACATCGTCCGCACCCGACTCCATGGCCAATTCCAGCAGCTTTTCTTCGTCGACCTGTTGGGAGTCGATCACGACGACCCCCTTGCGCTCGAACATCCAAGCAACACAGCCCGTCGCGCCAAGTTTTCCGCCAGCCACCTCAAAGATTTTCTTAACTTCCGGCGCGGTCCGATTCCGATTGTCAGTCAAAATTTCGCACAACACCGCGACGCCCCCAGGGCCATAGCCCTCGTAAAGCACCTCGTCAAAGTTGCCCCCCTCAAGGTCGCCCGTCCCCTTTTTGACCGCCCGTTCGATGTTGTCCTTGGGCATGCTGACCGCTTTGGCATCGTTGATCGCATAGCGTAGCCGCAGATTCGTATCCGGATCGCCGCCGCCCGCCTTGGCAGCCACGATGATCGCGCGCGAGAGCTTGCTCCAAACCTTGCCACGCTTGTTGTCGATCAGGGCTTTTTTGTGTTTGATCCCAGCCCAATGAGAGTGTCCAGCCATGGTTCTTTAGAGTTTCGAGTTGCGGGTTTCGGGGTGAGAGCGAAGCGACGCGCAAATTACTTCGGCTTACGCTTCGAGAGTTGCTTGGTAACCGACTTTTTCTTTGCCTTGCCTTTGGCCGGGGCCGCCTTCTTTTTCTTCGTTACGGCCTTCTTCTTCGCCATCACCTTCTTCTTCGCGGCGACTTTTTTCTTGGGAGCTGCCTTCTTCTTCACAGGCTTCTTCACAGCAGCTTTGGCGGCGGCCTTTTTCGCAGGCTTCTTTTTGACGGGTGCGGCCTTCGCGGGTGCCTTTTTAATGGGTGCCTTCTTGGGAGGTGCCTTGGCCTCGTTTTCCTTCGGCTTCTTGATTTCCGCTGGCTTCGCCTTCTTCGGAGGCTCGACTTTCTTCGTCGGGCGTTTGGGCAACCGATCTTTGCAGCTCGGTTCAATTTCTAGCAACAGCTTGCGGATGACCGGTCCATACGGGCTACGGTGCAGCTCGACGCCCAGTTGATGTAGCATCGAACCAATCTCGACGCCCTTCGTCTTCGACACCGTGCGTTCTAGCCCCGGAACCGTCCCCTTCGATGCCTCCGAGTCCGAGATCACCGAGACAACGCGCATCGATTCGAGCAAGCCAAGGTTGATCGGAATCGAGTGACCCCCTAAAGCGTTCTGCGTCACAAAAGCCACCGTGTAGCTCGTGCTGCCCTTGTATTTTTCGATCTGCTTTGCCGTTTGGCCAATGTTTTGTTTTTTCATCAATTCCAGGTCAAACGAATAGTGCGTTTCAAACACACTTTGAAGCACTCGCTTCAGACGCGTCGCCGATTCCTTGGGATCGTTCAGCGGCTTCATCACTTCGGTCAACTCGCGGATCGACGTCACACGCACTTCGTTCCAGTCGTAGTAGTTGCTCGAAAGCGTTGCGAAAATTTCGTTCGCCACCTCGTACAAAGAGTTCTCGGCACAGCAAGCAAAAATTAAATGATCCAGCAACGTCCGATCTGCCGGAATCTCAAAAGGCTTAAAATGCTTTTTGACGATTTTGAGAACTTTGTTGATCTGAGTAGCACGGTTATTGCCAGCCATCGATGGGTATCTCTACAAAAAAATGCAACGGTTATAAATAGGAAATACGAGTACGTAGCCCAAAAGGGAAAAATCTATTCGAGATCGGAAGCTTCGGAATCGTCGGACGGAGGATCAGCTAAGGCGTCCTCAGGCAGGCCTTCTGGAGGGTCGTCAGGCAACACGTCGTTGAGCATCTTGGCCAGCGCGATCGAATGCTTGACGCCCATGTCGAGGACAAAAACGAGTCGCGGGGTGTAACGCGTATCAATACGCCGCGAGATTTTTTTCTGCAAAAATCCGGCCGAACTTTGCAAGCCGCGCAAGCACAATCGCTGGGCCGTGTCGTCGCCCATGATCGAAACGTTCACCTTCGCATTGCGCATATCGGGAGACACCTCGACCGAGGTCACCGTCACCCCTTCGATGCGAGGATCTTTCAGATCGGCAAGAATCGCCATGCCAACCACTTCGCGGATCGCCTCGGCTGCCTTTTGAACGCGTCGTGATGTCATCGCTATAACTTATCAGCTACCGGCCCAGGGGGGAAGCTAGCCAAAAACGCCCCTCCGTCCCAGCGGACCAGCAAATCCCAGACCACCCACCAACGCCAGCATCCACGCCCCCGGCTCCGGCACGAGGGTAGCAGTCCCGCTGCCAAATTGGCCCTGCCAATCCCCAAGGCTCCCCACCCCCGGATTCCGCTGCCAAGCCAAAAAATCAGCCCCATCAACGTCGTTGTCATTGTCGAAATCCCCGGCGAGTGGGTTGGTAATAACCGTGTCAGCCCCGGCCCACCAAGCGATTCCATAGTCTTGCGGGCCAAGGTCCGTGCCAAAAATGTCGAGCGAATGGTCGATGATGATATCGTAAAGACCTGGGGTTTGAACGGTGTACAAAAAATGCTCGACGCTAGAGCCAGTGCTATTCGAGCCTGTTAGGGTGCCATCGAAAAAGTCCGCGTCTCTTTCAACAAGAAAAACATCCAGTTCACTTACACTTCGTAGATCTCGGTATAATCTGAAAAAGTATCACCTACATCAAACACGTCGGCTGTGCCTGAGCCTGTATCTAATAAATCGACAATCCGGTCCCAAGCGAGAGTCACCTGGACATGTTCACCTGCAGCAAGCGGCGTCGCTAGCCGATACCGTGTTTGGTTGCCCAGAGTGCTCGTGCCGTAATCCCAGGCTCTATTCGGGACGGTCGTATTCGTGCCAGGTTCATGTTCACCCGGCGCAAATTGCGCCAATGCCCGATTCGCATTCAAATGCCCAGCGCCCATCTCTTCGTCCAGAGGAATAAACTCTTGCATCGCAGCATCGGTAGCAAACCACTTGGTCCCGTTCTGCTTGAGAACATCGCGTTCCATCCCCAAAACCCCTTTAACCTTATCCGCCGAATTCATCAGGACCGCTTTCATCACTTCGTGGCGACGCGGTGTCGGGCCGGGCGCAGGGCCAGTCGTGACCATGCCGCCCCAGCTGGGTGCGCTGGCGGTGATTTGCGCGTCACCATATTGTTGTAACAACGCGACAGTGCCGGTAACGTGTGGGGCAGCGAAGCTGGTGCCATCATCAATGCCATCTGTGTTCGGTACGGCAGGAGTAAGCACGTCATTAGGCAAAGTTGACCGCACATCCAATCCGGGAGCAAGTAAATCAATGGCGGTACGATCGTCGTCTAAATTTATCGTTTGATTTCCAGGGTCATAGAGCCGGTATTTCTCTGTGTTCCCAGGCCTCCACGAGCGTCCTATTACCATGCCATTGAAATTTGCCTTCGGGGAAAATGGTGACGGATCGCCTTGATTGTTTCCTGAAGTAATGTGAAGGACATTATGCTTTGCAGCCGACCAATCAATGCCCGCGCTGAGTAGGTCGTTGCCATCTTTTGGTACGGTTCCTGGCTCGTAAATTTTGAAGTAACTGTGGTTCACAGCCCTCACGTTTGCTTGGGTAGCAACTTGCTGTATCGCCAGCATGGTCAAGTCATCAAGCGTCCCAGCAGCACTGGCGGTTGACGCGTGGGCAGCGGAATAGAGGGACGCTCCCGGAGCCACACCCTTTGCTAAAGGATCAGTAGAAATCATCACGCCAGCGACTTGCATGGCGTGCTCAGCAAAATCACCGTCACTTAGATTTGTGTCAATTAAATCTGCTGCGGTTGGAGGACCGTTTTGCCGAAAAACAGCCGTCGGATTCACGGACGAATTCTGAGTGCCAGCAGCATCCGCTGTAGTAGCTGGCCTGCCATGCTCTACTTGGCCTATTCCAATGCCGCTACCATCCAACAAGGTTGTGCCATCAGCAAGCGTCAAACCTGCCGAGTTGATTCCGTCAGGGCCTATCGTTAGGGTGCTGGCAGCAGCACGACCACCTGCAAAATACAATCCAACCAACAAGACAACAATAAAAGTTTTTGCGAAAGTGTACATAATTCAATCCTCTCAAAAAAACAGGTGAAAAAGGTTGCTCACTTTTCTTCTTCAATTGCATCCACAATCGAAAAAGAAAACGACTGACAGACGCGAAGATGGGCCTCGACTAGATATATTGCTGGAAGTAAACAGGGTGTTGGAAGCTCCGGCTGTATCCTGGGCAACCTTTCAATCACATTGACTCTATACTCTCCCACAGAGAGTTTACCCAAGGGTACTAAAGCCAGCTGACTCGGTGGAATACCACTACCAGACGGCATATAGTGATAACATACGATTTCTATGAGATTCCCCCTTCGTTCGACTCGACCAAAAGAAGTAGAATCGTTTGGGTGAGAAAAATAAACGATCGAAAAATCCGTACCCACAGGGAGTACATTCGTAGGCTTCTCTCCCTCTGGCAGATTTTTGTGGGCTGCGATTAAGGCCTCCTGGCCAATTCCAGGAACGACAAACCCAGGCTCCGCTCTATCCTTATTTAGCTGCCACAAGGCTCCCAATGCCCCAATGCTGAGCGGTTGATTTTCAAATCTTTTCCAATCGAGGCTCCGGGTATCACGAGCATTCCACCTGTGCGACGCCCAAATTTGGTCGAGCGGGATCTCGATCGCACTCTCACTCAACCCCGGATCGGGCTTCGGAAGGCTCCACACTTCAAACGAAAATGGCTGGCAGACAAAGCGGCTTGCTTGTTCGTCGCTCACTGGCTTATGGCCGGCATCCAAGTATTTTTGTTCCATCGGAGACCGAGTCATCTCGACGCGGTACTCGCCGGCAGCCAATTTGCCGAGTGGGATTACAGCCAGATCGACCGACGTCTTATTCTCCGGGTCGGTAGATTGGTAAGGAGCCAAGCGATAGCGAATGTCGATCACCGAACCTTGGCGCTTTACTTTTTCGATTTCGACACGATAGGCAGAAGCATTCGAGTAAAAGACGAGGCCAATTTCTTCGGTCACTGGTACGGAGTTGCTTCTGCGAGTGAACCGCAACACTTCTCGGATCGTGTGAATCTCGTAGGGCGTTACCCGCTTGGGAAGGATAGCTATCGCAAAACCTCTAGCCGCTTTTTCAACAGGCTGCTTGGGAGCCAATGCTTTGCGAAGAAATGTCGTCAAATAATGCCGCTTCGCTGGAGCCGGCTCTTTAGGGTTGGCAAGGAGTTCGTCCAAGCCGCGAGTCCCTGGCATATCTACGGCCCAAATTTGGTCGAGCGGGACCACACCAGCTTCCACCGCCCGCACTTCCACCTTGTCCACTTCCGCGATATTTTCATGCGTATCCGCGCAGCCCACCCCCACCGCCAGAAAAACCAGCCCCATCACCCACAAACCGACTCGTCGAAGCCAATTCATGACAGGGGCCTTTGCGGATTTTCTGAAACTGGCGCTAGATATTCGTCTCGTCAAAGGTACGGCCGATTTCTTCGACCTTGTAGACTTCGAAGAGATCGCCTTCCTTGACGTCGTTGAAGCCAGTGAGTTTGATGCCGCATTCCATCCCTTCGCGGACTTCCTTGGTGTCGTCCTTCTCGCGGCGGAGCGTATCGATCGGATAATCGCCGATGATCGTGCTGTCGCGGATCACGCGTGCCCGCGCGTTGCGTACCACGGTGCCCGCCAACACCCGGCAGCCGGCAATCGTCCCGACGCGGCTGATCTTGTAGGTCTGTTGCACCAAGGCGCGGCCCAAGTCGACCTCGCGTTCTTCGGGCTCCAGCAAACCCTCAAGGGCCGCTTTCAAGTCTTCAGTGATCTTGTAAATCACCTCATAACGCTTGATCTGAACACCCCGGGCGTCGGCCGCGATACGGGCCTTCTCGTCCGGCACAACATTAAAGCCCATGATCACGGCGTCCGAGGCATCGGCCAGCGTGACATCCGCTTCGGTCACGCCGCCGACCGAGGCTTGTAGTAGCTTGATTTTGACTTCCGGATGATCCAGCTTTTCCAGTTCTTTCTGAATCGCTTCGATCGAGCCGCGTACATCAGCACGAAGAATCAGGTTCAACGTTTGCACGTCCCCTTCGCCTTCGAGGCGGTCGAACAGATTTTCGAGCGTGACATGCTGAACGCCAACTCCCAACGAAGTGGTACGCTCCGCTTCGCCACGCGACTCCGCAATCGCACGGGCATCGGCGATGTCATCCAAAACATAAAAATGCTCGCCAGCACCGGGCGCTTTGTCAAAGCCCGTCACGTTGACCGGAATACTAGGCCCTGCTTCTTTCACCCGCTTGTTGGGGTGCAGCGTGTCGTACATCGCCTTGACCTTGCCAAACGCATCGCCGCAAACCACGATGTCGCCGACACGCAGCGTGCCGTTTTGGACGATCAGTTTAGCGACCACCCCACGGCCCGATTCTTGTTGAGCTTCGAGACAGGTGCCCAACGCCGGACGTTTTGGATTGGCTTTGTATTCGTGCAGCTCAGCCACCGTCAGCAGCGTTTCCAGCAGTTCGTCGACGCCGTCGCCCGTGATCGCACTCGTCTTGATAACCTCGACTTCACCACCCCATTCACTGGGCAGCAATTCGTTGGCCGACAGCCCTTGCATGGCCCGATTGATATCGACGCCCGGCAGGTCGGTCTTGTTCAAAGCAACCACAATCGGCACTTCAGCAGCACGTCCGTGGCTGATCGCTTCCTCCGTCTGAGGCATCACGCCATCGTCGGCCGCAACTACCAGCACGGCGATATCCGTAACATTCGCACCACGGGCACGCATTTCGGTAAACGCTTCGTGACCCGGCGTATCGACAAACGAAATCTGTTGCCCATCTTTTTCGATGCTATAGGCGCGAATGTGTTGTGTGATACCACCACTTTCACCACTCACAACATCGATGTTGATGATCCGGTCGAGCAGCGAAGTCTTGCCGTGGTCGACATGGCCCAAGAACGTGATAACCGGAGGACGCGTCACCAAGTCTTCTTCGGCATCTTCCCGCTCACGAATATCAGCGAGCAATTGATCTTCCAGGCTAACCGCTTCTTTCAGCTCGATCGCAACATCCAGCTCCGCAGCTACCAATTCGGTCAACTCGGGGTCCATCACCGCCGTGATGGTCGTCATCACGCCTTCTTCCATCAGAATACGAAGGATTTGGTTCGCTTGGACGCCGGCGGCTTCCGAAAATTCGCGGACCGTGCAGGGCAACTGCAAGCGGACCTTACCCTTACGTGGGGCAGCCGTACTAATGCCCGATTTTCTGGAACGACGGAAATTGCGACGAGGTCGCATGTTTCCGCCACGACGTTGGGGCAGACGTTGTCGACTTAGCTGACGCTGCTCGCGGCCGCCCAACATCGGCGTACCGCCAGTCGCTCCGTCTTTCCCTTTGGCGCCTCCTCGACGACCCTTTTTTGCGTCTGCACCGTCGGTCATCTCGCCGCCAGTGCCACCTACTTTTTTGCCCTGGCGTTTGGCCGTTTCGAGCGTCTCTTCGTGGCGACGCAAATGGGCAGCCAAAGGCTTGGCTCCGGTTTTGCCCGCTTTGAGCGCGTCGGCAGGAAGCTTCATGTCCGGCTTCTGAACCGGCTGGTCGCTCGACTTACTACTAGGGGCAGTTGTCGACGGATTGATCGTCGGCATGGGGGCAAGCTTGATAGCCGGACGGGCTCGCGGGGTTTGACCCGCAGGTTTCGAGCCGCGGCCACCCGAAGACGGCGTGCCTAGCGTCGGCATCTTGCCGCTGGCATGGCCAGGACTGACATATTCTTCTCGACGCATCACGCCGGCCAAAGGACCAGGCGAACGGGGTCCTTCTTCTACTTTCGATTCCTCTTTGGCAGACGCTGGGGCTTCTGCTGCCGCTGGCTCTGCTGGCTGTTCCTCGGTCGCGGCTGGTGGGGCTGCGGCTTTCGACTTGCGCATTCCCGCCAGAGGCGATTGAGATTTCGGCGCGCTGATCACCGGCATTCTGCCGGCTCGCGCCGGAGCGTTTGGACGCTCGGGTGCGGCGGGTGCCGAAGGCCCTTTGGATTTTGCTCCGCCTGACGACGCCGTCGGGTTCGCAAAGTGCTCACGCACCTTCGTGACTTCTTCATCAGAAAGGCTGGCCAGCGCAGACCCTTTTCCCTTGATACCTACCTTCGCGCAGATATCAACCAGCTCCAGGCTGTCGACCTTGAGTTCTTTCGCCAATGCGTAAATACGAACTGCCAAATCAAATTCTCCGTGCGAGCGAGAGGCACATTGCTGTTGGGTGTAATTCCATTACCGTGGGTAATGAAAAACATCCAACGAACAAACCACCTCGGTTCGCGATAATAAATTCAAACTAGGAAACCATAACTAACGACCTCCAAAAAAAACGCCAGTCAGAATGGGTAGGTCTTTTACACTGCATACTTTTTCTCTTCGACAACTCAACCGACGACTCAACCAACGAGCTACTCAGTAGCGTCGCTGGGGAGCGGCTCCGCTTCGGAAGTTGCCTCTTCGGCCTCCTCGGTTGCCGGAGTCTCAGCCGGAGTCTCAGCCGCCGAAGCCTCATCGACCGAAGCCTCAGTAGCCGGGGCCTCGTCCCCCGACTCAGATTCACCCGACGCTTCAACCACTTCTTCTTTCGGGGCTGCCGCAGCGGCGGCCTCTTGGGCTCTCGCCTCGATCGCTGCCAACCGGTCCTGCTCGCGTTTCAACTTACGAGCTTCGGTGGCTGCCGCTTCGGCCGCTTCGGCTCGTTCTTCGGCTTGGTTGACGATCACGTCGACTTGCGCCTCGGTCAATCCGCCCATGGCCATCAGAGCATCTGGCTCGATGATCGACAGATCGTCGTAACTCAAAAAGCCTTCCTCGACCAGACGCTCGGCCACTTCGACCTCAAGTCCGTCCAGCTCGCTGAATCCACCGACCGCACGGTCGATCGATTCGGCCAGCTCATCTTGAGTCATGATTTCGATGTCCCAGCCCGAAAGCTTGCTCGCCAAACGGACATTCTGCCCACGCCGACCAATGGCCAACGAAAGCTGATCTTCGCGCACCAAGACGATCGCCCGTCCCAGCATCTTGCAAAGAATCACCTGCTCGACTTCGGCCGGCTGCAAAGCATTGGGAATCAGAATCTCAAGGTTGTCGTCCCAACGGACAATATCAATCCGCTCGCCGCTCAGTTCATCGACAATGTTCTTAATGCGGTTGCCACGCACGCCAACACAAGCCCCAACACAATCAACCCGTTGGTCGCTGCTGCTGACCGCCACCTTCGAGCGGTAGCCCGGCTCGCGCGACATCGCACGCACTTCGATCACACCATCGATGATCTCGGGAATCTCTTGCTCAAAAAGTCGCTGCACCAACTGTGGCCGCGCGCGACTAAGAATGACTTTCACGCGGCTGCCCGACTTGCGAACCTCAAAGACCGTTGCTCGCACACGCTCGTTCACGTGATGCGATTCGCCAGGGATTTGCTCGCTGCGTGGCAAAATCGCTTCGACGTTGGTCAGCGTGACCGTCGCTGCGCCACCTTCGTAACGCTGCACAATGCCGCTGACCATCTCGCCTTGCAGCTCGGTGTACTCGTCGTAAAGGGCGTCGCGCTCGGCTTCGCGAATCTTCTGAATCATCACCTGCTTGGCCGTTTGTGCACCAATCCGACCGACAGTCTCTTCCGAGTCGAGCACCTCGCCATCATGCGTGGCAGAGATTTCGCCAGTGTCACGGTCGATACTGACCGTTATTTCAGCCTCTTCGCCGTAGTGCTTTTGCGCAGCAGAGACCAGCGCTGCTTCGATTCCCTCGAAGACGATTTCCTTTTCAATATTCTTGTCGCGATGGATAGCATCAACGATCCTTAGCACTTCACCGGGATTCATATTGTTGGGTACTCCACAGCGTATTTCGCCCGCTGTCGGCAAATCGAGTTGTTCGAGTTGTTCAAATTGTCATCAGACCATAGCTCATCCTCATCGCCCCACCTCCCAAGAGTCACTCAAGCCAAACATCGTCCAGGTCAAGAGTCATCCAGGTAGGGGCAAGCCCAAAGCCCTCTTTTATGAAGCCCACATAGAGCGGTCCATAATCCGGCCACTCTAATGGCCAACATGAAGAGTGTCAAGCGGCGGGCGGACGAGATCGGCACCTTTCGGCACCCTAGAGCAACCCAAAATAGCCGGCGAGCTACGTCTCGCCGAAGTCCCCACAGTAAAAAGTAACAAATCAGCAGCAAGGCCCAACGGCGAGGCCCAACGGCGAGGCCCAACGGCGAGACCCAACGGCGAGACCCAACGGCGAGACCCAACGGCGAGACGTAGCTCGCCGGCTATTCCACGACTGCCACCACCAGCGCCGTCGCCTGCGCCTGCGGCGTCACGCTGAGCTTCAAAAAACTACCCCCACTGGCGAGGCCGTCTTCAGCGGCCACGGCCAACGGGCAAGCCGGATCAGCCGTCTCAAAATTCAGCGTCCGGAACAGCCGCTTTTCTTGGAGGGCTTTGACGCTCCCGATTAGCTCGACCACGCCGCTCGCCGCTCCCAAATTGCCAAACGAACTTTTCGCCGCAACAACTGGCACGCCTTTTCCGTGGTCGCCTAGCACGTCAAGAAGTGCCTTGGCTTCGGCCGCATCTCCCTTGGGAGTTCCCAGCCCGTGGGCGTTGATATGGCCAAGCTGCTCAGGCGTAATTTTGGCTTCCGCCAGAGCCACACGAGCAGCATTGCCCAGTGCCCCTGCGTGGTCACCCACCAAATCGCCGTTGGCGACCATGCTGCTCCCGGTGCCGACGACCTCTCCATAAATGGTAGCCCCTCGACGACGGGCCGCTTCGAGTTCTTCGAGCACAATCGCCCCCGCACCTTCGCCAAGAACCATCCCAGTACGGTTGGCGTCAAACGGCCGCGACGCCTTTGCTGGGTCGCACTGCGGATCAGCGAGCTGCTCTTGCTGCAAAGCGTGGATCGTCTTGAACGAATGAATGCGCGTCCCCGTCGCGCCGGCGATCATCCGATCCGCGTGCCCGCGCTCGATCGTATGCGCCGCTTCACGAATCGCCATCACCCCGGCAATTTCGCGGAGCGTAAGCGAATTGTTTGGACCACGCAGGTCGTTGAGTATCGCGATATGGCTGCCCGGCATGTTCGGCAGATATTTCAGCATCCACAGAGGGTTCATTTCGCGCAGACCCTCGCGGCCCCATTGCTCGTAGCGAAAGCCCCCCGCTTCGCCCACACCACACTTGATCATCCCATCAGCCAAATCGTCGGGCGGACTAAGCATGTAATCCGAGCCAAACACGACGCCCGAACGCTCCGGTTCCATCGGCTCATCGCCAAACCCCGCGTCAGCGACGGCTTGCTGCGCGGCGCTGATCGCCATCATCGACTCGCGGCACATCACCTTCAACGCCTTGCGAATCGCTTTTCTACGGTCTTTGCTCAGCGTGCCAAAATTGTCGATCGCGCCGGTAAACTCACGCGCCTCGCCACCAAACTGAATATGTCCCTCAAGCGGCGGCAGCTGCTCTAGCCGAGCCACCCCACTACGACCCTCCAAAAGGGCCTCCCAAAGCGCATCCGCACTATTCCCCAAAGGACAAACGACCCCAAGTCCGGTGATCGCAACACGTCGGCGGCTGTTATCAGAGGTCATAGAGCGGTTGGTAGGTTTTAAGCTGGAGGTGAGGTCACAAACAGAAGCCCTACAGCCTACCGCCTACCGCCTACCGCCTTCAACCCTCACCTCAATACCGCCCATGAAAGGTCTGATCCACCCGTGTGGCCGTGCGTGGTGGGTTGGTTCCGCCGGGGAGCGACGGGGCGACCGGCCCCTTGCTTTCGACAAACAGCAGCGCATCCGCTCGCGGAGCGCTCTTGGGCAAGGGCAGGGCGTCGGTCAGCAAGTTGGGCTTTTGGACGCCCGGCGTCGCCACAACGCCCATGCTCAGTAGCAAAACCTGGTCCGTCGGCCAGCGAAAACGCTCGTGCAGTTGCACCATCGTCATTTGCGGCACTTGGCATTCCACACGCTGGTTCGGGGCGATGTTCGACGGCACCTCAAGCTTCACCGGCAACATCTTTTCAACCTGCGCAAGCCGAAGCTTGATCACCGCGTCGGTCGTGCGTGTGTCCATCGCCATCAACGGACTAAATTCCAAATTAAAACCTTCGTCGAGCTGGCCCATCTCGGGTTGATAGCCAGGCCAAGTCTGTTGCGTACGAATAATTCCCTTGGTGTACTGACGCGGTCGCATCGACGAGATGACCAACGACTGGCCATTTTGAACCATCTGATGCGGCGGATTATGTTCGCGGTAGTCGGTCCGTCGGCGCAGTTCCGACATCAACAGCGCCGCGTCCTCTTTGGCCAACATCCAAGCTTGCACGCCCGGCGACTGCACCGGCAACGACTTCATCAACGGCAGCGCCCGTGCTCGCCAGTTCGGATTTTTGATCGTGATGATTCGCAGCCCAAAACCGTGGTTCTCGGCCGCGCTGTTCACAAACCGATCGACAATGTCAGCCACGACCGACTGCATTTGGGGGGTGTGATAAACACGCAGCGTACGGCTGTCGGCGCTCAGCAGCCCGACAGGCGTCGAGTGCCAAGCTTCGTAGCCCGTCTCGCGAAGAATCCAATCGACGATCGCCTGTTCGGGCTTTGTGCTGGATTGAACGCGAAGCGCATAAGAACTAATGTCGTACTCGCGCCAAACTTGTCCATGATCGTTGGGCAACGTGTTCGAGCCATTCGTGACCGGCGCTCGCGTGAGCCGTTGGCCCGGACTGGCCCCCGTCGGAGTGGTCTGCCCGCTAACAGGGATGACGCCATTGCGCGCGTCGGTCGTGTGCAGGTTGGCCACGGGGTTGTTGACAGGTGATTGAGTCGTCGTCGAGCTTGCGCCGGGCGGCCGCCAACCACTTACTCCAGGCCGAGCATTGCTGCCCGTCTGTGCGTAGGCAAGGGCCGACCAAAGGCAGCTAGACAAAACGAGTGTCGCGATGCGCATGTGCATCGGATTTCTCCTAAATGAGAGGCCATCTATTTTTCAAATGGCGAGGAGTATAGAAAGAGTGCCAAAAGGCGACAAGCCCGGCGAGATGCTAGCGTAGGGTCCGCTGAGCGGACCACGAAGAAGCCGTTTTGGCCCGCACAGCGGACCCGACTTCAACTGCCAAGCGATAATCGAAGCATTGTGCTCACTTTCTTGATCCTAACGACTCAACAGGCTATTCTAAGGGAAGCCTACGAGGAAGCTTGCGAATGAGGCAATTCAAATGGATTGAGTGGAATCTTCAGAAGATCGATGCCCACGCTCTCTCGGCGGAAGAAGTCGAGGCAGCTTTTGATCGCGTCTTTCGCCTTGAGCAACGCAAGGATGGTTCCTTTGAAATGTTTGCGGAAACGCCCAGGGGCCGCCATGTCTGGGTGATCTGGCGGTACGACCGAGAAGATGATGAAACACCCGACGTCTTCGGCGAGTTGGTTGAAGTGCCGATATTCGTGATTACTGCTTACTGAGAGAAGAACGTCATGCCGCCCACCGAATTTGACCCTCGCAGCGCTCCAAGACGTGCGCAAGACGAGCAGATCGCCTCCGAGCAGCGGAAGACGCCTCTTGACCTTCCCTCGGATACGCCGTCTTCTCCACTAGAAGCATTTTCTTATGGGCACCACCGACCCAAGGCCGTGGCAGGGGTTGTGGAGAACGGCGTGGTGCGCCCTATTGACCCTGCTGTGATACTGCCAGAGCACGCGCGGGTCATTATTGTTACATCTGATCAGAGTTGATCGAGTAGGGTGGGCACTGCCCACCAGCTAGAATTGACTTGGCGTAGGATGGGCACAGCCCACACTACTTCAACTGCCCAGCAATAATCGAGGCGTTGTGCCCGCCGAACCCAAAACTGTTGCTCATCACTTTATGAATGGGCCGTTCTTGGGCCGTATTGGGCGTGTAGTTCAGATCGCAATCGGGGTCGGGCGTGTGGTAGTTGATCGTCGGCGGCGCGACTTGGTCCTGCATTGCTAGCAGACTCAAAATCATCTCCACGCCACCGCTGGCACCCAGCAGATGACCGAGTTGGCTTTTGGTGCTAGAGATATTGAGCTTGTAGGCATACTCGTCAAATACGCGTTTGACCGCCTTGGTCTCGGCTTTGTCGCCTAGCGGGGTGCTCGTGCCGTGGGCGTTGATGTAGTCGATGCTCGTGGGGTTGAGTCCCGCGTCGAGCAACGCATTGTTCATCGCACGGGCGGCTCCTTCGCCATCAGCATTGGGCTGCGTGATGTGGCCCGCGTCGGCACTGGCTCCGTAGCCGAGTATTTCGCCATAGATTTTCGCGCCGCGAGCTTTGGCAAATTCAAGCTCTTCAAACACCAGGATGCCCGCCCCTTCAGAAAGCACAAACCCATCGCGCTCGGCGTCGAAGGGCCGACTCGCGCCGGTAGGGTCGTCGTTGCGCATCGAGAGGGCCTTCATATTGGCAAAGCCGCTCATGCCGATCGGCGTAGCCGCCGCTTCGGCCCCGCCGGTAAGCATCACATCGGCGTCACTATACTGAATCGCCTTATAGGCATCGCCCATCGCGTTGGTCGCGCTGGCACAGGCGGTCGCTACGGCGTAGTTGGGGCCACGCAACCCAAAACGGATCGAAAGGTGGCCGCTGGCCGCGTTGAGCATGAGTTTTGGGATCGTAAATGCCGAAACTTTGTCGGGGCCTTTTTCGATCAGACGCCGCTCTTGTATTTCGATTTCGTTGAGACCACCGATGCCCGAGCCGACGATTGCGCCCAGCCGGTAAGAATCGTACTGCGAAAAGTCGATCCCCGAGTCCTTCGCCGCTTCGATTCCGGCAACCACCGCAAACTGCGAAAATCGGTCGATCCGTTTCGCTTCGCGCGGATGAATATAGCCTTCGGTCGACCAGTCGTAGACGTCGCCGGCAAACTTCACCTTATGCGCAGAGGCATCAAAAGCGCGAATCGCGTGAATCCCGCTCTCTCCAGCAAGAACCTTCTGCCACAGGTCGTCGACCTGGCAGCTCAGCGAGGTGACAACACCAACCCCTGTTACGACGACACGTCGTTTCATCACAAAGTCAATCGAAAGAAATCAAAAGGAAGGACATCGTCGGAAGACGCCAAAAAAACGGATCGCCAACACAATTTGTTGCCGACAACTGCGAGGGCAAAAAAGAGAGGGTTAGCTCAGATCCGGGGTGGTCCGCCAGCAAATTACTTGCTCGCGTTCCCATCAATAAAAGCAACCGCCTGGCCGACCGTCTGAATCTTTTCAGCCGCATCGTCAGGAATGTTGACGTCAAATTCTTCTTCCAGTTCCATGACCAGCTCGACCGTGTCGAGCGAGTCGGCACCCAGGTCATTCACAAAAGAAGTGTCCGGAGAAATTTTGTCTTTGTCGACACCAAGCTGCTCGGACACGATGTCCGTTACACGTTCCAATACTGAGGCCACGTTGATGGTCCTCCTTCACGACTTCAAGGAATAAATAGGAAATAGCCGACGCCCCAGGCATGAATCCACGCTGGGACGGGTCGACTAGCTGTTGATTCGTTGCGATTTGCGCTACCCGACTACGAAGCTGTCAAAATAAAAGCCTGTCAAAACAAAAGGGTGCCGCAATCGAGGTCAAGATATACCCTTTATTTCGCCCATTGTCTAGGTCGCCCTGGCTCGGTTGCCGGGATCGACAACTCTCGCCAAGCTAAGCAGTTAGGCCTCCGTCGACCGTCAATACCTGCCCCGTGATGTAGCCGCCCGACTCGCTGGCCAAGTAGAGCACCGCATCGGCGATTTCTTCGGCTTGCCCCAGCCGCTTGGCCGGAACACGCTTTTTGACCTCGTCCTGAACCACAGGCCCCAGGGCGTCGGTCATCTCGGTAGCGATAAAACCGGGGCAAATCGCGTTCACCGTCACTTTTCGGCCCGCGATCTCGCGAGCCACCGTCTGCGTAAACCCGATGATTCCCGCCTTCGAGGCCGAATAATTCGCTTGCCCCGGATTGCCCATGATCCCCGAGACGCTCGAAATGTTGATGATCCGCCCAAACCGCTTTCGCATCATCACTTGAATCCCGACACGAGAAAACAGGAAGACCGAACGCAAATTGGTCGCAATCACCTCGTCCCAATCTTCGTCGCTCATCCGAGGCAACAGCGTATCACGGGTGATCCCCGCATTGTTGACAATGATGTCGACTTTCTCCCAGTCTTCGCTGATCTTCTCGACCAGTGCCTGCACGGCTTCCGAATCAGTGACATCGAGCGAAAAGGCCTCGGCCGAACCACCCGCCGCAACAATCTCATCGACCGTCTCTTTCAGCTTTTCTTCATTACGAGCCACACAGGCAACCCGCGCACCCGCTTTGCCGAGAACCAAGGCAATTTCTTTGCCAATGCCGCGCGAGGCACCCGTGACGATAGCCGTCTGCCCCGACAAATTGACTTGAATACGACGAGATTCAGTTTCAGACATATTTTTATTTTGCTTTCCTTTTTTAAGTCAATTCAAGCAGAAACATTCTCGCAAGGCAGCTTGCGAGCGATCCGTTTCAGCAATCCGCGCAAGACGCGCCCTGGTCCAATTTCGTAACAGTGATCGACGCCAAAATCGTCGATTAACCAGCGCATCGACGTTTCCCAAAGCACCGGACTCACCACCTGCCGTACCAATAAATCACGTATTTCTTCGGGTTTTTCGTGGGTTTGCGCATCGACGTTCGAGATCACCGGGATCCGTGGCCGCCGGATTTCGACTTCCGCCAACGCCGCCGCCAGACGCCCGACCGCCGGCTGCATGATCGACGTATGAAACGCCCCCGCCACCGTCAGCGGAATCACCTTCATCGCTCCGGCCCCTTCAGCCAGCGGGGCAATACGCTCGCAAGCTGACGAACTTCCCGACACCACAATGTTGCCCGGGCAAAGCAAATTGGCAATCTGCAAGACGTCGTCCCCACGCGCTTCGTCACACAACGCCTCGACCTGCTCGGGTTTCAATCCCAGAAGGCTAACCATCCCGCTCTCCACCGCATCAGCGGCATCTTGCATCGCTTGCCCGCGCGTCTGCACCAGTCGTAGCCCCGCCTCAAAATCGATGGCCCCCGCAAACACAAGCGCCGTGTATTCTCCCAGACTAAGTCCAGCCGCAATCGCACACCCGTCGACCACGTCTGCCGCATCTTGTTTCAACTGCTCCAGCGCAGCCAAACTACAAACAAACAGCGCGGGCTGGCTATAAACCGTCGAGTTCAGCTTTTCCGCTGGACCTTCGGCACAGAGTTTTAAGAGGTCGTAGCCCAGAATCTCGGCAGCTTGGTCAAACAACGCTTGAGCCGCAGGCAGCGAACCAGCCAGATCGGCACCCATGCCAACCGTCTGAGCACCTTGGCCAGGAAATAGAAACGCAGTCTTGGACATAAAGCTAAGGGAACATAGAGCTAAGGGACAAGGCAGTCCCCATGCAGTCCCCATGTATCAGACCTCAGAATCAGACCTCGGTTTCGACAACCGTCCGGCCCATGTAATGGCCACAGTTGGCGCAGGCCACATGCGTAGGAGTCGGCGAACCGCACTTCGAGCAGGATTGGAGCTGCTTGGCGGTAAGGCTATGGTGCGACCGACGCTTGCCGGAGCGGGAATTGGAATGTTTGCGCTTGGGGACAGCCATGACTGCGGCTCGCATTTACTGCTGAATGTTGTATAAAACCGAATCGCACAACATACCCCCAGCAGGCCAACCGGTCAATGGGGCCCAATCTTCAGCGGCGAAGCCGCGAAAGCACATAGCCACCGGCGTAAGCCGGTGGTAAACGACATCCCCCCCGAGACTCGCGTTGTGAGACTCCCCCAGCCGCAGTATAATTCGCGCGGTGATGCGACGATTGGGCGATTTGAGTCAGTTAGGCCACCCTGCAAGCGAAAAGAAACAATGATATGCGAATCGGCCTCGGCGAAGATTCCCACCGTCTGACCCCGGGTGGCCCCCTACGACTGGGCGGCGTCGACATCCCGCATGACCAGCAAACCGTCGGACACAGCGATGCCGATGTCTTGCTCCATGCCGTGACCGACGCCCTGCTCGGAGCCGCCGGCCTCGACGACATCGGACAACTGTTTCCCAACACCGCCGAAGAAAACCGCGACCGCGATTCCGCCGAGATGCTTCGCCTAGCCTACGACCAAGTCACCCAGGCAGGCTACCAAATCGTCAATCTCGATTGTGTCGTCGCCGCCCAACAACCCAAACTGTCCCCCCACAAAGAACCCATCCGACAGCGAATCGCCGAAATACTCACCCTGACCACCGACCAAATCAACGTCAAAGCCAAAACCGGCGAAGGCGTAGGCCCCGTCGGCGAGCAGCTCCTCATCGAAGCACGTTGCATCGTGTTGCTTGACCAGAAGAACGAATAGAGCCAGAAGAACAAATAGAGCCAGAAGAACAAATAGAGAAAAACGAATAGAAAAAACTATGACCAACTCAACCGCCACAAAACCTGCCATGCCAACGCTCTCCGAGCCGCATCCCACGCTCCATATCTACAACACCCTCAGCAAACGCAAAGAGCCTTTTCGCACGGTCGAGCAAGGAAAAGTCGGCATCTACCTCTGTGGCCCAACCGTTTACGACAAGGCCCACATCGGCCACATGGTCGGCCCCGTAATCTTCGATTGCATCAAACGCTACCTCACCTACTGCGGCTACCAGGTCAATTGGGTCGTCAACATCACCGACGTCGACGACAAGCTCATCAACAAAGCCAACGAGCGCGGCATGACGATGCTCGAAGTGGCCGAAGAAAATATCGCCGACTACAACGGAAATCTGACGGCGCTCGGCGTCGATCAAATCGACCACTTTCCACGCGCGACCGACTGCATGGACGAGATCATTGCCATCGTCGCCTCGCTCGTCGATCAAGGTTTCGCCTACGCCTCCGAAGGCGACGTCTATTTCGAGGTCGGCCAAGACGCCCACTACGGCAAGCTCAGCAACCGCACGGTCGACGCTATGCAAGGCTCCGGCGGCGGCACCGCCGATCGCAAACGGGGCCTCGCCGATTTCGCACTCTGGAAATCGGCCAAGCCCGATGAACCCTCCTGGGATAGCCCCTGGGGCAAAGGTCGGCCCGGCTGGCACATCGAATGCTCGGCAATGAGCAAGAAAATCTTAGGCGAAACTTTTGACATCCACGGCGGCGGACTCGACCTCGTCTTCCCGCACCACGAAAACGAAATCGCCCAAAGCGAATGTTGCCACAGCAAGCCAATGGTCACCTACTGGGCACACAACGGCCTGCTCCGCGCCTCCAACGCCGCCGGCAAAGTAGGTGGCCGCAGCGAACGCGAAGGCGAGCCTGAGACCGGCGAAAGCGGAAAAATGAGCCGAAGCAAAGGCGCAGGCGGCCTCGCCGACCTAATCGCCCGCCAAGGCGGCGAACGCATCCGCTTCTTCCTCCTAAGAACCCACTACCGCAGCACCGTCCTCTTCAACGAGCCAGCCATCGAAGAAGCCGGCACCGGCCTCGAAAGTTTTTTCCGCCTCTTCAAACGCTACACACGAATCACCGGCAACGATTTTTATGATCTGACGGCTGCAACCACACGCGAAGCGGGTCTCTTCCAGTCCGGAGACGACACCACACTCACAGCAGCCGCCACCTGCCGCGACAAATTTCTCACCGCCATGGACGACGATTTTAATACCGGCGGTGCGATTGGCGAGCTATTTGAGCTAGCAAAAATCACCAACAAGTTCTGCGACGATGCCAACTTGGAGGATGCCAGCAAAGACACCGACGCCATCGCCAAGCTAGAGCAACTGCTAACGACCCTAAAAGAACTGGCCGGCATCCTCGGCATCTTCACCAAGCCCCCAACCCAAGCTGGCGGCGCTAACGAAAAACTGCTCGCCCAGGCCATGCAGCTCCTCATCGACCTGCGCACCGAAGCCCGTGCCAACAAAAATTTCGCCACCGCCGACGCCATCCGCGACGGCATCGGCCCGCTCGGCATTGTTCTTGAAGACCGAGCCGGCGGCACCGAATGGACCGGAGGCGACGACCGCTCACTCGACGGAATCATGCAACTGCTAATCACCCTACGCCAATCCGCCCGTGAAAACAAAGATTTCGCCACCTCCGACACCATCCGCGACCGCCTCGCAGCGATCAACGTCACCCTCGAAGACCGCGCCGCCGGCACCGAATGGAGCCAAACCTGATTGCAGAATTCGGATTGCGGAATGCGGAATGGCTTTGCAAAATTCCGCAATCCGCAATCCGCAATCCGCATTCCATCAATCCCATGCGTATCCTCGGCATCGATCCTGGACTCAACACCACCGGCTACGGCGTGCTCGACATCATTGATCGTCGCCCACGTCTGGTCGAGGCAGGCATCGTGCGCGGCAAGTCGCGCGGCTCGCTGACCGAGCGTGTCAAAGAAATTTACATCGGCGTGACCGACGTCATTGCGTCGCTCAAGCCGGACGTAATGGCCCTCGAAAAACTTTATTCGCATTACGACCGACCAACCACGGCCATCCTGATGGGCCACGCCCGAGGCGTCATCTGCCTGGCCGCCGCCGAAGCCAACATCGAGGTCGAAGATTACGCCGCGACCCAAGTCAAAAAAACGCTGACCGGCAACGGACGCGCCCCCAAGTCGCAAATGCAACGTGCCATTCAGCTCGAGCTGGGACTCTCAACCATGCCCGAACCGCCCGACGTCGCCGACGCCCTAGCCATCGCCTTTTGTCATTACTGCGTAAATAAAGTCGTGAGTAGTTAGATTTTTATATTCCGCATTCCGCATTCCGAAATCCGCATTCCAAATCAATGATCACAAAAATCACTGGCACCCCGATCACCGCCGCGGGCGACGCCCTCACCCTGGCCGTCGGCGCGTTTGAATACGAAGTCCTCATCCCCGAGTTCGCGCGTCGGCATGTCCAAGAAAAAATCGGCCAAGAGATCAGCCTCCACACGATCGAGTACCTCGAAGGCAACCCGATGCAAGGGCGCATGACCCCGCGACTCATCGGTTTCCTCAGCGCCATCGAACGCGAGTTCTTCGAGCTGTTCTGCCAGGTCGACGGCGTCGGCGTCAAAAAAGCCCTCCGAGCCATGATCCGCCCCGTCGAGGACGTCGCCCAGATGATCGAAGACCAAGACACCAAAGCACTCAGCACCCTGCCCGGCGTCGGCCCGGCGACCTCCGAACGCATCGTGGCCAAGCTACGCCGCAAAGTCCCAAAATTCGCACTCCTCGTCGGACGCGACGCACCCGCCGGCACCGACGTCGCTCGCGACGTCGTAAGCGAAGCGTTTGAAGTCCTACGGGCGCTAGGCCATAGTGAAGTAGAATCGCGGCGCCTCCTCGATCAAGCCATGTCCCAAAAGAAAAAATTCAAAGACGTCGAAACCCTACTCCACACCGTCTACGAACAACGCCAATAACACAGCAAGAGTGCCTTCTGCCACCAACAAATAGCCGGCGAGCTACGCCTCGCCGACGTCCCACGGTTTTATAAACAACGGCGAGCCACCGCTCGGCGCTCGTTGAGTCAGTAAGTTCGTATTTTCCGGGGAGATCAAAACTTGCTGCATATTTTTGAACGTTGGCTGGTCTTTCCTGCCCCTCGGCTTGATCGAGCCGACTGGAATCCGCCCGACCTCGAATTCGAGGACGTCTATTTCGACGCCGAAGATGGCACCCGTCTCCACGGCTGGTATGTCCCCCACCCCGCGCCGCGTGCCACGCTCTTGTATTGTCACGGCAACGGCGAACAGGTGGCCGACTTGACCGCGAGGCTAAAAATCTTGCACGAGCAGGTCGGCGTCTCGGTCTTTGCCTGGGACTATCGCAGCTACGGCCGCAGCCAGGGCACCCCCCACGAGAAAAACGTCCTCGCCGACGCGCAGATCGCACACCAATGGCTAGCCAACCGAACGGCGCTGAGTCCAGCCGAAATCGTACTCATGGGCCGCTCGCTAGGCGGAGCCGTCGCCGTGGCACTTGCCGCAAACCATCCCGTGCGAGCCTTGATACTCGACCGCACTTTTTCCAACTTGCCCGACGCCGCATCCCACAATTTCCCCTGGCTGCCCGTCCGTTGGATCATGCGCAATCAGTTTCCCTCAATCCGACGCATTGGCAACTACACTGGCCCCTTGCTCCAATTCCACGGCACCGCCGACGAGGTCGTCCCCTTCCAACAAGGCCGCCAACTCTTCGATGCCGCGCCCAGCCAATCCAAAAAGTTTATCCGCGTCCCCGACCTCGACCACAACACCCCCCTCCCCGAGTCTTGCTACCAAGCCTTGATCGATTTCTTAAACGCTAACCAGGGTCTCGGGCATCTCTCGCAAAAACAGATAGACCATCACCGCTAGGCCGATCACGCCGTTAGCCAGCATGTCGAAAGCGATCGAAGTGCCGACCGTCGCGCTCAAGTAAACAAACGTCGCAGCCGTCAGCAGCGAGACCCCACAAAGAAAATTAGCCGACAAGCTAATCGTATCCCCTTGCGAGTTACGCAGCGTCCGCAGTTCATGAAAAAATTGATAAATGACCAACGCAAATAGGATCGTCGCAACCATGGCATACTCGGCCAGCGCCGGCACCGAAAGAAAAGCGTCATACAAACCATGCGCAAAAACCATCATTCCAAACATGCCTAACGCCTGCGATCCCCATTCCTTCGGAGAGCGACACGCACGATACAAGTTCAAACCGATCAGCCCAGTAAACGCAATGTGAGCCGGGTTCGCCGTAAGAAACCGCCCCAGCGTCGACGCGCTGTTGGCAGAAAAATAGCCGACGTTTTCCTCAACCGCAAATCCAACACCAACGCACGACGAAACCAACAACGCGGCCAGCTCGCTCCGCCAACGCAGCAGGATCGGCAGCAACGGCAACAAACAGCAAAGCTTGGCAAACTCCTCACGCAGCCCCACGCCCAACACATTATAGCGGATGCCCGGCACCAGCTCCGCGCTATCGCGCAGCCCCCAACCGATTTCCTGCCACACAATGAAAAACCCAGTCGGCCAAATGCTCAACACCCCCAGCGCCACCCCCACCAGCGCCCACCAAAGCCGCCCGTCTCGCCAACAGCCAACTTGCAAAGCCTGCAACAAAAAGGCCATCCAACAACACCCCGACAAAATCGCCAGCACCACCGGCCCCCGGTCTTCGTAACGCGAATAGATTTCTTGGGGGACACGCCACCAAACGTCGGTCCATGCTCCCTGCTCGGCAAGCTCTTCGAGCTGCTCCCAGCCCCTGTTGTTTCGCCGGGCCTCCGACGCATCACCAGACGTCGGCTTCCAAAAAGACTGCGCAGCAAAACCGACCCCGATTCCCATCGCAAGAATCCAAACGACCATCCGCCACAAAAATTCCGGCCGACGGGTTTGCACCCTCAAATAGCTACGCCAACTCATGCTGGTATTGGTCATTCAGTAGTTCCAAGTTCTCAGAAGAGCGTTAGCCCTTTACCCCGAAGGGGTTTTACACCGTAGCCCAGGGTTGCGAACGAAGTGAGCTACCCTGGGTTAAGGTTAACAAGCACCTGTACCCTGAAGGGGTTCACCACCTCCTCTGTGTACCTCCTCTGTGTAAAACCCCTTCAGAGTAAAATTTTCGACCTGATTGCACAACTTGGAACTACTGTCATTGGTCATTTCTCTCCGCCTGCCAGTGTAACGCAAGCTCCGTCGGGCACTAGCACCACGAAATTTATGGTTTTCACGATTTCAACCGATCTGATATAGTATCGACGACTGGCGTACATACGTTCAGCAGTTGTTCCCATATTATTCCGCAATCCAAACTCCGCATTCCCCATGTCCCGCGAACCAATTCTCTCTGCCGATGACGCCGCACCTCCCGAACCGGCTGCGCCTGAGCTACAGACCTTGTCTCCGGAAGAGGACAACGCGCTGCGGCCCAAACGCCTGGAAGACATGGTCGGCCAGCGCAAGGTGTACGAACGGCTGATGATCGCCGTCCAAGCGGCCCAAATCCGCAAAGAGCCGCTCGGCCACATCCTACTCGACGGCCCGCCCGGCCTAGGAAAAACGACCTTCGCAACCTGCATCCCGCGCGCGCTCAACGTCCCGCTACAAATCGCCAGCGGTGCGGCCTTGGCTGCTCCCAAAGATTTGCTCCCCTACCTCTCGCAAGCCGAAGCCGGTTCGGTCCTCTTCATCGACGAAATCCACCGCCTGCCCAAGACGGTCGAAGAGTTCATGTACCCCGCCATGGAAGATTTTCGCATCGACATCACGCTCGGCGAGGGCGTCAGCGCCCGAACCGTCAACATGTCGCTCAAGCCTTTCACACTCATCGGCGCAACAACACGCACCGGACTGCTCTCGGCACCGCTACGCGATCGATTCCAAGTGCGCGAACACCTCGAGTTCTACAATGAGTCGGAACTGACCGAAATCGTCACACGCAATGCCCGCAAACTACGCGTTGAAATCGAAGAACAGGCAGCGCAAAAAATCGCAAATTGCAGCCGTGGCACCCCACGCGTCGCCAACAACCGCCTCCGCTGGGTACGCGACTACGCCACGACCAAAGCCGCCGGGAAAATCACGCTCGAAGTCGCCGAAGCGGCGCTCGCCATGCTCAGCATCGACCAGTTGGGACTCGACGGCCAAGATCGCAAATACCTAGAAACCATCTTGCGCGTCTTCCAAGGCGGCCCGGTCGGCGTCGAAGCGATCGCCCACACACTCAACACCGCAACCGACACCCTCACCGACGAAGTCGAGCCTTTTTTGCTACGGGCCGAATTGGTCGTCCGTTCGCCACGCGGCCGCAAACTCACAGCCGCCGGCTACGCGCACCTGGGCGTCCAGCCACCCGCCGATCTCATGCAGTCGCTTCTAGAAGACGTCGCCGACGAACCGGTCGACGACGACAACAACGACGACGATCAAGCACTCTTTACGTGAGGAGTCGTCTCGGCCACCGCCCCGACGGGCGTCGCAGCCAGATCGATCCAGACCTGACAGTCGGCCTTGGGGAATCGCGACAGACGCACGTCGAGCCGCGCCCCGTGGGCCAACGATTGCACCACCTTAATCTTCGCCGTCGCCTCGCCAGCCCCTTCGCAAGCCCCTTCGCAAGAGAGCGCCTCGGCTTCAATCTCGGGCAAATACTCCAGCGGCGGACAGAACCCAACATGCACGACCGCCGTGCGCTGCTCCGCCACAAAATCCGCACGCACCGTCCCATAAATGACCTCTTGCCCCTGCGCATCGCGCAGACGAAAAAGCTGCTGAACGAGCTCTTTTTGTGAATGGTTCTGAGGCGGGCCGTCGTGTCGCCGTGCGTCGGCCAAGGCAAGCGTGCGAGGGAGTTCATCTAGAAAAATTTCGGTTGATTCAAGCTCGCCCGCGTCGAAAAAGTTTTGACACCACATCTGGTCGGCAACCAAAATCGGCAACCAGATCAACCAGTCCACAGTCCGATACCCCGGATAGCAACAGCCAACGGCCAACAGAACGAGCGCCGACGACGAGCCCCAGCCAACCAGCCGATCAGCAAAGCTAAGTTCCTCGGGCGTCTCCAACGGAAAATTGCGCCGCCAAGCGATACGCGTATAGGCCAGCGCCGAGGCGCTCACCAACGCCAACAGCAACATCGTATTAGGCGGCAGTTCCGTGCTTAAGGCACCACTAAGCCGTCGCCCGACGATCAGCAGTCCGATCGCCAGGATCACTCCTACCGTCAAAGCAATCGTCGAGACCAGCAAAGGCTGCGCACGAAATTGCCAAGGCAGACGGCCCCGTTTTAGCGAGAGGCCCTCTTCCAAAGAGGACGAATGGAATACAGACGAATTCGTGGGGTCAGTCAACATGCGCTACACCGGGCTAAAGCAGGTTTTACCAGTAGCCGAGCATACAGAGAAAAAGCAAATTCCACCTACACCATTCACAAACCCATGCTAGCAGCCCAGGACACAGAGAGCACAGAGGTTAGCGCCGTCGGCCACGACGAACGCCCCGCGCAGGCCGCAATAAGCATTTTCCGTGCTCTCCGAGCGGAACATGCATGTGCGGCTCGCACTAAGACCGAAAAAAAACCACGAAATACGCGAAACACACGAAAGAGAGGAGCCGAAGAACACCCCCACTCCTATTTTCGTGTATTTCGTTTCTTTCGTGGTTCCTACTATTTATTACTTGATAGGCACCGCCCACCCCGCCCTTTAACCAGCCACCGTTTGACCCAAGGCTTCGGCCAGCTTGACGGCCATGTCGGTCTTTTCCCAGGTGAACTCCGGCTCGCTGCGGCCAAAATGCCCGCCTGCGGCTGTCAGACGATAAATCGGTCGACGCAGGTCAAGGTGCTTGATGATACCCGCCGGGCTAAGCGGAAAAAGTTCCTTCACCGCTTTGCAGATCTCGGAGTCTTCAACCTTGCCAGTTCCTTCGGTATCGATGTAGATACTCACCGGTTCCGAAACGCCAATCGCATAAGCAAGCTGCACTTCGCACCGCTCGGCCAATTCGGCAGCAACAATGTTCTTCGCCACGTAACGGGCCATGTAGGCAGCGCTACGGTCGACCTTGGTGGGATCTTTGCCGCTGAACGCCCCACCGCCGTGCCGTCCCCAGCCGCCGTAGGTGTCAACGATAATCTTGCGCCCTGTCAGACCACAGTCGCCGTGCGGCCCACCCACCACAAACCGTCCGGTCGGGTTGATGTGATAAGTAATGTCGCCGCCTGCGAGTCCGGCTGGAAGCTCGGGCTTGATGATTTTTTCGATGACGAACTCACGAATCTCTTCGTTGCTCACTTCCGGCGCGTGTTGCGTCGAGACGACGACCGTATCGATCCGCACCGGCGTGTTGCCGTCGAACTCGACCGTAACTTGGCTCTTGCTGTCAGGACGCAACCAATCGACTTCGCCTTCCTGACGGGCTTTGGTCAGACGATTCAAAATCCGATGCGACAGCGCGATCGGCAACGGCATCAACTCGGGCGTGTCGTTGCAGGCGTAGCCAAACATCAGGCCCTGGTCGCCCGCGCCGACCTCTTTGCCGGTCGAGGCATCGCCGTCGACACCCATCGCGATGTCGGCGCTCTGCTCGTCGATCGCAACCATCACCGCACAGTGATCGGCGCTAATGCCCATGCTCGCGTCGGTGTATCCAACATCACGAATCACATCACGAACGATCGACTGCATATCGACGGTCGCCTCGGTCGTAATCTCGCCAGCAATCACCACGACGCCAGTCGTCACCATCGTTTCACAAGCCACGCGGCTGTTCGGATCTTGGGCAAACATCGCGTCCAACACGCCGTCAGATATCTGATCGGCCAGCTTGTCGGGATGCCCCATGCTGACCGCTTCGCTCGTGAATAGGTATTTTCCGGATGCCACCATGTTTCTCCGCAGAATGTTCTGTAAAAAGCAAACCTAGAGTATATCCAGCAACCCTACCCGGTTTCAACTGCCTGCGGACCAAAAAAAGCTGCCCCTAGCAATGTCGTCTTCGGCAACGATAATAGCCCTTTTAGCCAATTCGTTAAAAACGTATCCGAAAGAGATTTCGCTCATGGCCCGTTGGCCTCGACACGTTTGGACCTCGATTTTTACCTACGGCATCATCTTTGTCGGTTTTCCGTTGCTTTGCCTATTGGCCTACGCCTGGGTGCAGCAGCGGATTTTTTAGCGGATTTTTCAGCGGATTTTTTGATGGCACCCACCCCCGATCACCAAGCACTCGATAAACAGGCCTTGGCCCCCCTCCTCCAGCCTACCGGCCAACAGCACCTGCTCGCGTTCTGGGACGAGCTAACCCCTCAGCAACGCGCCAGCTTGGCCCAGCAGATCGAAGCGATCGACTTCGCATTGATCGACTCGCTCTATCGCGGCAAAGTCGATCAACCCGATTGGGAAGAACTCTCACGCCGGGCAACACCCCCGCCCGCCGTCCGCCTGACCGACCGCCTAGCAGGCACCGGCGGCGACCTGGGCATCACCGACGCGGCGGCCATTGCACGTGGGGTCGAAGCCTTGCGCGCCGGCCAAGTCGGCGTCCTACTCACCGCCGGAGGGCAGGGCAGTCGCCTCGGGTTCAAACTACCCAAAAGCCTCTATCCAATCGGCCCACTCTCGTCCGCGTCGCTGCTACAAATCCATATCGAAAAGGTCCGAGCCACCGCCACACGCTATGGCGTCGCCGTGCCGATCTATTTGATGACCAGCCCAGCCACCCACGACGACACCGTGCAGTTCTTAGCCGACAACAAAAATTTCGGACTCGCTGACGACGACTTGCTCGTCTTCTGCCAAGGCACAATGCCGGCCGTCGACATCGACACCGGAAAACTCCTCTTGGCCGACAAGCACGAACTGTTCCGCAGCCCCGACGGCCACGGCGGCACCATCGCCGCGCTGGCCACCAGCGGCGCGATCGAGCACATGCAACGCCGCGAGATTCACCAGCTCTTTTACCTACAAGTCGACAACCCGTTGGTGCCGATCTGCGACCCGGCGCTCCTTGGTTACCATCTGCTGGCCGAGTCCGAATTGACTTCGCTGACGGTCGCCAAGCAACAGCCGCAGGACAAGCTAGGCAATTTTGCGATGATCGACTCTCGCCTGCACGTCATCGAGTACAGCGATCTGCCCGACGACGTGGCCGAGCAACGCGACACCGCCGGCCAGCTCCGCTTCTGGGCCGGCAGCATCGCTGTCCACGTTTTTGAGCGAGCGCTGCTAGAACGCTCCCTAAAATTGACCGACACCTTGCCCTTCCACATCGCCAAGAAAAACGTCCCACACGTCGACGCCTCCGGCAAACGGGTTACGCCAACAGAGCCAAACGCACTCAAATTCGAAAAATTCATCTTCGATCTGCTCCCCGCCGCCGAGCGGCCCATCGTCGTCGAGTACGCCGAAGAGGACTGTTTTGCCCCGCTGAAAAACGCTCCCGGTGCCGAAAAAGATAACGATAAAGATACAGCCGAGTACGTCCAACGCATGATGCTCGACCAGCACCGCCGCTGGCTAGAAGCGACGGGCGCCCACGTTGCCGAAGGCGTCGACGTCGAAATCAGCCCCCTCTTTGCGCTCGACGCAGCGACGCTCTCCGCCCGCGTCCAACCCACCCAAAAATTCGACGAGTCGACCTACTTAAGCCCCTAATCACTTAGCCGCCCAGACTTCTGAGGACAATAAAAAAATGTCGATCGAAGTGGAACAAAAATATCGCGTCGATGACCGCGAGGCCCTGCTCGCCCGCATCACCGCGCTCGACGCCGTCCCCGGCCCAACCGTCACACAAGTCGATACGTACTACGCCCACCCAGCGCGAGATTTTGCGGCCACCGACGAAGCCCTGCGCATCCGCCGCGTCGGCGACGCCAACTGCATCACCTACAAAGGCCCCAAACTCAAGACCGAAACCAAGGCACGCCGCGAGATCGAGCTACCGATCGCCGCCGGAGAGGCGTCTGCCTCCCAATGCGACCAGCTCCTCCAAGCTCTCTCCTTTAGCCCCGTGATCGAAGTCTCCAAAACCCGCCAAATTTTTCACATCCAGCGCAGCAGTCAAACCGTCGAGCTAGCCGTCGACCACGTGCAGCGCGTCGGCCATTTCGTCGAACTAGAGATCGTCGTCCCCGACGAAACCAAAGTCGACGCCGCCCAACAGATTATTCTAGCCCTAGCAACCGAGCTGCAACTCAAGCATGTCGAGCGCCGAAGCTACCTCGAAATGCTCCTCGAGCAGCCGTAGGGTGGGCACTGCCCACCACCTCCAACAAGTTCGGCTGGTGGGCAGTGCCCACCCTACAAAACTTTTACCGTTCTCCAGGCCACCACAAACTGAACTTCCCCCCGCTTCGCCATTTTGCCATACTTCCCCCCGTTCAAGGTCAACCGTGGGTCGAGGGTGCAAACGATGCAAATCTTTTTCTCTGTGGGCGAGCCGAGCGGCGACCTCCACGGTGCCAACCTCATCAAGGCGCTCAAACAGCGCAACCCCGACTCCCAGTTTGTCGGCTACGGAGGCCCACGCATGGCCGCCGCCGGATGCCAGCTTCACGCCGATCTAACGCAGTTGGCCGTGATGTGGGTGGCTCAAGTGTTGCTCAACATTCGCAAGTTTCTCAAATTGCTCGCCGACGCCGACCAGTATTTTCAAACGCAGCGGCCCGACCTCGTCGTGCTGATCGACTACCCCGGTTTTAATTGGTGGATCGCTCGCAAAGCAAAGGCCCAAGGCATCCCGGTCGTCTACTACGGCACTCCGCAGCTTTGGGCATGGGCGGGTTGGCGCGTGAGCAAGATGCGCCGCTTCGTCGACCACGTGCTCTGCAAGTTGCCTTTTGAAGAAGCCTGGTTCCGCCAACGCGGCTGCCACGCCACGTTCGTCGGTCACCCCTACTTCGACGAGCTAAACTCCCAACAACTCGATCAACCGTTCGTCGATAGCCAGACACGCATCGCCAATCCCCTAGTAACGATCCTACCCGGTTCGCGTACCCAAGAGGTCAAAAGCAACTTAGCGCCCTTCCTGCGTACCGCAAAAAAGATTCAACAACAAGTTCCCAACGCCCGGTTTGCGATTGCCGTCTACAAACCGGCCCAGTTGCCGAGGGTCAACCGTCTGGTCGAGCAAAGCGGACTAGAGCCCCAAGTCGACATCGAAGTCCATGTCGGTCGCACCGCCGAGCTAATCCACGCCGCCCGTTGTTGCCTAGCCTGCTCTGGCTCGGTCTCGCTCGAATTGCTTTACCATACAAAACCGTCGGCCATTTTGTATCAGATCTCCAAATTTGGCTATTTCATGCAGTGGATGCTCCGCAAAGTCCGTTACATCACGTTGGTCAATCTGCTGACAGCAGACGATCCCTTCGCCGACCAAAACGCCGGCATCTACGACCCCCGTGACCCGCGCGACCAACACGTCCTCATGCCCGAGTACGTCACCTACGCCGACCGCACACCCGAGCTAGCCGCGCACGTCGTCGATTGGCTCACCAACGCGGCCCTCTACGCCGAACTCCAAGAAAAACTAAACCACCTCAAAGCCGAAGTCGCCCAAGGAGGCGCCTCACAGCGCGCCGCCGACTACATCACAACCCAGGTGCTCGACAATCCATCGCCAGCCAGAACCAACGCCGCTTAGTGATTTTAGAGTCTCAGAGTCGTACACCGAAGGTGTTAAACACCGTAGCCTAGGGTCGCCGCATAGCGGCGCACCCTGGGTGCATAAAGAAAACAGTCATTTACGCTGAAAGCGTTACACAAGCGTCAAGAAACCAGTCCCAGGGTGCGCGGCATGCGCCGCGACCCTGGGCTACGATGTCAAACACCTTCGGTGTAATTGTTCAATTTTTTTTTAGAGCTTGTCTCCCTCGTTATTGATCGTTCCTCGTATGATCTTCTCCGAACCACCACCGACCCAAGGCGACCTGCATCTTCGCATCTTCGGAATCCCGGTGCGCGTCCACCCCTTCTTCTGGCTGGTCTCGTTGATCATTGCCCTGCAAGGAAGCTCCACCCCGCCCGCCGTGGTGCTAAGCTGGATCGTGGCCGTGTTCGTGTCGATTCTGATCCATGAACTAGGGCACGCACTCCTACAACGCCACTACGGAGGACATCCACGGATCGTCTTGCATGGAATGGGAGGTTTGGCAATCTGCGGAGACTGCGACCGTTCCAGCCGCTCCCAAATACTCATTTCGTTGGCCGGTCCGTTCGCAGGTTTCTTGTTTGCAGCCCTGATTGCCGTTGGCGTAGCACTCACGGGCCACGAGTTGGGCCTTTTTACTGCCGAGAGGCCCGACACGGCGTTTGACCCACGTGGATTGCGTCTGTTGGGCGTTTGGTTGCTGTGGGAAGCCTTTTCTTCGCCGCAGGTCAACGAACTGTTATCAAATCTGTTTTTCATCAACATTCTCTGGGGCGCGGTCAATCTCTTACCCATTTACCCACTCGACGGTGGCCACGTCGCGCGCGAATTGTGTCTACTTGGGACCGATTCTCGCACGGGAATGGTCCTTTCGCTCCGAATTTCTATGTTCACAGCCATCGCAATGGCCGTCATCGGTCTTTCGTGGCAATCGTTGCTCGTGGTTTTGATGTTTGGTTACTTTGCGTATTCCAGTTACAAAACACTCGAAGCCTACCGCTCTAGCCAGTGGTAACGCTCTTCACAACGGCTTGCATTGCAAAAGTCCCTTTCAAAAAAGCACAACATCTAGCGAATTTGCGCCTTGAACGACGACTTACAACTAGATGTATGGTCTCAGGTCGAGACTCATCAACCTCGTCATCGGCTCGTGATGTTAGGCGCAAGTAACCTGAGTCGCGCTTTTCCAATCGCCGTTTCGATGGCGCAAAAGGTTTTTGATGCGCCGTTGGCCATCTACGTCGCCAAAGGTCATGGACGTTCTTACGGCAAAGTTTCTTCTTGTTTGGGAAAAAAAAATTCAGGAATTTTTTCTTGTGGAATTTGGCGTGCGATCGAGCACGAAAATTCTATGCCAACCACCGCCTTCGTGACCGATATTGGTAACGATTTGGCTTACGAAGTGCCCGTCGAGACGATCATGGAGTGGGTCAGCGCGAGTGTCGACCGGTTGTTGGCCATCAAAGCGAAGGTCGTTCTCTGCGACCTGCCTTTGGAAGCATTACGACAACTAAACGCGACCCGATATGGGGTCTTTCGCAAGCTCTTCTTTCCGCAATGCACGCTCGGTTGGCGCGAGATGTTACAGCGTGCAGAACAACTGAATGCGCGCTTGCGAGAACTGGCGGAATCTCGGGACATCCCTGTTTTTACAGTGCCAAACCAATCGTACGGCTTCGACCCCATGCATCCTCGAAGGCGTTTTCTTCCCGCAATGTGGGCCGAACTTTTGAGCACCGTGGCGCCGACGCCTGACAATTTGTCTCGACACCGTTGCCCACTCGCCTTGGCTTGGTACTTGCGCGGATTACGCCCCGAAGCGTGGTCGTTTTTTTCGGTTTCACGCCGCGCATCTCAGCCTCACGGACTCTTGCGCAACGGCACCAAGATTTTTTTGTATTGAAATTGAAAATCTTTCAAAGATCGCGCTTCGTCGGTACTTAAAACCGCGCGCAAGTTGGTTCGCAGAGCAAAGTTTTTAGCGCAAGACCAAATTTTTATTAAAAATTGTGTTGCACAATTACGATGAATTCGTACAAATACGACAGAGGCAACTTGTTGCAAGAGAAGAATGAGTTCCTTATTCGACCCAAGTGAAGTTGCTCTGACGACGAAGTGGTTCTGACAGATGAGTTTGAGTTGTTGGAAAACGCGTTGTTGGAAAACGGGTTCGTTTGAAAATTGGAAATGTCGTGATGCCTTGGACAGGTGTCATGTTTTTTTGGGTGCCTTTGGTTCTGATTGACTAAAACAGCTTAGTCAAACAAAGCACCACGACCCTTTATGGAGGATTAACTGTGGCTAAGAAGAAAAAGAAAAAGAAGGCAGCCAAGAAAAAGGTTGCCAAGAAGAAAAGCGCCAAGCGCAAGGTAAAGAAGAAGACCAAGAAGAGGGCTGCTAAGAAGAAGACAGCCAAGAAGAAAAAGAAGAAGGCCGCCAAGAAGAAGACCACTAAGAAAAAGAAAAAGAAGAAGGCCGCCAAGAAGAAGACAGCCAAGAAGAAGAAAAAGAAGAAGGCTGCTAAGAAGAAGACCGTAAAGCGCAAGAAGAAAAAGGCTGCGAAGAAGAAGACAGCCAAGCGCAAGAAGAAGAGAAGATAGTTTACCCCTTCAGGCAGCGAATGGACTGCTGCCTAAGTGGTCGAAAATGGGCCGCCCGCGCTTTGCGCGGAGCGGCCTTTTTTTGCGATAGCCCCCTTTTGCTTGCGCTAGCATGGCGGCAGGAGCCAACAGTTTATCCACCGGCCCTTTTTCCACAGAGAATTTACAGGACCGACAGGCTGGGCAGCGGCGGGTCGGCGGCTTTGCTGCTCGCTAGGCTCTTGGCCAAGCTATAGCAGATGCGCTCAAAGTAGGGAGCCGACTCTTGGTCGGTCAGATTGCCGGAGGTTTCGCCGGCATCGCCACGCTCGCGGATGGCGATGTGGATGGGCAACTCGCCCAGGAAGGGGACTTCCAATTCTTCGGCTTTACGACGCGCACCGCCCGTGCCAAAAATGTCGTACCGTTTGCCGTTGTCGGGGCAAAGAAAGTAGCTCATGTTTTCGACCATGCCTAGCATCGGGATGTTGACTTTTCGGTACATGGCGATCGCCTTGACGGCGTCAATCAGAGCGACGTCCTGTGGCGTACAGACCACGATCGCGCCGGTCAGCGGGAGGAGCTGCGAGAGCGTGAGCGAGATATCGCCGGTGCCAGGCGGCATGTCGATGATCAGATAGTCGAGATCGCCCCAGTCGGTGTCACGCAGAAACTGGGTGATCGCTCCGTGGAGCATCGGACCACGCCAAATGACGGCTTCCTCAGGCGGGACCAGAAAGCCCATGCTCATCACACGCAGACCCTCGGCTTCGACCGGTTGTAGGCGTTTGTTGACGGCAGTCGGCTTTTCGTCGATGCCTAGTAGGTGCGGAATACTTGGCCCATAGACGTCGGCGTCCATCAGGCCGACCTTGCAGCCGGCTCGTTGGAGGCCTAGAGCCAAGGACGCGGCAATCGTGCTTTTGCCGACGCCTCCTTTGCCAGAACCGACGGCGATCACGTTTTTGGCGGTGAGGCCAATCGTGCCGATCGGCTGGGCAGGGCGATCGTGCTCGACGATTTTGACGGTGATCTGCTTGCCTGGCAGCTTGGCCTGTAGCTCGTCGACAAGTTGTTGACGCGTCTCTTCCCAGAGCGGAGCACTGTAGCTGGTAAGCCCCACAGTCAGTTGCAGATGATCGCCGTCAGCGGATATGTCAACGACCTGATCCATCTGTTTGAGGTTGCGACCGGTTTCGGGATCGGCGAAGTTTTGTAATAGTGTGTCGACCACAGCAAGATCGATCGGACTGTCAGACATAGGAATTTTTCTTTGGAGCTTTTTTGCCGCCGCTTTCAGCGGAACGGGGCAAAGGTTTCGGGGACGGCCCTATTAGGGCTGGAATCCTTTACCATATCGAACTGAGGGGCGTTGCCAAGGCGTTATCGTTTGCAGAGAGGTCTGCAATCGGGCCGTTACGCGAAGAAAAGCGCATAAAAAAGCCCTCTGTGGGTGGGGCAGCGACCCACAGAGGGTAAAATACGCATGGACAAGCCACGCACTAGCGATCTTAACGAGCAACCCCTTATTTAGCAAATGCTTTGGGGCCTTTTAAGGGAAGATTTTGATAGATTTATAGTTTATTAGGGAAGTTGGTATAGCGTTTTCTGCTCTTAGTGCAAAGGGATGAGGTTGTCGTATGTCGCTATTTGTAAAGGACTTACTTCGGGATTTAGTGTGTATTCCCAGCGTAAATCCCGCCTTTTCGCCGGAGGACGAGGCTTTGGCCGGCGAAGAAAAAATTACCCGCTTTTTGGAAGAACTGTTCCAAAATCGAGGATGGCCTTGGTTGAGACAGACGGTTCATCCTGGGCGGGAGAATATCGTGGTGGTCTGCCGTGCTGGGGCTGGTGCCGAAGCGAGAGGGACCATGCTGTGGGAGGTCCACCAGGATACGGTTGGAATCGCTGGGATGACGATCGATCCGTTCGGTGCGACCGAGTCGGAGGGGCGTCTGTGGGGGCGTGGGGCGTGTGACGTGAAGGGAGGGATGGCGGCGATGTTGGCTGCCTTGGTGCGGGTAGAGGAGGAGTCCGTCGAGCTGCAACAGACGGTCGTCTTGGCGATGACGATTAACGAGGAGTGTGGCTTCACGGGCGTCAAAGCGCTTTGTCGGTTGTGGGGCGATGCGTCGGAGAAAGAAGAGGTGCGTGGGCCGCTTTCGCTGGCGGAGCTGCGAGGGTTGCGGCCTACGCGGGCGATTGTGGCGGAGCCGACGTTGTTGGATGTTGTGGTGGCGCACAAGGGGAGCGTGCGTTGGCGGTGCCATGTGCGTGGGAAGGCGGCGCATTCGTCGCAGCCAGAGCGTGGGTGTAATGCGATCACGGGGATGGCACAGGTCGTTCAGGCGATTGATCGGTATCAAGAGCAGGTGCTGAGCAAGAGGTCCGCTCACGCGATGTGTGGAGGCCCTACGGTTTGCGTGGGGACGATCCAGGGCGGGACGGGAGTGAATACGGTGCCTGATCATGCGGTGATCGATATTGATCGACGGCTGGTTCCGGGCGAGAGTCCCGAAGAGGCGTATGAAGAGCTTGTGGCATTTGTTGCTGAGCATACCCAAAGCAGTGCAGCAACGATTGAGCACGAACCGCCGTCTAGCCGTAGTACGGGGCTATGTGATGGCGAGAATCGAGATTGGGCGGAGACGATCGTGAGTACCGTTCGCGGCGTGGGGCCTTCGAGCGGGCTGATTGGTGTGCCGTATGGCACCGATGCTTGGGCGCTCGCGGAGGCTGGGATTCCGACCGTGGTGTTTGGTCCTGGTTCGATTGATCAGGCGCATACGATCGACGAGTGGATCGACGTGGAGCAGTTGGAGTTGGCTGTCGACGTGTATTTTCGGTTGGCTTGTGGGCGGTTTGCTTGTGAGGTGGACGGCGGCGAGGCGTAGCTCGCCGGCTATTGTGGTGGGGCTAAACGTGGTTAAAAAAACGTGGGTTAAAAGACGTCGAGGACGAAGTGGTGGCCGCTGTGGTAGGTGCGGCTGTTGGGGTAGTAGTTGTGCCACTTGCGGTTGTAGACCGGTATGCGCATTTCTGAGGGATAGCGGTGATAGAGGCTATCGGCGCTGCGGTAGTATTCGTTTCCCCAGAAGTTCTGCGGGTAGTAGACGTAGGGATAGTGGTAGAAGCGATCCCAGTCTTGGGTGTTGTAGGTTTGGCCCCACGAGCGGCCGTAGGCCTGTTGGGCGGCGGCGGTGTCGGCATGGCTGAGGCAACAGGCAAAGGCGGTTGCGCAACAGGCTGATAAGAAGATCCTGCGGATCATGGACGTTTTCCCCTCTGAAAGATAAAGCCGCGAAACCGATGTCGGGTTTCGGCGGATAAGCGTTTCCTTATGAGGGTGATCGGCAATCGGCAAACTCCAGGTTGAGGGAATGTTCGGCATAATCGTCACAATCGGTTTTTTTTGGGGCGGCGACTTTTGCAGCGGGGGTTGGCGGGCGAAAGTGCAAAAGTCGGGGTGCTGGCAGTGGTGCGGGTCTGTTTTTGTCGGCTTGCTAGCGACGTGTGGGGGTGAGTTTTGTCGCGTATTTTGTTTTTTCGTTGGGAGGTGCAAAAGTCGCGGAGCTGAATGACGAATGACGAAATACCCAATAACGGACGGAGGGACGAATGACAGTAGTTCCAAGTTCTGCAGCCAGGTCGAAACTCTTACCCCGAAGGGGTTTTACACCGTAGCCCAGGGTTGGTCGCGCAAGCGATCCTACCCTGGGGCTTGGGTGGCAACAGAGTAGGGGTTACACACAGGGGAGGTGTAGAACCCCTTCAGGGTACAGGTGCTCGTAGAACCTCAACCCAGGGTAGCTCACTTCGTTCGCAACCCTGGGCTACGGTGTAAAACCCCTTTGGGGTAGAAGGCTAAGGCTGTTAATCGTTTTGGGCCATTTTCGGAGAACTGGGCGTCATTCGTCATTCGTCATTCGTCATTTTTTTGGGGGGGGCTTGTTCGAGCTGTTTTTGGTTGCGGCGGGGGTCGCGACGGGGGCGGTCGGCGGCTAGGAATTCGCGGGTGACTTGGTGGGCTTTGGCGAGGAGGCTGTGGTAGATGCGTTGTTGGGTGGCGGGGTCGTCGATTTCTTCGGCCATGAGTTCGACGATGCTGTCGACGAGCTGGGCGACTTCGGCGGGTTGCAAGGTTTTTTTGTCGGGTTTGGCAAACCGCTCGGGGTTGATCCGTTCGAGTAGCCATGCGGCTGCGCGCCAGTGGCTGTTGGCCGCTTTGCGTACGAGGCGGAGGGGTCCGAGCTGGGAGCCCATTTCGGCTTGGCGGAGGGCTTCGTGAAATTCGGGGTTGCGGAGGGCTTCGCGGCGGAGGGTGGTTGGGGCGCAGCCGACGTAACGGGCGGCGTCGGCGAGGCTGCAACCGGTGGCGACGACGGCGCAGACCTCGCGCCGTTTGATGTCGTCGAGTGCGCGTGGGCGTCCTAGTTGCGACATGTTTTTATGTTTTTGTTGGGGGAAGAAAAAGTCTCACGCGAAAAAGCCTCACGCAAAGGCGCTAAGGCGCAAAGGTGTTGGGGATAGCTGTGAGGGGCAGCTTAGGGGAGGGGGTGGCTTAATTGCCAGGGAAAAGTTTTTTTGGGGGGCGCCGTGCGTTGCGTTGCAACGCGGTTACTGGGGGAGTCGGCCTTCGACGAGTTCTTTTTCCCATTGGTCGATGAGGGGCCAGTCGGTGGCGCAGGTGCCGAAGTCGGCCATGTGGAGATAGCCTTCGAGGCGGTCGATGGTGCGTTGGATGTGCGCGTTTTCCTTTCGGAAGACGGGGCCGTGGCTGGGGAGGAGCCAGCGGACGTCGCTCGACTGGATGCGTTCTAGGGATTTGATGAAGTCGGGGATGCTGCTGCCGTGGTGGGCATCGATGGCGCCGACGCAGCCGTCGCGGAAGATATTGTCGCCGGAGAAGAGGAGGTCGTCCATGCGGAGTGAGAGTTGGCCGTCGGTGTGGCCGGGGGTATGCCAGACTTCGAGTTGGAGGTTGCCAATTTGGATGGTGTCGCCATCGTTGACGCGGTTTTCGACGGTGACGGGCGGCATGTCGAGGTTGATGTCTTGGGCAGTAATCTGAGCGAAGGTGGCGAGCTTGTCGCCCGATTCGAGGTATTTGGCGGCGAGCGGATGGGCGGTGACCGTGGTTTTGAAAATCTGTTTGGCTTTGGAGAGGCCTTGGATGTGGTCGACGTCGGCGTGCGAGGCGATGAGCGTTTGGCATTTGCTAAACGGAAAGTCGAGTTCGCGGATGAGGTCGATGATGTCGTCGACGGCGTCTTCGTAGCCGATGTCGAAGAGGGTCCATGCGTCGTCGTCGTAGATCAGGTAGGCGCTGCAGGTGATGCGGCGGCGCGCCTGATGGTTGAGTTCGATGACGTGGGGGAAGAGGGGAGTCCGTTGGAGCATGGGAGTCGAAGTAGTGGGGAGTGGGCAGTGGGGAGTGGGCAGTTTTTTGTTAGGGCTGATTCTACGGGGAGTTGGGATTGGAATGCAAACGAGAACGAATCTCAATAGGTGGTTGTTCGTAGGACAGGCTGGAAGCCTGTCTGTTAGGCCCTTGTGTAACGCTTTCAGCGTAACTTTCTTGTGGATCGTTTAACCCAGGGTGCGCCGCTTTGCGTCGACCCTGGGCTACGATGTACAACGCCTTTGGCGTAAAAGTCCTGTCTGGACTACGGTGTAAAGCGCCTTTGGCGTAAAAGTCCTGTCTGGGCTACGGTTTTGCTTTTAGGATAGCGGCAAGGCCTTCTTGGTAGGTGGGGTAGGCGAAGTTGTGTTTTAATTGCTGGCGGAGCTTGGTGTTGGCGATGCGGCGGTTGGCGGTAGCGCGGAGGGCAGCGGGTGAATTGGAGTCGGGGGTGGTGAATTGGGGTGGAGGAGCGCCGATGAGTTGGGCGACCTGGCGGTAGTAGTCGGCGCGGGGGACGGGGTGGCCGTCGGCGACGCAGAAAACGTGGGGGCCGGCGGCTTGTGGTTTCGCCCAGGCTTCGGCAGCTAGGACGATGGGGGCGGCGTCGTCGACGTGGATGAGGTTGAGCCAGCCTTGGCTTGGGGCGGCGATCGGCTGGCCGTCGCGAAGTTTTTCTAGGTAGGGGATTCGGCCGGGTCCGTAGAGGCCGGCTAGGCGGAGGAGGATTGCATTTTCGCCAAGGCCCCCTTCGCAAAGATGCTGTTCGGCAGCGAGCGACGCGCGGCCGCCGTCGCGTTGGGGGTTGGTGGGTGTTGTTTCGTCGACCCAGTCGCCGTCCGTCGGGCCGTAGACGCCGGTGGTGCTGATGTAAATAAAACGTTCGACGGTAGAGGGCAGGGCGGCGAGGACGTTTTTTACGCCGTCGGCGTAGACTTGGTGGAGGGTGTTTTGGGAGGTGGTGCGGTCGAAGCCGACGGCGAAGAGGACGGTTTCGGCAGGGGGGAGGTTGGCGAGCGTGCTGGCGTTAGCGACGTCGGCAACGACGGTTTGGAATCCTTCGTCACGTAATTGAGCAGCCCGATCGGGCGAGCGCGTAATGACGCAGACCTCTTCGCCGGCGTCGCGCCAGAGTCGCGCGACCCGATGCCCGAGATAACCGCAGCCGAAGAGGAGTTTTTTCATGGTTGTGATTCGTAAAGAAAGGAATCACCACAGAGGACATTGAGGAGCACAGAGGGAAATAAAAATAAGGTCCTCTGTGTCCTCTGTGGTTCATTTTTTAATGCCATTTATTCAATCCCGCCTGGCGAGTCTTGGTCCTTTGCCCCTGCTTCCAAATACGCGGTGAGCATGATTTGGGCGGCGAGCTGGTCGAGGCGTGCCTTGCGTTTTTTTTTGGTGAGGTTGGCGTCGCCGAGGATTGCTTCGGCTTCGGAGGAGGTGTATCGCTCGTCGAAATAGTGGACGGGGACGTTGGTTAGTTTTTCTAGCCAAGCGCCGAACTGGCGGGCTTCGCGGGATTTTTGGCTTTCGTTGCCGCTGAGGTGGACGGGGAGGCCGACGACGAAGCGGGCGAGGCGTTCGTTTTTCGCTAGCTCAGAAAAGTATTGGGCGTCGAGCTTTTCGTTGCGGCGGTCGTAATTTTCGTAGGGGCCGGCGATGCCGACTTCGAGATCGGCGATGGCGATGCCGATGCGGACGGTGCCGTAGTCGATGCCTGCGATGCGCATAAGGATGAAGGGGGAGGGCGGAAGGTTGATGGAATTTGTAGGGTGTGTGGAGCGAAGCGGAACGCACCAGGAACGGGTGGATAAAAAGGTGCGTTCCGCTTCGCTGCACGCACCCTACTTACCGCGACCGTAAGGGACCGGAGTGAGTGAAGGGTGAATGGGCTACAGATACTCGGTCCAACCTCGGGTTTCTAGTTCTTTTACTACTTTGCGGATGGATTCTTCGTCGTTTTTGTTGGCGACTAGGGTGGCGTTGTCGGTGTGGACGACGATGCAGTCTTTTAGGCCTAGGGTGACGACGAGGTGCTGGTCGTCGGAGCGGACGATGGTGCCGGTGGTGTTGAAGCCTAGGTGTTTCCCGACGATGGTGTTGTTGTTTTCGTCGGTGCCTTGGAGGCGGGCTAGGGATTGCCAGCCTCCGAGGTCGTCCCAGTGGTAGGGGGCTTCGATCACGGCGACGTTGGTGGCGTGTTCCATGATGGCGTAGTCGACCGAGATGCCCTCGATGGCGGTGAACTCGGTGGTGAGCGTTTTTGCTTGGGCGTCGGTTCCCCAAGCATCGACGATTTTTTGTAGGTGGGCGAGCATCGCAGGTTGGCGTGCGGCTAATGCCTCTAGGATGGTTTTTGCCTTCCAGATAAAGATGCCGGAGTTCCAGTAGTAGTCGCCCGAGTCGAGGTACTTGGCGGCGGTTGCGGCGTCGGGCTTTTCGCGAAACTCTTTGACTTGGTAACTGGGGGCTTGGGTGGAGGAGTCGATCGCCGCGCCGCGCTGGATATAACCAAAAATTTCGGCGGGGTAGGTGGGCTTGATGCCGAAGGTGACGATTTGGTCGGGTTGCTGTTCGACCATGTCGGCCGCTTGTTGGACGGCGGCTTGGAAGGCGTCGGTGGGTTGGATGACGTGGTCGGCGGGCATGACGGCCATGGTGGCGTCGGGGTCGTTGCGGCTGACGAGTAGGGCGGCCAGTCCGATGCAGGGGGCGGTGTCGCGTTTGCACGGTTCGCCGACGATCGAGGTGGGGGGTAGTTCGGGGAGTTGCTGTTGGATCGTGTCGACGAGGCGTTCGTTGGTGACGACGAGCGTTTGCTCGGGGGGGACGAGGCCGTCGAGGCGGTCGACCGTCTGGCGGATCATGGTGGCGTCGCCGACGAGCTGGAGGAGTTGTTTGGGGGTGGCGGCGCGGCTGGCGGGCCAAAAGCGGGTGCCGGAGCCGCCGGCCATGATGATTGCGTGGAGCATAGTGTTGATTGCGGAATTTGGATTGCGGATTGGGGAATGAAGTTTTCCATCATACTCGGGCTGCGCGCTTGTTTGAACCACGACGGAACGACGAAACGACGGAAAAAAATTGCGTGGTTCCGTTGTTCCGTTGTGGTTCGTTTTTATTCTGAAGCAGGGGAAGGCTGGTTGTGGAGGAGGGTCAGGAGTTCGCTTGCGTCTCGGGCGGCGCTGCTGACCGCGATGCGGGTGATGCCTGTTTCTAGGACTTTGGGGAGGTTTTGGGGGTGGATGCCGCCGATGGCGAAGGTGGGGAGGGTGACTTGGGCGGCGACTTGTTGTAAATAGTCGAGGCCGGGGAAGTGGTCGAACGATTTGGTGGTGGAGGGGAAGGTGGGGCCGGCGCCGAGGTAGTTGGCTCCGTCGAGGCGGGCGCGGCGGGCTTGGTCGAGGGAGTGCGTGGAGATGCCGATGAGTTTGCGGGGGCCGAGGAGGGCGCGGGCGTCTTGGAGGGGGAGGTCGTCTTGGCCGAGGTGGACGCCGTCGGCGTGGGCGGCGGCGGCTAGGTCGGGGCGGTCGTTGATGATCGTGAGGGGGGGAGCGTCGGGGTGATTTTTTGCGATTGCGACGAGCGTTTTTGCGCGCTCGACGAGCTGGGTGTCGGGGAGTTGACTGTCGCGAAGCTGAATCATGCCGACGCCGGTGTCGACGAGTTTTTTTACGAGAGTGGTAAAGGCTGTGGGAGATTCTTGGCCGGTGATGAGGACGCAGAGGTTGGTGTTGCGTAGCCGTAAGCGATTTTCTTGGGTGAGGAGGAGGGATTTTTCGAGGGTGTAGAGGCGGTAGCGTTGGGATTCAAAATGGGGGGCCAGTTTTGGGGAAGAGATTTTGCTGTACTCTTCGAGGCTTCGGAGCGATTGTTTGGTGCGTTGGAGGCTGGCGAGGCAGACGTCGAGGGGGTCGAGGCGGTTGGATTCGGTTGGGGTGGTGAGGGTGGTGCCGACGTCGTGTTGGGTGTCGCGGGCGGCGGGTCGATGGGGGAGGTCGGCGCAGGTGGTGGCCAGATCGTGGCGGAGTTGCTTGCAGAGCTGGGTGAGGTGGGCATCGTCGAGCGCGAAACGGGTGTAGTCTTCGACGACGCGGAGTCCTTCGGTGGCGCGGTTGGCGGAGGCGTCGAGGATTCGGGTGGTGGGGGTGTGGGGCATTTTTTGCTAGCAGTTGGTTTTTTGTGGGTTCCCGCGTGCTGAAGCACGCTCGCCGGGGGGGGGCGGGGCGATCTTCGATCTTAGATCGAAGACTTCAATTCGCATTCCCTCTGGGCGTTATTATCGTTATCTTCCCCTCCTTCCTACAAGGACACAATGTCCTAGGGGTGGGTGCGTAGGTGGGAGTACTCTTTTCTGGTGGGTAAAAGCGAGTGGGCAAACGACTTGCGTTGCTGTAAATCGTGTCGTGGTTGCTGTTTGCCTTGATTCGGCCAGACTACAGGCTAGACTTTCCTGACTGCTCTGGGCGGCGATCGATATCGTCGCGGGGGGTGGTCTGCTTGAGGCGAGGATCGCTTTCGGTGCGAATGCGTAGAATACAGAAAGCCGCCTATTTTTGGCCGGGACTTCCGCAGTTGTGGATTGGGGGGTCTTGGGCAGGATTGCTTGTGGCGGTAGGATTTACGGCGTTGGCCAACGTGTTGTTGCTGGCGACGTTGGTGTTTGACGCGTGGCTGCCAAGCAGGATGTTGTTGGCGGGCTACAGTGTGTTGGCGGTCGTTTGGCTGGCAGTGCGTTGGCAGAGTCGCGCCGAGCGGCAAGCCCTTTGCCTGGATGTGACCGAAGACGAAGCGATGGATGACGAGGCGACGGACCAGTCCCCTGCGGAGCGCGACCTATTGTTTCGCGAAGCGCAAGGCCATTATCTATCCAACGATTGGGTAGCGACGGAACAGGTGTTATTGAAATTATTGAAGCAAGATGCTCGCGACGTGGAGAGCCGGCTGATGCTGGCGACCTTGTGGCGGCATCAGGGTCGGGGCGCTGAGGCGCTTCGGCAACTGGATCGACTCGAACGATTGGAAGCAGCAGAAACGTGGCAACACGAGATTGCCGCCGAACGTTCGGCGATCGACGAAATGAATGACGAAGTAAATGACGAAGTAAATGACGAAGCGAATGACGAAATAAACAACGACGAAGCGGATGAGGTGAGTGACGTTTCTTTGAAGCTGATCGAACCGCCAGAAGCGTCCAATGAAGATACCAACCGCCGCGAAGCGGCATAGCCATAAAAGAAGTTAGCGCAACCAACGCAACAGGAGACAGACGCCATGTACGAACGATTTACCGACCGAGCTCGCAAGGTGATGCAGCTGGCCAATCAAGAGGCACAGCGATTTAACCATGAGTACATCGGCACCGAGCATGTGCTCTTGGGGCTGATCAAAGAGGGAAGCGGTGTGGCGGCCAACGTGCTAAAAAACCTCGATGTGGACCTTCGCAAGATCCGCCTCGAAGTCGAGAAACTTGTGCAGAGCGGTCCCGATATGGTGACGATGGGCAAGTTGCCTCAGACGCCACGGGCAAAGAAGGTGATTGAGTACTCGATGGAAGAGGCTCGTCATTTGAATCATAACTACGTCGGGACCGAGCATATTTTGCTGGGTCTGTTGCGCGAGCAAGAGGGCGTGGCGGCTCAGGTGTTGATGAACTTGGGCTTGAAGCTTGAGGAAGTGCGTGAGGAAGTGCTCAATTTGTTGGGGCATGGTCTTGAGGGTGAAGAGACGAGTGGTCGAGGTGGCCGTGGTGGTAGCGAGCAGGGCGAGGAGCGTGAAGGGCGTAAGAGCAAGAGCAAGACGCCGGCACTCGATAGCTTTGGCCGCGATCTGACCGAATTGGCCAAGCAGGGTAAGTTGGACCCGGTGATCGGCCGTGAGAAAGAGATTGAACGGGCGATTCAGGTGCTTTGCCGCCGAACGAAGAACAATCCAGTGTTGTTGGGCGAAGCGGGCGTCGGCAAGACGGCGATCGTCGAAGGGTTTGCACAGCGGGTGATTTCTGGTGAAGTTCCGGAGCTGCTATTGGAACGTCGGATTGTGGTGCTCGACTTGGCGATGATGGTCGCGGGGACGAAGTATCGGGGCCAATTTGAAGAGCGAATCAAGGCGGTAATGAACGAAGTGCGTCGAGCGAAGAACACGATTTTGTTCATCGACGAGTTGCACACACTTGTGGGCGCAGGTGGTGCCGAGGGAGCGATTGACGCGTCGAACGTGTTGAAGCCAGCGTTGGCTCGCGGTGAGATACAGTGCATCGGTGCGACGACGCTTGATGAGTACCGGAAGTACATCGAAAAAGATTCGGCTTTGGCTCGACGTTTTCAGGAGGTGATGGTCGAGCCGAGCACGCCGGAGGATACGATCGATATTTTGAAGGGTTTGCGCGACCGTTATGAAGAGCATCATCGGGTGCAGATCACGGACGACGCGGTGAAGGCTGCGGTGGAGCTTTCGGATCGTTACATTACGGGACGTTGCTTGCCGGATAAGGCGATCGACGTGATCGACGAGGCGGGTGCTCGTGTGCGGTTGAAGACGATGAGTAAGCCGCCGAATCTGAAAGAGATCGACGACGAAGTCGAACAGCTCAATAAGGAAAAAGAAGAGGCCGTTGCGAATCAAGATTTTGAGAAGGCGGCATCGCTGCGTGATTCGGCGGATAAGCTGAAGAAGAAGAAGCAGCAGATCACGAAAGAGTGGCGTGAGAAGTCGCGTGAGAACGGCGGCGTGGTGGACGAAGATGTGATTGCCGAGGTGGTCTCGAAGATGACTGGCATTCCGTTGACTCGCATGAGCACCGAAGACACGATGCGGCTGATGAACATGGAAGCCGAGCTGCACGAAAAGGTGATTAGCCAGAATGAGGCGATCAGCGCCATTGCCAAAGCGGTGCGTCGAAGTCGGAGCGGATTGCAAGATCCCAAACGTCCGACCGGCTGTTTTGTGTTTGCAGGTCCGACGGGTGTAGGAAAAACGTTGCTTGCGAAGGCGTTGGCTGAGTTTATGTTTGGCGACGAAGAGGCGCTGATCCAGATCGACATGAGCGAGTACATGGAGAAGCACAACATTAGCCGTTTGATTGGTGCGCCTCCAGGCTACGTCGGTTATGAAGAGGGTGGGCAGTTGACGGAGCAGATTCGGCGTCGGCCGTATGCGGTGGTGTTGCTCGATGAAATCGAGAAGGCCCACCCCGAAGTTTTCAATATGTTATTGCAGTTGATGGAAGAGGGACGGCTGACGGACAGTTTTGGTCGGCATGTTGACTTCCGTAATGTGATTTTGATTATGACGACGAATGCTGGGGCCGACGCGATCAAGAACGAGGCGTCGTTTGGTTTTCAGAAGCCGGACGACGATGCTTCGTACGAAAGCATGAAGTCGCGTGTGACGGACGAGATCGAAAAGGTGTTTCGGCCCGAGTTTATTAACCGTGTGAACGAAATTATCGTGTTCCGTCACCTGACGGTCGACGATTTGAAAGAGGTGGTCGATCTGGAACTGGCGAAGATTCGCGGCCGTTTGCAAGAACGCGGTTTGGAAATCGAGTTGTCGGACGAGGCCAAGGAGTTTTTGATTAAGAAAGGCTCGAACACGGATTATGGTGCGAGGCCGTTGCGTCGTGCGATCGAATCGTTTGTGGAAGATCCGTTGGCCGAGGAACTGCTGAAGGGCGAGTTCAACGGCAAGGATCTGATCAAGGTGACGATGAAAGAGGTCGGCGGGAAGAAGCAGCTTGAGTTCGTGGGCTTGAAGACCAAAGAAGCCGAGCCGGAGCCTGTGGGTGCGGTTGCCGAGGGGGATGGCGAGGCATCGCCGTCGGGGGAGGCGTAACGCCGCAGCACGTTTGAAAATTTATTGCGATAGCCTCGATTCGTTGAATCGGGGCTATTTTTTTTGTAGCTTCGCGGCTTTTCCTTTGACAGGGATAGGGGCGCCGCAATAGTATGGTGGTTAGCCGTACTGTTGATTCTTCGTTCTGATGCTTGGGAGGGACTTATGATTTTGATTCGTACTCTGTTGGCCTGCGCTGTGCTTTTTGTTGCGGCCAATCAGGCTGGGGCGTTGACCATTTACAGTCAATCGCAGGCTGGTTCTGTTGGAGGAACGGCGGTGCTGACTTTCACAGGCGCTCTGCCGGCGGCTTCGGATGCCACGCTTTCGTTGTTCGCAGATCCGGGTGGGGAGCTGTTTAACAATGGCAAGCGACTCGAACAACTGACCGTGGATGGGATGACTTATCAGACACCCGGCCAGACTGCTGGGCGGATTTTGCCGGTCAACTTCTTGGACACCAGTGGCGGTACTCCTGCGCCGGTTACGATTCCGCTGGCCGATTTGAGTGGGTTTGTTGCCGATGGTCAGGTGGAGGTTTCGGTGACTCGCCCAGGCTTTCTTTCGGGTGGCGTGTTTCACATAGTTTTGGAATATACGGCGGTTCCTGAGCCGTCGGCGCTAGCGATGGGGGTGGTTGCGAGCTTCGCATTGTTGGGGCGGAGGAGGCGTAACGCCGCGTAGCGCGTTGGAAGACTCATTTCGCGATAGCCGCGATTCAACGAATCGCTGGAGGGGTACTTAGTAGGTGCTCTCCGGCGATTCGTTGAATCGCGGCTATTTTTTTGTAGCTTCGCGGATTTTTTGTGGTGTTGCGTTGTCTGTAGGTTCTCTGCCTTGCCAAATCGTTGCTAGCGTTCATCTTTGCTCAAGCGTTAGAGTCGGTTGCGACGAAAGATGTAGAAGCGACGTTTCATGCGCCGCGTCTTGCGTTGCGTTGCAACGCGGCTACTGAGGGATGAGAGGTCTTTTCCTATGTCTTCTGGTTTGGAATCGTCGGTTTTGGGGTCTACGCGTCGGCGTGGGCTGGTGGGGGGTGTTTATGAATCGTTTGCCGATATGGGTGCGGCGGTGGTGAACGCTTTTGAGACGCTGGGCGACATGACGCTGTTTGCTTGGCGGACGCTGGCTTGGATGGTGACTCGGCTGCCGCGGCGCGAGACGTTGTTTAGCAATATGTATCAAATTGGTGTGCTGAGCTTGCCGGTGGTGGCGCTGACGGGGACGTTTATTGGGATGGTGCTGGCGGTGCAGTCTTATACGCAGTTTCGTGCGTTTGGTTTGGAAACGCAGTTGGGCGGGGTGATTAATAAGTCGATGTTCCGCGAGTTGGGGCCGGTGCTTGCGGCGACGATGCTGGCAGGGCGCGTGGGGAGCGCGATGGCGGCGGAGTTGGGGACGATGCGGGTGACGGAGCAGATCGATGCGTTGTCGAGTATGGGGGCAAATCCGATTCAGTATTTGGTGGTGCCGAGGTTTTTGAGTTGTCTGTTGTTGATTCCTTCGCTGACGATCATGGCGGTGTTTATGGGTGTCGTGGGGGGGTCGGTGTACTGCATCTTTTTCTTGGGCATCGACATGCAGCATTACACGACGAATGCTCAGAAGTTTGTTGAGAACTGGGATTTGCTTTATGGGGTGATCAAGAGCGTCTTTTTTGGGGCGACGATTGGGCTGTTGAGTTGTTATCGAGGGTTTCATTGTGAGCCGGGGGCGGAGGGCGTGGGCAATGCGGCGACGACGGCGTTTGTGCATTCGTTTGTCGTGATTATTGTGATCGATTTGTTTTTGAGCATATTTTTGGATCAGGTTTACATGGCCGTTTGGCCACAAAGTGCGATGGCATTGGCGGGTTGATGGTTACGCCGGATGGAATTTTGGATGTCTGTGATTTGCACGTTCGTTTTGGGCGTCAGGAAGTGTTGCGCGGTATTTCGTTGACGGTGCCGCGTGGACAGACGTTGGCGGTGATTGGCGAGAGTGGGTGCGGGAAGACGGTGTTGTTGAAGACGCTGATCGGACTGGTTCGTCCTCAGCAGGGGCATGTGGAGTTTGATGGGACGCGGGTCGATCGTTTGTCAGAGCAAGAGTTGGCCGAGCAGCGGACGCGGTTTGGGTTTGTGTTTCAGAACGCGGCACTGTTTGACAGCATGTCGGTTGCCGAGAATATTTTGTTTCCGCTGAGGCAGCACCGGCCCAAAGAAAAAGGACAACATCAGGCGGAGATGCTTGCTCGGCTGGCGGAAGTGGGGTTGCCGAGGAGTGTGTTGGCCAAGCGGCCTGCGGAACTGTCGGGCGGGATGCGCAAGCGGGTGGGGCTGGCACGGGCGCTGGTGATGCATCCGGAGGTGTTGTTGTATGACGAGCCGACGACCGGGCTGGATCCGATTGTGAGTGATGTGATCAACGAGCTGATGATGCGCACGCAGGAGAGTTATGACGTGACGAGCATTATTGTGACGCACGACATGAAGACGGCGCGGAAGGTGGCCGATCGGGTGGTGATGCTTTATCCGCAGTCGCGGTTGGAGGGGGATGAGCCGCAAATTATTTTTGATGGGACGCCGGAGGAGATTGATCGGTCGACGGATCGGCGTGTGGCGCAGTTTGTGCGCGGCGAGGCGGGGGATCGGTTGATGGAAATGAGGGAGATGAAGGGTGAAGGATGAAGGATGAAGGATGAAGGATGAAGGATGAAGGATGAAAAAATAGCCGCGATGCGATGCATTGCCGGAGGCTTGTCAGCTAAGGGAAAATCTGATGGATGATCGTACAAAACAGTTTCGGGTGGGTGTGGTGGTGTTTGCCACGCTGGTGATCACGGTGCTTTTGATTCTGATGAACAGCGATTTTTCTTGGTCGCCGTTTCGCAATCAGTATCAGCTGCAAGTGTTGGTCTCGCAGGCGCCGGGGGTGTTGCCCGATACGCCGGTGCGCCGTCGGGGGATTCTCATTGGTCGTGTGGCGACGGTGGAAGATACGGACGACGGGGCGTTGATTACGATCAATGTCGACGAAGGGAAATATGTGAAGACGAACGAGGAGGCGCGCATCCAGACGTCGCTGATAGGGGATGCGGTGGTCGAGTTTACGCCGGCAGGGCCGAGCCTAGGGGCACAGATCGTGCAGCCAGGTGGCGGGCCGCTTCGGGGGATGTACAATCCGAGTCCGTTGGATTTGATTGCGAATTTGCAGGGCGATTTGAAGCAGACGATCCGGTCGTTGGGGCGTGCGGGTGACGAAGTGGGGAACATGGCGGAGCGTTTGAATAGCGTGTTAGGCGGGCAGGATATCGAGCGCATTGATCGGTTGTTTGTTTCTGCCGAAAGTGCGATGAACAATTTTAGTAGCGTGATGGCCAATGTGGATGAGGTGATGGGCGATCAGCAGTTTAAGAACCAGTTGAAAGATGCGCTGACGCAGTTGCCAACGGTGATTACGGATGCGAAGGAGATCATGGAAGTGTTGGAGGCGGCGGTCGGTTCGGCGGATGAGAATCTTAAGAATCTGCAAGGGCTGACGGGGCCGCTGGGTGAGCGCGGACCAGAGATTGTCGATGCGATGGAAGCGAGCGTGAATAATCTGAGCGAGTTGCTAGGCGAAGTGGCGCTGCTGGCGAAGAATCTTAATAGTAGCGATGGGACGATCGGCAAGTTGATTCATGATGACCGGCTTTATCAAGAGTTGGCGAGTGCGGTGAGTCAGGCTTCGGCTGCGGTGGGCGAAGCGAAAGGGACGATCACCGATGTGCGCGGGATGATCAACGATCCGCTGATTCATCGGCGCATCCGGCAGATCTTGGATAATGTGTGGGTGTTGACGGATAAAATTGCGCGCGATCCGGCACGTATTGCGCGAGGGATCGTGCCTCGGAACCGTGAAACGCCGATCAAGTAAAGGCGCTAAGGCGCGAAGAAAAAAGCCGCCGATAAACGCCGATGTTTTTCTTTGGGGCCTCGTCTCTATCTGGCCTAAATACATGTCTAGCGTGCGTAATGAAATGAACCGCCGAGGAAGACTGAAACGCCCACAGATGCTTGAAATGCAGGATTTCATCTGCGTGCATCGGCGTTTATCTGCGGTTCCCTTTCTTTCGCCTCTTTGCTTCGCGTCCTAACGCCTTGGCGTGAGATTTTGGAATCGCGTTGACTTAGAGAGATTGGCCGCCGATGGGGAGTGTGTCGGTGCCTGGTGGGGCGAGGGTGGGTTGGCCTAGTGTGGGTGGGGTGAAAGTTGGTGGGGCGAGTGTGGGGCCGGGTGGCAGGATTGTGCCGGGGGGAGCGACCGTGGCGCTGGCGGGTAGGACGACGCCTTGGAGGGTGTTTTGGCGAAGTTGTTCGCCTCGGGCGATCAGTTGTTCGGTGGGGACGATCACTTGGGGCACCATGTTGAACGAGACGGTGCGGTAGTCTTGGATTTTGCGCGGGATAATGTTTTCGCTGACGAAGTCGAACGGGGGAATTTGGTACCAGGGCGAGGGGATCGGCTGGTTGACGGTGAGGGTTTCGTAGCCCGCTTTGACGAGGCGGATTTCGCGGGTGCCGTAGTAGGTGAAATCGGTGGCGCAGGGGGTGGTGCCGATCGGTTGGTTGTCGACGTAGACCATCGCGCCTGGTGGATTGCTGCGGACCATCAGTCGGCGGCGCACGCAGCCGGTTTGTAGTAGGCAGCCTAGTAGGGCCAGGCAGAGCAGGGCGCGTCGTGTCGGGAGTTTTCGATTTCGCCGTGTCATGTAGGCTGGGGTAGGGCCGGGGGGCGGAGGGGGAAAAGCGGGCCGAGTATAGGGGTGGGAGTTGGGCTTGGCCATGCCGACTTGGGGCTTGATTTCTCGTGAGAAGTGGGGGTTGCTGTTGCAGTTCGCCTATCAACGGGCAGGGGGTGAAGATAGGATGGGGGTTTGGGTTTGATAGCAGTGGGGCGAATTGGGGACGGGGTGCGGTTTATTTATGGCTAGCTCGCATAGTAAGTTGGAGCAAAATGTTGGTGGATTGCGCTGTGCGGCTGCTAGCGATGTGGGGATGCGCCGGGCTAGCAATCAAGATTCGTTTGCGGTGGCGCTGGCTGATAGCAAGGGCCGTTGGCAGAGTCATGGGCATTTGCTGTTGGTGGCCGATGGGATGGGTGCCCATGCGGCGGGTGAGTTGGCCAGCAAGATGGCGGCCGATGCGATTCCGCTGAGCTATCACAAGCAATCGGAGGAGTCGCCGAAGGAAGCGATTGCTGCGGCCATTCGCGCTGCGAATGATGCGATCTATGCGAAGGGTCAGGACACGGTCGACTTTCAGGGGATGGGGACCACCTGTAGTTGCTTGGTGTTGATGCCGTGCGGTGCGATGGTTGGGCATGTGGGCGATAGCCGTGTGTATCGTTTGCGGGACGAGAGTTTTGAACAACTGACGTTCGACCATAGTTTGGTGTGGGAGATGGCGTTGGCCGGTCATGCGACCGAGGAAGAGGTGCCGGCCTATGTGCCGAAGAATGTCATTACGCGATCGTTGGGTCCGCATGAGAAGGTGGCGATTGATGTGGAAGGGCCTTTGGAGATCGCGACGGGTGATCGTTATTTGCTTTGTAGCGATGGTTTGACGGGGCCGTTGAAGCCGGAGTTGATTGGGATGGTATTGGGTGCGTTGCCGCTGGGCGAGGTGGCGCAGACGCTGGTGGATTTGGCGAATTTGTTGGGGGGGCCAGATAATATCACGGTCGTCGTGGCCGAGGTGGCAGATGCCAAGCAGTTGTCTCGTCCGGAGCTGAGCGGATCGTTGAATGGGGTGGTTGTAAGAAAACCGAAGCGTCGGCGCGATGATGCGGGGCTTGGGGCGTGGGTTGGTTGGGGAGTCGGTTTGAGTCTGTTGGGCGGTTTTGGCTTGGCGCTGGGTGGCTATACCGTGGCGGCTGTGGCGTGTGGGGTGGTGGCGTTGGTCGTTGGAGCTTTGGGTTTTGGATTGCGGTGGGGTGCGGGTGGGCTGAGTTCGAGTGGGCAAGGTTCGGGTAAGCGGGGGCAACTGCTGATCAACATGCGCGGTACAGCGCCGTATCGCCAGCACACATGCACGCCCAGTTCCGAGAGTATCGAGACGCTGAGCGACATTGTTCGGCAGCTTGAGGATTTGGAGAGTCAGCGTGAGTGGGATTTTGATTGGAAGGAGATTCAGGTCGACCGTCAGCGGGCGCACGGGTCGATTGCGAAGGGGGATTTTCCGTCGGCGGTGATTGCTTATTGTAGCGCCGTGCGGCGGATGATGAAGTCGGTGCGTGAGTCGCGTGATGCGAAGTCGGGCGATTCAACGGTTGACTTGGGGTGAAGGATGAAAAGCCTCACGCAGAGGCGCAGAGGAAAAAGCACTGTTGTTGCTAGCATGGAAGTGCCGTTTTCGGTGTTGGACTAGTTCAGTGTTGGGTTGGGCTGCTAGAGTAGCGGCCTTCGATTCCCGTTCTTTCCCTTGCTGTTGAGAGCCTTGCGCATTCTTACCCGTTACATTGTGTTCGACCTGTTGAAGGTTTTTTTGCTGACGCTGGCTAGTATGACGGCGTTTGTGTTTGTGATGATGATTGGCGAGTTGGCGGTCGAAAATGGGTTGGGGCTGGTGCCGATTTTACAGATGTTGCCCTACATTTTGCCGCAGGCGATGCAGTTTGCGGTGCCTGGGACGATGCTGCTGGCGACGGTGACCGTCTATGGGCGGATTGCGGCGTCGAACGAGATTGTGGCGGTGAAGTCGATGGGGATTTCTCCGATGACGCTGATTTGGCCGACGCTGATTCTGGCGACGTTGGTGAGCCTGGTCGCGGTGGTGCTCAACGATGTGGCGGTTTCTTGGGGACGCGGCGGAGTGCAGCGAGTGCTGTTGGAATCGCTGGAAGAGATTGTCTATGGGCGGCTGCGTACGACGCGTTCGTTTAGCAATAGCCGACTGAAAGTTTCAGTCAGGCGGGTCGAGCAGACGCGATTGATTCAGCCGACGTTTTTGTTTTATGCCAGGCCGGGCGAGCCGGCTTGGACGATTACGGCGGACGAGGCGGAGATTCGGGCGAATGCAGCGGAGAGTTCGGTTTCGCTGATGTTGGTGAATTCCGATATGGATTTGGGGGGGAAGGGGAATGTCTCGCATCCGGGGACTTTTCAGTATGACGTTTCGCTGGCCGATTTTACAGGGCAGGATGGCGATTCTCGGAGTCCTTCGCAGTATTCGTTGCGCGAGATTGGCCCCTCGAAAGTGGAGCAATTGGCGTTGATCGATCAGTTGAAGCAGGAGATGACGGCTTCGGCTGCTTATGCGTTGATGACGGGCCGTATGGTGGAGTTGTCGCAGGGCGCTTGGCAGACGAAGCGTGCGGCGCACAGCGGGGCGGTGTATACGTTGCACCGGCTGTATACCGAGCCGCATCGGCGTTGGGCGGGCGGTTTTAGTTGTTTGTGTTTTGTGATGATTGGTGCGCCGATGGCGATTCGATTGCGTCATGGGGAAATCTGGGGGAGCTTTTTTGCGTGCTTCTTGCCGATCTTGTTGGTTTACTATCCGATGTTGGTGGGGTGTCTTGATATGGCGAAGGATGGTGTGTTGCCGCCGCAAGCGGTTTGGTTGGGCAACTTGGTGCTAGCACTTTGGGGCGTTTGGTTGCTGCGGCGTGTGATTCGCTTTTAGTGCGGGTGGTAGTGGGAAGAGAAAAGTCTCACGCAAAGACGCGAAGACGCAAAGAAAAAAACTTTGCAGTACTTCAGCGAAGTGAAGAAGAATAGGACGCGGAGGAACGCGGATTAAACAGATTTCCGCAGATAAATAGGCGATGTTGTTCGATTTATGGTCACTCTTTTACATGCACTTGGCCAATAACTCTTGTTTTTAGATCAGCGGTAATCCGCTTAATCTGTGTTCCTCCGCGTTCTATTACTTCAGATGGCTAAACAGTTACAAAACCTCTAGGAATTTCCTTCGCGCCTTTGCGTCTCTGCGTGAGTTTTTTGTTTTGCTGGCACTCTGAACTGTTCTTGTCAAATTTACAAAATTTGGGGTATAGTCTGCTTCCCCGTCAGACTTCAGGACGAAGTCTGTTTTGATTTGTCTGTTTCGATTTAGAAACAAATGCCTTGCGACAAGGAGGTCGTTGGTGCTTTCCCATTGGCCCATCCGTACGAAGTTGAAGCTTGGTCTCGGCTTGATGCTGGCGACCGTGCTGGCGCTGTTTGGCAGCGCGTACTACGGACTCTATGCCTATCGGGGTTTGGTCAAAAGCTTGAGCGCGCGTTCTGCGGAGCTGCCGTTGGCGGGTCAGGTGAGCCAAGAGCTGGTCGACTTGCGGGATATTCTGAGCCAGGCGAACGAGCGTGTTGAGCTGGCTGGGCAGGTGCAATCGCTTTCGGGCGAGCGTGAGGAAGGGGTCAGTAGCGAGCTTTATTTTTCGCACTGGGACGCGGCGCTGTTGAGCAAAGAGTATCAGGTGCATCTGGAAGAGTTTGTGGATGCGTTGAACCGTTATCGGCGTCAGTTGGATTTGAGTGGTGAGGCCGCGGCACCGCGGCTGGGAGATGACTCGCACGAGCGGCAGACGTTGGCGCAGATTGACGAGGTTTTGCAGGGGATTTTGGACTCGCATGTGGACGAAGATTGGTTGTTGGATTCGTCGCGGGTGCGTCAGTTGAGCCGCGAGGTCGAGCAATTGAGGACGTTGGTGGTCGGGTTGCCGAGTAATTTGCATCGGCAGTTTCAGGAGCTAGCGGTCGACGTGCGTGCTCAGTATCGGACGGCGATCGTGTCGGCTTGGGGCAATACGGCTTTGGCGTTAATTTTGTTGGTGACGTCGACGCGTCTTTTTTATAAATGGTTTGCCAAGCCGTTACAGATATTGGTTGAGGGTTCTCGGAAGGTTGCCAAAGGCAAGTATAGTCATCGGATTCATTTGGATACCGAGGATGAACTGGGCGAGTTGGCCGAGTCGATGAACGAGATGACGGCTCAGTTTCAGCAGACGCGCGACGATTTGGATCGTCAGGTGCGCGAGCGGACGAAGCAAGTGGTGCGGAGCGAGCAGTTGGCGAGCGTTGGGTTTTTGGCGGCGGGGGTTTCGCATGAGATCAACAATCCGTTGGCGTCGATAGCGTTGTGTAGCGAATCGCTTGAAGGTCGACTCACGGAGTTGTTGAGCGAGGTGGACGCATCGCAGGCCGACGAGGTAAAGGTTGTTCACGATTACTTGCAGATGATCCAGCGTGAGGCGTTTCGTTGTAAGCAAATTACAGAAAAGCTGCTTGATTTTGCTCGGATGGGCGATTCGCAGCGGGTTAGCACCGATTTGCGAGATTTGGTTGAGGGCGTGATCGGGATGGTCCAGCATCTTGGGAAGTATCAGGATAAGAAGCTGGAGTTGGCTGCGGGCGATCCGGTGATTGTGGAGGTGAACGCGCAGGAGATTAAGCAAGTGGTGTTGAACTTGATCACCAACGGTTTAGAGAGTTTGGATTCGGGCGGTAAGGTGCAGGTGTCGGTGGATCGGTGTGGTTCGCAGGCTCGCATTTTGGTTGAGGACAATGGCTGTGGGATGACCGAAGAGGTTCATAAGCATTTGTTCGAGCCGTTCTTTACGCGTCGACATAGTGGCCAGGGGACGGGGCTTGGGTTGTCGATTACGCACCGTATTGTGGAAGAACATCACGGGGAAATAGAAGCAACTAGTGACGGAGTCGGTCGGGGATCGCGTTTTGTGGTTTCGCTGCCGGTCCACCCATTGAGTAAGGAGAAGCATCATCGCTACCAAGCCGCCTAATGGTCAAGGATTGACCCTGTTGTTTGCCGACGACGAGCCTTCGTTGCAAGAGCTGATGAAGCTCGAGTTGCCTCGGCTAGGTCATACGGTCACGGTTTGCCCGGATGGGCTGACGGCGATCGCGGCTTTGGAGAAGAATACGTACGATTGTATTTTGGTCGATCTGGATATGCCGGGCAAAGATGGCATCAGCGTGATTGCCCATTGCAAGGAGATGTCGCCCGAGACGGAGGCGGTGGTGTTGACGGGGAAGTCGTCGATGGAGACGGCGATTGCGGCGCTGCGTCACGGGGCGTTTGACTATTTGACGAAGCCTTGCAAGTTGATCGAGATTCAGGCGTTGTTGAACCGCGTGGCCGAGAAACGGCAGTTGACGCAGAAGTTTCGCGCATTGCAGCACCAGGTGTTGCGATTGGAAGGCGCGCCGCAGCTCATCGGCAAGACGCCGTCGATGCAAAAAGTAAAAATGCTGATCGAAAAGGTGGCGCCGACCAATTCGACCGTGCTGATTTTGGGCGAGACGGGGACCGGCAAGGAGCTGGTGGCTAGGGCGTTGCATGATAATAGTACGCGGGCAGACAATCCGTTTGTGGCGATCAACTGTGGGGCGTTGCCCGAGACGTTGATTGAGAGCGAGCTGTTTGGGCACCGTAAAGGGGCGTTTACCGGGGCCGACGACCATCGGACGGGGCTGTTCGAGGTGGCGCACGGTGGGACGATCTTTTTGGATGAAATTGGTGAGTTGCCGAAGTCGATGCAGGCGAAGCTATTGCGGGTGCTCGAGAGTGGCGAGATTCGTCGCGTGGGCGAGAACAAGTCGGTGACGGTCGACGTGCGTGTGGTTTGTGCGACGCACCGCGATTTGCCGCTGATGGTTACGGAAGAAGAGTTCCGCGAGGACTTGATGTATCGAATCAACACGTTTGAGATTGGTTTGCCGGCGCTACGCGAGCGGATCGATGACGTGCCTGATTTGGCGCGGCATCTGTTAGCACGTCACCGGCGCGGGGCGGATGCGCAGCTTGCTGAGGATGCTGTGGAGGCGCTGCGCGGGCATGTTTGGCCGGGCAATGTGCGCGAGTTGGCCAATGTGATCGAACATGCGACGATTTTGTGTGACGCGGGTCCGATCCATCGGGAGCATCTGCCTCAGCATTTCGATCGTCGGCAATTGTTGGGCGCGGCCAAGCAGCACCGGGGCGTGATGACGCTTCGGGAATTGGAGATGGAAGCGATCCACGAGTCGCTGGAGCGCAACGATGGGAGCAAACCGAAAGCGGCCGAGCAGTTGGGCGTCAGTCTGAAGACGCTTTATAATAAGTTGAATTCGGCGAGCGAGCTGGAGAAGTCGGCTTAAGGGAAGGCGTGAAATTGGTTTTACGCAGAAGGCGTAGTACAACAAAGCCCAGGGTCGCGATAGCGCACCCTGGGTTACTTCAATCCCAAACAGAGCGTTCGTCGATCTCCAAATCATATTTTCCGCACAAGCGTCGAAATTCGTTTTGAAACGATTCTTGTTGGTGATGCTCTTCTTGATTGGCGATGTATCCTGTCAGCGCATCCAGATGGGAAGGGCTGATGGAAAACGCTCCGTAGCCTTGCTGCCAACGAAATTCAGCAAGTTGTGGTTGTTCGTTTTTGATCCATTTTGACGAGTCGCGTTTTAAATCGCGAACCAAAGCGGCGATGTCGACGGTTTTGCCCAATCGACAGAGTAGGTGGACGTGGTCTTCGGCACCACCGACGATCAATGCTGGTGAGTGGAGGTTTTTGCAAATTCCTGCGAGATAACGATGCGAGCGGTCCCGGAAATTTTTGTCTTTCAAAAAGGACGCTCGGTGTTTGGTTGAAAACACCAGGTGGAGATAGATTTGGGCCAAGGATTGCGGCATGGTTCCGCTCGCTTGTAAAACCCCGTTGGGGTTTGTGTGTGGTATCCGTAACGTCGTTACCCAGGGTGCGCTTCGCGACCCTGGGCTTTGTTGTGTAACGCCTTTGGCGTAATTTCGTATGCCTTGACGTTGTTTTGGCTACGGTGCCTTGCGCCTTGTTGCTGCTACGACACCTTGCGTACTACGCCGGTGACTACTCCTAGGACTTTTACGTTTCGGCTGTAGATGGGCTTCATCGAGGCGTTGGCCGGTTGGAGGCGTACGCGGTTGGCTTCGGGGAACCAGTATTTGAGGGTGGCTTCGCCTTCGTCGGTCAGGGCGACGACGATATCGCCTTTGTCGGCGGTTCGCGCCTTGCGGCAGATCACGACGTCGCCGTCGGCGATGGCGGCTTCGATCATCGAGTCGCCTTTCACTTTGAGCGCGAAGAGATTTTTTTGGCCGAACCAGTCGGTGAACTCAAAGCGTTCGGCCTGTTCGATCGCTTCGGTGAGGCTGCCTGCGGCGATTTGGCCGACGAGCGGCAGGCCGCGATCTTCTTGGGCCGCTTCGGTGAGCTGGATGGCACGCGACATGTTGGGTTCGCGCGTGATGAGGCCCTTTTTTTCGAGGGCTTTGAGATGGCACATCACGCCGTTGGGAGATTTGATGCCGAAATTTGCACCAATTTCTCGGACGGTGGGGCCATAGCCGCGGCCGGTGATTTTGCCTCGGACAAACTCGAAAACTTCGCGTTGCCGTTTGGTGAGCTGGTCGAAACTCATACGGTTTTTCCTTGTAGTGATGCCATAAGCATGGTGACATGTAGGGCGGGCCTAGGGTTATAGTAATATACGGACGTACAGATGGCAAGAGCGTCTGTACAGTAGGCAGAAGGATTGCAAAGTCTCGTGCAAACAGAGAAATTTAGCCACAGAGGGCACAGAGGGCACAGAGGGCACAGAGTTCTAAAAACAAAGGGTTCTCTGTGTCCTCTGTGGCTATTTTCTTCCTTTTTTCCTACACGACTAGTTCTCGTGGTACCGCAAGTGGGGTTCTGGGGGGGATAGGGGAGGCGAATTCGGCGTTGCCTGATTTGGAGGATAAAGGGAAAATAGAGCGAGAGATTGAAGGTATGCCCTTAGGGAGGTTGTGGAGAGGGCACGAGGCGATTTTGTAGAGCGAGGACTAGGGATGGTTCGCTATTACGTCGTTGTTTTTTTTTGTGCCGTTGAGTTTTTGGTGCTGCTGGGAATTAGCCCTGTTGGTGCGTCCGAGGGGGTGGCGGTTCCGCCGTTGGCGGTTCCGGCGGGTGTGGCGCAGGTTCTAGAGCAGCGGTTTCCGCTGCATGTGGACGAGCTGCGCTTGATGGAGCGGCAGGTTCAGCGTGTTGCCGCGCATTCGATACCGGCGACGGTCGGGGTCGTGGTTGGGCAGGGGGCAGGGAGCGGAGTGCTGGTCAGCGCGGACGGGTTGGTGCTGACGGCTGCCCATGTGGTTGGCAAGGCGGATCGGCGTGCGACGGTGTTGCTGCCCGATGGGCGGCGATTGGAGGGCCGAACGCTTGGAGCGAACCATCGGATCGACGCGGGAATGATTCGTCTCGACAATCCGCCTTTCGATCTGCCGTATCTTCCGGTTGCAAAGGTGCCCCCCAGAATTGGTGAATGGGTGATTGCGACCGGGCAGCCCGGGGGAAATTTCAATGGCCGTTCGGCTCCGGTGCGCTTGGGGCGGATTCTGAGTAGCGACGCCGAATGGGTTTGCACGGACTGTACGTTGGTGGGCGGCGATTCGGGCGGGCCGTTGTTGAATATGCGGGGCGAGGTGTTGGCCGTGCATTCGAGCATTGGGTCGTTGATTACGCACAATTTCCACACGCCGGTTTTCGAGATTGCCAAGAGCTGGGAGCGGCTAGCGGCGGGGCAGGTGTGGGGCGGGCATTTTGAAGAGGTGGCGCGATCGGACCTGCGGCCTTTGATTGGCATTGCTGGCCGTACGGAGGATGAGCATTGTTTGATTACGCAAGTTTTTTCGGGCATGCCGGGGGACGATGCGGGGATGCAGGCGGGCGACGTGGTGCGTGCGGTGGATGGGGTGGAGGTGAGCCGTTTTGGTGAAGTGACGCACCGGGTGTCGGCCAAACGTCCTGGGCAGAAGATGCGATTGGAGTTGGAACGCGAAGGGGAGTTTTTGGAGGTCGAAATTGTGTTGGCTGGCGTGCAAGTGCGCGAAGACCATGCTTTGGCTTCAGATCCACGCGAGGAGGAGAAGCTGCGATGATTGCTAAAAATCGGTTGAGATTTTGTTTGTTGGTGTTGATCCTAGCTGGAATGGACAAGGGGGCTTGGGCGCAAGAGGCGGCTCCGGAGGCGGGCTGGGAGAGTGAACAGGGGGGGCGGTCGTTTCTTACAGATCGGATCACGGTGCCGACGTGGCGATTGCGGGGTGGTCCGCAGGTTCGTTTGGCGTTTCGCGAGGTGGTTGCCGAAGCGCGGGAGGTGACGGTGCGGGTGCGTTGCGAAGGCGAGGATATTGCGTTGGGTGCCCTTGTTGGTGGTGAGGGTTGGGTGTTGACCAAGGCGAGCCAATTGCGGGGGGCGATTCGTTGTCGGTTGACGGACTCTCGGGAATTTGAGGCGCAGGTAGTGGGGGTGAATCGCGATTTTGATTTGGCTTTGTTGAAGATCGATGCCGAGGGTTTGCCGGCGTTTGAGCTTGAGGCGTTGGCCACGCCGCAAGTGGGTTCTTGGTTGGCGACGGTTGGAATGGACCGTAGTCCGTTGGCGGTGGGGGTGATGAGTGTTGGGCCGCGCGAGATTTGGCATCAGGAGGGGACGCTTGGGGTTCGGTTGGAGAAGACGTCTGAGCGGCCGCGGATTGCGGAGGTTTTTTCGGAGACTGGGGCCTCGGAAGCTGGGTTGTTGGCTGACGATTTGGTGCTCAGTTTGGAGGGTCAGCCGACGCCGACGCGCGAGGTGTTTGTGCGCTGGGTGCGTGGGTATCATCCTGGCGATCGGCTGGTGTTGCAGGTGCAGCGCGGCGACGAGACGCTTTCGGTCGAGGCGGTGCTGACCGAGCAGCGGCCTTGGCGGACCGAGACGCGCGAGGAGTTTCAGAATCAGTTGGGCAGCCAGCTCAGCAAGCGGCGGTTTGGTTTTCCGCTGGCGTTTCAGCACGATACGGTGGTGACGCCGAGCGACTGTGGTGGTCCGGTGGTGAATTTGGATGGGGAGTTGGTTGGTTTGAATATTGCGCGTGCGGGGCGGACCGAGACGTATGCGATTGGGGTGTCGACGTTGGCGCGGTTGTATGAGGAGCTGAAGTTGATGCGGGGGGCGAACCGGCATTGATTGGCGAGATTCCGTTCACGGGTCTTTCCCGCCGCAGGCGGTATTAGCCCTGTGCTTTAGCACGGGGTACGATGGGAACATGCCTCATCGAAGGCCCGTTCACGGGTCTTCTTGCTGTTTTGAGGCACCAACCCAAGGAGAGATCATCCCTCATGTCGCGCAACTACTACTGTGAAATCAATCTCCACATGGTTTGGCATACAAAAAACAGTTCGCCTCTGCTGACACCCACCGTGGAACCTGTCGTCTATCGCGCGTTGCGAAAGCGCATCGTCGACACCCCCGGTGCGTTTGTCCATGAGATCGGCGGAATCGAAACGCATGTTCATATTGCCGTATCGATACCTCCAACGCTGACTCCCAGCGATTGGATAGGGAAGCTCAAAGGTGGCACGTCGCACGATGTCAATCAGCAGACCAGCACACACGACAAAGTGCTCCAATGGCAGGTTGGCTACGGCATGGTTAGTTTTGGTACGAAAGATCTTCCGTGGGTGGTCGCGTATATCAACAATCAGCGTGAGCATCACGCCAAGAACACTACGGTGGCTCGGCTCGAGCAGTTCATGCAGTTTGACGGTTGATTCCATGGCTAAAGCCAGTGCAGCGAGAAATACCGTGAACGGCCCTGGTTCGCGTTGGTGTGGTATCGTCCACCCCGACATAAATGCCGGGGCTAATACCGCTGCGCGGAAATGGACCATGAATAGCCCAGAACAAATGAGACCCAGCACAATCAGTTAGCTTTTGTATCTCTTGACACGGATTCAACGGCAGGAACAGGCGGCGTAGTCCTGGGGTTCGGCAGTGGTTATAGTGGTGGTTTGGCTTTATTTTAGGCGAACCCCCAGCTTCTTAGGTGAAATCCCCGGATGTCGGACTTGGTGCGGCAGGAAATTATGTTGACGGCCGAGTTGGTCGTGGTGAAGGTTGGCACGCGCGTGTTGACTGGGGCTGATGGTGCGCTGGATCAGCAGCGGGTGGCGAGCATTGCGGGGCAGTTGGCGCGGCTGTCGGCGTCGGGGCGTCGGGTGGTGTTGGTGAGTAGTGGGGCGGTGGGTGCTGGGTTGGGGAGATTGGAGTTGGAGCGGCGACCGACGGCGGTGGCTCAGTTGCAGGCGGCGGCGGCGATTGGGCAGAGCTTGTTGATCGAATCTTATAACCGTGCGCTGGAGCCTCATCGGTTGCATGCGGCACAGGTCTTGTTGACGGCTGAGGATTTGCAGGACCGGGGCCGGTATCTGAATGTTCGGAACGCGCTGTTTGCGTTGTTCGAGTGTGGTGCGGTGCCGATCGTGAACGAGAATGATACGGTGAGCGTTGATGAGTTGCAGTTGAGCTTTGGCGATAACGATCGGCTGGCGGCGCTGGTGACGAATCTCATTCGGGCGCCGTTGTTGATTTTGCTGTCGGACGTGGATGGGTTGTATGATGGGGATCCGAGCGATGGGGCGACGCACGTGTTGTCGGTCGTTACGGATTTGGCTGCGGCGCAGGAGCAGCATGTTTGTGATCGGGCGAAGGATGGGGTCGCGTTGAGCACGGGCGGGATGGCGAGCAAGTTGCAGGCGGTGCGAATTGCGACGGCTGCGGGCGAGAACGTGGTGCTTGCGAATGGGAACCGAGACGGGGTGTTGGACGAGATTTTGAGTGGCGCGGACGTGGGCACGCTTTTTTTGGCCGAGGGGCCTGCGGTGGCGGCGCGCAAGCGGTGGATTGGTTGGAGTGCGAATCCTACGGGAACGCTGACGCTGGATGCGGGCGCTTGTGTGGCGATCGAATCGAAGGGGCGTAGTCTGTTGGCGGTGGGGGTGGTCGAGGTGCAAGGCGATTTTGCGAAGGGCGATGTCGTGACGCTGCGTGACGCCGAAGGACGGGAGTTTGCGCGTGGGTTGATTAATTATCCGGCCGAGGAAATTCGTACGATTGCTGGTCACTCGAAAGAAAAAATCGCCCAGTTGTTGGGGCATCGTCCCTACGACGCGATCGTGCATCGCGATAATTTGGTAGTGCTGGCTGGTGGTGCTGGGCGTCTCGAAGCCTGAGGCCGGTCGGTAGCGATTCGTGCGAGCTATTTGGGACTTTGCATTTCGCTCGCACCGGCAGCAGGGGCATGATACACTGGGGAGCTGGTGCAGGAGGTTGGGACAGAGCGGCAACGGCTGATACACGAGACGGCTGATTGGGAACTTGTCTACGAACTAGGGGAACACTGGTGATGAAAGCAATAACCTGTTCGCTGGCTACTCTATTTTCGCTGGTAATTGCGTTTTCGCTGGTGCTTGCCGGCTCGCTGCACGCGACGACTCCCTCGATTGACTGGATACGTCAGCTTGGCACCAGCGGTTCTGATATAAGCTACGGCGTCTCGGCTGACCCGCAGGGGAACGTCTACATCGCGGGCCAGACCAGCGGCAAGCTTGGCGGGCCGACTGCCGGCGGCATCGACGCCTTTGTCAGCAAGTACCACGCTAGCGGCGTGCTGCTCTGGACCGAGCAACTTGGTACCACCAGCGATGATTCAAGCTTCGGCGTCTCGGCCGACTCGCAGGGGAACGTCTACATCACGGGCCGGACCAACGGCAGTCTCGATGGGACGAATGCCGGCATTAGCGACGCCTTCGTCAGCAAGTATGACACTACCGGAATGCTGCTCTGGACCGAGCAGCTCGGCACCAGCGGGGTGGATGAAAGCTTCGGCGTGTCGGCCGACTTGTTGGGGAACGTCTACATCTCGGGCACGACTCAGGGCAGTCTTGGTGGTCCGATTGGCGGCACGACCGACGCCTTTGTCAGCAAGTACAGCGAGGCGGGAACCCATCTCTGGACCAAGCAACTTGGCACCAGCCTGCCGGATTCAAGCGCTGGCGTCTCGGCGGACTCGCTGGGGAACGTCTACATCGCGGGCAAGACCAACGGCGGCCTTGGCGGTCCGAGTGCCGGCATCAGCGACGCTTTTGTCAGCAAGTACGACGCTACGGGAGGGCTGCTCTGGACGAAGCAACTCGGCACCATCAGTTCTGATTCAGGCACGGGCGTCTCGGCCGACTCGCTGGGGAACGTTTACATCACGGGCACGACCAACGGCAGTCTCGGCGGTCCGAGTGCCGGATCCAGCGACGCCTTTGTCAGAAAGTACGACGCTAGCGGAGGGCTGCTCTGGACCAAGCAACTCGGCAGCAGCAGTTCTGATCAAAGCTTGGGTGTTGCGGCCGATTCGCTGGGGAACGTTTATATCACGGGCTGGACCAGCGGCAGTCTCGACGGACCGAATGCCGGCAACTCCGATGCATTTGTCAGTAAGTATGGCGCTACCGGAACGCTGCACTGGACCGAGCAAATTGGTACCGGCGGTTTTGATATTAGCCGAGGCGTTTTTGCCGATTCGCTGGGGAACATTTACATCTCGGGCGAGACGCGCGGCAGTCTTGGCGATACGAATGCGGGCAGCGACGACGTGTTTTTAGTAAAGCTCTCTGATCCTCCGTTGTTCGGAGATTTCGACGATGACGGCGACGTGGACGGCGGAGATTTTCTAGACTGGCAACGCAATGATGGTACGGCGGTCAATTTGGCCCTGTGGCAAAGTGATTATGGAGCAGGGGCGGTGTTGGCGAGTGCTGCGAGTGTGCCCGAGCCATCGAGCTTGGCGTTTGCGACGCTCTGTGGCATTTTTTCAGTGGCTGTTGGTGGCCGCAGACGCAGCCGTTGATTCGGCTTCTGCTTTGAGGGAACGGCTCGGGCAAGTGTTTGTGTCGCTTGTAACGATTATCCGCCGTACAAGTGGTGGCCTTGTCGTCGTGATTTGTGGATATTCTTTTGCTCTTCAATTAGGCTGGAGGTTGTGGGGCTGGGTCGCGCTGGGCGGTTGGGCCGAATCACTTTTTCCTCATTGAGGGCCTTTTCTTATGTTGCGTTCGCTTGTGGCTGGTTTGTTGTTGGTTGGATTTTCTGTGAGGGCGCTGCCGGCAGAGGAAACCTTGGAAGAGGTGCGGGCGGTGGCTGCTCCGGCTGCGATTGTGATTACGCCGGAGTTGGTTGAAGCGTATCATGCCTATCAGTTGGCGCAGTTGCGTTTGCAGCAATATCGGTTTGTCGAATTGCCGCGCCAGCGACAGTTGCTGAATGATGAGTCCCGTTTGATCGAGTCGGAGATTCGTGTGTTGAAGCGCCGGGTGCGCGACTACCGTCCTTTTGCTTTGGTGGGTCGCAATTCGCCTTTCTTGAGAGATGCGGAGAGGACGCGTCTTGCCCTGCAGGCGACCGAGCAGGAGTTGCGTCGGATCAAAGACGAGCGGATCTATCAGATGCGTTACAGCCGCCAGAATGCCCAGCTCTATCAGATGGATGTGCTGCGCACGGCGATGCGCGTGCGCCAGGTGATGGCACAAGGGGCGGTGCAAAATTCATCGTTCTGATTAAGGATGTGCTAAGGAAAAAGCCTCACGCAAAGGCGCTAAGGCGCAAAGGAAGAAAGAAAATATAGGGAACCGCAGATGGACGCCGATAAACGCGGATGACAACGAACAAGGCGACGGGGATTTAGAAGAAAAACATCTGCGTCTATCTGCGTTCATCTGCGGTTCCTTTCTTTGCGTCTTTGCGTGAGGCTTTTTATGGTGTCCTCTGGGTGTGTTCAAAATGAGTTTTGGTGTGATCGGAATAGTCACACCAATTCGACTTCTCGGCTTTTTCTTGCCGAATTCGCGTCTATTTACCGTGTTTTTGTAATAGTTACACTTTTGGCACAGTCCTTGCACTCTGTTTATGCAGCGGGGCGGAACGAGAGACCCCGGTACCTTTGTAGGAGCGATGATTATGAATAAAATTACTTTGAGTTTGGCAGCGTTGGCCGCCTTGTTGATGGTTGGCCTTGATGGTCCGTCGGCGCAGGCCGCGCATGGCTTTGGCGGCTTTGGAATTCACCTTGGTGGACGGAATGTTCATTTGGACATTGGTAATCCGCATGGGAGGCATTACCAGCCGCAACGTCAGGTGACGTATCGTCGGTCGTATTCCAATCCGCGTTGGTATGGTTCGTCGGCAGGGCATTATGATTACCACGACACGAGCCACTATGATTACCATCCTGGCGGCTACGTTCGTCATGGGAATCACCTCGATTACCAGCGTGGCCATTATGATTTTCATCAGCAGGGCCACTACGACCGCCACCACGGCGGGCATCACTAGTCGCCCCGGGTAGAGATTGTTGGCTAGTCTGTTTAACACAACCGGTCGCAGGTTCTTTGAATCGGCGGCCGGTTTTTTTATTCATACGTGCAAAGGTAGGCCGTTTGTTCGGCGATTTGGAGTTGGAATTTTTGGTTGGCTTCGACGACGAACGATTTGCCGGCGGGAAAGGCCTGCCAGTCGTCGCTGTTGGGCAATTTGACGGTGAGGTAGCCGCTAACGACGGTGATCGTCTCTTTTTTGTCGGTGCTGAATTCATAGTCGCCGAGGTCCATGACGCCGACGGTGGCGGGGAGGGTGGCGGTTTGGAAGGCGATCGATTTGACGCGGCCGTCGAAGTATTCGTTGGTTTGGAGCATTGGGGATTCCTGGTGAAGTGAAGAAAAATAAGAGCCGCAGATAGACGCAGATAAACGCTGATGTCTCTATTGAGAGCTCTTCTGTTTCTGATCCTTGCTATCTGCGTTCATCGGCGTTAATCCGCGGTTCCGTTCTTTTTTTGCCTTTGCGGCTTCGCGTCTTTGCGTGATACTGGTTTTTATGATCGCTATGATAGGAATCTTTGCTCTGGGTGGCAAACCGTTGTTGGCCGAGGCGTCGGAATCGGTGGGACAGGCGGTGCAGGTGATTTCGCTTGCTCGGCTGGCGATCACTTTTTTGCCGGTGGCGGTCGTGGTCTGGGTGCTTTATCGGTGGTCGTTGGGGGCGGGGACGACGCTCTATGCGATGGGGCGGATGTTGTTGCAACTGTTATTGATTGGCTATGTGTTGACCGCCATTTTTGAGACCGACTACCCGGCGGTGGTGGGCGGGGTGTTGATGTTTATGTTGGTAGTGGCGAGCTGGATTGCGCTGCGGCCTTTGCAGGCGAGAGATCGGCAGAGTTATTTGAAGGCTTTGGTGTCGATTGCGCTGGGCGGGGTGTTGACGTTGTTGTTGGTGACGCAGGGGGTGCTTGATTTGGAGCCTTGGTTTGATCCGCGTAAGGTGATTGTGTTGGCGGGCATGATTTTTGCGCAGTCGATGACGGCGATCAGCTTGGCGGCGGAGAGGTTTTATGCGGAGTTTTCTAAAGAGACGTCCTATGAGGCGGCGCGGGGTATCGCGCTACGGGCGGCGCTGATTCCGATCACTAATTCGTTGTTTGCGGTCGGGTTGGTTTCGCTACCGGGGATGATGACGGGGCAGATTTTGTCGGGGGTCGATCCGTTGATTGCGGCGCGGTATCAGATTATGGTGATGGCCATGCTGTTTGGTGCGGCGGGGATTTCGGCGGCCTGCTATTTGGCGTTGGTGAAACCGGCGGAGTGAGTTGAACAGAGAAATAAAAAGCCTTACGCAGAGGCGCAGAGACGGCAGAGAAAAGCAAGAAACTCTGCGTCTCTGTGGCTCTGCGTGAGACTTGGCCATCTATCGGGAGAAATGATTATGAAAATGTGTGAAGTGGCCCATGTGGGGATTACGGTGAGTGATTTGGAGCGGTCGCTTGTTTTTTATCGCGATTTACTGGAGGCCGAAGTGTTGCTCGATACGCGGGTGGCTAGCGCGGGGTTGGCCGAAGTGCTGGCGGTGCCGGGGGCGGCGCTGCATATGGTGCTGATCCAGGTGGGTAGTACGGTGCTGGAGTTGATTCAGTATGACCAGTCGCCTGGCAAGCCGCACGGAATCGGCAACAACGACGTCGGGGCGATGCATGTGGCGTTTGTCGTTGAGGATATTCAGGCGGCTTATGAAAAGATGTCTGCCGGTGGGGTGGAGTTTAATGCGCCGCCTTATACGTTTGCGGCGTCGGATGGCGAAGGCGTGACGGGCATCACGATCGCTTATTTTCGTGATCTGGATGGGATTCAGTTGGAGCTGGTGCAATTGCCTGGGTAGAGGAAAATGAAAAGCCTCACGCAGAGAGGCGCGGAGACGCAGAGGAAAACAAAAACTCTGTGCCTCTGTGTGGGGCGTTCGTCGTGGCCGACGGCGCTAACTGACGGCGCTAACTGGGGCGTTATTCGGCTTCTAGGTCGAGGTGTTTTGCTTGGGGGACGCTTTCGCGGATGCGGCGTTCGATGAGGTCGACCTCCTGGGCGAGGAGTTCGACGATGTCGTCGGCGAATTCGTGGGCGAAGGCTTGGAATTCTTCGAGCGTCGAGATCTTTTCGTAGGCCGCTCGGATTTCGGGGCGGAGTTTGTCGGCGAGGGCGGCACCGTCGAACTTGATGTCGGCTTTGATGCGGTAGGTGTCGGTGTCGAGGATGCGTGTTTTGAGGTCGACGACTTCTTCGACGGCTGGGTCGGCTTCGATAATGCGGAGGACTTGCTGGCGGATCGGTTCGGGGATGCTGCTGCCGACCAACAGTTGGGTGTTACGAGCGATGAGCCAGATGGCGATCGTGCCGAGCAGGGCACCGATGACGAGCGAGCCGATCGCGTCCCAGTAGGCGTTGCCCGTCAGGTGGGTCAGGGTGATGGCGGCGAGTGCGACGAGGATGCCGATGCAGGCGACGAAATCTTCGAGCACGACGGCAACCACGGCTGGGTCGGCTTCGTAGCGGAGAAAGTGGTGGAGCGGCCGTCCGGCGGCCTGTTGTTTGGCGGCGCGGAGGGCGATCAGAAAAACGGCGCCTTCCAAGAGGAATGAAAAAATAAGGACGCCGATCGCCCAGCCGAGTTCTTTCAGTTCGTGCGGGTGCAGTAGTGTTTGGATGCCGTGGTAGACGGTGACTCCGCAGCCTAGGAAAAAGATGCCGACGGCGGAGATCAATGCCCAGACGTAGCGTTCGGCTTGGTAGCCATATTCGTAGGTTGCGTCGGCGTCGCGTTGGGAACGGACGATGCCGACCATCAACAAGATTTGATTGAGCAGGTCGGCCAGCGTATGGATGGTTTCGGAGAGCATTGCGCCGGAACCAGTGAATAGGAAGGCGACAAACTTGGCGACCATCACCAGTGCGTTGCCGGCGATTGCGGCGGCAACTGCATTTTTAGAACCGGGAGAAGCCATTTGTGAGGAGGTGTTGAGGGGAGTTGGGCGTGAAGCAAACGATAAGTGATAAGCGATGAACGATAAAGCCCAGCTTAGTTTATCGTTGATCGCTCATCGTTGATCGTTTCAATCCTTCTCCAGCACCCAGCGGACGAGCATTCCGTTGCCGTCGTCGAAGTAGCGGTAGGAGACGGGGAAGAACGTAAGGTAGCGGTTGTAGGTTTGGACGTCGACCAGTTCGAGGGCGCGGTCGCGGTTAGCCACCAGGTTGTCGAACCACGCGCGGAGCGTGGGGCGGTAGTCGTGGATCGTACGTTGGCGGATGCGGAAGCCGGCGTCTTCATAGGCTTTGACGTTGGCACGGTAGGAGGCTCCGATCGAGCCGGGGAAGTAGATTTGTGAGCAAACTGCGGTCGCAAAAAGATTTTCGGGGACGCGGCAGAAATAGTGTTGGATCAGCTTGCCACCCGGTTTGAGCGCGGCATAGAGTTTTTTGGAGAGCGGGGCGATCTCTTTGGGGCGGACATGCTCCCAGGCACCGATCGAGTAGATCGTGTCGTAGGACTCTGGTTCGTAGTCTCGCGTAATAAAGTTGTCGAACTGCACTTGGAAGCCGTTGTGTTGCTCGTTGTAGGCGACTTGTTCTTTGGAGAGGGTGAGGCCGTAGAGGTTTTCTTTGTCGCCAGTTTGTTCGTAAATGCGTTTGAGCATGGGGCCCCAGCCGCAGCCGAGTTCTAAGATTTTTTGACCCGGTTTGGGGTCGATGAGGTTGAGGATAAAGTCGGCTTTGATTTGCTGGGCTTCTTCGAGCGTTTCGTTGCCGGTCGGGAAATCGGCGCAGGTGTAGAACATATATTTCTTGTCGAGAAACAGCTCGTAAAAATCGTTGGAGACGTCGTAGTGCTCGGCGATTCCCTTGACGTGGTCTTGCTTCATTTTGGCGTTGAGCAGCGGCCAGCGAAAAGGTCGCAACGGCCAATGGCTGCAAACAAACGTGTAGGCAGCCGGTTTGGGGCCGGCGATTAGCTCCCAGGTCGACTCGGGGTCGAGCGGCTTGGGCGAATCGATGAGGTTGCGTAGCCCTGCATAGGCGGGGCCGTAGATGAGTGACTCGATTGCAAATTTTAGCGGACGCATGTGCAGCTCGTTGGTTGGGGGCTGAGGTCGGGTCAAAGTTGCGGGAACTAACACTTGGGTGCGTAGAGTATGTAAGATTCTGCGTTTGTTGCAAGTTGGCAGGAGCACTGCGAAGTCTTACAGGAAAAGAAAAAATTAGCCACAGAGGGCACAGAGAACACAGAGAATGCCTTGTTTTCAGCACTCTGTGTTCTCTGTGCCCTCTGTGGCTATTCCTGATCGCGGTTTGATTTTTGACTTGGCAGTTCTCCTGAATGAATGTGGGTGGTGCTTTGTTTCTGGGGCGAATATCGGCTAGATTGGGGGGGGGCAATCAGGCCTCTCCTTTTGCATGAGCAACCCTTTTGAAAAAACAGCATGGCTAAAAATGTACTAGGCACCGATTTGCAGATGTGCTCGATCGATCCGCTTACGGGGTTTTATCGGGATGGCTGTTGCCGGACGGGCCGGGAGGATCTGGGGATCCATACGGTCTGTATTGAGGCGACGGCCACGTTTTTGGAGTTTTCTCGTCAGGTGGGCAACGACCTGAGCACGCCGATCGAGGAGTACCAGTTTCCGGGCGTGCAGCCGGGCGATCGGTGGTGTTTGTGTGCTCAGCGTTGGCAGCAGGCGTTTGAGGCGGGGGCGGCTCCGCCTGTGGTGCTGGAGGCGACGCATATGTCGACGCTTGAATTTGCTGATTTGGAAGCTTTGCAGGCCCATGCGGTTGAGGCGGGGGAGTAGTGTGGTAGGTCGGTGGTTGAGGGAATGGTTGTGGGAGCTTAGAATTGGGGGGGTCTCCGGCGATGCGTTGCATCGCGGCTATTTGTGTTTTGATCTCTGACCCCCGATCCCTCCTTTCATGAGCGAATTGCATCACGAGTGTGGCGTTGCGGCCATCTACCATTTAGATATTGGGCATTTAACGGGGGGGGACGTGAGTCCGCTTTGTCCGTCGCAGGGTCCGGAGGAAATCTCGCGGTTGATGCCTCGGATGCTTTTGGATATTCAAAACCGTGGGCAGTTGTCGGCGGGGATGACCAGCTTTAATCCGAAGCGGCAGCAATTGCTGGATACGCACCGCAAGTTGGGGACCGTGAATCAGGCCTTTCGTCTGAATCATCGGGGTAAGGCGGAGAGCTTGATGCGGCGGTACGCCGGTCATGCGGCGATTGGCCATGTTCGTTATGCGACTTGCGGGGCGGACGACTGTAGCTATGCCCAGCCGTTTGAGCGGCACCATCTGCAAAAGCACAAGTGGTTTAGCTTTGCCTTCAATGGCCAGTTGGCCAACTACACACAGCTTCGGGATAAGTTGTTGGCCGAGGACGACCATCATCTGACGCGTGCGAATGATACGGAGATCATCATGCACGAGATCAGCCGCGAGTTGTCGGGCGACCGGCGGATGCCGCTGATTGATGTGATGCGCCATTTGGCGACTCGGTTTGACGGGGCGTATACTTTGGCGCTGTTGAACGCCCAGGGCGAAATGCTTGTGGCGCGCGATCCGTTGGGGATCAAGCCGATGTGTTATGCGATCGAGGGTCCGTTGTTTGCTGCGGCGAGCGAGAGCGTGGCGCTGGTGAATTTGGGCTTTTCGTCGGAGTCGATCAAGTCGCTCGAAGCGGGCGAGGCGATTACGATCAGTGAAGGAAAGATCAGCATCGAGCAGTTTGCCGACAATCCTCGGCGAGCGCATTGCTTTTTTGAGTGGATTTATTTTGCCAACGTGGCCAGCACGCTCGACGACCGGAGCGTTTATTTGTCTCGCAAGACGTTGGGCGAGGAGCTGGCGCGGTTGGAGGATCTTGAGAAGGACGAGAATACGGTCGTGGTGCCGGTGCCCGATACGAGCAAGGCGGCGGCCGACGCGATGGCGTATCAGTTGGGCGTGCCAAGCGTCGAGGGGCTGATCCGCAATCGGTATTCGGGCCGGACGTTTATCGAAGGGGGAGACGACCGACAGGCGAAGGCTGCGGCAAAATACACTCCGCTGCCTGAGGTGTTGGAAGGAAAGCGAGTGTTGTTGGTCGAAGATTCGATTGTCCGTTCGACGACGATGCGTGTTTTGATCGACAAGATCCGTGACATTGGTAAGGCCAAAGAGATCCACGTACGGGTGGCGTGTCCGCCGATTGTTGCTCCTTGTTTCTATGGCATTGATATGTCGACGATTGGCCAGTTGTTTGCTCCGCACTTTTTGAAAGAAGAGGGGCAAACTGATGAGGAGATGTTTGCCGCGATGGCCGAGGAACTGGGGGCCGATTCGTTGCGCTACTTGCCGGTCGAGTCGATTGCTCGTGCGGTGGAGAAACCGGCGGATCAGATTTGTCAGGCATGTATCACGGGCGAGTACCCGACGCCGCATGGGCAGCAGTTGTATGAGATCGCGCTGACGAACTATCGGACGGGCCAAGAAGGGGATGCGACGGGGCGCACGTACGAGGCGACGTCGGGGGTGGGGTGAGAATTTTCTGGCTACGCTTTTTTCTCAAACTGCGCGCGGTAGACCGGTTCTTCGTTGAGACGCGTGCGACGCTCGAAGTGGGTGTGGTAGTCGAGGCTGTGCTGGGGGGCAGATTGTTCGGGGACTTCGAGCGGGCCGACCAGCGGCGTGTGGGCGGCGATGAGCTTGAGCGTGCTTTCGTAGTATTCTTGGACGTCGGTCCAAAAGTGGAGGCGACCTTGCGGCTGGAGCGTTCGGACGACGTCGGCGAGGAAGGCTTGGTTGAGTACGCGTCGTTGGCGATGCCGCCGTTTCCACCAGGGGTCGGGGAAATAGACGTGGACGGCAGTTAGGCAGTTGTCGGGCACTAGCTCGCGAAACATGCGGAGGCCGTCGCCGTGGACGGCTACGGCGTTGGACAGCTCGTGCTTGGCGAGCCGTGCGGCGGTGAATTTTGCGTATTTGTACGCGACCTCGACGCCGAGAAAGTTGTGCTCGGGCCGAGCGAGGGCGGCGTTTTGGAGGAAGAGGCCTTTGCCGCTGCCGACTTCGATTTCGAGCGGGGCGGGTGCTGCGAAGAGCTGGGACGGATCCCAGGGGTCGGGCAGGGTGTCGACGCGATAGTGGTGCTGCGACAGTTCGAGGGTTGGGTCAAATTTGGGTAGCGCGCGACGGCCCATGGGAGAGATGTTTGATGTGAGATGTGAGATTGAGGATGTAAAAAAGGGGGCTGGCTTATTGTTGTTTGCGTAATTCTTCGACGGGGAGCGGGACGCCTCGGATCTCACCTTCGCAGGCGATCGTTTCGCCCGAGAAACCTTGGAAGCGGCAACTGATCATGCGGCCCCGGCGGACGTTGAGAATTTTGCAAACGATAGTGAGCCGGTCGCCTGGGCGGAGGATGCCTCGGAAGCGGACGTTGTTGAGACCGCCGAAGCCCATCACCTCGCAGCCCAGGAGGTCGTGGCGGTGGGAGTGGTAGGAGCAGACCTGGGCGGCGGCTTCGCACATGATCACGCCAGGCATGAGCGGCATGTTGGGCATGTGGCCGGTGTGCCAAAACTCGTTGGGCGAGAGATCGCGGTAGCCGATGCAGAGGTTGGTCTCGGGATCGTCGTGGACGATCGCTGTGAGCTGCTCCATCGCGTCGCGCTGATGGTTATGGCGACGGATCTCTTCGAGGTCGGCAACGATGTGGGAGTAATCGATGTCTGCCGGGTCGATAATGAAATCTTTGCCACCCACAGCGGACCCTGCTTACGTTTTGATCTTTTGACGACGGTTTTTACGCGGGCGGCTGTTGGCTGGGCGTTTGCCGTGGTTGGCTTTTTTGACTTTTCGACCGGGCTTGGCCATGACGAACTCCTGGTAGAGCGGGCTGAGTTATTATTCTGAATCCCAGATTCTAGCAGGGAAGAGGGTAAGGGTGAAGAGTGAAGGGTGAAAAAACGGAGGTCAGCCTTCTGCCTTCCTCTTTCAGCCTTGTTTTTAGGGTCGTAAGTCCCAGGCTTCTAGCCAGACGGTGGCGATTGGCTGGAGGTTGAACTCTTTGACGAGCCGCTCGTGCATGTCGGCCAAGTGGCCGGCACCGTAGAAAATACCGAGTTTTTTCTTGCCGGCGGCTTGCTGCTTGCGGAGGACCTCGAGGGCTCGCTTGTTACGGACGGTGATCAGCGTCGATCCGTTGGGGCCTGAGATGCCCATGAGCATCGATTCCATGGAGGCGAATTGCTTGGCCATGACGATTTTGAGCTTGCGCGGACGATCTTTCGAGAACAACGCGCTGAAAATGTCGAGATCGGCCGATTCGCCTTTGGCCGCTTGCTGGCTTTGCTGGGCGATCGACTGGCCCATCATGCGGCTAAACATTTGCAGAAAGCTTTCGTTTTTGCTTGCCATCGATTTTGAAAATTCGTCGGGCGAGAGGTCGGCGTGGACGAAGTTGGGGCGGGTGTAGTCGATTTTTTCGAGCTGATGTTCGACTTCGAGCATGTTTTTCATGCCGTTTTGCATCGCACCGAGCGGATGGGCGTTCGACGTGCCACGGCCTGGTTCGACGACCGTGCCTTCGGGGGCAACCAGTTCGTAGAGTAGGGCATCGTAGCTGCGGAAGCGGCGGTTGAGCTGCTGGTAGTAGCGAAGATCGCCGACGTGGATCGCTCCGATTAGGTCGACGTACTCTTGGGCCTGGGCGGCGGGGACGTTGGCATCTTTGGCGCGGACATAGCGCACGATGGCGACTTCGAGCGCCACAGGCTTGTTTTTCTTATTGCGACGCAGGCGGACCCAGTGTTCGCCGGCTGTGTCGCCTTTGGCTTGGGGGGTCTCAGCGGCTTGGGGAGGCTCGGCGACGGCTGCGGGTTGGGCTTGCGCCTGCGGAAAGTTCAGGATGGCCCAGATTGCTAGCAGGACTAGGAAGCCGGTCGGTGGGTTCTGAGAGGATTTTCATCGGTCACTGTTCCAAGGGGTTGGGTGCCTCTGAGGAAGTATATCGCTTGGGGCAGGCGGGTACAAACTGATCGACGGTTGGCTGGCGACTCGACCGCTTCTGCTAGCAGAAAAATCGGCATTTCCGGCAAAGTTTACCACTCTTGCTCAACCGGTGCGACTGGTGCGTCCGATACTACCGGCACAGGGAGACTTTTTATGAGGTTCTCCCCGGGTATGGAATAACCACCAGGTGTCCTTCGAGGGCACTCCAGCAAGGGTAGTTGGAAGCTATGACAGTACAAAAAATAACAACGATGTGCCTTGCCGCTTGTGTTTTACTTGCAAGCCAGGGTTTGGCGGTCGGTTCCGATGGGTGCGTCAGTTGCGAAGACTGTTCCACCAGCAGCGATATGCAGTTCTTTTCGCCTGCCAATTTGGATTTTGATTGTTATCCGATGCGCAAGGACTGCGGGCTGTTCTTTCGGTACGACAAGCTGAACTGGGCGATCACCGGGGATCGGGTTGCGGTTGGTAACCCGAATGTGACAGTCCTTTCTGAGGCTGTCTTTCCTGGTAATCCAGCCAATACGCCGGGTGGTGCAGGCGCTCAGGGGTTTCCGCCAGCTCAGTACCAAATCATTAATGGACTTCAGGACGTACCTCCGACCGCGAATTTTGGTTGGGGCGAACGGTATGAGTTTGGGAAATTCAAAAAAGGCGTAGGTTGGACGATCGGAATTTTGGATGGTCCCGAGGTGAATTCGAGCTTTACGATTGGTGCTGGACCTGAGCAGAGTGGATTTGGCAGTGTGCATGTGAACTTCGCTACACCTGCAGGTTTTCTGCTAGGGATTCGCGATTATCAGACGCAGACGATCAACGCTGCTAATTTCGTCACTGCCCAAAATCCCGTTACGAATGGGCCGGGAGGGGCAGCTGATGGTCTCGGTGACGACATTGATAGCGATGCGATCCCTGTTTTCTTCTTCTTTGGTGTTGATACCAATACCAATGGTGTGATTGACCCAGCGGAAGTCACGGGAAACGGCGTCGACTTTGGAGATTTGCACTTGTTTAACATTACGTTTGACCAAGTGAGCCTTCGTAACACGACCGAGACGCATGGCATTGAACTCATGAAGACGCATCGATTGAGTAACGGCCATCGTCTGGAGAAAAAGCGTAACAGGCACTTCGATATTGGCTATGGAGTGCGCTTTCTGCGAATTCGAGATCGGTTTAGCTTTAGCGGCACCTCACCCTTGCTTGGGACGATGGATTTTACGACAGAAGCCGAGAACCAGTTGGTTGGACCGCAGCTCCGGCTCCAATGGGCAGGCGAAAGAGGACGCTGGGGTATGAACTTCGATAGCCGGGTGATGCTGGCTTACAATATCACGGATTCGGATCAGGTTGGGACGTACGGGCTGGATAATACGGATGTATTAGGGGTCGTCATCAACCCGGGTTTGGCTCCAGGGGCATTGAACCGACCGCTGATTGCCCAGCCGAATGCATTTTCCTATGGACGTCGCGACGATGAGTTTTCGCCGACGGTCGAAGTGCGGGCGGAGATGAGCTATCAGTTTACTTCTTCGATCGCGGTACGCTTGGGCTACACGGGTATCTTTATCGACAACATTAGTCGCGGTGCTTCGATCACGAATTATTCGTTGCCCGACTTTGGGTTTCTGCCGGGCGGAAAGCAAGATATCTTCATCAACGGCGGCAACATCGGCTTTGATGTGGTCTATTAATGGTGTAGCGTATTGACGTCGGTATGAACGCATGTTAGTATTGTGGTATGGGTACCATCAAGCGAACGACTGCAAATCTGCCGGAAGCGTTGCTTCGAGATGCTCGAAGTGTGACGAATTTGGGGATTACCGAGACGCTGATCTACGGTCTTGAGTTGGTGAAGCGGACGGGTGCTTACGCCAAAGCTCAGCGGCTTCGCGGTAAGATTTCACTCGACGACATTGACATCAACAAGAGCCGCGAGCGTGGTCCGTCGTGAGCGTGGTCGTGGTGGACACCTCGTCTTGGATTTCTTACTTTGCCTTTGAAGGTAAGGGGGCGGGCAAAGGCCAAAAGGTTCTGGACGAGGCTTTGCAGGAAGGCCGCGTTTTTCTTTCGCCCGTGGTGGCTGCGGAGTTGATGAGTGGCCATCTGAGCAAAGCCAAGCGAGAGCAACTGGCCGATTTTCTACGTGATCTGCCACTCTGTGATGCTGGTTTGGAGCATTGGCTACGCGTTGGCTTGCTGCGTAGCCGACTGGCTCGCAAAGGTTTTACCGTTTCTACGCCCGACGCTCATGTTGCCCAGTGTGTCCTTGACTTGGGTGCCTTAGATTTGGACGCCTATCTTTTGAGCGAAGACAAGATATTTCAGCGTCTGGCCCGTCCCTGTGGGCTTCGGGTTCTCTAGCTCGGGGTATCGGTACCGCCCGCAGCGCATAAAAAAGCGAGCAGGGATTTTTGAGAAATCCGTGCTCGCTTTTGAGGTTGACCTCAAGCCGTTCTTTTCTTTCTGCGATTGCCAGCTTACGCTTCGAGGCGTGCTGAGTGTATTTTCTGTAGTTCGGCTAGCTCGTTCGAGAGTCGATGACGCAGGGGGCTTTCGGGTCGCAGTTCGTCGAGCAGGTTTTCGGCGCTGTCAAAAGAATCGGTGGTGAAATCGCCATCCTTGAACAGTCGGGTCCAGCTTCGCGAAACTTCGCTTTCAGTGAGCAAGGTAACGCTCCTTTTCTTGGTCGAGAGGAAAATTGAGAGAGGAAGAAAACAACAGACTGGGAACCTTCATTATTGATGCTCAGGCGGACTACAGCAAGTACATAGCAGGAGAATTGCAAAGTCAAAAAATCCTACGAATCTTCAGGGCAGCAAAAAAAATGAAACACGACGAAACGACGAAACCACGCTCGTTTTTCGTTGTTTCCGTCATTTCGTCGTGTTTTAAATTTATTCCGAGCCTCTTCCAGACGGACCAAAATCGACTTGACAGCTCTCCTGCTGGCTTGCCGACCGTTTGTGTTGGTTTGCTGGAACGGATTTTTGGTAGTTTTTACGCTGTCGAACGCTTGCAATGGGGGCGTAAACCGCAACGGTTGGCGAAGGGGTGCGGTCTTTGCTGGGGGTGCTGGCAGCGGCAGATTTCGTGCTGCGAATACCGTTGTTTTTGGGTTGACGAAGAATTGCTAGCGGGTCGATCGAGTGGTAGGTTCAAGTGTCTAGGTCGGCGTGTCGGCTTGGGGGAGGGCCTAGTGTCGTAGCCGTTCCCTCTGGGAACCCTCTGTAGGGGGTGTAAGTCTGGTTTCTGCTGCCTATAATAGTGGATTGATGTTTTTGCAATAGCAGTATTTGATGCCCCCGCCCGCCGCCTTGGGCGGAATGACGAATGACGAAATCTGAATGACGAAACATTCGTTATTTTTGGGAATCGTCCTTTCTTTCGTGCTTCGTCATTCCGTCGTTCGTCCTTATTATTTTTTCCTTAGGAAAAACCCGCCGTGCATCTCGACCATCTCCCTGGTTCATTTTTTGGCCCGTCGACGCTTGTCGAACTCTTGCAGCATCGCGCGCTGCACCAAGGCAACGACATGGGCTTTCGCTTTCTAACGGATGGCGAGAAGGTAGCGGTCGAGTGGACCTATGCGGATCTTGACCGGAAGGCGCGTGCGATCGCGGCTTCGTTGCAGTCGATGGGCCTTGAGGGTGAACGGGCGTTGTTGCTGTATCCTTCGGGTCTTGATTTTGTGGCGGCGTTTTTTGGGTGTCTTTACGCAGGCGTGACGGCGGTGCCGGCTTATCCGCCGCGTCGGAATCGGAATATGGCGCGCATCGACGCGATCGCCAACGATGCCGAGGCAAAAATTGCGCTCACGACGTTCGACGTTCTTGAGCGTGTGCAGACGATGATCAGCGAGACTCCGGCGCTGCAGCAAATTCGCTGGCGTGCGACCGACCAGTGGGACGAAGGTTTGGCCGACGACTGGCATCGGCCCGATGTGCATGGCGAAACGGTAGCGTTCTTGCAGTACACCTCGGGTTCGACGGGCACGCCCAAGGGGGTGATGCTTTCTCATGCGAACTTGATGCACAACTCGGCGATGATTTCTTATGCGTTTGAGCATACCCGTTCGGGGAGCGGCTGTTTTTGGTTGCCGCTGTACCACGACATGGGTCTGATTGGTGGTATTTTGCAGCCGCTTTATATGGGCAAGCCGAACACGCTGTTTTCGCCGACGCATTTTTTGCAAAAGCCGGTGCGTTGGCTGCAAATGTTGTCGCAGACAGGGAGTACGATTAGTGGTGGTCCCAATTTCGCGTACGACTTGTGTGTCGATAAGGTGACAGCCGAGCAGAAGACGACGCTTGACCTGAGCCGTTGGACGTTGGCGTTCAATGGTGCTGAGCCGGTGCGTGCCGATACGATTGATCGTTTTAGCAAGGCGTTTGCCGAATGTGGTTTCCGTCGCGAGGCGTTTTATCCTTGCTATGGCTTGGCCGAAGCGACGTTGATCGTCACGGGCGGATACAAGCAGTCGCCGCCGGCAGTGAAGTCGTTTCAGATCGAGGGTTTGGAAAAGAACGAAGCGATCGAGACCGAGCCAGGTGCCGAGGACTCGCGCCAGTTGGTCGGTAGCGGTGGCAACCTGCTCGATCAACAAATTGTGATTACCGATCCCGAGACTTTTGACCCGTTGGGCGACAATCGCGTCGGCGAAATTTGGGTTTCTGGCCCTAGTGTGGCTGGCGGTTATTGGAGGCGGGATGATCTGACGCAGGAAATTTTTCAGGCGAAGCTGAGCGACGGTCGCGGACCATTTTTGCGGACCGGCGACCTTGGGTTTTTGCGTGACGGCGAGTTGTTTGTCACGGGTCGGCTGAAAGACTTGCTCATCTTCCGAGGTGTGAATCATTATCCGCAGGATATCGAGCACACGACTCAGTCGGCGCACGAACATGTCGCCAGTTGTACGGGTGCGGCGATTCTTGTTGGCGAAGAAGGGTCTGAGCAGTTGGTGTTGGTGCAAGAGACGGTGCGTCGTCGCGATCTCGATTTTCCGGCCATCATCGAAGCGATTCGCAAGAAAGTTGCTGGTACGCATGAGCTGCCGGTTGCGGCGATTGTGTTGATCAAAACGCGGAGTATTCCGAAGACTTCTAGCGGGAAAATTCAACGTCACGCCTGTCGTGACGGCTATTTGGCGGGCACGTTGGCCGCCCAGGCGACTTGGTCGGCTACGACCGGCAAGGTCGAGATCATTCCTTCGTTGCGACGCCGACGTCTCGAAGCCGAGGCGGAAGCGCCGACATGGGTCGAGGAAGGCGATTTGCTGGACAACGACAGCGCAAGCCCTTCGGTGGCCGATCTGCCAGCGAAGTCCGTGGAGCCGTCTGTTGAAATTTCGTCGCCAGCCGCATCGTTGAATGGTTCTGCTGCGGCCCAAGGGCTGACGGGGCGTACGGCCGAGATTGCCGAAATTGTTTATGAGCATGTCCGAAGCATTGGCCGCGAGCGTGTTGGCCATTTGGACTGGGATACGAACATTGTCGAGCTGGGGCTTGATTCGTTGGAGCGGATCGAGATTATCGCAGCGCTCGAGGATTTGTTTGGCGGGCGCTTTCCGGAGCAAGCTTTGCCCGAGATGGAAACTTGCGGCCAGGTGGTCGAGGCGATCCAAAAGCACATGGGTGGCGAGGTGAAGCAGAAGGCGGCTCGTCCGAACCAGTTGATTTTGCCCGAAGAGGATTATGTCTTTGGCAAGTCGCCCGAGTATTTGCGTTTGCAGAAAAATCTCGAAGTGACGCGAGGCCCTGGGCGCATGCACCCGTTCTTTATGGTGCATGAAGGGGTGACCAACGATCGGACGACGATCGGCGGAACGGAGTACATCAATTTTTGCAGCTACAATTATCTGGGCATGTCGGGCGATTCGGTCGTGACCGAAGCGGCGCGTCGAGCGGTCACCAAGTATGGAACGAGCGTGTCGGCGAGCCGCGTGGTATCGGGGCAAAAGCCGGTGCATGTCGAGCTGGAGAAGGCGATTGCTGATTTTATTGGTGCCGAAGAGTCGTTGGTTTTTGTCGGGGGACATTCGACCAACGAGACGGTGATTGGTCACTTGTTTGGCGCGGGGGATTTAATCCTGCATGATTCGCTTTCGCACAACAGCATCTTGCAAGGGGCCATGTTGTCGGGCGCCCGTCGGCGTCCGTTCCGGCATAACGACTGGCAGGAGTGCGATCGGGTTCTCAACGAAGTGCGTCACGAATACCGTCGCGTTTTGATTGTGGTCGAGGGTGTTTACAGCATGGACGGCGATTATTGTGACTTGCCGCGATTGGTTGAGATCAAGAAAAAGCATAAGGCCTATTTAATGGTCGACGAGGCGCATTCGCTGGGCACGATGGGTCTGCATGGACGCGGGATGGCCGAGCATTTTGATGTGAACCCGCGTGACGTTGATATTTGGATGGGGACGCTCAGCAAGGCGTTTGCCAGTTGCGGTGGTTATATTGCCGGTTGCTCGGAACTGATTGAGTATCTGAAGTACACGGCTCCAGGATTTGTCTACAGTGTTGGTCTCAGTCCGCCGAATGCTGCCGCTGCGTTGGCCGCAATCAATTTATTGCAAGAAGAACCGGAGCGTGTTGCGAAGCTTAGCGAGAACTCGCGTCTGTTCTTGCGACTTGCGAAGCGTGAGGGTTTGAATACGGGTACGAGCAACAACACGGCGGTTGTGCCGGTCATCACGGGCAACTCGGACTATGCGGTGCAGCTTTCGCAAGCGTTGTTCCAACGGGGTATCAACGCCCAGCCGATTCTCTATCCGGCGGTCGAAGAGAGCGCAGCCCGTCTGCGGTTCTTTATCACCAGTTCGCACAACGAGGAGCAGATCCGCCAAACGGTGGGGGCGGTAGCCGAAGAGTTGGTCCGTATCGACAGCAAATTTCATCGCGCGGGCGGCGACCGCCAGTCGCCAGGGTCGAGAGCAGCGACGAATTCGGTTTTGCCGCCTCGCTAGAGCGGGCGAGCTGGAGCGGATTTGCTTTACGTAGAGCTTCTTAGTGATTAGAATCGATGGTGTGGGGACAGGGCCAATCGTTGCGACTTCTTGCATCGATTTTTGATCAATAGTTGCACACTTATTTCAATCACAAGTTGCACATTTAGTTGCAGGAGGCCGGGGATGTCTCAAGCGATCGTCGATCCGGCGGAACTCAGACGGTTTGCGCACCAGCTCAGCCAGTTTAATGCCGAGCTTGAAGAACGGATGGCCACGCTGGCCAACCAGTTGCACAATCTCAATAGCTCTTGGCGAGATCAAGAACACACGAAATTTGCCGAGGAGTTTGAGCATCACCTCAAGTTGATCGCTCGCTCGATGGAAGCCTCGAACGAGTATGGACCGTTTCTGCTGCGCAAGGCAGAGCGGATTGAAGAGTATTTGCAACAGAAATAGAGAGATACATTTGTAAGAATCACACAGAGACGCAGAGCCGCAGAGTGGTTTGTATAGAAATTTCTCTGTGGCTCTGCGTCTCTGCGTGAAACTAAATCGTTTGAACTCGATGGAGTTTTATGTTGATGCCTTCACCTGCCCAAGTACGTTCTGTCGATGCGATTGAGCGATTTCGCGCGCAGTTGGCCAAGTATGAGGAACAGGTGCAGGATGCGCTCGAGTCGTTGACTATTGAGTTGCGTCGGGCTGGAGATTGGTTGAAGTACGATCAGCCTAGCTATTGGAAACAACAGAGCAAGCTTGCCGAGGATGCGGTGCATCGGGCGAAACTCGATTTGGAGCGATGTCTGATCTTTCCGATCGCTGGCGAGCGGCCGGCGTGTCGCGAGCAGCGAGCCGTGTTGAAGAAGGCGCAGCAGCGTGTGGACCATTGTCGGGGGAAGCGTGAGCGTGTGAAACATTGGAATCGGCATTTGCAGCACGAGATGTTTGAGTACGAAGGCCGTGTCGGACACCTGCGGAGAATTTTGGAAACCGAATTGCCGGCTGCACGGGCGAAGTTGCAGCAGATCGTCCGGCGGCTGGATGCGTACCAAATCGAACGAGCGCCCCGATCACAAGAATCGTCTAAGAGTGAGAGGCAATAATGCGTCCTTGGGATTTTGATACGAGCGCTGCCCGTCTTCGGAAGGCGACCGAAACGCTGCAAATTGCTTGGGAGCAGACCGCCGAGCAATGGGAAGATGGTGTGAGTCAGAGTTTTTGTGAGCAGCACCTTGAGCCGATCGGCCCAGCGATGAAGCTGTCGCTCGACGCGGTGGGGCGGATGCAGCAGTTGATGAACCAGATCCAGCAGGAAGTCGAGGAATGAATTTCGGTTTGTAACCCGTCACTTTTTTCATGAACAAAAAGCACTTTTCAACCCGGCGTCAGCTAGAGCTTATGCAGCAATTGCAAGAGTTGGCCAACGCGCGTGCGCAGGAGGAAAAGCGTGTTGCCGAGACGCTTGCCGTGGAACTAGCGGCAACGGAGGAAGATTTTCGGTCGACAGCAGAAGCATTGACCGAGCAGTTTGCTCAGCGGCGACGGGATTTGGAGAACTCGTTTGCTCTGGCCAAACGCCAAGCGGGCGACTCCTTTCGGCAAGCGGGCGAACAGCTTCACAAGCGATTTAATCAGCAGCGCACCAAGGGCGAGGCCCTCTTCAAAAAGTCGGCGTTGGCCATCGAGCGCAAGAAAAAGGAAAGCGAGTGGCAGGCGTTGGCGGTTTTTGATGCGGCAAAGGACGGGCCGCAGCAGATGCTCGACCAGGCGGGTAGCCGGTTGTTGGCAACGCGTCAGCAGGTCGACGGTCTGGAGCGTGATGCACATACGTTGCTTGGTATGCGGCGTTTGGTTCCGGAGTCTGACGAGCCGAAGAGAGAAGTCGAGACAGAGCAGGAGGCTGCTTCAGGGGAAGCGGGACAGCAGAACAACTTAAAACAGTTGCATCAATCAGTGCTTGAGCTGCAAGATCAACGGTTGCCTTCGTTATTTTTGGAAGGCATGCGGCCTTGGGGCTGGTGGTTAGCGACCTGTGCGACGGCAGCGGTTGGGCTTGGCTGGTTGGTCGGTTGGTCGCCTTGGCTCACGCCGCTGTTGGGCGTGGTTGCTGGGAGCGCGGTGGCGGGTCTGTTTTACTTTTTGGTTGGAGGGAAGGCGAAACGGCAGTCGTTGGAGCAGTTTTCTCGGGTTCGCTCGCTGGTGGATCAAGCACGCGAGTTGGAACAGACTGCGCAGGAAGAGGCACGCGAAAAAAGTCGACTGGAAGCCGAAAGAATCACGCAGGCAAAATTAAACGATCTGTCGGCGGCCCAGGCGAGACGTGATCAGGCGGTGCAGAAAAACCAAAACCGCAAGCAAGAAGAATTGGAAAATGTGCAAGCTCGCTTGGATATGGGCCTGTTGAATGCCCAGCAAGAACATGACAACGCGCAGATTGATGCGGAGGAAAAATTCCCGCCGTTGTTTGTCGAATTGGCCGAACAGCGTGAACTGGAACAGCAGCAAAACGAAGACCGCTACGGACAACGCCAATCCCAGGCAAAGCAGACGCATGAGGCCGATTGGCAGGCGATGGCCGAGCGTTGGCAGGTCGGGTTTCAGGCGGTTGCTGAAGAGTTGGCTGCAATGCGGACCGCTTGTGAACGGCTCTTTCCTGACTGGTCGCAGACGGAATGGAACGCCTGGCAGCGTCCGACCGAGCCGCCTGCGGCGATTCAGTTTGGTAGCTGTCGGTTGCCCCTGTCGGCGGTAAAAAACGGGGTGTCTGAAGATCCTAGGCTTCGCCCCGAACAGACCGAGCTGGAGTTGCCGGCGCTGATGACTTTTGACGAATTGCCCCGGTTGGTGGTTTCTGCAAGTGGGCAAGGGCGCGCGTCGGCGGTCGACGTGTTGCAAGCGATGATGTTCCGCTTTCTGACGGCGATGCCCGCCGGGAAGCTTCGGTTCACGATTCTCGATCCTTCGGCGCTCGGCGAAAACTTTTCAGCTTTCATGCACTTGGCCGACTACGACGAACAACTTGTTGGAACCCGTATTTGGACCGACTCGCAGCAAATCGACGAGCGGCTTGGTTTGCTTTCGGATCATATGGAAAAGGTGCTGCAAAAGTATCTGCGTAACGAATTTGCTACGCTTGACGACTACAATCAACAAGCGGGCGAAGTGGCGGAGCCGTATCATGTGTTGGTCGTGGCAAATTTTCCGGCGGGGCTGAGCGACGCGTCGATTCGCAAGTTGCAGACGATCGCAACCACTGGTCCACGGTGTGGGGTGTATACGATGTTGGGCGTCGACACTTCGATTCGCTTGCCCAACGAATTTGATTTGTCGACGTTGTTGACCGATGCGGTTCATCTGGAGTGGGTCGACGATCGGCTGCAATGGAATTATCCGTTGTACGAGAAGCTTCCGTTGCAGCTCGATCGCTTGCCGCCTCGTGATCGGTTGAATGATTTGCTGCGTCTGGCGGGCGAGGCGTCGCGGGAGGCGAGTCGGGTCGAGGTGCCGTTTGCGGTGGTAGCGCCCGATCAGCTTTGGAGCGAGAGTACGGCGCATGAATTGGTGGTGCCCGTCGGGCGTGCGGGGGCGAAGGACTTGCAGTCGCTTCGGTTGGGTCGTGGGACGGCCCAGCATGTGCTGATTTCGGGCAAGACCGGTTCGGGCAAGTCGACGTTATTGCACGCGCTGATTACGAATCTTGCGTTGCGTTACAGTCCCAAGGAAGTCGAGTTTTATTTGGTCGACTTCAAGAAGGGTGTCGAGTTCAAGGCCTATGCAACGGGACAGTTGCCCCATGCACGGGTGATTGCAATTGAGAGTGAACGCGAGTTTGGCGTGAGCGTGCTGGAACGGCTCGATGAAGAATTGCGACGACGGGGCGAACGGTTTCGTGAGCTAGGCGTGCAAGATTTGGCGGGTTTGCGTGGGGCTTGTGATGATCGGATGCCGCGTATCCTGCTGGTGATCGACGAGTTTCAGGAGCTTTTTGTGACGGACGACAAATTGTCGCAGGATGCGGCGCTGCTTTTGGACCGGCTGGTGCGGCAAGGGCGGGCGTTTGGGGTTCATGTGTTGCTTGGCTCGCAAACGTTGGCCGGGGCCTATTCGTTGGCGCGAAGCACGCTTGGGCAAATGGCGGTGCGCATCGCTCTGGAATGTAGCGAGGCTGATGCGCATCTCATTCTGAGCGACGAAAATTCGGCTGCACGGTTGCTTAGCCGTCCGGGCGAGGCGATTTACAATGATCAAAACGGTCTGGTCGACGGCAACAGTCCGTTCCAAGTGGTTTGGTTGCCCGACGCAGAACGGCAACGCTACTTGGCGCAGATTCGAGCTGCCAACGATAGCCGTGGTGCAACGCAACCGGCGGAGCCGACAATTGTTTTTGAGGGCAACGTACCGGCCAATCCTCGCGACAACGAAGCACTGGTCGAGATGATTGAGAAGTCCGATTCGAGCGACGCCAGCGAGCCGACGATTTGGCTAGGCTCGGCGGTGCGGATTGCGCCGCCGACGGGGCTGACGTTGCGCCGTCAGGGGGGCAACCATCTGTTGATTGTCGGACAAGACGAGCGGCAGGCGTTGGGCATCTTGAGCACCGGCGTGACGGCGATTGCCGCCCAGCAGCGTGGCGCGGCTCGTGTGACGGTGCTCGATGGTACTCGGCCCGAGTCGGCAGAGCAGGGGGCTTGGAGGGAGTTGGCCGCAGCGCTGTCTGGCGACGTCGAGGTGCGTGCTGCTGGCGATGCGGCGGCGGTGATCGCGCGGCTTGCCGAAGAAGTCGCTCGTCGTAGCGACTCGGGGGCCGCCGAAGGTGCGACTCATTTTTTGGTGATCCACAATCTTTCGCAATTCCGCAATTTGCGCATGAGCGAAGACGAGTTTAGTTTTTCGAGCGCGACAAAAACCAATGGCAAGCCAACGCCCGTCGATAAGCAGTTTCGTAATTTGTTGCGAGAGGGGCCAGCGGTCGGTGTGCATGTGCTGATGTGGTGCGATTCTTACAACAGTCTGAACCGTTTTGTCGATCGGTTGACGCTTCGGGAAATCGACTATCGCGTGGCGATGCAGATGAGTGCCAGCGATTCGACCAGTCTGATCGACTCACCTGCAGCGGGCCATATTGGCGAGAATCGAGCCATTTTCTACCGCGACGACCTGGGTACGCAGGTCAAATTTCGCCCCTATGGCCGTCCTAGCGACGACTGGCTGGGTTTTATTGGGCAACCGCAAGCTAGCGAATCTGTTACATTACCGACAGCCAAAAGGTGAGGTGGCAGTCACGAGGTGATGTTTTCGCGGCAAGTATTTCTCTCTTCTCTAGGAGTACAGACCCATGACACGACGACCTAAAACGCAATACTCGCGTCGGCAGTTTTTGAACCGAGCGGCGGCTGGTTCTGCTGTTGTGTTGGCAGCGCCGGCAATTGTGACGGCGAAGAAGACCGACGGGCCGTTGATCGTTGGTGTAGGCGAGCATCAGTACGAAGTGCAGCATATGTGGCCGCAGCTCCCCGATTCGTTTCAATGGCAGACGACTCACAACGTAGCAGTTGATTCCGAAGGGCTTTTGTACGTCATTCATGAAGGCAAGCTGGATCAGTCGGATCACCCGTCGATTTTGGTATTTGATGCGGAGGGCAAGTACGTCCGTTCGTTTGGTCAAGAGTTCCAAGGCGGTGGGCACGGGATCGAGATTCGCCAAGAGGGCGGCCAAGACTTTTTGTATGTCTGTGCCTACAAAGAACAGCGATCTTTTGCAAAATTAGACACGAAAGGCCAGATCGTGTGGCGTAAGGGAGCGCCGGTCGAGACAGGTTTTTATAGCGAGGGCGAAGAGAAGTTTCCTCGCGAAGATAGTCCTTGGGGACGTGACCGATTTTTGCCAACGAACATTGCCTTTTTGCCTGACGGCGGATTTTTCTTGGCCGATGGTTATGGGACGTGGCGCATTCACCGCTACGACCAAGACGCCAATTGGCTCAGTTCGTTTGGTGAGCCTGCGAACGAGGAAAGAGCCGATGGCACCTTTCATCTGCCGCATGGGATTTGGATCGACGACCGTGGCGACGAGCCGCTGGTCGTGGTGGCCGACCGGGTGCTTGCTCGGTTGCAATGGTTTACGTTAGAAGGCAAACATCGCCAAACGCTCGACGGGTTTTTGTTGCCTGCGAATATCGATATCTACGGCGACACAATGTTGGTGCCCGATCTGGTGGGGCGTGTCACTTTGCTCGACAAGCAGAATAACGTGATTGCCCATTTGGGCGACGATTCCGAGCGTATTTTGGCGGATAAAAAAGAGCACCAAACATTCCGTATTCGCACCGACGAGTCGACTTGGCAAAACGGCAAGTTTATTCATCCGCACGACGCCTGTTTCGACCAAGACGGCAACATTTTTGTTGCCGAATGGGTCGAACGTGGCCGGGTGTCGAGGCTGCGACGATTAGCCTAAGTTTTGGCTTCGTTCGCTACTTTGTGATTTCCTTGATCATGATATTGCGCCAGCGGATTTTTTTGCCGGCCATGCTCTCGTGGTGGATGTTGTGTACCTGGAGTCCAAAAAATCCGGAGGCGTCCCAGTCGTCGGTGAAATCTGCTGCGGGGACACCGTTGACCCAGGTCTTGATCGAAGTGCCGATCGCTTCAATGCGGTACGTGTTCCATTCGCCCAGCTTGAAGGCTTCGCGGGCGGCTGCATTTTCTTCGCCGCTCAGGTCGTCGAGCCAACCTCGCCGGGCTTCGTCATAGACTCCGCCAGAAAAGGCACGGGCGGAGGGATCGATTTCGACTTGGTAGCCGTGGACTCGGCCAGCAGGGATGATTTTGGTGACCATTTTACCGTCTTCTTCGACTTCGAGCTTCTGCTCGTGATCGACCACTTGGCTCCGAATTTGGATGCCCGAGTTGAGTCCGTCGTCGACTTTCAATTCGAGTTCAAGAATGAAGTCGGCGTAATCGCGTTTGGTGCAGAGAAACGAGTTCGGCGTATTCATCCGAGAGATGCCGACGATCATGCCCCCTTCGACGGCGTACTCGGCCTCGCCATTGCGGCGGACCCAGTTGTCGAGGTCCTTGCCGTTGAATAGTGCGACGAAGCCCTCTTTTGTAGCGGAGCCAGCCTTCGTGTCCGAGCCGGCCTTGGTAGCGGAGCCAGGCTTTGTGTCTGAGCCTTCTTTGCCGTTACACAGAGTGGCAGTAGTGAAAACAAGGAGTAAAGCAACGAACGAGGCTAGGCTTGGACTTTGACTTTGGTTTTGAAGAATTTGTCTTTGAGAATGTTGAGACATAAATCGATCGGCTCCACATGAGTGTGTGATTGAGAAAATCTGCGCGAGAGACACAATTATGGACCACCCGCTGGGAATTGGCAACACGCTGCTTGACACTGCTTGAAATGGGGCTAGCAGCAGTCGTCGCTGCCGCAGCAATCGCCGCCGGGGAGTTGGGTTGCGTTGTAGTCCAGTCCCTTCGTTTCGCTGGCGTGTCGCAAGGAGTTGCTGTGGCAGTCGAAATCTGGGGCGTCGTCCGACGAAACGGCTTCGCTGGGCGAGATCGCGGTGATCTGCGAGGCGTACGGTTCGCGGGAGTAGATTTCAAACGTCTTGCCGCAGACGGCCATGCGCTCGCCGCGGTAGAGCGTGTGTCCGTCGTCGTCCACGACCTCTGACCAGGGGCCGTGGTAGATGACCGCTTGGTTTTGATCGAGGCATAGCCCCTCTTTGCCTTTGTAGGCACGGACCGTCAGGCTGCGGAATTCGATGCCTTCGACCGTGGCCCAAGCTTCTTCCTGGCGGCTTAGGATTTCGATACCGTAGAAACCGGCCTCGGCAAACGCTTCCAAAAATTCGTCTTCGACAAAGGCTCCGCTAATGCAGCCGCTCCAGAGATGGGCATCGTCTTGCAGGTACTGAGGCACTGGCTCGTCGCAGACGATGTCGCTGATGACGGCGCGGCCACCTCGGCGGAGCACCCGGAAAATTTCGCTGAACATCTGTTGGCGGTCGTCGTTGCTGACCAAGTTCAACACACAGTTCGAGACAACCACGTCGACCGAGTCGTCTTCGACCAGTGGCTCGGTTGCGCGAAGCTGCTCGGCATGCGCTTCGGCGCGGAGCCACTCGCTGCTGGAGGTGATTGGGTTCTCGGCTAGGTAGGTCTCGAACGTTTCGAGGTTGAGTGCAAGGTCTTGGATGCTGCCTTTGCGAAATTCGGTGTTGGCGTAGCCGAGTTGGTCAGCAATCTGAGGTTGGTACTTGCGAGCGAGGGCAAGCATGTCGTCGTTGCGGTCGACGCCGATCACATTCCCCGTTTTGCCAACAATTTGCGCGGCGATATAGCAAATCTTGCCACCGCCGCTGCCCAGGTCGAGCACGGTCTCGCCCGCGCCGACATGTTTGGATGGATCGCCGCAGCCGTAGTCTCGCTCGATAATTTCTTCGGGAATGATTTTGAGATATTGGGGATCGTAGTCGACCGGGCAGCAGAGGGCTGGCTCGGCTGCTTCGGCGGCGGGGCTGTAACGCTCGCGAACCGCTTCCTCGACATCCAACGATTGGGCCTGATTGTTGAGGTCGAGGTTCACCAAATCGGCTTGGGGTTCTAGCACGCTGAGGGTTTCCTTGCTGGTTGTTTTTTGTGGCTGGCGGTGGGGCGCGAGGGGTTTGCTGAGGGGGGCGTTCGTCTTGGCAGACGGCGCTAACGGCTTGTTTCCTCGTTCTGGGAAATGTCGTTCTGGGAATGGGGTGGGTGCATCCTACCACTTGCACTTGTCGGCGTCTGTGCATTTTTTCACACGGAAAACCGAGGCCCCTTGGGCATTCTGGGTAGTGGGTCGACAGCAGGGCTTCCTCGCCTAATAATGAGGGGCTTCAACGACCAAGTTACTAACGGCCTCGGTAGGCCCCACTAATAAAAAAGGAAAAAACATGAGCACGATCGTAGACATTCATGGCCGACAGATATTGGATAGCCGTGGCAACCCTACCGTCGAAGTCGACGTTACGCTTGCCGACGGGACCATCGGCACCGCCGCTGTGCCGAGCGGGGCCAGCACCGGTGCCCACGAAGCCTGGGAGCTGCGCGATGGCGGCGATGCCTACATGGGCAAGGGCGTCCAGGTGGCGGTTTCGAATATCAACGACAAAATTGCCGACGAACTGATTGGCATGGACGGACTCGACCAAGTGAGCGTCGATCGGCGCATGCTCGAATTGGACGGCACGCCGAACAAAAAAAACTTAGGTGCCAACGCCATCTTGGGCGTCTCGCTCGCTACAGCGCATGCGGCGGCGCGGTTCTGCGAGTTGCCGCTCTATCGTTACATGGGCGGCTCGAACGCTCGGCTTCTGCCCGCCCCGATGATGAACATTCTTAATGGTGGCGAACACGCGGACAACTCGGTCGACATCCAAGAATTTATGGTCATGCCGCTTGGCTTCGATAGCTTTAGCGAAGCGTTACGTTGTGGCTGCGAAATTTTTCATAACCTGAAAAAAGTATTGAGCGACAAAGGCCTCAATACGTCGGTTGGCGACGAAGGTGGTTTTGCTCCGAACTTGGGTGCCAATGCCGATGCATTCGGTATCATTTTGACTGCGATTGAAAAGGCAGGCTACAAACCGGGCGAGCAGGTTTGGTTCGCGATGGATTGTGCCGCCAGCGAGTTTTATGACTCGGACAAAAAGGTTTACAAGATTGATGGCAAGGAGCTTGATTCGACCGGCATGGTCGACCTCTTGGCCGACTGGGTCGGCAAGTATCCGATTTGCTCGATCGAAGATGGCTGCGACGAAGACGATTGGGATGGTTGGAAGCAGATGACCGACAAGATCGGCGATAAGTGTCAGCTCGTGGGCGACGACCTGTTTGTCACCAACGTCGAGCGTCTGCAACGGGGCATCGACGAGGGGATTGCCAACAGTATTCTCATCAAGGTCAACCAAATTGGTACGCTGACCGAAACGATCGACTCGATCAACTTGGCCCATCGCGCCAATTACAGCAGCGTGGCGAGCCATCGTAGCGGCGAGACCGAAGACTCGACGATCGCCGACTTGGCCGTCGCAATGTCGACCGGCCAAATCAAAACCGGCTCGGCGTCGCGCTCCGATCGGATGGCCAAGTATAACCAGTTGCTACGGATCGAAGAGCAGTTGGGTGCCAACGCTTTGTATGCTGGGCCTTTGTTTCCGAAACGATAGTGGAATGTGAGATAGGCGATGTGAGATTGATGATGTTGTTCAGTCATTGGTCTCACATCATCAATCTCACATCAAATATCAAACATGGGTCTGTGGCAACGCCATGAATACGAAGCAACCGCCGATTACCGATTCTCCTTGGCTTTGGTTTGCCTTGTTTACCGCCGTAGGGCTGACGGCGTTGCTGGCTACCGGCGGCAAATTCAGCAATCGGCAGGCGACGATCGAGCGTCGTGAACAGGCGCGTGCGGCTCTGCACGCGGGGCTGACGATTACCGAAGATGGCACGGGGCGTAAAACGGCCGAGAAGGTGCCCGAGTATTCACGCCCCGGCATGACCAAAATCAGCCTTCCCGCGCTGATCACCACTATCAGCACGGTGCTGGCCATTTCGCTTGCTCTGCTTGTGCGCGAGCGGTGGTTGCTTGCGAGAAAATCGCGGGACCCCGGCGACGCGTAGCGTCGCGGCTATTTGTGTGCGATTGCTTTTACGGTGTGGGAACGGCTTGGTTAAAAAATTGGCGGTCGGGGGTGCGGCGGCGACCGTCGTGGTAGCCGTCGGCGGCGTCGGGGTCGAGCAGACCTGCGTCGGGGCGGCCGTAGCCGGGGCCGAACTGTCGGCGTGGGTCGCGGCGGTGAAAATTGTGGTGGACGAGCGGGGGCGGGTAATAGCCGCCATAGCCGCCGCCATAACCGTAGCCTGGGAAACCGCCGTAGCCTCCCAAGGGTGGAAAGGAAAGATAGTTGTAGCCGCCCGCTCCCGCTCCGCGCCGGGCGTCGTTGAAACGTTCCCATTCGGCGTCAAGTCCGCCGCGTCCGTTGCCGTAGCTTTGCACTTGGTAGGCGGTGTCTGCCGAACCATCGGCACCCCGTAGTATGGTGCGCGTGCGGCGATATCCGCTGGTTACGGCGCGTTGGTCGGGCAGCGGCTCGATGGGCGGTTTCATCGCGTACTGCGCGACGCGGTCGCCAGTGTCGGGGTCGTGTGAGTAACGGCTACGGGCAAAGACCCAGCTTTCTGCTTGCGGTTGAGCCACATGCAGCTCGGCCGAAAGGCAGCCGCAATTGGACGCACGCGCTTCGGTCATCAAAAAGACAGCAACCAGCGCTGCGGCAAACAGGAGCCGCCAAAACAAGGCCGGGATTTTTGAAAAGTCGTTCATGAGAATTTTGAAGAGTGAAGAGTGAATTAGCCGCGATGCTACGCATCGCCGGAGGGTTTATTTTTCGGGTCGGTAAATTTTCAACGTGTGATCTTCGGGGTCGTAGAGGTACTCATCCCCTTCATCGAGTTCGGGCAACTGGATCTTGTTGAACTTAATGACACGTTCCATAAATTCTTCGTGCGATTTGGCAAAGTCTCCGTTCAAGCCATAGTCCAAATTGATTGCTTGTTTTACTTGTAGGAAAATGGCCTGATGCTGGGCGTACATGCCGGCCCCGAGCACACTGCCCAGGTAGCCCCCTTGTTCTCGTGAGAGTTTTCCTTTTTTGGGATCGCGTCCGGTCGCTTCACGCGGCCCAAAAGGTGCCGCATCGGCTTCTGGGGTCGTCGATTCTTCGGGAGCGGTCTGTTCTGCCACGACGGCAGGCCCGCCGGGCATTTCGAGGGGCGGCGCGTCGCAGCCGAGGCCAAACGCCAATAAAGTGGCCAATGTGAGCGAAGTTTTCATAGCAAGCTTCCTGTGTCTGTAGGGGGAGAGGTTAGGTGTGTAAGGCTGTTGGGCCAAGCTGCCAAGTTTGCATTTGTGCGAGCTTCTCGCGGTGATTCATGTCGAATTGTAAGGGGGTAACGGTGATGTGTCCTGCGCGAATGGCTGATAGGTCGGTTTCGGTTTCGCTGGGTGGGTCGGGCGACATGCCGGTTGCCCAGTAGTAGCTGCGGCCGCGCGGGTCGGTTCGTTTTTCAAAATCTTCGCCCCAAGGGACGGTCGCCACGGGGACGACGTGTACTTCGGCTTCGGTGTCGAGCGCTCGGCTTGGGATGTTGAGGTTGTAAAGGTGTTGCTCTGCGTTGGGCTGAGCGAGGATCTGTTGGAGGATGGCCGTTGTTTGCTTGGCGGCAGAGTCATAACGCTCGGCCTCGTCGTATTCGAGCGACACCGCGACGCTAGTAATTCCAAAAAACGCTCCTTCGATTGCTGCGGCCACCGTGCCGGAGTACAGCACGTTGATGCCGGTGTTCAGTCCACTGTTGATGCCGCTGACGACCAGCTCTGGCCGTTGGGGGCAAAGCTCTGCGATCGCCAGTTTCACGCAGTCAGCGGGACTTCCTTCGACCGCCCAACCTCGCTGGTTGCCCTCTTGATCGAATGCTTTACGGGCCATCAGCGGGGTACGGTAGGTGATCGCGTGTCCGACGCCGCTTTGCTCGGTAAGCGGGGCGACGACGGTCACGTCTCCCAGTTTCTGCAATTGGCGTTCCAAGGCGGCCAAACCGGGTGCGTAGATGCCATCGTCGTTGGTGAGCAGGATTCGCACGTCGTAAAAGTCCTTCAGATAGGGGTTTTTGTCGAAGATGCCTACGGGTGAGGCCTATTGGCATCATAATCGTTGGTGAGGCGTTGCGGCAACTTGCTGTGGCGAAAAGGGAACAAGTTTGAAGTTATTGGGCGCTAGACACTAGTCGATTGTCCCCGAAAACGGCTCGCCCATAGCACTCTCTCAACTAGCGCCTAGCATCTAGCGCCTAGCGTCCCTTATACTGGCCTGTTTTCCCACCAGGAGGGTGCGACCCCTATGACCGCCCCGTCGCCCAGCAATGCCCCGAGTCGAGCCGCCGCCGAGCGTGTGTTGGTGCTCGACTTTGGGTCGCAATATGCCCAGTTGATAGCGCGCCGGGTACGCGAACAAAACGTCTACTGCGAAATCGTTCGGCACAGCATCACCGCCGACCGCGTGCGCGAACTCGCGCCGAGGGGGCTGATTCTTTCTGGTGGTCCGAACAGCGTGTACGAAGAGGGCGCCCCGAAGTGCGACCCGGGCTTGTTCGAGCTTGGTTTGCCAATTCTTGGTATTTGTTACGGAATGCAATTGGCTTGCCAAGCGTTGGGCGGCAAAGTCGACAACGCTCCGTCGCGCGAGTATGGCCGTGCTGAATGCAAAATAAATACGCCCGACCCACTGTTCGACGGGGTAAGCGCCCAGACACAAGTTTGGATGAGCCACGGCGATCAGGTTGCCAACATCGCCGACACTTTTTCTTCGCTTGCGAGCACCGACACCTGTCCCTTTACGGCGATCAAACATAAGCAGCTACCAATCTACGGTTTGCAGTTTCATCCCGAGGTGACGCACACGCCCGAGGGTGGTCAGGTGTTGGCTAATTTTTTGCACAAAATCTGTGGGACGACCGGCACCTGGAAGTTGGGCGATTTTGCGGCGGAGTCGATCGCGGCGATTCGCAAGCAGGTGGGCAACGACCGCGTCATCTGCGGCCTGTCGGGCGGCGTCGATTCGTCGGTTGTTGCGGCGTTGTTGGCCGAAGCCATCGGTCCGCAGCTTACTTGCATTTTGGTCGACAACGGCTTGCTGCGGCAAGACGAAGAGCAAGCGGTGATCCAAGAGTTTGGCGACCATTTTAAGACCGATCTGCATGTCGTCAAAGCCGAAGACCGCTTTTTGAGCGACTTGGCCGGCATCACCGACCCGCAGGAAAAACGCCGTCGGATTGGCCATGCGTTTATCGATTGTTTTGCCGAAGAAGCGGCGAAAGTCGACGGAGTGAAGTATTTGGCTCAGGGGACGCTCTATCCCGACGTGATCGAAAGCGGCGCGGCCGTCGATGGTCCGGCCGACACAATCAAGCTGCACCACAATGTTGGCGGCTTGCCCGAAGAGCTTGGTTTTGAGCTGATCGAGCCGCTCCGCAATCTGTTTAAGGACGAAGTCCGTAAGCTCGGTTTGCAACTCGGCTTGCCCGAAGAGATGGTTTGGCGACACCCGTTTCCTGGTCCCGGGTTGGCAGTCCGTTGCTTGGGCGAAGTGACTAGGCCCCGGCTTGAAACCTTGCGAGCCGCCGATGCGATTGTCGTCGGCGAGATCAAGGCTGCTGGTTGGTATCGCAAAACCTCGCAGGCGTTTGCCGTCTTGCTGCCGGTTCAAAGCGTCGGCGTCATGGGCGATAGCCGTACCTACGAAGATACGCTCGCCGTGCGTTGCGTGAACACCGACGATTTTATGACCGCCGATTGGAGTCACCTGCCGTACGAGCTGCTGGCAAAGATATCGACGCGGGTGATTAACGAAGTTTCCGGAGTCAATCGAGTGGTATATGATATTAGTAGCAAACCGCCCGCAACGATTGAGTGGGAATAGCAGCGTGACAGGCTGTCAATTTTACGGGAGTCAAACTTATGACCACGACATTTGTATTAGAGTATTGGCAAGACGATGGTTGGTACGTCGGAAAACTCAAAGGGTTTCCTGGTGTCTTTAGCCAAGGTGAAACGATCGAAAAATTGGAAGCGAACATTGCTGATGCCTATCAGATGATGCTCGAAGCAGACGATCAGTCACCTGCCAATGCCCAAACCAAACCGCTGGTGATCGACGGATGAAGCGACGCGACTTTTTACGTGAACTAGAGCGGGCAGGTTGCGTATTGAAACGTCACGGATCACGCCACGATATCTACAGCAATCCGTCCAATGGGCGTCAGGCACCCGTGCCCCGCCATCGCGAATTGAGAGATTCGCTCTGTCGACTCATCCATAGGCAATTGGGAATCGAGGACGGTTGAGAAATTCTCTGTCTACGTTTCAGTCATCAATCTCAAATCAAACATCAAAAATTATTTCCATGTCGTTAAAATACATCTACCAAATCGAAAACCTCACCAAAAAAATCGGCCAGCGTGAGGTGCTCAAAGATATTTTCCTGGCTTTTTATCCTGGTGCGAAGATCGGCGTGCTTGGGCGCAACGGCTCAGGAAAAAGTACGCTGCTCAAGATCATGGCCGGACTCGACAAAGAGTACGACGGCGAGGCGGCTTTAGCGGACGGGTTTACGGTCGGCCTCCTAGAACAAGAGCCGCACCTCAACCCGGAAAAGGATGTGCAGGGCAACGTCGAAGAGGCGGTTGCCGCCACACGGGCCATGCTCCAGGAGTTTGAGGAGCTAGGCGACAAGTATGCCGAGGTGGCTGATGACCCCGAGGCGATGGAAAAGCTGATGAACCGTCAGGCGGCGCTGCAGGACAAGATCGACGCGGCTGGAGCTTGGGAAATCGATCGGCAAGTGGAGATCGCCATGGACGCGATGAACTTGCCGCCGGGCGACGCTTCGGTCGAAAAACTTTCGGGCGGCGAAAAACGGCGGGTTGCGCTCTGCAAGATTTTGCTTGAAAAGCCTGACCTGCTGTTGCTCGACGAGCCGACCAACCATCTAGACGCCGAGAGTGTCGCGTGGCTCGAACGCCACTTGGCCGAATACACGGGCACGATCGTTGCGGTGACTCATGACCGTTATTTTCTCGATAATGTCGCCGGTTGGATTTTGGAACTCGACCGAGGTCAGGGCATTCCTTACGAAGGCAACTACACTTCGTGGTTGGAGCAAAAGAGCAAGCGGCTCGAGCAGGAAGAGAAAAAGGCGAGCGCTAGGCAACGTTCGCTCAAGAAAGAACTCGAATGGGTTCGCATGGCACCCAAGGCGCGGCAGGCGAAGAATAAAGCCCGTTTGCAAGCTTATGAAAAAATGGCTGCCGAGGAGTTTGAAGATCGGCCCGATGAGCTGGAAATTCAAATTCCGCCGGGGCCACGCTTGGGCGATTTGGTGGTCGAGGCGAAGGATCTTTGCAAGGCGTACGGCGACAATGTTATTATGGAGAACGTCAATTTCAGTTTGCCGCCGGGTGGCATCGTCGGCATCATCGGTCCTAACGGTGCAGGCAAGACGACGTTGCTGCGGATGCTGATGGGCCAAGAATCGCCTGACAGTGGGTCACTCAACATCGGTTCGACGGTCGAGTTGGGCTATGTCGACCAATCGCGCGACGATCTTGAAGCGGACAACACGGTCTACGATGAAATTTCTGGTGGGCACGATACAATCGAGATGGGCAAGCGGACGATGAATGCACGGGCGTACGTCGCTCGTTTCAATTTTGCAGGTTCCGATCAGCAGAAAAAAGTGGGCATCCTTTCGGGTGGCGAGCGCAACCGTGTGCATCTGGCCAAGCTGTTGCGTCGAGGCTCGAATGTCTTGTTGCTCGACGAACCGACCAACGATATCGACGTCGACACGCTACGGGCCTTGGAAGAGGCCATCGCTAACTTCGCCGGGTGCGCTGTGGTGGTGAGCCATGATCGGTGGTTCCTCGACCGATTGGCCACACATATTCTTGCGTTTGAAGGCGACGGCTACGTCCACTGGTGCGACGGCAACTTCGAGACCTACGAGCGCGAACGCCGCGAACGGTTTGGCGAAGATGCTGACCAGCCGCATCGTTTTCGGTATAAAAAGCTACAGCAACATTAGGCAAGGCACGAGTTGCGAGACGCGAGTAAAAAGCAAATTCATTAAGCATCGGCATGCGTGCCGTCAAAAAAACGGAGCACCCACTATGAGCGTTGTACGAGTCGGTTCTACCCAGCAGTTTTCTGAGAACTGGGATAGCATATTTTCTGGTGGCAAAAAGAAAAAGGCGAGGAAGAAGACGGCGGCTAAAAATGGGTCGGCTAAGAAAAAGTCGCCGAAGAAGAAGTTAGCCACAAAAAACACAAAAAGCACGAAAAAGCGGGCTGCCGCTAAGAAGAAGGCTGCGAAAAAGTCACCTAAGAAAAAGTCTCCTAAGAAAAAGGTGGCCAAGAAAGCGGCGAAAAAATCACCTAAGGCTAAAACGCCCAAGCCCAAAGCCACTAAGCCCAAAGCACCTAAGAAAGCTGCTAAAAAGGCGCCGGCTCGTAAGAAGGGGAAGGCGAAATCTAAGGTGCGGCAGAAACAGCTTTTTTAGTAGGGGGGGATGGCTATCGGCAATGGGGTCGCACGGCTACCGATCTTCAATCGGACATCATCGCTCTTCGATCCCATCATGCTCGGCCTAAAAAATCGCCAGTGCGGGTGTCGACTTTGACGACCTCGTCTTGCTTGAGGTATTCGGGCACTTGGATCGTAAAGCCGGTTTCTAGCTTGGCCGGTTTGTTGCGTGAGGTGGCCGAGTTGCCTTTGACGCCCGGGTCGCATTCGACGATCTGTAGTTGCACGGTGGCGGGCAGCTGAAGGCCGACGCACTCGTCGTTGTAGATCAGGGCAAGCATGCCGTTCAGGCTTTCGGTGACGTATCGCATCTCGGCTTCTACGTCGTCGGCAGCGATCGAGTATTGGTTGTAATCTTTTGCGTCAAGAAAATGGACCTGTTCGGCGTCGGCATACATCAGCGTCACTTCACGCTTCTGAAAATCGGCTTCGTCAAGGTTGTCGGTCCCTTTGCAAGCAAAGTCCGCCTTTTGCTTGGTGACCAGATTGCGAGCGCGAAACTTGTAGAGCGTCGCGCCGCCACGTGCCGAGGGGGATTGGACGTTGACTGTTTCGACGGCATGAGGGGCATCGTTGTACAGCACGATGCCGCCTGGCTTCAGGTCTTTTGCAAGCATAAGGGAAATTCGGATTTCGGAATTCGGATTGCGGAATAGAGCCGCGATGCGACGCATCGCCGGAGAACACTAGCTAACTAAGAATCTCCCCTGAAGCGGGGTCGAATGTCAAGCCGTCGGTGATTTGCGACAGTGCGTCGACCACGGTTAGCAGGCAAGTCGGGTCGAGCATCTCGAAGTTTTCTTCTTCCTCGCCAAACTCGTCGTCCAACGGCGGTGGCGTCGCAGGCGAATCGCCGCCATCGACGGGCACTCGTTCGAAGTGGGCCACATCGAGCCGCGCGTCGGCCTTGATGATTTCTTGCAACTGGTCGGGCGGGAGTTCTTTTTGCAACTGCTTGGCCCACTCCAAGTTTTGCTCGATCACGCCTTCGCCAACTTCGTAGCTGATTTCGACCGCAGCATGGTCCTCGGCCGATTCGACCAAAATCGATTGGAGCAATCCGTCTTCGTCGGCGGACAGGTTTTCGAGTTGGTAGCGAGCATTGGCCGAAGAGAGAGCCTTGGCAACGCGGTCGAGCGCGGGACGTCGATCGTGTGGGAACAAGATGAAATAGGTCTCGCGCCAGTGGAGTTCGTCATTTGCTTTTGCCATGATCGATTCTCTTAGATGAAAAATTCTAAAATTTACTCGGACCAGGTCCCGTCGCTTTCTTCGTCTTCGGCCGGACCCATGCCGCCGTGCCAATCCTCCAACTGCTTCTGCATCTTATCGCGATCCGCCGTGTTTGCCCAAACCGATTCGCCCTGTTCGAGGCGTATTTCGTAGTGGCCTTCGCGGGTGCAGTCGTCTTCACCGCAAAAATGCGGCGTGGCGGCGAGCCACATCACGCGATAGAGGGGCACCATTTTGTCGTCGACTCGACATAAAATTGACATAGTAAGTTTTTCCTTAGGATCGTCCCAGTTCGATTGAGCGATTCGTGGCGGCTTCTACGGCACCGCGCAGAGCACGCTCGCCCTCTAGTTTGGCAAATCGCTCGAGTCCTGCCAATGTCGTTCCACCGGGGCTGGTGACTTGAGCACGTAGTTCTGCTGGGGAGCTGCCGGTGCTGAACAACATTTCTGCGGCACCGCGCGTTGTTTGTGTGGCTAACTTCAAAGCCAACTCCGGGGGCAAGCCCATAGCGGTGCCGCCCTCGGCTAGCGCTTCGATCACGGAGTAAATAAAGGCGGGGCCTGAGCCAGAGAGTCCGGTCACCGCGTCGAGCATCGGTTCTTCCACCTGGGTCGCGGTGCCGACGCTGTCGAGGATTTTTTGTACGAGTTGGCCCTCGGTGTCTGTGGCTTGTCGGCCCAAGCTGTAGCAGCTTGCTCCGAGTCCAATCAGACAGGGCGTGTTGGGCATCACACGGACAATTTTTCCGGCTGGTAGCAGTGCATCCAGCTTGCTCAGTGTGATGCCGGCCGCGATCGAAACAAAAAGATGTTGGTCGGTGGTTTGCTCGGCCACATCGGCCAGCACGTCGGCCATCACCTGCGGTTTGACGGCTAAGACGATAATCTCGGCCTGCTCTAGCAAATGTTGGTTGTCTCGCGCTAGGCCTACGCCTGGAATTTGCGAGGCGAAGCGTTGGCGTGCCTCTTCGTAGGGGTCGGCAGCTAGCACTTGCTCGGCAGCGACCAACCCCGACTGCACACAGCCCATAGCGAGTGCCGTTGCCATGCGGCCCGAGCCGATAAAACCTAGGGTTTGCGAGATTTTTTTCAACAGTCAGTTTTTCCTGTTTTGATGCAAAGAGCAAAAAGAGCAAGTCATCATCCGTTTCAAGCAGTGCTTGCTCACAGTGCTTATCCTACGAAATCTCTGGCTAAGCGACAATCGAGTTGCTAAGCGAGGCAAAACGGGCACATTACGAGCCACCTGGGTCGGTATCTCCAGAGGAATCTCTCTGGACGCCGGTCGACCGATTTGGAACACTTCGCAGCCCCGCAGGATCCTTGCCGTTATTTTCACGACTGCTCTTAGCCGAGTAGGAGGACGATCAGATGACCAATTTGCGACAGATTCATGTAGGTGTTCTCACCGCTGTTGTATCGATCAGCATGGGGGCAGTGTCGCAGGCGCAGATATTTGAAGCGCCAACGCCTCAGCCCAACGCTCTTGTGCAACAGGCGGGTGGCCAAGTGGCTGCTTCGCAGCCAGGCCAGGTAAAGCAGACTGCTTGGTCGGGCATTCCGATGCCGAAATTCACGATGCCCAAGATGACCATGCCCAAGCTGGCGATGCCTACGATGCAGATGCCCAGCATGGAGTCGGTCGTCGGGCCGGTGAAATCAAGTTTTAGCAAAGTGACGGCCGGCACCAAAAAAGCTTGGGAAGGAACACGAGAGATTTTTACCTTCGGCCAAAAAAAATCGGTGTCTGCCTCGACTCGGAAAAAACCTTCGATGTGGCGACGCCTGCTCACGCCGGCCCCGAAGCCTGACGGACCACAGACCGTGGCCGAATGGATGGCTCAGCCTCGGCTCGATCCGTAGCCCCCCCCAAGTGCTCATATGCAAGTGCTCGTACGGCAGTCACGGAAAGGAACGGCGATGCAGCAATGTTTTGGAGTCCTGCGCTGGCTAGGCGCTGTCAGTGGCGTAGGCGTCTTGCTGATCGCTACTACCGGTTGTCAAACGTGGCGATCCTCGTCGGTGGTCCCTGGCGTGTTTGCCCAAAAAGGCGAGCGGCAAATTCTACGCCAAGCCAAGCAAGATCCGTTTCCTTCTCCCAGCGATGTGGGGATGAAGAAGACGCTTTAGCGATTTTGGTCCTGACTCGGATTGTTTTGCGCAAGCAAAGGCCATAGACGTTAGGCCGTTCGATCGTTCATAATTGTCGGAGAGAGATAGTCCCCTCCTCGACGATGGACCCCGCACGCGATGAAATCTGATTCCCCCTTTTCAAAGCTCCCCTCGCTGAGCGAATTGCTCGCGCATCCGACCGTTCAACAAGTCGTCGAACGCGTCCATCAGACGACCATTGCTCAGCGCGCGACCGGATTTTTGGAAGATCTGCAAGCCACCTGGAAAGAGCAGGGCGGCGGACTGCCTTCGGTCGGCGAATTGGCCGAACGGCTGGCCCATCGATTGCTCGGACGCTCGCAACACGCGACGCCTGTGATCAACGCCACGGGCGTCCTCTGTAGTCGGCGGTGGCAAGCTCCGTTGGCCGAAGCGGCGGTCCACGAGATGTTGCGCTTTGCCTCCGACTACCAGCAGCCTGCCGCAGTGTTAGAAAAGCAGGTCGCCGCGTCGTTGATAAAATTGACAGGTGCCGAGGCGGCTTGGGTTGCCAGCAGTTTTGAGGCGGCGGTCAGCATGGCCAAACAGTGCAACAACGCGACAATCGTTTCTTGCCCTCTGATGGGCTTGCTCGATCCCGAAGAGTTTGGCTTGCAGCATGTCGACACGATTGCCGATCGTTTGCAAGCCGGTGCCGATCTGGTGGTGGTCGACGGTGCGGGGTTACTCGGAGGCCCACGTTGCGGAATAGTTGTCGGCACTCGCCAATTCATAAAACAGCTTGAGCAAAGCGAGCTGGCAGCGGCGCTCGCCGCCGACGCCATGGTGCTGGCGGCTTTGGAGGCGACGCTCGAAATCTATCGCTCGAAACAACGCCTGACGCATCAGATTCCCGTATTGCAATTGCTGTCGACGCCCCAAGAGAATTTGCGACAACGTTGCGAACGGATTGCCCCGCTCGTTGCCGAAAGTTCGCAGTTGGCCAGCGCCGAAGTAACCGCCTGTGAGTCGATCTGGCTCGACACCGAGACCTCACAATTGTCGGCCCCCAGTTGGGCGATTGTCCTCCGGCCTGCGGAAGGCTCCGTCGATAGCTTGGCACGGTTGCTCGAATCGTCGGTGCCCCAGGTGCAAGGCCGGCTCGAAGAAGACTCGCTGTGGCTCGATTTCCGAGCCATCTTTCCGCGTTGGGATCAACAACTGGTTACGGCCATGGCAGGAGCAGAGCAGAGTCGTCCTTAGGGTGGCGGCCCCGAGGACGGGTACTCGTCGTAGAGTTCCAAGTCGTGTGACAGCAGGTGTTTGAGCGTTTTGAGCCGGTGCTTCGACCTTGCCGGTTCTAAGGCCGGGCGTTAGGATGAAAGCACGATCCAAGCTGGAAATTTTCGGTGAAGCAGGGCTTTCTCTGCCCCGCAGAACGCTTGATATCGAAACATTACCATCATCTCTAGAGGCCAATGGGCCTATATCAACGGGCTTTGAGAGAGAAAAACTATGAAATTTTCCGGTTTAGGAGGAGGCCTGTCGCGCCGCCGTGTTGGTGTGGTAGGGCTGTTGGTACTCACGTTGGCTGGTGCCGGCTTGATCGCACCGCTCGTTTGGGCGCGGCCCAACGACAACAGCAAGAACGAGCGCCGCATTGCTCTGCTGGTGGCCCTCTACATGGACCGAGACCACCTCTCCGAACTGCAGGTGAACGACGAAACCTCGCAACGAGCCTTCGTGAAATTTACCGAGTCGCTCGACGCGATGAAGCTTTTTTTCTTGCAGAGCGACATTAACGAATTTGCGCAAGAACGATTTTCGATCGACGATTATGTCAAACGGGGCGATTTGCGTTTCGCCCAGCGAGTTTTCGATCGCTTTCTTCAACGTGTCAAAGAACGCATCGCCGTCGCCCAGAGTTATGCCGACGCAGAGCATGATTTTTCGGTCAACGAAACCATGATTCGTGACCCCGAAAAAATGGCGTATGCCACCTCGGTTACCGAAGCCAACGAGCGCTGGCGCAAGCGTGTCAAGTACGACATGCTGCTACAAATTGCCGACGAGGTCGAGCACGACGAAGCGATCGAAAAACTTCACAAACGCTACCGCTCGATTCGGCGCAATTGGGAGCAAACCGATAGCGACGAAATTTTGGAGATATTTCTGACCGCGTTGACCACGAGTTTTGATCCGCACAGCACCTACATGTCGCCCAGTACGCTCGATAATTTTACGATTCAAATGCGGTTAGAGCTCAACGGCATCGGCGCTTCATTGCAGTCGCAATACGGCGAAACGATCGTCAAGCGACTGGTCCCAGGCGGAGCCGCTGAAAAAGATGGACGGCTCAAAATCGACGATGTTATTACCGGAGTTGCGCAAGGTACGAGCGAAGATTTTACCGACATCGTTGAAATGAAAATCAACGACGTCGTTCAGCTCATTCGCGGCAAGCCCGACACGGTCGTCCGACTCGAAGTGACGCCTGCCGACAAGTCGGGGCGCAAAGTCTATGACATCACCCGTGCCCGTATCGAACTGAAAGATAGCGAAGCACGCAGCGAAGTGGTCGAAGTCAACGCAACGGGCGAAGTCGTACCAGAGCAGCCGACCGGACAGCCGGAGCAGCCCACGGGGCAGATCGTCGAGCAGCAGCTTGACGGCAACAAGGATTCCAAGACGAAGATTGGCATCATTAGCCTGCCCAGTTTCTACATGGACATGGCGGGACGCCGCGCGGGGAACCCAAATTTCAAAAGCACCACGCGCGACGTGCGTCGATTGCTCGAAGAGTTCAAGCAGCAGGATGTCGATCTCGTGGTCATGGACCTACGGTTCAATGGCGGCGGTTCGCTTCCCGAGTCGGTTCAGACGACCGGCCTGTTCATTGATCAAGGTCCGGTGGTCCTGGTCAAAGGGCCCGATGGTCGCGTGCAACCCTATCCCGACACCGAGCCAGGCATGGTTTGGTCGGGGCCGTTGGTGGTGTTGATCAATAAGTTCAGCGCGAGTGCCAGCGAGATTTTTGCTGGAGCGATTCAAGACTATGGCCGAGGCATCATCGTCGGCGACCACACGACGCACGGCAAAGGAACCGTCCAGCAGCTTTATGAGTTGGGCCAAAAGGTGATGCCGATCCACCCGCCGAACTACGGCGCTTTGAAACTGACCATCCAGCAGTTTTATCGCCCCGGTGGCGACAGCACACAAAACCGAGGCGTCGTTTCCGACGTCGAATTGCCTTATCGTACGACCTATTGGGAAGGCATCGGGGAAGCAGACCTCGACTACGCCCTGGAGTTTGACCGGGTAAGGCCAGTGCCGCATACGAACTATCGCGGGGCCAGTGCCGGAGTTCTCACAGAATTACAGCAACGCTCGAAAAAGCGATGCGAAGTTGCGGAGTTCTTCATCAAAGAACGACGCAAGATCAAGCAACTCGTCGCGCGTCAGGCAGAAGAGACGGTTACGCTCAATAAAGAAAAATTCTTGGCCGAACGGGCCGAAGTCAATTCGGAAAAAGACCAGGAAGAGATATTTGACAAGCTCCAGGAAGAGGACCGTCCGATTTTCCCTCTTGTCGAAGGCAATGCTCTTTCGCCATACAACCAAGAAGTCGTCGCGATCGCGCTCGACTATCTCAATCTGCTGGGAGAAAACCGCATGGCGGTAGCACGGTAAACCGGTCGAGGTTTAAGTTAAATCAAGACTCAGTCCGTCATAGGCCAACTCGACACCGGCGGGTAGCTCTGCGCTGAGCGTCTCGTAATCAAAATCGTGCGAGACATGCGTGAGCAGCGTCCGTTGGGGTGCCAAGTCTTCGACCACCGCCAGCGCCTCTTCCAAGCCGAAATGCGTAGTATGCGGCTCTCGGCGCAGGCAATCTAGGACCAAGACGTCCAAGTCTCGCAGTTTTTCTCGACTCTCAGGCGGGATGCCGTTGGTATCGGTGCAGTAGGCGATTTTTCCAAACCGAAAACCAAGAACTGGAAATCGCGGCCCATGCTCTAGGCGCATCGGTACGATTCGCGCGCCCAAAACATCAAACGGTTCGAGGCCAATCGTCCGTGGTTCGAGCTGCGGCACTGCCCCCGCGTGTAGCCCTTTGCGTTGTTCAAAAGCATAATCAAACGACTTGCGAATGCGTGCTTCGACCAGCGGTTCGCAGTACAACGGCACCGGCCCTTTCAAGTAAAACTGCATGAGCCGCAGGTCGTCCAAACCAAAAATGTGATCGGCATGTTCGTGGGTATAGAGCACCGAATGGACAATGCCGATTTGCTCGCGTAAGAGCTGCTCGCGCAAGTCGGGCGGCGTGTCGATCAACAGATTTCCTTCGGGCAAGCCGAGGGCCACGCCACAGCGCGTGCGCCGATTGCGAGGATCGTCGCTCGTGCAAACCGCGCAGCCACAACCGATCGCCGGCACGCCAACCGAAGTTCCCGTACCCAGGAAGATCAATTGCCCAGTAATATCACGACTAACCGCAGAGCGAGACACGTCACCACTATTTTCAGTAAAAGTTTCTGTAAAAGGATTTTTTCTATTCAACGAATCGATTCATGCGACAACTGACTTAACTTTTTTAATAGCTTCGACGCCGCTTGGCTGTCGATGGCTTGGGCGGCAAGGGCGGCGCCCTCGGTCGGAGATTCGCAACGCCCGGCGGCCAACAAACCGGCTGCGGCGTTCAGCAACACAATATCACGGGCCGGGCCAGGTTCGCCAGCCAGTACGCTGCGCACGATTGTTGCGCTCTCTGCCGGGTTGGTCACTTGAATCGATTCGAGCGAGGATGCCTCTAGGCCGAAGTCCGTCGGGTTCCACTCGAACTGACGCTCGACGTCTCCCTCGATTTGTGTGACTTGTGTTGGCCCGGCTAGCGAAACTTCGCCCAGTCCGTCGCCGCCGCTGACGACCAACGCACGTTCGGTGCCAAGCAGGCCGAGCGCCGAAGCGATCAGCGGTCGCAATTCGGGCAAGCCGACGCCGAGCAATTGATAGGCTGCGCCAGCCGGATTTGCCAAGGGCCCCAGTAGATTAAAAATCGTACGGATGCCCAACTTCTTGCGCACCGCACCGACATGTTTCATCGCCGGGTGCATCAGCGGAGCAAAACAAAAACAGAGGCCCAGTTCGTCTAAGCAACGCTCGACCTGCGGGACGCTGGCTTGGATGTTGACGCCCAGTTCGGCTAGCACGTCGGCCGAGCCGCTTTTGCTCGTAACGCTACGATTGCCATGTTTGGCCAGTGGCACCCCGGCAGCCGCGATCACTAGCGCCGCCGACGTGCTGATATTAAACGTCGTGCTGCCGCCGCCGCCTGTGCCACAAGTGTCGAGCAGTTTTTCGTGGCGGCTCGAGATCGACGTCATGTTCGCTCGCATGGCAGTTGCGGCTCCGGCCACCTCGGCTACGGTTTCTCCCTTCGCGGCCAAAGCGGTCAGCAGCAGGCCGATTTCCGCCTCGCTACAGGCACCGGTCATCACTTGACCGATAGTAAAAGCCATCTCCTCACGCGACAAATCTTCGCCCGCCGAGACGCGGCCAAGCAAGCTGGTGATCGTTTCGCTCATGGATTCGTGGTTTTCTTTCAGTTCTGGCCCCTTGAGGGCTTATAGGACAATCTTTCCATTGTATCGCCAACGGCGGTTCAAATGTAGGCGAGCGATCGATTGCCGCGAAGATTCTTCTTGTTGCTTGGCGCCGGGTGCCCTAAAATGCCTCAGCAAAACTCCTTTTCTACTTGGCAAGAAGCCGACTCAATTTTTCTGAGCCACAATATGACGAGAAAAGTTCTCCTTGACGTCGACCCTGGCATAGCCGATGCCCTGGCTCTTTGCCTCGCCCTGTCTGATCCACGGCTTGAGGTCGTGGCCGTGACAGCCACCGGCGGCAACGTCCAGCCCGAACAAGCGACGCGCAACGTCCAGGCGATTGTCGAGCAGCTTGACCCTCGACGTTGGCCTCGCATCGGTGCCGCTGACCCGATGCAGCCGCTTCGCACAGACGGCCGCGCACTTTGCGGTATCGACGGACTCTGCGGTGCCAATTTTTCCGTTGCCGAACTCCACCATCGTCACGCTTCCGTAAAAATCATTGCCGACGAAATCCGTGCGGCCCCGGGTGCGCTTACGATTATTGCCTGTGGACCCCTCAGTAATTTGGCTACGGTTTTGCGACGCGAGCCTGATCTGGCGACCCAGGTTGGCCACTTAATCATCGTGGGCGGAACCTTTGGCGGGCCGGGCAACGTGACGGCTGCCGCTGAGTTTAATATCTACTGCGATGCCCAGGCGGCGCAGCATGTTTTTTCTTCGCCGATTACCAAAACGTTGCTGCCGATCGACGTAAGCTCCGCCGTCGAATTGCACTACGGACTGCTGGACCAATTGCCCAACGAGTCGACCAGCGTCGGCCGTCTGCTCCACGCGATTCTGCCGGGTGCGTTCCGAGCTTCGCGACAACATCTTGGGCTAGAGGGGATTATTATCCCAGAAGTTGCGGCTGTTGTTGCCGCACTCCACCCCGAGCTACTCACCACCGAAGCACTTTTTGGTGACGTAGAAACCAGCGATGGTCTCACCCACGGTGCGACGGTGCTCGATCGCCGCCTAATGACTGCCAAGCAGCCCAACATGGACGTCGTCACCGAACTCGACGCCGACGCCGCCATCGACAGCATGTTGCGGACTCTCCAGGGAGCAAAGTGATATAAGGTTTAGCGATTATTCCAAAACTAAATGCACCCACCCTACGGGCTACCTACAAGGTTTAGTTAGCAAACCCAAGTTTTCTACAGAGCCGACAGGATACATTTTTTACCTGTTATTACAATGTGGGCACCTTACTCTATGAAAACAAACTACTCGTGCCATGATGATGTCTACCAAAAGCTGAAAAGAGAGAAAAACGTAATAGGTTGGGATAAAACACAAGCAGCGTATGAGGCAATGGAGAGACGTTTAAAATCGATATTTGATTTATGCAAAATGCCATCTTGTGGTCGTATGCTGGAGCTTGGATGTGGAGCGGGAAATATTTCTCTCCGGTTGGAGAAGCAAGGGTATGAGGTCACAGGCATAGACATTTCGCCCACGGCAATAGAATGGGCAAAAAGTAAGTCTCTAGATGCCAGCGGAACTACAAAGTTCTACGTCGGCAATGTCCTTGACATGCATTTTGTGGAAGATGGATACTTCGATATCGTCGTTGATGGTCATTGTTTGCATTGCATCATAGGGGATGATCGACGGGTATTTTTTTCCGAATCTTTGCGCGTTTTGAAGCCGGGCGGGTGGCTGCTCATTGATGCAATGTGCGGACCCGTCATCAGCAGCAAGCTGAGTGGCTATGATCCAAAAACAAAATGTACGATTCACGACGGAATTGCGACAAGATATTTGGGGCTGCCAGAAGAGATTGAAAAGGAAGTGATCGATGCTGGATTTAAAGTAAAGTTGGTGATTAGAGAGCCAGAGACAACCCATGGCACCGTAACAATTGCGGCTGCCAAACCTTCACTTTCTGCATGACGCGTCTCAGAAGTTCCAGGTCTGATTACGGATGGTCGACGTCAAGAAGATAATCGTTACGTCGGCCGACGCGGACTTGCAGAGTGATCAATTGGCGATCTCGGAAGACTTTGAGTTCGACTTGGCGGCCGATCTCGGTCCGCTTGACCAAGTTGATCAGATGCCGATCGTCCTGGATTTCAAGGCCATCGAAGCTGAGGATGATGTCGTTGATTTGCAGGTTGGCCTCAGCTGCAGGCGAATGCTCGGTGATCGCTTTGACCCGTGTGCCGCGTAGCTCGTTGAGGCCAATATAGCGAGCCGTGGCAGAATCAAACTTTCCGTCTAATTGCGTCCCAAGAAATCCGCCCTCGACGGTGCCCGTTTCAATGAGCTGGCGCATGATCCGCACCGCGATATTGATCGGAATCGAAAAACCAATGCCTTCGTTGCCGCCCGAGTTACTGGCGATGGCCGTATTCAACCCGATGACCTCGCCACGTAAGTTCACAAGCGGTCCGCCACTATTGCCCGGGTTGATCGCGGCATCGGTCTGAAGAAATTTTTGATAGACGACTTCGCCTTCGCCTAGGTCGAGATTCGAGCGGCCTTTGGCGCTGATGATTCCGCGCGTCACGCTGCGGCGAAGATTAAAGGGGCTTCCAAACGCGAGGACAATGTCGCCGATTTCGGCGGTGTCGCTGTTGCCGAGGCGTGCGGGAACAAGATTTTTGCCTTCGACACGCATCACCGCGATGTCGGTTTCCGGGTCGCTCCAGATGCGCGTCGGGTGGAGTTGCCGACCATCATGGAGTTCCAGGCGGATGAGGTCTTCCTGCGAGTGCTTGATCACATGCCGATTGGTCAGCACATAGTCTTCGTTACGAAAGCGGACCAAGACCGCCGAGCCAGCTTCTTCGATATCGCGGCGAAACCGGTACTGAGGCAGCGGCGTCGCTTCAATATGGACGACCGACGGCGAAACGAGTTGGGCGACTCGCTTATAGATGCCCAATTCTCTGTCAAGCGCATCAACATCGCGTGACAATTGGGCAAACAGTTGTTCGCGAGTTGTCTCGGCAGAATTGGTGTCGGTCGGATACGTTGCCTGCTGAGCGTACCCCTTCGAGCCAAGCATCAGGACGACCGCGAGCAGTAGCAACGCGGTTTGACTATCAAACCTAGGAAATCCCTGACGCATCACTCAAACTCCCCAATGCTTTTGGTAAGGCAATCGCTAAGCCTCAGTATCGCTAAGCCTCAGTATCGCTGAACGAGGTATCGGCGTCGACCATGAGGCCCCAGTTGGGAGCCGGACCGGTGCCGGTTTCGGCAGCGCGTTGGCAATCAATGCAGGTCATTGCATAGGGCAGGGCATTCAAGCGTGCGAGCGGAATCTTGCCATTGCAGATATCGCAATCGCCATAAGTCCCTTCGTGAAAACGCTCGATCGCGGTTTCGATCTGAACGATTTCGCGGCTCTCGACTTCTGCCAATTTGGAGCTAATCTCGTCCTGCGCGGCGTCCAGCGCCGCGTCCACGACGTCGCCACCCGTTTGTTCGGGAAGCGATCGGAGAAGGCTCAAGTCGCCGGCCAACGCCTGACGCAACGCATCTCGTCGCAGGATGAGTAAGGAATGTAGTTTGAGGATTGAGTCTTTGCGTGCCATGAGGATGTCACCTTTACCAATTGAGCCGCGACGGCCTGTCTTCCGTGGAGTCCCTTTCGTGATGTCGTCGAGTGACTGTCGCGGTTGCCATACTTCTCTGTTTGCAACCTGACGGGGGGTGTTCCGACAACCCGCCGCGCCAAGTGCCCGGTTTGTGCATACAGGCCTTTTCCACTGGGGATTGAGCCTCTGTCATGCACCGTAACTATAGTACGTATCGACCAGCAAAAAGGTTGGGCAACGAAATTCTCGGCATTTTGTCTTCTTTTAAGGTGTCGAGTTAGGCCCTAAGTCCTTCTGTAGTAGTCCTTTACGTTGAAGTCTTTGGAGGATTCCAGGGAGTCGGTATTGGGGCATCGCAGTAAAAACAGAGTGGACATGTCGACTTCAGAGCGAAAACCAGCCCTGCCGACCACCGCCTCAGCTTGGTGGGCAGACTCCCTGTTCGAGCCTCGGACGGATTGAGCCGAATCGTCGATGCTTTCCTCTTACAATCCGAAAAATGGGCCAATCCGCAAAATCGGTACTTTTGGTAGCCGGTAGCAGGCGTTTGGGATCGGATTGAACGCGTATCGCAGTTTTCAGACAAAGTCTGCCCCGAATCCGCGTACCCGTGTGGCGAAGCGCATTGCGTGACCTATCTTTTTGTACGGTATAGCACCTCTCTCGGCGCGATTCCGCTATTACTGGCCCCGTTGATACTGGCCCCTTTGGCAGCGAAATAAAGAACCCACTATGACGACCTTCACTAGCTACGAAAATGCCTCGACCCACGTTCCTGTCACCAACACCTCGGTGTGTGGTCTCTCGCTACGGGTTCTTCAACCCGGTGTCGACGAGCAGCTCGTGCAGCTCCCCATGGGCAAATGCACGGTTGGTTCCAGCGAGCGCTGTCAGGTACACCTGGACAACGCACAAGTGCGCCCCTTGCACTGTTTGATTGTCCACGAGGCAACCGAAACTTCGGTCACGCGCTGGGCACCCGGGGCACAGCTCAATAGCCAAGACTTTGCCACAGCGCCGTTGCAAGTAGGCGACTGTTTGCAAATTGCCGACGTACAGATGTTTGTCGTTGCCGCAGAGCTTGCTCCTGCCAAGCAAGAAGAGACACCGGCTCCGCAGCCGGCTGCTTCGGCTCTGGACCACGCTTTTGCTCCGCCAGCGCGCCTCGCTCCCGTCGCTCCAGAACCAACTCAGACACCGTCCGTGGAGGTTGCGAGTCAACCTTCTACGCTACCGACACCAGCACCCACAGCAGCGCCAGAAGTCGACGCCGCCAATCAGTTCGAGTTGGATCCAAAAGTCACACAACTCAGGACGTCCAACCAACAAGCACGGCAGCGCTGTCGTCAGTTGGTAAGCTCGTTGCGTAGCATGCGCACCGAAGCGGGCAATTTTGGACAACAAATCGACGATCTGCAAACGCAACTACGGACAGCCCAGGCCGAACGCGAGCAGATCTCTGGCGAACTCTCGCAGCTACAAAATCAAACTGCCGAGCAAGAAGGCCAATCGTCAGAAGAGGTCGATCGGCTCATTAGCGAACTAACGACCGCCTACGAAAAAGCCAGCAATGCCGAGTCGACGGTCAACGAAACTGCCGAAAAAGCAAAAGAGCTGAAGGCTGAACTTGAGCAACTCCACGGGCAACGTACGCAATGGGAGCAGATGCGTTCTGCTGGCGAATTGCAACGTACGAAGTTGATTCAAGCGCTGGCCGAGCGCGAAAAGAGCCTCGAAACGCTCCAATCGCAAATCGAGCAAATCCGCGTGCAAGCCGACTTGGCCCAGACCAGCAATGACCAACAGCAAGCCGCTTATGACACACTGCAAGCTGAGTTGGAGACGCTGCGCACCGAACGCGATCAAATCGCTGCTAACCAAGCGGAGTCGCAACAGTATCAGCAGGAGATTGAGCGTGCGTTGGCCGAAAGCGAACAATGTCTAGAGGTCTTCAAACTCGAACTAGAAACCATTCAACTCACCAGCCGGCAATCGGAAAACGAACTGGGGAAGATCAACACCGGCTACGAAAATTTGCAGGCCGAATATGCTCAGATGCTTGGGGAACGCGATGAACTCGTCGCCAAGCGGACCGAATCTCAACTTCGCGAGCAAGGTTGGGAACATGAGCAAGCCAGTCGTGAGGAAAAAATTGAAGAGCAGTTGGCCCAGATCGAGCAACTTCGCACCTCGCTAGCCGAAGCCGGTCAAGGCGTTGCCCAGCACACCGAGCAGGCTGAGAAAAATCAGCAACAGTTCGGCGAGCTAACCGTAGAGCGAGACCAATTGCTTGAAGCTCAAGCCGAACAGATTGTCCAGAATGCGGAATGGGAAGAAACCGTTGCGGTTCGAGATCGTCGTATCGTCGAGCTTGAGGCCGAGCACGATGGCATTTGCGAAGTGCTCCAGTCGGTCGAGAAAGGCGCTTTCGAGCAGGTCGACTTTTGCAATAAACTGCAAAATCAGCTCTCGACGCTCCGTGAAGAACGCGACCAATTGGCCGCCTCGATGCCCGAGCAGAAGCACTATGCCGATCAGTTAGAAAAAGCACTGGCTGAGCGAGACGGGCAAATCACGATTCTCAGCGAAGAGCTAACTACGACCACACAACGACAGAAAGAACTCGAAGCCGAATTGGCGACGGGCACCACGGCCTATCACTCTCTCGAAACCGAGCTGACCGAATTAAATTCGCGTTGCGAACAGCTTTCCGCCGTGCATAGTTCGAGTGAGCAAAGCAAAATCGAAACCGAGAAAACCTTGGCCGAGTCTCTGGCAAAGGTTGATGAACTTCAGCAACAGATAACCGCCACCGAGAATGAGCGACTCGAGTTGGAGCAGACCGTCGCCGGTGGTTCCCAATCGAACGAAACGCTTCAGTCAGAGCTGCAGGCGTTACAAGCACGCTACGAAACGCTAAGTAGCGAGCGTGAGACTGCGGCCGAACGTGCTCAGCAGCTTGATCATCAGTTGACCGAACGCCTGCAAGATGTGGAGTTGTTCCAGGTCGATTTGAAGAGTGTACGGGGTGAACTACAGCGTGCCGACGAGCAAGTGACTAGTCTGCAAACCGAACGCGAGACGCTCAACCAGCAACTCATGGGTCTGCGAGAGGAATTGATCTCCCAGGAGAAAGTGGATGGACCGTCTGGCCTGGAGCTGCAAGAACAACACGACGAACTGGCTCGCGAGCTACAATCGGTTCGGCAAGAGCTGGCAACAACTCAGCTACAAGCAGAGAGCGATGATTCGGGAACGCAAGTTTCGCAAGAGTTGATCACACAGCTAGAAACAGAAAAAGGGGCTTTGCAGTCTCAGATCGAAGAAGGGTGCCAGCAGACGGAGCAGTTGGTCGCCGAACTCGAAGACTCGCGCAGCCAATGTTTCACCAGCCAAGCCGATTTGAAACAACTAAACCAGCTCTACCAGCAATCGCAAAGCGAGCTGGAACAGGCGCGAGTGTGTTTGCAAACGGCTGAGCAAACGCTGCAAAGTCGAGTCGCTGAAGTCGCAGCACCTCAGCAACAGCAGAGCATCGAGACCACCGACTATGCGCCCGAAGTAGAAAACTACCAAGAGGCACCGGCTTCCCCTGACGCCTATGCCGTTGAGCAGCCTTACCTGGAAGGAAATTTCGATGCGGTCGAGGAAGTGAAACCAGAAGAGGAAGCGGCACCCGTAGAGCCTGTCGAACCGGTCGAAGCGTTTACGCCACCCTCTTTCATCGATCAGTATCAACACTTGCTCGAAGAAGACGGCCCCTCAACTGAAGCGCCTGTGCAGTCGCCGGTAGAGCCACAGCCTTCCGAGGTAGAGAATCGGCTGGGCGCTGAGTTGGATGCCCTGGAATCGGGCAGCGACGAAGAGTCGGACGAAGCGGCGCTAGAAGCCTATATGTCAAATATGCTGCGTCGGATGCGTGGAGATTCCGACGACGAATCGCCTGCCCCTGTGCCGGCAACCGGCGTGACCCTGAATCAAAATCCCAACCCCGTGGCCGCCGTCGACAACGTGCTGGAACGCATTGCTTCGGAAAATGAAGTTGCCGAGCAACCTGAAAACAACGAGCCGATGGATCTGGAGCAGCTCAAGCAGTTTTCCAGTAAGCCGACCTTACCAACCGATTTGGCCGCGATGCGTGCATTGGCCAATAGCTCTGCCCGTGGCGCGATTGCCAAGCATCATAAACGACGTCATCTGGAAAAAGCACTAGGCATGTTCTTTGTGTGCCTGATTGCTATTTGCTCTGGAAGCTTTCTGTTGATCTCAGGTATCGAGGCTCAGAATTATCTCGGCAAAGAGTTCCTGGGTGGTGCGCTACTTACCCTCGCTGGCGTCGCTGGCGGATTCAAGCTGCTGGGCCTGTTGTTGCTTGCCGTTCGCGAGGGAACGTGGGCAACAAAAGCGCCGGCAACCAAGGCAAAAGATTCCTCGCCAATCGCAAACGATTCCGAAATGGCGGATAAGCCAAGCTGACACCGTTGCCCTAACTAAAAACCTCGGTCGGCTTTGACGTCGTCGAAGTCGCGTAGGTGATAGTCGATTCCCACGTAGTCGAGCACGCGACGCAGGCCACGCAACGCGACCGCCATGCCGTCCGGCCCGCTGAACCCGCCAAACTGCCCGCCCCCTTTGAGGTGCGGTTCGAGATCGAGGATGACGCCCGGGATGCCACGCTTCTTGAGCCGACGTTCGAGCTTGGGGATTTCGGTGGCAAAGTCTTGCAAGATTTGAGTGTGACCGCTGTCCCCTACGTCCGCCGGCACAAACTTTTTCAGCATGTGTTCGTCGACGTGCGCCGTTCGCCCGCGAGAATCGGGGTCGCGGTAGTCTTTGATGTGCATCCAGCCAATGCTTGGCTTCATGGCATGATACTGCTCGACGGTCTCTGCCGTGTTGAATCCTTGGCAAGTAATGTTCGCGCCGTCAAAAATAGTCACGAGGGCCGGATGGTTGATCTTGCGATGAAGTTCTGCCAAGAGCTGGCCTGTCTGACCAATCAGGTTGGCCTCGATTTCCAAGCCAAACGTCAGATCGCTACGATGACACATCTCCGCGATTTCGCCCAGTTGATCGACCGCTTGCGGCAAATGCTTCCACGGGTCGGTCCCCTTGGGATGATAGAACGAAAACCCTCGAATCAGCTTGGTCTCGAAGGCATGGGCCATCTCACACGCTTTTTTGACTTCGGTCTGTAAGTATTTTTTAAACGGCACATACCGATTTTTGGTCCCGTCCTCTTTTTTCAAAAGCTTCACTTTGCCAATCGGCGAGCCGATCGAAGCGACGTTCATGCCGTATTCGTCTTCCAAGTGGCGAAGCTTCGTGATCTCGCCCTTGGTTAACTGCATCACATTCTTAATACCCTTGCCCACATCGACAAAACGCAAGCTGTAGTACTGCAAACCGAGAGCAGCAAAAGCGGCAAACTGCTCGACCGCCGTCTTGTTGTTGGCCGCTTCGTCGGCAAAGCCAGAAAGGATAACGCGAGGTGCTTTGGTCATTGTTCAGCCTTGTGTTCAACCGTGACAGTCTCAGTAATTCCCCCACGGGCATTGAAATCGGCTTGCAGCTTCATCCAGCGTGGGGCAAGTACGTCGACCAAGTCGTCGAGGATTACGTTAGTGATATTCTCATAAAAAATGCCTTCGTTGCGATAGCTCTGCAAGTAGAGCTTCAAGCTTTTCAGCTCGACGCATTTTTTGTCGGGGGTGTAGGTAAACGTTAGCGTCCCGAAGTCGGGCTGGCCCGTCTTGGGACAGACCGAAGTAAATTCGGGGCAAACAATTTCGATACGGTAATCCCGCTGCGAAAATTGATTATCGAAGGTCTCTAACAGTTTTTGAAAGTCAGGCATAGCAGGGGGGGATCTCCTTTCAGCGGGCCTCGTATTGTGCCATGATAGAACAAGACGCGAAAGAGGCCAATGAAAAATAGCCGCGATGCAACGCATCGCCGGAGCGTCCCCCCATAGTACGCATCGCCGAAAAACCTCCCCATGACTCCCAATCCCAACCAACCAGCCGTAGTCCTCCTTTCCGGAGGCCTCGACTCCGCAACCTCGACCGCAATGGCTCAGGCCGAGGGCTACCAAGTCCATGCCTTGAGCATCGACTATGGACAACGGCACCGATTCGAGTTGGAGTCGGCCGCGCGCGTCGCCTCGTCGCTCAAAGTGGCTGAACACAAGACTCTGTCCATCGACCTGGCTGCCCTAGGCGGCAGCGCCCTCACCGCCGACATCGACGTCCCCCAAGGACGCAGCGACCAGCAGATCGCCGACGGAATCCCGATCACCTACGTCCCCGCCCGTAATACGGTCATGCTCTCGCTCGCCCTGGGCTACGCCGAAGTGCTCGGCGCCGCCGATATTTTTATCGGGGTCAACGCCGTCGACTACAGCGGTTACCCCGACTGCCGACTCGAGTTTATTGCCGCGTTCGAGCAGGTCGCCAACCTGGCAACCAAGGCGGGCGTCGAGGGCAAACTAAAGTTCCGCATCCACACGCCACTCATCGACCTCACCAAAGCCGAAATTATCAAGCAGGGCATCGAGCTGGGCGTCGACTACGCCCTCACGCACACCTGCTACTCGCCCGACAGGCAAGGTCTCTCCTGCGGCCAATGCGACGCCTGCCAGTTGCGGCTCAAAGGTTTTGCCGAGGCAGGGCTGACCGACCCGATTGTCTATCAGTCGGAGAGCGCCCAATGAAAATTTCCGAAATCTACAAATCGGTTCAAGGCGAAGGTTTGCTCACCGGCACGCCGAGCGTCTTTGTGCGCGCCAGCGGTTGCAACCTGCGCTGTTGGTTTTGCGATACCCCCTATGCCTCGTGGCGACCCGAGGGCAACGACTTTGCTGTCGACGAAATTATCGCTCAAATTGAAGAGTGGGACTGCCGCCATGTGGTGCTCACCGGTGGCGAGCCGATGCTCTTTGCCGAGCTGTTGCCCCTGGCCGAGCAGCTTCGCCAAAGCGGCATGCACATCACCGTCGAAACGGCGGGTACACTCTATCTACCGGTAGCGTGCGACCTCATGTCGATCAGCCCAAAATTTGCCAGCAGCGGCCCGCAACCAGAAAAGCATCCCCATTGGAGCCGCCGCCACGAGCGACAACGCTACCAGCCCGAAGTGCTGAACGCCTTGATGGCGGAGTACGACTACCAACTCAAATTTGTGATCGACCACGAGGCCGACCTCGACGAAGTCGAACAATTTCTCGCAGATTTCCCCGGCATCCAACCCGAACGTGTCCTGCTGATGCCCCAAGGCATCACGACCGAACAGCTCCAGCGAAGGGCCACTTGGCTCGTCCCTTTGTGCCAAGATCGCGGCTGGACCTACTGCCCACGCCGGCAGATCGAATGGTACGGTCCGGTGCGTGGAACCTGATTCTTTTTTAGAGGCTGGCTAAAACCGTTTCAATTTCCGCCACCGCCTGTTGCAACGATCGCACGGCCATTAGAAAATTCATGTGCGTCGAGACTTCCGGTTGTAGCTCGGCAAAGTCAGCGGTTGCCTGACGCAGCTTGCCCAGCTTTTTCTTGGCCAGCTTGATGTAAGCCTCGGCATCTTGCGCTTTCCACGCAGCTCCCAACGCAAGCATCGTGTCGTACAGAGTGCGCTGAATGTCGTTCAGCTCAGGATCGTCCTCAAGCTCTTCGCTATGTTTAATAAAGGTGCGCACCATCCACACATGGCTGAACAAAGCATCAAGATGTTGGATCGTAGACATGGGAGAGGTTAGATTTAAGATGGAATACAGCCGCGATGCAACGCATCGCCGGAGCAAACTCTTCACTCTTCACTCTTCACTCTTCACTCTTCACTCTTCACAGGACTCTTCGGTGCAAACACCAACGTCATCGCCGCCCCGGCAATGACCAAAATAAGACCGGCCAGAAAAAACGGTTTGACGTCGCCCCACAAGCCGCGAGAGAAAGTAGTAAACAGCGTATTCACCACCGGCGCGCCGCCAAAGATCAACGGCATGACAAACACCGGCTTGCCGCCAAAATTGAACGCCATGATGATGCCCAACGCGCCGATCGCGCCGGCCGCGCCTGCCGAAAGGCTCCAAAAGCTGCCGTTCCAGTTGTATTCGCTCGCTTCCTCCATCACCGTCAGCAACAGGTTGGGCACGATCACCGCGATGGCAAAGTACGCAAGCCCCACGCAGAGCAACGGCCGCAGACGGCTGTTTTGCATAGCAGCTTGCCCCTTGTGCAGCACAGGTCCATAGGCACCCCAACAGAGGATGACTGTCGCGATCGAGGCAATGCGTAAAACGAAATCACGCATCGTATGCGATTCAGGTTCGGCCAACGTCGGCACGGCTTCGGCTGTTTTTTCTGCGGCGGTTTTCGTCGTTGACTCTGTCGCCGTTGGCTCGGCGACCGGTTTCGGTGGCTTGGGCTTGGTGACCAAAACCGTGACCGCCCCGATCAGCACCATCACCAGCCCCGCCATAAACAACGGCCCAATCTCTTTCATCCGTTTGGCCATATAGATCGTCAAAAACGAATTGACGACCGGCGCTCCGCCAAACACCAACGGCATCACATAAACCGGATCGCCACCAAAATTAAACGCCATGATGATCCCCAACGCCCCAATCGCCCCAAGTGCGCCACCCGCCAAACTAAACACAAGTCCGCGAAGCGTCCAAGCACCGTCCTCTCCTTTGAGCTTCAGCAGCACCGCTGGAACAACCACGCCGATCACAAAATAGGCCAAGCCGACACAAACAAACGGACGCAACCGCGCATACTTACCAACGGTCGACATCTCGTGTTGCCCCCAGTGCAACACCGGGCCATAAATCCCCCAGGCAAGAATGGTGACAGCAAACGATACAACAACCAGGAGGATGCTACGCATAGAAATTTCAAACTTCAGTAAGAAAAAACAGCCGCGATGCAACGCATCGCCGGAGCCATCACTCTAAACCACACCGCGCCAAGCGGCTAGTCGCCACGCAAAGCAGCCAGCAGCGGAACGCGTACCGCAGCCCGAACCGCCAACCCCCCGGCAATCAACCCCGACACAACCACCGCCCCCATCAACAGAAGCAGCGTGCCCCACGGCGTGCCCGCCGACTGCATCCACCAATGGGGCAGCACCGCAACCAGGGCAGCCAACGCACCCATGCCCAAACCACCAAAAAGCAGAATCGCGTTCTCACCTAGCACCATCCTCGCCAATCGAGAACGCGAAAAACCCAGGCTGCGCAGCAAAGCCAATTCGCCACGCCGCTGGAGCACACTGCGCAGCTGCGCGATCGCAAGCCCCACGGTTCCGAGCAACAAGCCGAGCGCGCCGAGCGATTGAAACGTAGAAAGATAAGTATTTTGGACGGCCATCAAACTCTCCAAATGACGGTCGGTCCGTACGGCGTCGAAGCCGTAGTCCTCAAGCTGCGTTTCGAGCAGCGTCGTAATCGCGTCGGTCGTAATTGCCTCGGGGGGCGTCGCTCGAATCAAAAAAAGCTGTTGCCCCGAAGCCTCGGGAAAGAGTCGCAAAAAATGATGCTCGCTTACGAGCACTTTTCCTTGAAAGATGCTGTTGGCGAGCAGTCCCACTACTTCGAGAGTGACACTCTGCCCCAAAGCGTCCTTGACGCTCAGCCGTGCGCCAAGACCCGATAAATGCAAACTGTAGATGGCCGTGTTTTTGTCGAGAATAATCGGCACGATCGCACGCCCCGCTTCGTCGGTGCCGCGATCGGCGTCGAGTTGTTTCCAAGGCGAAGCGTCGGAACTCTCCGCCAGTGTCGCCCAGCCAAACTGGCGCTGATCATAAAAGTCGGTCGGCACGCCCACAATCTCTGGTTGCACCGCCTGAAAAAGATTAAGACAACTCGCATCCTCGCCCGTCCGAACACGGAAGCCAAACGTTTTGCTCTCGGCCAACTGTTGCCTCTCGCGCGAACTAAACCCAAGCTGCTCGCGGCCGCCGGACGTGTCCAAATCATAATGCAGCGGTTGGTCGGCCGTGGCGATCAGCGTGAAACCGCCGGTTCCTTGCTCCGTCGGGACAAGACGAAACGCGCTGAGGGCTATAATCAAAAAACAGGCCACAGCGGCCAAACCTACCGACAAAATCGTACGGCTCGGATGACGCCGCGCATTGCGAGTTGCCAAGCCCGTAAGCGTCAATGCCCGTGGCGGGGCGAAGCTCGGTCGACGCAGTCGTTGCCGCAGCCAAGTCAGCAACGCGCCAAGCACCAGAGCGCCACTCCCAAAAAATGCACCCGCCTGGGCTTCGCCCTGAAGCTGGATTGCCAATGCACCGAGCGCTGCTGCGACCGTGATCAACACCGCAGGGAGCCAGTAAAATTTGTTGACGCGGGTAAGCTCTGTCGGTTCGGAACAATCGCCGGCCAGCAGTTGCCTCGCAGGCAATCGCATCAGCTTGCGAAGCGACCCGACGATCGTCAGCAGCGCAACCAACAGACCAAAACCAAAACCAAAGGCAAGGCTTGTCGGTGTGACATGGAGCTGAAGAAACGGCGTGACCATCGCCGCAACCCACCAGGTTGACAGACCATAAATCATCAGCCGCGCGTAGGCGATCCCTGCGGCCACTCCAACAAGGGCACCCAGCAGCGCCACGAACGAAGCTTCACGCAGCCACGCCCGACGCAGTGCTGTTTCGTTCCAGCCAACCGCCCCAAGGACTCCCAGCTCCGAGGCCCGACTTTCTACGCCAATCCGAAACAGCAAGGCGATCAACATCACGGCCGACACCACCAGAAAAAAGCTGAACCCAAGAAAAAGTCCTTCAAAGGCCGTGGTCCCACGCGCGGCGGCAAGCCCGTTTTCTCTGGCCCGTAGTAGCGCCATGCCCATCTCCGAAGGGTCGGGTCGTACTCGCTGCTGGATTTCTTCGACGCTTAGTTCGGTACTTGCCGGAATACGCAGCACGCTGTCGGTCCCCCAACGCGTTCGCCACAGATTTTTTGCCAACGCATACGAGACAAACGCCTTGGGCGTCGTCGAGTACTGGTCCCAATAGTCCTCGTCCACCTGGCGGATCGGCTCGACCAATTCAAACGGCAGATCCCAATCGCTCATCGAACGCTGATCGGTCACCCCTGGCAGCGCGGGTGTGAGCCTTGGGTCGCCGGCCAGCGTGCGATGGCCTTGGCTATCGAGCAGCGGCACAATCGCCCGAAGTTTTAGCGTTTGCGGTTTCGCCTCACGCAAAACCCCGTGCGTCGTTTCTGGTTCGTAATAGGTGATCGTAATCGTGTCGCCGACCTTGGCTTGCAGGTTCTTGGCCGCCCAGTCGTTAAGAACAATCTCGTCGTTCGACAACTGGATTACTTGCCCATCGTCGTCCAACAACGGCCCTATTTCGGACAACGAATCAACGCCCGTGATCGTCGAATAAGGAATCTGCCGGTCGCCCAGCTTGATCGTGTTGGCCAAATAGGTGATCGCCGGTTGAATTTCGAGATTCGGAAATTCGTTCCGAAATGCGGCGACCAGTGCCGGCGGCAACACCAGACGCCCAGCAGTGATGCCAAGATAAGTTGCGTCGGGGTCGCGCGTTACGGTTAGGTTGTAGTCTGCCAACGTCGGTTGCAGCGAAACCCGACTCCCCACAATCGCAACAGCATTCACGCGAGCAGGAAGTTCGAGCAGCCGCTGGAGTGTCGCCAAAGGTAGAAAAACATTGCGAGGCGGCAGTTGGCTCGGTCGAAGACTAAAACGGAAAAGGCCTTGGTCCGCCAAAACGGCTCCGATCTGCAACCGCGCGGCGGTCGTCGTCTCCGATTTTTCGCCCAGCACGCTCTCGGCCGGCATGTTGTTTGCCAGCGGGACGTGCAGCAACACCTCGTCGCCAACCGTCACGCCAAGCTCCAAAGCGATCGAACGCGACACCGCAATTTCATTTTTTTCCAATGGGGCAGGGGGAGTGCCTTGGCCAAGTTGCCAGAATTGGTTGGTGTGCCCAACAATCGAAAGCCGGGTGGCACGCCGCGAGTTTTTGCTGCTCGGTGTCGTCAGCGTTCCTGGGATCAGCATCAGCGGAGCGACTTCTTCGCACTCCAACTCTTCTGCCAGCGCCACACGAAACGGCTGCTCGGCGACCAAAATCTGATCGATTCGACCCAGCCCCTCAAGCACCAACCCTCGCAAGCTGCCACGCACCGAATCGCCAACAAGCAAGGCCCCGGTGATCACCGCCGTCGCCACGGCAACGCCCATCGCCACAGCAACATGCACACGACGGTAGTGCCACAAGCTGGCCAGGATATAACGGAGCAAGGTCATGCAAGCTATTATGCCACACAACGCTTAGGAAAACAAAAACCCCTCGACAGCACAAAGGCCATCGAGGGGCGTCATATACGTCTTCAGCAGTCAGCGTCGGTTACGCGGCTTCTTTTTTGCAGCAAGAGCTTTTGCAGCCCTCTTCGCATTCGCATCCAGCGCAGTCGCACGCTTCACATTGACAGTTGGTGCAGGTTTCGCCATCGCAGTCGCACTCTTCGCACTGACAATCAGCGCCACAGCAACAGGCTGCCTTGGCTGTCGTGCATCCCGTGCAGTCGCAAGCTTCACACTGACAGTTGGTGCAGTTTTCGCCGTCGCAGTCGCAATCCTCGCACTGACAATCGGCACCACAACAACACGTTTTGCTGCCCGCTTGGGCCATGAAAGCCTTGGCGCTAAGGCCACCAACGGCCAGCAAACCAACCAACATCAAAATTGCAAATTTACTCATGATAAAAAACTCCCGAGGCAAATCGCCTCTCAAGAAAAAATGAAATAGAAAACAACGCACTTCACAGCGCGCAGTCTAATTCAGCCAGACGCCCAGCAGGGCGTGGAGCGAGACGCGACAGGGCCGGCGCAACGCATCGGCCAGTTGTAATAAGTCACCTTGAACCGCACGTTCAACCACGGGCAAGTCAAAGGTTGCTCCAGAAAGAAAATGGTTCGTCGCGTCGTCAAATTCACTAAATTGAAAACTGGTCGAACGGACGGCCAGCGGTTTAGATTCTGACTCGCACTGGCACCGACCGCTCTTACAGTCCCCTTCGGTACTGCTACAGCAAGCACAAGAAGAAGCCTTGGGTGCAGTATTACAGCAACAGGCTGGCTCGTCAGCCACTTGCACTTGCTTCGCGCAACATCCACAGTCCTCGCACGTACAGCCGGCAAACAGCTCGAGCGGCAACGCGATCGCAAACACCGCGAGTAGCGATAACAGACGCATCGGCAATGAACGACGAATCAACATAAGATGACCAAGTAAGCCAACCCCACACAGCAGCCGCGATCTAACAGATCGCCGGAGCCACGCCTCCATTCTACGCCTCAGCCAGCCCTACGACCATAGAAATTATGCCCCATTAGCCAGGGTCCACATTAGCCAGCGTCTTAGAGGGGGTTCTACTGCAAAGCCTTGTCAGATATGTCTTTACGACACCAGGCTCCTTCCCAGCGAATACACTTTACTGCGGTGTAGGCTTGCAATTTCGCCTGAGAAATCGTGTCGCCCAACGCCGTAACGCCCAGCACCCGCCCGCCATGCGAAACGGGCTGGCCATCCCAGAGGCTCGTTCCCGCATGAAAGACTTTTACGTCGGGCAGCTTCGCCGCTGCGTCGAGGCCACGAATCGGATGCCCCTTGGTGTAGTTGCCCGGATAACCTTCGCTTGCCATCACCACGCAGACCGACGGACGCGGATCCCATCGCATCGGCTCGACTTCGTCGAGACGCCCGTCGACGGTTGCCTCAAGCACGTCGACCAAATCACTTTCGAGACGCATCATAAGCGGCTGACATTCGGGATCGCCGAAACGGACGTTGTACTCCAAGACTTTGATTCCCTGCTTCGTAATCATGAGTCCTGCATAGAGCACCCCACGAAAGGGACGCCGCGAGCGTTTCATCTGATGCACGGTCGGCACCAGTATTTTTTCTTCGACAGCGTGCATCACTTCGTCGGTCACCAACGGCGTCGGACTATACGCACCCATCCCCCCGGTGTTGGGGCCACGGTCGCCGTCATGGGCCGGCTTGTGATCCTGCGCGGCAGGCATCGTGAGAATGGTTCGCCCATCAGTGATCGCAAGGATGCTCGCTTCTTGGCCGACAAGCCGTTCTTCGATCAGCAGTTGGCTCCCCGCCTCGCCAAATTCTTTGTCGCCGGCGATGCGTGCAACGGCGTCGAGGGCTTCCTCACGGTTGTCACAAACAATCACCCCTTTGCCGGCAGCCAGGCCATCGGCTTTGACCACCACAGGCACGTCCTCGCGATTGTGCAAGAACAGACGGGCATTGGCCAAATCGGTAAATGTGTGAAACTCCGCCTGAGCGACATCCGCATGTCGCAGCAAGTTTTTGCAAAAAACTTTGCTCGCCTCCAACTCAGCCGCTTGTTGACTCGGACCAAAAGCACGGATCCCTGCGGCAGAAAAGGCGTCGACCGCACCAGCGGCCAGCGGCACTTCGGGGCCAACCACCACCAAGTCGATCGCGTTTTGCTTGGCAAATTCTAGCTGAGCCGCAATATCGGAATCGGAAATCGCGACGTTTTCGATCGGCAATTCCGCTTCAAGGGCCGTCCCTGCGTTGCCTGGGGCAACAAACACTTGCTCAACACGCACGCTTTGTGCAATCTTCCAGGCCAACGCATGTTCTCGTCCGCCGCCACCTACTACCAAAACCTTCATCTCAGTTCTCCCATTTCGCCTTAGCTCTTGTCGCCTTAACACTTGCCGATAGATTTCTGATCCAAACAATTTGGGTGATTCTAAAGGTCTGACCGAAGAAGAGGAAGGATCGCCCAGCAATTCGCAGGACGATTGCCAAGTCGATTTTTAATTGCATGCAAGGAATTGAACTACGACGGAACAACGGAAAACATTCGTCATTGGGTATATTCGTCATTCGTTATTCCGCCCGGCTGGTCGTTCTGATACAAAAGACGGTTGACATTTTGCTGCTGAGATCGTAAACCAAAGGGTTAAGAGTTTGTGAAAAAAGTCACAAACTAGCCAGGCCGGACTCATGGGGCCGCAAGTCGTTTGTGTCAATTGACTTGCGTCAATTCCAGGGTAGGTTCTTGCGTTGTTGAGCGGCCGTCATGGCTGCCGAGATCGAATCAATTTAGTGTGACCGGACCGTAGGCGGTTTAGGAACGATATGGCTGACAATAAGAAGATGTCTGTCGCCGACATATTGGCTGCTGCCAGGAAGGCAGACGGAGGCGATGCTGCTGCCGAATCGGCACCGGTCGAATCTGCGCCTGCCGAGCCAGCGTCTGCCAAGAAAGAGCCGGCGGCTGCTGGCAATCCTAAAACTGGCGATCCTAAGCCAGCCAAGTCAGCGTCAGGCGGTCGCCTGAGTGTCGCAGAGATGATGGCCATGGCCCGTGGTGAAAAAGGGGGAGGCGCAGCAAAAGAGCCTGCCGCAAAGAAACCGTCCGCCAAGCCCGCAGCCAAGAAGCCTGCTGCCAAAGCAAAACCCGCCGCAGCAAGCCCTGCCGAGCCTCGCGATACGGCAAGCATTCTTGCCGCCGCCAAAAAGTCGAGCAAAGCTGGCCCGATGAGCAAGGCCGAAGCGGCCGCAAAAACAAAAGCCAATCCCAAGGCAAAGCCCAAAATCGTTGTCCCGCCGATGCCCGAGAGGCCCGCTTACGCGAGGCCCGTTTCTGCGGCAAAGAAAGGTTCTGCGGCAAAAAAAGGTAAGGGTAAAGTCAGCAAAGAACGCCGAGACATTTTTCTCTGGACCGGTTTCGCTGCGCTTGCTGCTGTTTCGGGTCTGTTTGGGTTAGCCACACTCAAGTTCATGTTTCCCAACATTCTTCGTGAGCCACCAAGCAAGTTCAAAGTCGGTTTCCCCGACGCCTATCCGGCGGGGCAGGTGCAGACCAAATTCAAAGCCCAGTTTGGTGTTTGGATTGCCAACCACGAGTACGACGGTAAACAGCAAATTTACGCCCTTAAGTCGGTTTGCACGCACTTGGGCTGCACGCCCAGTTGGCTCGACGCCGAGCAAAAGTACAAATGCCCCTGCCACGGTAGTGGTTTTTATAAGGACGGGATCAACTTTGAAGGCCCCGCCCCACGTCCGCTCGAACGGTGTGCGATCCGCATCGCCGACGACGGACAGATCGAAGTCGATAAGAGCCGTACCTTCCAAGAAGAAATGGGCCAGTGGGAAGACGCTTCCTGCTTTATACCGGTATAGATCGAAGCACTAAACAAAACAAAGCAAGAAGATAGACGTTATGCCTGACTTGGGCGAAATTATTCGCGAATCGCAAATCTGGAAAAGTATCTTCCGGCATCCCATGCCGGTCGATCGCCGCAACCGTGTTGTGGTGATGCTCACTAACTTTTTCTTGCATCTGCATCCTGTCTCGATCAAGAAGCAGGGCATCGCGCTCTCCTACACTTGGTGTATGGGCGGCGTCACCTTCTTTCTGTTTTTAGTCGAGACCGTCACTGGCGTGCTGTTGATGTTCTACTACCGCCCGACGGTCGAATGGGCGTATGTCGATATCCAGATGCTCCGCGACGTCCATTCGCTCGGCATCATGCGCGAGATCCATCGCTGGGGTGCCCACGCGATGGTCATCACCGTCTGGCTGCACATGTACCGCGTCTTTCTCACCGGTAGCTACAAGCCGCCGCGAGAGTTCAACTGGGTGGTCGGCGTCTTTTTGTTGCTACTTACCCTGCTGCTCTCCTTTACCGGCTACTTGCTCCCTTGGGATCAACTGGCAGTCTGGGCGATCACGGTCGGCTCCAATATGGCCCGTGCCACGCCAATCCTTGGTCACGAAGGCCCCGGGCAGCAATTGCTGACCTTGGGCGGCGTCGATATGATTACCAACGCTTCTGACGCCCGCTTTGCGCTGCTTGGTGCGCGCGAGGTCGGCGAAGAAACGCTCAACCGATTTTATATTTTACACTGTATCGCAATCCCGCTCGGCGTGGCTCTGTTATTGGCCATTCACTTTTGGCGGGTAAGAAAGGACGGCGGCATCAGCGGACCGCTGTAAGGAGTTGAGGCTGTAGGCTGTAGGCTGGAGGAAAATGCTCCTCGGTCTTCCCTGTGTCTACGGTCTCGATGCTTACAGCCTAAAACCTACAGCCTAAAGCCTCTAAACCCATGACTCACGGACTGACCGATCCCCAGTTTTTTGAAAAGGTAGCCTCCTTCTTGGGGCCTTTTTATCTTGCGCTGGCACTGATGAACGGCATCGCCGCGCTCTATCTCTGGCGCTCGGGTCAGATGAAAACTTGGTTTCATTTGCCGTTACCATTTGCTGGTAAGAAAATCGCAGTGACCAATGCCCATGTATGGCTCGTGGTTGCCATGCTGTTTGCCGTGCTGGCCGCGATTGCCGGCAGTGGCTGGGTGGAGCACTTGTCGTTGCCCGAGTCGTGGCGCGAGGCAGTTAATAATTACACGGGGCCTGTCTACTACAGCCTCGGTACGTCCGTCGCGCTGATTATCCTCTATCGCGCACGTGCTTTCTTCGTCCAACCAGCTGTCGCCTGGACGATCTGGAATCTCATGTGGTTGCTGCTCGGACTCTCGATGACCGACCGCGACTTTTTCGAGATCGTTGCCAAGCCCGACAACGTGCCGATCGTCATGCTCGCCTTCCTGCTCGCCTTTTTCACTTGGCTCGGCACCTCGCAGGCAGTGATCAACGATCGACGCTTGGCCAACGGCGAGCCGCCAATGGAAAAACTAAACGACGAAAAAATCCTCGTCTGGCCCGACCTCGTCTACACCGAACTGATCTGCATGATCGCCCTGACGGCGTTCCTCATTTTCTGGGCCATCGCTTTGCCGGCCCCGCTCGAGGAAGCCGCCAGTAGCGTAAAGACCCCCAATCCGTCCAAAGCCCCTTGGTACTTCCTCGGCTTGCAAGAAATGCTCGTCTACTACGATCCCTGGATGGCAGGCGTCGTTTTGCCCAGCATGATCGTCGGCGGACTGATCGCGATTCCTTATATCGATTTCAATAAAGCCGGCAACGGCTACTACACCATCAACGAACGCAAGTTCAGCTACGCCATCTTCCAATTTGGTTTCCTGGAAATGTGGGTCACGCTGATCGTGCTTGGGACGTTGCTTCGCGGACCGAACTGGAACTTTTTCGGGCCCTATGAACATTGGGATGCGCACAAGGTCGAAGCCCTAAATAACGTCAATCTGTCAGAGTATTTCTGGGAGCGCTGGGCCGGTCGGAGCCTGCCAGGCACGCCTTCGCTGGCTTGGCTGCCCGAATTGCTACGTCCCTTCGGTCAGTTTTTCGCACTGCTATTCGGTCGTGAGTTGCCAGGGACGTTGCTTGTCCTGGGCTACTTCATTGCCTTGCCGCCGCTGATGGCGCTCACGGTGTTTCGTAAATTTTATCAACGGATGGGTTTCGTTCGCTTCATGGTGATGGCCAACTTGATGCTGTTCATGGCCTCGCTGCCCATCAAAATGGTGTTGCGCTGGGTCTTCGACCTAAAGTATTTGATCGCCATTCCCGAGTATTTTTTCAACTTTTGATGATGAGGCGCTAGGCGCTCGTTGCTAGGCGCTAGTTTTGTGAAGTGCAATTTTGTGAGCTGCAATGTTCGCGGCAATCAACTAGCGCCTAGCGCCCAACAACTACTAACTTAAATATGCCTGCAACGGAACAAACCTGGCGTAACCAAAAAGTGTTGCACATCGTCTTCGGCGCATCCGCGCTGGTGATGCTGGTGGCGACGCTCTGGCTATTGGCAAAAGATCACAATCGCGAGTGGAAAGATTGGCAACTCGCCAATCGCAAGAAAGAAGCCTGGATGATCCAGGCCCGCCACGATCAGCTCGCCGACCAGTTTGCCCAGACCATGGATGGCTACGAAGCTTCGATAAGAAGCGTGCAAAGCAAACCGATCGACCCGCAGCTTGTCGAGCAGTTCAAGTCCTTGGTCACCGACGAAGATGATCGCCTAGTCGCCGCTGAGATCGACGTCAAAACGGCTAAATTTGGCGGTTTAGAAAAGTCGGTCGTGGGCTTTAATGCGGCCATCGAAGCTGTCGTTGCCTCGCAAATCCAAGTTGGCGAGTCAGACGAAGCGACCAAACCAAACGCCCAGAGCACTTTGCACGACAGCGAAGACGATGCCATCCAGGCTCGCCTGGGGCTCTTGAATTCCATGACCAGCTTCATCTCCGAAGCCAAGCGTCGAGAAAAACAGCTAGTAGGAAAACGAAAATTTGTCGCCGCCGATCGGACCGCCTCGGTCAGCGAGTTGGGGCTGATGGAGGCAGGCGGTTCGCCGGCTGCAGAGAAGCAAGCAGCCCAGCAGCGGATCGAAGGTTTCTCCGAACGGATTACCGAATTGACCGGACAAATCGCTGCCGCAAAAGCCTATCGCAAGAGTCTCGAAGGTGCGCAAAGCAAGTTGGATGCCCAACGGGCAGCCCTCGCCAAAGAGAGCGGTGTCCTCCAGACCGAACTTTTGCGGCTCGAAGAGCAAGTCTCGAAGAATACCTGGAACCCGGGCGAATGGGTAACCCGTTGGCCCGTGCTCGATGCACTCTACGATGGCAATGTGCGGATCAACCAAATCTGGCTGCCCGACCTGACGATCAATTTCAATTTTTCAACCCCTGCCCGTTTTGATCGCTGCAAGACCTGCCACCAATCGATTAGTCAATCGGTTACGGGCGCGCCGACCAAGCCCGCTTATCCTGCGCTCCCCGTCGAACATCGCGAGCGAGTGGTCGAGATCACCACGCCCGATTCCACTCCGGCAGAAGAAGCCACTTTGCGCGAAGTCTACGGCCTGGTGCTAGCCGACGAAGGCGTCATCAACTACGCCGACGTCACTGTCCACTACGTGATACCCGAAAGCCTTGCCGCAAAGGCAGGCCTCGAGTCGGGGGATGTGATCAGCCTCACCGGCGACCAGCCCGTCTATGAGAACGAATCAGTCGAAAACTTCCTACTGACCGAGCATTCCGAATGGGGCGAGCCAGCCTCGCTAACAATTCTTCGCGGCTTGGAGCACCCGTTCACCACGCATCCACGTCTCGATCTTTTCCTTAGCGATTCGAGTCCCCACCCAGAAAAAGATTTCGGCTGCACAATCTGCCACGACGGCCAAGGCAGCGGCACCGAGTTCCCCTGGACTTCGCACACGCCCAACAACGCCGAGCAGCAAATTAAATGGACCCGCGAGCATGGTTGGTTCGACAACCATCATTGGATCTTCCCGATGAAGCCCGCCCGTTTTGCCGAGAGCAACTGCCTAAAATGCCATCACGAAAAAGGGAGCCTCGAAGCGAGCAGCCGTTTTCCCGAGCCACCTGCGCCGAAATTGGTCGAAGGTTGGACGCTCGTTGAACAATATGGTTGTTTCGGCTGCCACGAGACCAACGGCTACAACGGCCCCGACACACGCATCGGCCCCGACGTCCGCCTAGCGCCCAACTACAGCGAAGTGGCCCAACAGATTTTGGGCGACCAAGGTCTGACCGACGAGCAGCGCGTCTTGGCCCAGCAATTAGTACATGCTCCCGACAACAGCCGTGCCCGTCATCAGCTTTTTGTTGCTTTGCAGCAGGACGCGAAGTTGACTCGCAGTGTCGAGACCCAGGACGAAGTTGCCCTGACAACGGCAACCCACAAATTGGCGGCCGGACTCAAGGATGTCGAATCCCCCGGCTCCTACCGAAAGGTCGGACCCAGCCTACGATTCCTCAATTCCAAAGTCGATTTCGATTGGCTCTACAGTTGGATCAATAAACCATCAGACTTCCGACCCTCGACCAAGATGCCCCAGTTCTTCGGCCTGCACAAACATTTGCAAGACCCCGAAGACAGCGAAGAGCTAGCCGTTGCTCAGCGGTTTGAACCGGTCGAGATTCGTGCTTTGACCGAGTTCTTGCTCAGCAACAGCAGCGATTTCGAGTATCTCCAGTCACCTGCCGAAGTGACCGAGCAACCTTCGGTCGAACGCGGAAAATGGCAGTTCGAGTCACGCGGCTGCCTAGCCTGTCACTCGCACGCAAGCTTCCCCAAAATTGCCGCCGACCAGGGGCCTGATCTGTCGCGCGTGAGCGCCAAATTCAAAACCGAAAAAGGCGCCCTCTGGCTCTACTCCTGGGTCAAACAGCCCCACCGTTACCATGTCCGTACCAAGATGCCCGAGTTGTTCCTCGAACCAATCGTCGAGCAGGACGCCACCGGCAAACCGACAGGCAAGGTCACCGACCCGGCCGCCGACCTGGCCGTCTTCCTCCTGAGCAACACCACCGATTGGACGCCCCAAGGTGCCCCGACGGATGATTGGAGTGCCGAAGAATTAGAAGCTCTTGCCGACTTGGCACAAGAATGGCTCACCAGCGACGCCATTCCCACGGCTCGCGCCAAGCAGTTTGTCCAAGAAGGTATCCCCGCCCACCTAGAGCCAAAACTCAAATCCGACGAAAAACTGCTCCTGGGGATCACCAGCCAGAATCGCGTCGAGAAGCTCAAGAAATTCGTCGCCCGTCGCACGATCGGCAAGTACGGCTGCTACGGCTGCCACGACATCCCCGGCTTCGAGGATGCCAAGCCAATTGGCACAGCGCTCGCCGAATGGGGTCGCAAAGATTCCTCGAAACTTGCGTTTGAAAACATCCACAAGTTCCTCGAAGGCCACGGCAACCCAAATCGCGAAGCGAGCCATGAAGCGGGGCATGGGGAATCACACGATGACGAACATGCCGCAGGTCACGGCCATCTCGATCCGGCCGATTTCGATCCCGACACCAGCTACTTCATCCAGTCGCTCAACGGCCATTCACGCGACGGCTTCATCTGGCAGAAGCTCCGCATGCCGCGTAGTTACGACTACAAAACGACCAAAAACAAAGGCTACAACGAGCGTCTTCGGATGCCCAAGTTCCCGTTCACCGAAGAGCAGCGCGAGGCAGTGATCACCTTCGTGCTCGGCCTAGTCAACGAAGCCCCAGCAGGCAAGTACGTCTATCAGCCCAGTGTCGAGCAAAAAGCAATCGTCGAGGGCCGACAAGTTCTCGAACGATTTAACTGCGCCGGCTGCCACACGCTGAAAATGGAAGAGTGGAAGGTTGCCTTTGAAGAGGGGGCGTTCGATTCGCCGAGCAAAGTGGCCGACTATCCGTTCCTAGCCAAGCATTTTTCCGAAAAAGAGATCGCCGAATCCCTGATCAAAGATACCAGCGGAAAATTCTCCGCCACGCTACACGGCCATCCCGTCTTCAATCAAGAGACCGGCCTCGCCGAACGTGTCGACGAAGACGGACTTCCGCTGGAAGAGGACGACGACGAATCCGAGCCTTATTACTTGTTCCGCCTCTGGGACGATTCGCTCGTCGAAGGCCAGCCCTGGTTGGTCGGAATCCAAGACCCGATGGTCCCCGCACAAGCCGAGGGCTACGGCCCTGCCGACGGCCAAGCGCACCCCGCATGGGGCGGCGACCTCGCTCGCTACCTGTTCCCACGCGTAATCGCCAACGTCAAGCAAACCAACCCCCAAGTAAAAGGTTCGGAGGCGTGGGGATGGTTGCCGCCGCCGTTGATGGACGAAGGCGAAAAGGTTCAGCCCGATTGGTTACACGGATTCTTGATGGATCCCACCCCTATCCGGCCCGCCGCCGTCATGCGGATGCCCAATTTCCACATGTCTTCCGACGAAGCCGCCAAGCTAGTCAACTACTTTGCTGCCGCCTCGGGCGCCGAGTTCCCTTACGAGTACAAGTCGCAGCAAAGCGCCAGCCACTTGGCTCATCAGGCGTTGGACGGCAGAGAGCCGCTCGACGAAGCGATGAACATCGTCGTCAACGGTAACTACTGTGTGAAATGTCACGCCGTCGGCGATTTCTCTCCAGAAGGCGACGCGCTAACCTTCGGTCCCAATCTGGCCGACGTCCACAATCGATTACGGCCCGAGTACCTACAGCATTGGGTCGCCAATCCAAAGCGAATCTTGCCTTACACCGGCATGCCGGTAAACATTCCCTACAAGGCAGACGCCGAAAACCTGGGCGGCATCGCCCAAACATTGTTCCGCGGCACAAGTCTCGAACAGCTCGACGGCCTAGTCGACTTGCTGATGAACTACGACACTTTTGCCAAACGTCAAACGTCGGTCGCTCCAAGAGTGAAAGCTGCGGCCGCCGCTGCTAAGGCAAATCCCAAAACCGCGAATCCAAAAACTTCCAACGCACAGCCAGAAAAACCACCACTTCGGTAAACCTACGAGAGACCTCTCATGAAATATCCTATTGCAATACTACAAATCACGATCGTGACGATGGCGATGACCGCTTCAGCGACGATCTCTCCTGCGTTTGCGGCCGACTGGGGCACGCTCAAAGGTCGCTTGGTCTTCGACGGCGAACCCGCCAAGCCCGACGCCATCAACGTCAACAAAGACGTCGAATTCTGTAGCAAACACAACCTCGTCGACGAATCAATCGCCGTCGGCGAAAATAACGGTCTGACCAACGCCTTCATTTACTTGTACATCAAAAAAGGCAAGTCCGTGGCGATTCACCCCAACCTAGAAAAACCAAGCACCAAGCCGATTTTGCTCGACAACAAAGGCTGCCGCTTCGAGCCACATGCCATGATCGTCCGCACCGGACGGCCACTGGAAATCCACAATTCCGATATTGGCATCGGTCACAACACCAATGCCCAAACCTTTCTGGCCAATCCAAAATTCAACGAGCAAGTCTCGAGCGATTCTCCGATCACCAAGGTCTTCGAGAAGACCGAATCCTATCCGGCCGAATTGGCGTGCAACGTCCATCCTTGGATGAAGTCGTATGTCCTAATCCGCGACAATCCCTACATGGCCGTCACCGCCGCAGACGGCAGCTTCGAGATCAAAAACATCCCCGCTGGCAAACACAAGTTCATTTTCTGGCACGAAGCCTGCGGTAACCTTCGCAAAATGGCCGTCGGCAGCACCGAAACCGGACGCAAGGGTCGTGCTAAACTAGCCATCCCCGCCGGCGAAACGCTCGACCTGGGCGACATCAAAGTTTCGGCCAAGGTACTGGGTAAGTAAATTATGCTACGCAAACAAACAGCCATACTACTGCTCTGTCTAGCTCCGTCGTTCGTGACGGGCTGCCAACGCGCCGACGAACTTGGCCCCATTGCCAAAGCCGTATCGTCGCAAGCCCTTCGCGAAGCCTTTTCGGGCGGCGCTGGCGAGTCGAGCGCAGGTGCAGCGACGGCTACTGGCACCGGCTGGGCAACGCTCAAGGGCCGTTTTGTTTTCGACGGAACGCCCCCCACAATGCAGCCCTACAACGCCAACAAAGACCAAGCCACTTGCACCGTCGGCGGCAAAGCCCCGTTGCAAGAGACCCTGCTTGTCGATTCCGCCAGCAAAGGAATCGCCAACGTAGCGATTTACATTCGCAAAGCCTCACGCGTCCACGAGTCGGCGCAGCCCACCGAAGAAACGGTCGAATTCGATCAAAAACAATGTGTCTTTCTCACACATGTCTTTCCCATGACGCTCGGCCAGACGATCGCGATCAAAAACAGCGACAACGTTGGCCACAACACCAACATCGAAGGCAAAAACGGCTTCAACCAAACCATTCCCTCGGGCGAAACAATCGACTTCAAACCGCAAAAAGAAGAGGCGGTCCCAGCCAGCGTCCGTTGCAGCATCCACCCGTGGATGGTCGCCTACTTTTTACCCCGCAGCAACGGTTACGTTGCGATTACCGCGCCAGACGGTTCCTTTGAAATTCCCAACCTCCCAGCCGGCGAAGATCTCGAATTCCAAGTCTGGCACGAAAGCGCCACCGGACCAGGAAAAGCCCTAGTGCTGAGCACCCCCGAAGCAAAACAATTGAAATGGTCGAGCAAAGGACGGTTCAAGATGAATCTGGCCGAAGACGAAGTGAAAGAACTAGAAATCACCGTCCCAGCCGCCGCCGTTGGTGGTTGAGGCAGTTTGACGAGAAGAGGAACCACGAAAGAAACGAAATGCACGAAAGAAAGACAACGAAGATTTTCGTCACTTTCGTTTCTTTCGTGGTTCCTCTCCTGGAAAATTGATACGTAATTTTGTTAACAGAAAAATGACTTTGGTGGTCGTACGATGAACCCCTGTTGTACTCGAAAAAATTGGCTCGGTCTCTTGGCGGCAATCGCCCTTGGGGTCGGTTGCGACTCGGTCGATCCGCCCGCCTTTCGGATGAACATGGTCGAAGCGGTTTCTTACGAAACGGCTCCCGAGTACCAGCAAGAAATCGCCGACGTGCTTGGCGCTCTGTTCGGCACTCCGGACGACCCCTTCGCGCTCCCCGCGACCGGTCTCGATGCCGGCCAGCTCCGCCAATCGGCCGGACCTGCCTGGAGCGACGTAGCAGGCTACAACTTTGGCCTCTACCGCAAACATTGCGTCCACTGCCACGGCGTCACCGGCGATGGCCGTGGACCAACCGCACTATTTTTGAACCCGTATCCGCGCGACTACCGCCCCGGCGTCTACAAATTCAAGTCGACCTACAACCCCTCCAAACCGACCGACGACGATCTACACCGCGTGCTGATCAATGGCGTGCCCGGCACCGCCATGCCCTCGTTCGCGCTGCTCCCTGGTTCCGAAGTCGAGTCGCTGCTCGAGTACGTCAAATATCTCAGCTATCGTGGCCAAATGGAAACCAAGCTGATCGAATACGTCTTTAACGAACTGGACGAAGAAGAAGCCGAAGACGAAGAAGGCAACGAAATTTTAGATGAAGAGGGTGAGCCTGTCCTGCGGCGCATTCCCTTCGACCCGACCGCCGACGCCGACCAACGCGAAGCGGTCCTCGAGATGCTCGCTGAAGTGGTCGAAGGCTGGGACGAAGCCAACGACCAAATCGTTCTCCCCGACGAAGAGGTGATTCCCGCCGAAGATCGTTCGCCCGAAGAAGTGTTGGCCTCGATCGAAAAAGGACGCGACCTGTTCTATGGCGCCAAAGCCAACTGCATCAAATGCCACGGCCCCACAGGCCTCGGCGATGGCCAGCAAGACGATCACGACAATTGGCAGAAAGCCCACAAGAAGTTCCTGGAAAGCACCGTCCAACTCTCAGAGAAGGCAGAGCGGGACGACTTTGAAGAGCAACAGCTCGACCAACGCGAAGAGGTCGCCGACCTGCTCTATCCGCTACGCAACGCAATCCCACGCAACCTGCGGCAAGGCACCTATCGCGGCGGACGTCGTCGCATCGATATCTTCCATCGCATTTACGCCGGTATCGCCGGCACACCGATGCCCGGCAGCGGCCCCGCCAGCCCCGGGGCCAAGGGCACGATCACCGAAGAACAAATATGGAACATCGTCGATTACGTCCTGTCGCTGCCCTACGAACCCTCGAGTCAGCCTCAGCAAGTGACGCCCCTGTACACCGAAGCCATTAGTCGATAAACCAAACCCCGATTTCCTGCACGTTTGCGTGCGGAGGACCAACGTGAAACGCTTTTGGAGTTTACTGTTCCTGCTGGTGCCCATTTTTGGGGTCGCTACGTTTGTCGCTGCGCCCTACTACAACATCGGCTTCCCCAAAGATGTCTCCGAGCATGGACGCACGATCGACAATCTGTTCATGTTCATTTTGTACCTGACCGGATTTGTGTTTGTCGTGACCGAAGTCGCTCTCGTCTACTTCATGTGGAAGTACGACGAAAAGTCGACCAAAGAACCGGTGAAGTACACCCACGGTAGCCACGCTTTGGAAATCGTTTGGACGATCCTCCCCGCAGCGACGTTGCTCTTTATCGCTATCTACCAGATGGAAGCCTGGGCCTCGGCCAAGATGCAACCACCCGACATCAAGCCGCTCGTCGAGGTGACCGGACGCCAGTTTAACTGGGACTTCCGCTACCCTGGCCCCGACGCCGAACTCTACACCGAAGACGACATCGTCCGAACCGACGGCAAACTCTACCTGCCAGTCAACGAAGACATACTGCTAAAAATTACCAGCGCCGACGTCCTGCACAGCTTTTTCTTGCCCAACCTACGCCTGAAACAAGACGTCGTCCCCGGCATGGAACAACGCATGTGGTTCAAAGCCAAGGAGACCGGCGGCTACGATATTGTCTGTGCCGAGCTTTGCGGATGGGGCCATTACAAAATGAAGGGCCGCGTCTTCTTCCTGCCCCGCGATCAATACGAAATCAAACTAGAAGAAATGCGACGCGAGCAAAACACCATGCGCGTCGAACTACCCGAAGAGCAAGACGACGACGAGTAAGCCACACACACGCGAACTCGCTCATCGTTTTATAATGTGAGAGACCTATGAGTACTGTAACTGCCGACACCCATTCCGATGCCCACGCCGAACCGGCCCACGCCGCCGGGTTTTTGAGGACCTATGTCTTCTCGCTCGACCATAAGATCATCGGCCTCCAATTCCTGTTCAGCACGCTGATCTGGTTTTTCGTAGGCGGAATGCTCGCCCTGGGAATCCGTTGGCAGTTGGCCTTCCCTTGGAGCCCGATGCCCATCTTAGGCAACCTGCTCGCCACGGCCGAAGGGGGACAAATCCCCCCCGAAACCTACACCATGCTCGTCACCATGCACGCGACGGTCATGATCTTTTTCGTCATCATCCCGATCCTCGCCGGCGCCTTCGGCAACTTTTTGATCCCACTGATGATCGGTGCCGACGACATGGCGGTCCCCTTCCTCAACATGGCAAGCTACTGGGTCATGTGGCCTGCGTTCATCGTCATGGGCGTCAGCTTTTTTGTAGAAGGCGGGGCCTCCCAAGGAGGTTGGACTAACTATCCGCCCTTCTCCATCTTGCAGGGACAGCGAGGGGATGGCCAATTTCTCTGGGTCATCGGTCTCACATTGGTTGGCATCTCGTCGATGATGGGCTCGGTCAACTACATGACCACGATCATCCAGATGCGCGCCCCCGGTATGACGATGTTCCGCCTGCCGATGACCATCTGGGCCATGTTTATTACCGCCATCCTCCAAGCCTTCGCCTTGCCCGTCCTCACCGCCGCCGGCTTCATGCAACTCATGGACCTCAAGCTCGGCACCGGATTTTTCATCCCCGAAGGTTGGAGTGCCAACAACAGCCCAATGGCCTCGGGCGGCGGACAACCGCTCCTCTGGCAACATCTCTTCTGGTTCTACAGCCATCCGGCCGTTTACATCATGATCCTACCCGCGATGGGCATGGTCTCCGACATCCTCAGTTGCTTTAGCCGCAAGCCGCTGTTCGGCTACAAGCCGATGGTCTATTCCATCTCCGGCATCGCGGGTCTCGGTTTTATTGTTTGGGGCCATCACATGTTCGTCTCCGGCATGAACCCGATGCTTGGCATGACCTTCATGGTCTCGACCATGATGATCGCGCTCCCCAGTGCGATCAAAACCTTCAATTGGCTCGGCACGATGTGGGGCGGAAAAATCCAGTACACCACGCCCATGCTGTTTGCCATCGCGTTCGTCTCGATGTTCATCATCGGCGGCCTCAGCGGCATCTTCATGGCCGCCACACCGATCGATATCGTCATCCACGATACCTACTTCATCGTGGCCCATTTCCACTACGTCCTCTTCTCGGGCACAGCCATGGCCGTCTTCGGAGCCATCTACTTTTGGTACCCCAAAATGTTTGGCCGCATGATGAACGACTCCTGGGGAAAAATCCACTTCACCTTGACCTTCATCCTGCTCAACTGCGTTTTCTACCCGATGCACATCCTCGGCATGCAAGGCTTCCCCCGCCGGCTTGCCGATCCCTATCACTACGAAACCTTCCGCAACCTGCTGCCGCTTAACCAGTTTATTAGCTACTGTGCCTTCACCTTGGTGGCAGTACAAATCATTTTCGTCATCAACTTCTTCGGCAGCATGTTCTTCGGCCCCCGTGCCGGACGCAACCCTTGGAAATCCAACGGACTCGAATGGCAAGCGCCAAGCCCACCCGGCCACGGCAACTTTGATTTCCAACCGATTATCTATCGCGGCCCTTACGAATATGGCTCGCCCGAAGTCGAAGAAGACTACTATCCGCAAACCACGCCGCCTCCCGAGGGGCGGCCAGAGGGGCAGAACGACGAATGAGTTCAGCCCAACACCAAAAGACAGTAAAAAACTACGCTCACTTCTGGGCGTGGCTGTTGGTCTGCGCTACCTTCCCACTCATTTGGGTCGGCGGATTAGTCACGACCACCGACTCCGGTATGGCCTTTCGCGATTGGCTTACCTCCGACGGCACCTTTTTTCTGTTCTACGATTGGCTTAGCTCAGCTGGCGACAAGTTCATCGAACATGGCCATCGACTCCTGGGCGCAGCTACCGGATTTTTGGCAATCGCTTTGGTGATCGCCACCTTTCGAGGAGAGTCGCGCGGCTGGATAAAAAAATTCAGCCTAGCCATCCTCGCCGCCGTCATCCTCCAAGGCTTCTTAGGCGGGGCACGCGTCCTCTTCGATCAACGCACCCTGGCCATGATCCACGGATGCACCGGCCCCCTCTTTTTCACACTCGCCGTAGCGATGGTCGTCTTTACCTCGCGCTGGTGGCGCGATTCCAAACCAACCGACACAAACAGCCAACTCGCGCCCCTTCTCAAAAAAACCTTCCGCTTGGCTATCATCTGTGCCTGTTTGGCGTACGCCCAATTGGTCGTCGGCGCAGTCGTCCGACACAGCCCCCACATGACCGGGCAAGGGTCAGCCGCCCTTTTTCAAATAGCCGTCTATTTTCATCTATTGCTAGCACTGCTCATCGTCGGCCACGTCCTGCTCTTGGCTTGGCGCTGCCTCCGGAGCCGTTCACAAACAGCCGGTGGCCTTGGTCTACTCGCCCTCGTTGCCGTGCAGATTCTGCTTGGCATTAGCACTTGGCTCGTAAAATACGGACTACCCCTTTGGGCGACCCAATGGTTCGGCGCAATGACCTTCGTCAACCGAGAGGCCGACGCTCTGCAAGCCGCCATCATCACAAGCCACGTCGCCGTAGGCTCCTTGATTCTGGTCCTCGCCGTAGCAATCGCCTTACGCCTCGGTCGTCAGCTACGCATCGGCGTCCCCCAATTGCCCACCGTAACAACACGTTTCACGGAGGTGGTTTTATGAGCACCTCCGTCCTGACCCAAGATCGCCCGAGCAGCGCCGTCCTCTCACGCCTTGCCGACTACTTCGAGTTGACCAAGCCGCGCATCGTCGTCCTAGAACTCATCATCGCCGGTGCCGCCGCTTGCCTTGCCATGCCGCGAGGACTCGATGCGATGGCAGTGATGCACGCCCTCTTCGGCACAGCACTGATCGCCGCCAGCGCCAGCATCGCCAACCAATGGTGGGAACGCGTGAACGATGCACGCATGCCGCGCACCGCCAACCGCCCACTCCCCGCCGGCCGCGTCACCAGCCTCGAAGCGATTACCTTAGCAACCGTTACCCTAGTCCTTGGCCTCGTTTGGTTGATCAGCCGCGTCAATCTCCTAACCGCCGCGCTCGGTCTCACCAGTTGGATCCTTTACGTACTCATCTACACCCCCCTAAAAACACGCACTTCGTTCAACACTGCCGTCGGTGCCGTCGCCGGAGCCATCCCGATCCTCATGGGTTGGACAGCCACCGGCGCGCCACTCAATCTGACCGCCATGGCGCTCGTCGGCGTTTTGTTCCTCTGGCAATTCCCACACTTCATGGCCATCGCCTGGCTCTACCGTCGAGATTACGCCCAAGCCGGCCACCAAATGCTACCCGTCGTCGATCCCTCCGGACTCCGCAGCGGTGCCCAAGCCGTACTCGGCGCTTCACTACTAATCCCCGTAAGCTTAATCCCAGCCACACTCCCCACCAGTGGCAGCCCGCTCACATACCTCACCTGGGCGCTTTGCCTCGGTGCCATCCAGCTCTTTTTGGCAATCCGATTTGCGCTCCTTCGTGATGACCATTCAGCCCGCATTTTATTGCGAGCCACTTTGCTCTACCTGCCCGCCTGGATGGCGATCCTCTTGATCGTCACCCTATAAAATCAACACGCAATAAACCAACGCACTATCAAATCAATGCACCCAATCAACGCACAACCAGCAACCCAAACCAAATAATCATGAGTGACGACCACGCCCACGGCCCCAATTTCGACTACCAGCCCGCGCTGCCGATTTCCAACGGCAAGACGTTCATGTGGCTGTTTCTCTCCACCGAGATCATGTTCTTCGCCGCCCTGTTCGGCACCTACCTCGTCCTGCGATTCGGGGCCGTCGCCTGGCCCAGCACGCACGACGTCCATCTGCAAGAAATCTACGGAGCCGTCAACACCTTCGTGCTCATCTGCTCCAGCGTTTCGATCGTCCTCGCGCTCGAAGCGGCCAAGAAAAACAACGCCTCGTCCGCACGAGGTTGGATGGTACTCACGCTCGTCCTAGGCGTGCTCTTTCTCGGCATCAAAATGGTCGAGTACAACGCCAAATTTTCGCACGGCGTCTATCCGCAACATCCCCACAGCCAAATCTACGAAAAGCCCGACGTCTACTACGCCCAAGCCGTTCGTCTACGACTTAACACGCTAAAGGCCGAACTAGAAAACAACACCGAACGCACTGAAGCCCAAAACGCCCAACTCGAAGTGGTCGACAGCATCGCCCAAGACTTGGTCGTCCCCGCTGAAAAAGCGCTGCGTGACAATCCCTACTCGCCCGAAGGCCGCGTCAAAATTTTCAAAATGGCCGACGAAATTTACCCCCGTGCAAGCGTCCACGAACACCACGTCGCCCCAACACACGCCGCCCAACCAGCCCCTAGCAGCAAGTTCAAGCTAGTCGCCGCGACCGCCGAAACAGCAGGGCTAAATCAACCAGCGGGGCAGGATCACCCAGCGGGGCAGGGGGGCGGCCATGTCGTGGGACTCAACGACAAATATCCCTGGCTCAAACTGCCAATCATGATCCCAGGCGGCAACATGTGGGCCAGCACCTACTTCCTGCTAACCGGCTTCCACGCCCTCCATGTCATCATCGGACTCATCGCCTTCGTCATCCTCCTAACAATGACGCTCGACCGGTCCAACGCCGGCATCATCGAAAACGTCGGCCTCTACTGGCATTTCGTCGACCTCGTTTGGATTTTCTTGTTCCCATTACTCTACCTCTTCTAAGCCGCGACACACCAGAAAAATAGCCGCGATCTAACAGATCGCCGAGCCAAAAAACACTCCCCCCACGCCAAGAGCAACCCATGTCCCAAGAAGCAACCCAACACGACGACCACCACGAATCCCACGGAGGCTACGGCCTCTACATCGGTGTCTTCCTGGCGCTCTGCGTACTGACGACCTTTTCGTTCCTGACCTACTTCGATTTCTGGCGGCAAAACGTGCCTGTCAACGTCAGCCGCGCGTTCATGATGGCCGTCTCCTGCACCAAGGCGATGCTCGTCATCATGTTTTTCATGCATCTCAAATGGGAAGCCAACTGGAAATGGGTACTCACCGCCCCGGTGATCGTCATGTCGGCCCTACTGATGCTCGCCCTAGTTCCCGACGTCGGCCTTCGCATGCGTCACGCCTCGCAAACCCGCATGATCCACGCCGCTGAGCAACCCATCGAAGCCGAACACGACCACGCTGAAGACCACAAAGATGCCGATCAGCACCCAGAGCAAGAACTAGAACTGTTGTCTCCCGCTGCCTAAAGAAGAGAGAACCACGAAAGAAACGAAACACACGAAAAATCACAACGCCAGATTTTCGTCTCTTTCGTTTCTTTCGTGGTTCCAAACTACCCCCCTCACTCCCTCCCAGTTCCGATGCCCGCCGACCCCGCGATCGTTGTCTCTGACGTAACTCACCGTTACGGTTCGAACACAGCCGTCGACCAGCTTTCGCTCGCGATCAACCCCGGCGAGATTTTTGTCTTCCTCGGCCCCAACGGCAGCGGCAAAACGACCCTCTTTCGCTTGCTTTCAACGTTGATCCCGCTCCAGACCGGCGACATCACGATCCTCGGCCACAACCTGCGCCAAGCAACCCCCGAAGTCCGTTCCAAGCTGGGCGTCGTCTTCCAATCGCCAAGTCTCGACAAAAAGCTAACCGTCGCCGAAAACCTAACGCACCAAGGCCGCCTCTACGGCATGTCGACCACAGAGCTACGAAGCCGCAGTCAGCAAATGCTCGCGACCCTTGGTCTCGAACAACGCAGCGCCGATTTGGTCGAAACCCTTTCCGGCGGCATGCGCCGACGCGTCGAGCTGGCCAAAGGCATGCTACACCAACCCCAACTTTTACTACTCGACGAACCAAGCACCGGCCTCGACCCCGGCGCACGCGCAGACCTCTGGCAATACCTCCACCAAGTCCGCCAGCAGGGCGTCACCATCGTCCTCACCACCCACTTGCTCGAAGAAGCCCATCGCGCCGACCGCATCGCCATCATGCACCAAGGCCAACTCGCCGCCCTCGACACCCCCGCCGCCCTACAAGCCTCCGTCGGCGGCGACTCGATCACCATCCGAACCGAATCCCCCGAAAAGCTGGTCGCCAACATCCGAGAAAAATTTGCCTGCGAAGCCACCCTCCTCGACGGCGCAGTCCGATTAGAGCAACCCGACGGCCACCAATGGATCAGCCGCCTCGTCGAAGCATTTCCCAAAGAAATCCAAACCATCACCCTAGGCAAACCAACCCTAGAAGACGTCTTCATAGCCCGCACCGGCCACCAGTATCTAAAGAGCGAATAGCAAAAACCCAGCGAACCGGTAGCGTAAGCGCCCGGAGAAAGCAAGAAATAGCCGCGATGCAACGCATCGCCGGAGCGAAAAAAATGACCAACGCACAAACCAACCAAGTTACCCCCATCCCCGTAGTGCTAACACTAGCACAAAGAGAACTCGTGCGCTTCTTCCGCCAACGCAACCGCGTCGTCGGCGCATTGGTCCAGCCCATCATGTTCTGGGGTCTCTTTAGTGCGGGCTTGCGCGGCAACGGCCTCGGCCCCGAATTTTTCTTCCCCGGCACGATCGCCATGATCCTCCTCTTCACGGCCATCTTCGCAACGATCTCGATCATCGAAGACCGCCGCGAAGGCTTTTTACAATCCGTCCTCGTCGCACCCGCCCCACGTTGGGCCATGGTGCTAGGAAAAATCCTCGGCGGCACAGTCATCGCCATGCTTCAAGCCATGCTCTTTTTGATTTTGGGATGGCTCACCCTCGACCTAACCAGCTCGCCACTAGAAATCCTATCAGCGATCCTTCTCATGCTACTAATCGCTGTCGCGCTCACCGCTCTCGGCTTCTTTATCGCCTGGCGAATGGAGTCGACCCAAGGCTTCCACGCCATCATGAGCGTCTTTTTGTTTCCCATGTGGCTCCTTTCTGGCTCGCTCTTCCCTGCCGAAGAAGGAACTTGGCTCACCCTTCTCTCCCGCTTCAACCCGCTCACCTACGGTGTCGCCGGCCTGCGCCACTATCTACACTTTGAAAAATCGACCGTCGCAGTCGACGCCCTACCCAGCTTGCCCGTCTGTTGGCTGGCAACCCTCGCCTTCGCTGCCATCATGCTCGTCGCTGCATGGCGAATCGCAGACACGCGCACCACGGGAGACCTCCTATGAACCAATCAACACTCCCCTACTGGCTTTCCCTGATGGTCTTGCTCGCCGCCAGCTACGGCGGATGGAAGTGGTACCAAGTCCAGCAGTACCAAGCCCAGCAAGCGACCGGCGGCCTCGAATTCGACGGCCCGCCGCTCGAAGAATTCGAGCTACCCGAGCGCAGCGGCCAGACCTTTCGCTCCTCCGACATGCAAGGAAAAGTCTGGGTCACCACCTTTTTCTTTTCCACCTGCCCTGGCCCATGTACACGTTTGAACGAGCGTATTAAGTACATGCACAACCTAGAAGAGCTAGCCGACGTCGTCTGGGTCAGCATCACGGTCGACCCCAAAACCGACACGCTCGAGGTCTTACAAAAGTACGCCGACCGCTTTGGTGCCGACCCCCAGCGTTGGCTCTTCTGCCGTGGCGACCTCAAATACATCAAACGCATTGGTCAAGACATCATGAAGCTGCCCGTCACCTGGCAAGGCCATAACGAAACAGCCGTCGTCATCGACCGCGCCGGCAAAGTCCGAGGGATGTACGACGTCACCAGCATCAGCCAATCGAAAAAACTCGAAATCCTCCTCAATCAATGCGTCGCTGAAGCAGCACCTCAAGAACCAGTAACCCAATGATCCTAGCAACAACGCTCCTAGCAACCACCGCCCACCCGCTCGTCCACCTCAATGCCGCGCTCAACGCGCTGGCAACGGTGCTACTAATCGTCGGCTACCGCCAAATCAAACGTGGAAAACCACGCCAACACGCCCGCACGATGCTCGCAGCCTTCGGCGTCTCGTGTCTGTTTCTGATCAGCTATCTGACCTACCACTGGATCGCCGGCAGCGTCAAATTCACCCACCCCGGCCCAATACGCTACGTCTATCTCACCATCCTCCTCACGCATGTCATTCTTGCCGTAACCGTCCCGTTCTTGGCACTGACCACAATCGCCTTCGCTCTGCTAGGAACCGGCGTACGCGGAGCCGCCGATTTACCCTTCGAAAAGCGTCTCCGATTCCTCGCACGTCACCGCAAGCTAGCCCGTTGGACCTTCCCCATTTGGCTCTACGTCTCGATCACCGGCGTGGTCGTCTACGTCATGCTCTATCACCTCTGGCCCCCCATCGCCGCCTAACTTAGAATGAACGCTGGGAGAGCTAAAACATTAAGAGAGATAGCCGAAATATGCCAACCTTCAATCGCAAAACCCTGTTCGCCTTCGCCCGCCTAGCGTTTTCGCTCTTGGTCTTTGCCACGATCCTATTCGCCGCTGCCGACCTGCTTGCTTGCCCCACCTGCAAAGACGGCCTAGCCGAAAACGACCCCGTCGCCCAAGCCCAAGCCCGAGGATTTTTCTACAGCATCCTCTTCATGATGGCCATGCCCTTCGTCCTCATCGGAACCTTCGGCGGAGCAGCCTACCTCTCCATCCGCCGCGCCCGCGAACAGCAAACGGCAAATACGCAGTAGCGCAAAAAAACTCACGCGAAGGCGCAAATCAATGAAAAGATCTCACGCAGAGACGCAGAGGCACAGAGCTTTTTAATTTTTTTCTCTGCGCCTCTGCGTCTCTGCGTGAAACTTGCATCCTCCCCAACCCCTCAGTTCTTCAAATCCCGCCGTTCTTTCTCATTCGGCCAAGGATCAAAATACTCATCCATCGCAATCCAAAGCCCACGGGCGTACCGAAAAAACCAGCAAGGAAACAACAGACTAAACACGCCGAGCGCCACCAACAACTGCCGACTGCTCATCACCTGCGAAAAAAACAGACTGGCATAGACCACCACAACCAGCGCCGCCGTCACCCCATAATTAAAATAAATCGAACCCAGCAAGTAGCCCGGTTCTCGATCAAACCGACGTCCACAAACCGAGCAAGGATCGTGCATCGAAAACCAACCACGAAACAACCGGCCCTCGCCACAAGCAGGACATCGCAGCCCTAGCCCCCGGCGCAAAAGCATACCCAACGTGGGACGCGGCAACGGGCTAGAAGCATTTTCAGACATAAGTTTTGTAGCAACCCATTTTGGAGTGAGGATCCCTCTCGCATCGTAGCTGCGCCAGCCTTTCCCTTCAACAACAAGCAAGCCTTGTCAGACGCCAATCGCTGGGTTAGGTTGCCCACCATGCAAACCCTTGCGAGATTTTTACAGCTGGCTGGCCTCACGCTTCCGCCCATCGCGATGTCGCTCCAACTCATGGAGCAAATCAAGACCGGCGAGATGCTAAAATTCCTCCTTTTCTCGGTCGGCCTCTTCACACTCGGCTACTTGCTGCAACGCTTCCGAGGCGGCAGCTCTTCCTAGAGCCAGCGAAACCGTGCTTTCTGCTTGTGCAGCGCAAGTCTATAATAGAAACCGACTTCCATTCACCTCCTGTAGCCGCTTGCCGTTCGCGGTGTCCAGCTATGCACCCAAAACTGATCCCTCGCGAATTTGCCTCCAGACTAGGGGGCTTCCAATTTTGGGCGTGGGCATTCCTTGGAATCGCAGCGATGGCGACACCCGCCAAGACCGCCGAATCGGTCCGCATCTGGAAGGCCACCCCCGCACGACCCTATCTCCTCCGCGGCACAGACCGCCGCCTGCTCGACCGGGCCGAGCAATTTTTCACGGACAAGCAATGGGACGATGCCCTGGCGGCGCTGCTCCGCTTACTCGAATCCGACAATCCGCAACTCGTAGCAATCGACAACCACCGCTACATCAGCCTCCAACAATACTGCCATCGCCGACTCACACGCTTTCCCAAGCCACAGCTTCTCCAATACCGTGCATTGGTCGATCCAATAGCCGAGTCCTGGTATCAAAAAGCCCTAGCCACCCACGATACCCAACCCTTACAGCGCATCGTCGATCAACATTTTTGCAGCACCTGGGCCGACGACGCCCTGTTTGCTTTAGGCGAGCTAGCCCTCCAACGTGGCGACCCCACCACCGCGCGCAACGCCTGGCTCCGCATCAGTCCAAAACTCGACCCAACCTCCCAGCAACTGGCCTACCCCGACACCGATCTCCCACTCGCCACGGTACAAGCCCGGCTCACGCTCGTCTCGATCCGCCAAGGCGACTGGCACCGCGCCGAACAAGAACTATCACAACTCAAAGAAAATTATCCCACCGCCACAGGCCGCCTCGCTGGCCGCGACGTCCCACTCGCCGACCATCTCACTACCCTCTTGCAACAAGCCCACAAGTGGCCCCAGCCAGCCAAGAATTACAACGCCTCAACCTTCGCCGCCGACCCACAACGAACCAACGCCCCGAGTGCAACTCACCTAGACGGCTCCTACAAGCTGCTCTGGTCGCGCCCTCTAACGCCAAACCGACTCTCAATCTTTCCGATCGTCGTTGATGACCTAGTGGTTTATCAAGACAACAACGCCGTTCACGCCTTGGATCTCGCCAACGGCAAACCCGCCTTCACCGCAGAAGGCGCACACTTCCAGTCTCCAAAAATGCAACCCAATCACCTCGGACAACCTCGCTACACCCTAACCGCCTCCAACCATCAAGTCGTAGGCACCACCCCAGCCCTACTCGGCCCCCGCCGCAATACGAACGGCACCAACACAAAAAGCAAAAGCATCTGCTGGAGCATCAACACCCGCCGCGACGGCGCACTAGACTTCCGCCTACCCAGCGAAAATTCAAACATCACCTTCGCCGGCGCACCACTCATCGTAAAAAACCAGTTTTATTTGGCCATTCGCTCCAACGACCAAACCGCACGCGCAGGCATCGCCTGCTACGATCTCGACTCGCAACAGCTACGCTGGCAGCGTTGGCTCTGCCAAGCCAACACGCCCGCCACCGGCTGGACCAACGAATGGCCCAACAATCTACTCACCTACGACGCCGGAACCCTCTACGCCTGCACCAACTTGGGAGCGATCGCCGCCCTCCGCGCCGACAACGGAAAAACGCTCTGGCTCCGCACCTACCCGCGCCAAAGTACGGAGCTAACGAGCCAGGGCAAGTGCGAATACTATCGAGGCCCCAACCCCTGCATCATTCACCACGGCCAACTTTTTGCGTTACCAACCGACAGCAATCTCCTACTAGCCCTCGACGCCGCCACCGGCACCCAACTTTGGCAAGCAGCGGTCACCGACCCCGACGCACGACTCATCGGCATCTCCGAAAACCGCCTCCTTGTCGCCAACAACGGCCTGCAAATTTACGACCCCACAACCGGCCAACCAACGACTATCCACACGCAGGACAAATTGACTGGCCACCCCGTCTTGCTCCATCAAACCGTCGCCTGGCCCACCGACACCCAAATTCAATTCATCAGCCTCGCCGACGCTAACGCAGACTCGACGTCCGTAGACCTCTCGAGCGCCGGCGGTGCCAACCTAACTCTCCATAAAAACACCCTGATTGCTGCCAGTCCAACGCAGCTTACCCTGTTTCAAATCGCCCCATAAAAATTCGAGCCAAGCTATGCCTCAAGACCAACAAGCTGTCGACCAGCTCCACGAAGTCACAAAAAACCTCCAACGCGAGCTGGCCAAGGTCGTCGTCGGCCAACACCAAGTCATCGAACAACTGCTGATCGCCCTGTTCGCCGGCGGACATTGCCTCTTGGTCGGCGTGCCCGGCCTAGCCAAAACCTTGCTGGTGCGCACGCTGGCCGATGTACTCTCACTCGATTTCAGCCGCGTCCAGTTTACCCCCGACCTCATGCCCGCCGACATCACTGGCACCGAAGTCATCCAAGAAGACCGCGCCACCGGCGAGCGAAGTTTCCGTTTTTTGCCAGGCCCCATCTTCGCCAACATCCTGCTCGCCGACGAAATCAACCGGACCCCACCCAAAACCCAGGCAGCGCTCCTCGAAGCGATGCAAGAACAGCAAGTCACGATCGGCGGCCAGCGCCACACACTACCCAAACCCTTTTTCGTCCTCGCCACCCAAAACCCCATCGAACAAGAGGGCACCTATCCACTGCCCGAAGCACAACTCGACCGATTTATGTTCGAGGTGCTCGTCGACTACCCCAACGAAGACGAAGAACTCCAAATCGTCAAACAAACCACTACCGATTTTTCCCCTCAAGTGACCGCCACGCTCGGCGCCGACGAAATCCACACCTTCGCCACGCTGGTCCGCCGCATCCCAATCGCCGACCACCTGGCCCGCTACGCCCTACAACTGGCCCGCCAAACCCGCGTCGGCACCGGCAACGTCCCCGAACTCGTCAGCCAATACGTAAGCTGGGGCGCCGGCCCCCGAGCCAGCCAATACCTCGTACTCGCCGCCAAAGCCCGCGCCGCGCTGCACGGCCGCTACTGCGTCGGCAGCGAAGACATCCAAGCCGTCGCCCTCCCGGTCCTACGCCACCGAATCATCGCCAACTTCAACGCCGAAGCCGAAGGAATCACCACCGACACCATTATCAAACATCTTTTAGAACAAACAAAAATCGAAGGATCCACCAGCTAAGCTCAAAAATAGGACGATTGCATATTCTGTAACCTTATAACATCTAAAACGACTCGATGAAAATGCCTCACGCAGAGGCGCAGAGACCGCAGAGTATTTACCTTTTCTTCTCTGTGTCTCTGCGGCTCTGCGTGAAACTTGCATGGTTCCATACTCGGATGCAGTTATTTCACTTGGCTGAGATGTTCAGGTGTTCTTTTTTATTTTTCCTCCAAATGCAAACCACCCCCAAAAAACTCGATCCCGCCACCCTCGCCGCCCTCGAAGGCCTCGAGCTGCGCGCTCGCCACCTCGTCGACGGCTATCTCACCGGCATGCACCGAGGCCACCATCATGGCCAATCGGTCGAATTCACCGAACACCGCGTCTACTCCCCCGGCGACGATCTGCGGTACGTCGATTGGAAAGTTTTTGGCAAAACCGACAAGATCTATCTCAAACAGTTTGAAGCCGAAACCAACTTGGTTTGCCACCTGTTGGTCGACATCAGCGAAAGCATGCAGTATCAAAGCCCCCAGGCCCCGCTCTCCAAATGGGAGTACGCCCAATGCTTGGCAGCAGCACTCGGCACGATCGTCCTCCGCCAACGCGATAGCGTCAGCCTCACCACCTGCGACGACCAAGTCCGCCAGCGAGTGCGAGAAAGTGGCAATCCCTCGCACCTACGCCAACTCATCACCGTCCTACAACAAGCCCGCCCCGAACACAAATCAGACCTCGGCGCTGCCCTGCACGAAGTCTCTCAACGCACGAAACGTCGAGGAGTCATCCTCCTACTCAGCGATCTGCTCGGCAACGTCGAGTCGCTCCTCTCTGGCCTCAAACACCTACGCCACCAACGCCACGAAGTGATCGTCCTCCAGTTGCTCGACCCCGCAGAAATCGAATTCGCCTTTGAACAAACAACGCTCTTCCAAGGTCTCGAATCCCTCCCCCAGGTCTTGGCCGAACCGCGCGGCGTGCGCAAGGCCTACCTAGCAGCACTCCACGAATTCCTCGAACAAATCAAAATCGGCTGCCGCTCGCAACAAATCGACTATCACTTACTCCGCACCGACCAACCCCTAGACGAAGCCCTTCACCGAGTGCTATCCAATCGCCCGAAAGACAATTGATGAGACCAGCGACAACCAGCCCTCCGCGTTCATCCGTTGAATCCGCGTCCATCCGCGTTCTATTCTTCTTCACTTTGTCAAAGTGTTACAGAGACTCAAACGTTCCGAAAAAATGACAACCTCCCCAGTCATCGCCGCCCTAGAATTCGCCAGCCTCCCCATGCTCGGCTGGCTGGCCGCTGCGCTCTTGCCTTGGCTGATCCACCGCTGGCAGCGCCAACAACACAAAACCACTCCCTGGGCAGCCATCGAACTGCTTCGCACCGCCATGCACCAGCGTGCCCGCACCGTGCACCTCCAACAGTGGTTACTGCTCGTCATCCGCACTGCCATCTTGGCCTTCGTTGCCCTAGCCGCCGCCGAACCTGCCCTCCGGCAGTGGGCCAATGGCGCCGGCGCCAACACCCCAACCCATCGCATTTTTGTCCTCGACCAATCCTATTCTATGGGCACCAAGCACCAAGGAACCTCACGCTGGCAACGCGCCTTAGCCCGCGTCCGACAACAGATCAAACAGAGCAACGGTGATCCAGTGACCCTGATCGGCTGGTCCGACCAAACCGAAAACCTCATAGGACGCCCGACCTCCGACACCTCGGTCGCGCTCGCAACGCTAGAAAATCTCAAACTCTCCCAAGCCAGCGTCGAGCTAGCCCCCGTCGCCCGCACAATCCTTGCCGCAATCAAACGAGCCAAAACCGAACTTCCACAAATCACCACCCACCAAGTCATCTTCTGCACCGACCTGGGCCGAAACACATGGCAGACCAACACCAACAACCAACAACTTTTCGAGCAAATCGAGCAGCAAGCTCAAATCACGCTCGTCCATGTCGCCGAAGGCCCAAACCACAATCTCGCCGTCACCAACCTTACCATCGAACCGGCATTCACCCTCCGGCAACGCAAAACTGTCATCACTGCCACCCTCAAAAGTTTTGGCGATTCCAATCCCCCAACAGCACGTGTCGAGCGACTCGTCGAATTACTAGTCGATGGCCAAGTCGTCGGCCAACAACAGGTCGAGCTGAACAATCAAGCCAAAACCTTCGCCCGCTTTTCCTATCGTTTTCTCAACCAAGGCCCCCATACCGTCCAGGCAAAAGTCGTCGACGCGAAGGACCCCTTGTCGATCGACGACACACGCTGGCTAGTCGTCGATGTGCAATCTAGCCTCAAGGTTGCTTGCTTTGCCGGCCAAACCAAATCCGCCGACGACCTGCACCGCGCGTTAGCCGCAGGCTCCAGCCAAGCAATCGATCCCGAGCTTTTCTCCATCCACCGCCTCGCAACCGTTCAACTCTCAGACTACGCCGCTATCTTGCTCAGCGGCGTCGCAAAACTATCGCAGCGCGAGTCCGCCGCCCTCACCGAATACGTCAGACAAGGCGGCGGCCTAGCCCTCTTTCTAGGCCCACAAACAACGCCCGACACACTTAGGGAACTAGAAAACCTGCTCCCTGCGAGCGTGACACAAACGCAACCGGCCGGTCAATTTCGCTTCGACCCAAAAAAATATCGCCACCCGATCGTCTCCCCCTTCCGAGGCCAGTCAGACTCCGGATTGCTCGGCGTGACCGTCTCCCAATACTGCCAACTAAAGATTCGATCAGAACGCCAATCCCTAGAGGTCGTCCTCGCCTTCGACACCGGCGACCCAGCACTCGTCATCCACCGCTTTGATCTAGGACGCGTCGCCATCTCGGCGCTGCCCGGCTCCTTGCAAGCACGTACCCCCGACGGCACCCCCTGGTCGAGCTTCGCCCTCAGCCCAAGCTTTTTACCCGTCGTCCGCGAACTCGTCACCTATCTGGTTGGCGATCGTTGGCTTCAGAATCGCAACCTAACTATCGGCGAACCGGCCATTTTTCCGTGGGACGCGACCAAGGGTTCAAAGACGCCCACCCTCCGCCCACCCAACGGTACCCGCCAAACCTTGCCCTTGCCCAGCGCAGAGGATCGCGGCCAGCTCCTCTTTCAAGAAACCGACACCACCGGCATCTACCGATTTTATGCCGACCAACAAGAACGCGCCCGCTTTGCCATCAACCTCACAGGCAACGACGCCGACCTTACCCCAATCCCTCTCGACCAGCTCCCTTTTCACGCGTCCGAAGACGCGACGACCCCCTCGCTCGCCACCTCCCATTTCTCGTTCACCCGCATCCTGCTCGCCAGCGTACTTTTGCTGCTACTCGCCGAGATCGGCGTAGCCTACCAGATTGGCAAGGGGTGGAAATGAACCCGTTTTTTCTAGGTCAACTCCTCGCTCAAACCGAGACAACCGCGCCGCGCCAGTGGCGCATACTCTGGAATTGGCACTGGCCCCTTTGGGCAACCGCGCTCGCCGTCGCCATCGCCATCCTCTGGGTGATGAGCATTTACTTCCGAGAAACCAGCTCCGCCACCCGGCGAGTCCGCACGCTGCTCAGCACCTTACGACTCGTCGCCCTATCGCTAGCCCTGCTCATGTTCGCCCAACCCACTCTCGAGTGGTTCCGCCTCGCCCGCCCCCGTTTAGTGCTGCTCGTCGACCGCTCCACCAGCATGGAAACCCACGACCACGACCCAACCACAGCAACCGATCTCTCCCGAATCCAAACATGGAAAAACCTCCTCACCGCAGGCGAGCAACCCTTGGTCGAACAATGGCAGTCAACCTACCAACTCGACGTCCTCGCTTTCGATCAACAAATCGAACATCTTACCGACAGAAAAACACCCCTTACCGACCAACTCCGCTCGCTTCAGCCCTCCAAAAAAGCGCCCGCCGCCACCCGCCTCGGCGACGCCGTCGACTACGCCCTCCGCGAACTCCCCGGCCCACCGCCCGCCGCCCTCCTCCTGTTCACCGACGGCATTGCTACGAGTGGCCAAACCCTAGAGCAAGCCGCTCAACGCGCCCGTCGCCTACGCATTCCTCTCTACACCATCGCAATCGGCAGCGAGCGCCGCCCCCCCGACATGTCGATCGAAAACCTGCTCGTCGAAGAAATCGTCTTCCCCGGCGACCGCCTCCAAGTCGAAGCAACCCTCCGCGCCACCGGTTTCGCCGACCAACCCGCAGAAGTCATTCTGCGCGACCAAACTTCCAACCGCATCCTAGCCCGCACTACAGTAAAACTCCCGGAAGACGAAACCACAAAAACGGTTCGCCTAGCCATTCGTCCCACCGAACCAGGAAACTTGCATCTCGAATGCACCCTAAAACCGCTCGCCGCCGACGCCCCCCCCAAAAACAATCCCGAAGCGAATCTCGAAAACAACACCGCCCGGCAAACCATCGAAGTGCGCAACGAAAAAATTCGCGTACTCCTCGTCCAATCCCAACCAAGCTACGAATACCGAGCGCTCAAAAGCCTCCTCGAACGCGACCCGGCCGTCCAGCTCCACGTCCGGCTCCAAGAGTCCGACGCCGACTACCACACCATTGATGCGATAGCCCTACCCGCCTTCCCCACCAGCGAGCAACAGCTTTTTTCATACGACGTTCTCCTGCTCGCGGACGCCGATTTCGGCCTGCTCCCGCGCACCGTCTGGCCCCTCGTCGAACGATTTGTCACCCACCACGGCGGCGGACTTGTCTGCATCGCAGGCCCCCAATTCATGCCCCACGCCTACCGTGGCGTCCGTTCGCTAGAACGACTTCTGCCAATCGAATTCGATTCGCTCAACCCACTACGATCACAATCAAACGCTGCCAAAACGTTTACCGTCCAACCTACCTCGCTCGGCTGGCAAACCCCCAGCCTGCAACTCGGAGAGACCCACGCCGAGTCACAAGCCATTTGGCAATCGCTTCCGCCCCTTGCTTGGAGGTTCAACCCGCAAAACGTTAAACCTGGCGCACAAATCATCGCCGACACCACCAACGACCAAGGCCAACGCATACCCCTGATTCTTCGTCACTACGTCGGCGCTGGCGAGGTGCTGTTTCACGCGACCGACGAAACCTGGCGCTGGCGCTGGCGATCTGACGACCGCTACTTTGCTCGCTACTGGGGCCAAGTCGTCCGACGCCTCGGACGAGGCCGACTCGCTGCCGGACGCAACGGCATCCAGCTCACCGCCGACCGTGCGCTCTACCAACCGGGCGAACCCGTCCAACTCCAAGCCCGCTTCCGCAACCCGGCCCAAGCCGCCGAAGATCAAATCGTCGCCCAACTACAAAACGCCATCGACCCCCCACGTCAAATCACTTTGCATCGTCACCTCGCACACCGAGGACTCTTCAGCGCCAGCCTCGAAGACCTTCCCCCCGGCGAGTACCAGACCCAACTCGTTCTTCCCAATCCACAAGATTCCCAGCCGCTGGGTACAGCCGCCATCGCCCGTTTTACAATCCAACAACCCCCGCGCGAACTTGCCCGAGTCGCCGTCGATCGCCAAGCCTTGCTCCAAGCCGCCGAAATCTCAGGCGGCAAGACCTACACCCTCGCCAACGTCTCGCAACTTTCCGCCGACTTGCCACCGCCGCGCCAACAACCCCTCGACCGGCTCCCCCCTCGTCCACTTTGGAAAAGCCACCTGCTCCTCGCCCTGTTCGTCGTCACCCTCACCACCGAATGGCTCCTCCGCCGCCGCCACGGCATGTTATAACGAAAACAACTTTCGCCCCTCACAATAGTCGGCGAGCTACGCCTCGCCGAAAAGTCAACAACCGGCGAGCTACGCCTCGCCGAACCCGAAAAAAATGCCCCAACAATTCCTAAAACAAATCGAACAAGCACGCAGCCGCACCCGCCGTCATCGCTGGCTGACCGCAGCCTGCCGAACGCTCGCTGTAATCATCCTCACCGCGCTCGTCTTGATCGCTCTCGACCGCACGCTCGGCGTCGCCGATCCCGTCGGTCGCCTTGTCCTCGCCCTCACTTTCGCCACGCTCAGCCTCTTCCTCACCTACCGCTGCGTTACCAAAGTTTGGCAAAAAAAAGTCACCTCATTACAGGTCGCCCATCAAGTCGAACGCCAACACCCCGAGCTACGCGATCTAGCCACCAGCGCATGGGCATTCAGCCAACAATCCGAAAACGATCCGACCGCAGGCTCCGAGTCCCTGCGCCGCGCAACCCTCCTACGCGCAGCCGCAGCCACCAACACGATCCAATGGCACCAACTTTTTTCGAGACAACCCTTGCAACGAGCCGCACTCGCCCTAGCAAGTGTCGTTCTAGCAACAACCTTGCTCAGCTTTTGGCTACCCCAGGCAATGAGCACCGGCCTGACTCGTCTCCTCAACCCCTTCAGCGCTGCCGAGTGGCCCCGACAACACGATTTGCAATTCGTCGCCCCACCAACGCTCCTCGCCGCCGGCGAAGATCTCCTCCTAGAACTACGCGACACCCAAGGCCCACTCCCCGCGTCGGTCACAATACACTACCGCACGCGCCGCCAAAACCGCTGGCACCACGAGACCCAACCCCTCGCCATCACCACGCCCAACGCCCCCCTGAAAACCCGTCGACCAGACGTCCAAGAGTCGCTGCAATACCGCGCCACCGGCGGCGATCACCACACCATGCCCTGGCATCCACTCAAAGTTCTGCCACCCCCTCGCATCAAATCCCTACAACTGACCGTCCATCCCCCCGCCTACACCGACTTGCCCACCATCCCCTGGAAAAATCAAACTCCAATCTACGCCGGTAGCCACCTCGAACTACGCGGCCAAACCGACCAGCCAATCACCCACGCCACACTCTACAGCACCTCGGTCAACCAACAACCTGCCCAAGTCGCCCCCGATCAAAAAACTTTCCGAATCGATCATGCCGACTGGCAGGTCAGCGCAAGCGACACCTACACCCTCGTACTAACCACACCCGCCGGACTAACCTACCGCGTGCCCAACACACTGCCCCTCGAAGTCATCGTCAACCACCCGCCCGAAGTCCGTTTCATCGAACCGACCGAAGACCTTTTTCTTTTACCCAACGCCACGGTCCCCCTCGTTGTCCACGCCCACGACAACCTAGCCCTCCGCCAGATCGACCTCCTCTACCAACGCTCCGACCGCCCCGCCCCCGACCCCCAACGGCTACCTTTATGGCACGCGCCCGACCCACCAAACGAGCCTACACGCCAGATCCAAAAAACCGACGCTTGGCAGCTCGCCAATTTGTCGCTTCCGCCAGGCACCACCCTCGATCTCCGCGCCCAAGCCACCGACGCCCAACCCTCCATCGGTCAAACCCCGCGCACCCTGCGACTCACAATCGTCACAGAGCAACAGCTCTGGCAACAGATCACCGACCGCCAAACCCAAATCGTCGAAACGCTCACCCAACTTTTACGCACCCAACGCCAAGTACAAACCACAATCGCCGACTGGAAAACCCTTCCCGAAGGATCGTTTGAAAACAGAAAAAACGCCATCCATGCAGCCCTCTTCCGCCAACGACAAATCCCTCACAAACTCGCCAACGGATCCACCAGCCTCCTCCAACAACTAAAAAACCTCCTCAAAACCATCGACCGCAACCGCATTCAACGCCCCGAAACAACCGAGCGTCTACAAACCACCCAGTCGCTCCTGCAAGGCTTAGTCGACCAGCCCCTACCCGCGATCGACCAACACCTGAGCCAGCTCGCACGCCTCTCAAACAACGCCCCCACACTTCCTTTACTGACGAACACCACCACCCTTCAGACACAAGTCATCACAACACTGCGCCGCACGATCGACCTCCTCATGCAGGGCAACGTCTTGGCACACATCGAAAGAGAACTCACCGAACTGCGCACCGACCAGCAAAACCTGACCACCCATTGCCAAACAAAAATTGCCCCACAAATCCTAGCTGCCAACGACTCCACCGATTTACCTTCCCTCACCCTCGCCGTCCGCCGCCAACGAGAGCTGGCCCGTCGACTAGCTGTCCTCACGCTCAGCATGTCGCAAAAAGCCAGACGCCTAGCCAACGAAAGCCCCCTTCTTGCTGCCCGGCTGAGCGGCACGGTCTCGCTTGCCCGCCAACTCGAACTCCAAACAACCCTCCAAGCCGCTGCCGATCAACTCACCGCCCGCCGCACAGGCATTGCAACCTCGCAACAACAGCAAGCCGTCACCGACTTCGCCAAACTCCTCGCTCGCCTTTCCGGCCAAGATCTCCAAGCAGCCCTCGAACGCTTCGAGCGTCTCCAAGCCGCCGAACAAAAGCTCCAACGCCTACGACAAGCCGTTGCCCAACTCCACCGCGAACTTCTCAAACAGACTCCAGAGCAACTCCAGAAATTGGCCGAACAGGCCAGCAAACTCGCGCAACAGATCCAGAAATTGCACCTTCCCCAAGCCGCAAGTGCCATCCGACAGGCCGCCAAGCAACTCGCACAGAACGAGCCTCTCAAAAATAAAACAAAACAGCAACTCGATGCCGCCCAAGAAAAACTAACCACCGAACGCCGCCGCCAGCAAGTCGCCCTAGCTCGTCTACAAATGGCACAGCTCGAGACCAAGCTGACCGATTTACTCGAACGCCAAAAAAAAATCCACCAAGCAACCATACAACTCTCCGAGACCAATCGCCAAGACGCAGCGCAGCAATGGGCCGACCAACAAACCGACGTTCGCAACAAAACGCTCGCCGAAGCCGACCACCTCACGCAGTTCCCCGTTTTTGCACACCTCCTAAAATCCGCCGCCGCAACCATGCAGCAGATCGAACGCCGCCTCCAACGAACCGAATTCGGCCCGCCAACACAAGTTCTCACAGCCCAAGCAATCCGCCAACTAACCCAACTCGCCGAAGCCCTTCGCCAAGAACAAAAAAACCTAGCTCGCCGCCCCAACACCAACAGGGCAGGGGGGGCCCCCCAACCGCCTGACACCCCACAAAGCAAAACGCTACAATTGGCACTAGGCCAACTCCGGCTTCTCAAGTCCCTCCAAATTACCCTACAACAAAAAACACAAACCCTAGAAACACAACAGACGACCGGCCAAAAGCCAACCTTTCTAGCCATCGAGCTTGCCCGTCAACAAAAACAGCTCGCCGAACTGGCCCGCCAACTTGCTTCAGAAAAGAACGAGCCATGAAATCCTTTCAAGTTCTCGCACTCCTGTTCGCGTATGCGTGGCTTTGCGCTCCATCGATTGCCGAAGAAAAAACGCTCGCCAACCGACCCCTTTTTGAGGACTTAGGTTTTGAAGACCTTGGAAACGAACTTCTCCTACCCTCGACCAACAAACAGCCCACTCCGTCTGCACCTCCCTCCAAGCCACTCAACGAAACCAACCGACTTTCCCCAGTCGTCCAACACATGCATACCGCGCAAACGCTACTCCAACAGAGCAACCCTTCCGACGACGCCAGCTTCGCCCAGTCCCAGGCACTCACCAGTCTCGACACCCTGATCGCCGAACTCACCCAACGCCAGAGCCAATGCCAAGGCGGCCAATGCGCCAAACCAAGCAGCTCCAAGCCAGGCAACAAAAAGCCAAACCCCTCCAAAAAAACGGGCCAAAGCCCCGCCAAGTCGGCACCGTCTAGCACCAACTCCAACGCCGATCTCTCCACCGAATCAGCCGACGTTAGCCAGTTAGTAAAAGATCTCTGGGGACAACTCCCCCAGCGCCAACGCCAACAAATCTTACAGCCCCTCAGCGAAGAATTTTTACCCAAATACGCCACCGAAATCGAAGCCTACTTCCGCGATCTGGCCGACCCCGCCACCTCGCCCACGGAGGCCCCATGATCCTCTTCCTGCTAATCCTTTCCCTTCTCCTCCCGCTTCCCTGCCAAGCCAAACCGACGCTCATCACCCCAGCAACCACCCAGGCCGTTGACCGTGGCCTCGCCTTTCTCACCGACCACCAACTCGACGACGGCTCCTTCGGCACCAGCGGCTACCCACGCAACGTCGCCATCTGCGGACTCAGCGGACTTGCCTACCTGGCCAACGGCAGCACCCCCATGCGCGGCCCCCATGCCCAACAAATCGAGCGCTGCATCGAATACCTTTTGGCCAATACCAGCGACGCCGGTTTCATCGCCGCCCCCGCCGCTACCAGCCGAGGCCCAATGTACGGCCATGCGTTTGCCGCGCTCTTCCTCTGCGAAGTCTACGGCATGGCCCCGCAACCCGAGCTGCGCGACCGGTTGTCCCAGGCCATCGAACTAATCGTCGGCTCGCAAAACGAGCAAGGAGGCTGGCGCTATCAACCCCAACCCCAGCAAGCCGACGTCTCCGTAACCGTCTGCCAAATCATGGCCCTCCGCGCCGCTCGCAACGCAGGCATCACCGTCCCGAGCGAAACCATCGACCGCGCGATCACCTATGTCAAAGCTTGCCAAAACCAAGACGGCGGCTTCCGTTACATGCAGTCCGAAGCAAAACAGACAAGCGCATTCCCTCGCTCAGCCGCCGGTGTCGTCGCACTCTACAACGCCGGCATCTACGACGGCCCCCAAATCGAGAGCGGTCTCAAATATCTGACTCAGTTTCAACCCGATCCCAAACAATCCAAACAAGGCGGATTTTATTTTTACTCGCACTACTACGCCGCGCAAGCCATGTGGCACGCCGGCGGCGAACATTGGCAACGCTGGTATCCCGCCATCCGCGACCAACTCCTCGCCCGTCAACGCCCAGACGGTTCGTGGCCCGACTCCATCTGCGCCGAATACGGCACCGCCATGGCCTGCATCATCCTGCAAGTCCCCAACAACTACCTCCCCATCCTCCAACGATAAGATTTTTAAGCGTGCGCGAATCGGCAACTTTTTTTTGGTTTGGCTTGCTCCTCCTCGCAACTCCCACCTGGGCGAGCGAGCCGTTACTACGCATCGGCCAGCCACCCGTCGACGCAACCTTTTTATCCGCAACCGACGAGGGCATTTTTCAATTTCAGGTCGAGGGAAAAGCACGCCCAGTTACCGCCCAAGAACTAATCCGCTGGTCGACCACCAGCAACAATTTTCCACCCAGCGCGATCCTACTCACCGATGGCAGCCGCCTAGCGCTCGCCGAATCCTGGACCAGCCAACTCTCTTGGCAACTCACCGACAAGACCCTCACCGCCACCACCCAGCTCTTCGGAAAAATAACAGTCCCCCGCGATCAACTCCAAGCGATCTTGCTCAACCTACCCGCCGATCCCCTGCAGCGCACCCGTTTTATTGATCAACTCCACAGCTCCAAAAATCCTTCCGACCAGCTCTTCTTCATCAATGGCGATCAACTCCCAGGAAAAATTCTCGGTCTAACCGCAACCAAAAACCAACAACACATAGAATTCCTACCCAATTCCGCTACAAGAACGCTAAAAATCGCCCCCAAAAAAATCGCCGCTATCGCTTGCGGTTTTGCCACCAAAACTCCGCAACCCCAAGCCAAGTTCATCGTCGGCCTAAGAGACGGAAGCCTCCTCCACGCACAATCGCTAGTCGCCTCCTCCACACACCTTCACATAAAACTCGCCGTCGGCACCCAGCTCACCGGCTCCGACCATCGCGACATCGTAGCACTACGTTCGCTCGTCGCCCCGTGCCGCTACCTCTCCGACCTCACGCCAATCGACTACCGCCACGTCCCCTACCTACAGATTCCCTGGCCCTACCAATCCGACCGCAACGTACTCGCCGGCCCCTTACAGACAGCCAACCGCACGTACTCCAAAGGCATCGGAATGCTCACCGCCGCACGACTCACCTATCGCCTCGAAGTCCCCAAGGTCCAAAAACCCTACACACGTTTTGTCGCAGAAGTCGCCCTCGACGACGCAGCCTCCCACCAAGGCAGCGTCATCTTCCGCGTCTATCTCAAACAGGAAAGCAAGCAAAAGAACCCGTGGCAACTCGCCTACACCAGCCCTCTCTTACGAAGCGGCGATCCCCCCACACCCGTCACCGTCCAACTAAAGAGCGCCTCGCAACTCATGCTCACCACCGATTTCGCCGACCGAGGCGACGCCCTCGACTACGCCAACTGGCTCGACGCCCGCCTCGAATAGTAGCCCCCGGCCTTGGCAAAACCAGCAATAGAGCAAGTCCCAATCGGGTGTTCCGCTGAAACAGCCATTTGGCGCTAATATGCCAGGGCTGCTAGCGGAACACGCGTGTGCGGCTCGCACTAATCATCGGCGTTCATCCGCGTTTGTCGGCGGTTCCTTTTTTTCTCAGCGCATTGAAAGTTTGCGTTTGACAGTAAAATCGCTGAAAAACAGTGATCAACGCAAAAGCCCAGTCCCCAATCGCAAGCTATCCTTGTGCAGAGCTTGCACCGGCCAGCCCCCACCTTCGCGTTCAAAAAAAGAGTCTCGCCATGACTTCCGCACAATCTTGGAACTCGTTCTTTTCCAATTGGCCCACCTCGCTTGCACGCAAAGGCGTATTGCAAACCGTGCTACAGGAAACCATGCAGTTCAAAAACTTCTGGCTCAAAGACGGCATGGTCCTGCTCGAACGCATCGCCCCCGACGCCACCGGGGCACGCTTCGTGCTGCTCAGTTTCGACGTGATCAATCTCGTCAAATTCACCGAGCCTCTCACCGCCAAAGCCATCGCCCAAGCCGGATTTCTTAACGAGCTACCCAAGCGACAACCCCAGTTGGTCTGACCCGTCATCGAAAACGGTTCAAGGAAAAACCACACAGACCGGCTTCGGCACCGAGGCTTCAAATCCTGTAGGCGTCAGCGCTCCGGTCGTAGAATCAATCCGAAAAGAAACCAGATTGTCCGAGTCGCGATTCGCAGCAATCAAAAACTGCCCGCTCGGTTCGATGCCAATGAACCGAGGATGCCCCCCCCGCGTCGGCTCAATTTCGACCAGAGTCAACCGCCCCGTCTCGCCATCGACCGCAAACACCGCCGTGCTATCGTCTCCTCGATTCGACCCATACACAAATTTTCCAGACGGATGGACCACCACCTCAGCCGTGGTGTTCGCTCCCTCAAAATCGCTCGGCAACGTCCCAAGCGTCTGCAACTCGGCCAACGTCCCTAGTTCCGAGTCAAAACTCAAAACAGCCATCGTCGAATCCAACTCATTCAAACAGTAGAGCCACTGTCCTCCCGGATGAAACGCCACATGCCGCGGCCCCGCGCCGGGTGCCGATTTCCAAACCGAGTGCCGCTCCAATTTTCCGCCTGCCAACAGCCGATAGACAATCACTTCGTCGGTTCCCAAGTCGGCAACACAAGCAAACCGCCCGCTCGCATCAAAAGCTACGCCATGAGCATGCGGCTCTGTTTGCCGACCAGGATCACCACCCGACCCTGAGTGCTCGACAATCGCCGTCCGCGCTTCGACACAACCCTCGGCCTCAATCGGCAACACCGCCGTACTCCCGCTCGAATAATTCGCGACAACCATCGTCCTCCCCGCCCGATCAATCGCCAAATGCGTAGCACCGTCCCCGCCCGTCGCCTGCGTACCGACGAGGACAAGACCGACCCCATCGGTCTTAAAAGCACGCACCCCGCCAGCCGGTTGGGTCGACTCACGCGTCACGGCATACAACATCGGCAACGTTGGATGCAAAGCCAAAAAACTCGGCTGCCGCGCATCGCCCACCACTTGCGGCCGACTCATCTGGCCTGTCTCAAGATCGAGCCTGCTAGCATAAATCCCCTCGACGTTGGTCCCCACGTACATCACTTGCTCCGTGGTCACAGCAGCCACCGTTCCACCCCCACAAAGCAAAGCTAGAGAGCCAAAAAACAAGACAAACGATTCAGAAATGGGCATAACGCTCCTCGCACTCGGTGTTTTCTCTGTGCCTGCGCGTCTCTGCGTGAGACTTGTAAGGTTCCGCAAGCGGGCAAAATCTTCTTTTGCTAGCATCCCCGACGATTGACATTGCCTCACACCAGCAAAACCGCTTGAATTGTCCCTCTTGCGACCCTTCCAAACACCAATTGTACCCGATCCCTGTACCGACCAGAACACAAAAAATGCCTCCTTGGAATCCTACGACTTGGTTTTTGCGAACCCTCCTTCTGACGCTTGCCAGTTTCGACTTGCTAGGTAGCACGGCTGCCGCTTTGGAAACAGCGGTCACGACCACCACCCCCGAAAAGCAAGTCATCGGCCCGACCGCCCTTGTCGAAGAAATCGAAACCGACATCACCTTCGCCGCCCGTGTCGACACCGGTGCCACCACCTCGTCCTTGCACGTCGAAGATTGGAGAATTAAGAACGAAGCTAAGTCGATGACTCAGAACATCGGAAAGACAATTCGCTTCCGCATCAAAAACGAACGAGGCGAGTCCGAATGGATCCAACGAAAAATTGCCGACATCAGCATGATCAAAACTTCCGAGCAGCAAGAGCAACGCTACAAAGTCCACATGACGCTCAAATGCCAAGACGTCAAAAAACGGGTGCTCGTCTCGCTCAACGACCGCTCCCACATGGCCTACCCCGTCCTACTGGGTAGAAATTTCTTGCAGGGCGACTTCCTGGTTGACGTCGAACTGGGCGAACCCGAAAAAGCCAAAAACGAAAAAAAGACGACCGAGCAACCACCTCAACCTGAATCCGACGACAGCAAACCCACGCCCGCAAAAAAATAGCTCTTTCAAGTCAGCACGCCTGCTGGCTTCAGCTATTCAAGCGGCTCCGCCTGTTCACTCTCGGGAAGACGCTTGCGACTACAAATTCGCAGCAAACGGTTATTCGTCCGTTGCCCAATATATCCCGTCGGACGCGAAGGCTTACGATTCGTCCGCAGCGCCCGATGACGTTTTTTCTCGGGGCGATTCAAAAGCCGCTTCTCACGGGCAGACAACAACAGGGGCGTCCACGCATCGGCTTCACTCGTGAGTGAGTCAGAATCGTAACGGATCAATCCATAGCCGAGCATCTCATACCCGGCACCACCGTAGCTGGCTGCGGAGTCCATCGCACAACCTCCTACCTGCGAGCGTGTGACTTGGAAGACCAAGCCTACCTTGCTCGGTCTTTGCCATCTTCACACTTCATTCTGCGATTTACCGCAACCAGAACAAGGCCATTTTTTGCGCAAAAAACAGCGAGAAATGCCAGCTCGCAACTGCAAATTAACCGAGGCAGGTCGCTCTCGGCATACTGGGAAGATTAGGCCAACTTTGCCTCCCGCAGAACCCCAAAAGTCTCAAGCGGAGGCAGCATAACAATTTTTTTCCTCTGTGACTCTGCGTCTCTGCGTGAGGCTTTTCCACCTAGACTTGCTTCGCGGGAAAAGCTCGCAAAAAATCAAAACCGACGCGCAAAGAAAATCCAATCCGTACGCCGCTCGTCGATCAGCCGATTCTCATAAGTCACCGGCTCAACGCGAACCTCATCAAACACCTCACGCAACGCCTCGGCAAACGGCGAACTCTCGGCATAAGACCAAACCCCCAACACGCCCCCCTCCGCCAAGTGCCCCCGCGCCGCCCGTAGCCCCGCCACGCTATAGAACGAAACACCCTTCTCAGCCAAACCTTCCTCCGCCAAACGCTCATCAGGCGAGTGATCGACATCAATCAAAATCACATCCAACAATTTTTCCGGCGGCGGCCCCGCCAGCCGCCGATAAACATCCCCCTGCGTCACCACCAACCGACCCTCACCGATCGCGCCGTTCAACTCCCCCGACAACGGCACCAACCCGCGTTCCAACCAATCGATCACCTGCGGCAACAGCTCAACCACCTCCACCCGCGCAACCTCCACAGGCAACAGTGCCTCGCGCGCCGTATACCCCAACCCCAATCCCCCCACCAACACCCGCAACTCTTCGCCCCCATGCCACTCGACCGCCGTCCGCGCAAGCACCTCTTCCGAATCAGTATAAAGACTACTCATCAAAAACTCATGATTCAGCGTCACCTCGGTCACCCAAGTCCCCGGCCGCGCAAGCAACTCCCGCCGCCGCAAACAAAGCACCCCCAGCGGACTCTCCTCATAAGCCAAAATCTCAAGCTTCGACCGACCCATACAACCCCAACGCAAAAAAAGCACAACACAAAAAAATAAAAAGCAGCCGGCGAGCTACGCCTCGCCGAGTTCACAGGGTGGCAGTCCGTACGGCAATCAGGCCCGGACGGGGGTGAGTCGGCGGCGGGGCATGGTTACGCACGAAACCCGTCGATTGTTTCTTTGATGTGTTCGGGGTCTTTGATGCCGCTCACCTTAATTTCAACTCCTCCGTGCGCAGCACTTGCAACCGACAAAGCACCCACACCCATCAGACGTTGCCCTATTGTCTGGTCGACCTGCAGCAACCTGACGTCAGAATGCCTCACTTCTCGGGTCCGTTTTGACAAGAGGCCATTGCGTAGCTTCGAGCGAGTAGTCGTAATCGATAAAGTGGTAGTGAGGGCTTTTAGGTGCTGGATGATTATAAAAAACAAGGCAAAGAGTGGTATTGCCCAAACCCAAGCGTCGGGGTTCTCTCGCGTGGCCCCAAAGCCGATTACTAGTATCGACCATAGCAGGCTGTACCCCCCAGGGCTGTTCCGGAAAACGGCGGGACGCACTTTGATTAGCTCTTGCTCGGGAGTTGATGTAGATCGGGCCGGAGCTTCCACCATGACAACGGTGGACGGCGCAGGAGCAGCAGGGGGCGGCGTACTTTGTCGAGGGCGATCCTCCTCGTTCATAAATTCGCCGCAGTGCTTGCACTTCTTCGCTTGCGGTAGTATCGGCTCTGCACAAAAAGGGCAGGGGACTGCGGCAGGCAGCACTTCGGTCGTCAGTGCGACTGCCGGGGGCACGACTGCCCGAGGCAAGGGGACGGCTGGCGGTTTTGGGGGCGCTGGCGGTGCGATGCAGGGGATCGAGATTTGCCCGCCGCACCCGGGGCACTTGGCCACTTTACCCGCGTATTTGCTGGGGGCTTTGACGCCCTTGCCGCAGCTCGGGCACTCGACGCGGATTGGCATAACATCACCTTCAAGTCCGTAGGGCCATCGCCGCCCACCATTCATTGCAACACCAAGAACCCAGCAGGCCACACCCAACCAAAACGCCAAGTCCCTCTTCATCACCAAAGAAAAGTGACTTCCTGCGCTCGGGCAACTTGGGTTGCCCGTGCTCAGAAGTACCCCCAAGGGGAGTCGAACAAGTCGACGATTCTACGGGAAAAGCGAACTCTTCTCAAGCAGGCGGCGCAGAATCCGGCGCAGTTGGTGCACAAATGGACGAATTCCCTTCTGATCTTCAAGCGATCATCGACGCTTGGCCTCAGCTATCCGAAGCCACCAAAGCAGCCTTTGCGGCGATGCTTGAGGCAGCTACTGGTGAGGAACAGAGCTAAACCGCCAAAAACTTGCCGTCGGCCAACTGCCGCGCACTCCCCAGCGAAGCGAGCGTCTCGAGCAGCTCCGCAATCCGATCTTTGCTGGCCCGCGTAAATCGCTTCGCCACGTCGACTTCGTCGGCCGGCGCGCCGATCGCAACCAGCGCCGTCTGCACGGCGGCGGCCTGCTCGCTGAGCGTTTTCGGCCACGGCTGTTTTTCGATTTTTGCTTTCGTCTTTTTCGTGCTTTTCGTGGTTCCCTCTTGGGGCAGCATCCCCTGTTGAGTTTTGCCGTCAGGGTTTTGGAAGTCAGGGCGTAGCCAACGTACCAGTCCCCGCTTTTCTTCCTCGGCCCGCTCGTGGTTCAGCGCGACCAGCCGCTCCAAAATTGCTTCGTCCGCCAAGTCGACAGGCCAGCCGTAAGCGTCGGCCACGGCGGCGTCCAGCTCGTCATGAATCTGGCGTAGCACGCTGACCAACCCCTGCTCGTGGATCGTTTTTTCTTTGGCGCTCAGCTCCTCGCCCCCCTCCGTATCATTTTGGCGCAGTTTTTCCAGCACATTGTACATCCCCGTCATCGTCAGTTTTTCATGCTTTTCCTGCTGACGCTTGCGATGGGCATCCAACTGCTCACCCAGTTCGCGGATGCGGGATTTTTGAGGCTCGGTCGCGTCGGGGAAGGGAAATGCCTCGAATGAGATTGTCTTTACATATGTCGGATCATTTCCTACACCAAGACGCGCGCCAGTACGTAAAGCCCAAACTTCGTGGAAGCGACTGCTTAGCACTCCAAGAACTATTGAGTCATTGCTACCAAAAGCAATTAATTTGCTATCGGGAAGTATCGAGTCATCTAGGAATACGAAGTAGCGGTGACGAGAAGTTTTTATTGTCGCAATAAATCGTTCGAGCCCATTGCTCATCCTTCGCCATTGTGGGCTGGGTTCTCCAAATATCCACCAATTTTCTCGTCTTGTTCGACGTGGGTTTTGATCTCGAACTGGCTTCACCCGAGTAAATACCCATTGATAAATATTAGGCATTTCAGTGCGAACTTGTTCTTCACTCAGGCCATATAAATCAAGTGCAAAAACATTTCTGCATTTAGCGGAAATGTCGCGACCATTGCGGTACGGTCTAATGTGCAATTGTGCGTTACCGTCGATATCCTCACTCAGTTTCTGAGCTTCGCTTTGATTTACAATGAACCCCTTCCCGTGTGGCTCAGTTCCAGGCGCTGATAAATTATCGTTAGATTGTAATCCGTCAACGTCTTTGAATGAAACGCCGATATGGAGATCTGCACCGATTACACCATGAGTTCTCTGGAATTCGACTGTCACTTCGCCATCTATTCCTGTTTGCTCCGAGAAAATATGGCTAAGTAAACCACGAGTTAAACCTTTACTCAAAACCGTCATGGCAATACGGACATCAGCACTACCTGATGCATCAACCCAAGGATGGTTTGGAATTGCGAATTCGATATTTGCACCTAGTTCAAGAGCTGCTGAAACCAGGCGTCGATTGAACGTCTGAGAGATTCCTTTCGTCGTAATTAATCCAAACTGCTGTATCTGATCAGTGTTCAGCAAAGCTGCCGCATGTCTCCACCAAAACATCACATAATCCGCTGATTCAGAAACGGTATCATGAGGCGATACGTACCGCCTCGGTGTATCCATCTCCAAGTGCCTGTCGCATCACACTCGCACCAATAAACGGCGGGTTCCCCACCACAAAATCGGCCTCGGGCCACTCCGCTTTGCGAGGGTTGAGGTAGCGGTACGTCGAGACGCGGGCGGTTTCGTCGGGGACTTCTTCGCCGGTCACCGGGTGCGGCTTGGTGGTGCGGCCGTCCCAGATCGTCACGGGCTGGCCCTCGTCGTCCGTCACTTCTTCGCGGCTGTCGTAGTCGAGCACGGCGTCGCGGCATTCGATGTTCTTGAAGTTTTTGATCACCGGCTCCGGCGGGGCGACCTTTCCGCGTGTCCGAAAATGCCACTGCAAAAAACCGATCCACAGCACCAGCTCGGCAATCGCCGCGGCGCGCGGGTTCAGCTCGATGCCGAGCAACTGGTGCGGGTCGACCGTGTGGCTCTCCTCAAAAGTGATCTGCCGATCAGCAATTTGCTCGTAGACGTCGAACAACTCGCCTTCGAGCCGCTTGAGATGTTCGAGCACGACATACAAAAAATTGCCGCTGCCGCACGCCGGGTCGAGCACCCGCACCGAGCAAAGCCGATCGTGAAACCGTTCGAGTTCTTCGACCGCCTGCTTGGTTTCGCCCTGCGTGGCGAGCGTGACCGCCGCCGCGCGGGTGGCGTCCCATTCTTCGCGCAGCGGCTCGACCACCGTCGGCACCACCAACCGCTCGACATACGCCCGCGGCGTGTAGTGGGCCCCCAGCTTGTGCCGTTCGACCGGGTCGAGTGCCCGTTCGAGCAGCGTGCCAAAAATGGCCGGCTCGACATCCTTCCACTGCTTTCCTGCTGCGTCGATCAGCAGCTGTAGCTGATCTTCGGTCAGCGGCAGCGCCTGCGACTCGGCAAACAGCCCGCCGTTGAACTGCAAAACTTTTTCGCGCAGCAGCGTGCTAAAACCGCCCTCGTTCATCGTCTGCCAAAGCTGCTCCATGACCGGCGGAAAGTGCTCGACCGACTCGATCGTTTTCAGCAGGTTCAGAAAGGCATCTTTGGGCAGCAAGTCGATATCTTCGGCGAACATCGTAAACAGGCAGCGCATCAGAAACTGGGCGACCATCTCGGGATCGTGCCCGGCCGCTTCGAGCGACTTGGCCAGCTCGGCCAGTTTGCCGGCGATTTCGCGGGTAACCTTCGCACTGCGCCGCGCGGGGTCGAGCGCCAGCGGGTCGGACCACACCAGGGCGAGGCGCTCGCGCACTTCGGCGTCGGCCAGTTGATCGAGCTTGATGCGATGGGACTGCGGATCGGGAAAGGGCGTGTAGACGCCGCCCGTCTGCGAAAACTCGGCGAACAGCTCGATCGAGTGACCGACGTCGATGACGATCAGAAAAGGGGGCCGCCCTTCGCTCGCTGGCAAGTTGCGCGCGTACTGCTGGGCCTGCCCGTGGGCACGAAGCATGGTGTCGTCGTAGCCCTTCGTGCCCCGTTTGCCGTGCCCCGCCTTCTTTTTTTTGCGTCGTTTGATCTGCTGTTCGGAAAGCACGATCTCCTGCTCTTCTTTTTCAACCCCTTGTTTCGTCTCGCAAACAAACAGGCCGCGCCGATAGAGGTCGATCCGCCGCGTGCTGCTGGTGCCGTCGCCGTTATCAAAAACGACGTTTTTCTCGAAGACATACGCATTCTGCGAATCGTCATCGACGGTCGGCTCGGGCCGCGGTACGTCAAGCACGTCGCACAGTTCGGCCAGAAAAAGCTGGTAGTTGGCGCGTTCGGCCCCGCCCGACTTTTTCCAGCGGTCGATAAAAGCTTGATGTGGATCTTCGGTCACTTTATGAATATTCCCAGTGAGTGAGTGCAAATCGATTGTTGTGGGGGTGTTCGCGACGCCTTGCGTCAAGACGCAACCTGCCGCACAGTGTACCGTGATCAGGGATTTGACGGAATTGGGGGAGTTACTCTAGATACCCCTGTTTTGCAGCATACGGATGTTTTGTTATCATTGCACTGAGTGGGTAGGCCCAATTCGTTCCCCTCCCTTGCCCAAAAGTCCTGAGGATCACGACTCCAATGAAAAAGGGGGAGATCCTACAGGACACTCACACATTCGCGTCTGCTTCACCCACGAGGAAAACGAAGGACGCCGGGGATGGCTAGCCGAAAAAGCGGGCGCAGAATGCGGCGCAGCCCTCGGTTGCATCAGAGCGCACGAGGACTACAAACACAAAAAAAGCCCGGCAAAACCGGGCTGAAATGCACTCTAGTGCAATCACACTCATAGGTGAACAAGTGTCCACAGTACCCCCAAGGGGAGTCGAACCCCTGTCTCCGCCGTGAGAGGGCGGTGTCCTGGGCCACTAGACGATGGGGGCAGGACGGAAATGTCAGATTGTAGATGTAAGATTGTCGATGTGGTGTGTGCGGTTGGAATCTACATTTTCGGCTTTGGGCGGCGATTGTCAACCGCCACCCAAACATCTTCAATCAAACATCAAATATCTCACATCCTTCTACGAAGTAATCCCCTTCGTCAGCGTCATAAACGCCGTCTCTAGGTTGATTTCTTCCTCGTTCAGACGCGTCAGCGCGTGCCCGTTTTCCAGCAGCAGCTTGGCCAGCGTGCTGTAGTCGTGGTCGCCTTCGACCAGCGTGACGCGAAGACACGGGTCGCTCTCCTCCACTTTTTCGACCAAGTCATCCTGCTCCAGCAGTTTGCCGGCCGCGTCGCGGTCGCCAGCCACGTCAATTAAAAGCACCGTCTGCCCACGGACCTGCCGCATCACATCGTCAACGTCGGTGTTCACAATCAGCTCGCCCCGTTCGATGATGCCGATCTTGTTACAAATGTCGGCCAGCTCGGGCAAGATATGGCTCGAAACCATAATCGTTTTGCCCATGTTGCGCAACTCTTTTAGCAGCCCACGGATTTCAATCCGCGCCCGAGGGTCCAGCCCACTCGCCGGTTCGTCCAGCAGCAAAACCTGCGGATCGTGCAGCAACACACGCGCCAGCCCCAGCCGCTGCGTCATCCCGCGCGAGAGGCTCGTCACCAGCTCGTTCCGCTTGTAACCCAAGTCGACCAGCTCCAACACTTCGTCACAAATCTTTCGACGATGCGGACCTTTGATCCGATACGCAGCCGCAAAAAACTCCAAATACTCGATCACCTGCATATTGTCGTACACACCAAAAAAGTCGGGCATGTAGCCAATGATCCGCCGAATCTCTTTGGGCTTGGTATAAATCGAATACCCGCCGACATACGCCTCGCCCCAGGTCGGGTTCAACAGCGTCGCCAAAATGCGCATCGTCGTCGTCTTGCCCGCACCGTTCGGACCAATAAAGCCAAACACGTCGCCCTTGTCGAGCTTCAGCTCAATTTTATGAATGGCGTGCAGTTCGCCATACTTCTTCGTCAAGTCATGGACTTCAATCACGGGAGCTATCAGGGGTTAAAAGGTAAACGGACTTGCCTGGATAATGCGCTGTCTAAAAAATTAACCGCCGATAAACGCGGATGAACGCAGATGGTTTTCGTTTTTCCCAAAATCTTTTTTATCTGCGTCTATCTGCGTTCATCGGCGGTTCTTCCTTTTTTCCAACATTTCCCCAACATTTTTTCTTTATCGGCGTTCATCCGCGTTTATCTGCGGTTCTTTCTTTCGGTCATCGACCTTCAAAACAAAACGATAATACGTCCAGCGACGGTCCTTGTCGTTTGGGTTCTTGCCGCTTGCCAACGCCTCCTCGCCCGCCATCCACTGGCTGCCCGGCGCACGGCACTTGGCCAACAAAATGGCCCGCCCCTCTTGTTGCAGGACGTGGCTCAAATCTACAAACGACTGATAACGATGTGCCTTGCCCATGTATTGTCGCCCATTCACCGCCGTGTAAAACATCGTCGCTTTCAACAGCCGAGCAATATCCCACGAAGCCGCGTTTTGAAACGAAACCGTCCCATCATTGGCCATCCGCGTTACCGTCTTGTCCCCAGCCGTCGCACTCGTCAGCAGCGTTTTTACGGTTTTTGGTTGCAGCGATTCGTCGATGTCCCGCGAGTCGCCCCCCTTCAATCGACCCAAATCATAAGCCCAACGCCCGTAGAGCAACAGACAATCTTCCAGCTCAATTTCCGATTCGTTTGTAATTTTCCCGCCAAGTAGCTCTTCGCCATCTTGTCGCAGCACAACCGAAAGCGGCATCTCCACCCGCGCCGACCACCGCGCGGCGAGCGTCTTGGTCGACCAAACCTGCACCGGCAGCCGCTCCAACGAAGCCAACCCCTCACCATACTGATAGCCCCCGTCCAACACCGACGTCTGCGACCCGCTCGCCTGCATCCCCCCCAACGCATAGCCGGGCAGCCCAAGCCAAGAAACCAACTGCTCATTCTCGTCCAATTCGGTCTGACCCAAAAAACGCGGCTCCAACCGCAAATCAAACTCGCTCACCCGAGGCGTAAAAAAGTGAGTCCAAACCGTCCCGCACACCAGCCCACTCTGACCGTCGACGTCCACGATCTCGACCTGATTCACGCGCAGCTGATCCCCCTTCATCCGGTTCGCAATCCCATACGCCGCCGCCGACACCCCCAGCACAATCAGCGGAAACGTCACCCAAGTCAGCTCCGTCCGCTTGAGTATGCGCTTCACAAAAAAGTAATCCCCCGGACCAATCAACACGATATAAATTCCCACCAACAACGCCACGAGCCCAAACGGAGCCACCTGCACGCCAACAAACTTCTTGTCCAAAGAATTGCGAAGATGCGAGCTTACATCCTCCATATCCGTCTGATGATTCGCCTGCAAATCGTCTTCGTCTTGCCAGTCGAGCAGACGCCGCAAAAAGCTATCGCGCCCCCCCCAATCTCGCAGCGGCGGACGATCAAAATCCATCCCGACAAACACGACCTGCCCCAACCCCCGACTCGATCGCACCACCAACGGCACCTGCGCCGCACCCCGTCCTGCCGAAGCAAGAACCTGACCCTCGACGTCAACCAAACGGGGCATCTGCAAATCCAACCGCCGATCGCGCGTAATCGGCTGCTCCGAACCACTAAAAGTCTCCAGCGGCTGAGCCTGCGTCAGCCGCTCCATTTTTTCATACGTGCCCGGCACCAACGAGACCAACGCTCCCTCTTTTCCCAAAAGTTCCTCGGCCCCCACGCCACAAAAAACAATCAACCGCCCACCGCGTTCCACCCAAGCCTCGAGCGCCTCAATCCGACCACGGCTTTGCAGCAATGGCCGATAAAGCTCCGGCTCCGAAGTCGAAAGCAGCACCGTGTCGATCGATTCATAACCGTACCACTCCGTCGGCAGGCCGCGCGCTTCGTCGACCCGAACCACGCGCGTCGCCAACAAATCCCCAGCTCGATTGTCGGTCTGCAACAAGCCCCCCAACCCCAGCGAGCCACCAAACTCTAACAAAAGCCGATTCGTCGCCGGCAATCCCCCAGGCACGACCCTCTCCGAAGCTTCAGACCCCGCAAAAAACTTCCGCTTGGCACGCAACTTCCCATCGTCCGAAAAAAATTGCACCAACAGCGAGCTATTCGACTGACCCACGCGAACAAACAATCCGACCCGCGTCGTCTGCCCCGGATCAATACCCACAGGACGACTCCGTTCCGAAATCACCCGCGTCGGCACCCCGTCCGTATCCGGAACCGTCACCACCACGCGCCCTGTCCAAGCCTCGGTGCCGCCCAACAACTCAACCCAAACCGGCGTCCAGCACCCCAGTTTATAAGCCCCCTGAAACCCAATCTCAGCACCGACAATCCTCGGCTCAGATTCCTGCGCACGCGCAGCAGATTCACCTGCAAGCAACGCAAGGCAGGCCAGCACGATCCGACAACAGGGCAGGGGGGCCAACATCAAGGTTTCTCCGCATCGTCACAAGTACAAGCCAGCCGTCCACACCCAGGACACCCCGAGCCATATTTTTCTTGAACCGCCCGCGTCAGATCAACATCCGCCACATTCGCAATCGTCGACAGCCAGGCCAACACATCCGCAAACTCCGCCGCCACTTCCTCCGGCGTCCCCTCACGCAACGCCGAAGCCAATTCGCCCACCTCTTCGATCAACCACATAAACGTCCCATCGACGCCACGCGCCACATCCTTCTCATGATACATCTGTCGAATCAACCGCTGAAAATCACGCAGCGAGATATCGGTTGGAGGGCTTGGCATAATTTTATTCAGGGTTTTCCTAAGAGGGCCTTGGGTTCCAGGATAGTCGCCCTGAGGCAGACGTGGAATAGGCTTCTAGCCTGTAGCCCCGTGGAATAGGCTTCTAGCCTGTAGATAGAGAACGGTCTTGCTGTCTACAGGCTAGAAGCCTATTCCACGGGACTATCGCGGGGATTACATTGAAGGTGTGTAACCGAAAGCCCCGCCCACAGCCCACCCCTTCTCCCCATGCCCAATTTCATCACCATCGCCCAGGTCGGCTCCATTCCCCCAGGCACAGGTGCTACGTTTCATCTGGGCGACCGATTGGTCGCCCTCTTCAACCGCGACGGCCAGTATTTCGCCATCGACGACCTCTGCCCCCACATGGGCGCCTCGCTCGGCGATGGCCAGCTCGACGAAGAAGGCAAAGTCACCTGCCCCTGGCACGCCTGGCGCTTCGACGTCTGCGACGGCACCTGGTGCGACAATCCAAGCCTAAAAATCGACGCCTACGAAGTCCGCGTCGTAGGCAAAGAAATCCAAGTCGCGCTACCCGAGAAGGAGAATGACAAAACCAAAAATGACGAATGACAAAAAATGAAAAACAGGAAACCAACCAGTCTGCACTTTTTATCTGCGTTCATCCGTAAAATCCGCGTCCATCCGCGTTCTATTCTTTTTCACTCTTCACCAAAACACGCTCAAACACCATCGTCTGCAAAAGCTTCTGCCCAATCGTCTGCTCGCCGACCGAAATCACCATGTCCATGTCCTGCTTCAGCGTCGTCGAGTGCAACGCCCCCGCCTCACGGCTAAACAAAATCTGGCCCTTCGATTCCTGCTGCGTGATCTCAATCGCAATCCCCCCCGCGCCTTCCCCAAAATCCATCTCCATATCAAAGTCAAAAGCCTCGTAAGGTTTTCCCTCGACTTCTTTGACGCCGCGATAAGTGTAGGTCGTCTTCACCGAAATCTTACCGAACTGAGCATTCTTCATTTCAAAATCGTTTTCCCACGCATAACCTTCCACAAGGTCTTCCGGCGCAGGCAGCACCAGCGAACTTTTCTGCATCATGCCCTTAAAACCCTCTTCGCTAAACATCTCGCCCATCGCCGCAGCCCCAGGCATCGCCTTCAACGCTTCGGTAAATGCCTCCGGGATCTTCGCTTGCGTGATCTCCCCGCGAGGCGTCATCGTTAGCCCAAACGGCTCCGCCATCATCGCCTTGAACATCGGCGCCACCATCACCGCAAACCCCTTGGGCGACTCCTCCGAGTCCGTGTCAAAATGCATCTCCTGCTGGCCCGGTGCCTGCATATCCATCTGAACACGGTCGATCGTTTGCGCAATCGACGCCCCCCCATGCTCGTCCACCGCCTCCACCTTCCAGGTCATGTCCATCACCTGCTCGACCCCCGTCTCGACGTCCCCGGCAGCCCCCATCGCCATCGTCATGTCCATGTTCTGCGTCATCCGATAATGATGCTCCTGACCCACCGAAAATTTCCAAACCAACGGCGCTTCTTCCGCCAGCGCAAACGGACAACTACCCATCGCCAACAAGCAACAGACCATTCGAGTAAACCACATAGAATTCTCCCCAGAAAAATTTCAATTACGACAAATCAGTTACAACGAAAAGGCTTCACCCGGCTCAAGCACCACCGGCTCCGCCGCCGTCTGCTGCCGCACCCGATCGGCCCAGCCCGCCGCATCCTGCGCAATCGGCGGCCAAGTATTGTAATGACATGGAATCACGCATCGCGGATTCAATAACTTAATCGCCTCCAGCGAATCGTCAGGCCCCATCGTAAACCGATCACCGATCGGCAGCACCGCCAAATCGAGCCCCCCCATGCCAATCAACTTCATATCAAGCATCAACGCCGTATCGCCCGCCAAATAAACCCGCTTCCCCTCCAGCTCCAGAAGAAATCCACCCGCCTCGCCCCCATAACTCCCGTCGGGCAACCCCGAACTATGCAGCGCCGGCGTCATTTTTACTCGACCAAACGGCAAATCGACACCGCCACCAAGGTTCAGAGCAACCACTTTTTCTTCCGCGAGACCCTGCAATTTCAACCACTCGCAAATCTCAAAATTCGCCACCACCGTCGCCCCGGTCCGCTTCGCAATCGACGTCGTATCCCCCACATGATCAAAATGCCCATGCGTCAACAACACAAAATCCGCAGCCACCTCCCCAGCCTTCACCGGCGCAGTCGGCGACGCCTCCAAAAACGGATCGACAAGCACCTCCACCTCGCCAACCCGAATCAAAAAACAAGAATGCCCCAACCAAGTCACGTTTATTTTCATAGCCATAATCACCCTCGCAAAATCGCATTCATATTCCGCTTATAAGCCTCAACCCCCGGCTGCCCATACGGGTTAATCCCAATCAGTCGCCCTTCGACCACCGTCGACAGCATCAACATCTGAAACACTTGTCCCAGCACATGCTCATCGAGCCGAGGCAAATGCAAGTCAGCCGTCGGACGCCCATCCTCCCGATACGCCTGGTTCGTCCCCGCCGTGGCTGCCGCCAAAATATCAGGCAACGTCTTCTCCGCCAACGAATTCAACTCGTCCTGATCAAAATCACTTGAACCAACCGATACCGCCTCCCGATCGCAAGCGCCGATCGTAACATTCGTAACCAGCTTGTCCCGTTTCCCCTCCTGATGCTGCTGCCCACGCGAATGCAAGTCCCGCGTGTTCACCACCGTCAGCGGCATCGCCCCACGTTCTTGCTTGCCCAAACTCTCCGAAAGTAACTGGTCGTACCACAACCCGACCGCCTCCAGCCGCTTCCCCCAAGTCGACAACAGCCGCACGTCGCACCCTCGTTTTTCTTCCATCAAATGACAAACACCCGTGTAGTCGAGCACCACGTTTTCTCCGACCGCCGCACTACGGAAATGCGCGTTCATTGCTGCCGCCCCTTCAAGCAATTTTACGATGTCGAGTCCCATAATCGCCGCCGGCAACAACCCCACCGCCGACAACACCGAAAACCGCCCCCCGACGCCGTCCGGCACCTGAAAAATCTCGCCACAGCCCAACGCCGTCGCCAAATCAAAAAGTTTTCCGCTCGTCCCCGTCACCGGCACAACCAACTTGGCTAACTTTTTTGCGTCCCCACCGCAAGCCGCTCGCAGCTTCCCCAACAAAATCCGAAACGCAGCAGCCGTCTCCAACGTCCCGCCACTCTTGCTAATGACAGCAATCCCCCAAGTACTCTCCGCGCCACTCCCCGGCAAATCGGACCCCAATAAATCAAAAAGCCCTTGCATCGCATCGTTGTCGACGTTGTTCCCCTCATAAGAAATCCGAGGACGTCCCCCTCGCGCCGCCCGTGGCAGCTCGTTGTGATAAGGATGACAACACGCCTCCATCAACGCCCGCGCGCCCATGTACGAACCACCAATCCCAAGCACCACCACCCGATCGACCTCCGCCGCCAGCCGATCCGCCGCCGCCTGGATCTTCCCCACCTCACTCTCGGCACCACGGGATTGAAAATCGGCCAGCAATCGTTCGGGAAGCTGAAAGAATCCAGCATCAAGCGGTTCCTTCTCTGAGGGCACCGCCCCTCCTTCCGCCCAAAGCTGTCCGTCCGCCACTACCTCGGCCCGCGCCCCCTCAAGCTTCGCAGCCAACCCAGGCAAATCTCCCGCCGCCAGCCCATGCTCAGCCAGCAACACACCACTAGGATCATAAGCAATCAATTCAGCAGACATAAAACAGTAACTCCAGGTTGGGCGTTGGTAAGGCGGGGAAGAATTATTCCTAAATCCGCGTTTCATCCGCGTCATCCGCGGGCATTTTCTTTTTGTAAACAGCCCCCTAGATTCTAACGCCACCCGATCCCTCATGTCAGGCCCTTGCCAATCCACCCCCATATCGAGACGATAAGAGGGTCGCGTTCTATTGACCTCTGCGCCACCAATGGGCCCAGGGCGCCCAGCGGAAGCCCGGCATTTAGCGAGCCAACGGTTAGCGGCTGGGTTCATTGGCCGCAGACATCAATAAAATCCTCAATCTGACATCTTCAATCGAACATCAAACAATGCACAAACTCACCCGCCTGCTCCAAGTCAAAAACGACTCCAAAATCGTCATGCTCGTAGCCGATGGCCTAGGCGGCCTCCCCCAGCAGCCGGGTGGACTCACCGAACTAGAAACCGCCCACACACCGAATCTCGACAAGCTCGCCAAAGAGGGCGTCTGCGGCGGAAGCATCCCCGTCAAACCTGGCATCAGCCCCGGCAGCGGCCCCGGACATCTCGGCCTCTTTGGCTACGACCCGCTCGAATACCTCATCGGCCGCGGTGCGCTGGAAGCCACCGGCATCGGCTTCGAGCTTCAAGAGGGCGACGTCGCCATCCGCTGCAACTTCTGCACCGTCGACGCCGACGGCAACATCACCGACCGCCGCGCCGGACGCATTCCCACCGAACAGAGCGCCCCGCTCGCCATCAAGCTCCGCGAAGTCTCGATCCCCGACGTCGACATCTTTGTCGAACCGGTCAAAGAACACCGCTTCGTCGTCGTCTTTCGCGGTACCGGACCCAACCAAGGAAAACTGGGCGGCAACGTCGCCGACACCGACCCCCAAGCCACCGGCGTCCCGCCGCTCGCCCCGCGCGCAACCAACCCCGACAGCGAAAAAACCGTCGAGGTCGCCACCGAATTCATCCGTCAAGCACGCACCCTACTCGCCGACCAACCTGCGGCCAACTCCTGCACGCTCCGAGGCGTCTCGCCCAAGCCCAACCCGCCAAGCTACGAAGAAGTTTACGGCCTCAACGCTGCTGCGATCGCCGTCTACCCCATGTACAAAGGCCTCGCCCAACTCGTCGGCATGGACATCCTCGGCCAAGCCCAAACCCTCGAAGAGCAAATGTCCGTCCTCGAAGAAAACTGGGACAAGTACGACTTTTTCTTCATCCACTTCAAGTACACCGACAGCACCGGCGAAGATGGCAATTTTGACGAGAAGGTAAAAAAGACCGCCGAAGTCGATACCTGCGTCCCACGCATCATGGCCCTCAACCCCGACGTCTTCATCTGCACCGGCGACCACAGCACCCCCGCCATGCTAGCCAGCCACAGTTGGCACCCCGTCCCCACATTACTCTGGGCCAAAAACTGCCGCACCGACCCCTGCCAAAAATTCGGCGAAGCAGAATGCCTCCAAGGCGGCCTAGGCCAATTCGAGGCCAAATACCTCATGCCCCTAGCCCTAGCCAACGCCGGCCGCCTAGCCAAATTCGGTGCCTAAAACCATTACAGTTCAATAGCCACGAAAAACACAAAAAGACACAAAAAAGCTCCTGGTTAGAATCTCCAGGTTTTTGTGTTTTTCGCGGCTATTTTTCTTTTTCGTGTCTTTCGAGTATTTCGTGGTTCTCCTCCACCTCATGGCACGCAATCACTAGCCTAAGCTTTTTTCTCGCCCTCGTCCGCCGTTACCTCTTCTACCTCTTCCTTCTCCTCCACAGGCTTCTTCCCATCCAGCAGGTCTAACGACTTCTGCACCTCATCCAACCGCTCCTTCGCCATCGCCTGATCCTTCTTCGCCTTCTCAAACGCCGCCTCAGCCTTCTTCAAATCGGCATCCAAGTCGGTCGATTGCTTCTTCGACAGCTCTAACTGCTTCGTCAACCGCTGACGCGCAATCACCGGATGATCAAAGCCCAAGCTCACCAACAGTCCCTCCACCTGCTTCTCCATCGCCTGCGCCGCATCATAAGAAACCTTCGTCTTCCAAACATAAAGCTTCCGCAAGTTTTTCAAGCCTTCCAAAGGCTTCAGCCCCGCGTCGGTAATCTCCGTCCCATAGACGTTCAAATACTGCAAGCTCGCCAACCCGCTCAGATGCGCCAGCCCGCTGTCCGTCACCGACGAATGCTCCAGATGCAACGTCCTCAGGTTCTTCAACCCCGCCAAAACCGCCAACCCACGGTCCGAGACCTGCGCCTTCGACAAGTCCAACGCAATCACCTGTTCCGCCACGGCCTCAAGCAACGCCAACTCCGCATCCGTCGCTGGCTCGCCGCGCAACGCATAAGAAACCTGCAACAACGAACTCCCAGCAAACAAGGGATTCACCTGCGCCCCGCCTGCAACCAATTTTTCAACAGCCGCTACCTCCGCCGCTCCAACCTCTGGCAACGGCACCTCCGCCGGTGCCGCAACAGGTTTTTCTTCCCCATGCCCATCGCCATCGGCTTCCGTCGCTTCCGTTTTCTCATCCGCTTCCGGTTTCGCCTCAGCAACCACCCCAAACACCGCCCCCTCATCAATCCACTTCCGAATCAACGCAATCTTTTCTTCCGACAACGGATCCGCCTTCTTCGGCATCAACTTCTTATGCCCCTCCGGCAACACCAACCGCTCATACAACTCGCTCTTCTCCGCATCCCCACGAACAATCAAATGCTCGTCTTTGTCCCACTTTTTCTGGATCGCCGCAGGCGTATGCAACCGCAACTTCCCCAATCCCTTTTTCTCGCCATGACACCCAGCACAATGCTTCATAAAAATCGGCTGAATCTGCTTCGCGTAGTCAACCGCAGCCGCCGACAAATCGGTCACACCGAACCAGGCCAAAACAGCAGTCAATAGAATCGTAGATCGTTGCATAAGAAAAACTCTCAGAAAGACGGGGGGTGTCGGTCAAAAAAGAGGTCACAAAAAATCTACCGGTCAAAATCAAAAGTCGACATCAAACGTGGGGGACCAGCATGACCCCCAATTGTAATTCAACCCAGACCAAAATAACAGCGATTCCAGCAGCATCTCCTCTCTTTTCCTTTTCCTCTGCGTCTCCGCGTCTCTGCGTGAGACTTTACCGCTCCCCTGCTAATTTCACACCAAGGACGTGCAATCCAAACCCATATGGATTATCATCGACCTCGGACAGAGAGCGATAGGTTTTTCGCGAACCCAACCAGCAAAATCTCTCACAATGGCGCTCTCACAATGGCAGAGTTGATTGCCGTAGGCAAAGACAACAAACAGCAGTGGTGGCAATCGATCCCCGCCGACGAAGAGGTCTTGCTAGGCCGCGCCCCCCGTACCGGCTGGAGCGTCCCCTGGGACCGGCTCATCTCGCGCGAGCACGCCTACATCCGACTCGTCGATAACCAACTTCAAGTCCGCGAACTCGACACCGCCCGCAATCCCGTTTTCTTTGAAGACGCCCCCAACAAAGACTTCTTCGTCGACGACGGCGGCGAATTCCGCATCGGCGAAACGACCTTCCGCTTCGAGCAACGCGAACCCGCCCCCCGAGGCAACCCGACTGTCGTCGAACATACCTTCGCCAGAGAACACATCACCTCCCCCCAATTCGCCAACGCCTCGAACTGCCTCGAAGTCCTCTGCAAAATGCCCTCGCTCATCGCGCAGACAAAAACCGACGTCGATTTCGCCACACAAATCGTCGATCTGCTCCTCGATTCCCTCGCCGGCGCCGTCGCTGTCGCCGTCATGCAGTTCGACGTCGCCGACACGACGGCCGAAGACCCCCCGCTGCTCATGCGCTGGAACAGCCGCGAAGGCACCGTCACAAGCCGCTTTCGTCCCAGCCGACGCCTCGTCAGCCGCGCCTTCGAAAAACAACAAAGCGTCATCCACCTTTGGACCGACGCCGAGGCCAACGACAATCAGTTCACCATGAACGACGACCTCGATTGGGCCTTTTGCACCCCTATCACCTCAATCTCCTCCGAACGCTGGTGCCTCTACGTCTCAGGCAAGCGCAAATTCACCGGCATCCAAGAGGTCGATTCCCCCGAAGACCTCATGGGCGAGCTACGCCTGGCCGAACTCATGGCCCATTTCTTCGGCGCGATTCGCAACGTCCGCTTGCTCGAGCACCAACACAGCGCAATGAAGCGTTTCTTCTCGCCCGCAGTCGTCGAAACCCTGGTCAGCAAAGAGGGGGCCGACGCCCTCGAACCGCGCGAAGGCCCCGTCAGCGTCCTCTTCTGCGACGTCCGAGGTTTTTCACGCAAAGTCGAACAGGCCTCCGACTCCCTACCCCTACTCCTCGAACAAGTCAGCGAAGCGCTCAGCGTCATGACGCGCAGCATCCTCAAGTTTGAAGGCGTCATCGCCGACTTCCAAGGCGACGCCGCACTCGGCTTCTGGGGTTGGCCCACCACGCTCGAAGATTCCGCCGTCCACGCCTGCCGCGCCGCCCTCGCCATCCAAACCACCTTTAACGAGGCGGCTCTCGATCCCCAACACCCGCTCCACGGCTACCAAGTCGGCATCGGCGTCGGCCACGGCAACGCGATCGCCGGACGCATCGGCTCCCAAGAACAAATCAAAGTCGGCGTCTTCGGCCCCGTCGTCAATCTGGCCGCCCGTCTCCAAGATCTCACCAAAGCCCTCGGCGTTCCGATCCTTGTCGACGAACCGACCGCCATCGCCGCCGGACGATCGCTTACCTACGAAGAAGGCTACTGCCGCCGCGTCGCCCACCTTCGCCCCGCAGGCATCACCACCCCGGTCGACGTTTTTGCCCTCATCCCCAGCCAAGCCCTACTTCCCAGGCAAGCAGCCCCCATTGCCCTCAGCCCCGAGCAACTCCAAGCCTACGAAGCCGCCGTCACCGCCATGATCGACGGCCAATGGCAGCAAGCCCAACAACTTCTCCAACAAATCCCGCTCGCCGACGGCCCCGCCAATTTCCTACGCGCCGCCCTCCACAACCTCGACACCGCCCCCGACGACTGGGACGGAGCACTCAACATGGACGACAAAACCGGCCAACAACTCCTAGCCCAAGTCCGCAACGCCACGGCCGCACAAAAAAAAGAATAAGACGCATCTCAGTAGTTCCAAGTTCTAAGAAAGCGTCAGCCCTTTACCCTAAGGGGTCATGCACAGTAACCCCAAAGGGGTTTTACACCGTAGCCCAGGGTTGCGAACGAAGTGAGCTACCCTGGGTTACGGTTCAACGAGCACCTGTACCCTAAAGGGGTACTACACCTCCTCTGTGGTGAATCTTTTCCCGCCCGATCAAAAGCAGGTTTTCTATAGAGCCGAAGGCCCCCTTATCCGCGTCCATCTGCGGTTCCGTTTTTTTTCTGTGCGCCTTAGCGAAATTCACCCTTCCCTCACTCCGGTCCCTTACGGTCGCGGTTCGCCAGGTTTTTCACCCTTCACCTCACTCATCCGTCACACACCCCTCGCTCGCGCTTTTTACATTTTTAATGTACTTATAAAGCGTCCCACGCGTCGCCTTAAAAGCCGGCGCAGTCCAAGCCGCCCGGCGTCGCTTCCACTCGGCGTCCGAAATCTCCACTTCGATCGTATTTCCTTCCGCATCGATCGTAATCTTGTCCCCGTTCTCGACCAACGCAATTGGTCCGCCCACCTGCGCCTCGGGCGTCACATGCCCCACAAGAAACCCGTGCGACCCGCCACTAAACCGCCCGTCGGTCACCAGCGCCACGTGGCTTCCCAGCCCCGCCCCAACAATCGCGCTCGTCGGCGTCAACATCTCCGGCATCCCCGGCCCCCCCTGGGGACCTTCATACCGAATCACCACGACGTCCCCCTTCTCGATTTTTTTCTGCTCCAAGGCCGCCAGCATTTCCTCTTCCGAATCAAACACCTTGGCCGGCCCCGAGAACAAAAGCCCTTCCTTCCCCGTGATCTTGGCCACCGCCCCGTCCGGACAAAAATTCCCGCGCATGATCCGCAAATGCCCCGTCGCCTTAATCGGATTCGACAACGGCCGCACAATCTGCTGCCCCTCCTTCAACCCCGGCAGGTCCGCCAAGTTTTCCGCAATCGTTTTTCCTGTTACCGTCAAACAGTCGCCATTTAGCAGGCCTTCAGCGAGCAACAGCTTCATCACCGCCGGCGTCCCACCCACCGCGTGCAACTCTTCCTGCACAAATCGCCCGCTCGGCTTCAAATCAGCCAACAACGGCGTCCGATCGCTGACCGTCTGAAAATCGTCGATCGTAAGCGCCACGTCCACGCTCCGCGCCATCGCCACCAAATGCAAGACCGCATTGGTCGACCCCCCCAACACCATCAACAACACCAGCGCGTTCTCAAAAGCCTCGCGCGTCATCACGTCGCGCGGCTTGATATCTCGCTCCAAGCAAATCCGAATCGCCTCGCCCGCCGTCATACACTCCGCCAACTTGTCCGGATCTTCCGCAGGAATCGACGAACTATACGGCAACGACATCCCCATCGCCTCGATCACCGACGCCATCGTGTTGGCCGTATACATCCCCCCACACGCCCCCGCCCCCGGACAACTCTTCCGCACAATCTCTTTCCGCTCGTCCTCCGTAATCCGTCCCGCCAAAAATTCTCCATAACACTGAAACGCGCTCACCACATCACGCTTCTGCTTTCCCGGCTTCCCATCCTCCTCAGCAAAATGCGTAAACCCCGGCTTAATCGTCCCCCCATAAACCATCAACCCCGGACGATTCAACCGTCCCATCGCCATGATGCACCCCGGCATGTTCTTGTCGCAACCCGGCAACGTGATACACCCGTCGTACCACTGGGCAGCCATGACCGTTTCGATCGAGTCGGCAATGATGTCGCGCGACTGCAACGAAAAACTCATCCCGCTCGTCCCCATCGAAATCCCGTCCGAAACACCAATCGTATTAAACCGCATCCCGACCATCCCCGCCGCCGCGACCCCCTCCTTCGCCTTCGCTGCCAGGTCCAACAGGTGCATGTTGCACGTATTCCCCTCATACCAAACGCTAGCAATCCCCACCTGCGGCTTCGCCAAATCCTCATCCGTCAGCCCCGTCCCCAAAAGCATCGCCTGCGACGCCCCCTGCGACTTCGGTTCCGTAATTTGACGACTATATCTATTCAGCGGCTCAGACACGTAAAACCCTCTTTCAACAGACTAGAACGGACAGTTCAAAGGCACACTTGCGCAAGCCAAACATTGTATCGCATCAGCCCCACAAGTCCCACCATCTCCCCCTCGGCGCAGGAGAGCTGCAAAGTCGATTTTGGTCCGTCTGCAAGATGCTCGGAATAAATTTGAAACACGACGAAACAACGGAAACAACGAAAAACAAGCGTGGTTTCGTCGTTTCGTTGTGTTTCATTTTTTTTGCTGCCCTGAAGTTCGTAGGGTTTTTTGACTTTGCAGTTCGCCTCCCCCTCTGCGGTCTCCGCGTCTCTACGTGAGGCTTTTTCCTTCCTGCACCCGTACAACCAGCCCAACCCAACCCCGATTCCCTCAAATCCCCGCACCCCAATGCCCATCCCCTCCGACGTTTGCGCACTACATTATAAGTAGACCAAACCTCGCCTCGCCGCCTGCCCGGAAACCTACGCATGCTCACTCTCGATTCCGAACCGCTCGAATCCTCGCCAACCTCCGAGCCACCCACCCCAAAAGTCATGCTCGCCGACGGCCGCCAGCAGTCCCTCGAAGGCATGAGCGTCGAGCAACTCCATCAGCTCCAATGGGAGCAAGAAATAAAATTCGCCAACGCCATCCGCACGTTGCCCAAAGGCTCCACCGATCGCGCCCTCGTCACCGGCCAAGCCTACGATACCGTCTGCGCCATCCTCTCCGCACAACAAGACGACGACCAACCCCTCGTCATGGGCCTCGACCCACGCTACATGCGCCTCGTACTCGAACTGCTCAACCAACAAATCCAACGCGGAATCGGCCGCCCGAGCCTCTTCGAAATCGGCTACGGCAGCGGAGCCATGCTCCAAGAAGTCAGCGCCCACGGCTACTCGGTTTCTGGATTAGAAGTCTCAGACACCATGCGAGACGAAGCCCTCGGCGTTCTCGGAGAAAAATTCGCCGACCGACTCCTCCTCGGCGATATCCGAAGCGTCACCCCCGACTCCCTCCCAGGACGTCCCAGCCTCGTCTACTGGAACGACGTCTTCGAGCACATCTGCCCTGACGAAATCGGTGACTACCTCGCACAAATCTACAAGCTACTCACCCCCGGCGGACAGCTCGTCACGATCACGCCCAACTGGTTGCTTCGCCCCTCCGACGTCACCGGCGACTTTTGCCCACCGCGCACCGAGGCCAATGGCCTACACCTCAAAGAATACCGACTCGCCGAAGTCACCGCGCTCCTCCAAGAGGCCGGCTTCAGCCGCGTAGCAGCGCCGCTCGTCGTCAGCAGAAAACGCATCTACCACCTCGGCGGCGGATTCCGACTCGGCAAACAAGCATTCGAGCCACTCCTCGACAAGCTCCCTCTCCGCCTCGCCCACCTACTCTGCCGAGGCCTAGGCCTCTCCTGCACAATAGCAACCAAATAATCGCGTCTTTCCAAACAGTTTTCTTTTGTGCCTTTTTGTGTTTTTTGTGGCCATTCTTTTCCTAAGCCGCCATCGCACGCCGAGGCGCCTTCACCACACGCCCCTCAAAATCGGTCATCCGCACAAGCCCCATCTTCGCCACCGCAAGACTTCTTCGATCAATGGTCGGCTCGTCTGCCGTCGCCGATTCCGCCCATACCGAAGCGACCACTCCCGGATCCAATCCAACGCGCAGCCCTTGCCGATGCGCGCGTACAAAAAACTCTTCCCGCTCGTCGTTCTCCAGCTCCGGATCCCAGCCCCCCAAATTCCGAACCTTATCCGTACGCGCAACAAAAAAGTTATGCACCAGATCGCACCATAGATAGCCCTCGCCCTCGGCCCGGTGCCCCGGCAACAGCGTCAGCGCATCGCCCGAAAATTCCAGCATCCCATGCCCAGGCTCAGCTTGGCGTTTCACAAAGAACCAAAACTTCCGTCGACAGCCCACCAAATCGCCCGCTGCCACATCCAGCTTATCCTCGACCACCAACTGCAACAGCCGCTCCACTTGCGTCTCGCGCCCCAGTTCCACACGGTCGTCCACCAACAAAAAGTACGGCGTCCGCACGCGCGACAACATCGCATTACACCCCGAAGCACGCCCCACCCCCGTCGGCACTTTGACCAGGTCGACGCCCTTAGGCACTTGCACCTCTCTGCTAGCATCCGCCACCAGAATTTTCACTTCGGGCAACTGGCCACGCAAACTCTGCACCAACCGGCGCAAGCTTTTAGGGCGATTGGCACTACTAATAACAGCAGTTAACTGCGAAAAATCAGCGGCAGACTCAATGGCAGACACAGCGGGGTCCAATCAAAAGAAGCAGGCAGGACGGGGCAACGACTCTATCTATCCAAGATCGCCCACACCGCCCCGCAGAGTCAGAAAAAACCGCACCGCCGCTTCCCTTGCCTCCACCTCCGCCAAACTACCGACCGCACAATCTCCCCATAACCAGCACAGCCTAACATTCAAAAAACCGCACACTCCAAAAGTCTCACGCAAAGGCGCGAAGACGCAAAGAAGGACATCAAGTTCTTCGTAGGGTGCGTGTAGCGAAGCGAAACGCACCATTTGCAATGTTTCGGATCAGATAAGCTGCGGTGCGTCCCGCTTCGCTACACGCACCCTACTTTTCTTCTACGCCAAAGGCGTTTTTACACCGCAGCCCAGACCAAACTTTTACGCCAAAGACGTTTTACACCGCAGCCCTGACAGAACTTCTACGCCAAAGGCGTTATACACCGTAGCCCAGGGTCGACGCAAAGCGGCGCACCCTGGGTTAACAATCCACAAGAAAGTTACGCTGAAAGCGTTACACAAGGCCCTAACGAACGAGCGCCGAGTGCCACTGTCTGGCTTGTCCAGCAGTGCGAACCACCAAACCCAGTTTCCCTTCTCACTTCAGCTCCCCCAACAAAAACTCACGCAGCTCCACCCGCCGTAAGGGCAGGGCAGAGGAGGGCGGTTTGCCGATCCCCAGGTGCAAGACCAACTCCCTCGGCTCAAACACCATCGTCTGCAACGTCAGCTCCCCCTGATTCGCCGCATGCAAATGCTTATGCACGGCCGCCACATCAAGCGTCGCCTCCTTTTTTGCTTTTTGCAAACTCGCATAACGCCAACACTCGGTGTCGACGGCCAAACCCTTTTTTCGGAAATGATTCGTGCAAGTGACGATCGCCTCGCTCGCATCGCGCCGCGCCACTTCGGTCGGCGTAATCTCAAACACCACTCCACGCTCCTGATCGCAAACCGCCAGATTCATCCAAGTCGTCGCCTTCGTCCGCCGCAACAACGCCTCCGCTTCGTCGACCGTCGTGCATTCTTCCAGGATTTGCCGAAACACCAACGCCAACGGCACCCCGGTCATCTCAAACTTGGGCGAACCGTTGCCCGACTCATAAACGTCGAGCGTCGCCAGGGCCAACCCCGTATCATTCATCCCCGACAACACCCCCAACAGCCCCGGATAGCCCACCGACGCAAACCGGTGCTGCCCCTCAGCGCAAACCACCGTCACCAGATTGTATTTTTCGAGTAAGCCAAGCGAAGGAAAATCAAAATTCCGACCAAACAACGGCCCGCCGGTCGCACTCCGCTTCGGCTCCACAATCAACGTCGAACACCCCATCTGCCGCAACTCCAACAGCGTGTTGCCAACCCCCAGCGCATCCCCGTCGATCCCCGCATGTTTTGCAGTCGCCGCCATCTCTTTGCGATACCGCGCCGGCGCTTGTTTTAACAACTGCTGACTCGCCACCACCGCCATCGGCCAAAATTTCTCAGCCCCAACCTCAGCAAACAATTTCCGAGGAAACTCCAACATCGGTGCCCCCGGCTTCGCCAACAGCGCCGCCCGCTGCTCCCCAATCTCCTCGCTCGTCCCCACTAAAATCGCCACCGGCACCCCCGCCACATACCGCAGCTCCCCCCGCCCATGCCGCGCCTCGGGAAACACCAACTCCTTAGCACAAGCCAACTCTCCCAGTCCAACTACCAGCAGCAAGCCAAGAACGGCCCTGCCCATTTTTGTCATAAACAAACTCATGAAATTCACCTAACACTCAGTACGAGAAAACCATCCGCGTCCCATCCGCGCCCATCCGCGGGCAATTTTTCCTTTCCCCCTCCTCCCCCAGGGTGCCACTGCTGGCTAGCCCAGCAGTGCAAACCACCAAGCTCCGTTACCTTCCTCACCCGACGCCCCCTCCCCCCGGCCAAAAAAACAACGCGCATCCCCCACCAAAATACAACACAATCCCATACGGCTCGCTATCAAAAAAAGCCTCACGCAGAGACGCAGAGACAGCAGAGTTTTCAATTTTTTCTCTGTGCCTCTGCGTCTCTGCGTGAGGCTTTTCACAAATCCTAATACCAAACCCAGCCATCACAAACGCAATCTCCCCAACTTTTGCAGCAACCGGGTGCCACTGCTGGCTTGCCCAGCAGTGCAAACCCAGACCCCCCCCAACAAAACTCCCCGACTTTCGCACCCAACCCTGGGGCCCCCCAGCAATCAGCGACAAAAGTCACGTCCAAAGGCCGCATTGCAACGCAATACAAGGTGATTCACCCACGACTTTTGCACTTTGACCAAGCCCAACCCAAAACAAAAGTCCCCCCTTCATCCCTCCGCCTTCACCCTTACAAGTACGTATTAATAAGATTCTCAATCATCTCCTGCCGACCGCTCACGTTCGCCGCCGCCTCGCCCTTTTCGAGCATAACCTTTTCCAGCGAAGCCAACCCATGCTTACCCGCCTCGATCTCAGCACCCAGCCCGCTATCCCAGCTCGAATACCGCTCGTTCACAATCCCCTCCAACCGCCCATCCGCACGAATATCGGCAGCGATTTTCAACCCCCGAGCAAACGCATCCATCCCACCAATATGGGCATAAAACAAATCGATCGGCTCAAAACTCTCACGCCGCACCTTTGCATCAAAGTTGACTCCGCCGGTCGTCAGCCCGCCATACTTCAAAACCGTGTGCATACACTGCGTCGTCAGATAAATGTCGGTCGGAAACTGATCCGTATCCCAGCCCAACAACATGTCGCCCGTATTGGCGTCGATCGAACCCAACGCACCCGCCGCACCCGCAACATCCAACTCATGCTGCATCGTATGCCCCGCCAACGTCGCATGGTTGGTCTCCAGATTCAGCTTCAAATGATCCATAAGATCGTACTCACGCAAGAAGTTCAAACAGGCCGCCGCATCGCTATCGTATTGATGCTTGGTCGGCTCCTTCGGCTTCGGCTCGATAAGAAACTGCCCCGTAAATCCGATCTCCTTCGCGTAATCAACCGCCATATGCAAGAAACGAGCCAGATGCTCTAGCTCGCGTTTCATGTTCGTGTTCCACAGATTCTGGTACCCCTCACGGCCACCCCAAAACACATACCCCTCGCCTCCCAGTTCCAGCGTCACCTCCAACGCCTTCTTCACCTGCGCCGCCGCATAAGCAAACGCCTCACAGTTCGGACTGGTCCCCGCCCCATGCATATATCGAGGATTGCTAAACAGATTGGCCGTTCCCCACAACAGCCCGACGCCCGTCCTCGCTTGCTCCTCTTTCAACACCGCCACCACGGCATCCAAATTCTTATTCGATTCGGCCAACGACGCCCCCTCCGGCGCAACATCCCGATCGTGAAACGCATAGAACGGCGTCCCCAGCTTCTCCAGAAACTCAAACGCCACCCGTGCACGGTTCTGCGCATTCTCCACCGAATCGGTCCCATCCTCCCAAGGCCGCACCGCCGTGCCCGGCCCAAACGGATCAGACCCCTGGCCCCGAAACGTATGCCAGTAAACAACGCTAAACCGCAAGTGGTCGCGCATCGTCTTCCCGTCGACCAACTCGTCAGCATCGTAATAACGAAAGGCCAACGGATTTTTACTCTCCGGCCCTTCAAACCCAATCCGCTCAATTTCAGGAAACGCCGTCATAGGTAGGTTCGCTCTCACAAGTTAGAAGGTCACTGGTTCCAAAAAATGATGCGGTCAAGCGCATCGCAACGATTTTACCGAATTTGACCCCCAATTGGCAGGGGGCCATTTCATGGACAGTCTAGTGATTGTCGCTTATAATAGCCGTATAAGACGGGCAGTCCTTTTGCCCACCTTCTTCGGAACAGGCCCCCATAGGAATTCGACACGAGCGCTCAAAGTCTACTTTGAGCGCAGTCTGTCGACATAGGCATATGTCTCGCACTAGAACTCTACTGATCATCCCCGGCTGCAAGTTGCTTGTCGTCGGCCTGCTTTGGTGTTTTGCCGCGACGCAGCCACTGTCGGCCGTCGTGGTTCGATACGACACGTCGTTAGGAAACATCGACGTCCGTTTATTTGACACGGCAACTCCCCAGTCGGTCACCAACTTTCTAAGCTATGTGAATACCGATAGCTGGGACGACACCTTTATTCATCGAAGCATCGCAGGCTTTATCGTTCAAGGAGGCGGTTTTAGTTTGACACCCGATATTTTCAACACAACTAACGTGGTATCCAATGCCCCAGTGATCAACGAGCCAGTGTTCAGTAACTTAAGAGGAACGCTAGCCTATGCAAAAGTAGGCCCTCAGCCTGGGCAGCCTGTCACCACGCAAACGATTAACAGTGCTACCAACCAATGGTTTTTTAATTTGGCGGACAACTCGGCCAACCTAGACAGCCAAAACGGTGGATTTACCGCCTTTGGCCGTGTCGTTGGTAACGGGATGAGCGTCGTCGATAGCATTGCCGCTTTGCAAACGATCAGTGCCGGAAGTCCCTTTACCGACGTACCCGTCAACGACATCAATACGGTAGTGGGCCAACAGAATATCTTCGCCTCAGACGCGGTCATCATCAACGACGTCTCGGTTCTCAACGTCCCAGACGGCGACTACGACTTCGACGGCGAGGTCGACGGCGACGACCTGCTGGTTTGGCAAAGTAGTATCGGCTCGACAGTCAATGCCGAAGCCGACGGCAACGGCAACGGCATCGTCGACGCGGCCGACCTAGCAATTTGGAGAGCCAACTACGGCGCCTCCGCCATCGCATCCAGCCTAGCCACCGTCCCCGAACCCACATCCCTCGCTCTAGCCTGCCTAGCCTTACTAGCAACACTTCACCGCCGCCCGCTACGCAACAGCTAGGCCCTCTCTCAGGCAAAAAAACTTGCCCAAGACGGCCTCAACCCGATTGAAGCCCAGGCAAAGTTCCCCTAAAATCTAAGGCTGTCAGGCAGACATGAAAGCCGCACACCCAAAGCCGGAGTGGCGGAATTGGCAGACGCGCTGGATTCAAAATCCAGTGACCGCAAGGTCGTGGGGGTTCAAGTCCCCCCTCCGGTACTGCTTGTTATAAAAGGACTTACGTCGATTTGGCGCGAGTCCTTTTTTCGTCTCGAAAAATCACTCGGAACAGATTCGGAACAAATGGGCGGTTGCAGGGCACTCACATTGATGGCCTTCGTCTGGTGCTAGCCCTACGATGCTCTTGCCAAAACGCAATGGTGCGTGCGGCAGGAGAATCAAAGATGGCTAGCCTGCACAAAGACAACAAGTCGCCCAATTTTAGCATTCGGTTTCGTTATCAAGGCCGAAACGTCAATCGCTCGCTCGGCACTGGTGACAAGCGGAAAGCGTCTGGCGTCTGCTCGCGGGTAGAAGAAACGCTACGTCTCCTCGAGAGCAGTCGAATTGAGATACCGTTGGGTGCTGATTCCATCGAGTTCATTTTGTCTGACGGTAAGACAACGGAAAAAACAAAGACCCCCAAAAAAGACCTTGGTCTGACGAAGTTCTTTGCCACCTACAAAGAGAGGCTCCCAGCAGGCCGAAAGGAAGCATTAACTCTTCAAGGTGAGGAAATACACCTTAAGCATCTCAAGCGGCATCTAGGCCCAAATCGGAAGATGCAGTCCATTACCAAGGCGAATCTTCAACAGTACGTTTCCAAGCGATTGAAAGACACGTACCATGACAAGCCGATCCAGCCCGACACCGTTCGCAAGGAACTGGTGACGTTTCGTATGCTTTGGAACTGGGGAGTTCAAGAGGACCTGCTTGCCGGTCCCTCCCCCACTAAGCATGTCGTGCTGCCACTAACGGACGAAAAGCCGCCCTTTATGACTCGTCAAGAGATTGAAGTGATCATTGATCGTGGTGGCCTTTCCGATGAAGACGAAAGCAGGCTTTGGGAAGCCGTCTATTTGGAAACTGCCGAAGTGGGTGAGGTACTAGAGTATGTTCGGAAAAACGCTCGATTTCCTTTCATCTATCCGATGATGGTCTTTGTGGCTCATACTTCCGCTCGCCGCAGCGAAATGGTCCGCTCGCTCATCGAAGATATCGACTTCCGTTCAAGAACCGTCGTGATTCGTGAAAAGAAAAAGAGTCGTACCAAAGCGATGACGTACCGGCGAGTCGACATGAGCCCTTTATTTTATCGTGTCATGCAAGAGTGGATACAAAATCATCCCGGCGGTCAGCAGACGTTTTCCCAGCCAAAAGGAATTGGTGAGGTAGCGCCGCTGACGGCTTGGCAAGCTCACCATCATTTGAAGAAAACTATGTCGACGAGCGATTGGAAGTTCATCACGGGTTTTCACATCTTTCGGCATTCGTTCGCCTCCAACCTTGCCGCCGCCGAAGTCGACCAACGCGTCATCGACGAGTTTATGGGTCATCAAACCGAAGAAATGCGGCGACGCTACAGACACCTATTCCCCGCCCAAAGAAGAGCCGCAATTGAGTCCGTGTTTGGTACTGAGGAAGAAGATATCATTCCGCTCGCAGGTTAGCAGCAAGAAGAACGAGCCACTCGACCGGTTTCGTTTTGGTGAATGTCAAAACCGTGCTAGCTTGAGAGCGAGGAGTAGAAAGACAATGACGAATATGCCCGATCGAATGCTGACCGACGAAGAATGGAAAGCCGTTCGCAAGACTCTCGACATTCTCCAAGAGGCTCAGCATCTTACCGAACATGCTCGCCAAGCCCTCTGCCCCGTTCCAGGTTTTTCTGATGAGTGGAGTGAGCTGGCCGTCGCATGGGAGGCTGTAAAGAAAAGTTGGCATTTGGTCGAATCTCGCCGGATGCAAATTAGCCAGTATAAAAATGTTGGTATCGAGTCGACCCAAGATTCTTCCAACCCTATTTCCGCCTACACGCCATTAAGCAGTTAAGTCAGTTTGAAAATCATAGGCTCACTGCGGGCTGGGCACCTCTGTTGCTCCGAAGTTCCTTTGACAAACGGCTGCCTAGTGTGGCAAAATAGAGGCATGTACCAAATGCCTGATGAACAATTCCAAAAGCTCACCATCGTCGCTCTTGCCGCCGGGTATAAAGACGTACCCGCACTGATTGCATCGTTGGCAGAAGAGGAGGTCGATGACCCACGCGGCACCCTCTCTGCTGAACAGCTCCAACAAAGTCTTGCTGAATGTGATCGTAGTATGGCGGAGTTTGACGCAGGGCGTGGCCAAGATGCCGAAAAAGCTTTCTTGGAACTTGGCCGCGAACGTGGGTATGTAAATTAATTACACCCCTACTCGCTGAGTTTTGGTACTTCATGGCAGCTACGTACCCACGGGCCTATTTGCGAAGCTATTCCAAAAATTGGCTAAACCCACTTGGACTTGGGGAATGCTTAAAAGGGCAATCGACGAACAACAACCTTTACGACGCGATTTTGCTCACGAGGGATTTTTGTGGTAATATGTGAGTAAAGGAGAAAATTAATGCTAGTCGATATTTCACTCGAATTGCCAGCGGCTGTTGTTGCCAATCTTACTCAGACGGGGAGTGTCTCCGATGAGTTGAAGGAGGCAATGGGCGTCGAACTCTACCGACAAGAAAAAATCACCCATTTTCAACTCTCCAAACTATTGGAGATTGACCGCTTTGAAACAGATGGCATTCTTAAAAAGCATGGAGTGATGATTGAACTCTCGCCCGAAGAGTTTTGTGAGCAAGTCGTCTCTTTACGTGAGCTTTCTTGCGAATGATTGTCGTTTCCAATACGTCACCGCTACGTTATCTCTTGGAAATTGACGCCATTACAATCTTGCCACAGTTATTCGGCGAGGTTTGGACGGTGCCATCGGTCATAGCTGAATTGCAACTACCGAATTTTCCTCCCAAGGTTATTGCATGGGCTGAAAATCCTCCTTCCTGGTTGAAAATCAAAGCGCCAAAGCAATCATTAGGGCTGCATGAAGTGCTTGATCCTGGAGAAGCCGACGCGATCGCACTGGCAGTAGAAAAGAAGGCTCTCCGCCTCCTTATCGACGAGCGAGCCGGCGTTCAGATTACCAAGCAAGTGGCTGCTGAACAGAAGCTGGCTTTGAAGCCGGTTGGCACTCTCACCTTGCTTGCCGTCGCCGCTGAGCGTGGCCAGATAAATTTCCAGCAAGTAACAAACAAACTTCTCAAAACAAAATTTCGCTGTACAGCTCAAGTGTTAGAAAAGTTTCTAGAAATGGAGCCCGATATCAAATCGCATGTCCAGCGAGAGGGCGATTTGTACCCCAGTGATGCTCCCGAGCCAGATAGTCCTGCGGGAACGTAGCTACGAAAATTCACTGTTACCGCTTTGGCCGAGGTAAACGCCTGCGACGGCGACTGCCTTTAGGTTTTGGCCTGGGTCGGGTCGAATGTCTAGGTTTAGAAGCATAGCGTCGTTTTCTTTTGGGGCCAGACGGTTTGGCTGCGGCCATGCGAAACTTCGCCAGCAGGCGTCCAATCACGAAGGTTTTTCTTTTTCCGGGTGCCACCGATCTTGTCATGCGAAGAATCGTAAATGTTTTTGACAGCCCTGTCAAAAAATGTAATTGCGGTTCGGGGCGATAGGAAAAAGAAATGAGTCAATCGTCCCTACCCGTTTGATCTCGACTCAACAGCCCAAAAATCGAGTTATGAAGCCGCAACTCCCCTGCCCGTGCCTTGTTGCACAGGCTGCGAAAATAGGCCGCCGGCAGCGTGACTCGATTGTCGCCTCGCAGTGTGGCTTGATCCGTTATCAAAACGCAAATCGCTGCCCCTGCCCGGCCTAGTAATTCACAAGCTTCTCCCCAGCTTTGTTGGCTGATGTTCAAGTCAGGCCGTAGTTGATACGCCGCCTCGATGACATCGTTCCAATTCATGGGCCTTGGTTCTAGCGGTAATCGTTCCCGAAATCGATCACTGGCTGCCAAAAGCACCTGCTTCAAGCTGATGTGCTGCAACCCTGTCGCCGAAATCAACTTATTTGCTCTGAAGGTTCGACCACGTTTTTTTGAAAGCCCGCGTCTGTCGGACTACAAGTATTGTTTAATTGATTGGAGTATTTGTAGTGTGCGAACTTCGGTACGCTCCTGCATGAACTTTTTTGTGCTATTTCAGCCACCGAAGATGCCCCAGCAACCATTTCTTTCTTCCTATCGCCCCCTACTCCCATCGCAGCAACCAAATTGCTGTGCAACGATTTATGACGATCCAGCAGCGTTCGCAGTTCTTGCAATTCAATGTGCGTCCGCAGCTGGTAAGCAATCTCTTGATATCTCCGCTCGAAAGTTTGAATTTGGCAAAGATCACCTCCCTCTGCCAGTTCCCATTCAAGCATCAAGGAACGCATTTGCCGCCGATACCAAGAAATCTCTCGCTTGGTTTCCTGCCACGCTTGAACGTAGATCTGTTTTTGGTGAAGCTTGTCCTCCAGGTCTGGTTTCAAAAACGCGAGTGGCGTCAGGTCAACGCCGTAGGCATACAAGATGCGGCCTGTTGCCCGATCACGTTGCCCATACCGCTTGTGATTACCACTGTCATTAAAAGTGATCGCTCCAGCCTCAAAGAGCTGCTTTTCTAATTTTTGTATTTGACGCTCAGAAACGCCGAGATCAAGGGCCGTACGAGATAACGACTGAAAAACAATCGGCTGGCTCCCCTGCTCCCAATCGAGTTCGCTAGTAAAAGCCATGTAATAGTCGAGCAAACAAATCATTCGTGGAGTAAACCCAGCCTGTTTGCCGACCCGCTTGACAAGTAAAAGCAGACTGTAACGGCTGGTGTTTTCTTCGAGGCCGATGAAGCTGCCACATAGCTCAAGGGATTGACGATAGCGATCAGAGGCGATGCGGCCCCCTCCTCGCCCGTGTGGATTGGAATAGATAGAATGCGATAGCCCAGCACTTTCGGACAGTGTCGGGAGCCAATTTCTACACCGCTACTGCCGGGGCGTACTCGGCTTCGAACTGCTCGGGAGTTTTGTAGCCTAGCGTCTGATGAAGACGCTGGCCATTGTAGTAGGTTTCGATGTACTTGAACACACTCCGCCTTGCTGATTTCAAATCAGCGAACTTCTCGTGCTGGGTCCACTCATGCTTGAGCGACCAGAAGAAACGCTCGGCCACTGCATTGTCGTAGCAGTTGCCACGACGGCTCATCGAACACTCGATGCCCAACGTCTTCAATGTCCTTTGATAGCTGTCGCTTGTGTACTGACAACCTCGGTCGCTGTGATGAAGTAACTCACCAGGTTGTGGTCGACGCGACTCGATCGCGTTTCGTAACGCCTCACTCACCAACGGTGTTGCCAGCGAATCGCTCATCGCCCAGCCGACGACCTTGCGGCTAAACAAGTCGACCACGGTCGCTAAGTAAACCCAGCCCTCGCTACTCGGCAAGTAAGTGATATCCGTTACCCATTTTTGGTCGGGGCGTTCTGCCGTGAAGACGCGATCAAGAACATTCTTGGCCGGACGTTTCGACGGATCGGACTTGGTCGTGGTTGGCGAAAACGACTTGCAAATCCTGCTTTTTAGGCCCATTGCTCGCATCGCCTTCGCCACGGTGTTACGACACGCCGATTCCAGTTCATCCCGTTTGGCCAATTCTTTGGTAATCTTCGCTGAACCGTAAATTGTGTGATTCTCGTCGAATACTTGGGAAACGGATTCCCGAATCTTCTGCGTTCGCTCAGCACGCTTGCTTGGCGCCCGGTCGATCGAGTCGTAGTAGCCCGAGCGACTCACAGCCAGCACGCGGCACATCAGGGCGATAGGAAAGGAGTCGCGGTGTTCGGTAACCCAGGCGTACTTCATGTCGACTCCTTCGCGAAGAACGCCGTCGCTTTTTTTAGGATGTCACGCTCCATCTCCGCCTGCTTCAGTTGCCGACGCAGCCGCTTGATTTCGGCTTGAAATTGCTCGTGGGAAGCATCTTCGCCGCACGGTTTGGGCGGTGGCACCAGTTTGGCGTGCCAAGCTCGCAACGACTGCTGGCACACTCCCACCGCCGCGCACGCCGCTTTGAAAGAATACCCCTCTTCGGCTACTAGCCGCACCGCGTCTCGCTTAAAGCCATCACTATACGTTGGCCGCTTCTGCTTTGTTTGTTCGTCCATTGCTCGGACCTCCTTTAGGAACCATTATTCCGGCTCCCGACACTGTCCGAAAGTGCTGGGCTATCGCACTAGTGGGATGTCAAGTAGATGCCCGTTTCCGCTTGCGACATTAGGTATGGTGCATATTTCAATCCCAACAGAAAGCGTTTCGCAGTCGAGTATTCGTCTCGGGCTGAGAGGCCCGCTTTAGTCGCATCGTCGGTAAGTTGTTTTCGAAAAATATCACACGCTTGTTTTATCTCAGCCCGACAGATTTGACTGTCTGCCATGCCGTAGCGAATGGCCTGATCTATCAGCCTTGAAAGTCGCTGGCGGTGAAGAGCGTAACGTGGACCTGCAACCGTAGAGGGCCAGTATATTGCACCGGTTTGCCAGTTGAATTCGAATTCGTCTAAGTAATAAGTATAAGCAAGATCGAGATATTTTCTTTCCCAAAGTTGGTCGGATATTCCCTTGTGCTCAAGTCGTTGCTGTTGCTCATATAAACGATAGTCTGAAATCATTTTTTTTCTGGTCAATGCGGTTGCTGTCTTTTTTAGTTGGTTGTCATAGTGCTTAGATTCGTCGATAAAGCAACATTGCTTCTGTAAATAATTTTCGGTATGTGAATCAGTCGATCTCGGTGTTGAGGTAAGATTTTCCGGTTTGCCATTCTTCGTCGACTTCGGCTAGCACGGCACTGACTAGCCGGAGTAGTGATGCTTCGTTGGGAAAGAGGGTCGCGACGCGGGTGCGCCGGAGAATCTCTTTGTTGAGTCGTTCGAGTGAGTTTGAGGTTCGCAGTCGCTTACGATGAGATTCTGGTCGCGTGAAAACGGTGATCCCTTCGGGCACGTTTTGCTCCATCCATTCTGCCAGCTTGGGTGCGGTCGCACGATATTTTTTGGTGGCGATCTTGAGCAGCCGCTCGGCTTCGTTCGCATCGGGAGCGTTGAAGATCCCTCGAATATCGCTGGCGACTTCGCTTCGCATGTCGATTTTTGGGACGTAGGCCGTGGCCTTCTGCTGAAGATGAAACTGGCACCGCTGCCAGGGCACGCTGGGAAAGACGCTCTTACGAGCCGCTTTGAGTCCTTCGTGCGCGTCGCTGGTGATCATCTCAATTCCGTGCAGACCACGCTCGACAAGCGATTGCAAAAACTCACGCCAGTGGACTTCGGCCTCGCTCAGTTTGGCACTGACGCCCAAGACGGTTCGTTTTCCGTTGGGCAAAACACCGATGGCGATCAGCACGGCACAGTCCACAACCGTTCCACCGTGGCGCACTTTTTCATAACGTGCATCGAGGGTCAGGTAGAGCAATTTTCCGAGGGGCCGCTCTCGCCACGATTGGAGTTCTGCATCGAGGAGCTTGGCGGCTCGGCTGACCTGGCTGCTAGAGACGCCCAATCCGCAAAGTTCGCTGGTGATCTTGGTGACTTTTCGCGTAGAAACGCCTTGGACGTACATCTCGGCGATGGCTAATTTTAAGGCCCGTTCGCTGCGTACGCCCCGTTCAAGGCTTTTGGGATAGAACTCGACATCACGTGTCTGAGGCACTTGCAGCTCGACTTTGCCGACGCGAGTTTGGAGCGTTTTAGGCTTAAATCCATTGGCGCTTAAATCCATTGGCCTAGCCGCGCCGCTCGTCGGTTCGCTCGTAAGGCTGCGCCCCGAGTGCTTCGGCACGTTCGATCTTCATCGCCTCGTTGACGAGAATCTCGATGGCACGTGCCATGCCTTCAAAGCCGTGTTGATCGAGGACTTGGATCATCAGCTCAAACGGGGTAGATTCTTGGGAGTGGGTCATGGGAGGCTCCTTCCGCTTGCTTGGTAACAAACGATCTAGGAGACCGACTGTGGCCCACCCTTTCAAGCAGGCCAGCCCGGCTTCGCCTTTTTCGCTACGCTCAAAAGGCGAAGCCGGGCTCTCATAGCTAAAGCTATTTACAGAACTAACGGTACACTAACAGCCAATTCCTTGAGGTCTCGTTGATAGACGCTCGGCTTGCGTCCTCCATGCCACACTTTGTTGGTCATCCGAAAGAGTTGCATCGCACCTGTGCGGGCACTGCAAGCAGCCAAGTCATTGAGATTGACGTTAATAAGGTTTCCGTTCTTCATGCTCTCATAAAAACTCTTGGTCCACTGGATGTAAGAGGCTCGCTGAGTCCCCTGTTTTCGCCGCCCTCGGCTGCTTTCAAATCCAAAATCAGCGATGATGCCACTCGAAAAACAAAGGTCGCCTCTGGCTGCATTTCGGTCGAACCACAACCCTTCAAAATGGGTCGACATCGCCTTGTAACGCTTGAGTGCCTCTTGAGTACGACGAATGTTGTTCTGGCAATCGGCACGACGAATCACACGCAGTAAATGACTCGGCTCAAACCGCAATACTTCGGGACAATCGGCTAGCCCTGAGAGAGTCATCAAGCCAATAAGAAACTGATCGTCGTTCAGTGCCGGAAAGGGTGTCTCGGCTCCTGATTCCATGGTCACCAACTGCGAGCGATTGCCTGGACGCTCGAACTCGTACTCAAACACGCCGGTCTCGGAACCTTGCGATTGACGTTGCCACTTCCGGCGCGGCGTACTCAGCCGCCAATCGGCTAGCACCAAATGATCTTTTCCAAAAGTCGGGATTCGGTTGGGCTGCCACTGGTAAGTTCCTTCGATCATCGTTGTAGTAATGAAATCAAATCAAAACCACACGGCGATGTCATCGCTTTAGTGTGGTTAGTTACTGTCTTCCTTATAAGGGGGTTGCGTATGAGGTCGGTAAAAACGTTGCGTATCGAGTCGGTAAACGGGCCATTTGGGTTGCGTACTCGATCGGTAATCAAACCGACCGTTTAGGCAACCTTTTCGTGAAAGTTGCGTACTAGATCGGTTTTGAGAAACGGCTTGCACAAGCGATGTTTTAGATCGCTGGGAACTCTGGCCGAATATGAGAACAGTTTCTTCTTTCATCGATTTTTGGAGGAAGTAGAACCGAACAGCCGTGAAAAATTTGGTAAATGACGCTCGGCAAAGGTTGGTGGTTTTATGGTTGCTTTGGGTATTTTTTTCTTAGTTGGCTTGGCCGGTCGTTTTTTCTTGGCGGGATTGGATTTCTTGGTTATAGCCTTGCTATGACTGGGCGATTGTCTCTTGCGACTCTGCTGACTTGAAGGATTCTTCGCGCCGACATTCACGATCTTAGCATTTGAGACCGGTTGGGATTTAGAAGAGTGTGGCGCAGGTGCTGCAACGGAGCCTGGATGCGTTACCGATCCGGCGATCAGGTTTCGCAATCCCCCACCCTTCTTGAGCGCCTCTTGGAATTCGTTGAACAATGTGTTCGTCTGTCCCTGAAGTTGCTGGTTCGTTTCGACAACCTGCAAAATCCTATTGGTCAGTTCCTTAGTGTCGCGATCATGCTGTTCTTTCGCATAGTGAAGATGTTCCAGAACAATCGCCCGCAGTTCGGGATCAATTGGCAGTTGCGGCTTGGTGTAACCGGAATCCGTATCAGCAAATGGCTGCTCGGTAGATTGCGGACGCGCGGAACCAGCCGATGTTGAGTTGTTTTTTTCTGAGGCCGCTGATGACTCTTCGCCACGCAGTCCGTATCGCTGGAGCAAGTAGTTTCGCTCAGCCCACCATGTTGGAACTTGGCCCGCATCTCGAAGTTCATCAAGAACGTCGATCGTGACGCCAGTCCCCTCTCGCACTTGTCCATCTTGGGTTTGCAGGCGAAAATGCTTGAGGATTTCTTCGTCACCCAATCTCACTGCTGTGGTGATATCACGGCTTAATGAACGGTGGGATCGGTTGAAGTGTTCAACTGCGTTGCGTTTGTTGACAAAACCTTCGGTGGTTAGGCTGTCAGGCTTGGGGGTAGTCATGTCAGATGGGGAAGCACGTGGCATGAGGGTACGTCGCGACGCAGCGTCTGTCAAAGCGTGGCATCCCGCCAACCGGTGCGTCAGAACAATCCACGTTGCGTACCCCCATGCCAACTCCCCCTGCCAAACCTAGTCGGAATTACCCCTGCCTGCTCATGCCAAGCTTGGCAGAGCGTCTGGCACCACCCCTGCCAGAGCGTCAGACGGTGAATAACGCTCCGTCATCAATGTGTCGAGCGCAGCGTCCGCCGGTCTGTCAGACGTACCGCGAGCGGTGCGTCCAACGGAGCGTCAACGCACCGTCAAACATTCCTTGACGGAGAGGCTGACGTAGAGTCTGACACTCAGTGGAAGAGGGGACTCTCACCCTGGCGACAGTCGGCTGGCCAGCATAGCGAACGGCTTGGACCCGTTGGTCCAAGCAGGCAGCAAAGCGCCGCCAAGCCACGTCGCCGCCGCAAAAAACATAAAAATTGCTCCGCGCCGGAACGCGGAGCGAATTTTCGTTCAGACTGCTAATACTCGCTGGGCAATAACATCAGTCCATCGATGTAGTAGTAGTAGATGAGTACGAAGTCGAGAGGGAAGTCAGTGTACTCGATGTCTTGAGCAATCACGACTTGGTTGCCATCTCTTCGGCAGGTGAGAGTCGCCGAATGATCCTCACGGACTGACAGCTTCCAGAACTGGATTTCTTGGAGCATTGGGTCCTCGCGGACAGATTTTTCGTTTTGCCACGAACTGATTGCGTCGAGCAGCCAATGGGCACCCGCATGTTCAGCCAGAAAAGCAATCCCTTCGGTATAGCGGTAACCGAAGACAGGATGCTTGAAAAAAGTCGTGGAGCCGCAGAATTGATTGAGTTCGCCTTTGGTGATGGAATACTTGGTCATAGAATAGATGGTTGAAAATGAAGAGATAAAGAATTGTTGCCCCGAGCCGAAGCTCGGGGCGGATGCCGGTTATTTTTTTGCTTCAGCCTCCGGCTCGGCTGTTTTTTTGTCGTCCTGCTCTTTTTCCAAGAATCCTACGGACCAGAGGACGTACTGGTCGAGCGCCTTTTTGAGGGGCGGGATGTCTTCGATACGTAGCGAGTCGGCGTATCCGACCTTGCCTCGAAAGGTGTATTCTCGCTGCAGGGTGACCCGAGGGCCTTCCCAGACGGTGAGATGAATGTTGTCCACTTTAAGCCTGTGGATGGGCTTGGCCGGTGATTTTTCTTTGGCTTGCGCCATAGCAGTAATTGAGTAGGAAATAAAAGGGCCGCCCGAGCGGTCGACCTGTTTCCCGACCGGGCGTCAAGCCTGGTTGTCGTTGCAAGCGGGCCGGTTGCAGCGAAGCACCGCGCAGCGCCAACCGTTGCCGCCGCTTGCCGATCAACCACTGGCTTGCGCCGGGTCGGCGTGTCGACTACGCTGCGGTTGCTTTTGATTCCCTCATTACTGCGACGAAAGATCGATGAAAATACTGGACAAGTTGTTCATGGAGTGGCACTGTCTCACGCTGGCTGGGTAGTCAGGTGTCGCATTGCGGCAGATTACGTTCCTTTCCACCAGCCATAGGAGACAAATGACATGGCTACATCGACCGCACCGCAACAAGCGGCTGCCTCTGAAACGACAGGCTCGAATGGCGAGCCAAAAAAACGACCTGAACGAAGCTGGCAATACGGCTCTGTTCAGATCAGCGTGTTCGCCAATGAGGTGACTCGTGACATCGGTCCGAACCAGCAGACAACTCGAACAATTCGCAATGTCCGCTGTGAACGCCGTTTCTTCAATGAGAAGCAAGATGAATGGCAGAGCCAACCGACTTTTTCGTTGACCACGATCCATGCTGCGATCGCCGGACTTCAGAAAGCGGCTACCTATCTTGAGGAAGTTGAGGCAGAAACGACACCTTAGCCGTTCTAGCGGATCGTTAGGAACGATTCATTCCTTTGCGGCCAGTCTCCATTGCGAGGCTGGTCGTTTTTTAGATGTTTGATTTTGCAACAGAAAATGTAAGCTTAGTGAAGCAGTCGGTTCAAAGTAATCGCATAGAACGAATGAGAAAAACAGGTTAGTTTCAACACATTGCCAAACGGCACCAGAAAAAGGCTCCGCTTGCATCGCCGGAGCGTTGGACCGACGCCCGGAGCGTGCGGGCAAAAGGGGGACCGGCATCACTTGCCGGTCAGCACCCGTTTCCAGAGAGGCGAATTTCCCTTGGGCGCGTCAGCCTGTTCGATCTGAGAGATCGCTGAGCCCGGATTTTCTCGGAGCATTCGCGAAGCTATCGAAAAGGCTTCCGATTTTGAACGTGCATCAACATGCAGGCTGTACTGGAGTCGTACGCGATAAAGCATTGGAGTGGGGGAGTAAGAAGTAAACAGGGGTCGTGTTGACCCAGGCTGGCGAACCGCGCAGGTCCAGGTGGAGCCCGGTGGATCACCTTGACCGTAGTGGTAGGCTGAGAGGGGTCGACTCGGACCAAACTTGCGACATACGTTTCCGGGGTGCCGGTGGCGATAGCCCCGGCTTCATTCTGTGTTCGGAACCGAGGTCTGGAGCGTCCGAGCATGGCAGGAAAAAGGAGGGATCTCCGTTAGGAATCCCGAGTCACCTGCACCTACGCCACCACTGAATGAAGCCGGGGGTTGAGGAGTTTACGACGAAGGCCGCCGGCCCCCGGAAACCTAGTGCGAAACACCTCAAAGAGAAGCGGAGTGGGTGTTGAAGTGGGGAACGGGTTATGTAACAGGCTGTGCAACAAATAGAAGTCAGATATTCAGTATTCAGATTCGGTGGCGGATAGGCCGAGTGTTTTTATGCTAGAAGGCCAAAGATAGTGTCCGACGCCTTGAGGCTATGGTTCGATTTCGTCCGTCGGACGGGCGATTCACCGACCGCATATACGGTTGGTCCCAACTGAACAATGACACGCCCTCCTTAGTCGCGAACGTGGCACCAGCTTAAGACATCCGCAAGCAGGATCCGGCTGTCGTCGATAGGATGGCGCAACTTCAGAGGTCTCCATCACCGCCTACAGTTTGGGCGGACGCTTCATGATCGAGGTTTGTCCAACCGCTTGCAGTTTGGGAGACTACGAACTGCAGGAGGTCTAATTTTCCACCGGACGTTAGCTTCAATCAGCCAGGCAGATTCAGAACGTGTTTTGAAATTCAGATTTCCGCCTTTGCGAGCCTTTTCAACATGAGACGGATCATAGCGAAGACTTCGCTGGATTTAACGGTTTTTTCGTAATCTTTCCTAGAGCGACGATGTCGGGCTAACCATACGAAAGTACGTTGGACGACCCATCGCTTTGGCAAGACCACAAATTCTTTGACCCCGACAGGCCGTAACACGGTTTGCCATATCCCTCCCAAGGTTTCCTGAACCCAATCGAGCAATCCCGTCCGACCGTAAGCCGAATCTCCAAAAATGACTTTCCGTCGACGGCATTGATTGTCCCACTTTCCTATGACCCACTCGGCTGCGTCTTGATCTTGCCAATCCGCACCATGTACCACGATTGCCAACAGCAAGCCCAAAGTATCCACCGCGATGTGTCGCTTATCTTGAGCAGGTTAGTACATTCGATCAATGCTACTTGCACGACATATTTTGCAAGGATTGGAGTTGTTCGTCAATCTTACTTGCGTAACTGATAGCCCGAGCCTTAGCGATTCAATAATACGCCAGTGGCGATGATTGCTGCCGTTTCGCCGGCTTCCTGAACTGCGGGCAGCAACCATCGCTCGCTCATCGCCTATGACATTGGAAGATAGGCAAACAGAAAAGTTATCGGAGAGAGACTTCAGTCAAACACCCGCTCCAGCAATTCGTCGGCCAGCCACTGGGCTTTGGCTTCTTCGTTTTCGCTTGAGCTCGTGTCGATGCGTTCGCTTTCGTCAGTAAACAGGGGCCCGGTTGTGATTGACTCTGCGGCGAAGACGCGGTCTGCGTAGGTTTCTACGAAGACTGGCTCCCGGTCCAGCGGTAACGTTTCGGAAACTTGACGGCCGCGGCCCAACTCGAACGCCATCACTGCGTCGATCAAATCGGCACGCGAGTCAAATGCTGGGGTTTGTACAGCAGACGATTCGTTCTGCGGAGCTAAGTCGTTCTGCGGAGCTAAGAAAGCTGGTGGCTGATCGCTGACGGCTGAGTCCAGGGGAGCAAGTTCGCCATACTGATCTGCCCAGACAACCAAATCGACGGTGTCGACATCGTTGTCGTTGTCGGCATCACCGTCCGGTTTGTTGGCACCCGGCGTGCCAAATCCGCGCTGCCAAGCCAAAAAGTCCGCGCCGTCGACATCGCCGTCGGAGTCGAAATCGGCTGAGTCCAGGGGAGCAAGTTCGCCATACTGACCTGCCCAGACAACCAAATCGACGGTGTCGACATCGTTGTCGTTGTCGGCATCACCGTCCGGTTTGTTGGCACCCGGCGTGCCAAATCCGCGCTGCCAAGCCAAAAAGTCCGCGCCGTCGACATCGCCGTCGGAGTCGAAATCGGCTGAGTCCAGGGGAGCAAGTTCGCCATACTGACCTGCCCAGACAACCAAATCGACGGTGTCGACATCGTTGTCGTTGTCGGCATCACCGTCCGGTTTGTTGGCACCCGGCGTGCCAAATCCGCGCTGCCAAGCCAAAAAGTCCGCGCCGTCGACATCGCCGTCGGAGTCGAAATCGGCTGAGTCAGCGGTCGGCATCGCGACCTCAAAGAGCCGCACATAGTCGCCGCCTGTCACGCCATCGCTGTCACCGTCCAGGCGGATTCCAGCCGTGTCATGCTGGCTGGCTGTCGTGTTACTGTAAAGTGTCAAGCGGTAGTTGCCTGCGGGCAGCAATCCGTCCACGAAATTCAAGCGGACCGATGTGTCTCCGACCACGAACTCAGGAAGAAGGGTGATCACTGAATCATCGCCATCGCCGAAGATGCCGTTTGCACCGCTGCTTCGTAGCTCATAAGCAGCCGGAGCCAACGCGTCGATTTGATTGATCTCTTCGCTGAAGTCGATGCGGATCGAATCGGTGGATTCGATGATCGTGCCAGATTGAACACCGCTGGGTCCGGTTCCCGTGACAGTTGGGGCTAGGTTATCGTTCGAATCCCCGCGGAATTCATAGGCACCGATATCGACACTGCCAGGCACCAGAGCAAATCGAACCGACGCCGCGTCGGTGAGCTGCGTTTGACCGTCGTGGATGGCAAGCAAGTGCGACCTTCCATCGCCAGCCGAGATGCCGACGGTCGGACTAAGGATAGCATTCCCTGATCCGTAATGGAATTCAATGTCACCCGTATCGAACAGCGTCACGGCGAAATTGGCGTCACCAGCATTCGCACTCGCGTCCCAGCGAATCGTCACGCGACCTGTTTGCGACTCGTCAATGAAGATGTCGTCACCCGTACCGAGGGTAGTCATACTGTCCCACAACGGCGCGATTCGCGGCCTTGTAAGCAAATCGCTTGTGGAATTGAAAGAACTATTGACACCGGTCGTTGCGCCAAACTGCAACAAGCCGTGGGATGAGACGGTGACGTCGGTGTATTCAACGCCGTAGAAGGTAAAGTTGAATGGCAGCACGTAATTCCAAAAACCGTTAAACGCCTTCCAGTTCTGTGCGACTTCGCCCGCAGCCGGTGGAAAGGCCGTATTCACAGCCGATTGTTCCACGTAGTCAACGCCGCGGTTCACGGTCGACGGGTCATCCAATCGAGTCGAACCTTGCAAGTCGGTGGGGAAAGCGAGCCAGCTTAGGCCGCTGTCGATCGTGGGCGAGTTCTTATGCACGATGAAGTTGTCGTCTGGGCCGCCGTCGTATCCATCGCCCGTCGGGTCCCAGCCTAACACGTTGTCAGCTCCATCCCGATCAATGAATAGCGGATCACCCTCGTAGCTGTTGGTATCCAGACCAGACGCCGTTTGCCAATCGGCCAGACTCGCGAAATCTTGCCCACCCCAAGACCCCGTAAACGCGTTGGAGGCCGTACCGGTGTGGAAGAGATTGTAATCGCTGGTCAAGCCGGATTGGCTATCGTCCGCGACGAAAAGGTCATGGCCTGAATCTACCCACAGAACGTTGTTGGCGATACGAACGTCCTGGGAATCGTTTTCAATACGAAGGGCCTCTCCCACCGCTTGGAAGACCGTGTTGTTAATCACCTCGGCGCCTATCCTGCCATAATGCACCAAGATGCCCTGGTTTGTGTTCGCATAGACAAGATTGTCGGCAATCGTGCCTTGGAAATAATTCTGTGACGTGGTGCCGCGTGCTGTTTGGATACCGATGGAATTGGAATAGACGCTATTTCGCAGCGCGTCGCTTTGGTAGTACGCCAGAATTCCTACCGTGGCGTTATCGAAGACTCGATTCTCCGTTGCCGTTGCAAAGTTCGTACCTGCGTTACCTGGACCGCCAAGTTGAATTCCGACGGCATTGGCGTGGACAACGTTCTGGTCTACAACTGCCTCGTTGGTACCATAAATTCCGATTGCAACATTGCCATGCGCTTGATTGTCGAATACGAGTACCTGCCCCGACGCCAAGATGCCGTCGGAACTATTGTCAAAGACATGATTACCGATGACTTGGACAAACGTCGAAGAGCTGAAGTTGCGTACGTCGATACCGTCTGTGTTTCCGAACACTTGATTGGATTCGATAATCAGACTGTCACCGGAGGAGCCGGATACATAGATGCCGCGATTGGCGTTGTCAAAGAATGCATTGTTCCGAATGGTGGCGCCACTGCCCGTAAAGGCAATACCGTCCCTGACATCATGGAAGCTGCTATTTTCAACGACCGTCCCTGCATTTCCCAAAGACAGCCCGTTGTAGGTTGAGTTGTTGGTATCAAAGACCTCGATGTTGTCGATGATCCAGGAATCGTTGCCCGCACCGATGACGACTTCCTCGCGGGCGTTGTTGTAAATCCGCGAGTTGATGAGCTGATTGTTGGTGCTGCCTGAATTGGTTGCCGCCAAGATGCCGTAGTAGCCGCCGGTAACTTCCAGCGAATCCAATGTGATGTCGTCGGCGCCAATAAAGTAGAAGCCGTAGCTGGGCGAGAGGGTACTGCCTCGATTGAAAATCGTCGCATGGCCAGCCTCGGTGGCCCCTTGCAGCCGAACGCCGCTGTCGTTCTCCGTCAAATCAATATTGCGAAGGACGGCGTACTCGCCAGTGTCGATGTTGACCACATCACCCGGTTCCAGGTCATAAACCGCCAGGAGGGCGCCTAAGTCGGCCATGGGGGAGCCGGGTGACTTTCCGGTATTGGCATTACTGCCGGGCGCTGTGGTGTATTCGTTGTCGGTGAGGTCGGCATCGCCTGCCAGATTCACGTAGTATTGATTGCCATCGTTGGCGATTTGGAACGGTTCGTTGGATAGGTCCGATACGTTCCCCAACGCATTTTCTGCGGTAATCTTAATGAGATATTCTTGATCAGCCGGTACGCTAGTGGGAATCGTCCAATCGTAGGATCGCCCCAATAGCTGCGTATTGGAAACGATCGTCTCGACCGTCGCGAGTGTCACTGCATCGACTAATTCCAAGGTCAAGTCTGCCGCACGAGGCGTGGCCAAGGAGTCGGCATCATGCGCGGTGAGCGGATGGTCAAAGAGGGACAGCTCGTCAATACGTCCGTTAAACCGTGGTTCGAATGTCGAGCCAGAATGGCCGACTCTTAATGGTTCGTTGAGGCTGTTCGCATCAACGGTGGTTGAGATCGCATTACTGGCCTGTTCGAGTCCATCCACGTAGATCGTCATCCTACCAAGGTCTCGATCCATGACACCCAGGACGTGATACCACTGGCCCGCTTGAATCAAGCTATTGGCCGTAGTCGTTGTGCGAGTAGTTGTGTCTTCACGGGTCTGCATTTGCAGAGCGCCATTGCGGGTGAGAGAGATGGAGTACGTGGCAACGAACACACCTGAGTTGTCTTTGGAGACGAGCGGAGTTGCTGCAAAGGAAGAGGAAATCTGATCGACGTTCATCCAGAAGGAAAGGGACACGTTGTGGGTCAGGTCCAGCGTGCCATCGTCGGGGATTTGGAGTTCGTCATCCACTCCGTCGAATGAAAGCGAGCTACCCAGAGCCGTGCCGAATGCTCCCGTTGCTTCCAACGTAGGATTACCGAGATACGTTCCATCGCGATCACCGACTTGGTCGATAGCGACGGTGGCCCCTGCCGATTCTTCGAACTGCCACGATGCGACCGGGCCGAGACTATCTACATACAGTCGATAGGCATCCTCATGCGATTCATTAAAGTCTCCATGCTGATGCCAGTCGATCGTAATCTGTTGACCACTTTCGTATTTTTCCAGTCCATTCGGAGAGAGAACTTGAATCACCTCCGGTGGACTGGTGGCGGCTTCTGCCGTGTTGCCATAGGCACCGACGTTGATTCGCCCACCATTGGCACCCAACTCGTTTCCAAACGGATCATCCAGAAAGCCGCCGTCAATCGCAGGAGACGTTGTTTGCAGATGGAAGTCGTCATCCAGGCCGCCGTCCACTCCACCAACGTAGCCCAGAATACCGTCAAGACCATCGACGTCTACGAACTGTGGATCGAAGGCGGTGGTCTCACCCGCCAGACTGTTGGCATCCAGTCCCAGTTCGTAGAACCAGTCGGCTCGGTTGTCGAAGTCGGTGGCTCCCCAGCGCCCTAGCGTACCGGCGCCGGGTGTGTAGATCAGATTGAAGTTGGAAGAAAATCCATTTTGACTGTTGCTGGTAACCTCGATCGCTGCGTCGGCGTTCGTTTGGATTATGTTGTTGCGAAGCGTAGTGTTGGATGAGGAGTCTCCAACTTGAATACCAATTCCTGCGGGTTGATAAACGGTATTGTTGTTCACCAAAGCGCCGACTCCTTGTCCCACGACGATCCCGTAGCTGTGATTGTCGTACACGATGTTGTTCGACAACTGCCCTGTAAACGTGCTGCCGAATCCGAAGGCGCCGGTCACGCCGATGTCGTTGGCGTAGGCGGTGTTCCCCACAATCACTGCACTTTCAGCCCCAAAGATACCGGCATTGGAGTTGTTATAGGCCACGTTCCCACGAACAATGGAGTCGCCGCGGGCAAAGATGCCGGTGGTGTTGTCGAACACGACGTTGTTCTCAGCAATGTCAAGACCAGAGATACCAGTGAAACTACCCAGGGAAATGCCATTGTTAGTATTCGACCAAATGGTGTTATTTCGAATCGTAATCCGTTGGCCCGTGATTCCAGTACTGTTGTCGTAGACTTGGTTGTTCTCGATGATCGTCTCAAAACCCGCAAGACCGTTTCCAAAGGCGTTGATGCCGGTGGCGTTGGCATAGGTGACATTTTCGGAAATGGTCGCGCCATTATTGGAGTTAACCCAAATGCCGTGGGACGTATTGTCGTGGACCGTGTTGCCGGTCACGGTGAGATCTGCAATTGGCGTTGCGCCGATAGCAAAGAGATGGATGCCTCTATCATTGGTGTGAACGTCGTTTCCGATCAACGTTACCTGACTTCCTGACGCTGAGATGCCGACGTGATTGGTACCGGCAATTCCAAAGACTTCGCTGTCCTGAACGGTCAGGCCATCGTCGGTGGTCTGCAGCCGTATCTGGTCAAGGGTATTCTCGTAGATGCGGCTGTTTAGGATCGTCAGATTATCGCTGTCCGAACTGGTGCTGGTGATCACGCCATACGAGCCGCCGGTGATGGAAAGACTCTCCAGCGTCACATCGTCCGCATCCTCAAGCAAGATTACGTAGCTGCCCGTTGCCGTATTGCCACGATCCAGGATTGTCTCGTGTCCTGTGCCCACGGCACCGACAATTCGGACGCCAGAATCATTGGCAGTTAACACAATGTTCGCCGTCAGATCGTAGACGCCCGTGTCGACCAGAATGGTGTCACCCAGTCCAAGCTCGTAAGCAGACAACAGCGTCCGCAGACTGGAGAGTGGAGAATCCGGTGACTTTCCGGTATTGGCATTACTGCCGGGCGCTGTGGTGTATTCGTTGTCGGTGAGGTCGGCATCGCCTGCCAGATTCACGTAGTATTGATTGCCATCGTTGGCGATTTGGAACGGTTCGTTGGATAGGTCCGATACGTTCCCCAACGCATTTTCTGCGGTAATCTTAATGAGATATTCTTGATCAGCCGGTACGCTAGTGGGAATCGTCCAATCGTAGGATCGCCCCAATAGCTGCGTATTGGAAACGATCGTCTCGACCGTCGCGAGTGTCACTGCATCGACTAATTCCAAGGTCAAGTCTGCCGCACGAGGCGTGGCCAAGGAGTCGGCATCATGCGCGGTGAGCGGATGGTCAAAGAGGGACAGCTCGTCAATACGTCCGTTAAACCGTGGTTCGAATGTCGAGCCAGAATGGCCGACTCTTAATGGTTCGTTGAGGCTGTTCGCATCAACGGTGGTTGAGATCGCATTACTGGCCTGTTCGAGTCCATCCACGTAGATCGTCATCCTACCAAGGTCTCGATCCATGACACCCAGGACGTGATACCACTGGCCCGCTTGAATCAAGCTATTGGCCGTAGTCGTTGTGCGAGTAGTTGTGTCTTCACGGGTCTGCATTTGCAGAGCGCCATTGCGGGTGAGAGAGATGGAGTACGTGGCAACGAACACACCTGAGTTGTCTTTGGAGACGAGCGGAGTTGCTGCAAAGGAAGAGGAAATCTGATCGACGTTCATCCAGAAGGAAAGGGACACGTTGTGGGTCAGGTCCAGCGTGCCATCGTCGGGGATTTGGAGTTCGTCATCCACTCCGTCGAATGAAAGCGAGCTACCCAGAGCCGTGCCGAATGCTCCCGTTGCTTCCAACGTAGGATTACCGAGATACGTTCCATCGCGATCACCGACTTGGTCGATAGCGACGGTGGCCCCTGCCGATTCTTCGAACTGCCACGATGCGACCGGGCCGAGACTATCTACATACAGTCGATAGGCATCCTCATGCGATTCATTAAAGTCTCCATGCTGATGCCAGTCGATCGTAATCTGTTGACCACTTTCGTATTTTTCCAGTCCATTCGGAGAGAGAACTTGAATCACCTCCGGTGGACTGGTGGCGGCTTCTGCCGTGTTGCCATAGGCACCGACGTTGATTCGCCCACCATTGGCACCCAACTCGTTTCCAAACGGATCATCCAGAAAGCCGCCGTCAATCGCAGGAGACGTTGTTTGCAGATGGAAGTCGTCATCCAGGCCGCCGTCCACTCCACCAACGTAGCCCAGAATACCGTCAAGACCATCGACGTCTACGAACTGTGGATCGAAGGCGGTGGTCTCACCCGCCAGACTGTTGGCATCCAGTCCCAGTTCGTAGAACCAGTCGGCTCGGTTGTCGAAGTCGGTGGCTCCCCAGCGCCCTAGCGTACCGGCGCCGGGTGTGTAGATCAGATTGAAGTTGGAAGAAAATCCATTTTGACTGTTGCTGGTAACCTCGATCGCTGCGTCGGCGTTCGTTTGGATTATGTTGTTGCGAAGCGTAGTGTTGGATGAGGAGTCTCCAACTTGAATACCAATTCCTGCGGGTTGATAAACGGTATTGTTGTTCACCAAAGCGCCGACTCCTTGTCCCACGACGATCCCGTAGCTGTGATTGTCGTACACGATGTTGTTCGACAACTGCCCTGTAAACGTGCTGCCGAATCCGAAGGCGCCGGTCACGCCGATGTCGTTGGCGTAGGCGGTGTTCCCCACAATCACTGCACTTTCAGCCCCAAAGATACCGGCATTGGAGTTGTTATAGGCCACGTTCCCACGAACAATGGAGTCGCCGCGGGCAAAGATGCCGGTGGTGTTGTCGAACACGACGTTGTTCTCAGCAATGTCAAGACCAGAGATACCAGTGAAACTACCCAGGGAAATGCCATTGTTAGTATTCGACCAAATGGTGTTATTTCGAATCGTAATCCGTTGGCCCGTGATTCCAGTACTGTTGTCGTAGACTTGGTTGTTCTCGATGATCGTCTCAAAACCCGCAAGACCGTTTCCAAAGGCGTTGATGCCGGTGGCGTTGGCATAGGTGACATTTTCGGAAATGGTCGCGCCATTATTGGAGTTAACCCAAATGCCGTGGGACGTATTGTCGTGGACCGTGTTGCCGGTCACGGTGAGATCTGCAATTGGCGTTGCGCCGATAGCAAAGAGATGGATGCCTCTATCATTGGTGTGAACGTCGTTTCCGATCAACGTTACCTGACTTCCTGACGCTGAGATGCCGACGTGATTGGTACCGGCAATTCCAAAGACTTCGCTGTCCTGAACGGTCAGGCCATCGTCGGTGGTCTGCAGCCGTATCTGGTCAAGGGTATTCTCGTAGATGCGGCTGTTTAGGATCGTCAGATTATCGCTGTCCGAACTGGTGCTGGTGATCACGCCATACGAGCCGCCGGTGATGGAAAGACTCTCCAGCGTCACATCGTCCGCATCCTCAAGCAAGATTACGTAGCTGCCCGTTGCCGTATTGCCACGATCCAGGATTGTCTCGTGTCCTGTGCCCACGGCACCGACAATTCGGACGCCAGAATCATTGGCAGTTAACACAATGTTCGCCGTCAGATCGTAGACGCCCGTGTCGACCAGAATGGTGTCACCTGCTTCTAAATCGAATGCTTCCAGCAAAGATCGAACGGACGGTTTGGGGGATCCCGGAGACAAACCGCTGTTGGCCTCGTCACCTGCCGCCGTCGTGTACTCGTTATCGGACAAATCCGAATCGCCCACGATATTGACGTAGTAGGTGCTGGTCTCTGGGGTGATCTCAAACGTGTTGTTACTTATATCAACAATGCCGGGGAATTCGATTCGCGTGACTTCCAAACGGTAATCATTCGCGGCCGGTACGCTGGCGTCGATCAACCAATCGTAAAAACCATCGTTGGGCGTCGAACTGGCGATCACCAGATTGAAGCCAGGGTCTCCGTCGCGAAGCAAGTTCAGCATGACGGTCCCGGTACCGACCGACTCGGTCCGCCAGCTGAGCGTCAACGTTTGACCCACTGGCAAGGCTTCACCACCATCGGGCTGCGTGACCAACACATACTGTGCCGGGCTTTTGGAAGCTTGCGACGTGTTGCCGTGGGCACCCAGGTTAATAAAGCCACCGCTGGGAATTGGCTCGTTGCCGAACAATGAACTCGCTTGTCCGCGATCAATTGCCGGAGATTGAACCAAGTCGGTAACTTCGGTGGTTGTCAGGAATATGGCCTGCCCGGATGCCACGTCGAAAACGGGAGCCAAAGAGCCGGTGAATCGGCCTTCGGTGCTTTGCAAATGGAAGTCGTCGTCACGGCCATCGATCGTTGCATCGACATAACCGATCACCCCATCCGCTCCGACTGGGTCCACGAATCTTGGGTCCTGGGACGTGCTGCTTTGGTCCGCAAAGGTCGCACTTCGCCAATTCAACAAGTTGGAACGGTTGATGTTCTGCCAGATGCCGACAACGCTTGCGCCGGTCAGATGGAAGAGATTGAAGTCGGACTGAAATCCTGATTGGCTGTCATTGGTCACCGACAATCCCACTGCGTCGGCCAGCGACAGAATGTTGTTCTTGAGTTCCGCACCCGACGTGCCCGTTTCAATACGGATTCCGATGCCTGCGTCTTGATGAATCGTGTTATTGAGCACGTCCGGATTCTGTCCGTCGTCGATGCGGATCGCGTAGTCCGAGTTTGCGTAAAGAACGTTGTTGGCTATTTGGCCAGAGAAATGACTCGACGAGTGAGGCGAATCCGCAAAAATTCCCGTTGGATTGTTATAGACAACGTTCCCAAGGACGTTCGTATCTTCGTATGCCAGAATCCCAACGGTGGTATTGTTGTAGACCCGATTATTCGTTGCGGTGGACGGCTGACCAGAACCCTGATTTCTGTCTAGCTGGATACCAGTCGCATTGCTGAATACAACGTTCTCGGTAACGTCGGTGTCGCGACGGGCAAAAATACCTCGGCCTACGTTGTCGTGAACTGCGTTACGAACGACCAGCACGTCGCCGAATCCTTCGATGCCGTCCACTCGATTGTCAAAGACATGGTTCTCACGCACTTCTACCGAACCGAACGTGGCTTGAACAAAGATGCCTCGATCGGTTCCGCTAACCGTATTGCCAGAAATGGTCGAAGCATCGCCCGCGATGGCCACGAAGTAGATTCCGTAGTCAAGGTGGTCGTCGATTTGGTTGTCGGAAAGCAGCAGGCCTTCTTGATTCGTTACATAGATTCCACGATTTACGTTGCTTTGCACGACGCTGCCGGAAATCTCATCGATTGCCGACGTGACATAGATGCCATGACGCCCATTGTTGGTGACGGTAAGATTCCGCAGCACGGTCGCCTCGGAGTCCTCTTCGATGAAAATGCCGTCCAGATTATGGCCCGAAAGGCTCAGGTCTTCACCCGTGAACTGTGTACTTCCGGCGTGCAGATAAAGTCCTCGCTGCGCGTTATCCAGCGTTAAGTTGCGGATCGTGACGAAATCCGCGTCGTTGAGTTCCACGAGCGAAGCGACCGTGTTCGGATGCACATGATACAGACTGGCCGTGCTACCCGGTGCGTCGGGACCGTTCCAGACAAATCCCTCGTCATCGCCGACACCGACAATGTTCGAGATGACCAGCGGGTCAAAGAGGGCGTAGTCGCCGTCGTCCGTGAACAGCGTTTGCCCGGAACCCAGCGAATAGGTTTGGAAGATGTGGCTGGGCGTCGGTTTTGGCCGGTCCGCAAGTTTTCCTGTGTTTCGGTTGTCGCCGGCGGCGGACGTATACTGGTCATCAACGAGGCTCTGGTCGTTGGCGTAGAAAGTGTCGGTGTTTTCCGGAACCGTGAAGGTTTCGATACTTCGATCGAAGGCGTAATCGTTGCTGACCAATTGGACTTCGATACGCAATCCATACGTCGCATAGTCCACGCCGCTGGTCGATGGAATCCAGGTGAAGTGGCCATCGTCGGCTGTCGTCGCCGAGATCACGGTGACTAGCTCTGCCCCATGCGGGCCATCGCTCATCAACGAAATTCGCACGGCGGATTCACCGACGTTCCCGTAAGAGTCCCAGAGGATGTCTCGCGGTCGATCCCGCTCCCAATCGGTGTAGAGGTCGGGGAAGCGAAGATTGATGGTTGGTCGGGTGACAACAACGTCTCTGTCCAGCGCCGTGTTCCCATAGGCACCCGTATCGGTCCCATGCGTTTCCGATACAACTCGCATCCAGGCGTTGTCCAGTCGCCCGGCGTTCGCGCCACTGGCGGCGGTACGAGCGGCTTCGTATCGGAAAACTGCTTGCCGGGCGCCCACGGGAATATCGACTTCGTCCCCGACCAACTCCCATCGCCCATCGGCGGATTGGGTAGCAAGCGAGACGACACGTGGCCCCAGCGAGGTGCCACCTCCGTTGAGGAACTCGACCGAGGCTAGCGACTGGGAAACTTGATTCACCGCGCTATGGCGAAGTCGTCCTCCGAATACAATCCTCAAGTCGCTGGAATCTAATTCAGCGGGAGTGTATCCCGCAGCGATCAGATCCGCTGTTTGCTCGGCAAAAGCCAAAGGCGTCGCGCCGGGCACAAAGTGTGACTGGCCTTCGAACGAGCTGGCGGCGGTGCCCCCCGTACCTGCCTCGACATTCGTATTCCAGTTGGCCAGCCCCGACTCGAACCCTGAGTTGGTCAGCAGATTGACGGTGCCCAGAGACAGGGCGAGATCGCTTTTGGGATCGGCGGCGTCGATACCAGGCGACGAATCCGACTGTTGTCCGATCAGCGGAGCTGGAGAGTAGTCTCCGGTTGCCACGCTGATGACTCGTGGTTTCGCGGCGAAGGGATTTACAACCGTTGTGCCGATCGAATGCAAGTCGTAGCGTCCAACGTCGACTTGCCAATCCAGTAGATCGAAGAAGTCAATGCTGTAGTGAACGAGCGTTGCACCTGGTTCTGCGTGCAACTGGTTGTAGTCGCTGGCGAACCCAGATTGGCTGCTGTCATCGACATAAAGGGCCGTGCCATTGTCGACCCACAGGACATTGCTGCGAACTTCAATCTCTGAGGAAGAAGAAACGATTCGAATCGCGTCGCCCGCCCGTTCGTGGATTGTGTTGTGGAAGATGCGAGAACCGGTTGCACTGGAGGCATGGATGCCGATGGAGTCAATCTCGTCTCGCAGGCTTGAAATCGTATTGTGAGCCACCAATTGCTTATCAAAAGTCTTGATCGCAATTGTGTTGTCCACAAACTGGTTGTACTGAACCGTTCCGGTGACAAGAGAACCGACTTCGTTTAGCTCGATTCGGTTGGGGCGTTGCCAGTCGTCGTCACCCAACTGCCCATTTCCAACGGCACCAGTTTGGTTGGCGATCAAATGTTGCCCGACAACGCGATCGCGAACATCTACACCAACCACATTGTCGCGAATGATGTTGAACGATGATCCTGCAACGCCGCCAAACGTGACAACGCCACCGTCCAACCCCGGACCGACTTGCACTCCATAAGTCGATTGATGAATGAGGTTGCCTGATACATTGGCGTCTGCCTGATAGCGAACAGCGATCGAACCGCTTCGCACATCGTTCCCGGTGATGATTCCGGACTGGTCGAATGCGATGTCAATTCCGATCAAAGTTGCTTCGATGCGATTGTGTCGCAAATCAACCGACGCAACCGCGTCAAATTTGACGGCCGTTTCCCCAACGATTTCATTGAACCCGATCATCACTCCAATGTTGCCAGTGATCGCGATCGCCGTCTCGGATGCTTCGATCCGATTGTTTGTAATTCGATGCCCCGATCCGCCGAGAAGCACCAATTGGCTTAGCTGTGAATCACGCAACGTCACATTGTTGCCGCTCGCGATCTGGATCGTGCCAGCGTTCAGGTCTTGTAGCGAAACGTCGGCCGCTCCGTCTACAATGATCATTCCTTCGATCTTGGTTGCCGGTTCTGCTTGAAAGTGAACACCCGACGCGGCTGCCGAGAGTGTTAATGTTTGCGAGTAGTCGCCAGCGGCGAGCAGCACTAGGTCTCCCGGTGCGAGAGTGCCGCCACTAAGCAATGATTCGAGTGCCGATACGCTGGCAACGCGATATCGGTTAGCCGCAGTAGCGCCCTCGCTACGGAGATAGATCGCCGGTAGATCTGCTGACGACGCAGATTGGTTCGTCCAAACGATTGCTGGGTTACCCAGTGGATCACTGCCAACAGCCAACGACGAAATGGTTGTTCCCCCAAGGTCATTAGCAACCGAAAGCACTCCCGACCCGGCCGCATCGTTCGCACCAGCAAACGGTTCGCTGAAATTGCCTGCTGAATATCGCATTCGGTAGATCGTGTCCGACTTGGCAGCGTCGACTTCATCCAGCGTCTCGATCCAAACGAGATCCAGGCTAGTCCCAGCAACGAGTCTTGGAGTTCTTGACTCGGCAAAGCCGCTGGTAATCGATGACGATCCAGTGATGATGCCGGAATCCAGCCACACCGTGCCGTCGAATCGCTCGGTTTGGATGGTTGTTCGCGTATCGATCTCGGTATCGTGCGTTTGTTGCCATGCAACGAAAAGTTCGCCGCCGTGCCAAGCGATTGTCGGCGCGACCGCCGCGTCTACCGAGTCGCTGATTCCGCCGCCAGTGTCCGACCCGCTGAGGGCTTGCCAAGATCCTGCGACCAGCCGACGAGCATAAACGTCGGTTGAGCTACCAGAGCTATCACTCCAGGCAACCGCAGTGTTTCCGTTGTCATCGATCGCGATCGCTAAGTCTGTTAACTGATCACCGCTGACCGCAACGGCAGATCCGAGGTTCTGCCAAGTCGAGCCATCAAATACACGCACATAAATTTCGCGAGTCGTTACGGTTTGTGCGATCCAAGCGACGACGGGGCCGCTGGGCGATTCGCTTGCCACTACTTCCAACACATTCGCGGAACCACTGATCCCGCCGACAGCTAATGAATCATCGAGCGGCAACCATGTTTCACTGGTCGAATCAAAAGCGGCGACCATCACATCCGCGCTGCCAGTTTCTCCGTCCAACCAGGCAACGATGGGCTGGCCGGCGTCCGACACGATGATTTGCGGTTGAGACGAAGGTCTCTGGGAACGACTTACGCCGCCGTTGGATGCACTGCCGCCGAGTTCGTTCCACTGATCGTTCTCATACCGGCTGACAAAGATTTGGGAATCGCCATTTCGGTTGTCGGACCACGCGACGATTTGACGTCCTACTGGATCAATCGTTAGCGTTGGTTTCGCATCCACGGCAACGCGACCGCTGATTCCTTGGCCGCTTGCGGAATTACCGAGTTGCGCCCAACGTCCTGCTTCGGCTGGGCCGCTCTTCAAGGTTGCTGCGGTGCGTAATGCTGGCAGAGCAGGTAAGATCGCTGGTGCCGGAGTTGGCATAGGCGGAACGAACGCGGTTGGGTCCGTTGCTTCGCCTGTACCATAGTCGATTCGATCGTCGGACCCGGTGCCCGGGTCAATGAAGTCGTCATCGCCTTCGCCATACAAAAGGTCATTGCCACCGCCGCCAAACAACTGGTCACGGCCGGCACCGACGGTGATTGAACTATTTGCCGCATCACCGTACAAATAGTCGATCGCCCCGTCGTCATTGATACCAACGATCGTATGGCCGTAGAGCAAGTCATGATCGGAACCGCCAACTAGAATGTCGGCCCCGAGACCGCCTTCGATCGTGTCATCACCGTCGCCACCTTCGACGCGATCGCTGCCGTCGCCGCCGCGCAGTAGGTCGTTTCCTCCGTGACCTTGTAGCCAATCGTCACCGTCACCGCCGTCGATATCATCTGCCCCATCAGGGCTACCTTCGAGTCGATCGGCACCGGTGCCACCGAGAAGGACATCACCAACACCACCTCCACCTTGCAGATGATCGTCACCCGATCCTCCGTCTAACAAGTCGGTGCCTGTTCCACCGTCGATGAAGTCGGCCCCGGCCGCACCAGTGATCGTGTCCTCTCCTGTCTCGCCAAACAACTTGTCGTTGCCCAGAGAACCGTCAATGAGATCGTCTCCGCTGCCGCCGTACACAGTATCGTTGCCTGCACCGCCGAATAGCTTGTCACCGTTGGCACCACCATCGATCCAGTCATCGCCGTCGCCACCATCAATGTCATCTGCACCGCCGAGACCTTCAATGGTGTCGTTGCCTGCATCGCCGAACAACCGATCGCCAAACCAGACACTGTCGAGTGGATCCGGATCTTCGTCGCCCCAGTCGCTACCGATCAAATGGTCATCGCCCTCACCACCCCGCAAGACGTTTACCACGCCAGTACCGGCGACGATCAGATCGTTTCCTGCGTCACCGAATAGTTCGTCTTCGCCAGCGCCACCATTGATTTGGTCATCGTCGTCTCCCCCGTGGATGGTGTCAGCTCCTGCTTCACCTAGCAGTACATCCGGGCCAGCACCGCCGTCGATCGTGTCGTCACCTTTGCCCCCGTGGATACGGTCACTGCCTTCGTTGCCACTCAGGTTGTCGTCGCCAACGCGGCCAAAGATCTCGTCATCGCCCGCGCCGCCGCTCGCTGTATCGTCACCGATTCCACCGTCGATCAAATCGACATCGTCGCCGCCGTCAAGTGAATCGTCGCCGGCACCACCGAATAGGTCATCGCGTCCCTGTTCGCCGAACAGCTGGTCGTTGCCTCCTTGACCAAAGAGAAAGTCACGACCACCCAGCACAATCGTTGTCGTCTCGCCAAATATATGTCCAATCCCTTGGTCGCCGTAAATGACATCGGAGGCACCGTCATCATTGGTCACATCAATAGCATGCCCATACAAATAGTCATCACCAACACCACCAAACAGGATGTCGCTTCCTGGCCCACCTTCAATTAGATCGTTGCCAAAGTCACCGTGTAGCACGTCGTCACCGGCTTGCCCCAATATATGATCGATACCATCGCCACCACGTGCCGTGTCATTGCCGCTTCCTCCGTCGATCAAATCATTTCCGGATTGACCGTCCAAGAAATCATCTCCATCACCGCCCCCAAGGTCATCGTTGCCACCATCTCCATAGAGAAAATCGTTTCCACCTTGTCCACGTAGAAAATCGTCTCCATCGCCGCCGCGCAAGATATCAGAAACGGAATCATCCCCGATCCCAAGGATGTTGTACCCGTACAAACGATCGTCGCCATAACCACCTTCAATTTCATCAGCGCCCTCGAAACCCTGCAGTTGATCGTCACCGTACCCACCGTGCAGATAGTCGTTGCCCTCATCTCCCGAGAGCAAGTCATCCCCAGCATCGCCGAGCATCCGATCGTCGCCGCTACGTCCATGCAACGTGTCGTCACCGGTGCCACCAAACAGCTCATCGTCGCCGGTACCGCTATCCAACGTGTCATCACCTTCATCACCGTGCAGGACGTCATCGCCACCATCGCCGAATAGTTCGTCATCGTCGCCGTCGGTCGTAACGCCATCTTCGCCCGGAGACGTGTCGCCATACAAGTAGTCACGAGCATTGTCGTCAGGTGGCGAATTCGTGCCGTGCCCTTCAAGACGATCTTTCCCTGGCCCACCGACAAGAATATCTTCGCCACCTTGTCCCTTGAGGTGATCTCTGCCAGCTCCACCAAACAGTTTGTCATTTCCATCGTTTCCATCCAGGGTGTCATCGCCTTCATCGCCATAAATTTCGTCGACACCCGCATCACCTCGAATCACATCGTTTCCGGAGCCACCTGAAATTAGATCGTCGCCTCCACCCCCCCAGACAATGTCATCGCCCTCACCAGCGGCAATCACGTCGTTCCCGTCTCCTCCTTGCAAAAAATCAGCCAACGGTCCGCCGTGTAGTTGGTCGTCGCCGTCGCCTCCGTCAAGTTGATTGACACCACCACCGCCAACAAGAACGTCATCGCCCGTTCCTCCCGTTAGCGTGACAGGCACATTGATGTCGGGGTCAATGAAAATGATGTCGTTGCCGCCACCTGCATTTCCCGAGATGCTGGTGACATCAGCGAATGCAAAATCCTGGAACCTGTTGTTTTTCCACACTCGATAGACCGACTGCTTTTCGATGACATCGACCGTTTCTCCCTGCTCATCGACGATCTCCTTTGCAACTTCTTTTTCATCGATTGTGACTTGAACCTCGTCGCTTCGGCTTGAATCAATATTCAGAATCAATTCGCCGTTGTCGAGCGTGGCTAGGTTGTCTACTTCATGAGGCGAACATGAACCGCTGATGTCAATCAGTGTGACATTGGCTAAGGTGGTGCTACGCTTGATATCTGGAATTGGGAATGGAAATTTGATTTTAAATCCGGCTTTCAACCCAACGATGAGGCTTCCGCTCGGTTCAACAAAACATCCACTGTGCAGTTCGTTATAGCGCACAGCTCCGTCATTGTCCGCATCAACCAAATCGAAACCAAGCTCACCCTTTACAAATCCTGTGGCGAAAACCTCGGCGAAACCAGCGCTAGCGACGGCACTGATGGAGACCGTTGCCGACAAACTCAGCTCATCAATGTCGTTGTCGTTGGGATCCAGGCTCGGCTTTCCGTCGCTATCAACGCGGTCGTAAATGAACAAACCGTTGAGCAACAGATCCGACTCACTGGCCGCGTAGTCGGCTGCTGCAAAATCTCGAATGCCCGCCGTGTCATATCCGAATGCCAAATCTGCTGTGGCGTCAATCCGTCCGCCAAGTCGGCCAAACAAAGGACCGAGGATGGGAAAACGAAACGATGGCAGCGCAAACCCAATCTTTAGCGGTGCGATATCCAATCCCAACAACGGCACGTCGCGACCGAGCAACAATCCAAAGAAACTTGCAGGATCGTTCAACAGCGGAAAGAAAAAGTTTGATCCATCCGGTGCGGTTTGGGCCGCCACGAATTCGGTTGCCGCGTCGGCTACCGCCGGATCCTGGATGACCGAGGGATCAAACGCCGCAAATGTAGGTAGCTGATACGACGCGAGTCCATCCGCGTTGTTCAAGTTTGCCGTTGGTAGCGTCAAGTCGCCGAGGGAGATCATCAACGAGCCTGATGCACTTGCGGCCGCCGTCGCCACAACGTCAATTTTTCTCCGTAGCGTCAAAATGTATGACAGGGTGTCGAAGAAAACCGGGTCGAAGCCCGTTAGCCTTTCAGCCATATCGACGATCGTTACTCGTCCATCACCGTCGTTGGCATCGAGACCTTTCACCAGGATGTCAAAATCTGATAGCACTGGCAAACGTCGATCAAGAACTCGGATCAACGGTTTCAGCGGATCTAGCACGTCATCGACGGTATCGAAGAACTCGTCAGCTAGCGAGCTGAACAACTCGCCCACGTCGATCTGTGCGTTGGTGAAATTGGCATGCTCAAGGGTCACGCCCGACTCATTGATCGTCCAGGCAAAATCAAAATCCGTTGCCAATGACGGAATGATCCCGCCCGCGAACGTCGTGCCCAATTCGGCGTGAACATCCACGACGGCGTTACCGCCGAACGAAACGTCCAGCACGTCATCGACCTCTCCGGCAACCAATTGGGCAAACGTGACCCGCGTCATGCCGGGCAATAGATCGATTTCCAGATCGGCAGCCAGCATCGTGCCTGTGTCCGTCAATTCCAGTTCCAAAAAACCAAGCTTGCCCGTTAACGTTGTTCCCGGCGCGAATCCAACATCAAGAGCGACGCTCAGGGCGTGTTGATTTGGATCCACTTCCACAAAGAATCCATCAGTCGTTGAAATTCCCAATCCCAGGTCGATCGCCCAAGTGAAATCGACGTCGATTGCCCCGTCCACTTCAATCCCCAACGCCTTGGGGCCAAAATTTTCGCCAATCAGAATCGATCGTTCGATCAACGCCCCCAGATGAATCTGGAATAACGCTTCCGTTACGGGGGATGTTGGATCCAGTGTCACCGTGCTGCCAGGAACCACACTCTGCAGCGCAGACTGCAAGGCCGCACGGATTGATTCTTTGGTAGGCCCGGCAGAATCCAATTCCGATTGCAGTTGCGAAGTCAATGTCGGCAAAAAGCTGCCCACGAAATCAAATTCCGATAAATCGGACAGCGAGCTGCCAATCAGCGGCAGTGGCGTCTCGAATATTTTGTTGACTGAGTTGGCTAGCCCAGGCAACAACTTTTGAATGCCATTGACTAAGAGTTGAAAAGCATCATCCAGATCGAGGTTACCCGCTACGGCAGCAAAGTCGGGCGCGGTCACTTCGACATTGTCATCCACGTTACCCGGAAACGGGCCCGTATTGCCCAGTAAAAGTTCTTTCAAGCTCTCGACGTTGCCCGATATCCCTGACGGACCACCCACGCCATCGTCCAGCGGTGAGCTCTCATTAGGTAAGAACATCGGCAAGTCCAACGAGATGCCGCCTTCGACCACAACAGCAAGCGGAGGAAGCTGAAGGGAACCGCTATCGAACAAGTAGTGTTTCGCCGTGTCATCACCCGGGGCGGTAGTTCCCACATCGATCGCAAAACGCGCGGGCTCGTTGTCACCTCCATCCGTGCCGTCCGTATCCAGAATCACCTGTCCGCCGCGAATGAACAGCGGCAGAACATTCAACGCCGTGATATCGATATCCAAGCCGGTGCCGAAGACTTCGGCCGTCAATTTCAATCCACTGTCGCCTCGCAGATACGGTTGTGGAGTTGCCGTCGTCGACAAGTCGATGCCAAATATTAAATCGAACTCGGCGCCAGAAGTCACTTCGATCTTTTCGTCGCTCTCGACACTGAGCAGCGTTCCCGCAGGCAGCCCCAGCGCCGACAGATCAAGGTTCAGGTCAACGTCCGTCGTCGTCTGGTTGTTCCAGGATGCAGCGAAGAGGATGTCCTTGCCTTGAACATCAAGGTCCAGAGTGTCAAAGCTGATACCCCGAGCAGCCAACGCTTGGGTGATTTTCGTTTGCAGGACTTCCAACAACGCGCCGTCCGCGTTCGCGGTTCGCAATTCGGCAACCAAGTCACTGATGTCGGCACCCAGATCCAACAATTCGCCTATCGAAACACCGATGATCGGGATCGTTGTTCCTTGTAATTTATCGCCACCCATCGCGATCAACGTTTGGGCAAGCGACTCGAGTGCCGAAAGAAAATCGTCGAACGTAAAATCTTTGAATGAAGCCAGGTTCCCCACCAGACTCTCGTTAAGCGTGACGGCGATCACACCAGTCGGGTTCGTATCCGAGAGGCCCGTCAGATTGACATCGATCTGCACGTCATCCGGCCCCAGGGTCGTCGGATTGGGCAGGACGAAGTCAAAGCCGCCTCGCGCGACCAGTTCCGATACATCAATGCCTGCCTCACCCGTCCATTGCCCCGACAGGACCGATGACGGATCGGTTAGAATCGTATTGGCCAATTCCAGGACTGCGATGCGATTTCCGTCGTTGATCGAGATACCAACGTCAATCTGCCCACTGGCAGCCAAACGTCCATCGACACTGGCCAATCCGATCGACGCGGTTCCGCCAATCTCTCCGCTAATTCCTATTCCTGCGTCCAGATGGACGTTCTCGACAAACGCATGCGCGCCAACATAGTCAATCACGGCCGTACTGATCGGAAAACCAAGTTCCGTGACAGCCGGGTCGTTTTCATCAGCGGCGAACACCAGGAAACCACCTTCGCCGTCGGCGCTGGTCAGCGTCAATCGGCTCCCATTTGCGGCGGCAATGACAGAACCGGCCAGCCCGGCTGCGTCCAATCCCGATTGCAAATCGACCACCCAATCATTAATCGAGGTGTTGGAACTTGCCGTGAATGAAACGGTTACCGCATCCACAGGCCCAACAGCAATCTCAAACGCAATCGTGCCGTCAAACAGTCCGTCGAGAGGCGCATCCTGAGTCGCTTCGATCGTTGCCGACAGCCGTTTCGTATCCAATATGAAATCAAAACCGGTATCGATGGTGGCGGCGACGCTCAAATTGCCATTGGAACTTAGCTCGACAAAGGCATGCTCAAAGTTGCCATCAAAGCTAACTAGTGTTGGACTGATGGTCCGCGCTGAATTCACGCTTAGAACAAAATGATGATCCAGTGGAACAAAATCCAGCCCGATCGCCGAAGGATCGACACCCAAAATGGAAGCCAGTTCCAATGCCAAGCCTTGCACGGTCGACACCGTCGCGTTGCCTTCGACGTCACGAAGCTGAGCAGCAATATCGAGTCCCGTTTCGATCAATTCACCAGCGGTTGCATTGGCAAACGGCACGCCAACATCCAAGTAGGATGACGCGGCCAGACCCTGCAGAACACCGTCAATCGAACCCAGCGAATCAATGATCGATTCAATATCAAACTCACCAAAACCCAGTAGTTCATCGACACCCGAAAGGCTCGCTTGCGGCAGACCATCGACGGTTTCGATGTCCAGCGCTCCGGTGCGACTGAACGACCCGAGTGTCACATCGATCGGCAAATTGGCGTCGATCGAAACATGCGGCGTGACTTGGATCAATTCCGCCGGTGGCGTGGTTTGCAAATCATTGATGGTGACTCCGCGCAGACGCTGATCACCCTCCTCACTCAGGCGAACGTTGAATCCTATGTCCAAATCAATCACGCCGCCAGTGACCGTGGCTCCCAGTGGGCCCAGGTCCAGGTTCGCCGAAACCGTGTTGGACTGACCGACGACGGAGCCATCCATCTTCAAAATGCGAAAGAAGAAACGTCCCGCGTTGGCGCTGCCATCATCAAGCCGCAGCCCAAATTCGACGTCGATATCAAGGATAACGCTCGCTGAGATCTGTCCGTCGATCTCTAGCCCGGCGATTCCCAACTGTTTTCCAAGTGCCAACGGCAAAGAGATTGCCGTGTCTGTCGTCCGGTTGATCCGCCAAATCAATTCACGTTGCGGATCGAGTTGCCCGTCGGCGAGAGGCCCCAGAATCTCGGACAACGCGGAGGACTGCAAATCGACCAAACCACCCACCACATTCAGTGCTGTGTTTTCAACCGCCGTGAGTTGAGTTTCGAGGGTAGAGATCAGCGCGTCGGAGTCGGTGACGTTGTTGATCGCGCCGCTGATCGCTGTGAACTTGCCTGCTAAGCTTGTCAGTTGCGTTTCAATTCGTGCAGAGACGTCCTCAAAGAATTTTCCGACTTCATCGACCGAATTGCCGACGTTGGTGCCGGTCAAGTCATCGAGCAGGCTGGCCGCATCGGAAACCGCTGCCGTGACGTCCATGATTAACGTGCTGACTCTTGTCAGCCCCGCTTGTAGGTCGGCAATGTCACCCGGTGTCACCGGTGACATCTCCGTCAAGCGATCGATTTCAAGCAGCCCCAACTTTGCCGAAGCGACAGCCGTTTCGGCGGGACTCCGCTGCGTGGTTGGCGAGGGGGTGATCGTGGTCGGGTCGGCGACCGAGTTTCGCAAAATTTCTCGGAGTGTCAACGGATCGGCAACGATTCCAAGTCGAGTCGAGTCGCCGGTCTGCTGCGTCACTTCAACGGTTTTGACGAGCGGATCTGGATCGCTGGCAAACTGCCCCAACGACGACCCGATCGTCACCAAGCCATCGCCAGGTAAGCTGGATCCTGGAGCGATGATTTGCTGATTCCACGACTCATCAACAGCAGGGGCCCGAGGCGTGGTTTCGGAGAATGGCAGAATCAAGCCTGTCGCTTCGTTTCCGATACGTAACTCAACATGTGTGGCAGTCGGTTGATCAATTCCGGAAAGCATCGATACATCGCCGCCCAAAAGTTCGACAAAACGGTTCGCATTGTGAACCGTACCGTTGACCGTGATCTCATCCGATCCTGCAGTGATCCATTCTTCGATCGAAAAGTCTGCGTCCAAACCGTCGTTCAAGTCCCACAGCAAACTGCTGGACAGTTGGTCCCCGGGGCCATTCTCCACGCCAACGTAGTCAAATGTCGGCAACTGGTCCGATAGTCCCGGATAATAGCGACCAAGAAAATCGTCTTCGCTAAGATTTTCGTTTGGAATCAAGTCGGCGTCCGGACTGACGATGGTGACCCCTGCTTGGTATTGCTTGTACGCTGCAGAGAGCGTTGCCGCCGTGATGACTCGCGGCGTAACTTCCGTAGAAAGCTCGGTTGCGAAATCGTTGTCGAAGTGATTCAATGCGGAGACGGTTCCCCGATTGGGTGCTCCGATGAGCGTCAGATCGTGTACGCCAGGCAGCGTCCAACCTTCATTGGTCACCGCTTGATAGGCGTCGCTTTGGATGTACCCGCGAACCAAAATGGCTCCTACGCCATGAGCGGCAATATCGACTTCGGTGGGGCGTGTGCCAGTCTTTGCCAGCCATGCGTCGGATGCCTCACGCAACCAGTGTCCCAAATAGTCGACCGAATGATCGAACTGCCCATCCAACAACGCATTGGCAGTCAATGCGTCGAGATGGCCATCGAAGTCCACGCCCGTATCCTTCGGTGCAATCGAAAGTCGCCAGTCGTAGGGGGCTGCAATGAGGTCTTCGCCTGGCGTGTAGCCCACGTCATCCAACGAATCGATAAGAGGCGCATAAACTAGCGAAACTGGATCCAATTCAAGCTTCTCAGGGGCCACCCCAAGCTGCGAAATCCATGTTTGCTCTGCACCCGCTGCCGGTCCGCTCAGCGGTGCATCAGGGACGATCAGCAACGGGCGTTGCGGAGTGACGTCGCCTGCCAACATTATTCGCTGTTCCAACACTTCGAATGCAAATTTGCCGCGGGAATTCGAGGAGAGGTTTGATCGAGGTTTGCCTAACCTATTCTTGTTCCGCTTCTTTCTGCGAGATTTACGAGACATAATGCGGCAATTCCAACTGTGGTAAATTTGGTATGGAGGCTTGAATCAAACAGGTTTGAACAGACGAGACAGATGCGAACGCTGTGCTGCGTACGAAGAAAAACTCACATTCATCCACACGCAAAAAATTACTGCGTCAATGACCCGTCGACATTCTGCGAATGATGGACAGCGCCACTGCCAGCTATCGACCAAATAGGTAACCGCCAACATCCGCCGGTCTTCCAGCGTTTCAAACCGCAACCGACGGTTCTCAGGCGGATTCGCTTTGAAGTGTGCAGTAGAACGTCTACGACGGGACAGAAACGAAGCACGATGGCGTGAAGTTTTCATCTGAGTGGCTCCAATGGAATGGAAGGTTTTACTTCAGTGAAAAGAGCAACTAGCGCCGCCTGCGAACCACGCCCCCCAAACCGAGCAGGCAGCAGAGGGCTAGGGTCGAAGGCTCAGGCACACTTGTCGATGTGGCAATGGTACTGGGCGCGGTGCCATAGTTCGTCTGCCAATCGTCGAGGTCGCCTGCGTTGTATTCGCCACCGAAGCCCCGTTGCCAAGCGAGGAAGTCGGCCCCATCGACATCGTCGTCTACATCAAAATCGCCCGGCAAGCCAGCCGTAAACAGGGCGACGTCGTTGCCGTCACCGCCGTCGTAGTCGATGAACAAATCGGTGCCGCCAAAAGTGCCCACAAGATCGCCGTCAGCAAAGTTGGCAAACATGCCTGTGAGCGCTCCGTCGACTTGAGCGATGATGAACTCCATGGCCATGTCCAACTCAAAACTGCCCAAAAGGCTCACGATCAAATCGCCATCCAAGCTCAGGTCGCCGGCGACATCAAGTCGATCAAATTCTCCCAAGGTGGTGCCGGCCAACTCGATAAAAGTGTTGGCGCCCGAGCCGAGCGTCAAATCACCACCGAAAGTGACTTCGGCCGGGCTGTTGCCTGGCCGCAAGTCGCCCAGCACCTCAATGGTGCCCGCCCCATCGTTGCCGCCATTGTACGAACCAAGGAAGACCGCCGTACTGCTGCCAGCCACGTCGATGTTCAGATTGGTCGGGTCCATGGTCACGTCATCGAAAAAGGTGACAACGCTCTGGCCACCAACGGAAATCTGACCGGTCGCGGAGTTCGCCACATCCCCCAACACATCGGCAAAGCCGCCGCTAAAGGCAATCACGCCTTCGTTCGTCCAGCCACCGTCGGCGATGAACTGCCCGCGACCGCCGACGAAGCCGGTCGCTTCGTTGGTGAAGTCCTGCTCGAACTCGACCAACCCGCCAAAGTTGTTGACTTCGCCCGCGTTGGTATTGCCAGCACCACCAAACCGAGCCCACTCGCCCGATAGCGTTCGCAATTCGCCGGTGGAGGAGTTAACGAGAGCCGGACCAACAACACCGGTGCCGTACAGTACACCATTGTTGATAATCTGCACCTCCGAAACGTCGATGCTGGTGGGCAAAGGAACGAATATGGCGAGGGTGTTAAAGCCACTCAGCGGTAAGTCGCCAGCTAATTCACCACTGGTGCCACTAATGCGGGCATACGATGCAAGGTCGATGGTGCCGAACTCGAACCGGCCGCCGCCCATCACGACAGAAGACTGAGCATTGATACTGGTGTTGGATCCCACTGTTACCAAGCCACTATCGTTAATGTTCAGGGTTCCTGGGCCACTGATGCCAACGAGTAGGTTGGTCGAGTTTGTCCAGGTCGAACCCGTGCCGGTCACAGTCGCTATGCCGACGGAGCCGGAGAAGTTGCCGATCACTCCACTTCCGATGTTAGAAACCTGCCCTCCCGCCTCAATGTTTAGAGTCCCTTGGCCAAATTGTCCGACAACTAGGTCGCTCGAATTCGTCCAGGCCGAACCCGTGCCGGTCACGGTGACCGTGCCGATGGAACCGTCCTGTTGGCCGATCACTCCACTTCCGATGTTAGAAACCTGCCCTCCCGCCTCAATGTTTAGAGTACCTTGGCCAAAAAATCCGACAAACAGGCTACTTGAGTTCGTCCAGGCCGAACCCGTGCCGGTCACTGTGGCCGTGCTGGAGGAGCCGCCAACGAAGCCGACAAGCCCAACTCCGACATTAGAAACCTGCCCTCCCGCCTCAATGTTTAGAGTCCCTTGGCCGCCATTGCCGACACGCAGTTCACTCGAGTTCGTCCAGGTCGAGCCCGCGCCGTTCACCGTCACCGTGCCAACGGAGCCGCCCTGGTCGCCGATAGACCCCGTGCTGGAATTAGAAACCTGCCCTCCCGCTTCGACATGCAATGTCCCTTGGCCAGAAACACCAACAATCAAGTCGCTCGAGTTCGTCCAAGTCGAACCTGTGCCGGTCACTGTAACCGTGCCGACGCCGAGGCCATTGCCAAAGCGTCCGATAGCCCCAGTTTCGGCATTAGAAACTTGTCCTCCCGCTTCGACATTCAATGTCCCTTGGCCGATATTACCAACAGTCAAGTTACTCGAGTTCGTCCAAGTCGAACCCGTGCCCGCCACTGTGACCGTGCCCACGGAGCCGCTCTGGTCGCCAATAGACCCATCACTGCTATTAGAAACCTGGCTGCCGGAAAGAATATTTAGCTGGCCGTTTCCGATACTGACCTCGTCGTTGACTGCTAGATCGACATCGAAACCGCTAGCGTTCTCCGTGAGGGTCAAAGAGCCGCCATCGATGAGCACGTCGTCGTCAATGGTATAGGTGACATCGGTCCCCACTACGTCCAGTGGCCTGAAACTGACGTCGCCGTCGTTGACTAAAAGATCGGACACTGTCACGTTGGAGGAAAATAAGACGTCGTAAGTGCCGCTGAGATCAAACCGAGCACTTTCAGAAATAGTATCTGGCACTTCGTGCGGACTAAAGATGCTGCCGTCATCCCAGTTTTGTTCATCTTCGTATATGCCGGTGGAAGCATCCCAGTCGATGATGACTTGGCCGTGAGAGCTGGCCATCTGCCAAGAATAAACCGCAACAGCAACCAAAAGCCCAACGGCCAACGAACGTAGACGTATCATGACAATCCCCAGAAGCAGTGAGTAGAAAATTGCGAGTCGAAATTTTTGTCTTGTTTCAATGCAGTACGCAGCCGGGCGGCAAGGAGGAAAGGGGGTCGGAGCGTATGCTTGGTTGATGTTTTCGCTCAAATGGGCCCTTCGTAGGCCAGCGTTGGCAATTTCGATAATCATTTTAGGCTATTCGCAGCAGTATCCGGTCGCCATCCCCGAATCCGGGGATGGCTGGTTTTTGAAAGCGGATGCCTTTCAGTCGTCGCTCGCCGAACTCTGTCACCGTTCAAGGCTTTCGCCCCTAAATAGTTGCGGTTTCTTTCAATTGCAAAACGGAAGCAGAAGTCTAAATGAACACCACCTATCTATAAGGGGCCTGTGGACCGCTGGTTAGGGCGCGAAAATTCGGGTTAGGTGGAATATTCGGCCGAAACACCAATCCTGACCACGTTTCACGACGGAATCCAATCACCCTATTGCAGAAAACAGCGACGATTTGGCGCTTTCCCGCACGCTTTCGGTTAGAATTGGGGCTGGCCAGTGCAAAAGTTGGGGTTGATCGAGGTCAATTGCTGATTGTTTGAACGGTGTCTTTTTCCGTTGACGGCTCTGGGACAAACGGGCTGTTGATTTAGTGAGCCGTGAGGCACTGGGCATCCCGCATTGCCCAGTGCCTCACGGCCCACGGTTCACCTTTGCAATTGAACGACGATTAAATCAACCTCCTGCAAGCCCGAAGGAGCGGTCGTGGTGAATTCGAGAGACATGGAACACCACCCATCGGACGAAGAAAAACAATCTGTTTCATTTGGGAAGTTCAACTTGGACCGGTTACGCCCCTATCTCAGGCTGCTCGCGGCGACCGGGCTCAATCAGCAGCTGCGAGCCAAGCTGGACCCGTCGGACATCGTGCAGCAGACGCTGTTTCAAGCCCACCGAGCTAGGGATTCGTTTCGAGGCACGACTAAGAATGAGTTGCTGGCCTGGATCAAGCAGATTTTGACTCGTAATCTCACCAAAGCGGCTCGTGATTTCGGCCGTGAGAAGCGAGACATCGGACGCGAGCAATCACTCGAGGCGGCGCTCCAAACCTCATGGCTTAAAGTCGATCAGGTTCTGGCACTCAGCGACAGTTCGCCCCTTGACCGAATGCAAGGGAACGAGCAGCGGCTTCATATGTGTGCCGCCGTGGAGCAGTTGCCCGATTCGCAGCGACTTGCTGTCGAGTTGCACCACTTTCTGGGTTGGCCGATTTCCCAGATCGCAGAAGAAATGGAAAAGACGCCCGTGGCAGTCTCGGGGTTGCTGAAACGGGGCCTGAGAACTCTGCGGATCCAACTCAAAAGCGGAGTCGACTCGAGCAGATGATCAAACAACCGACAAATACAATCGCGATTGACGCCAGCCGCATCGCGGACGAAGCCATTGCCGATTTCTTACAAGCCACAGAAGTCGGCAAGGCCCCAGACCGATCCGATTTTGTCCGCGAACACTCTGGCATTCGATCCGTATTGGAATCGTTTTTTGAAGCGTACGATCAGATGGAAGGCAATGCTCGGACCGACGATCGCAAAGTCGGTTCATTCGCTGCTGGCCAACAACTTGGAAGACACCGCTTGGTCCGCGCCATCGGTTCGGGTTCGTTCGGTACCGTTTGGCTTGGCTTTGATTCACAGCTCAAACGTCCGGTCGCCATCAAAGTTCCCAACCAGAATCGTTTTTCAAATCAGAAGCAGCGGGATCTGTTTCTTAGCGAGGCCCAAAATGTCGCTCAACTCGAACACCCGAATATCGTGCCCATTTACGACGTGGGCGAAACCGAGGCGGGAGAGATTTATCTAGTTTCACGCTTTGTGGCTGGCGATAACCTATCGACCGAAATGCAGAACCGGCGATACTCACACCGTGAGGCGGCAAACTGTGTGGCTCAGATTGCCAGTGCACTCGAATATGCCCATGGTCGCAATCTGATCCATCGCGACGTGAAGCCTTCCAATATTTTGATCGACGCAGTGAGCGGCCAGCCTTTCATCACCGACTTTGGCCTGGCACATGTCAGCGACGATCGGTCAGAGAGTTCCATCGCCGGAACTCCGGCTTATATGAGTCCGGAGCAGGCTGCCGGAGAACCTTTGGATTATCGAAGCGACGTGTTCTCGCTGGGCATTGTGTTTTTCGAATTGCTGTGCGGCGCGAGGCCTTTTACTGGCAAGAATGCACGGGCCGTGATGAAGTCCATTCGCGAAGACAGCCCACCAGCCCCCAGTCATATCGACCCTCAAGTTCCGGGTGCCCTTCAAAAGGCCTGCCTCAAGTCGCTCTCGAAACCGGTCAAGGATCGTTATGACAGTTCAGTGGAACTTGAGTCAGACCTGCGAGCCTACCTCGATTCGCAATCGGCAGATTCTGATGATCGGCCCCAAACCGAAGTCGCCACAGCAGGAATCTCCTGGCGTCTGCGGGCTGTCGCGGTCGTCGGAATTTTGGCATTCGTAGCGGGTAGCTACTTGGGTGTCACATGGCTATCAAAGAACTTCGTTGAAAACTCATCCAATGCATCGACTTTACAGGCTCATCCGAATTCCATCGAAAAATCCATCGACAGGCAAATTGCGGAGAAGACCCTCGAGTTGGGTGGTCATATTGATGTCAAGCATGAAGGCAAGGACTACGAGGTCGACTCCGTCGCCGCAATTCCGGCAGGAGACATTTCTCTTTTGTGGGTCATGTTCACCGATGGCCAGACAATCGATGACGAATACCTGAGCAGTCTGCGGATGCTCGACTCGCTGGAAGGCATTAACCTGTTCGGCTGCGATTTTTCCAACTCTGGGTTTACGATGCTTGGCGAAATCAAGACCCTCCGGTACGTCTTTGCTCCCGCCACACAGGTTAACGACGCGGCGGCCAAATCCCTGGCTCGCTTGCCCCGGCTTTGTGGATTGAGTTTGAAAAACACAAACGTAACGGATGAAACGCTCAGGCAGCTCGAGGGCTGCAAAACAATCCGAATTCTTAGGGTCTCAAATACGCTTGTCACGGACGACGGGCTGAAGTACATCGGAACGATGCCTAACCTGCAGGAACTGAACGTCAGCGGTTGCCGTATTACCGACGCGGGTGTAAAGCATCTGAGTTCACTTGGCAAACTTCGCATTGTCAAATTCAGTCAGACGAACATCACGGCCGCTTCCCTCGAATATCTCAAATCGTCCTCGATCATACATCTGGCTATCCAATTCGAGATACCCGAAAAGGCCGCGAGTGATTTTTTGGCATTACATCCCAACTGCCGAATTATTTGCGAATGAACGAACGACGGAAGAGAATGGTCTAGCGATTGCGCAGAAAGAGGGCGGCCAGTTCGCCGGTGGAGGTGACGTCAAAATGCCCGTGGATTTTTTTTATGTGATCGCCGACCGTGTCCACGCTGATCTGCAATCGGTCGGCAATTTCTTGTCGCGAAAGTCCATCGAGTTGCATCATCAACACGATTCGCTGACGGGCGGTCAACGCAACACTAGACGCGACTGGCAGAGAATTGTCTAACGTCGCTGCCAGCCACGGGATACTGCTCATCGCTAGGTCGATCAACTGCTGATCGGCAGGCAGAAACGGTGGCTCTCCAATACGCCGCATCATCCACAGACTCGACCATGTTTCCGAACCACTGTAGCGAACACAGTGCACCCATTCGTCACATCCTCCGGTGCATAAATTGGCGTGCATTTTAGTCGCCTTCCACTGCTGAGCGTCAAACAAGTCTGTTCTCAGAATCGTAATTTGCGAGCGTCCCTTCATTAGTTTCATTCCGGGGATGCGTAACTCTTCGTGCATCGAGGGATCCAGTCCCGTATAGAGAGTCGCGGTTTTCTCTTCAGCCGTAAAACCTGCTGAAATCGAGGCGACCGGCGTGATCGACATAGCGGTCTCGTCAGAAACACCCCACGACCACATGACGCCTGCCGATTCGATCATTTCAAGCAACCGCGTCAAAATTTCCGTTCGACATTCGGAAAGATCGAGCAGCGCATCGGCCACTTCGGCAACGGCGGCGATCAAACCTCGCACCTTGTCAGCTTTCAAATGCGAGATGGAACCTGCAGGGGTCGGCTGTGGCTCGGTGAGTTCTTCGAGTTCTTCCATGCGAAATCAATCGAGAAGAGGCAAGTGAATAGTCCGCTGCGAACCGAGTAGGCTAGCTGTCACTCGCGAGAAATACAATACCGACGACCTCGAAGTCTATGCGCGACAGGCAAAGAGGCCCAACCGGATCAGTAGAAAACCCTAGTAGGGCCAGAGAATCATAACCCAGCACGCCTTACTGCATGTCATAAAATCGATTGAGCATTCCTGCTTTACCTGAAGTGACTCCGTTGTGATACAAGTCGAACCGTCCTGGGAGACATCGTGCAACCCCAAATCGGCGTTCGGTATCTTGACCTCTGCGAGTTTCGAAGATTACTTCGCCGCTGAGGTTGCCTCCCACCGCCAGCAGGAAGGAATCGGCGTTCGCCGCAGCGGTGTGATCGCCGAGGACAGACTTCTGAAGTAAGGCCGGATCGCAAACTCGCTCGTGGTTGTCCAGCCGCTTTCAAATTGACTTACTGAAAGTCGATGCGGTCGTGGTCATCGAAGCAGTTTTACTCGTGGTTAAATCTCTCCCTCTTATGGGATTTAGGGCAGCATATGCCATTTGCTAAATAGCAAACAAGAAGGCGATCGGGACAAGCACGCCTGCCCCTGCCAGGACAGCACCTCGTCCGGTGATCCCGTTCTTCCCCTTGAGAACAAACAAACCGGTAACGCAAATGAGAATTAGCGACACGCAGAAAATGTCGGAGAACACCAGCCAAAACCTCTTGGGCGAAAGATGCAACGCATTCACTTGGTAGAAAAACGGGCGTCGGCGAATCGTTTCGTATTCGCCCTCACCACTGATGAAATTGGCAAACACAGACCCATCATCGAGATAGATTTTTACTTTTTTTGAGGTGGGAAAATCGTGACTGCGGTAATTGTCTTGTTCACCTAGCGGTCTAAGAATGCCCATGACCCATTCGGTCGAAACGTCCTTTCGAGAGTCGCACCTTTCGACGCGCACTTCTTCTCGATGAATAATGAAATTCGGGTTCCAATCGCTGATGTGGTTCACAGCTAATCCCGAGATCGCGTAGATGACCGTAGTTCCGGCGAAAAAGTAGCCGAAATCGCGGTGTAGGATGTTGTTCAGTCTGCGTAGACGCATGGGCGATTACTCGTTGCTGGCGGGTGTCACGGACGGGTTTGCCAGCTCTGTAGCCAACTTACGGGATATGTGAACGACCCAATTATTGATGTTGTCGTCCGGCAGGATAGCGTCACCACGGTAACGGATACGATCGTTCTGATCGACATTCTTGACTGCTCCGCCGATGATTTTCCCTTGAAAATTTTCGTCCACGGCAACCAGTACAGGAATGACGATGGCGGTTTTTTTTTGGTCGAGGATTTTCTTGATCGCGTTTTCAGTCGGTTCTGATTTGTAATGGGCAATATGTCCGCACCAACAATACTCGCTCGTGTCGATGCCCGTTTTCTCTCTTACTTTGTTGCTTACCCCTTCGAGCAATTCTTTCCATTCTTCGTCGTAGGGTTCGCTGCCGTAGGCGACCAGTACGATGCCTTCGCTGCTTGGATCGTTACTCTGTTCTTGCACACGACGCGCAACATTCTTCTCTAACACGTCAGGGAAATCCAAGAGCGGTGCCATCGTCACTTTGGCCTTGGGCTTATAAATTTCGGCCCCTTCGAGCTTGAGTGTTTCGAGGGTTGCCTTATCGACCTTTTGCCCTGCGATGACGGGGATGTCATCGAAAGAATGGGAACTCACGGTAAGCAGAATCGGAACGATAATAATATGATTAAAACCTTCCTGATCGAATTCCTTGAGACGCGTCGCAATGGACGGTTCAGTGTATTCCATAAACGAAGACTTGATGCCGGAAATTTGGCCGTCCTGCAAAATCTCATCCCGCACAGTGTCTTCGATATTCGTTAGCATTTTCCGCCACTGCTCGGAGTGCGAGCCGTGACTAACAAGCAGCACGCCGATCTTGTTCTCGTCGAATGATTCAGGCAACGATTCATCCTGCGTCACGACAGCTTTGGATGTTGTCGTAGTAGTGGCCGGTGCAGCGGGCAGTGAGGCATTTCCACAGCCTATGGCTGAGATCGTCGATAACGTGAGAGTCGCAAAAGCAATTCGCCCGTGCATGAGAAAAAAGTTCATGTTTGTTGTTTCCTATTACTTAGTTGTGAAAGGGTGATAATTCCGGGACTCAAAAACAAGCGGCGAGCGTCCCGTTTTCCACTCGCGACTCACTCATTACTTCTGCAAAATCAATTTTCCGTTCCGAGTTTCTATGAGACGATAAATTTGAGAACCGTGAAGAATAATAAGCTCTCGCTTGCCTTGAAGCAATTCTTCGCTGCGTACAATTCTCTGATCCTGATGTAGCAAAATATCGTCGGGATCAAGTTCGGTTTCGGATTTAGGGGCTTGGTCGCCCTCGTTCGATTCGGTGATGTTCATAAAATTCGCCCCAGTGACTATTGTCTTGGCGGCTGTTGTGAAAATGCTTAAAAAACTATAGTGAGTGTTCGACTTCGCCGCCTGCGCGTGTCACCAGTGCTTTGCGAACTTCTGGGTCCGACTCCGTCACGACATAGCGCACCGAACCGTCGAGCATTACAAAATTGACGCCGCCCGGATGGTCGCTGCGATAGGTGCGGCTGCTGATCGGCGGCACATACTGCTGACTGTTGTGGAATAGCACTGGCAAGGTCGAAGCCATGTGTCCCCAAGCTTGTAGCCAATAGCCTTCTGCCCACGCAAAGGAGGAACGCTTTCCTGGGATACTTCCGCCCGACGCACTCGCAGACGATTCTTGATCGGGGAAAGCGTAGTTGATCTCACCAGCCAGAAACGTATGGGAAGTGCCGTCAGTAATGTGCCGAAGGGCCAATTGATAGCTGCCATCGGCAGGCATATCGTCGAACGCGCCGTCGTTGACAAACGGCTTGTAATCGACACGCGTTGAGATCAGATAGCTACCTGGGCCTAATGGGATTGATCCATCCAGCGGACTGCCTTCAGGCAATCGCATTGACGGGCACAAATAGGTCTCAATCGTGCCAGAGGTGATTTTTGCATTTTTTGGGTCATAGATCGGCTTGGCCTGATCGTACTGTGCGAACCGATTTCCTTCTTCTAGGAAAGGTAACAGCAATACCAAGGTACTGCCCAACGGTGTGGTTCCATCGGTTCCCAGCTTGGGCGGCGGGAGATGCCCATAGGTGTCGTGGTAGCTGAGCGTTGCCAGACCGAGTTGGCGCAAGTTGATTCGGCAAGCACATCGGCGTGCCCCCTCGCGAGCCGCTTGCACCGCAGGTAGCAGCAACGCAATCAGCGCTCCGATAATTGCGATAACGACCAACAACTCTATCAACGTAAAGCCGTGCCGATCTGAACGATTTCTGCGGCGAGGATTTCGTCGTCGGACGATCCACGGCAAAGTTGTCAGAAGCAAAATCAAACTGGTCGGCTCAGGGACGGCAAGAGCAATGCTCGAAGTACCGCCAGCACCAAAATGCTCTTTCCAGACCAGCAAATCGGCCCCGTCGACCATGCCATCACCGTTGCCATCTGCTCCGTCACCTATTGGCGATACTGTGTTGCCAAAATCTCGCTGCCAAAACAAGAAGTCGCCACCGTCAATATCGCCATCGCGATCGAAGTCGCCTGCCGGAGAACTAGCCCCAATCGTATATTCGATTTCCAATGTCGGAGCCTCACCACCGGGCAAAGGAATCGGGCCGGTCACCGACTCGCGCAAAAACCATTGCGGATACGCGCCCGATCCACCTTGCTGAGTTGTCGCATGAAGCGAAGAAAGCATGAAACCGAGTGCGCCTTCGGCCAACGCCTGCTGAACGTATTGCTCGACGCCTAGCTCTGTGAGATCAAGATCAAAGGTGAATGTTGTCTCTTCGGGAATCGCCGAGCCAATCGTTAGGTCTGCTTCGCCAATCGCCCAAGGAGTCGCCTCGAAAGGTGCCGTTGTGTTCCCTATGGCTGTCGCACTGAACCCGCCGGTTATGTTGTTCGACACGTCAACATATTCGCCAGCAGTTGCCTCACTTCCAATAGTCGGGTAAACGACATAGCTTCCGCCTGATCCCGAATTCGGAAACGTCGATTCCTCAAATCGTTGTCCTGTTTGATTCTCGCCGAGAGCAAATCCCTCGTAGTTTTCACGAAAACCGACACCGAACAGCTCGAAGGCTTCTTGCGCATCGAGACTGCCCGCTTGAAAGCCAGTCAACATTTCATCAGGCGTGGACGGTTCGGTTTCGTACAGCAGGTGGGCACCTGTAGCGCTGTCGTCCACACGAACCGTCACACGGACTGATTGAACTTGATACTGCTCTGGTAACAAACTGGCAGGTATCTGCGCTGTTGTTTCAAAAGCAATCAAGGCTGAACCAAGGCGAGCAGGGGCCGCAGCCGTATGCGGCACAAACTGGCCTGATTGCGTATCAACAGCAAAGCCGCCCGTGAAAGAAGGCCCCCAGGGACGTGTGCCCGAGGAACCTCCGTTCACGTAGACCCAGGAATCTAAATCGGGTTGCGACCAACTGGCCACGTCGCCCCAAGTTCGCAACGATCCGACGGACAGCAGTAGCATGAAGCAGGCTATCGTTAATAGGTATCGCATAGTCAGTCCTCCTAACTGTGCAGTGATTTGCGACGCAAGGCACAAGTCGCCAGCGATCCGGCAACCAATAACAACAACGATGTGGGTTCAGGTACGGCTAGGGAAACTTTGTCCAAATCGAAAGCGAATACGCGAGCGTCGTTCTCAAAACCGACGGGTACACTCACGGCGAGTTGGACGTTGCCAATGTTGGAAAAAACTGTGTTGTAGTCACTGCCTTCAAAAGTCGTGATCTTTGGGCTGCCTTGTTGGACGTCAAAGCTTATCTCGGTCCAAGTGTTCGGCGGCACACTCACAGAGCCATCGACGCCCGCCCCAGGAAAGTTGTTGGGCGAAGCAAGGCGGGCAAAATAATTGAGCGAGACAGGAGCGTTGTGCCGAACAAATGCGGTCAGCGCGGTATAGCCATCGTCAATCCAATTGCCGACAAAGGCATCCCCACTAGCATCAAACCCATCATGGCCGCGATAAATCGTCCCTTGCCCGATGTTATTGAATGCCGCGTCGAGCGAGACGTAGCTACTACCATCGGGACCACCCGTGGCGATTTCCGTCAGCGCGGTAAAGCTGCCGCTCAGCCAATTGGCGTTGTTGGTGAAATCTTCCGTAAAAACGGTCGACGTTGCTGCCGCGATATTGCCGGAAATCGTAACCAGAGTAATCAACAAAAAATTCTGTAGAAACAAGTTGCGCATGAAATCTATCTCCTAAGCCCACACAAGAGTTGGGCGAATTTGTGAAATGAAAGAAACGCAGTCGAGCATTGTCGGCTGAGCGATACGGTAGGTGCCGAAGGGGGAACTTTGCCCCGACAGCGAAAACGCCAAAAAAGAAACCTCCTTTTAGTCAAACGCGGTTGCCAGACTGGCTCAAAAGGAAGCAATAAAGCGATTCTTTTGAGCAATAAAGTCCTGCTGGCTGGCGTTGACCAAAAAAGTGGCGTAGCTGGCGAAAGAACTATTTGATAACAAGTCTCAGTACCAACAAGGTACAGGCGGAACGAAATAACACAAGGGGGCTTGCGAAAAAAAGGCCGTTTTCTCAGAAGTCGTAGCGAATATGCTGTCAGAATTCGGTGTGCCTTCGCGTTGCACCGCATGGAAACTACATAAATAGCCAAAGATGAGGATGGCCGAGGATGGCCAATGAGCATTGATGGTAGCCGTGTTATTGAGATTAGTGAAATTAACCGCCACTATTCTCGAACACACTCCGGTCTATCGAGTGCATTTCACCGCCACTCAAACCCGCTGAGGTTGCCTCCCACCGCTGTGGGTTCGCCGTCAAGGCAACTCGCATCGGTGTTTTTAACCGCCCACAGTTTTGGGAAGTGAAAAGCGTGTTCAAAGTGATGTCGCCGGGTGCTCTCGGCGGCCTGTAAACTGGTTGCGTTCGCGACCAAGAACGATCCGACCTGGATTTGATGGTGCGCACTGAGGAGATTGCGATCAACGACTCCCCTTCCTTCGTTTAGTACCCGGCTCTACGTCAAACCCACCGTCAAGTGTTATTTTACGGTGCGTTGACGCTCCGTTTGACGCACCGCTTACGGTATGTCTGGCAGACCGGCGGACGCTGCGTCTGACGGACCGTTGCTCAACGTTTGACGCTATGGCAACGGTATGCCAGACGCTCTGCCAAGCTTGGCATGAGAGGCTACAGGCAATTCTGGCATGGTTTAGAATAAGGAATTGGCGTGGGGGTACGCCTTGTCGTTTATTCTGACGTACCGCCTGACGGGATGCCACGCTTTGACAGACGGTGCGTCCTGACGTACTGTCTTGCCGTGATTCCCCCCAATTGTCATGCCCTCCCTTACGACAGAAATTTTCGTCAATAAACGAAACGCTGTGGAATGATTCAACCGCTCTCATCGCTCGTTGAGTCGAGACATCACCACGGCAGTTAAGCTTGCTGATGCCGACACGCTTAAGCATTTCCGTCTGCAAACCCAAGATAGCCAAGTTTGAGAGGGGACTGAGGTCACCATCGAAATCTTGGATGAGCTGCGGGACGCTGGCCAGGTACCGACTTGGTGGGCTGACCCGGAGTACCTACTACAGCGGTATGGCAGTCGAGGCGAGGAGAGCCCTTCGGTTGCAAACCCAAAAAAAACCGCTCCAGGATACGTTACATCGGAACCTACAAAGCCTCACACAGAGCAGGCTTCCGTAGATGGAAGACCTGCCCTACCTGTTGATCCGACAGTTCGTGCGATCGTTTTGGAACACCTTCACCACAACGACCAACAGCACGCTCGTGATACCAAACGAGTCATGGATCGCATCTTGCAGCTTGTCGAAACCAATCAGCAACTGCAAGGCCAGACCAACGAACTCTTCAATCAATTCCAAGAGGCTCTCAAGGAAGGCGGGGGACTCCGTAATTTGATAGCCGGCTCAGTAGCAACTAAGTCCGCTGCAATGGCAAGTTCAAAATCACCTGCAAATCGTAACAACCCGAACGCAAACGTCGTCGATGTCCAGTCCGTGCCTGCCGCCAAAAAACCGGCTCCCAAGAAACACTCTGCCACCAAGAAACGAACTTCTGAAGTGGACCCCAATTATTGGACCACCGGCGGGCCAAGTTTAGATAGAAGAAATCGTCTTCTTTGATCGACTGGGACGGTAGACTTCCCAAGGTGTTTTTCGGTCGAGCGACTGATGACGGCGTTGATGTCCGTAGTAGTTCAGGTACTCGCCAAGCCCTTTATAACAATCGGCTCCGGTGACGTATTCCTTGAGATAGACCTCCTCGTATTTGACCGTTCTCCAAAGTCTTTCGATCATCACGTTGTCAATCGCACGCCCTTTTCCGTCCATGCTAATGGCAACGTCCTGGGACTTCAGCGGTAGAGTAAAATCTTGGCTGGTGAATTGTGAGCCTTGATCGGTATTGAAAATTTCGGGTGTCCCTTTGGACAAGGCTTCCTCCAAAGCCTCGACACAAAAATCGACATCCATACTGTTCGACAATCGCCAGGAGATCACGTAGCGACTGAACCAATCCATCACGGCCACGAGGTAAAAGAACCCCAGCTGCATCGGAATATATGTGATGTCGCAACACCAAACCTGATCCGGCCTGACGATCTCCAGGTTGCGCAGCAGGTACGGATAGACTCGGTGTCCTTCGATTGGAATCGTCGTGCGAGGTTTGGGAGCCAAGCTTTCGATCCCCATTTTTCGCATTAAACGCTGGATTCGCTTACGATTGACCACGTGCCCCTTGTCCTCCAAAAAGTCGACCATCTGGCGAGAACCACGAGCTGGCCGAAGCAAATGTTCTTCATCCATCAGACGCATGAGCAGCAGGTTTTCTGCCGTCTCCGCTATGTTTGCGCAAAGGGCGGTTGGTAGTAAACATTGCTGCGGTGCAAACCGAGGAGTCGGCATTGCTCACGAATACTCAGCCTGGGGTTATCAAAGTCGATCCAGCTTCTCGCTTCACTCACCGTCCTGGGCTACTTTTTTTTAAGCCACTCCACTTGAACTTTCAGACGACCAATCTGTTCGTAGAGTTCAGACGGGTTGGGCTCGTCGCTGGAAGGATTGGGCTCTTTGCCGTCAGCATCAAAAACGCTTTCAGCACCGTCAAGTAATTGCTTCTTCCAAAGGTTAATCTGAGTCGCATGAAGCTTGTGCTTTTTCGCAAGCTCACTGATCGTGCGTATCTCCTTGACGGCCTCAATGGCTACTTTCGCCTTAAAAGACGATCCGAAACGACGACGCTTCCGTGACATGGTATTCTCCTGGTTCGATGAACTGATTTCTGTACCAGTTTCGTCGTTTCAAGAAAACTTCTCTATCTAAGCCGGTGGTCCAATAATTGGGGTCCACTTCAGTTTTCCTGCCAAGCTGAGCAGTCCGTGCAACACACGTATCGCTTCAATCCCTCGATGAGCCACCAGCCCTTGAGACCAGTATTTCGTGTTTTCTCCGATGTTTTCGGCCTTATTCAGCAGCCAGTCGGTTCCCCGTTCGATGGGGTGAATCTTTTCGGAGGCGAGGTGCTCATCGAGAGTGCTGAACCGACCGGGCGTGACTGTGGCGTGTACGCAGATCAGTTTCATGGCATCATTAAAAACACGAACGACTCGCGCATCCCATCGCACCCACACAGTGCGTCCCAGATGCTCGGGTGGTACGCTGTAGTACGATTTATTCACTGCCACATGACCATCGCGACTCACCTTCCGTTGGCCTTCCTGAAAACAAGGGAAATAGTCTAGCGGCAGCTTGCCGAGGGCCTCGCGTTCGACTTCTTCAAAGACTTTGAGAACTTGCTGCTTCGTGGTTCCGTGAATGCGCGTGTCAGCTACGGTCGTTTCCCAATGCAGCAAATACTCATTCTGCTCTTCCAGGGTACGGAACGTTTTTCCTTTGAGCCCGTTTTCTTGAACATAGTCCACACCACGCTCCACTTTTCCTTTGTGTCTTGGCATACGAGGTTTCGTTGGCAGTACTACCGTGCCATAGTGTTCGCTAAAACTGCGCAGCTTGGGATTCAGTTCGGGGTCGTACCAATCGGCCTTGATGACCGCCGCTTTGAGGTTGTCTGGCACGATCGTTTTAGGAACGCCACCAAAGTGACGAAAGGCATTTTCAATGCAATGAATAAAATTGTCGGTCGTTTGTTGATAGACTGCCTGGCTGTAGCCCTTCCGTGAATGACTCAAAATAACACGCAAGACATGCGTCCGTCTTCGCTTACCGTTTGCGTCGATGATCGGGGCGCCTGTGCCGAAGTCGATCTGAGCCTCCTCGCCAGGGGCCACCTCCATGCGACGAAACGGCAGTGGCGTGCTCTGATTCAGCTTAGCGACGAAGCGTCGCACACTGTGGTACTTGCCTTCAAAACCATGCTCCAGAATGAGATCCTGGAAGATTCGCTGAGCCGAAAGATTCTGCGCAAGCTTAGCAAGAATCGTCTCGCGAAACGGGGCGCAAAGACTGCCCGACTCGGTGGGCGCCTTGGCCTTGTTTGAAGAGTTTGGCGGCTCCTCTGACCCGGTGGGCGCTGTGGCCTCGTTTGAACCTTCCGAAGGGGCATCGGCCTGGGCCAAATCGGCCGTTTTCTTCAAATGCCGGGCAACCGCCGCGCGACTGACGCCCAGCTCCCGAGCGATCTTACGCTGAGACCACCCTTGAACATGTAACTGCTTAATTGACAACACGTTAGCCACTTTCAATCGGTTCGCCATCGCAAAGCTCCCAAGCTTTTTTCCAAAGCTTGAGAGTCTAAGCAGAGAACCCCGTTAGTGGCCTCGTTTCAGGCGCCTTTTAATGGCCTCGTTTGGGCGCCCGGTGACAGTAGGATACCAGCCCATCCTCAGTGACCTACGCGACTCGGGGACGATCGAGCAAGATGCCGACAATGTTTTGATGTTGCTGCGTCCTGGTTACTACGACCCCGATGTGGATCATCCCGAACGAACGACTGTCTTCATTCGGAAGAATCGGCAAGGTCCAACAGGGGCACCAGAGCTTGTATTCGACCAAGAAAAAATGAGGTTCACACCACTCGATCGGTCCCAGTCGGACGTTACGGGTTGAGGTTTGCGTGAAGGTCTTTGGGTGGTCTCTCTACAGACCTGTTGACGGACCACTCCACAGGCCACTCGGAGAGTGACACTTGTGGGCTTGGCAGAGCCAAGAACACGCCACTGTGAGGGCAACATCGCTCGCGGCCAGGAAGCCGCGAGGCCAAAGAAAATCACACGCCGGCCTCGCAAGCTCGGCACCATGGCGGGATGTTCTTTGGCCTCGCAGCCTCCGTGTGTGATTTTCTCCGCTTCCGGCTGTCGCACGCTAAGGAAAAATCACCCACTACGGCCACTCGCTGCGTTGCCACACTCCACTGCCCGTCGGCAGTCACGCGCGGAGCGAACAACCACCCCTACCTAGTCGGTAGCGGACTACGGCAGCCCACCCGCTGCCTCTCCGTTCTCGCCCCTGTTCCGCGTCCTCGCGTCTAACTTGCTGTTGCTAGGCTCGCCAATTGTCGAGCTTCAAACCCTCAATCCAGTCGTAGTGTTTGGTGTTGCCTGTCGCTAGCGTGAGATCATGCACCAAAGCAGTAGCGGCGATCAAGATATCGGCGTCACTATGCGGCTTGCCCGTTTGACGAGCTTTGCTCCAGAGTTCTGAGGCCTTGCCGAAAGTTTCTCGATCAAGCGGTTTGATGTTGCAATGCGCGGCGAACGTGGCGAAGTATTCAATCTGCTGAAGGGCCTGCTTTTCGAGCAAGCCTCGCTCGACTTCAAACCAAGTGAATTCGGAGAAGGTGAAGGCTTGATGTTCCTGCAGATAGTCGGCAGCCCGTTGGTTTACAGATGGGCTACGCTGCTTGAGAACTTCGGAGAGGACGTCCGTGTCGAGTAGAGTTGGTTCCATCAGAATTCGATGTCAATGTTGCGCGAAGCGGGAGAGCGTGCGAGGATGGACGCTTCGACCTTTTCGACTTCTTTGTCAGAAAGGCCTCGGTAGACATCACACCAATCGGGAAGCTTGGCGTTGTCGTTCTGTTGCTTACCATTCTCCTGTGGAGATGCTGTAGGCTGGGCTTTGGCATCACTCGCATCGATGTCGATTAGCTGCACTATGACCTGCTGCCCGGCATGGAGCTGATGCCCCAATACCGTTTCGTAGACTTGCCGTTCGGCGCTTGTGAGATCGCCGACATTGCGTGAGATCGATTCCATACCACTAGTATACGCCATCGGGGTTCTCCTGGGCAATTGATTCTTGAGCGTTTGGGGATGCCAGCGGATTGGCATTGCTGGCGATTTGCTGCCATTCGTTGAAATCGACCGACTCGGGCTCTCGTTCTTTGAAGAGACCATCCCGCATGTTTCGGCTCCAAACAAGGTAGGCATTCACCTTCTGTTCATGGAGCTTCCATAACAGCTCTTTGGCTCTCTCCTCTCCCTTGGCGTCTGTGTCGAGCATGATGCCGATTCGACCGTTGGCATATTCATGGGCCAGCTTGGTCAATTTGGTCAGTTGCTCACTGGTGGGTTGATTGCTCATCAGGGCGACACTGGCTACGTTGAGATCGTGGAGTCGGATTCGATCATTGAATCCTTCCACGACGACTAGACCAATCTTTTGTAGAGAATCTTCGAATCGTTCGTCATCGAGCCATTCTTGGCCGTAGAGTTCGAGACCTCGCCGGAAAAGTTTGTTGCTGGGGAAGCGGTACTTCGCTGGCTCGTCGCCGCCGCGGTTGGCGTCGAGCCATGTCTTGTGTTCCTTTTCGTATTTTACCGGCCTACCCAGGCCAGGGGGTGACCTGCCCCCTTCACCCGAGCCCATTTTACTCGAATTTCCTCTTCGGTTATTGATAGGCAATCATCACTAGCTACGCGAGTCTCGCCTTACTTGAGCAGGTGTTTGGTTGAGCTCGCGACGAAAAACCGTAGTCAGATACTGAGCTGATGAAAAACCAGTTTTGCGAGCCACTTCTTTGATCGACATCTCAGTCGTTACGAGCAAATGTTTTGCTCGATCTGCCCGTTGACGTAGCATTTCTGAGTGGATTGTTCTTCCCAGAGTAGCCTTAAACCGAGACTCTAACGCAGACCGAGACAAACAGGCTGCCTCGAGCACATCATGAACTTGCATCTCTTTACCGATATTTTTTCGTATGAATTCGACTGCATCTACCACATCTTCATCCTTGATAGCCAAAACGTCGCTGGACTGCCGTGTGATCACACCTTCTGGGAGAATTGTCAGGGCTAACTGAGAGGGTTCCTCCCCTTGCATAATCTGATTAAGCAAAGAAGCCGCCTCATAGCCCATTCGTCGTGCACCGAGGTCGACGCTAGTGAGTGAAGGAACTGTCAATTCACACATGAGATCATCATTATCGACTCCGATCACCGCAACATCCTTGGGAGTAGAGAATCCAAGAATACGGCATGCATCTAAGACATAACGAGCTAAAAAATCGTTGCAAGCCATGATACCAACAGGCTTTTCTAGCAAATCAAGCCACAAGCACATCTGCTCGTGCATTTCATGCCAACGTTGAGTTGGCTCATGGAATCCTAGATTCACAGAGCAGGGCAACCCTGCGTCTATCGCCCAGGCCTCGAAAGACCTCGCTCGTGCTTCCGACCAAAAGGTGGAAGGGTCGCCTGAAAAACCACAAAACCCAAAACGTCGATAGCCCCTTTCCATCAGATGTTCTGCGGCGAGTCGTGCAACTTTCACATGATCAAAGGCAAGATAGGGAATGCCTGTTTCTTGATAAGAATGTCCGTACCAACCCCCAAGGCCTATGACTGGGATTCCGCGTTTGGCAATTTTTCGAGCATAGGTCATTTCATCAGAATTGATGATTACTCCGTCACCCTTCCAAACCCGCAAGTCCGGAAACTTTAAATGAATATCCTCCTCCAAGTAGAGGCTCCAGTTTCCAACTTGATGCACAAAGGTCGATATTCCACGAATGATGTTTCGCTCGACTGGCGTAGCAACATCAACGACGATGGCAACCTTGTGAGTGGTATTCATGGAAAGTTTCCGTCACCGTCAAACTTGAGCGTCGACATTTTTGGACCAGCAGAAAATCTTAACCGTTCCCCTATCACTAACCCACCCCTTGGGATAACGTAAATCAAGATCATCGGCAGGACAATACCGGAGGTTCTGTCAGTTCGACGCCTACCTAGGAGAGGTCCGCAAGTAGCCCTCTATTGGACAAGCGAAATTTGTCCGGCAACATGTATGGACCTTGCTTTATTCGATGCCTAGTTGGCTCATCAAATCCCGTACTGGCTTGGAGTTTTTACCTAGTTTACCGGAGACAAACTGAGCTGTTTGAATCGCCTCGTCTCTCACCCCAGGAATCTTAGCGGCCTCGACAGCGATCTCAAGCATATCGATGCTAGGATACCGCTCTAGCACCTGCAGAACCATCCTGCGCTCGATATCACGCTCCGCCGCTTCCCATGCTTTCCGGGACATGGCCGCACGTTGTGCTTCAGGCATGAGGAACTGGCGTACGATACGGATGTATCCGCGTAGCGCGCGAACCTTGTAACGTCCTTCAGACGCTGTTGCTAACTTCAATAACACCGGCCCAGCATCCACCGTCATCCAAGATCCCAAAAGCCGTGTCGCGGTGTCTTGCAATTGGACATCCGTTGACATTGCGGCGGCGTCCACGGCCCGCAATGCATTCGCTCCTCCCATGGTGGCCAAGGTTTCCAAGAGGACATCTTTTGCAACAGAGGGTGCTGCCTCCAGAGCCGCTGCCAGTTTCTCGGCACAAACTTCTCGATCAGGCATGCGTACACAGGCAGCTTGCAGTGCCTTAAGAGCGACTGGGTTATCTTCAGGGTAGGGCGAATCGAGGACGCGTCCGATCAACACCGAGAGGTCCTCCAACTTGGCAACTTGACCCAGCGCAGTCAGCGCAACAGATCGCATTTCTGAATCCGGACTGTCCACTGCCTCTAGCAACGGCGGTATCGCATCGATACGTCGTAGGCCGACTAGCTCAATCAAAGCCAAACGTTCGGCATCTTCGGCGCTGTTCAGCCTCGCAACCAGATCAGCGTCGACTTCCTTGCCAGGTAATGCCTTGAGAGCCACCAGGGCCGCTTCCGCAACTTGCTTATTTGTATCGGTGGCTACGCTCAACAGCACCGGCACACAAGAAGCATCTCCTAGGCTCTTGAGAACCTCAAGAGCTGCAACCCGCATAGTGACTGGCCCATTCTGGGCCGTCTCCAACATGGCTGGCATCGCATCAGCGTCCCCTCGATCGGCCATGGCCAAAATCAACAGGGCTTGCTGGTCAGTAGAAACCTCGCCCAACATGGCCATCAGCTTTTCAGACACGCCTGGCCCCGAAAGCTCGCGAGCTGCCATTAGCCCGACAGAAACCATCACCTTGTCATTCGACTTCAACTGCTCAAGCAACAGGGGGATCCCGTCGGCTGCTCGAGCCAAGATTGCTCCTCGCGTCGCTTCGACAAGACGCTGCTTCGGCAAATCAGCAGAGCGAACCTCATCATACAGTTCAGCAGATTCTGCTGCATTACCGTTGGCCATCAACTTCTCTGCACACAAAATACACCCCTCCGCCACCGCAGAGCGAACCGCGCCGGACGTGTCCGCCATGGCTTGCCGCAGGGCCGCCGTTGCCTCTTGATCACCAATGCGACCCAGCGCTGCAGCAGCAGCCATTGCGACGCCTGCATCAGGATCTCTCATTCGCCCAATCAAACCCTCGACCGCCTGTGCGTCACGGCGCACGCCGATAGAATTGATCACACCAATCAAAGGAAGACCTTCAACCTTAGCCATCGCTTCACGCAACGCTTTGTCGGCAGACGCATCGGGAATCGCTTCCAAAGCTATACGAGCCCACGAGGTCAACTCGGGATCGGGCAACAGTGCCGCTAACGACGGAACCGCCTTCGCCGTACCCCAAACAGCCAGCCTTTTACAGGTCATGGCTTTTTCACGCTGCGGAGCATCCGATTGCAGCACCTCGATCAATGCCTGTTCCTCATCAGCAACGGCTGTCGCCGAAATAGTCAACAGGGAGAGCGTCGTCAAGACAATGGCAGCCAATCGCGGGTACCGAATTTTAAACATTCTTCTTTCCTTCTTCTGAATCGAGCCGTCTCACAAAACTACTTGCCAGGACTATTCCTACATCCTTGCCAAAAATCTAAAGCCGCCAAGGCTCCCGCAGTGCTTCGCCACATAAACGATTCGCTTGCTCGTCGTCGATAAACTCATGCTTGACTGGGTCGAACTTGAGCTTTCGTCCAAGATACAACGCGATGTTCGCAGCATGACAGGCAATATGCGAGTAGCAGGCCGTCTCAGCGCTCCCCTTCGGTTGGCTGCGTGTCTTCACGCAATCAAGAAAATCGCGTACGTGAAACGTTGCAGGGTAGCCGTCGATAACTTTCACGGTCCTGCCGGCCAGTAACTCCGGCGAACTGAGAACAAACTTGCCGCTATCACCTGTCTCGATCCAGCCATCATCTCCTTCAAATCGGACCGGACAAGAACCGAGCGGTAACCAATCTTTTTCACGAAGAATTAACTGAACTCCATCGGCATACGTCGAAACGATCTCGCCGTTTTCTGGCGGATTGTATTCGACCGGCGCAGTATTGTCCGCATTCGCAGCCCACTGACAAAGATCCACGCAATGCGAGCCCCACTCGAGTACGCCTCCTCCTTCAAAATGACCATTTTCTTCGAAGCAGCCCATAAAGCCGCCACCTTTTTCAAAATGAAATCCGTTGAGCATCACTTTGTTGAAGGGGCGATAGGCCGCAGGCCCGAGATACATATCCCAGTCTACCTTTTCGATAGGCGGAGCATCTTCGGGCGGCAACCAACCACTCATCTTGGTGGTCATGCCCATCGGATGTGCATAGACTCTGCGGAGTTTTCCGAGACGTCCAGTGCGTGCCAACTCACAGGCGAAGGCAAAGTGCGGCAAGTTCCGCCGCTGAGTCCCTGCTTGAAAGACCCGACCCGTACGGCGCATGACTTCGGCCAACTGCAAGCTCTGCGAGACATTCTTAGTACAGGGTTTCTCACAGTACATGTCTTTCCCAGCCCGCGCCGCAGCGACGGCAGCCGTCGCGTGCCAGTTCGGCCCAGTTGCGATCAGAACAGCATCAATGTCACTGCGTCCCAGTAAATCGCGGAAATCCCGATACATCTCGCAATCGTTGTTCCCATACTTCTCATCCGCAATTTTCTTGACGGCCGTGCGTCTTTCTTCTTTCACGTCACAAATAGCTACAAATTGCACGTCCGATTGCGGAAGAAAGCAACTGAGGTCATAAGTTCCCCGGTTGCCGATACCGATTCCCCCCATCACGATCCGCTCGCTAGGGGCGACCGCGCCATCGCGTCCCAACGCGCTGCTCGGAATGATCGTAGGCAAGGAGAGTGCCGAACCGACGGCCAAAGATCGCTGAAGAAAGCCGCGACGCGAGACGGAAGATGTGACTGTGTGCCTAGTATTTGCCATGCTTTTTCTTTCAAAACTCTTCTTTTGATCTGCATTCTTCATGCTTCATTCCTATTCTTGACGGTCACTTTTATCTTCACCCTAACACTTTGTTAATCGCAACGAATCACCTCAACTCGCTTTGTGTGGCATCCATACTACCTAAAAAACAGCAAGAGGTGCAAGCAAGTGCCCCTCTCCAACCACTTTTTCTAGCAACCACGCTAGCCAGCCATCCTCTCACCTTTGCAATCAACAGACATCTCAAACCAGAAGAATCACCCATTGAAAATGGATTATCGCGATCGGCATTCGAGAAGGAAACACAAAAGCAACGACTTTGCAATCAGCTCCCCATTTGCAAAACGACCTAAAGTCTTCGGCTTATTCATGCCTTCTAGCGTGACTTCTTCGTCGCTCGTTTTGCTGGCTTTGGAATCGTTATATTCAAGGGGGCGTCCGCCGTATCAACCTCCAGAGGCGACGTTTTAGAATCCCCATACTCTGAAGAGGCCAAGACCACACCTTGTTTGGTAACAGTTTCAAAGAAAACCTTATGCTTACCCGGTGTTAATCCATCGCCATATTTATAACTCGTAACCGAATCAAACGTCCCGTCGGCAGCAATATAAGCAATACCCACGCGAGGATAAAGATTCCCATCCACAGGGGGTGCATCAGAAGCAAACATCAATCGCATCCCTTCCGCCGGGAGGGGCGACCCATCGTCGTAGACTAGTTTGCCACGAATTTTCACATACTCAAAAGGCCCCGCAGAGCCACACCCTGAGAAGCAGAAACAAACGACCAAGAGGACGCACCACAGACCGCAGTCTCGTTGCAAGAAAATGGAAGACGCGATTCTTGAGAGCCTAGTGTGCCAAAGAGGTAGTTGCATCTTGTACTTACGATCCATTCGAGAGGACTCTCAAACTACTTTTCAGCGTATCTGAGGGAGTAAAATCGTTCATCAAAAATCTCCCCCAACGGGGTACTCGTCATTCGAAACATTAAGCCGTTCCCACAGACGAAACTTACTTTGATCGCGATAGATATCCGCGTACTTCGGGCCATTCGTCGACTGGTAGGTACCCGTGTCGATAAAGTCGCTGATAAAACGGGCGCTTGCATCCGCCAAGGCAACCATGATGCCCCCGGGATGAGTACTTCTCGCGGTACTACGGCGACTACTCCCCCCACCCGAACCTTCGTTCAAAGGATACATACACTCTGCACGCAGCGTCTCTGCGCCCATCGATTTGATGACAGCGTTACCATTAATAATCAGATCCGTGGCCCCAGGATCGCAGAAATTGGGCCGCTCACCCCAGGAAACCGCATGGGCGCAATGAGTGCTAGAAGCACACATTCCCATAGCCCAAGTACCCCGAGGGTCGATACTGTTAAGTCCCGCCCGCAACTCCAACAGCATGAAAGTATTGGAAGTCCCGTCGGTAATCTGAGCAATCGACAAACTTTTATTGACAAACGTGATGCCCCGTCTGGGGCCATATCCAGCCACATCGTCCCATTCTTCGTAACCAAAAACATTATGGCTTTGCACCATATTGATAGCGTAGTTGCCACGCGCCCAATCACCGCCAAATTCACTACACGGCTCACTAGTATTCGGGTCACTAGGGCAGAGCAACGAAGCTATTTGCGCGCTGCGACCAGCGCGATTCACTTCATCCCGCATATCCATCGGTCCACCAGACACCGGATCTTTGAAAACAAACGAGTCATAGACCGGCTGTTGTTCAAGATACGGCAACAGCGAAATCATCCAGTTCTTGGTAAGCGCCGAATTCTGCGTCCCACCCACCTGGTTGTAAATAAGGCTCCCGTCAGCTCTTTCAGGCCCTAAATAGGCAACTGGGAATTCGCCGAACGCACTATGATAGTTCAGCAACGCCAATCCAACATTTTTGATATTACTGGTGCATTGAATGCGTCGAGCCGCCTCGCGTGCAGCCTGCACGGCAGGCAACAAAAGAGCGACCAATACCCCAATGATGGCAATCACCACCAGCAACTCGACGAGCGTAAAACCACGCATGCGCCGGGATCGACAGAATAGGTTCGTACAAGCCATCTTCTCAATACCTCCTGCTTAAAATTTATCGACTGCGGCGTCGACGAACCATGGCGGGCAAACCAGCCAACAAGAGCACCAAGCTACCCGGTTCGGGAACAGCAGTAACGCTTGATGTCAAACCGAAATTACCGTACTCACTCTGCCAATCGGTCAGACTTCCGACGCCAGGATTCGTTTGCCACAGCAAAAAATCGGCGCCATCAACATCAGTATCGTTATCGAAATCTGCTAAAGGGCCAGATACCGGATCGAACGTGATATCAATTTCTGGGGCTCCTCCTACGAAGAAAACACTGCGTTCGCCGTTACTTACGGATGCTGCTACGCCGTCAATAAGCTCTCCCGGAACAATAGGATTACCCACGCCAGGATTTTCGGCAGGCAGTTCCCAAAGAAACATAAAATGAGCATTGCCATCGAACGTGGGGGCTGCATATTCAGCAGCGATTGCCGACGAGATATCGTTGTCGGTATAGAACCTCCCATCAAAGAACCCCGTGCCATCATCGATCCCATTATTCGTTGAAAAAAGCGTGCTGACACGGTCGAAAGTTGAAGCCCCTGATTTAATGGTAGGCACATCATAGTCTGACGTGAAATCAAAAAACGAGCCTCCGACAGCGGTCGGCAGCGAGTGATAGATCCCAATATCATAGTTATGTGGATTACCACCCGACTCAAACACCGTGAGAGCCGCAGAAGAAAAAGTATGCCCCGCTGGAACGTCAGGAAGCGTAAAGCTGACCGCTGCCACCCTGATGATAGGCGTGATGGTCGAGTCTCCGCCAGCACCAGGCAAGCGTAGTATTTGCATACGGAAAACATTGGTTGCGCCCTCAGCCGCTGTCGCCCAATTGCCAATGCCGTCTGCAGACTCGACCGGATTGACTGCATGGTCGCCATCATGGATGTATCCAGTGTTGGAATCCAAGGCCGTAGAAGTCAGAACCACCTGCGCAGTTGCAGTTGGCACTGTGATGAAACAAAAGGTAGCCACCGAGGCAAAAAGAATTGCAAGCGACAGGACACTAAACTCTACACGCAGTATTTTCATCAGAGATTCCTCCAGAAAAAGACGCAACAACAGCAACACCCCTCATGACACCAACCCCGAAATACAGGGGACGCAACGAGTGAGGGAAGTTGGGGATAAAAACATTGAACCGGTAACAAAAAGACGAAAAATACGAGCGTGGTTCTCCAAAAACTCTTTAATTGAAGACACAGACTTACTGAAGACATAGACCAGAATCGGGCTGGCATGGCATTTTAGTTGTATTGTAAAAGTGATCAGCGGTTCGTCAGCCGTCAAACCGTGGCCGACCTGCGGGTAGGTAGGAGGTCACAAAAAATGAATGTACGACATCCCAGCTTCCCCAGAGGACGCTCCAGCTGCCCCAAAGCCCGGCAGCCAACGACCCGCTCGTCTTGCTTCGTTGCCTTTTCAAACACCTCTTTAGCAATTTTTTATTCACTTTAGGAAAAAGCAGGCGGGCCACCACGACGGTGGCCCGCTGCCAGGAGAGTTTCGAGCTTTTCACTTATCGCCTACGGCGAACATAAGTCAGCAAGCCAGCCAAACCCATCATCGCCAGCGACGACGGTTCAGGCACGGGCGCAAAAGTCAGTTCCAACAACGGATCAGCACCATTAAATTCGATAACTCGCTCTAATCCACCAACCTGACCGGACACTGGAGTGCTAGTGCCTGGCGTCTCCCAGACAAGCATGAACAGGGAACGCACATTGGTAGCACCATAGTCAGCCGTTACAGCGGCCGTTACGTCAATATCGGTATAGTTTTCAACAGCACCGGCAGAGGAATACAAGGTACCAATGCGGGTATAGCCGAAACTTCCCAAGTTGTAGTCATTGAACATGACGTAGCCGGCACCGCCAGTAGGATCAAGAGCAGCCACCGAATGGTAAAGGCCAAGGTCATAGCCATCGGCAGCACCCGAATTTTTGACCAGCGTGAGTTCCGCTGAGGTAAGTACCTCGCCGCTAGGTGCTCCGGGCAGAACGAAGCCGGTATACCCGACTCGAGTCGCGTTTGGGCCACCAACATGAAACTTTGCGATTTTTAAACCTTCACCATCGGAATGCCAATTGCCCACACCATCATGGCCATCGTCGTTGATATAGCCTCGAAGCGAACCTGTGCTCGTCTCAGATAGCATGGTTGCTTGAGCCGCCGGAACCGCCAAGCAGCAAGCAGCTCCCAAAACGGTCAATACTCCCAAACACTTACGTAATTGATTCATAGATACAAAACAACTCATGAGACCCTCCAAAAAAATTCAGAACAACAGTGAGTACATAAATGACAAGACTAGTACACGTCAAATAACAAATCTGCATGCAAGTGGTTTTCAGAAAAACCCTACTCCAAAATCAGCTCTAGCAAATAAGACTGCCACAACACGTCTACCCATAACCTTTACAAATTAGTCACCTTTACAAATTAGTCGAGACAAAGGGACCAAGCACCAGCGTGCCCTACCAGCACCTGCTCCTACATCCATCATAAACGCTGTTTCTTATGGATTTTTGGCAAAGTGTTATGAAATCTGCCACCTGACGCACGAGTTGGCGACATCCTTGATTTTGCTGATAGAATGGGGGCATAGGGAACGGACCCACCACCACCAAAACGCTCGAAACTCCTAACTTTTCGTCTCCTGACAGCAACAAGGCGAGGGACAAAGCCACAGTAGTTTTGCGACACTCCTGCATCCGTCCCGTAGTTTTTTGACCCATTGCTTTATGCGGAGATGTTGTACCGATGAAGAATGACCGTTCTCGGCGTCCTAGACGTCTGCTGTTTGAATCGTTAGAAGACCGCCAGCTACTCTCAACGGTCCCAACGCATGTCCAAGGACTCACGCTTAGCGCAGACGAGCAAGAGCAACTCGATCTAGGTTTCCTCAACGCCACGCTCTACGACGGTTGGAATGGCCACCACGTCGATGGCACACCGACCGTCCAAGAGAGCGGCGATAGCACTGTCTGGGAGGATTCTACGGCTGCGCTACAGAAGGCAATTGACGACGCTTACCAAAACGGTCTGGCAGCCTACATCCCCGCAGGAAATTATCAGATCACCGACTCTCTGGGCGCAATCCAATGGTCAAAACTGTATGGACCGCCTGACGGTCGCTCCAATGTCATTGCCGGCGATCCTGACGGTGCGACCACGCTGACGCTAGGCACGAATGCCAATTCAAAGTTCGACACACTCGATAGCGAAGGCAAACCGCGCCCCATGTTGTTCTTCCGTCACATGACACATCCAACCCAGCTGAGCTTTGAGGAGATCCCACTTTCGCACCCAGACGCCAGCATCCGCTACCCAGGGTCCGATTGGGTCAACTTGCCCACCGAAGCCGATAGCGATGTCACTGGGGCTCGCGAAAAATTCTCCAGCGCAGCAAACATTCTGTTTCACGATGAGCTTCGCAATATCTCCTTCGACTTAGGAGGACATAGCGGGGCGACCGCGTTGTTCATGCCTGGAGCACAAAACAGTTCGATTCACAACATTTCCATTGACGCAACCGGCGCCCATTCGGGCGTGTGGAATCTACCAGGGCGCAATGGCGGGGCTACAAATATCACCGTAGAAGGAGGCCAGTACGGAATATGGCTGACAGAAGGTGGCATGGGTGATGCCATCACCTACAACGAAGCCATTTTCCAACCGACAATTGCAGGTGCAAAACTCTACAACCAAACGGTTTCTGCATTCTATTCTGACGACCAAGCCCCGATCGTACTCGTTGGCTTCCATATCACGAGAAACACACCTGGACCTGTCATCACCGTACCTAACGCAAGCTGGTCCACGGCCGCCGGTACGCTGAATCTTGTTGACGGTATCATTGAAGTCTCTGGCGGCGGGACAGCTCTCCAAAACAACAACGGCAAAAACATCTACCTACGCAATGTCATGGTGACAGGCACCAACTCCTTGGTCCAAAGCGGCAGCCAAGCGACTGTCACCGGCAGCGGAACATGGAAACGCATTGCAGAATATGCCTATTCCGACCGAAACTTTGAGTCCGGCGACCCGCCCTACGAAGTGGGAGACGGCATCTTTCGCTCGTTCAGCCTGATCGATGGCAATGTGACCAGCGATGCCCAGCCTGTGGTCAACATCGAAAGTAATGTGGCGGCACCACCCTCCGGTTTCTTGGACCAGCATGTTTGGCAAACGCTGCCTTCCTACCTGGGCGAAAACGATGGCACCAAGGTCATCACCGACTTTGGCGCAACAGCCGATGACAACACCGATGACCGAGCAGCAATCCAAGCGGCCATCGACGCAGCAAGCGCCGCCGGCCACGGACGCGTCTTCATCCCTGCCGGAAAGTTCCAGATCGGTGGTACTCTAACACTCCACGCCAACACGCAGATGCTTGGCGCAGGACGACATCTTTCATGGATCCGGTGGCACGACAGTTGGCGGCCCACCTCGGGCAGTGCAGTCATGATCCAAACGGTCGATGACGCCGATGCAACCACTTTTCTCGGCTTCCTAAGCATCGAAGTACGAGTACGGGGGAATATCGGATTCAATCCCGGCAATGAATTCGACCAGATCGCGGATGACTACGATCGCTTTACCGCCCTTCACTGGCGTGCGGGCCGTAACTCGATGACGGTTGCTACGGAAATACTCAGAGATTACAAAACTGAGCAGGAAACGAACCCCCATTCCCTCATGCATTTCACTGGCAACGGTGGCGGTAGACATTTCTACCTGGTTCCGCCAGATACAGACCATTCGGACAAACACCCCGACTACCGCAAGCTCCTCATCGAGGGTACCACGGAGCCGCTCTGGTTTTACGGCATGAATCTCGAACACGCCGAGAGCAATGCTGAGGCTGAGGTACGGAATGCCCAGAATATTCGATTCTACGGAATTAAGAACGAAGGGGGAGGAATCTTCAACCAGCATACCACCGATTGGGGAATCATTCCGTCGCTCCTCATCAAAGATTCACAGAACGTTGCGCTCTTCGGGGGCGCGGCTCTTCGAGAGCAAATATCCGTCCATCCTGACAATCCCGGAGCCTTCGTGATTCTGGGTAGCAGCGATAATATCCTGATCTCCAATATCGTTCCACACGTGGTGAGGACTCTTCCCCCCAATGGGAATGCGATTATCTTTGAAGATCTCGACGGACTTCCGTCCGCAGAAATCGCCTGGCCCGACGCGGTCACCCTCTACAAACGCGGAGAAATCGACGACTCCGTCATGGTTCTCGTCGAACCCTCTAACGGCGACTACGACTCCGACGGCGATGTCGACGGCAGCGACTTCCTCGCCTGGCAACTAGGATTCGGAAGCAATGCAAGCCCTGCAGGCAGTGGTGCCGATGGCGACGCCAGCGGCGTTATCGACGCTCAAGACCTTGCCATCTGGCAGACCAACTATCCCACCGCAGGAAACCTTGCAGCCGCCAGCTCTTTTGCACAACCCGTTGCGTCAACAGATGATTCAAGTTTGCCCGCTACGCCATTAGCAAGTCTTGCTACCACAATCGAGGAGGGTTCCGCAAAGCCAAGTTCGCCCGAATCATTCTTCCTCAGCCTACCTCAGCCAGAAAACCAACCCTCGGTGTTTGCCCAACTTGAGGACTTCTATTTCGCAGAGCAACGTCTGCAAGATTCGACCGCTCAGGAGCAAGCGTTCCAACAACTTTCCAACGAATCGAACTCTCTCCATACCTTGTCAGAAGATCTGGCTAATAGCGGCCCGCAGGATGCCATCGACGCTGCACTACTCGAATCCGATCCCCTCTCGATCGTATTTTCGTCGCTCGGCAATGCCTAAGTCTGTGCCCCGACTAGCAGCCCTGAGCCATCAGGACGTGACGTGTTTTGCCTCATACCATCGTCAAACGCGCCTTCCCAATGCGTGACTTTCCAAATCCAGCCCGATTTGCAGCACTAACCCAAATGGGAAATCATGAACGCTCTATTCCTCATTTTTGCAGTCGTAGTGACGGACAACTTGAGTCCGATGCAAAACTTGCTTACCAACCCTTCTTTTGAAATCGATCAAGATCGAGACTTGCTTCCCGATGGCTGGAAGCCCGAAGCGTTTCAGTCCAAAGGCAAAATCGCTTGGGATGACACCGTCTCGCGGACGGGCAAGGCCAGTTTGCGGATCGCCGACCCCGGCAGCCGCCCCAACGGTCACTGGAAAGAAAACATCGCACGCTGGGTTGGCGACGTTAGGCCCATTCAGCCAGGCACGAAGTACAAGCTAGAAGCATGGATCAAAACAAAAGAACTCAAAGCAACCTCGCGAGTGATCCTTGCATGGCAAGACGGACACAACTGGATCAGTGAAGACGCCACTAATAGCATCGACGGCACCTCCGACTGGAAACGTGTCTCGCTCACCGCCACCGCCCCCAAAGGCGCAACCGAAGTTCGTGTCCTCTTTGAAGTCGGCTACGGAAACGGCACCGCCTGGCTCGACGACGTCCTACTCTCGGGTAAAAGCACCGAACTGGTCAAAGCAGAATATACATTCCACGACACCAGCGATTGGTTTCCCTTCTCGTTCCCTCTCAACGACGTCAATCGCAACACGGTCGACCTGTCACACTTCCTCGACGCACCCGCAGGAAAACACGGGTTTGTGACCACAAAACCAGATGGGCATTTTTACTTTGGCGACGGCCAGCGTGCAAGGTTTTTTGGCGTCAACCTCGACGGGGCAGACTGCATGCCGGAAAAAACGGTGGCCGACAGGGTCGCCTCGCGGTTTGCCAAGTATGGAGTCAACATGGTGCGACTCCATTCGCTCGACGCCAGTTACGCTCCCCTGGTCGACTATTCCAAAGGAATCAGCCAACACTTCAACGCCGACGCCCTCAATCGCTTAGACTACTTCATCGCCGCACTAAAGAAACATGGCATCTACATCTATCTCGATCTCCTCGACTATCGGAAGTTCAGCGACGCCGACGGAGTCAAAAACGCGGATGAATTCACCGACAACTGGGCCGGTTCCTCGAAGGGGGCAACCCTCTTCGACCAACGAATGATCGAGCTTCAGAAAGACTACGCCACGAAGCTACTGACGCACGTCAATGCCTACACAAAGGTCCGTTATGCCGACGAACCAGCAATCGCTTTGATCGAAATGACCAACGAAAACTCGGCCTTCTATTTCATCCTAAACAACGATCACTCCAGCCAGTATTACCGCGACGTGCTGACCCAGCGCTGGAACCAATGGCTGACTCGCAAATACAAAAAACACGCGGCACTCCGAAGAGCTTGGAAGTCCAGAACGGGACGACACGAACTCGACCCCGGCGAAAACCTTGACAAAGCAACCATTCTGCTTGCCGAGGGGCAACTGACCTATTTTTCCAGAGGCTCGATGCCCGACCCCCGAGAGCATCACATGGGTCCAAAACGGATGCGCGACATGCTGGCATTTCTCTCTGAAATCCAAAAAGACTACCAGCAACAAATGCGAACTCACCTTACAGAAACGATCGGCGTAAAAGTGCCCATCACAGGCACCAACCAAAACTTTACCGTTTGCGATACCCAAGTTGTTGCTGAACTGAGCGATTTCACCAGTGGCAATCAGTATTGGTTCCATCCCCACTTGACCAACAAACCATTCCTGAAGTTTGCTAACACCCCACGTGTAACGAGTGACTTTGCAAAAGTACGAGGCCCTATGACCGTGTTGGCTCGCAACACCGTGGCCGGTAAGCCGATGATTGCCACTGAATTCAATTTCCCCTGGCCCAATGAACATCGAAGCGAAGGTCTTTTACTCGGTACTGCTTACGCATGTCTCCAGGATTGGGACGGGCTACTGCTGTTCGAGTACAACATTAATGAAAAGCGATTAAAGAACTTCCGCAGCCAGTCAGACCCGTCGACTTGGGGCACATGGCCTGCAGCAGCAACGATGTTTCATCGGCACGACGTCGCCACAGCAAAGAATGAAGTTCATGTTGTTCACACGCCCAGAAGCCGTACCGTACTTCAGCCGGATGAACGCACCGCCCCCTTTACCACGTTTCGCTATCTGCCTTTCCTCTCTAAAGTCCGCAATGCGTTTCCCGACAAGAAGTACAGCGGATCAGCCGATCTCGTGTTGGCAGCCGCACCATCCAACAACGCTCCTGTTGCCAAATCGACACCAGTAATTCGCTTCAAGCAACCGCCATGGAAAGAGTGGCAGTACCCGGCCTTCGCTCTCAAAGCAAGCCAGCTTGGTATCGAAGGTTACGATGAAATCCAAGCAAAGATCGCTGACCAGCCTACGCAACTCCTCAGTGACACCGGCGAATTGCATTGCAATTATGGCTCTGGCTTGTTCACGATCAACACGCCCAAAACCCAGGCGGTGATCGGATTTTTAGGTAAAGCAAAGGACATCTCACTCCCGAAATTGTCGGTAACGCGATGCGAGACAGAATTTGCGACTGTAACAGCGACCTCGCTCGACGGTCAGCCAATTGGAGCCTCGCGTCGTGTACTAGTGACCGTCGTCGGCCGATCAGAAAACACGGCTCAGGGATTTTGGTCGCAACCGACGGACCCAAACAGTTGGACGCCCGAGTACTCCTGGATGCTCCCCGCAGCTGGTCGTCTACCGGTGATAGCCGAGCCAATCAGGGCAACTATCACCATCGCATGGAATAGCGATTCCAAAGTCATCTACGAGCTGGACGCAACCGGCAAACGACTCAACATAATCAACCACACCGACAGCAAGACGCAAGACGGTACTACTGCGGTTTCTTTCAACCCCACAGAAGGCAAAACTATTTGGTTTGAAGTAGCTGCAGATTAAAGGCCGCAGGGGCGCGAAGCAATCGTTGTAGAGAGGCAGCCCAAGATTCAAAGGCTATCGCACCGACTATTACCCGTCTCAATCGGATAGGATTAATCATAATATTTGCGACATCTAACTTTGGGCTTCCGCACAGCAGCGATGCTTGGGTACGCTTTAGGATGTCCCATGAAGAGGTTTACCTAACACTCGCTCAATGCCAATAAGCAATGAGGCCGTTACGCACACAGTTCAGTCAAGGATACCGAAATGTCTTCCACTAGGCAGGTTGCACTGATATTCGACGAGGGAAGTATCTTTGATCGGAAGATCATTCGCGGCATTTCCACATTCGTGCATGAAATTGGTAATTGGAGTCTTTATCTCGAGAAAGATCCCCTGCAAAGATTGCCTGATCTAGGTGGCTGGAAAGGCGATGGAATGATCGCAAACCTCGACGACTTTAAAATCGCCAAGAAGGTTTCACAACTAGATATCCCCATCGTAGGCGTAGGTCGGGGACTCAGCAGCAATAAACAAAAAATCGATATTCCTTATCTATCTACCGACAACGACAGTATCGCTAGACTTGCGGCAGAACATTTGATCGAGCGGGGATTTAAGCGATTGGCTTATTGTGGATTTCCCGATGAACCGGCACGCCACTGGTCGACGGAACGTGAAAAAGCGTTTGAATCTTATTCCAAGAAAGCCGGGATTCCTTGCTCGATTTTTCAGGTGCAAATCTTAGAGGCACGCCGCTGGCTTGCCATGCAACGAAGAATATGCGATTGGCTCGAGTCTCTTGAAAAACCAGTTGGACTTATGACTTGTGATGATAAACGTGCTCGACATGTTCTCGAAGGTTGCCGCACCATCGGTGCACGTGTTCCTGAAGACATTGGTGTGGTTGGTGTGGACAACGATGAGATGACGTGCGAGTTGACCGTGCCTCCACTCACAAGCGTAGAACAAGGCACAAGGCGCTTAGGCTACGAAGCAGCATCAATGCTAAATCAACTTATTCACAATAAAAAAATATCCCGTCCAAAACGTACCATTACGCCCGAAGGAGTGATTACCCGTCTTTCCAGCGATGTCCTGGCCATTGAAGACCAGAACGTTGCAGATGCCGTGACATTTATTCGCGAAAACCTCGACCGAGAATTACAGGTTAGCAATGTCCTAGAAGCAGTTAATCTCTCAAGGTCCGCACTCGAGCCTCGATTCAAATCTTCCTTAGGTCGCACCATCCATGCCGAAATTTTACGACTACGAATCAACCGAGCTAAAAAAATGCTGACGACCACCGATCTATCGATAAAAGAAATCGCTCGTAAAACCAGTTTTACCTCCGCCCAATACCTAACCACGGTCTTTCGTCGCGAAGTTGGCCAGACACCGGCTGAACTACGCCGCAATACTCGTTTCTAACAACAGAACCGTCGTGAAAGCACACTCAACTCATAACTAGGGATACCGATGAAATGCAATGCCTTCCTCCTATTTTTGGCCACGTTGACTTTTTTTGCAGAGTCGTTGCCTCTTGCTGCCAAGGATGATGACCTTGTTTGGGAGATCAAATGCCTCGCGGTCGATGCCAACGAAGGAATCGACTTGGCAGATCTCAACAACGATGGCAAACTCGATGTCATTGCCGGACGCAGCTGGTACGCTGCCCCCGACTACACACCCCGACCCGTACGCATCATCGAAGACTGGGAAGGTTACGTGCAGAGCAACGGCGACTTTGCCTACGACGTAGACGAAGATGGCTGGATCGATGTTGTTGCTGGATCCTATTTGCCAACCCAGGTTTATTGGTACCAAAACCCTGGGGCCAAGGGCCTCCGCCTGGGGCATCTCTGGAAAAAGCACTTACTTGTGGATACAAAAACATCGAACAACGAAGGGCAACTCTTCCAGGACCTCGACAACGACGGCAAGCCCGAGTGGATTGTAAGCTCTTGGGAAAAACCGTCTCCTTTTCACGTTTGGCGATTCGACAACAGCAAACAAACCCCGCAAGTCTCCAAAGAAGAACATGGGGAGGAAAAACTGCAAAACACGCCAACCCTAAAAAAGTTTGTCGTCAACCCAACCGGAAATGGCCATGGCCTAGGCGTCGGAGACATTAACGGCGATAGCCTCGACGACATCCTCTGCGGCACAGGCTGGTACGAGTGCCCTGGCGACAAGAACCGCTACGAACAAGAGTGGCCCTATCACCCCGACTGGCCGTACGCAGAATTTAGCCTACCTGTCCTCATTCGTGACTTAGACGGCGACGGCCGCAACGACATTATTTGGGGAACAGCCCACGCCTTTGGACTACAATGGTGGCAACAGCAGGCACCCGACAAACAAGGCAAAACCCATTGGAAAAACCATGTCATCGATGACCGCTTCTCGCAAGCGCATGCACTTGCCTGGGCCGATCTTGACGGGGACGGCAAAGGAGAGCTCATTACAGGCAAACGTGTGCTAGGACACAATGGCAAAGACCCTGGGTCAGAAATGGCCCCCAGCATTTTCTATTACACCTGGGACTCCGAGACACTCTCATTCCACCGACATGTGATCGATCACGGAATCGTAGGCATTGGCTTGCAAATCAGAACGGCTGATCTCAACGGCGATGGCCGAACCGATATTGCCGTCGCAGGCAAGGGCGGCACTTTTCTATTGATCAATAAAGAGTAGCCCTTTTCCACACAGAAAATCCAAAATCGATTCCTAGCAATCGCAACGCACTATGGACACCAGTGATTCGCAATCGTCACAGGAATACGAACGAGAGCCGGTCCCCGAGTCTGCGCAGCTAGGTTTCAAAAGCTTTCTTGGCCTCTACGCCGGCGAACATTGCGCCGGCACCGAACTGCTAATCGGACCCCTATTCGTCGCAGCCGGCGTAGGTGCCCGCGATCTTCTTTTGGGGTTATTCCTCGGAAACTTACTGGCTGTATTTAGCTGGACATTTCTCACCGCTCCGATTGCTACGCAAGCACGCCTGACGCTTTACTACCAACTCGAGAAAATTTGCGGCCGCAAGTTGGTCACCCTCTACAACTTGATTAGCGGTGCCTTGTTTTGCTTTCTTGCGGGAATGATGATCACCGTCTCAGGCACAGCCGTCTGCGCATGGGCCAACTTTTCTATGCCACCGATCGAGGAGTTTGCGCCAACCAGCGTCGGCTGGGTTCTATCCATTCTCGTTGTGGGAGCAGCCGTCTCGTTCGTTGCTGCGTCGGGCTACAAAACGCTTTCTACCGTCTCCAATTTCACCACACCTTGGGTGGTTCTCGTCTTTCTGGCCTTTGGCATCGTTGCCCTAAAACAGTTAATCCAGGTCACCGACACCGACGCCCGCTCGCCCGCAGAACTCTGGCACCTAGCAGAGACCGTCCTCTGGAAAGGCGGCGAACCCATGCCAGGCCACACCAAATTTACCTTTTGGCATGTGATGTTTTTTGCATGGTTTTGCAATACCAACAATCACATCGGCATGGTTGATCTATCGGTGCTCCGATTTGCAAAGAAGTCTTGGTACGCAGTCGCCTCAGCAGCGGGCATGTTCTTAGGCCATTTCATGGCGTGGGTCTCTGCTTCCCTACTTTACGCCCTTCAATTACATCAAGATCCTAGCAACACCACGGTCTTACCAGGCCCCATGGCCTACAACACCGTCGGATTCGCAGGAGTTGCCTGCGTCGTCGTAGCCGGTTGGACAACAGCCAACCCAACCATCTATCGCGCCGGACTAGCTATCCAAGCAATCATGCCCAGTCGTTCACGATTCGCCATCACTTTAGCCGTAGGCGCACTAGCCACGACCATCGGCATCTTCCCCTGGTTCTCAACCAAACTCCTCGGTTTCCTTGCAATCAACAGCTTGATTTTAATGCCGATGGGCGCAATCCTCTTCACCGACCACTACCTATTCAAATGCTTAGGCCTTATCCCGTACTACGCAGAACAAAGCCGTAGCCACTTCAACATGGCAGCTGCAATAGCATGGCTGCTTACTCTAGTCATATGCATGCTCCTAGTGCTGAAAGCTGGAATACCAATTTATTTCGTTAGCTTGCCAGGATGGTTCATCGCCGTAATCTCGTTTCTTACCTTCAGCTATTTTTCCTCAAGAGATGCCTGTCTTCCCGAAAACTCGATCCGAGAAGCTAGGCAAGAAGATTTCGAGTCCGATCAGGAGAATTGAACATTGATTGTTGTAATTCGGTACCCGAGCGACATAGGAAATCGACTTTCATACACGGATTTTCACCAATCGCGCACGACGAGAACCGATGCAACGCCTCCCGTCGATGCGATAGGCAAAACATCTATCGTAGAGGCAGGTCAGATGATACCGGGACGGTGAAAGAGCGATATTCCTATACCCCGTACGGGGAAGTGGCCATTCTCGACGCCACTTTTTCAGCAGTTCCAGGCAATGTTAGTACCATCAGTAACGACCATCTGTATACCGGGAGGAGGTCAGACTAGGTTGAGATTAATTTGACACACATCATCAATCAGACTAGAGTTAGTTGAAATCGTCGGGCAAATGATATCGCTTTTCGCATACTGCATCATTTCCCGTCCGACCAATACTTCAGGACAAGAACTAACGCTTTACATTACTTAGCCGTAGAAGTCCGCTACTCGGTACCGCCGAGAGCGCACTCTTGCGGCTTTTTTCGTGCAGTAGCACAAATTTTTCTGCTGTATAAGCACCGCGTCGTGCTAGGCGACTTTTGTAAAGTGACGGCCCCTGTCACGTCATGGCCCACGCTTTCCCAATTTCACTCACATGGGACCTATTCTGATGTATTTTCTATTGCCTGCGAAGCTACCGGATGTGCTATTTCAAAATCTACAATCTGCGATAGCCCAGCACTTTCGGACAGTGTCGGGAGCCGGAATAATGGTTCCTAAAGGAGGTCCGAACAATGGACGAACAAACAAAGCAGAAGCGGCCAACGTATAGTGATGGCTTTAAGCGAGACGCGGTGCGGCTAGTAGCCGAAGAGGGGTATTCTTTCAAAGCGGCGTGCGCGGCGGTGGGAGTGTGCCAGCAGTCGTTGCGAGCTTGGCACGCCAAACTGGTGCCACCGCCCAAACCGTGCGGCGAAGATGCTTCCCACGAGCAATTTCAAGCCGAAATCAAGCGGCTGCGTCGGCAACTGAAGCAGGCGGAGATGGAGCGTGACATCCTAAAAAAAGCGACGGCGTTCTTCGCGAAGGAGTCGACATGAAGTACGCCTGGGTTACCGAACACCGCGACTCCTTTCCTATCGCCCTGATGTGCCGCGTGCTGGCTGTGAGTCGCTCGGGCTACTACGACTCGATCGACCGGGCGCCCAGCAAGCGTGCTGAGCGAACGCAGAAGATTCGGGAATCCGTTTCCCAAGTATTCGACGAGAATCACACAATTTACGGTTCAGCGAAGATTACCAAAGAATTGGCCAAACGGGATGAACTGGAATCGGCGTGTCGTAACACCGTGGCGAAGGCGATGCGAGCAATGGGCCTAAAAAGCAGGATTTGCAAGTCGTTTTCGCCAACCACGACCAAGTCCGATCCGTCGAAACGTCCGGCCAAGAATGTTCTTGATCGCGTCTTCACGGCAGAACGCCCCGACCAAAAATGGGTAACGGATATCACTTACTTGCCGAGTAGCGAGGGCTGGGTTTACTTAGCGACCGTGGTCGACTTGTTTAGCCGCAAGGTCGTCGGCTGGGCGATGAGCGATTCGCTGGCAACACCGTTGGTGAGTGAGGCGTTACGAAACGCGATCGAGTCGCGTCGACCACAACCTGGTGAGTTACTTCATCACAGCGACCGAGGTTGTCAGTACACAAGCGACAGCTATCAAAGGACATTGAAGACGTTGGGCATCGAGTGTTCGATGAGCCGTCGTGGCAACTGCTACGACAATGCAGTGGCCGAGCGTTTCTTCTGGTCGCTCAAGCATGAGTGGACCCAGCACGAGAAGTTCGCTGATTTGAAATCAGCAAGGCGGAGTGTGTTCAAGTACATCGAAACCTACTACAATGGCCAGCGTCTTCATCAGACGCTAGGCTACAAAACTCCCGAGCAGTTCGAAGCCGAGTACGCCCCGGCAGTAGCGGTGTAGAAATTGGCTCCCGACACTGTCCGAAAGTGCTGGGCTATCGCAGTCTTGTTCCAAGCGACTTACGTCGAACTCGGTTACTTTTCGCGTGACGAACCGATCATTGCGTTTGGATTCATGTCCATTCTAATTCAGGGTTTTATCCTGTCGTTCATGTATCCGCTGCTTTGTGCCGACAAGTCCTTCGTCCAAGGTGTTGCAACCTTCGTTGCCGTGATGGGCATTTACCACTGGACGATGCATGTTCTGGCAGAAGCTGCCAAGCACCAAATAGAACCGCTCTCGACATGGTTTGCTCTAGAGACAACGTATCTCGCGATCCAATTTGGACTCGGAGGTTGCTTGCTTGCGTTCATTTATCGATCACCTCGTCCACATGTGAAGGAGAAACCGAAATGACCGACGCTGATGAAATTCTGATGGATCGAATTAGGAACCATAAACGGGACAGGCCAAAAATTGGCCGCTTAGGCAAGATCGACTGCCAGAATTAAACGGTACGCCGGCTAGGTTCGCATTTACCAGTGCCAAGTCACGCGTCGGACGTGCACGGGCACAAAATTGTCGTCGTAGGAGCGTCGCCAGAGGAACTCTTCGACGATCGCTACCAGCGAGGCGACCTTGAGGAAGAGATAGTAGGGCGGCACCAGCGGCAAACAGGCGAGCGACCAGCCATCGCGGCGCGGATTGGGTGTGTAGTACATCAAGACGAGCCACTGGAGAAATTCGAGGACCAGATACAGCACGTAGTTAGTAAACAGCACATACCCAAAAGTGTCGGGGCTGCGCAGCGCCATCCAACCGAGGCAAATGAACGTGGCAAAGGTGAGGGCGATCCGGAAGATCCAGGTTTCTAACAGCATGACCAAATTGTTCAGTTGAAAATTTGGACTGAAGACGTTTGCCATGTCGATATGCTTTCGGCATTCGAGCGTAACAATGGCCCATTCCCAGCGGCGGCGTTGGCGGAAAAGCTGTTTCCACGAGAGCGGCACGTTGGTCAGGCATTGGGCGTAGGGAGCATGGACGATCTTCCAGGCGGCTTTGCGTAACCGGAGCACGAGATCGCCATCTTCGCCGGGGCCAACATCCCAGCCACCCGTCGCAAGCATCGCGTCGCGTCGAAACGCGCCGAACGCGCCCGAGACAATTCCCAAGATTCCTAGTCGCGACGAAAGCATACGACCTAGGAAGATCGAACGCAGATACTCGGAGGCTTGCAGTTGGCTAATTAAGTTGACCTTAGCATTACGGGCAAGGATCGTCCCGGCGACGGCACCGACTTTTGGATTGGCAAATGGTTGGACGATTTCAAAAATCGCATTCGGCTCGAGATGCGAATCGGTGTCGACACAAATAACGACTTCGGCTTCGGTAAAAGGGATGGCAAAGTTGAGGGCCGACGATTTGCCGCCCCGGTTTGGCTTGCGAAGCACGAGCACGTTGTCATGCGTAGCCGCAAATTCGTGAGCCAAGTCGGCCATTCCGTCGGACGAGCCATCGTCGACGACGATAATTTCTAAGCGAGGATAGCTGTTCCAAACCGACGCCAAGGTCGAGCAAATGGTTTCCGATTCGTTCAGTCCGGCCAAAATGACACAAACGTCGGGGTAGTAGGGGGCCGGTTGCTTGCGTTTTGAAACAAGCGTACGCACTGCGTCGCCTAGGCACATGGCTACGCTTGCAAAGCAGTAGCGCACGCCATCAAGGCAGAGCAACGGCAAGACGATCAGCAGCAGCTCCTCAGGGGCGATCGAGGAGAGCCAATGGATCCAGTCGGTCCACATGGTATTCGTACACCTCTTTTTCGGTGGCTTCTTGTCCAGGAAAACGGTGGCCACATTGCAGGCATTCGGCGATCAGGGCGAGCGACGCATCGCTCCAACTACAATCGAGACAACGGCGTGGGCCTTCGAGATATTCGAAGTCGGCTCCGACGACCAGGTTTTGCACGCGGCACTTCGGGCACGCAAGGCACTCGCCGTCGAACTCCGACGCCGGTGCGACATGGGCACAAGCAAAATGGTGAATCACCTGGCTCGTTTCGGTTTTGGCCGAGCCGCAATCGGGGCAAGCCTCGCGAAATGTCGGCAACGCTTCGCACTGCGGACAAACTTGGACGCGGTCGACCATCACGGGCCGCAAAATGCCTCGGGTCACCCATTCGTGGAGTATCGGCGTGTCGAGCGCCGTTTTGAAGTCAAGTTTTTTTGGATCGAAACGGGGAGTCAGCCGCGAGGCGTGCAGTGGGTCGTCGGCACGGCGCAAAAATCGTCCACCGAGGCAAATGGCTGGTAACGCCAGTCGACGATGCCGCCACTCGACCGTTGCATAACGGTACATGCCGTCGGGGCATTCCACACCGACGAGGCAGATGTCGGGCACCAGTTCGGAGTCTTGTTGCATGAGGACGGCGATACCACCTTGGCTGATGTCGACCGTCGTGGCGGCAATCTCTCGCCCCGGCTTGCCGTCGGTGCCGATCGGAAAAATGACGGCGGAGGCCGCAAGCGGATAGCGTGTATCGAGGCGTCGTTCGGGTAGCTGGCAATCGTGCGTCAGCTCGTCGCTTTGGATACTTTCCCGCAACGCACCAAGGAGTTGGTCGGGCGTGAGCTTCGATTTCAGCAAAAACGCGCTGGCCCCGCTGCGGCCTGCGGCGACGGCAGCATGTAGATTGTCGTCGCCCGACAAGATAACGACGGGTGTGTCCTGATGATCGGCGACAAATTGTTGGACGTTTTCCAGACTGCGCGAGTCGGCAGTCGTAAGACCAAGAAGCACAGCGTCAAAAGTTTGGTGCTGGAGCGTTTCTTCGGCCTCGGCTAAATCTTGGGCATAGTCGACAGTCGAACCGGCTGGCAGCGAGTCGCGGAGCATCAGTTTGAGCTTCAACGCATCAACATTCTCTGGCTCGACATGGAGCAAGTGCAAGCACGCGATCGCGCCGCAATCTTTTGTGCCTGCTGGATTCGGTTGTGGCTGGTCGGCGGACATTAGCTGGACCTGCCGAAGAGGGTGGCGGGGAGGCGAACGGTGCTACCTAGCCGTAATTTGGTTCCGGCAGGCAAGTCGGCGGGAGGCGCGAGATAGATTGGCAAGAGTTTTTGTTCGGGGCGATACCGACCCGGTACGTGGGATTGTGGTTTTTCATAGCGTTGGCCGACGCGCGTGACCCGACAAACGAGCGATTCGCCGAGCGGCTCGACGACGACTTTTAATGGTTGCCCTGCATGATAGGAGTTTGCTTTGCTCTGAGGCACATAGAGCACCAACTCGAGTTGGCCTTCGGGAAGCAATTCTAAAAGAGGCTGTTCGGGCGTTGTCCGTTCGCCCAGATGGCAGGTGACAGCAATGATCGTGCCGGAGCTAGGAGCACGAACCGTGCCACGGCGCTGCTTGGCACGAAGGCGGCGAATTTCGGCCTGGTGATTTTCAATTTTTGCCAACCAAGGTTTTAGCTGGGCCGTCTCGAGCGACTCATCCGAGGCGACTTCCAATCGAGATTCCAACGCCACGACGGCCAGCTCTAAGTTTTCGATTTTTGAGAGCAACCCTTTTTTGACAAAACGGAGCGAGTCGATCTCTTCGTTGCTCACCGCACGCCGGTCGGCCAAGGCTTGCCGGCGGTCGAGCTTGCTGCTCAGTTCGTCGTAGCGGGATTGCTCGGCGAGCAATTCGCCACGTAGATCGTAGTAGTCGGCTCGCATTTCCTGTGCGGCATTGCCCCGAGTGCGTGAGGCGATTGCTAGAACCGCGACTTGAGCATCGAGCAAGGCTTGGGCTTCACGTAAGTCGTCGCCAAGCGCGTCGATCGACGCTTGGAGTTCGGGGTCTTCGACCAGAATCAATACGTCACCTTGACGAACGGTGTCGCCCGGTTGGGCGTAGACGGCCGTCACGGTGCCGGACCAAGGTGTCGAAATGGCGGTTACTTTGCCAGCCACGACACCAAAAGCCGCGTCACGAAAAAAAGTGTTCCAAAGCAACGTTGCGACCGCCGTGACGCAGACGACCAAAATGGCGGCGACGACAAGCCGACCCTGCGGACGGGCCGAAACCTGGGGGGCAGGCCGTGCGGGTGCCTCGACCGGTTTTTGCGTTGACGTTGGCTCGACGACAGGTGCTTCTTTTTTGATTTCGGGAGCCGCTGTGGAGTCGGTTGTACGACGCGCAGGAGCCTGCGCCGGCGAGTCGTTTTGCGAATCGCGGTCGTCGGTTGTTGGCGGCGTTAACAGTCTGCTTTTCATAAACAGTCAGTAGGCTAGACGGAGGGACTCCAGGGACTACCGAAATGTAGGTCACGCTGGCTGCAGAAAGGGGTAGGCTACGGCGAACCACCGAGCCGAATGGCTTGATTGATCGTTACAACCGGAGCCTTCTCGGTTTAGCTAGTAAACTTCGCTAGGATCTCACGCGCGTGCCACTTGAACATCGTGACATGCCCAGCGCGGGGGTCGAGGATCAGCTCGCTGCCAGCGATTTGCTTTTGAAAGTAATGGCCCATCGAAGGCGTGACGACCGGATCGCACTCGCCCTGCCAAATCGAGACCGGTACGCCGGTGATGTCGCTTACACAAAAACCCCAACGGCCAGCGAGCAGCCGAATGTCGGTGACCAGCCCTTCGGGGCCACAACGGCTAGCTTCGCGCAGGTTGTCGACGAGTTGCTGGTAATGTTTTGGGTTGCAGAGAATCAGTTTTTTATCGGCAGCCGACCAGTTTTTGCTGATCTTTTGGATCACTTTGTCGGGGCGGCGGTCGAGGCGACGGCCAAGCACTTTGAAGGCCAGCTTGCCAAGACGCGGGCGACGCGAAATTAGTTCGATCATATCGTCTTGATTGCCAGGGCAGGTGCCACAGGCACCCATCGGCGCGTGTCCCGAAACGAGTGCAACATGCGTCAAGCGATGTGGAATTTGGTAGGCACAGGCTGCGGCGTAAGGAGCGCCGCCCGAGAGGCCGATGATGCCAAACGGCCTGTCGGCGTAGCCCAGGTGGGCAGCAAGCTGCTCGATGTCGCACGGCCAATCAACAATTCGACGGCTGCCGTAGTGGCTCGACCGTCCCATGCCGGGGCGATCGACGGCAATCACCCGCATGCCCGAGCAACAGCTCTCGGCATCGCACAAACCCAGCTCCAACCGAGAGCCAGGCGTTCCGTGAAAGTAAAAAACTAACGGGCCGTTGGCGCTTTGCCCGTACTCGCGATAACTGAGCCAACGTCCATTGGCCAGACGCAAACGGTCATCGCGCACAGGAACGTGTTGTCCCGCTTGGCTCGCAGCCAGAGCGGAGCAGGGCAGGGCGGAGGCGACCAAGGCCGCCCCGGTGGTCAGGGCTTCGCGACGGGTAAGCATTGTGGGAAGGCGGAGGGCTGAAGGCGGAAGGCGGAATTGTCGGCAACGCGGACTTGTAAATATAGGTTGCAGATGGAGCCAAGGTGCGGATTTTCAGCGTTGAAAACGCGGAACGTATCGACTGCAACGTCTGGACGGACAACCCCAGAGAGCTAAGCCTGCTTCCGGCTCACAGGCGTGCCCCTTTTCGTGCTAGAGGGCACGAAATCTCGGTGCCGAAATCATGGCGGCTACAACGCTTATCGCAATCAAAAAGCACGAGGCCGGCTCAGGAACCGTTGCTGATGCGGAGGTACTAGTGGGGGCGAGCTGCTGTTGCCAAACCAAAAAATCGTTGCCATCGGTGTCCCCGTCACTATCGGCGTCGGATCCGAAGCTGCCGTAGTCGTTTTTCCATTGGATCAAATCAGCAGGGTCGACGATCTGATTGCCATTAAAATCGCCCGGGTGCAGACCGGCGAGCAGCGCGATTTCAACCCTAGAGAGTTCTTCTAAAGGCATGGTGCCCGCAGGGTCGTACGCCTGGTTGATTGCCGCGATGGCTTGATTGGCAATATAGCCTTGGGCAAACGCCGAGGGATGGAGCAAGTCGGCAAAAACGCAGAGCGGACACTCTCCGCCAAAGATCGGCGGGCTTTCGAGAATCGGTACGTTACCGAGTAACGAGAAATCGTTGGGATGATGTGCAAATTGTTCAAAAAGATCAAAAACATCGACGACCGTCGCTCCGTAGGTTTCGGCCAGGGCGTCGAGCCGCACGTTCCAACGCTCGGTCGCTTTGCGGAAATTTGCAATGCTGTCGGTCAACGGAATGTTGGAAAGGTCGGGGAGATTGAAGACAACCACTTCCATTCCGTCGGCTCGAAGCGTCGACAGCGTAGCCCCAACGTTGGACTCCAGATCGTCAAGAAAACCATACAGGCCGAGGGTGATCCCAAGGGTATGTCGAAAAAAGTCGTTGCCTCCGACCCAAAGGATCGCCAAGTCGCCCTCGCCAAAAGCATCGGCAGCGCGAAGATGTTGCCCGTCGCGGATCAGATCGCGTGAGGTCGATCCCGATTTTGCAAACTTGGTGAGCGGTGCCCCGAGTCGCTCGGCTAGATGCTCTGCCGAGACCGGACTACGTTGCCCGTCGGGGTCGTCGAGCAAGCTATCGCCGAGTGAAACAACATTGTCGAACGTCACCGCCAGAGCACCCGTGTGGCTGTTGGCGAACAGCAGCATTCCACATGCTAAATACCAGGTCCGCATCCGCTTTTCCTTGTGCTGAGGCTCTGCAAAGAAGGAGGTCCGAAGTTTTGATTGTAGCGCGCTGGGCCACGAAAGCAAATCACATGGCCAATCAACCACGCTAGCTTGGGGAGTAGGCGATCTGGTCAATTCGGGCGAGGTGCGTTATGCTCATCGACGCTATCACTCGATTTCCCCGTTACCTACTAGGACAACTATGCGACTGGTTGAGCTGCTCCGATTTGGCTTCCGCACCTCAATGTTTGTGGTCTCCACCGTATTTTTGTGGCTGGGTATGGAACTCGAAATGTTGTGTACGCGGGGCAAACGTATCGACGTGGTGAACAAATGGGTTCCTCGCTGGGCACGTTTTAATTTGAAAGTCTTCGGCCTGCAGGTCGAAGCGCACGGCACACACTTGGACGAGGGCGAGCTTTATCCCAGCGAGGGCGCCGACGGCATCGGACGGATTTTTGTGGCGAACCATAGCTCGGGCATGGATATCCCGATCCTCTTTACGGTCGCCGAGACGCATGTCATTAGCCGCCACGACGTGGCCGACTGGCCAATACTAGGCCGAACCTCGCGTCGTATTGGCACGCTGTTTGTCGATCGCGATTCTAGACGAAGTGGTGCTGCAGTGCTGCGCGAAGTCGACAAGACGCTCAAGCGTGGCGAAGGCGTCGCCATGTTTCCGGAGGGAACGGCGCACGAAGATGGCCGGGTGCATGAGTTTCATTCTGGAGCGTTTAACTCTGCACGACGGGCCGGGGCCGAAATCGTCCCGATCGGCATCGCCTACAGCGACGATACGGCTTACTACGCGAAGCAACCGTTCATGCGACACATGAAACGCATCGCCTGTTTGCGCGGCATGCGCGTGGCTGTGGAAGTTGGCGAACCGATCACCTACGTCGAGGACGGTGCCGTTGAAACCAAAGACCTTGCTCGGGAGCAAGTGCAAGCGCTGGTGGATCGAGCGCAAGCACGTTTGGCGTGATACACATCCTGGCGAAAAAAATTAGCCGCAGATGCACGCAGATAAACGCAGATGGCTAGTTTCAAAGGAAAACATCTGCGTTTATCTGCGTGCATCTGCGGCTAACTATACCGCGATTTTCAAGCTGGTTGGCATAGAGAAAGAGGCTTCTACGAGTCGGGTTGCGAAAATCGATCCGCCAAAACGGTGTCGATCAGCAGTTGCTCGACATGGTAGGCCAACATCGGCAAGAGCGTCAGACCTCCGTAGGGGAGGGCGATGGCCAAACCGACCATCAGCGTTTTTTGACTGCCCGAGAAGGCGACCGCCAATTGATCCTCACGGGCCATGCCCATACGCCCGGCGGTTCTAAAACCACACCACCAAGCTACAAGGTGGACGACCGCGACCAGCACCATCATCAAAGCAATCTGTCCGGCGATTGCCGCGAATGGATGCTCCATTTGCGAGAGTTTTAAGCCGCAATTCACCGCGCCCGCAAAGACGATGCTCAGGATGCCAAGCTGCGCGTAGGTGCTTAGCCCTTGTTTGTTGGCAGTTGCCCAACGTCCAATCCCAGGAATCGAGCGCAATAGTTGTGCGGCCAAAATCGGGAGTACAATGAGCAAAAGTAGCTTGAGAGCGGTCTCGGAAAAACTCAACGAGCTGGCGCTGCGGCCCGAAAAAACATAAATCAAACCGGGCGTCACCAAAAAGCAACTCAGGTTGGTGATCATGGTCACCAGCAAACTGACCGCTTCGTTGCCGCCGGCCAACCGCGTCCAGACCGCCGCAGAAGCCAGGGTCGAAGGGACCGCAGCGGCAATAACAATGCCTAGCGCAAGGTCTTCGCTGAGCAAGAGGCTGGCACACCATGCCAACAGCGGCACCAGCAGTAAATTGATTGCCACGGCCAGCAACGCCGGAGCAGGCCGTCGCAGCGTGACCCACATCGCGTCGATCCGTAGCGGCAAAGCCATCGCCAACAACACACTGCCAATAACCAGGTTCCGAGGCAATCGCTCGGCAAGCCACGCCAATCGCTCTGCCCAGCCAATACCCACCACCAACGTAGCGATCAAAAGCAACAAAAACCAACGGCGGCGAAGCATTTGCATAAAAAGAGTAGCCAGTAATCAGTAGCCAGTAGCCGCGATGCAACGCATCGCCGGAGTCTTCACCCTTCACTCTTCACATTTTTCAACCGGCGTGCTCGCAGCAAATTGCCGTGGCGCTGCGCCGAATCGTCCGATTCGAGCAACTCGATCGCCGCAGGCAAATCACCCAGGGCTTCGTGGGTCCGGGCTAAATTATAACGTGCACTGGCAGTCCAAGGGCCATCTGGCGTAGCTGCCAAAGTCCGCCGCGCGAGCCAATCTTCGGCCACCTTGTATTTGCCCAAGTCGTAACTGAGCAATCCAATCCAGTAGCTGGCGTCGCCCTTAGCGGTTAGGTAAAGCGCACGTTTGGTCGGATCAATTTTTTCGAGCAGCGCATTGGGCGGACGAATACGTGGGTCTTGATAAAGGGCCGTTGCCTGTTGGTGTCCCAGTTCGGGCTGGGCCAGCGGATCGTTGCGCTGCTCAAGCGGTATGTCTTGGGTGCCCTGAAAATGCAACACGCGTGCTTTCCAGAGACGCGGCCGTTGTGCGAAAATCAAAAAACGCTGGCCCGCTCGGAGCCGTTGACGGGGCGACATCCCGTTCTCAGCCAAGATCGACTCCATCGGAAAGGGCCAAAGCTGCACGTCGGTTACCTGGGCGTGCTTCGTCAACGCTTCGGCCAACTGCCCAGTGTTAGCCGACAGCACAACAAAGTCGTCGCCACGAAGTGCCCGTTCGAGTAGCCTTGCACGCTTGGCAAGTTGAAGGGGCGTGCCCACCAGCCAAGCGACCACCTTTTCTAAGTCCTCGGCTTGGACCGGGTACTGAGGTTCTTCATCCAGGTCGAGCTGACTGAGCAACGTCGGCTCGGCAATCACCTGAGCAAGCGTGGCAACGCTGCCCGGCTTGCTTCCGGCTATCGGCAAGCCAAGGCGAGAGTCGAACAGATAGAGCTGGCCATCGCTCAAAAGCGCCGGCAGCCACCACTCGCCATCAACAGCCAACATCACGACGTCCAACTGCTGTTGTCGGCACAATTCGGCAAACACCCAGGCGCGATGCTCGGCCGTACCGTGTCCATACATGAGCGCTTGCCACGGTTGATGGACATAGCTCGTTTGATCCGAGCTATCCAATTGGATATTACGAATCGTCCAATCAAACAGCTTTTCAGCCACCTCGACCGGCGACAATGCTTCGCCCCTGGCCCACCGCGAGACGTCGCGCAGCCAAATGGCTTGCTGGAGTTGCCGTGCTTCACTGGGAGTAAATTGGCCCGACGCTAACGATTCGTCGGTGAGCAGCGTCGCCGTTGGTTGAGTTTCGCGTAGCTCGGACGGCAATTGGCTTACCCGAGACTCTTGTTCCCACGAGAGGTCGTCGTTCGTAAGATTGCGAAGCCACTGGTTGGCTCGATCGAGTAATTGCTGGAGCGCCGATTCGTCGGGCGTCGGTTCCCAACTGATGCGTTCCCTCGGCTTGTTGACGTAACGCGTAATCCGCTGGCGGATTTCGTTCATCCGCTTGTCCGAGAACCGCCAGACTTCGATCCGTTCGGGAAAGTCGATCGCAATGGGCAAGGCCCCCTCGAAGATCAAGGCATTATTGGGATTATTGGTATCCAAACGTCGTACGGGCAACTCAAGGAAATTCACCTGTTCGATACCATGCTCAACGCTGTCTTGATCTCGATTGATGAAGTAACGCACGATGTCGCCGCTACGGACGCCCAACTTGCGGAAATTGGCGTTCCCTTTCGGCACCGAAAGATAATTAAAAGGTCCGTCGGGAACAGCCGGCGTGACGCTACAAGTGGCCCGTACAGGCTGCCCGTCGGCACTTTTTGAATCGTCCAGAATCGGCGTGGGCGGCTGGAGATCGAGCACAACCTCGCGCGGCAAACGGTTGAGACCACGGCCTATCGTATCGACTAAAAACGCAGAGTCATTGGAACGCCCCTGCGAGGCTTGGGGCCTGGGCCGAGACGATCGCCTTTCGCAACCGGCGCTCAGTGCGATGCTTCCGCCGATCAACAGCAGGGCGAAGCATAGGGCAGAACGTGGCTGGGTTGCAGATTGGGTCACAGTGTGGTTCTCAATAGTTGGCAAGGTTCAATCGTTGGCAGGGTAATGTCAATGAAGGCTGGTCAATGAAGCTGGTAGTTCAACTCGGTCGTCGCTTGGCGAATTGCCAGGATCCGGCGTAAGACCCCCTCGATTTCGCCGAGCGGAATCATGTTGGCACCATCGCTCGGCGAACGGTCGGGGTCGGGATGCGTCTCGCAAAAAAGTCCTTCGGCACCGAGCGCCATCGCCGCACGGGCAAGCGGCTCGACCATCGCGCGATTGCCGCCCGTGGAGCCGCCCAGTCCGCCCGGCTCTTGGACGCTATGCGTTGCATCAAAAACCACGGGCACGCCCAACGCTTGCATCTGCGGAATCGCACGCATGTCGTTCACCAACCGACCATAACCAAAAAAGGTGCCTCGTTCGCAAAGCAAAACATTCTTGCAACCCGCGTCGGTCAACTTTTTTACTACGTGCTGCATGTCGGTCGGCGACATAAACTGAGCCTTCTTGGCGTTGACCGCTTTTCCTGTTTGTGCGGCGGCCACGAGCAAGTCGGTTTGACGCGCCAGGAACGCCGGGATCTGAAGCAGATCACAAACTTCGCCAGCCGGTGCGGCTTGGCTCGCTTCGTGGATGTCGGTCGTCACGGGCAAGCCGGTCGTCTGACGAACGGCAGAAAGGATTCGCAAGCCTTCGACCAACCCAGGGCCACGATAGGCTCCGCTACTCGTCCGATTCGCTTTGTCGAACGAAGCTTTGAACACCAGCTGTACGGAAAGCGACTCGGCGATGCGCTGCAACTCTTCGGCAATCTCGAGCGCTAGCGATTCGCTCTCCAAGACACACGGCCCTGCGATCCAGAGCAGCGGCTGGTCGCGTCCGCACTGATAGGGGCCAATCTCAACGGGATAATTCGACACGAGCAAGGTTTCCGGCAACAGGGGATGATTTTTGAGGTTCTTGAAGACTGGCCCTCAAGACAGGGCCTCAAGACAGGGCCTCAAGACAGGAACGAAGCAATATAACCGTATTACTAACTACGAACTATGCGTCCCTAGGGTTCCGCTGCTAAGGAGGGACGAGGAAAAATAGCCGAGACACCCGGGCAGGAGCAAATGCCCCGTCTCGGAACGAGACGACCCCGCAGGAGGAGCAATTGGCCTCGGAGCAAAGAGATTGGATGATTTTGGAACCCAAGTCGCTCGAAAGAAAACGATGTAACCTTAGTCATATATTCATCTTACAGAATACTCCACGAGCAAAAAACTCTCAAAATGAGACCGGAAACGAGCTTTTTCCGGTCAAAACCGGGGCTCCTCCTACAGTGGGGCAGATTACTTCGTTTTGAGCCAGTTTGCAGCAGCAAAAACGAGTTGCCAGGTCTTACCTGGGGTTTAGGAACTCTTCGCAACTGGGCACTTTTTGAAGAAATCGTCTCACACTAAGTCGTTTGACAGTAACCACTTCAGCATTTCACGAGAAGTCTGAAACGAGCTTCAAACTATAAAACCGGCACGCGAAGTGCATTAGGTAAGAGTCAGAGTTGGCCGGGTCCAAAAAACTACAAAAGACCTCAAAGCCGACTCGCTTATCATGCTGGCCCGCGGGGCCTCGGATGAATTGTGACGAGAAAGTTCAATTGCCCCTGACTCTCCCGTTAAGTCAAAGAGTATTTTGGCTCGTCCGAGGCCTCCGCTTTTTTATAGCTCAAGCTTGGGTGCAAAATTCTCACCACCGACGCACCCCGACCTTGATTCCCCAGACGGCCCCTGGCTGCTTGTTGTGGTAAGGACGCTGCTTCTGTTTTGCCGAATTTTTGTCGGCCTCCGAGACGCGAACGACGCGGAAAGTTCCCCCGTGTGCCTCGGCGACTTGCTGCAACCCGGCAGCCGTCTTGCTGTTTTTGCTGACGCCAAGTCCGAAGGTGTGAATCGCGTAGCGACGCTCGCCAGGATCAAGAAGCATCGCCTTTTTCTTTTCGGTCGTAAACAGATTGCCATCGGTCAGCAGGAACACAACGTCAGGGCGAATCACTTCGATGGCGGCCAGCGCCTCGTCAATGGCGTTACCGACGCAGAACTCGACCGAATCGAGCCAACGGTCCAAGTGCTCTCGATTTTCGTCGGTCGCGGTAACAAACCGCCGGACCGACGCGGGATAGTACAACGGGTAGACCGTGTCACTATAAAATAGGACGTGAAACTCTTGCTTGGGTTTCAAAGCGTCGACGCTTTTTCGGAGTTCGCCCAAGAGCGTCTCGAATTTTCCGCCATGCCGCATACCGCCCGAGTTGTCGAGTATGTAGAGAATGCGACTCGCTTGAACTTTCGTTCCAAAGAAACCGACGGTAGCACCACCAGCGCCAGTAGCCAGGTCGGTCATACCGTGGCCCTCGGCACCGAAGAGTCCTGCGAGTTCGATAAGCCTGCCACCTTCGGCAAGCGGTGCCTCGTTAGCAAAGGGGACTAGGTCCGCAACAAAAGCAGACTCGCTCGCTTCTTCCAAGTCGGATTCTTCTAAAGCAGCGCCGCTAAGTTCGGCAAACGTAACGATCTCCGGATCGTTCTGATCAGAGACCCAGTCCGTTTCGAGCGTGTCGAGCCGTTCGTCCATTTCGATCTCAAAGTTTTGAAACTCCTCGATCGGTTCGTAAACCGAAGCGCTCGCGTAAAGATCGAGAGCGTCATGTTGTCTCATCACAACGAACGTCGACAAGCTCAGCCCCAAGACAATCGCGGCGTGGATGCCCAGACTCACGGTCCACCAAGCAGACTTCGATCGGCGACGACGCCAAGGACGCACCGCCATGCTCGAAATCTGCCAGGAAGCTTCTGCGTCGTTCACATTTTCGGTTGCAAGCGCCAGCGGCTCATAGGCTGTCGGTCGTTGCACGCCGTCTGCGAGCGGAAGATGAGCCAGATACTTCGGTTTCGGAACCGTCTGCACAGGCAGCTCGGCATCTGTGGGCTGCGCCGAGCGACCGGCCGTCGCCTCGAAAGCAAAGGTTTTTACGGCTTGGCCATCGAGCGCACGCTTTTCAGGCGAGCAAGAATTGCTAGCACTTAACGAATTGGAAGAGGGCGAATTGGAGGAGTTCGAGGGCATCGTCACCAGCCAGTTTTTCAAGACGAGTCCTACGCAGAGCTAGGGCATTCCCTCCCCCCAGTGCGCGGTTGTGCGGCGATTGTAGCATGGCTGCTAGCAGATCCCAAATTTCCCGAGGCGATTTTTCTTGAAAACCATCGCTCAGACACTCGAAATCGTTGGACCTACGGGCCATCAGCTTCCGATAATTGTCATAGCTTGCGCCATCGTTACCGCCCGATGCAGCGGACCGAATACGACTTTTCTCACCTATTTTCCAGAAGTAAATTGCTATGAACCTACATCCCAAGGTCCGACCACTCTGGCAACGTATGCTCGCCGTCCCAGCGTTATTGATGCTGATGGGCTACAAAGCATTGGGGCTGCCCAAAAGAATTTTGCCCCGTGCCGTACGCTCGATTGCCACGCATTGGGATTACTCGATGTTCTGGGTCTTGATCAAGTCGGGCATCACCCGGGCCTACATCGATCAGCCTTGCGAGTTCAAAATGCCCGACTCGTTTGAACCCAAAGTGCTCGTCGACCCCCAATATCAAATAACGGAACGTCAAATCCAACAATTCTGCGAAGACGGCTTCCTAGGCCCCTTCGACGCCTTTTCTTCTGAAGAGATGGCCGACTTCCGGGAAGACCTACTTGCCGAAGAACAGACCACGTCGCGGACCTACGGTTTTGTGACGCCCCGGGATCGCCATTTCGAGATGCCTCGCCTCTGGGACTACATGAAGAGCGACGCCATCACCGAACGTGTGTCGCAGCTCCTTGGCCCCGATCTGCTTTGCTGGCGTTCGCAAATTTTCTACAAGGGGCCAAAATCTCCGGCGATTCAGTTTCATCAGGCCAGCACGTTCATGGTCGAGGACTATCTCGACCCGGCGATTTTTCCGGCCAATCGCGAAGACATCTTTCAGCTTACCGTCTGGGTCGCCGTCGACGACGCCACGCCCGAGAATGGCTGCATGCAGTTCGTCCGAGGTTCGCACGACAAGGTTCGCACCATCAAATTTGGTGGCGAAGAAGGTTTTTATAACGCCAACTTCTCGCTCGAATTCGACCGCGACCCAAGCCAGATCGTGACGCTCCCGGTCAAAGCGGGCCAATTTGTGATCTTCACAGAACGCTGCATCCACGGTTCGCCCCCAAACACCACCGACCGCCACCGCCTGGCGTTCAACCTGCGTGTCGTGCCGACCAACGTGCCGGTCTACACCGACAAAGAAAAATACCGGTCGGTCTACAACGGCGGCAAATACTACCTGAAAAACTGGGGCGTCACACAGCTACGGGGCGAAGATCGGTACCAACTGAGCCGGACCGTAGACGTTCCAAAACGTCATGCCGAACTGGGCGTCGACCAACAGCGTCGCGCTGCGGCTTAGTGAACAAAATCGAGTAAACAAAGTCCTGGGGGGGACCTACAGCATGAAAATGCTCCGAAATAAATCGGCGCTGGTGACCGGCGCTGCCTCGGGCATCGGACGGGCGATTGCTTTGCAACTGGCGAGCGAAGGCGTCAACCTGTTTTTGCTCGACGTCGATCAAGCCGGCTTAGTCGACGTCGTGTCGGCAGCCAAACGCCAACGGGTCGAGGTCATCGGACGGCGCTGCGATGTGAGCGATCCGACGCAAATCGCGGCCAGCGTCGCACACATCCTTGACCGTTGGGGCGGCGTCGACCTGTTGGTCAACAACGCGGGCATCACCTACTACGGACAAACCGCACAGATGTCGGTCGAGCATTGCGAACGCCTCCTAGCAATCAACCTCCACGCACCGATTCATTTTACCCGTGAGTTGCTACCCACACTACTCGACCGGCCAGAAGCTCACGTGCTGAACGTCGCCAGCTTTTTTGGTCTGATCGGCACACGACGCCTAGCCGCTTACACCGCCAGTAAATTTGGCTTGGTCGGCTTCAGCGAATCGCTGCGCGCCGAATACGGTCGCAAAGGCCTCGGGGTAACCGCCCTCTGCCCCGGCTTTGTCGATACGAACCTTTTCCAGACCGCGCCGCTCGGTTCCGACCAACAGCAGCACAAGCTTCCGCCGAAGTGGATGTTGACCACGCCCGAAAAGATCGCCGCACGGGCAGTCCGCGCCATCCGCCGCAATCAGGCATTGGTCGTCATGCAGCCCTACGCCAAACTGGCCCATTTCGGAAAACGCTTTTTCCCCGGACTACTAGACTGGGCCAACCACCTGAGCCGCAAGCCAGGCTCGACAAATCAGCCAACGGCAAAGCCCGAACGCCGACGAGCCGCCTAACGCATTTCTACGCCAAAGGCGTTTTTACACCGTAACCCAGACAAGACTTTTTACGCCAAAGGCGTTTTACACCGTAGCCCAGGGTCGACGCAAAGCGGCGCACCCTGGGTTAACGATCCAAAAGAAAGTTACGCTGAAAGCGTTACACAAGGGCCTACCGAACGAGCGATGAGTATGTGTAACGCTTTCAGCGTAAAGTCTTGGAAATGTTTTTTACCCAGGGTTCGCCCGGCACGCCGGGGCGAACTCTGGGCTACGATGTAAAACGCCTTCGGCGTAGTTCCTTACGGAAGGCTCCTCCAATGTCGAAATTATTTTTGAGCCATTCCTAAGTGAGACTTTTGGAATTTTGCTACGATGCCAGTTCCCCCTGGTTCTAGCCCCCCTCCAAAAGCCCCTTGTGAGGGCCTCGGATCGTTGGTATGCTCTGGGATTGGATTTTACGTACAACCACCCAGTAATTAGGCCGAACCCAAGTGGGTTGGCCGGTCGCTTTTTTGTTAGCGGCCCCCTTTTTGTTAGCGGCGAGGAACGTTTATTATGCAGGCCGGTATCCATCCCAAGTACCAAGACACCAGCGTCCATTGTGGTTGCGGCAACACGTTTACGACACGCAGCACCCGCGAAGAGCTGAAGGTCGATATTTGCAACCTGTGCCACCCCTTCTACACCGGCAAGCTGAAGTTCGTCGATACGGCAGGCCGGATCGAGAAGTTCAAAAACAAGTTTGCCGCCGCTGGCTATGCAAGCCTCAAGCGTGGCAAGAAGGCCGAGAAAAAGTAGGCCCTTACAAACGAGTCCCTACGCTCGAGCCCCTACGCCATTGGCCATTGCAAATTGAAATGATTTGTGATGGCCATTTGCATGGATACACACGGCCATAACGAAATACGATACGAAATACGATGCGCAAACTTCTGGAAGAAAAACTAGGACGGTTTGAAGACCTGGAAAAGCAGTTGGTCGATCCCGAGGTGTTGTCCAACTCGCCGAAGCTGGCAGCCGTTGCGCGAGAACATGGTTCGCTAGCCAAGTTGGCGACCAAGTACCGCCGCTTCAAAGAAATCAACATCGAGATCAACGAAGCACGCGAGATGGCCACCGGCGACGATCTTGATATGCGAGAGCTAGCCGAGGCCGAACTGCCCGAACTGGTCGAGCAACGCGAAGTCTATTGGAACGAACTGCTCGAAATGACCATCGGCGGCGAAGACGCCAACCGGACACGCTGCGTCATGGAAATCCGGGCGGGCACCGGCGGCGACGAGGCGGCCCTTTTTGCTCGCGACCTGTACGACATGTACAAGCATCACGGCGAGACCAAAAAATGGAAGTTTGAAATCCTTAGCCACAGTCCGACCGAGCTGGGCGGCTTCAAAGAGATCTCGCTCGCCGTTTCGGGCGAAGGCGTTTATCGCGAATTGCAGTACGAGAGCGGCGGCCATCGCGTGCAGCGTGTCCCCCAGACCGAGACCCAGGGCCGCGTGCATACCTCGGCGGCCACCGTCGCCGTGATGCCCGAGCCTGAAGATGTCGAGGTCAACCTCAAGCCAGACGACTACCGCGTTGATAAATTCTGCGCCAGCGGCCCCGGCGGCCAGCACGTCAACAAGACCGAGTCGGCCATTCGTCTCACCCACCACGAGACCAACATCGTCGTGCAGTGCCAGGACGAAAAAAGTCAGCACAAGAATTTAGCCAAGGCGCTCCGCGAATTAAAAGCACGCGTCTACGACGCCAAACGCCAAGAAGAAGAAAAACTACGCTCCGAAGAACGCAAAACATTGGTTGGCTCCGGCGATCGCAGCCAGCGGATTCGGACGTACAATTTCCCCGAAAACCGGGTGACCGACCACCGCATCGGTTTTACAATCTACAAGCTCGACCAAATCATTGCCGGCGACATGCAGGTCGTGACCGACGCGCTCATCGAACACGATCGCCAGCAGTTGCGCGACACGTTTGGCGCCGACAACTGACGCTTTCTACTACAAGGGTTCTACTACAAGGAAAATGGTCGCATGACCGAGGAACAACCCTGGACCGTCGGCCGTCTGTTGAATTGGACCACCGACTTTCTACGAGAAAAAGGGGCCGACAGCCCAAGGCTCGACGCCGAAGTCTTGCTCGCCCATGCCCGTGGCTGCCAACGCATCGAACTCTACACAGCCTTTGAAGAAGAAGCCTCCGAGCCGCTCCGCGAAGGTTTCCGAGAGCTGGTACGCCAGCGCGCAGCCGGCACGCCCGTAGCCTACTTAGTCGGACACCGCGAGTTCTTTTCGTTGTCCTTCCAAGTGACCCCCGACGTCCTGATCCCGCGCCCCGAGTCCGAACTGCTCGTCGTACGGGTGCTCGATTTGGCAAAGACACAAGCAGCGGGAAAAACACTACGCATCGCCGACGTAGGCACTGGCAGTGGCGTCTTGGCCGTTTGCTTTGCCAAGCATCTGCCAACGTGCTGCGTAACAGCCATCGACATCAGCCCACCAGCATTAAAAGTGGCTCAGGCGAATGCTGAGCAGCATGGCGTGGCAGATCGAATCGAATTCGTTTGCAGCGATCTGTTTGCCCAACGCCCCGTCACAACAGAACCTGCCTCAGCAGAATACGACCTCATCGTCAGCAATCCACCCTACGTCGCTTCGTCCGAAATGTCTGACCTAGCGGTCGACGTGCGCGACTACGAACCCCACCTGGCTCTCGACGGGGGAGAGCAGGGGACCGAGATCATCGAGCGTCTCCTCCCGCAAGCCGTCGAACGTCTGCGCCCAGGCGGCTGGCTACTGATGGAAATCGGACCGAGCAACGCCGCCCAAGTCGAACAACTTGTAGCAGACAGAAATGAATTAACGCCAAACGAGACGATCACCGACCTAGCCGGACACCCGCGCGTCGTGCAAGCTCAGAAGAAAGCGTAGGGTGGGCACCGCCCACCATGTGGAAGAAATATGAATTTTGGTGGGCTGAGATTTCGTGCTTCGATATTCCTTCGTCATTGGGTATTTTGAAATTTGTCATTTGCCAAAGGTGGGCAGTGCCCACCCTACCAACTCATAAATAGTGAGAAACAATTGTGGATAATCCCCTACGTTGGTTAGCACTGGTGATGCTCGAAGAGGCCGAGCTGCCCGAGTTTGAAGAGGTCGCTCGCGTGGTGGCCGAAAGCTATACCAATGCGCCGACGATGAGTGTCGCCGGTTGCACTGAGAACCTGATGACCTGCACGATCGGCGACTACACAGCCGCCGCCACGTTGGTCCCCAAGCCGATTCCCTGGTCGCAGCTCGAAGGCCCCTGCGCAACGGCTTGGTATTGGCCCACGGCGGCCGAATCGTTGCGCGACCACCAAGCCCATTTGCTCGTGACGCTCGTGGACGAAGGCGGCGGGCAATCGATCAAAAAAAGCACAGCACTGACACAGTTCGTCGCGGGGCTGGTTGCAACGACGCGTTCGCGAGGAGTTTTTTGGGGGCCAGGTCGGTTGGTCCACCCCTCACAGGCATTCTTGGGACAGGCCGCCCAACTCTCGGACAACGATCTTCCCCTCTTCTTATGGGTCGATTTTCGTGTCGAACGCACCGACAGCGGTGGCACACGCCTCTACACGACCGGACTGGAAGCCTTGGGCTACACCGAACTCGAAGTGGCTGAATTTGCCGGCGAGCCGCAAGTCGTACTCGAATACGCCTACAACATCGCTCACTACCAGCTGAACCAATCGAAAGAAATCAACGAAGGCGACACCATCGGCCTCACCGACGAGCTACAAGCAGTCGCGCATCGCGGACCTTCGATGTTCAACGAAGCAATGGAAGTGATTACGTTGGAGTTTCAAGCGATGAACGCGTAATGCGCATCTGAATTAGAAAGTGCATCTGCGGCTAATTTTTTTGCCGCCAACAACACGCTGCTCGCGTTTGCCTCATACTGCCCACCAACTATTCACATAATCCCACAAACCCTTCGCTCCCAACACGGTCAACACCGTACCCGAAATAAACGTCAACAATCTCAGCAGCGGCGGCATGCGGAGTTGCTGCGGTAAAAATTGCCGGTCGGTCCAAAGCATCGCCATACACCACAGTCCACAGGTAAAGACGCCGCCGAGCATCGCGGCAGGAACAATCATCTTCACCGGATTGTCCATCGTCCACATAAACAGCAAGCCGAGCGAAGCACAGTACAAAACGATTCCACGGCGAAACGTGTTAAACGGCACCTTGCGCAGTCGTTTGCTGATCGGCAACAAACACTCGAAGGCCGTGCGGAAGTAGATTTCGTAAGCGCCGTAGATCGTACCAAAGAAAGCCATGAACACGCCCATCTGGTAAACGAACAACAACGTCGGATGCATACGAGTTAAAAATTGGGCTTGGTGGCTCAATAGATTGTCGCCCGAAGGCACCAGTTGTTGAGGATGCAGAATGCGCGCACCCAGCAGGACAAAACAGATGGCGAACAGAAAAACACTGAAAAAACCGGCGGAAATATCGATCTGAATAGGCAGCAGCCAACGGCGTGCGCGGTTGAGATTTTCGTCGTCCAGGGCTATCTGAATCGGTTTGGCCGGAGCCTGCTCGGCAATCTCATGTTGGTCGTGCTCCAAGCCGAGCGCTCCCCAAGGTTTTTCTCGCAAACAGCCAACATAACCCAAGTAGTCGTACGTCCCGCCGCCAACCGCACCGAGATACGTGCCGACCTCGACCCAGGGAGGGACGGACGCAATTTGGGCATATTTCTCGACGAGCCAAGGTTCGTACTCGGGAATCCGTGGCGTCACCATGCCCAGCAACGCTTGATACCAATCGGGTTGCGAAGCCACCACCGCAGCCAACATGCAGGCGAGCAACATGCCGACGATAAGAACTTGCATTTTTTCAAGCAACTCATAAGTCTGCAACCACATGAGCACCACGACCGTCAGAATCGCAATCGTTCCCCAGATACGCCCCATCAGCAGCAGTTGCTCTGGCGTGCCTTCGACTTGAAAAATCCAGTTGATGATGTCTTTACCCAACATCAGCGGCAATGCTGCTAGCCAACAAGGAAAACAGCTCAAACTCAATACGGCCATCGTGATCGGCACCCAATTTTTCGGGCCGGGCAAATAGGCCCAGTGTGTCATCGGGTGTTCACCGGTCAGCACCATGTAGCGAGACGCCCCGTAGACCTGAATTCCTTTCATGATCGTGCCGGCGACAAAACACCACAACATCGAGTAGCCAAACACAGCTCCGCCACGCGCCGCAAACAGCGTTTCGCCCGAACCGATCGTTACCGACGCGATAATCGCCCCCGCGCCAAAATACTTGAGCGAACGCCAGCTCAGTCCATGACGAAGATCATCGGTAAGAGGACGGTAGCTGAGCGGGGGTTTAGACATGAAGGAACATCGCAAGAGAAGAAGAGAAACAGAATTTTTCGGCGTCGTCGATCACATCACTCGACCACATTACTCGGCCGATTCGCCACCTCGGTAGATGCGCTGATGCAACGGATTACGGCCACTCGTAAAGGGGCCTTCCGTGGCATCGTCGGCCAGTGCGTTGATCATCATCTGAAATTTTGCGTCGCAATCGTCGGCATAATGAATCAACAATGCCTCGGGCGTCATCGGCGGTTTCGGCGATCCCCACTCGGGCAAGCGCTGGTGCGAAACGATGATATGCTCCAGCCGCAGCAGCGTCTCTTCGTCGAGCGGATGTTCAGCAGCCGTTTCGCGGATCATGTCTCGGCCCTGCAAAATATGCCCAATCAACGAACCCGAAGCCGTATACTCAGCCCCGGTCGGCGTTTCTTCCAACTCGCGGACTTTGCCGATATCATGCAAAATCGCACCCGCCACGACCAAACCCCTGCGCAACGGCGGTTGAATATCGGGGTACATCTCCGAATACTTTTCGGCCAAGTACGTCGCCGTCCGAGAGACGCTCAGCACATGCTCTAAATAGCCGCCAACATGCGCATGATGGTTGTACTTCGCAGCCGGCATCGTAAGCAGCGTCTCGCGATGTTCCTGCAAAATCGTCACGACAAACTCAGCCAACGCCTCTTCGTCGATCGTCTGAGCCAGCTCGACCATCTCGTCAAACATCACTTGCGGATCAAACCGCGAAGCGGGCAGACACATCGCCGGATCAAACCCTTCGGCGGTGTCCTCTTCGTTCACCAGACGGATCTTTCGTATTTCGAGTTGCGGACCATAGTTGGTCTCGCGGTACTGAGCACGCAGCTTAAAAAAGTCGCCCGTCTTCCACTGATCGCGGCAAACGGTTGCCCAAGTAGTATCCCCCCAAATCGGGAAATTCACTTCGCGCCCCGAGTCGCGAAAGCCAACGCGATAGTACGGCTTGCCATCCTTGGTCGTCAATTCTTCTTTCGCCGTAAGCAACGCAAAAAAATCGGCTTCCTGCCCATGCGTCAACTCGGCCAGTGGAACAATCGTCGAAGTCATAGAACTACCATCTTTAGACGAAGAGGCCTCGAACAGAGAAGTTTGCGAGTCAGACATACCAAAGATTGTAGCCGAAAGAACGCAAAAAATTTAGTCTCCGCCTGCCAAAGGCAGGAGAACTGCAAAGTCGCGTACGGGTAGAAAAATTTAGCCACAGAGATCACAGAGAAACCTTCGTTCTTAGCACCCTGTGGTTCTCTGTGCCCTCTGTGGCTAATCCTTAGATACGTTCGTTTTTGACTTTGCAGTTCTCCTGCTGCCAAAGGCAGAAACGGCACGGGTGGAGGAAAGAGGCTAGAATTTTTCTGCTTCTGCCGAGAGCCTTGCCAGCATTTCGGTGAGCTGCGTTCGGATTTGGTCCATAATCGGGTCCGACTTACCACGAACCCGTTGGCTGCTGACCGGAATCGCCTCGCCGACCTGAATCACTGCATGCAGCGGACCATGCGTCGTGGCGTGGTCGGTAAAATCTTCTTCAAAACGTTCGACCGTTTCCAAAATATGCTCGACGATGTTCGGTCCTTCGCGTCGCACATAGTGGGGCGGGTAATGAGAAAGCTGTTGGATGTAGTAGCAAGCAGCCAAGTCTTTCCAGCGACGTTGACGCTCTTCTGTCGAAAGGTTGTTCTTAATCATGTCGGGCAAAATGGCGGTCCGCAAGTTTTTTACCCGCGCAACGACCCGCTCGTCAGCATCATTAATTCCCCATTCGCTTTCCAGCTTGATAAGCACTTCCTCAATCAGGCTCTCGATGCGTTGCTCAAACTCACCCACTCGCGACGCGCCCAGATACTCCACCTCTTTCAGCGAAAGCAATGCTTGACCAATTTGGCGCAGCCGCTGAATGATCGTTTTGTCGCGTTGCGGATACCAAGAAAAATGCGATTCGATTTCTTCAATCACTGGCGTAACCGTCGCTTCGAGGTCGCCACGAAAGAAATAGCGGATAGCAATCGGGTGGATCACAACTTTCCCTGGTGGCGACTTTTTCTCGCGGCGCTTCGCAGCCGTGCGCGCGATAAACGACGGACCATCCATCAACGGCATCAATTGATCGTTGTGGCGCGAGACGGCTCCTTCTGGAAAGAGAACCAAAGGACGCTTCCCTTCCACAAGAATGTCGACAGCCGTGTTGATCGCCTGCCGGTCAGGCCCTTCGCGATAGACGCTAAATGCCCCCAGCCTGCGCGTGATGAAAGCAGAAAAACGATCTTGCTTAAAAAGATGCCAAGAGGCCATCGAATGCGTATTGCAACCCGCCAGCCTGTTGAGAACCCCAAGCAACATAGGATCGGACATGCGGCAGTGATTCGGGGCGAGTACGATCCCGTGCCCAGCCTTCAACGAGCTACGAATACGTTCCACCTCGCGACATTCGATCGAATGGATGGCAAAGCTGCGCCGCAAGTAGGGTTTTAAAAGCAATCCCACCACGCCCGGCCACAACCTACCACGGCCCGGCGGAACAAACTCGTACGGCTCTTCAATGATGATGTTATGCATGGTTTTTGTTCGAGGGGATGTATTGACCGGCAAAGTTTGCCGACTCCTCAAGGTCAGACCGCTAGGCTGCCTAGAATAGCGTAGGTTACCGCTTTTTGCCCAGTGCAACCTGCGGTTTGCAAACTAGTTTGCATGGTTTTCATTCGATTCGTCGATATTTATTCAAAGTGAATTGACTCCAAGTGCAAAGGGCGTCGACAACAGGGGAAGATAGCCGGCGAGCTACGTCTCGCCGACGCAACGGCAAAAAGAACATTTTTGAGAACAGCGGCGAGGCGTAGCTCGCCGGCTAGTGCGAGCCGCACACGCAATTGCGACTTGCTCGATTGGGGAATTGTTCGAGTTGGAAATCGGGAGTAGACGCTTTGAAAAAACTTCGCAAAAAGCTAAAACCTCGACGCGAGATGGCCCAGCGTAAAGCTTCACGCTGGCAAGAGGATTTCGTCGATTATCTGCGAAGCGAATGCCATTTGGCCGAAAATTCGGTCGTCGCCTACGCCAGGGACCTGACCCGATTTTTCGCCTGGCTCGGCAAACGCCGCCTCGCAGAGCTTCGCGTCAGCGATCTGGCCGGCTATCCCGCTTGGCTGACCGAGCTGTCGCTGGCCCCCAAAAGTATCGCCCGTCATGTCGCCTCGCTCAAAGTCTTTTTCCGCTTTTTGCAACTCGAAGGAGCGCTGACCGACAATCAGGCCGAGCTGCTCGGCAGTCCAAAACTGTGGCAGCGCGTCCCCGAAGTCCTTTCCGTCCAACAGGTCAGCAGCCTACTCGATGCCCCACGACGGACCGACCCCTGGTGGCTGCGCGACCGGGCCATCTTAGAACTACTCTACGCAACCGGCGCCCGTGTTTCGGAACTGGCCACGCTCAAGTGTCGCGACATCCACCTGCAAGAACGTTACTGCATCTGCCACGGCAAAGGCGACAAGCAACGCATTGTCCCGCTGGGCAAACAAGCGATCGAAGCCGTCAATCGTTACCTAGAAGAAGAACGTCCTCGGCTTGCTGCCCGACGCGAAACCGCAAGCGAGTGGCTAATTCTCTCACCGCGAGGCGCACCCTTGCGACGCGAACGCATCTGGGAAAAGATCAAAAAATATGCCGCTCGCGTAGGCTTTCCCAGCGAAGTAAGCCCTCACTCGCTACGCCACAGCTTCGCTACCCATCTGCTCGCCGGCGGTGCCGATCTACGCCAAGTCCAAGAGCTACTCGGCCACGCCAGCATCGCCACGACCCAGATCTACACGCACGTCGACCACACACGCTTAAAGGCGGTCCACCAAGCATTCCACCCACGGGCCTAAGCGACTCGACGAAAAATCCTCACGCAGAGGCGCAGAGACACAGAGGGAAAGCAAAAACTCTGCTGTCTCTGCGCCTCTGCGTGAGGCTTGCATGCTTCCGAACGTCGCGAAATTACGCCGCTTTGGAGGTGCCTCGGCTTGCCCCGCACGGTATGATGTAAAAAGGGGGGAACATTGCTCGATTCGGACTGTTGATTCTTTCAGAGGTGACTATGCTTCGTGTGAAACCTTGTGTCTGGTTAGTTTTAGCGTTGCTAGGCTGGAGTAGCTGGCAAGTGCCATCAACGTTGGCGCAGCGTACAGGCTCTTCTGAAGAAGTCAAACTTACGACCAAAGATGGCGTCTTGCTCAAGGCGACCTACTACCCCAGCACGCTGGGCAAAGAGGCCGTGCCGATCGTCATGTTGCACGACCTGAAGGAAAGCCGCAAGGTTTTTAACGGTTTGGCCCAAGTCCTCCAAAACCCCGCCGACGCCGAGCGACCCTCTCATGCCATACTAACCATCGACCTGCGTGGCCACGGCGAAAGCACGACCCAAAAAAATCGAAGAGGAGGAACGCAAGAGCTGGAGGCTTCCAAGCTGGGCAAGAACGATTTTCGCAACATGGTCCTCTTCGACATGGAGGCAGTCCGCAAGTTTTTAGTGAAGAAAAACGACTTAGGCGAGCTGAATCTCAACAAGCTTTGCCTGCTCGGCACAGGCCTGGGAGCCAATGTGGCGACCTCCTGGAGTGCGGTCGATTGGAGTTCACCCAGGCTGGCAAATCGCAAACAGGGCCAAGACGTCAAAGCGCTGATCCTGGTTTCGCCCAAATGGAGCCATCGGGGCCTACCGCTGCTAAAACCTTTGAGGCAACCCGACGTGCGAGAAAAGGTCTCGATGCTGATCATCTACGGCAAGCAAGACCGCAAGGCCACCAAAGACGCCTTCACCATCCACAAGAACCTAGAAAAATACCACCCCGTACCCCCTCGGGAAGAGCGACGCGAGAAACAAGACCTTTTTCTCGTCGGCCGACCGACTTCGCTCCAGGGCACACGTTTAGTCGCCAATCCCGAATTCGGTACGCTGCCCATCGTCGAGCAATTTCTCGACGCACGCCTCTCGCAGCAAGAGTTCGACTGGATACAGCGACGAAAGCCCAACTAGAGCAAACCTTCAGAGCCAAGCAGGTTAGCGCCGTCGGCCACGACGAACGCCCCAAGCAGGCCACAACACCCCCACTCCCCCCAAGTAACTAGTCGACAAGCCGCCCCGCCTCATCAGGAATTCGCAACTCAGCCCCCATCGGCAACAGGTGCGGATTGTCGAGCACCTCGCGGTTGAGATCAAATATCTCGAGCGCACGGCCCGCATCGCCCAAGTAACGCTCGGCCAACTTCTCTAGCGTATCGCTGTTCTGCACAACATGGCGCACTTCGTCCCGGGTCTGCGCATCAAAAGCACGTTCGCTTTCAATGGTCCTGTAAGCAGGTCGCGCGGCAGAAGGATCGCGATGCACGGGGACCGGCTGATAGCTTTTTGCGACCGCAGGATTGCGAGGCGGAACCTCGGGCGTCACGGGCGAGATTGCTCTTGGTGCCAGATGGCCGGCAATCGCGGGATGGTTGGCCAGATCGAAACTTGCCGTGGGTCGAGTCCCCTTGGCAGCGACTCCCGGCTCGCTCATCCGAGTCATCTTTGCCACCACATGCGGCTGCGGCGATCTCACGAGGACGGGCTGCTTTTGCACAGGACGGGCCGAAGGCTGCACGGGAGCCGTCAACTTAAAATCCATCAAAGAAGACTGGGACACCAGTGGCATGTCGCTGGCCGTTTTGCGAAAAGGCCAAGCCAGCCCAAAACCCACGGCTAACACCAAACTCACGATCAGTAGTTTTCTGCCTCGGCTCATCGACGCGCCCTTCTTCGGGTGGAGCGGATCTCTAGAAACGTCCCCCCTCAAAAAGAGCTTCGGCGTCAGCAGAGGCAAGGGTTGAGCCGCTTCGCCCTCGTCGGACGTTTGCCTCCCACTCGCTCGTCGATAAGACCACTTCGGTAAGCTTTGACGAAGCTACCGGTCATGCACGCCCTCGAGGGCTAGCGATTCCTAGCAGGATTGCCTACCGCATTCTCTGCGCGTCGGCTCATCCACATCAAAGCGGGCGAGGCAATGAAGATCGAGCTATAAGTACCGACGATCACGCCGATCACCAAAGCAAAAGCAAAGCCGTGGATGCCGTCGCCGCCGAGCACGTACAGCAGAATGACCGAAATCAACGTCGTCAGCGAAGTCAGCAAAGTTCGTGACAATGTTTGATTGATGCTCGTGTTGATCATCTCTTCCGAAAGCTTGGGACTCTTGCCCTTCACTTCGCGAATCCGGTCGAACACGACAATCGTATCATTGAGCGAATAGCCGATGATCGTCAAAAACGCCGCAACAATCGGCAAACTAATCTGGAATTTCTCGATCATCAGCGCGTCTGCAAGTCCAGGAATACTACTCACGACCCACGCACTCAGGGCGATCATGCCCAGCGTGATCAGAACATCGTGAACCAAGGCGATCACTGCCGCAAAGCCGTACATGACACGTTGAAAACGGAACCAAATATAGGCCACGATCCCCAACAGACTAATCAAGATTGCGGCAATCGCCTTGGTGGTCATGTCGCCGGCAACTCGTCCGCCGATTTTATTGGCCAACGGAAAAATGGGTTGGCTGTTCGTTACAGCCTCCAGTTTACTCACCACCTTACGCGCTTCGTCCTCGGGCAACGCCAGCTTGACGCTCCAAGAAGTAAACCGACGGGCACTGCCAACTTGGTAGTCCGCGTTGGTGACCGCAATGGCCGCACCACTATGGCCGGTTGCGTCGAGCGCGTCCTGCAAAAGCTGTCGTACCGTGTCAAAACCGATCCCAGAATCTGCTCCGCCCGCCGCAAAGTTCAAATCAAAACCTGTCCCACCAGCAAACAGATCGCCAGGAGTGTCAGCCGAGGTTGTTTTTTCAGCTATTTCTTCTTCCGTCGCAGCCTCTTCATCGGCTTCTGGGGCCGTCACAGTAGCCTCCTCAGCATCGTCAGCCCCTTCATTTTGGAACCGGACAAGCAGCGCTGGGCTTGCTCGGCGATGCTCCGCCGACAACGGGCTCATCTTGGCTACTTCAACATGGTAGGTCTTCAATCGTTCGCCAAAAGCTTCGTAAAGAATCGCTTGGACGGCTTCGACATCTTGCTCGACGCAACTGACGGTATACTGCTTGCCAGTCCCCCGCTCGCCGACTTCAACCAGCGAAAGATTCTGGTCAGCCAACTCGGTCTTTTCTTCGAGCACTTGTTTGACTTCGGCATATTCCATTTCCTGGCCTTCGTTAAAGACCATCGTCACCGAGCTACCGCCAGTGAAGTCGATATTCAGCAGGTCGGCACCCCGGTTAAACACGGCGACCAATCCAACCGCGATCAGCACAAAGGAAACCACGGCAGCGATCGGACGTTTGCCAAGGAAATCGATATTTGTCTTCCCAATGATCTGTCCCATCGTCAGCTTTTTGAGACGCCCGGTCTTTTCAGCAACGTCGAAGACTATTCGGGACAAAAAGATTGCCGCGTACATACTCATCACAATACCGATGATCAACGTCACACCAAACCCTTTGACGTTGTCGGGAGCAATTTTGTAGATCACGACCGCCGTAATAAGCGTCGTGACGTTGGCATCCACAATCGTCTGCGTCGCCCGTCCAAAACCATTGCGAATGGCCATCCGCAACGCGGTCCCACGGCTAAGTTCTTCACGAATCCGCTCGAAGATCAGCACATTGGCATCGACCGACATACCGATCGTCAGCACCAAACCGGCCAAGCCCGGCAGCGTGAAGGCCGCACTAAACAGCACCATCAGCCCCAAAATCAACAGCAGGTTCGCACCCAACGCCAAGCAGGCAATCATCCCCGCAAAGCGATAATAGAAAAACATGAAAATCATCACCGCGACCAACGAGACAGTGATCGCCGTTCTCGCCTTTTCGACCGTTTCGGCACCCAAAGTCGGACTGATCGTTTCGCGGCTGATCGGATCTTTGTTCAAAGTCGCTGGCAGACTACCGGCGTTCAGCACACCGACAACAAAATCGACTTCCTCTTTGGTAAAGCTGCCAGTAATGACGCCCTGCGAAGTAATTTTGCTGTTAATCGAAGGGGCTGAAAGCAATTTTTTATCGAGAATGATGCCTAAGAAAAACTTCTGCCCAGAAGCATTCGGGGTGTGACCGCCTGTCAGACGCCCAAAGCGAAACGCGCCTTGTTGGTTGAAACTAAAGTTGACTTGCGGCCCGCCACGTTCGTCAATTCCAACCGAGGCCTTCTTCAGGTACTCGCCCGTAATGTTCAAAGCATCGTTGGTCAGCACCAACGCTTGAGGACGATTGCCCGCCATACGTTTGACGATGCGACTATCTTCTTGCTCTGGCGGGCCAAACTCCTCAGCGCTGTAAGCCATCCACTCAGCGACTTTTTCTCCACCCTGCCGAACTTCGTTCTCACCCAGCGGCAATGCCTTGGCGAGTTCAATAATGCCACGGTTTTCGGTAAACACCGGAGAAGCGGTAATACGAAACTCCAGGGCACCAGCCGTGTAGATCCGTCGCTCGATCACCTCTAGATCCTGCTGGTTGGCCTTGGGAATGATGATTTCGATCTGCCCCAGGCCATACTCGCGAATCGTGACTTCCTTGGTTCCACTCGGGTCGACACGCTCACTCAAAGCGCCAATCAACTGCTTGACCAACTGCCGTTTGGCACGGCTCGAACGCTCCGCAACGCTCGTCCCGTCGTCTTCCATGTCTTCGAGATCAACCTCGAGCGACGTATCTTGCAGCTCGTAGATCAGCGTGATACCACCGCTCAGGTCAGGACCAAACTTGATTTCGCCTTGATAAATAACCACAGCCGCTGCGGCCAAAGTACCGATGGCGAGTGCAAACTTCCAGCCATGATCGGGCATCCGAAACGATTTTGCCATGCGGCTACCGATCATCATCGGCAAGACAAACAAAGCGATGACGATCGCCAGCAACAGGAAGCCGGGCAGCGACGAACTCGCCGCTTCTGCGACACCCTCGGTCGCTTGAGCCGCTTGGGTGGTCACCGATTCTGCCGTTGCCGAGAGCTTCTCCGATTCGGCGGCTGCGTCCTGCGCAGCTGCAAAACCGCAAGCCGTCGTGCAGAGAAATGCTGTGAGTAGGGCGGTGATCAATGTCGACTGGCGGTTGTGAGGCATCATGCTTTTCATATTTAGGGGAACCCGCTTTTTGATTTAAAATAGGCCTTTGGTCAGCCATGTTACTCTAGGTCTTTTTCTCGTTCTTGTCGTCATCGGTCACGAGTCTTGCAATGGCCGAAGTGCCGACTCGAATCTTCGTGCCGGTCGACTCGTCAATGCGAATCGTCACTTCGTCGCGGTCGCGCTGCACGTTCGTCACGACGCCATGAATACCGCCAATCGTAACGACCCGATCCTTTTCCTTCAGGTCCTCGAGCATCGAACGAAACTTCTTTTCTTTGCTCTGTTGCGGCCGCAAGACGATGAAATAGAACAGGCCGAACATCATCGCTACCAACAGAGGCAACGGCAACTCAAACGGACTCGCAGGAGCCGCTTCTTGCCCAAATAGCAAGCTGCGGAATAGGTTAATTTCGTTCAATGTTCATTTCCGTCAGGGGTAGGGTCCGCTGGGCAGACCGTCACGCAGGCTGGCAGTTTGGTCCGTACAGCGGACCCTACAAGCCTGTGGCAAACGAAACATCATAAATCGAAGCGTCAAAAGGAACAAGAGCGAGACGGCATTGCTCACCAGAATACGCAGGCCAGTAGGGTGGGCACTGCCCACCAGGATAGGAGATCAGTAGGGTGGGCACTGCCCACCAGGGGAGAAGGTTCTGGTGGGCAATGCCCACCCTACACTAGCCCCAGCCCCGATGCTTCTCGGCTCGAAACGCGGCAAACCGATCCTCAACAATGGCCGTCCGTGCCGCGGCCATCAGACGCTGGTAATACGTCAAATTATGGATCGAGGTCAGAATCGGCCCCAACATCTCGCCCGCCTGGAACAGATGCCGCAGATAACCTCGGCTGTGTTGGCAAGCAGGGCAAGGGCAATCAGGCTCCAAAGGCCGCTTGTCGTGTCGATGGACGGCGTTGCGAAGCCGCAGAGGCCCTTCGTCGGTGAAAGCGAGCCCATTGCGACCATTCCGCGTCGGCATCACACAATCAAACATATCGATCCCACGGGCGACCCCCTCGATCAAATCCTGGGGACGACCCACACCCATCAGATACCGAGGGCGATCGGCCGGCAGCTCAGGCACGGTCGCCTCCAGCGTACGGTACATTTCGGCTGGCTCTTCGCCCACGCTCAGCCCCCCGACCGCATAACCGTCGAAATCCATCTTCACCAGCTCACGGGCACATTGGCGGCGTAGATCAAGGTCCAGCCCACCCTGGACAATGGCCATAAGCATCTGATCGTCGCGAGTGGCCGCCCGTTGGCAGCGCTCAGCCCAACGAACGCTACGCCAGGTCGCCTCATCAACGATTTCGGGCGTATTGGGCAAAGCGACCACATGGTCAAAGGCCATCACAAAATCGCTGCCCAGCTTTTCTTGAATCGCGATCGATCGCTCCGGCGTCAGCTCGACGAGCGAACCATCGATGTGCGAGCGGAACGAAACGCCCTCTTCGGTCACCTTCGCCATTTTTGCGAGGCTAAAAACCTGAAACCCGCCGCTATCGGTAAGAATCGGCCCCGACCAACCCATGAACGCGTGGAGATCCCCGAGCGCAGCAACCGTCTCTTCGCCGGGCCGCAGCGCCAGATGGTAGGTATTGGCCAACACAATCTGGGCGCCCGTCTCGCGCACGCGAGCAATATCGACCCCCTTGACCGTGCCCAAAGTGCCGACAGGCATAAACGTGGGCGTCTGCACAGCGCCACGGGGCGTCTGCAACGTCCCCCGACGCGCCGACGTTTGCGTGTCGGTATGCAGCAACTCGAATTGAAAATCAGTCGCCACGAAGCTTCATGCCCGCTTCGGTCAGCTTTTCGCGAACTTCGTTCAAGCTCGTCACGCCAAAGTTCTTGCACTCCAGCAAATCGTCCCCGGTGCAACGCAGAAGCTCGCCAATGGTCGACAATCCCAATCGAACCATGCACTTACGGGCACGCACCGAGAGATTCAAGTCGGCGATCGGACGATCGAGCAGCGCCCGTTCGTCGTCGCTCATCGAAGTCGGGTCATAGGTAGGCTCGTCTTCTCGCCATTTCGCAGAAAACTGGCCAAGTTCCAATCCCTTGGACTGCAACATATCGCGAATTTCGACCAGCGACGTTTCGCCAAAGTTCTTGCTCGAAAGCAGCTCTTGCTCAGACGTCTCGGTCAGATCGCCCAGGGTCATCACGCCCATTTTTTGCAGGCAATTGCGGCTACGGACCGAAAGCTCAAAGTCCGTGACCGGCACACTCAAAATCTGCGCCATGCGATCTTGGCGACGGCGTGCCTCTTCGTCGTAGAACATATCACGCGAAGCATCGGCGTCCTTAAAAAACAGCCGCACACGCTCGTGGTCGGGATAGACGTCCAACACGCGTTGATAACACTGCTTCGACCGCTCGTAGTGGCCCATGTCCTCGTAAAGCAGCCCCAAATTCATCAGCGTACCGACGTGAGCCGGAAACTGCATCGCGCCACGCTCGTAAAGCTGACGAGCATATTCGTCGTTGCCGTAACGATCGTTCTCAAGGGCCAAGCCAAACAACGCACCCGCATGCGAGTTGTCCGCCTCGACGGCCCGTTCTAACAAAGCCACAACTTCCGACTGGTTGCCTCCCAACGCCGCAACAGCCGCCGAACGTTGATACAGATACTCAGCCGTTTGCTCGACCGCCCCCGACAACCCGTCGAGCAGCGCCAAAGCGCCTTCGGCGTTCGCGTTGTACCGCATCGCATCGGCCCGAGCCAAAGTCACGTCATCTTTATTGTAGCCAGCTCGCTCGGCAGACTCGTAGGCGACCAGCGCCTCGGCGTAGTTCTCGAGCGCCAAGTTGGCTTTGCCAAGGAAAAAATGGGTCAACGCCCCACCATCCGCATTGGTCAACGTTTGGATGGAATCGGCATACCGTCCCAAGATATATTGGCAAACACCCAAACGGGCCGACGTGGCCGGGGTGCGAGATTCTTGCTGCTCAATCTCGCCGACCGCATCGCGGAGCAGACGAAAGTTATTATAGTCTTCCGAAATCGCCTGCGAAATTTGCTCGATCTCATTGGGACCAAAGGTGCTGTTCGAAACGACAATCTGCCGAAGATCGACATCAACAATTTGCGACATAAAACGCCAACTCCTGCCAAAAATTTTCCGAGTGATTTAATAGTCAGAAACAAACGATGGTGAAAACAGACGACTACCGGCTGCCTACCACTTCGCTTCAAAAGCCATTCGCTCCAAAAGCCAGCGGCGGGATTCGAACCCGCAACATCCGCATTACGAATGCGGTGCTCTGCCAATTGAAGCTACGCTGGCAAAACCCGAGACACCTGAACGCCCCCCAACCGGGGAACCCAGGAAAATCCCAAATCGTAAGCATACCAATGCCGTGCCAAGTTGACTAGCCGAGGCAACGTTAACCTCAGACGAACTGCAAAGTCATCTGGGAAAAGAAAAAATTGGCCACAGAGTCCACGGAGGACACCGAGAATGCCTTGTTTTCAGGACTCTGTGTCCTCTGTGGACTCTGTGGCTATTCCTTATCGTGGTTTGTTATTGTCAGGCCTGCCTGCATCACTCCCAAGAGGTGACCACCCCCGAAAAACAACGCTCGGTTTTTCCTTCCGAGTCGATCTGCAAGGCTCCCTCGTCGTCGATCCCCAGGCAAACCCCCGAAATCTGACGCTGGGGCAGGTCGATCTGCACCCTGCGACCCGCCAACAGACAGCGACGACGCCAAGCGTCGCGCACCGGTTGGCTCCAAAAACTTCTCGGGTCCAAGTGCCGTGCCAGCTTCTGCAAGACAAGCACTAGCACCTCGGCAAGAGCCATACGGCGGCCAAGCAAATCGCAGAGCGCCGTTGCCTTTTCCGCCAGCTCCTTGGGTGCTTCGGCAACCGAGTTATTCACATTGATACCGATTCCCAAGAGCAGTCGCCCCGGCACCTCGCTCGGTCCCTCGACCAAAATGCCGCAAATCTTGCGGCCCTCGGCATAAACATCGTTCGGCCACTTGAGTCCCACGGCCAGTTTTTCGTCGCCAAGCAACTCTTCGAGGGCCTCACAGACCGCCAGCCCAGCGGTCAGCGACACCTGGGGCCATCGTACAGCAGGTAGTTGCATTGCATCAGCGTCTAGCACGACCGTAAAAGTGAGCGCCCCGCGACTCGCCCACCAACGATTCGCCCCCCGTCCGCGCCCCGCCGTCTGCGATTCCGCAAGTACCAGCGCTGGCAAACGCTCGGCAGGCCAGTCGGCAAGTTCCGCAGCCCGATCGTTGGTCGAACCGATCTCACGATGAAAATCGACCGTCTGAACGAACGATTCCCTGCGGATTCGCTCTAGGTTAGACGACGAAAATTGGATTTCTTCGGGAGCCATTTTGTCTCGCAAGCATCCATTTCAGTGAGTTTCGGGCGTTTTCTTGCCGTTTCGAGAGTTCAATCGCCAGGATCGCGATTGAACCCTACCCCCACACGGCTATACTTGAACAGAGAAAAACTTTCCAACGGAAAAAATACTGTGACCCGTCCGCTCCAATTTTTGACCATCCTGTCGATCCTGCTGCACCTCGGCTTGGGGTGCTGCTGGCATCAACGGCATGGCTGTCAGACAGATTCCCAGGCAGATTCCCAGTCGGCCCACGTCTCGGCAGGCAAGTGCCAACACCCGGGCCACAGCCACCAGCATAGCCATTCACACAGCCCTCCAGCAAACAAAACGCAGCCTTCAGAACAGGAAACCCCTCACTCCGATTGCTGCCAAACCACCGGCTGTGTGACGATCCTTTCCTCGGTGACCGACTGGTCCCAATTCGTCAGCCCGTCGGCGGCGTTTTTCTCGCCACCGCAACCGCTAGACGACGCCTTGGCAACACGGGCGCGTCCCTTCGCCCAAAGCGCTCCGCCCGGCGCGATTCCCCTCCAGATCGCCTACGGCATCTTGCTTCTCTAGAATCGCAAAAGTGGACAACGAAAAGTGGCCTCTCTTGGGTAGTGGCCATTTTGGTAGTCTGTCTGCGTCTCGATTGCCAGCCAGGCCTTCGCTTCTCTCACTGATATCTCTTGGCGAATAGGAAGAAAACCGTGCTTCTAAACACAACCGAATGGCGTCTCGTGGTTCGACGTCTTTTTCTGCTAGGTGCCTATTGCCTCAGCGTCCTCTCGGTCGCCGCAGTCAGCGGCTGCAATCAACAGCCACCTGCACCGCCCAAAAAATCTGCGCACGATCATGCAGGCCACGATCATTCAGCTCATGCGCACGACGATCACAAGCATGACGAACATGACGAACACGGCCATGCCCACGACGACCATGACGATCACGATGATCACGGCCACGACGATCACGATCGTGGGGACCACAAAGGGCACAACCACGACGATCACGACGACCACGACGATCACAAGGGACACGATCACGGCGACGATAGCCATGACGATAGCCACGACGACCACGATCATGCCCATGACGACCACCATGATCCTCTCGAGTTGAGTGCCCAGGCGCAGGGCAACATCGGGTTGCGCGTGATGGTGGCCACCAAAAAGCCTTACACCAAAACCGTCGCGGTGCCGGCCATGGTGGTCGAACAGCCGGGACTTTCGCGTCTTGAAATCAGTGCCCCGCTAGCCGGCATCATCACAAACATTTTTCACACGCGAGGCGAAAGCGTCACGCCCGGCGAAGTCCTGTTTACGCTCCGGCTGACGCACGAAGAAGTCGTCGAGACACAGCGGGAATTCCTAGGAACGCTCGAAGAACTGGACGTCGTGAACCGCGAGATCGAACGTCTCCGCGAAGTCACCCAACGCGGTGCCATCGCCGGCAAAACCTTGCTTGCTCGCAACTACGAAAAGCAAAAACTCGAAGCGTCGCTACGCACCCTTCGCGAAGCGCTCCAGTTACATGCGCTCACCATCGATCAAATTCACAAAATTCAATCATCACGCAAACTGTTCAAGCAGCTCGATATCGTTGCCCCCAAGCCGGCCGTCGTGAACGCAAACTCGGGTGAGGCTCGTTTTTTTCAAGTGCAAGAGCTTTTGGCCAATGTCGGCAAACATGTGAGCGAGGGCGACAGCGTTGCCGTCCTTACCGACTACGGCACCTTGTATCTTGAGGGCAGGGCATTCCAACGCGATGCCGCGATGCTCGAACAGGCGCAGCAAGACGACGCAGAGTTCACCGCACTGTTCGACGCGGGCGGCAAATCGCAGCAGCCCGTCGGGGGCCTCCAGTTGGCTTTCATCGCCAACAGCATCGACGCCGCCACCCGATCGCTCTCGTTCTACTGCGAACTTTCTAACGAACTGGTCGACACCCGAACGACCGAAGGGGGTCGCAGCTACGCTCGTTGGAAATACCGACCCGGCCAACGCGGCCAGATTTTGATCCCAACCGAAACACTCAACGAGCATCTGATTTTCCCGGCCGACACCGTGGTCGACGAAGGGGCCGAGTCGTATGTCTTTGTCAAACACGGCAAGCACTTCGACCGGACGCCCGTCCACGTTGTGTTTCGCGACCAACAGACCGTTGCCCTCAAGAGCAGCGAACAACTGCACGAAGGCGACGAAGTCGTTGTCCAAGGTGCCTACCAAATGCACCTCACGATGAAAAACAAAGCGGGCGGAGGCATCGACCCTCACGCCGGACACAATCACTGAGCAATACACACCTCACCCTCACGCTTAAAAATGCTTAACGCCATTATTCGATTTTCGCTCCGCCATCAGCTCCTAGTGCTTGCGCTCTCGGCGTTTGTACTTTTCTACGGCGGCTGGCAACTCACGACGCTGCCGGTCGATGTTTTCCCCGACCTCAATCGTCCACGTGTGACGGTCATGGTCGAAGCGCATGGCATGGCACCCGAAGAAGTCGAGTCGTTGATCACCATCCCGCTCGAGTCGGCTCTCAACGGCGCGACCGGCGTCCAGTCGGTCCGCAGCTCGTCGGGCGTCGGCATGAGTGTCCTTTGGGTCGAGTTTGATTGGGGGACCGACATCTTCAACGATCGCCAGGTCGTCGCCGAAAAAATTTCACAAGTCGGCGAACGTCTGCCCCCAGGAATCCACCCCGAGCTGGCACCGATTGCTTCGCTGATGGGACAGATCATGATCATCGGCATGTGGAGCGAAGACGGCACCACCCCGCCGCTCGAACTCCGAACGCTCGCCGACTGGAGCGTCCGCCAACGCCTCCTCGCGCTGCCCGGCGTTTCCCAAGTTTTTACGATGGGCGGCGGCCGCAAACAGTTTCAAGTTTTGGTCGACCCCGAACAACTCCTGCAATACAACGTCTCGCTCGCCAATGTCGAAGAGGCACTCGGAAACAGCAACAGCAACGTCACAGGCGGCTACCTTGACGACCAGGGGCCGAACGAATACTTAGTCCGCGCACTAGGCCGAGTGCAATCGATCGCCGACCTCGAAAAGCTAGTCGTCAAAAGTGGCGAGCGCCCGGTGTTGCTCAAACAAGTGGCCCAAGTGGTCGAAGGCGCACAAGTCAAACGGGGCGATAGCTCGGCCTATGTCAAACAAGACGACGGCACGTTCTCGGGCGGCAAGGCCGTAGTGCTGACCATCTCCAAGCAGCCCGAAGTCGACACGCGCACGCTCACCAACGACATCCTCGCGGCCCTTGCCGATCTCCAAATTTCGCTTCCCGACGATGTCCACATCGCAACGGATCTTTACCAACAGAAAAAATTCATCGACCTGGGCATCGCCAACGTGGTCGAAGCCCTACGCGACGGCAGCATCTTGGTGGTGATCATCCTGTTCGTGTTTCTGCTCAACTTCCGCACCACCTTTATTACGCTGGTGGCGATTCCGATCTCAATCGTCACGACGGGCCTCATTTTCAAGTGGTTTGGCCTAGGGATCAACACGATGACCTTAGGCGGATTGGCCGTCGCCATCGGCGAACTAGTCGACGACTCGATCGTCGATGTCGAAAATATTTTCCGCCGCCTCCGAGAAAACAGCCAAAGCGACAAACCCAAATCCTCGCTCCTAGTCGTCTTCCGCGCCAGTGCCGAAGTCCGCAATTCAATCGTCTTCGGCACGATCATCGTCGTCCTCGTCTTCTTGCCTCTGTTTGCACTGACAGGCATGGAAGGCCGATTGTTCACGCCACTCGGCGTAGCCTACGTCGTCTCGATTCTTTGTTCACTCGTCGTCTCGCTCACGCTCACGCCCGTCCTCTCCGCCATGCTGCTACCCAACGCACGCGTGATGCAGCACGAAAAAGAAGGCCCGCTTCTACGACTCCTCAAAGCGATCGCCGGCAAAACAATTCAACTCAGCCTCCGCATCCCCAAACTGATATTGCTCGGCGTTGCCATCGCCGTCGGCTTCAGTCTGCTGACGCTCATGCAACTCGAGCGTGATTTCTTGCCCCCGTTCAACGAAGGCTCAGCCCAAGTCAATGTCCTGCTGCCGCCGGGCACCTCGCTCCGGCGTTCCGACGAAATGGGCATCTCGGCTTGCCTGCGCCTCCAAAAAATCCCCGAAGTCGCAACCATCGTCCGCAAGACAGGCCGTGCCGAGATGGACGAACATGCCGAGGGCGTCAACGTCTCCGAAATCATCGTCAGCTTCTCGCCCGACAGCACACGCAGCCGAGAAGCGATTCTTGAAGACCTGCGCGAAGCAATGGCCGACATCCCGGGCATCGTCTCCTCGGTCGAGCAGCCCTTGGCCCATCTCATCTCGCACATGCTCTCCGGCGTCAAAGCACAAATCGGTATCAAGCTCTACGGCGACGATCTACAAACGCTCCGAAGCACCGCCGCTCAAATGAAGCAAGCCATCGAGGGCATCCCCGGCGTACGCGATCTGTTGGTCGAGCCTCAAACGACCATTCCGCAGCTTAGGATCGAACTCGATCGCGACAAGCTAGCCTTCTACGGCCTGACGCCCAACTACGTCAATCAGTTTATCGAAACCGCCATGAACGGCCGCGTCCTCTCGCAAGTGCTCGACGGCGTCCGCACCTACGACCTCTTACTGCGACTCGAAGAGTCCTCCCGCGAAAATATCGACACCGTCAAACGGCTTTCGCTCGAACTCCCAACCGGCGGCACGACCTCGCTCGAATCGGTTGCCAAAATTTACCGCGCCGGCGGACCGAACACGATCAACCGCGAGCAAGTAAAACGCCGCATCGTTCTGCAATGCAACGTCGCAGGTCGAGGACTGGTCGATGTTGTCGAAGACGTGCAGCAGCGCATGGAGCCACTACGAGAATCGCTCCCTCCGGGCTATTTTATCGAATATGGCGGACAGTTCGAGAGCCAGCAGTCGGCCTCCAAGGTGATCGCGGTCCTGTTCGCCGTCTCGTTGGTCGGCATGTTCCTGACGCTTTACAGCATGTTTCGCTCTGCCAATTTTGCCCTACAAGTCATGGCCGCCCTGCCGATGGCACTGATCGGCGGCGTAGCGGCACTCGTGCTGACCGGCCAGACGTTTACGATCGCCAGCATGGTTGGCTTTATCTCGCTAAGCGGCATCGCCACACGCAACGGCATCTTACTACTCAACCATTACCTGCACCTCGTCCGCCACGAAGGCGAAACCTGGTCGACGGCAATGGTCATCCGAGCGGGCAAAGAACGACTCGCCCCCGTCCTGATGACGGCGCTCACCTCGGGCATCGGACTCGTCCCGCTAGCCCTAGCCGCCGGCGAACCGGGCAAAGAAATCCTCTACCCGGTAGCCACCGTCATGATCGGCGGCCTAACGACCAGCACACTCCTCGAGTTCCTCGTCCGCCCAGCCCTCTTCTGGACATTGGGCCGAGGAGCAGGCGAACGGCTGCTTCATACAGAAAAAAACAGTGTGGTGCTCGAAGAAGCAACTGCCACCTAAAGATCGTCGACCGATATGGCGCGTTGCGCAAGATGGCGAATCAGGAGGACGTAAACCCTCTCGGGTTGAATCGTAAACAAAGCACGATGCGTTGGGCGTTTGCCCAGCCCATAGCATAGCTCTCGAATTTCAAACTGAAAATCGACATTTTCTGCCGCAAGTGGACACCGGTTGGGCCGTTGCGAGAGCGACTTGAGCGTACGAACCAAGCCAGCATACCATCGCTCGGCTTGCTCAGGAGAACGATTCTCTGCCCACCACTGGGCGATCGACTCAAGCTGCCGCTCAGCTTTCGGGCTAAGAATTACCGGAAGGCTCATGAGGGTTTAGCAAAACCAAGTTTGTCGCGGATCTCGGCATCCACTTCTTCAATCGTGCGACCTCGACCTGCTTCTAAGTCAGGGAGCGTTTCTTGAATGCCTTGGACCGTTTCAGCGTAATCTTGCGTAGTCGCTTTGCGCAACAACTCAAGTCCCGCATGGACGACCTCCGCTGGGTCTTTGAATCCACCAGCCGCGACTTGAGCTTCAATAAAATGTTGCTGTTCCGGGGTAAATTCAATCATCGTTTCCCTCCGTCACTTAGTTTACACAGAAATGTCTGACTCGGTCAAAACTCTCTGTAGGTACGAAGTCCTACGACGTGTGCAAAAGCAAAATAGCCCGATCAGTAGAGCCATGCTCGAAGTCGCCGGCTCTGGTACGAGTGTTAAGACACCATTACCAAAAACACTTAAATCAACGTCTAGAGAATCGCCATTCTGCAACGTGCCCATGAGATTGCCAAACGTGTTGGCGACGAGGTTACCCGAGACAGGGGAACCGTCTAACGTGAATCCTGAACCTAGCATCTGCACGACACTATCGTTGCCTACGTCTAAAGTATCCCAAACTGCTCCGCCAGAAATGGTCCCGGTGCTGCTGTTGTTGTAGAACAACTGCCCCATATTGCCGCCGAGGAGGTTCAACGTAGCGGTGTTGTTGGCGAACGTGAATGGTCCCAGCGTGCCACCGGTGACATTCACCGTGCTCGATCCTTGGGCACCCAGATCGTTGCTGATCGTCACGGTGCCGCCGATCGTAAGAACGGCCGAGTCGTTGGCAGCGACAAACTTAAACGCACCACCGGTGATGTCGCCTTGTGACGTATCATTCAACGTCGTCTGGAAAACGACCGTGCCAGAAGTCGCATTGAAGACCGAGGAGTCGTCCATCGTGATGTTATTGGCTGAGCCGCCGCTAAGATTTACTTCGCTGCTGGCATTCGCAATCACAGACCCAGCGGTATTACCGCCAGCAAGAGTGAGCGGGTCAGCTGTCGGAACGCCATTGTCTGTGATTGACGCATTTGCTGTCGGTCCAACCAACAGCATGGTGGCGAATAGAAAGATCTTTATTAATGTGGTTTTCATTAGATCGACCCCTGAGGAGAGAAAAGCTGAGGAGAGAAAAGCAGGCTTGGTTCAAACTTTCGCCCATTGTATCAACAAATAGCTTCGGGTGTGTAGCAGAGTGCTTTCTATGCGTTTTTTTGCATGTTGATTGGCCCTAAAGTCGACTTTGCAATCCTCCTGGTAGGAGAGGTTCCTTGTCTCCGTTTCTCTCATTCGTTAGGAATCGAGCCCGACCCAAAACTGGTATGGCCGGTCGACGCAGCCGCCTTGCCTTGCGTGTTCAGCGCCCAATCGTACTCGTTGAAAATCACCTGTGCGTCCCCGCTGCGCACGGCGGCGATTCCTTGTTGGAGATGCTCGTCAGTGACCCGTTTTGCTAGGAAGTCGAGAAAACCTTCTTGGCCTCCGAAATCGTCGCCGTACCATTTTAATAATCGACTGAGATGTAGCTCTTTTTTCTCTGCGTCGAAACGTGCTTGTTCCGTAGAATTGGAAAACAGCTTGGCTTGATCTTCGAGCTGGGCGTCGATCCGATCGCCAACATACGCTTCGGGACGCATGGGGGGGCAACTGCGAGCGGCGCAGACGAGCGCCATGTGGAGTCGTGGGTCGTTGTAGACCGGAAGAATCCGTTCTTTTTCTAGCTGATCGAGGCTTAGCGTCTCGCCGGCGAGGACATGCTCGGCTAGTCCGAAGAAGACGCCGCTCTCACCCTGTTGATCAACGACGTCAGCCAGCACGTTTTCTTTTACCTTGTGGATCAGTACACCGTTGATCACAAAAGCATTGTAGGCATTCGACAAAAACGCCAAGCGATGCGCATCGCTTGGTAATTTTTCTGGCTCGGATGAGGCCAACTGTGCCACGTAAGTTTTGAACAGATGGTTCCGTCTTAGCCCGTCGTAGTCAATGCGTCCGTCGGCAACGTAGGTGCGCAGCAAATGGTCCCAGAGCTGCTGGTCGACTCCCGAGGCGTCGAGCCGAATTTCAGGAGTGGTGTAGGGCTGAGGCAAACTGCGAAACGCCCAGACAGCTACGGCGATAGGCATCAAAAAACTGGCCAACGACAGCCAGAGCAACGCTCCTGAGTATTCTTTTCGTTTCATCGTCGTTCCTCTTGAGACAAATCATTTACTTTGGGGATGTCGATCGAATGAAGGATCGGTAGCGAGACGGTTTTTCCTGGTCCCGCATCGGTCCCGGCAATCGAATAAGGTTTTTCTGTTGGTAGCTCGCCCAGGTGCAAAATCTCCATGGGGCAGCGTACCACACACTCGGCGCAGCCGACGCAGGGCGAATCCTTGAGCGTCACGGGCAAGCCCTGCAAGGCTTTGGATTTGATATCGATGCCCATTTGGCAGTATTGATTACAGATATTGCAGTCGATGCACTTTCCAGGTTCAGCCGAAATTTTGAACCGCGACCAACGTCCCCAAAAATTCATCCAAAACGCCAACGGACACCAAAAACGGCACCAGATGCGTTGCCCAAGAAAAGGATAGACCCCGATGGCCAGTGCCCCAGCGAAAAATGTGCCGACCAACGAGTTGTAGTAGCCAAACGGCGTGTCGATGCCCATCAAGTGCAGGATGGTAACGATCACCGCTAGCGGAATCACGACGTAGCCAAACCGCTCGACCCAACGGGCCGTGTCCCCTTTGGGACCACGATGGCGAAACGAGCTACCGACAGTCTCGGCCAGCGCTCCGCAGCTACAAATGTGCGAACAATAAAACTTGCCGAAGTAGAGCGTAAAGACGGGCAGGATAACGAAGGTCAGGAAGACGGCCCAAATCACGCCAAACACCGCGACCGCCGTCCACCAGCTTGGCTCGCCTTGCCCGGCGATCGGTTCGAGATCGAACGCCGTCATGTTGAGCGGCCAAGCATTGAGCGAGCGTGTCAGCAACGGCGTCCACGGGTTTTTCCCCCAGAGCGAGACGAGCAGCGTCGGAATCCCCCACCAGAGCGTCCAATTAAAAAAGATGTTCGACAGGTTGCGCCGCCAGATGAGGCGGTTTTTGTAGCGAAACCCCCAGTAGATTCCAAAGACGAGAATCAACGAAAAGTAAAGCAGGTAGTAAAACGAATAAAGGTTCGAGAATCGGGTATTCAAGAAGTTGAACAACCAAGAGAATCCGGGGATATGCGTCACGCCCGAATCTTCAGCGGTCGGCGTCAACGAAAAATACTTCGACTGGAAGTAAACAAAATAGCCGACCAGGATGCCGATCGTGCAGGAGACCACCCGTTTCGCGGTCCAAATGCCGTCGAGTTCCATACCCGTGTCGAGCAAAAAATCGACAGGCGGCAGCGTCCCGATCAGCACCAACACATAGTCGTTCGGCAGCGTTTGAAGTTGGTCCTTGACCTGAATATCGACTTGATCGTCGCGGATTACTTGGACGTTCGATTCAAACAGCACTTGCAGCTTGCCTTCGGCGATCGCCGCTTCGAGCGCTTGCCGATTATCGAGTTTGAGCCGAAAAAATTCGTCACGGCGGTACGAGAGCGTCACTCGATTGTCGTCCATCAGCATGAGGGCCGCTTCGATGGCCGAGTTGCCGCCCCCGACGATCAGCACGTCATGGTCGTGATAGTCTTCGGGCGTGTGAAGCCGATAAACAACCTTGTGCGCTTTGTCTTCGCCGGGGACTTCTAATTTGCGTGATTCGCCTTGGCGGCCAATTGCAATGATTACGTTGCGAGCCGGGAACGGTTTTCCTCCGGCAACTTCAACTTCAAAATCGTGGTCCGCCCGTTTGCGAATCCGCTGGACCTCGACCCCTTCTTTGATTTTGAGTTGGTGTTGGTTGATCGCCTGGTCGATCATCTCCAGGAATTCCGACTTCTCGCGATCTCCTTCGACCTGTAGCTCGCTTTTGTTCTGTAAAAAACGAGGTTCGGAGTAGACCTTTTTGCCCGGCGGGAAACCACGGACCGTGTTGGCGACGTGCGAGCGTTCGAGCACCACGTAGGTGAGATTTTTCTTTTGGGCTTCGATAGCCGCCGAAAGCCCGGCGGGTCCGCCGCCAATGATCACGACATCCAACTGCCCGTGGTCGTCGCCGTTCCGGCGAAGGGCACCTTGGCTTTCCATCCGTTCGATAACTTCAGCACCATGATTGGCCGCAATTTTAACGAGCGGCACGCCAGTGACGTCGCCGATGACGTAGAGGCCCTTGACGCTCGACTGGTAGTTGCCGTCGAGGATCGGCAAAATTTCTTGCGGCGGAACGGTGGCGAAATAGCTCGGCCTCTTTTGGTTTACCATCATTGGATTATCTCCAACTCTGACAGTCGTGCCTACCCGAAACCGAGGGTGGCCTTTGCTTTTTACGATCATTCCCCGATTGTCAAATGCAAACTGTATAGAATTTCACAAAAGTACAACGGAGTTTTCTTTGCTCTACTGCGGTTTGTGACCTAGGTTTGAGTAGCAGGCGTTCGCTTGCTTCCTTTAAATCTTATCTTTCGTACCTTGCAGCATCGAAATGGCACACCGGTCGCGAGGCCGGGCCGCAAAGCCTTGGGACTCTTTTCTCTTTGAGACGTAAGAGTTTGCCAGGTTACCGAACGTTGTGGTGAATCGTAGGGGACGACACGATGTCAGGACACCGAAAATCCAAGAATCGCGACGGGCGGAAGCTTCGTTGCGAATCGTTAGAAGTCAGGCAGATGCTTTCGGCAAATGGTGGCAGCTTGCCGGATTTGCACTTGCCTAGTACGTCGGAAGAGGTTCCGGCCTTGGTCAGCAGCATTGTCGACAATAGCTTTGGCGCTCGCGATCAGGCTTTGGCCATCTCGGCTGTGCATGTGCTGATCGATGGCCGTGCGGTGACGCTGACGTCGCTTGATCGGCCGTTGCAAATGGAGGTCGGCTCTTCGCTGGAAATCGTGGGAATCGACTACCGTCTGCATGGCGAGGAAGTGGTCGACGGGAAGATCGCTTTTGAGGGTTATCTGAACAAGCTTCGCGGATCGCGTGTACGGACGGACTATGGCAATGGGCGTTTTGGTGGGCATGTCCAGCAGGGCGAACTGGCGTTCGGGGCTTCTTCGCACCCGGGGTTAGACGGGAAATGGGTGATGGAGGCGGGCACCGAGAGTTTTACTCTGGTGATGGTGCGTTATGGCCAAGACGAGGTGGCGGTGGAGGATCGGCTTACGATTCGGACGCAGGTGGGTACGCCCGATTTTGTGATTAGCCCTGAGATTAAGATCAAAGGTTCGCGGAAGGGCGTTTTTGCTGGCCGTAAGGTGAAAATTTACGGGACGTGGGGCAATGAGGGTGAGGGCCGTTATCGTAGCCATGCCGAAGTGAACATTTATCACGAGTCGAATCCGGACAAGATTGTTTGGGTGGGGACTTTGGCCGATGTGGTCGGTGCCGAGGAGTCGGATTCGGGGCAGTTTGTTAACAAAGTGCGACGCGATGGTTTTTCGCGACACTGGATTCCTGAGCTGGGCGGCACCTACACGCTGAAGTTCTATGCCGATCCGGAAAACGACTGGGCTGAGTCGAACGAAGAGAATAACGTCACGACGGTGAAGCTCGAAGTTCGTGATCTTCGGCAGTCGGGTGCCGAACGGGATGGGACACAGGGGTTTGGGTTTCGGCATCATAGCACGAGTGATACCTTGGCTCAGGATGCGGCGTTGGCCGGGGCTGCTAGCGAGTTGGCACATCATGCGACGTCGACTTTTGATGTTTCTAGGAGGGTGCTTGCGAACACCAACCGAGAGGCTGAGGCGGTCGTGGTTTTGGACGTGGCTTTCACGCCCGAGGCAACGACGCCCCAAGCAACGGGGGTTGTCGAATCGTCGGTTCTACGCGGCGAAAAGAGTGATGTTTTTCATGGCGACTCTGCTGATGGCGAGTGGATTGAGGCGATTGACTTGGCGTTGTCGGGGCCGCTGCTGTAGGTCGGTGGTACTTTTGTTTTGGTTTGGGTGAAGCAAAAGTGCAAAAGTCGTGGGTGAATTTACCTTGTATTGCGTTGCAATACGGCCATTGGGGGGTGACTTTTGTCGCTTTTTGCTGGGGGGCCCCAAGGATCGGTGCGAAAGTCGGGGGGTTTTGTTGCTGGGGGGTCTGGGTTCGCACTGCTGGGCAAGCCAGCAGTGGCACCCGGTTGCTGCAAAAGTTGGGGAGATTGCGTTCGTAGGCCGGTCTTTTTTTGTTGGGGTTTGTGAAAAGCCTCACGCAGAGACGCAGAGTTTTCCCAACATTTTTCTCTGTGCCTCTGCGTCTCTGCGTGAGGCTTTTTTCGTTTAGTAGCGCGCAAGATCTAGTATTGTGTTTTATTTTGGTGGGGGATGCGCGTTGTTTTTTTGGCCGGGGAGGCGGGAAAGAAAAATTGCCCGCGGATGGGCGCGGATGAAACGCGGATTTTATTTTTTGGGCGATCTTTGGCGCATTGTTGCCATTGCTAGTCCTAGGAAGGTCAAAACCCAGGAGGTTGGTTCGGGGACGACTTGAATCATTTGGGCTGCGCTGCCGATGACTTCGCCCAGAATAATGGCGGAGCGGTAGTAGAGAGGGATGCCCGCCAGATCGAGCGTCGAACCAGCTTCGACATAGAGGCGGTCGACATAGAGCGCTTCGACGCCGTCGTCGTCGAGTTGGTTATCGACTTGGTCGACTAGTTGTAGTGTGGTGCCGAAGCGACCTCCGACATGTAGTCCGGCAAGGGCGAAATTTTCGTCGAACCCTTCCTCAACATCTGCAAGATCTTGGCCGGCTACTTCTAGGTAAGAAGCAAGACGCTCGCCTGATAGGTCGAATTGGTCGTTGCCATCAAAGAAAAGTTGTAGGTTGTTCAGTCCTGCCAAAGCTTGTTCGTCCTGGCTGAAATTCTCGAAGGTTCCGCCGAGCAGACGTAATCGGCTGTTGGGCGTTGCCTGAAAGACGCTTTCTGCGCCCAGGGAGACTCGTTCGCGTATCGTGACCTTGGCTGACTCGTGCATTGAAAAAACACCGCCGGTATTGAACCGCTCCATACCGACTTCTAGGACGTTGGCTGTTAGGCGTCCGTCGCTGATCTCATAGCGGCTGGAATCTCCTTCGATGCGTAACGTTCCGCCGAAGTTGGCTCGACCGCCTGATTGCGTAAAACTGACCGGTGCGACGCCCATGCTACCGACGATGACATCGTTGTCGACACGGAGCCGGCCTCCTTGCAGATCGTACGAAACATTGCGAAAGGGTGCGAGTTGGATGGGATCAAAGATAACCGGTGCGCACATTTCGAGGTTGCCTCGAATGTGGCTTCGACCGCCTGTTTGAAGAAACGAGGGGGTCCGCTGCGATTGCCAAAACCTTAGGGTGTCGCTTTCCATCGCGGGGTCGCCCAGGGCTAGGTTTCCGGTTTGGAAGCGTCCCCTTTCTAGGGTGTAGGAGCCATCCTGGATCAGGGCCTTTCCGGCAATGTTGACACGTCCTCCTTGTTGCAAAAAACCTGTGGGTAGCGGTAGTTCTGGTGAAGGTATCCCCCAGGTAAGTCTGAGTGGTGTTCGCGCATCGATGAGGAGTGAATCGGAGCGCAGTCGGCCTTGCTTCATGTGAAAGGTTCCATCGTGGATCGCGAGGCGATCGTTGATGTTTAGGCGGCCACCGCTTTGTTCGATTTTTTTGACCGGTAAAACCCAGGTCTGAATGATTCCCTCTAGGGAAAGAGGCTGCTCCACGATATTAACGCTATCCTCAGCAGGGAAGTTTGTGAAGGGGTTTGGTTCCGCGGGTGCAAAGAAGGGAACGGGTAATGGAAAGGGATTCTGGAGGCTGACGTTGTCTGCCTCTACCCTACCTCCTCGAAGATTAAAATCGCCTAGGCGGACTCTCAAACTGTTGAACTTGGAACGTCCTCGGAGATGGTTGACCGTTCCGCCAAAGCCACTGCTCAACTCCAAATCGTCGGCGCGCGCTCCGCCGCGAATGTTGATGGTTCCATTATTGGTGAGAGCCGCTCGGTCGGTGATTGTCGGAACGCCGGCAGTCCAGTTTGAGCCGTCGTGCCAGGAGCCTGGTGTCTGGGGGTCGGCCTGCCAAATTGTATCTGGAGCAATTGGCGTGAGTGCTCTGGTCGGTTCGGAGAGCGTCAAGCAGACGCAGCTTCCGGCTAGTAGGGTCAAGGCGAGATGGGATTTTGTAGTTTTCATACCCTAACTGCTCCGATTCAATTGATGACCGTTTGTATCGATCCGCCCGTGGGATAGGACGGATTATAGTGTATCAGGAAATGACGAAAAAATCTACAACAGCGCTATTATCCGCAGGAGAACTGCAAAGTCAAAAAACCCTACCAATCTTCCGGGTAGCAAAAAAAATGAAACACGACGAAACAACGAAACCGCGCTTGTTTTTCGTTGTTTCGTCGTGTTTCAAATTTATTCCAAGCGTCTTTCAGACGGACCAAAATCGACTTTGCAGTTCTCCTGGCTCTTATCCTCTGAAAATGAGTTCTCGGAAGGAGGTCCATTCGCTTGGGGTGGGTTGGTGGTTTTCTTTGCAGACGAGGTTGGTGATCCACTCGTCGGTGCGTCGGAGGCGTTCGGCCAGTTGTTGGAGGCTGTTCATGGCTAGCTTGAAGGCGACCGGGTTGGCGGCGGTGCAAAGCGTGTCGAAATCTTCGCGGGCGAGGCGTAGGAGGAGCACGTCGGTCGTGGCGATGACGTCGGCCGAGTGGGGGGCGGCATGGAAGAAGGACATTTCGCCGAACTGCACGTTGGGTCCGAGCGTGGCTAGGTTGAGCTGGCAGCCTGCTTCGGTACGGCGCGTGACTTCGCATTCGCCTTCTAGAATGAACCAGAGGTTTTGCACCAGCTTTCCTTGGGTGATGATCTGTTCGCCGGCGCTAATCTGTACGCGATGGCCGATCGCTAGTAGTTCGCCCCGTTCGTCGTCGCTCATCCCATCAAAAATGGGGAGTTGGGCCAGTGAGTCGTTGGTCATGGGTTTTGATCTCCTCAGAAAAATGAACCACGAATAGCGCGAATAACGCGAATGAAGCGTGTTTGAGGTTCATCTATTCGTGGCATTCGCGTTATTCGCGGTTGCAAAAAATCAAGTGATGCCTGCGAGTATGGTGGCTCGGCCTACGCGGTTGATGCCGAGCATGAAGGCGGCGGTTCGGAGGCTGATGTTGCGTTCTCGGGAGAGGTTCCAGACCTCTTCGAAGGCTTGGCTCATGACGCGTTCGAGTTCTTGTCGTACGCGGTCTAGGTTCCAACTGTAGTATTGGCGATTTTGTGCCCACTCGAAATAGCTGACCGTGACGCCGCCAGCGTTGGCTAGGATGTCGGGGACGATGACGACTCCGCGGTCGGTGAGTAGGTCGTCAGCGTCGGGGCGGACGGGGGCGTTGGCGGCTTCGATAATCAAGGGTGCCTGGACGCGCGGTGCGTTTTCGGCGGTGATGACTCCGCCTAGGGCGGCGGGGATGAGCAGCTCGACGTCGAGTTCCAGGAGTTGTTCGTTGGTGATTTTGTCGGCTTCGGTATAACCTTCGAGGCAGCGATTATGATCGTTGGCGTAGCGAATTGCGCCGGGAACGTCGAGTCCCTCTTTGCGGTAGTAGCCGCCGCTAATATCGCTGATGGCGACGACTTTGCAGTCGGCGTCGTGCAGGAATTGGGCGGCGTGCGAGCCGACGTTGCCGAAGCCTTGGATGGCGACGCGCGTGGTTTGGGGTTTGTGGCCTAGGCGTCCAATGGTTTTGATGGCCAGGATGCCGACGCCTCGTCCGGTGGCTTCTTCGCGACCGGGGATGCCGTAGTGGTCGACGGGCTTGCCGGTAACAACGCCGGGGTTGAAACCATGGTACTTGTTGTGCTGGTTCATGATCCAGGCCATGACTTCGGCGTTGGTGCCCATGTCGGGGGCGGGGATGTCGTGGTCGGGGCCGATGATGTCGTGGATTTCGTCGATAAATTTGCGCGTGATTCGTTCTAGCTCGCGATTGCTTAGCGAACGGACGTCGACGGCGATGCCGCCTTTTGCGCCGCCGTAGGGGATATTGACGACGGCGGTTTTCCAGGTCATCAGCGAAGCGAGGCTACGGACTTCGTCGAGATTGACTTCGTGGTGAAAGCGTAGTCCGCCCTTCATGGGTCCGCGCGAGTTGTCGTGTTGAACGCGGTAGCCGATGAGAGTTTCGAGATCGCCGTTGTCACGTTCGATGGCGATTTGCACCTGGACCTCGCGTTTGGCGGTGAGCAGGAGTGTGCGCATGTTGTCGGTCAGTTCGAGTTGATCTGCCGCGCGATTGAAATAGTGCTTGACCGCCTCGAATGACTTCATGATTTTTGATTGCCTGGAGAGGGGGTGCCTGGAGGGGGATTTGATTGTGGATCGACAAGCTCCGACTGCTGGTTGGATAATAGGGGCTTGGACGGGTTGCTACAAGCAAGATATCCGGCTCTTTTTGCTTATTTCTCCTGAAAAACCAGGGTTCCTCCGATAGGGAAAGAGGCTGTCTCGCTACCGACGGGGCGGGGGTGGCCTACAATTTGGTGGGGGGGCTAACGCAGTTTGCCTGCCAGCATCGGACCTAGTTGTTATAATGGGTTGTTATGATAGGTGCTGACGGAACATTCTTTTTTGGTTGAGAAGACTTTTGCTTTCGAGTGTTGATCGTGGAACCTTTTAAGATCAACTGTGTGACTTGCCAGGCGAGTCTGTCGGTGCGCAATGAATCGTTGCTGGGGCAGATTGTTGCTTGTCCGCGGTGTGGGAGTATGGTTGAAGTTGCGCTGCCGTCGGCGGAAAGTGAGCTTCCTGTTGCGGAGCCGGTAGACGAGCCGGTGGCTGCGCTGGCCGAAGCGGCTGTGGAGTCTGAGTCCTTTTCTTCTGTGAGTGTGACGCCTGTCGCCTCTAGAAAAATTCTCGTATGGCCACTCACGGGTCTTTTGATTGGTGCCGTGGGTGTTGGCTGGGGAGTGTTTCGACCGGGCGCTTCTGAGGGTGAGGTCGCTTCTAGTCGTCAGAATGTTGTGACTGAGGAGGTTGGGCGACCAACGGCGTCACGTATCTCGGCTGAGGCGGCTGAGGTGCCGTCGGTGGACGATTTGCCTGTCGTAGAAGAAGTTTCTGAGATTATCTCTGAGCCTGAGATTGTTGCTGATGCGTTGCCCGTTGCTCCGTCTGTCGAGACGCCTGTGGTCGAGCCGGAAGTGGCAGAGTTACCTGTTGAAACGCCGCAGGTTGTACGGCGTTTTGATCCGCTTGATTTTGATCCTGAGCGTATGACGCTTGGCGAGATCGATCGGGGAGCCGACGGACAGGTGGTTGCAACGTCGGATGCTGCGGTTGTCGAACCTACGGAGGATGCGCCGCAACCTTTGGAGGCTGCTGCTTCGACGACGCCTGTGGCGCGTCGAGGTCCGGCGGCCGAAGACTCGCTTGGCGGACGGGAGGCTGAGACGCAATTGGGTTTTGTTTTTCCTTCGCTTGAGATTGAAAACATGCCTTTGGTGGATTGTTTGCGGCTGTTTTCGCAGATGAGCGGCGTCGGCGTGAGTGTGTCTCCCGAGGAGTTGCTGATGGCGGGTCTTTCGCCGCAAACGAAGGTTTCGCTTGTTGCGAGCGAACTTCGCGTAGGGGAGATGCTTGGTCGGTTGCTCAAGCCGCTCCGTTTGGAGTATGAGGCGCGCGGATCGCAGGTGATCGTCCGGCGTCAGGGGGCTAGCAAGAGCCGCAAGATTGACTATCCGATTGACGACTTGCTCTTAGGCTCGACCGAGGTTGAGCAACTGATCGGTTGGATCGAAGCGTTGGTCGCGCCGAAGAGCTGGGAATCGTCGGGCGGGGAGGGCACTTGTGAGACGACGTCCGAGAGTTTGCACATCGAACAGACGGAGCGTGTGCATTATCAAGTTTTGATTTTTTTGGAACGGTTACGGCTTTCGAGAGGCTTGCCGCCACGGAGCCGTTTTCCTATCCAAAGGCTGTTCGACAAAGAGATTGATGCACGGCTTGACGAGCAATTGACCCGCTCGACGACTTTTACTTTTTCTCAGTTTACGCCGCTGGATGACGTTTTTGTGTATTGGCAAACGGAGCTGGGTGTTCCGCTGTTGATTGATTGGCCTGCGTTGGCGACGGTGGAGCTAGGGCCTCTATCGACAATGGCATGTGCGATCGCCGATCGACCTTGGAGCGAGGCGCTCGAGCGGGTTCTTGAGCCACTCGGCTTAGGTTGGCGGACAACGCCGGGCGGCGCTGTTGAAATTACGACTGCGGAAAAAGTGCAGACCGAGTTGCGGCTAGACGTTTTTGCGTTGCGACGCGATCTGGATGTTGAGGCTCATGAGCTAGTGACCGAGCTTCGTAAGGTGGCTGAGAAGCAAAGCGGTGGTGGTGTCGCCTATGACCCGGCGGGGCATGTGGTTTTCTCGCTCCAACCGGCATCGGTACAGCGTCTTTTTCTGGAGCAACTGAAATCTCGATTGCGTTAGGAGGACCAGTGGGTTTCTTCTTCTCCGGGTTCTTCTTCGGCGTCGAGGGCTTCGAGGTGTTCTTCGGAAAAGTATCGGCCTGCGAGCAATCGGATGGGGACGAGCAGTGCGATGAAGATTGGAAACAGGATTCCAATTGCGCTGCTTTTGACCAACCAGAGCATGGAGAGGCAGCCTAATTGCAAGAGCGTAAAAGCGTGGATGGTCCAACGGGGGACGCGGCGGATGTAATGCGTCATTGGGTAAAGGGCCGGGTCTCGCAGCAAGAGGCTGAGTCGCTCGAAAAATTGGTTGCCCGACATCGAGACGACGCCCATGAAGAGAAAGAGTCCGTATAGGACGGCCATGGGGACTGCTCGGAGCCACGGTAAGAGCAGGAGCGAGAGTCCGATGAGCAAGTGGATGGCTAAGCCGGTGAGACGGTTTTCTCGGACGTGAATAATGCGATCTCGCGTTTCGCCGCTGGGGGAGATCACCTCTTCGGTCGTTGCCAAACTGCGAACGTGGTTGAGCGAACGGACGGTTGCGGCGACGAGCCAGGGAAGTCCGAATAGGGAACAAACGGCCATCAGCAGTCCGACGACTCCGAGGTCGAGGTGATAGGCTTGGCCTTTTTGCAAGTGGTGGTCGGGGCTGTTGACGATGCGGGCGGTGATGTTTTGATCGAGGTAGACGAGCACGGTGACAAACAGCGCGGGACCCGCAGCGGCCCATCGGACCCAGGTGGGAGTATGCCATAAGTCGACCGTCCAGGGGCGTCCGCTTGTGGTGCCGAAGACTTCGGGAGCGGGGAGGATGTCTAGTTCGACCTCGTGCAGCCAAACCGAGACGATGGTCATTGCGCCTAAGGCGAGTGCCGGGCCAAAGTCGGCGAGGAACTCGCGTATTCTGGGTCGTAAATAACTGCTTCGCCGGAAGTGCGAGAGACTCATCGCGATGTAAAAAGTTCCCAGCGCTAGTAGGAGCGAGAGGAGGGCGGTGTCGTGGTGCTTGTGGACGTCGAGATCTTGGAAGATGTGGACCAGCTCTTTGAGGGCTTGGTAGATGAAGATGATGGAGATGAGCGCCGAGAAAATTTCGTCGGTAAAGCGTGTGAAGTAGCGCATCAAACAACTTGCGTCGGTCACGGACAGAATGAGGAGAAAACCGGCGGACCAGAGGCCGACCCAGGCGTAGGAAGCGAGGAAGGGGAGCTGCATGTCGACGCAAAGGCGGTACAAAATGGCGGTGAAGACGAGCAGCGGGCCGGTTCCGCCCAGGATGACTAGCGGTTGGCCTGCGATTAGAGAAAAGATGACGCCACAAAAGGCTGAGGCGGCGATCATCTCGACGGCACCGATCGAGTTATCGGTTTGGATGGCCATGACGCCGCCAAAGGTGACCGCGGGTGCTAAGCAGGCGAAGAAGAGAAAGAGGGTCGAACCGACGCACTTGGCGTGGAGTCCGTCGCGGAAATCGCTGAGGTAGTGCGGCCACCGACGCGCGATATCTTGTCGCAAGCCGCCGGCCAGCTTGCCTGTGTAGGCGAGTCCGTTGTCGGTTCGCTCTTCCACCAAGAGTTCGGGAGAAGTGCGTTGGATGAAATGTTCTAAGGCCGAGAGGAGATCGTCGCTCGAACGGGCGGCACCGGCTTCGTAGCGAAACTCGTCGTCGGACATCAGACGGGCGACGCTTGCTAGGGTGTCTAGGTGGAGGACGGCTGATCCGGGTGGTCCGAGCAAGAAGAATAGGAACTGGGTGGGGACTCCGTCGGGAGCGCCTAGGTTGACGGGATGGGCGAGTCGGACGAAGAAGACGATCTGCTTTTCGATTTCGTCGAGATAGACGTGAGGGACGGCCACGGCGTGGCCGATTGCGGTCGACGCTTGTTTTTCGCGTGCGCGTAGGGCTAGCTTTACCTCGGCGGTCGATTCGGGGGCAATGAGTCCCTTGTCGGCCATGTGGTCGGCAACCTGATCGAAGATGGACGCAAAATTTTGTGCGTTCAGGTTGAGAACACAGGCGCGGCTGGCAAAAGCCTCTTGGAGTAGTTTCATGGTTGTCGGTCCGATGTTTTTACGTAGTGTTTGTGGCGGGCAGTGCCCAGTCTACGGTTTGTTTGTCACAGGAGAACTGCAAAGTCACGTAGGAAAAGAAAAAATTGGCCACAGAGTGCACAGAGAACACCGAGAAGGCCTTGTTTTCAGGACTCGGTGTTCTCTGTGCACTCTGTGGCTATTCATTCTTGTGGTTTGTTTTTGACTTTGCGGTTCTCCTGTTTGTTTGTCAGTCTACCGTTGTTGCTGGGCTACCACCATCGACGGGCCTTGGGGTCTTGTGCGTAGCGGCGTTGGAAGACGCTTGTTGGCTCTTCAACCAGACGGTGCCGGAGAAAGAGGGCCAGGGCTACGCCTGCTACAAACCCGCCGATATGTGCGGCGTAGGCGACTCCGCCTGTGCCGGGTGCGTCGGACAGCGAGCCATAGCCGCTGACTAACTGGCTGATTGCCCATAGGACAATGACGACAAAGGCTGGGACGGTGACGATCCATACGAGTAGTATTGAATAAACTCGATTGCGAGGAAAGAGGACGAGATAGGCACCTAAGACGCCGGAGATGGCACCTGAGGCTCCGAGCGAGGGGATGATACTTTCGGCGTTCATGGCAACGTGCGCAAGGCTGGCGGCTAGGCCGCTTGCTAGGTAGAAGAGGAGAAACGGGAAGTGGCCAAAACGGTGTTCGACGTTGTCGCCAAAAATCCAGAGGTAGAGCATGTTCATCGCCAGGTGCAAGATGCCGCTGTGCATGAACATCGAGCTGAGGAGCGTGAGTTGAATCGGACTTGGCCCCGGGGAGTGGGGTATTTGGACCATTTTTCCTGGGGCGACTTCGACTTCGATCGGCTCGACCAGGTCTTTGCCGGTGGTGATTTCTACGGGGACGGCTGCGTAGCTGAAGGTGAACGTTGGGACTTTGATTTGGATCAGAAAGACGAGGACGTTGAGTATCAGGAGCGTCCAGGTGACGACGGCGGGCTTGATCAGGAGTCGGTCGTCGTCGGAGAGTGGGAAGAGCATGGGTGGTGGTCTGTCGATTCAAGGAGAAGGGCTTGGAGCTACTGCCAGACTGATTTTACTCGCTGAATTCAAACTCTCAATGCGACAGGAAAAAGGAACCGCCGATGAACGCGGATAAACGCAGATTAGGGCGTTTGGTCTCACCAAGCGGGAAAAGGTCACTCTTAATTAGCCCTCTATTTTTCCTCGTCTAGGGGCGCGAAACGGATGCGTTCTACTAGTTTGTGCTGTTGGCCGTTGTCGTCGATTTCTCCGGTGATGGCGGTGATGGCGTTCATGGCGTAGCGATATTTGAGATCGTAGTCGGCTTCGATCTCGACTTCTTGGTCGGTCGAACCGGGGCCTCCGGCGTCGTGGATCATACCACGAATTGCTTCGTGCAACTGCAAGAAGGGGGACTCCCCGTTGAATGCCAAATCACCTAGCTGGACGCCGGCTAGCTCGCCGTTGGGAGTGGCGCGGAGTTTTACTTTGAGGAGGGGTGTCTCGCTGGGTTGGCTGGTTGGGCTGGCGGCGGACGAGGGCATGCGGATGTTGAAATCGCCTTCGGGCAACACGATTTTGAAGGTGAACACGAAGAAGACCAACAGTTGAAACACGATGTCGATCATCGGTGTCATCTGGAGTACCACTTGGTCGCGGTGTTCGGTGTTTCGGAATTTCATGGATTAGGAGCCGCCTAGGGTTCGGGTTTCGCTTTGTTGGCCGCGTAGGGCGAATTTTTCGAATTCTAGTTCTTGGCAGGCTTGGATGACCTCTTGGACGAAGCCGGTCTTGGCATTTTCGTCGGCTCGGATGATGACGGTGACGTCGGCTAGGCTTTTGGTGGTGTGGCGTTTGATGATTTGGGTTTCTAGGAGCAGGGCCGATTTGAGGCGTGAGATTTTTGTCATTTCTTCGCCGCCGAAAATGTACGTGTCCAGCTTGGTCAGGTGGATCGTTAGGGGTTGTTCGTAGGGGGCCGTCGGCGGTTTGGCCAGTTCGCTCGCGGGGAGATGGACGCGCTGGTCTTGTTCGACGTCTGAGAAGTTGATCACGAGCATAAAAAAGGCGATCAACTGAAAGGTCATGTCGATCATGGGCGTCAAATCGCCTTCGTAGATTTTGGTTTCTTCTTTTGATCGGAATCGCATAACAGTAGTCTACCGGTTCGATTGTCTGCGTGACGCAGGTTCTAGCGGGCAATTTTGTCTCCGCGTGGAATCGTGTAAGTCTCACGCAGAGGCGCAAACACAGAGAAAAAACAAGCTCTGGTGAACTCTGCGCCTCTGCGTGAGGCATTTCCGTCCAATTCGCGGGCTCTTTTTGAAATCGTTAGGTTCTTTATTTGTTCGAATTAGAGTCGGCTTCTTCTGAAAACGGCTCATGAGTCCTTCGCTGACGATGCCTACTTCTAGGACGAGGCGTGAGACGCGATTGCGTAGGAGGTTGTAAGCAGCCAGCGCGGGGATTGCGAGTATCAGTCCGATGAAGGTGGTAAACAGGGCGGTTGAAATGCCTTGGGCCAAGGCTTGGGGGTCGGGCGCGCCGGTGGCTGTGTTGGCGATCAACTTGAACGCATCGATCATGCCGTGGACGGTGCCGAGCAGGCCGATCATGGGGCTTAGGGTTCCGATGAGCGCCAAGTAGCTGAGGCGATGTTCGAGTCGCATGTTTTCTTCTTCGCCGACTTCTTGCATCGCTTCGATGGCTTCGGGGTAGCCGGTGGAAACTTTGCTGAGACCTGCAGTCAGTACGTGTCCGAGGAAGGATTCGTCGCTTTTTGAGAGGTCGTAGGCCTCTTGGAATTTTTTGGCGTCGAGGTTTTGTTCAAAACCCTCGATCAGCGCACTGGGAATTACGTTCTCGCGACGCGCCGTCAGTAGGTTCATCACAAACAGCGAGACCAGCGTGAACGACAGGCCGAGAAAGACGAGTCCATAGAACCATCCGAGCGAACCGGCTGCCCAGGAGAGGTAGCTAATGCCCTCGACTTCGGCAGCATTGGGCGCGACGATGTCTTGGGGTGCGGCAGCGTCCTGCGCATGGGTGGAGCAACTCAGCACGCCACCAGTCATCAGCAAGGCCATCATTAGCCAGAACCCAAAAATCAGGGGACGCGGCCAGGCGTCAACTTGGTTTGCTAGTCGCATAGGTCTATTCTCTCGAGTGTCAGAAAAAGGCTTCTTGGTGGGCGTGAATTGGTGGACGTGAATATAGCCTAACGTTTCGCCCAGTGGCTACGGGGATATTCTTTTTGGAGGCGTTGTTGGGCATCTTGGGCACGGGTGGGTTGGCCTTGCTCCTGCCAGAGTTGTGACAATTCGTACAGGGCCTTGGCGTGTTGGCTGGCAGCGGAGCTAAAGAGCAGATCGACATGTAAAAAGGCATGGCGGGCGGATTTTTTGTCTCCGGCCAGCAAATTGCAATCTCCCAAGGCGTTGTAGGCTTCGGCTAGAAGTTGGGTATTTTTAATATTGGTTTGGGTAATGATTTGCTTGACGGCTTTGGTTGATTCGGGGGCTTCGCCCAGGGCGGCCTTGCAGACGGCTCGGTGGAGTGTTGCTTTGAGTTGTTGGGGCTTGCTGCCGCCAGCGGTTTTTAGGGCGGTGTCGAAGGCCTCGGCCGCTTCTTGATATTTTTTCTCGGCTTGCAGGGAGCGTCCGGTCAAGAAAGCGGAGCGTGCCTTGTAGAAGGGGGCAGGGGCCTTGCCCAATTTGGCATACTGTTGGCGAGCGCCTTGGTAATCTTCGCTTGCCATGAGCACATCGCCGAGCAACTCGATGGTGGCCGGGACGTGATAGCTTTTGCTGTTGCTAGAGAGAAATTTTGTTGCTTCTTTTCGGGATTGGTCGAGGTTGCCTTGTCCGGACAGGGCTAGGCGAGCGCGGCTCAAGAGCGTGAGGAAATCGATTTCCTGTTGGATCTCGGGGCGATCGACTTCGGTGCGGTCGATGGCCTTTAGCTTTTTGAGCGCACTCTCGAAACGGTCGGTCGTAGCGAAGCGGCGGGCGGGGGCCAAGTCCTCTGGCTCGCCTGCGAAAGTGATGCTGAGGATCTCCTCGACTGGCCATTGGCGATCGACTCCGCCTTTGGTGATCGTCACGCCTAGGGCGGTCATCTTGGTGATTTTTCCGCTTTCGATGCCGTTGCGATGGCGAACCCGATCGAAACCTTGAGCCGTTGCGTAGGGAGCGTGCGTCGCGAGCAGCAGGATCAACATCGCGAACAGGAGAGGCCTACGCGTTAGCAAGTGGAAAAGGTGAATCATTGCTGTTGCTCGATTTCTTTGAGGAGGCTCTCGTAGGCGGGTTGCCATCCGGGGCCGCCCAAGTTGGGGTAAAGGCGTTTCATGGAGGCTAGGCTTTGGCGAGCCGTTTGTAGTTGTTTTTTTCGGTTGGCACCGTTGGCCAATTGAGCCGCCTCGTACCGGGCTTTTGCGGCATGGTAGCGTGCCTCGAAGAAGAGGCTGGTGTATTTTTTTATGAGGCGAGTTTGGGCGGGCTTGTCGGCCATTTTTTCTGCCTTGCGTTTTGCCTGGTCGGCGATGGCGGCTAAGCGGAGCCAGCCCCAGATTAGATTTTTCTTGTTCGCTTGTGGCATGGCTCCTCGAATTGACTCTTCTAACTTTTGGGCATTTTTCTGCTCGACGCCCCAGTGCTGCAAGACTGTGGCGGCGGCCTGTTGCAGTTCGAGCATGTTGGGTTTTTCTTTTAGGATCGACGTGTAGTGCTGAAAGGCTTCCGGGTATTTTTTTTGAGCTTGTAGGCAATCGGCCAGCCGTTTTTCTGCGGCTAAGATGGCTAGGGGGCTGGGGGCGAAGCTGGGATCTTGGTCGGCTTGGTCGAGCAACGCTTGGTAGGCTTTTTCAGCTTGCTGGTAGTAGCGCGCGGCATCGTCTCCTAGGAGGCCTTGGCCGATTTGCAGATTGGTTTGGGCGACCCAGCTTTGGACTTTCCAGTTTTCGGCTTCGTCCATGCGTTGGGTGACGCGGCCGAGCAGATCTTCGAAGGCTGCGGCTACGTCGCGTGCCTTCTCGGCTTGGCCGTCTGCGGAGAGCATTTTTATTTGTTGCTGTAACTGCAAACCGAGGCCTACATAAATGCGTATTAGCTTTTGCTGCTGGTTTCCTTTGCCCTCGAGTGCTGATTCTAAGGCCGTCATCATCGCCTGGGCTTGGTCGCGTTGCGGAGGTTCTACGGAGACGTAGGCTCGGAGCGCTACTTGGTAAGTTTGCTGAACAAACGCCGGCTGCATTGCCTGCTCCGACTCGCTTTCGACCAAGGTCAAAGGCCCTAGCGAGGCGTTTTCTAGAACTTCGATTGCTTCTTTTGCTTCGCCACGGGCGAGCAGCCATTGGGCGTAATACAATACGCCTGTCGCTTCGGCTGCTGTTGGGTTTGCCTTTGCTTGCAAGGACTGGTATCCGCTGGTTAGTAGTTTGCCGGCTTTTTGTCTCAACGTGGAGGCCGCCTCGCCTGCTTGCTCGTTCTTGCTTGCTTGTAGAGAGCGTATCCAGAGGGTTCCGCCCAATCGTAGCTCGGCGGCGGCACGTGTGGCTGGCGGCAGCCGGTCGAGTAGCTCTTCGGCTTGCTGCAAACGGTTGTCGCGCAAGGCGATATTCATCAGTAGATTGATTGCTGTGGCTGCTTCGGGGGATTCGGGCCAGCGTTGGACGAGCAGCTCGGCGATTTGGGTCAAATGTTGGGACTCGAAATCGGTAGCTAGGCCTGCTTGTTTCGAGGCGTTGTACATGCGTTCGTAAGCGGCGAGGGCCAGCTTGGCAGCGAGCGGTGCGAACTTGGTGTCGGGGTATCGACGTGCGACGAACTCGCCAATCACGGCGGCCTCGTCGAGACGAGACTCTTCCCAATAGAGCCAGCAGAGGTAGTAGTGGGCAGTCGCTAAGGCCTCTGGTTCGGTTTGATCGTCGGCCAGTTGTATGGCCCGTTTGAAGTATTGCCTTGCGGCGGTTTGATAGGATTGGGCTTGTTGGTTTAGCGCCTCGACCGAATCGGGGTTGTTTTGTTTGGCGAGTCGTGCGGTGAATTTGGCCGAATTCATTTGGCCTAAGGCACGCTTGCCCGCGTCGAAGGCCTCAAGGAAATTCTTTGCCACGATGGGCTTGTCGTCGCTCTCGGTGTTTGAGGTAATTTTTGCCCGTGCGTCGTTTTGGAAGTCGCTCGATAGTTTGGCGACCTCTCGATAAAGTTTTTTCGACTCGGTCCGTAGTCGCTTGGCTTCGCCGCGGGTGGCAGAGGTCGCTTGGCGTTCGTAGGCGTTTGCTAATTGATAGGTCACGGCTAGCCAGGCGGGTTTGTTTAGCTCGGAGCTACGAGATTCGTCTAACCACTGTTTGCATTCTTTTGCGGCTTTGTTGGCGTCTTGATTGGCAAGGTGACACTCTGCGCGACGCCAGTAGGCTCGGGCGACGAGGCGGCGAAAATCTTGGTTGGGAATCGGAGGTTGATCGACCAAGTCGGCGTAGCATTCGAGGGCTTGCTCTAGATCGCCGGCCGTCTGGTAGCAGCGTCCTTGATAGAGTCGTCCATAGAAGCCGACTAGTTTGTCTTCGTACTCTTGGTGGATGTTGGCGAATTTTTTTGCGGCCGCCTGGAGCGATCTTTGGTGGGATTTGGAATCGGGAGCGTAGGTGCGAGCCTTTTCAAAATCGAGCTTTGCCAACAGAAACTGGGCTTCGGCCTGTTTTGCTTGTAGCTGTTTCAGGGTTGCCAACGCTTGAGGATTCTTACGGAGCGCTTTTCCTGTTGGTAACGTTGCCGACTTGCTGGCGCATTGTTCTAGTAATGTTTGTAAAGGGAGCTTTGCTTGGGTGAGTAAGCTGCGGGCCGTCTCGTGGAGTTTTTTGCGTTGATGGACCGCGGCTTCGGGGAGTCGGTCGGCTTGGTCTGATGCGGAGATCGCTTGTCCGGCGAGCAGATTGCCGGCAGTTGCTAGGGACCGAAGCTGGAGAGGCGATTCGGGATGCTCGGCTGCAAAACGTTGAAGCCCTGCGGCGGCCTTAGCGAGCAAAGCTTGTCGTTGTTTTTCGCTTGGGGCTTGTCGGGCCAGGGCAGCTTGGGTTACGGCCCGTTCGTAGTCTAGCTTTTGCAAGAACTCGGGGGTAACGAGCGGGTCTTGGTCTGCTTGATCGAGAGACTCTAGGGCTGTGTCATGCCAACCACGCTGGCGCAAGGCGTCGAGAAATTTTTCTGCCGGTTCTGCTTTGGCTAGGTCTGCCTGTAGAGGCGCAGCGATTGTTAGAACGGCGATCGTCACCGACAAAAAAAAGCTGGGGTAAAGGATTGCCTTCGTGCGCGTAGGCGGGGCTGTTTGTGGAGACAACTTTGAGGTCACAAAAAAATGCCTTTCGCCCCACGAGGCAAGGAAACCCAAATGCCTGGAGTTTCTTTGCGAAATATCCCCTGTCCACTACGAGCCTTCCATTCTACACGAAGCCCTCCCACTGGGACTAGGCGACAAGTGAACGAAATGCCGTGTCGACGAACCACGCTGGGCGTTGGCTCCCAGCTTTCCTAATTGGTACACTTTGGCATTCGCGGGTGTTCGTGTGCTTGCGGAGTGACTAAAATTGAAGGTGGCGGCTCTGTAGAAAACCTCCTCTTTTTGTTCTTTGAATGAACCACAGAGGCCAACCGTTCAAAAAGAAATTTTCCTACAGAGCCAGATGTGGCCCTTTTTCTTTTTGCTTGGAATGAGTTTGACGTGCTGCGATTTCGCTCTGACACCTCTGATTGCGTTCGTGACTCGCGTAGTCGGCGTTTTTCTCGTCAGCGTTGGCGGCTTTGGATGTTGTTGATTGCTCTGGGGTTGGTGATTGCTACGATGCGTCAGTTGAATCAGCCGGGTACGGCTCGGCGGCTGGAGCAGGTTTTTTCTGCTGGCGAGACTTCCACACAGCGGCCCTCTGGAGACTCCTTCGTGCTGAGCGATGGGAAGCCTTCGGAAAAGCCAAGCTTTTCGTTGCCTTCGCGCAAAGAGCTGCGAGAGCCGTCTGCTGCTTCGGGGTTGGGAAAAGTGGAAGACAACACTTATTTTCGTCCTGCTGAAAACGACGCTTGGTTTGAGCTATTGGGCCGTTTGCAGCAGACCGACTCGGAGCAGCTTTTGAAAGAGACGTTGGGCGAGTTGACTTATGCGCAATTATTAAAACAGCCCGAGGTTTATCGTGGGCGGGTCGTTACGATCGGCGGCACGCTTCGGCGCGAGGAAGTCGTGCGGCCGCAGCCAAACAAGCTGGGCGTTGAGGCTTATCATCGGCTTATCATTCAGCCGCGTGGAGGCGGGCATTGGCCGTTCGTGGTGTATTGTCTTGAGCTGCCCGTTGGATTTCCTCGAGGGGAAGGTCTGCAAGTTCCGCTTTCGGTGACGGGATTTTTTTTCAAGAACTGGTCGTATGCTTGGGAAGAGGGATTGGGGACGGCGCCGGTTGTGTTGGCGCGAAGCGTTGACTGGCAACCGGCGGTTCGGCCGTCTCCAGATCGGACCTGGACTCGTTCGGATTTTGCTTGGGGACTGGTTGCTGCTGGGATTTTTGCGATGTTGGTCGTCAGGCAAATACTTCGCAACACACGACGCCCATCGCACCTTGATCGTACTGACGAAGTGTTGGTCCTGCCCGACGAAGAGACTCCTGTGGAAACGGTTCATGAGCAATTGCAGCGGTTGGCCGAGCGGGGGGGCGACGCATGAGAGGCAGCCGTCACTTGGGCTTTGTTGTTTTGGCTTATGGTTTTGCTGCGCTGCTCGCGGGGTCTAGCTTTGCGGATGAAAAACGGTTTGGTAGTTTTCGTGAGGTTTTGGAGCTGGCGGGCGTGGGGCCGGAGGTTTTGACTCAATTGAGTGATGGCCCCGACTATGAGGACGCTGACTGGCAGACTCTTTTTCGGGTGCTCAAGCGTCTTGAGCAGTTTCGTGATTTTCGAGTCTCGTCGGCGGACCCTTGGCAGATCGACGGAGAGAGTCGTCTTGGCGAAATTTTTGATGTTGAAGGCCATGTTGTTTCGGTGAAAAAAATTTCTTTGTCTGAAGAAGTGACGAAGCTGCACCCTCATCAGGCGGTGTATGGTTGTCGACTTCGGGTCGCCACGGAGGAGGGTAAGCGTAAGCGGGACGTTAGGATTCTTTCGACGCGTATTCCCAAAGCTTGGGAAACCCAAGCGACTTTTGATGAACCGGTCGGGGTGTGTGGCGTGCTTGTTAGCGTCTCCTCAGACGATCAGGGATTGGTATTTTTGAGCGACCATCTCGCTTGGTATCCGACGACGGGTGCTCCGGCGGGGCAGATTTTGCTTGCACGGCACGGGATGGACGTTGCGTTGCTTGACGAAGTGGTGCACCGGCGGGCGTTTGTTCGACCCGAGATCAGCCGCGAGGGCGAAGCCTTTTATGATGCTCTGGTGGCTTTTGGCAAAGCTGACCCGCGTGAGGTTTTTCGGCTGGCTGCGGAGAATGTTTCCTGTGTTGCGGACGCATGGGTTGCTAGGGAGCCGGAGTTGCGTCGGGAGCATGAACGGCTGTCGGAGAAACTCGTTGGGGAAACGGACGAAGCAAAGCGCGAACTTTTGCAAAAGAAAATCAGGTCAGTAAAACGTCGTCGTGGGATCGCTGCTGCGGTGGTCGATCGGGGCAGTGAAGAACTCTCTTCGGTTGCGCCACTTTTTCTTCAACCCGAGCAGGAAGTTGGTCAATTGGTGATTTTTGAGGGAGTTGCACGGCGAGCAGTTCGGATTGCTGCGCCGGAGCGGTCGGACCCTTTTGCCGAGCGGCCCGAAATCGAAGCTTATTACGAGATCGAGGTGTTTACAGCCGACTCGCAGAATTTGCCGATTACTTTTTGCGTAACCGAATTGCCGGCAGAGTTTCCGACTGGTGACGAGATTCGGGAGTCGGTGCGCATCGCGGGCGTTTTTTTTAAGAGCTGGCGTTATCGTTCGCGGAGTCTGGCCAATGCGGAAGGTGGGGAGTCTGCGCATCAGCGAGTGATGACGACGCCGGTGGTGCTTGGTAAAACGGTTGTGTGGCTCGAGCGAGCGTCGTCGACAGGTAGCAGCCGTTGGGCTTTTTGGGGTGGGGTCGCTGCTGTTGGTGTGATGGCGCTGCTTTGGATTGCGATGGTTCGGCTAGCGCGGCGCGATCGGCTTGCACGGGCGGCGATGCGCCGGGGCGAAACGATTCGTTTGGATTTTGATAGCCACGAAGAACACAAAAAGGATGAAGGATGAGACGACGGCTACGCCAAAGGCGTTTTACATCGTAGCCCAGGGTTCGACCCGGCACGCCGGGGCGAACCCTGGGTAAACAATACCGCCAAAATTTACGCTGAAAGCGTTACACATACTCAGCGCCCGTTCGGTAGGCCCTTGTGTAACGCTTTCAGCGTAACTTGCTTGTGGATCGTTAACCCAGGGTGCGCCGCTTTGCGTCGACCCTGGGCTACGGTGTAAAACGCCTTTGGCGTAGAAGTTCTGTCTAGGCTACGGTGTAAAACACCTTTGGCGTAGTTCCTTGTGGAAGGCTCCTCCAATGTCGAAGTTTTATTGAGCCATGCCTAACTAGCCACTCACTTCATACTTTGTGTTCTTCGTGGCTATTCTGACAAGCCGTTGGCTCAGGCGGCCGGTGTTGGCATTTTTTTGCCTTTGAGCTGGTAGACGTAGGCTAGGACTTCGGCGACGGCTGCGTAGCTTTCGTCGGGGATGGGGTGGCCTGGTTCGACTTCTTTGTAGAGTAGCTGTGCGAGTGGTTTGCGTTCGACGACCGGGATGCTGTGCTCTAGGGCCATGCGCCGGATGCGCTGGGCGAGGACGCCTGCGCCTTTTGCTAGGACGATGGGGGCGGCCATTTCTTCGGGGTTGTATTGAACGGCGATGGCCAGTTCGGTGGGGTTGGTTACGATCACATCGGCTTGGGGGACCTTGTCGCTCATTCGGTTCATGGCCATCTGGCGTTGGACCGCGCGGCGACGGGCGATGATTTGGGGATCGCCTTGGAGGTTTTTCATTTCATCGACGACTTCTTGCTGCGTCATGCGCAGGTCTTGATCGTGTTTCCATTTTTGATAGGCAAAGTCGAACAGGGCCAATGCGAACAGGGCGATGCCGACCCAAAGGGCGGCGGTCAGGGCCAGGTCGAGGATAAAGGGGCCTAGCTCGTAGATCGACAAAGTGCTTGCGTACAAAACTTCTTCGTAGCGTGTGTAGAGCACGATCGTGGCGACGCTTGCGACGATGGTCACTTTGAACATGCCGAAACCGAGTTTCATGGCACCCGACAACGAAACAATCCGTTTGAAACCGCTGAGTGGACTGAGGCGACTAATGTCGGGCATCAAACGCTCGGGGACGAACAGGAATCCGACTTGGAAGACACTGCTTAGGACGCCGGTCAAAGCCAGCAAACCGACGACCGGTAGCACGGTCATGCCGACCGTGCTGAGCAAGGTCTGTGAGAGCGCAGCAAGCTCGGAGCTTTCTACCGATAACGGGCCAACGGTGCTTAGCTGATGCCGCATGAAGTGGCCTGCGGTGTTAATAATTTCGCCGCCATAGCTTCGGAGCAGGAGGATGCTGGCGATGAGTAGCGCAGCGGAGCCGAGGTCTTGGCTGTAGGCGACCTGGCCCTGCTCGCGCGCTTGATCGCGGCGATGCTGGGTGGCTTCTTGCGATTTTTCGCCCGCTTGGTCTGCCATGGTTTTTTACCGCACGTCTCAAAACTGTCTAGAAATTCAAATCAAAAAATGAACCACGAAGGAACGACGAAACGACGCATTTTTTTCGTTGTTCCCGTTGTTCCTTCGTGGTTCAATTCCTTACTTTTCCTTAAGAAGGAACCGCTGACTGGGCCAAGGCTTCTTGTATCAATTCGATTGCCGACTCCACTTGTAGTGGAAAGGCCCAGGCGATTGCGCCGATGGAGGCAAACAGGCAGCCTAGGGTTAGGAGCGAATTGACGCCGAAGCCGACGGCTAGAATGTTGATTTGGGGGAGCGTGCGGCCGATGAGTCCGAGGACTAAGGTGGCTAGGAGCAGGGCGGTCATGGTGGGTGCGGCCGCACGGATGCCTAATAAAAAACTTTGGGACAAGAGCGAGGTGAGTGCTTCGACGTAGGTGCTGCCTAGGGAGCCTCGTCCGGGGGGCATCCAGGTGTAGGTGTCGAGCAGGGCGTCCATCAGGAGTCGGTGTCCGTCGAGCAAAACGAACATTGCTAGGGTGATGTAATAAAAGGCTTGCGAGTAAATTGAGACATTGCTTTGGAGCGTGGGGTCGAAGACGTCGGCCAGGGCGGTTCCGCCGAGTTGACTGATGACTTGGCCTGTAATTTGGACGCCTGTCAGGAGTAGGGTGACACCGAAACCTAAGAGCAAGCCGATGAGGGCTTCGCTGGCCAGATAGCGAGCGTAAATCAGGAGGTTGGTCATGCCGTCTGGCGGGTTGGTGGTGACCAGGGGCGTGATTAAGAGCGAGATAGCGACGGTTAGCAGTGCGCGGACTCGCATGGGGATTGCGGCGCTGCCGAAAATTGGGGCGGCCATGATCAATGCGCCTACGCGAGCCAACACGAGCGTGAAGACCGCGAATTGATTGAACAGGAATGTTTCCAACAGCAGCATGAATTTTTCTGCTTGGGCTTTGGTCTGGCGTCAGAGTGTATGCGGGATGTTGGTGATTAGGTTCTCGGAATACTCCAACAGCTTGGACAAGATCCAGGGCATGGATAAAGCCAGGGCGACGACCATGGCGACCAGTTTTGGGACGAACGCGACGGTCTGTTCTTGGATTTGTGTCAGGGCCTGTAAGAGGCCGATCAGTAGGCCGACGATCATGCCTGATAGCAGAATGGGGGCCGCGACGAGCGTTGCGATGAGCAGCGCTTCGCGTCCGAGATCAACGGCGTCTTGCGGTTCCATGGGGGATATTTTTCTTTGAAGGTCTTTAGGATAACACGGCGAAACTTTCCATTAGCATTTCGATCACTAGTTTCCAGCCGTCGACGAGGACGAATAGGAGGAGCTTGAACGGGAGCGAAATCAGGACGGGGGGCAGCATCAACATGCCCATCGAGATGGTTACGCTTGCTACGACAATATCCAAAATGACGAAGGGTAGATAAATTTGGAAACCGATGAGGAAGGCCGTTTTGAGTTCGCTGAGCATGAAGGCTGGGAGCAAAGCTTGTAGGGGGACGACTTTTTTGTCGCTATCCTTTTCGGAATAGTAGTCGTAGTCGGGGAGTGTGCCGGTGGTGGGGTCGATCTCGCTGGGCATGTAGTTGAGGAAGAGATAGACGTCGTCGTGGTTTTTTGTTCGTAGGATTTGTGCTGCCATGAACTTGCGTACGGGTAGCGTGGCTCGCTCCCAGGCTTGTTCGAGGCTGATTTGTTTTTCGGAGTAGGGTTTGACGGCTTCGTCGTAGACCTCGGTCCAGACGGGGGTCATGAGGAGCATGGTCATGAAGAGGGCGATCGAGGTAATGACTTGGCTTGGGGGCAACTGTTGGGTGCCCAACGCTTGTCGCAACAGACCGAGGACGATCAGAATACGGACAAAGCTGGTGGTCATCAGCAGCAAGGCGGGGGCTAGGCTGACGATGGTGAGCAGCAGCATCACCTGGATGGTCGACGAAAGCCCCTCGGGGCTGGTCCATTGCTGGGGGCCGCCGATGCCCGAGGGAATCAGCGAAGGGGAGGGTATCAGCGAGGGAGCGGACGGGGCAGGGGGGGTTGCCGCTTGCGCAATGGCCGTTTGCGCAATGGCAGTTCCCTGCATCAGCAGTAAGGCTGCGACGCTGAGCAGAATCAAGGATTGGCGAGAGGGTAGGTTCATGCTTCGATTACCGGCTCTGTGGTTACCGGCTCTGTTGTGCGTAGGCCGTGGTGGCTTCGTTGCCGAGAAATCCGCGTGTCGGTTCCTGGGCCAGTTCTTTGAGGACGTGATGGAATTCGGCGGTTGTGCTTTGCTTGTGATTGCGGAGGCAAATTCCTAGCAGTCGGTCGACTTCGGCAGGGTCGGTCACTTCGGTGATCGGGGCGACGCCGTCGGGGGTGACCGAGACGAGCACCAATTTGTTGCCGACTTGGAGTAGCTGGGCGAAGTTTCTGGCTGCTAGTGGTACTCGGCCCAAGACGGCGACTGCATCTTGAGGCAAGGGAGAGGTTGGCTTGGGGCCTGCGCGGCGTAGGAGCCACATGCAGACGAAGAACAGTCCGACGACGATTGCTAGCCCTGCTCCGGCGGTGCCCAACGATTCGATTTTTGGTAACGCAAAGTCTGGGGTACGCTTTCGAGGGCCAGGCATTGCCTTGGTGGCTAAACTTTGCGAGGGGGGAGGCAGCAAGCGTTGGTTCTGAGGGGGCGCGGTCGCTGGCGGCAATGTTGTTTCAGCGGCACGTTGGTCGGATGCACGGTGGAAGGAGAGTAGCGGCTGCGGGTCGCTCTCGGCAAGCGATTTCTGGCCGCTGCTCGCTAGTAAGCCTAGGAGGATCGCAGCGCGCAAGAATCTCAAATTGCCAAGCCAGGCTATCATCGCTCATCCGTCACCGGGGGGAGGGGACAAGGACTAGCTCGGGCGCACCGTCGCGCATGGCTGTCCTTGCGGAGAGCGACTTATAGGAAATTTGGCGTGGTGGGGGCCAGATCAAACCGTGGGTGCTAGCAGTACCGACGGTATGGCAACCGGCTCAAAAATGGTGGGCAGTGCCCACCCTACAGGCTAGGCGCAGGCACTTTCGCCCTCGATCAATTCGGCGACTCGGATGCAAAAATTGTCGTTGAGTACTAGCACTTCTCCGCGAGCGACGAGCCGTCCGTTGACAAAAATGTCTGCCGGATCGCCGGCAAGTTTGTCGAGCGGGACGACGGCCCCTTGTTTGAGTTTTAGGATATCTTCGAGCTGCATGTGCGTGCGGCCTAGCTCGATGGTCATGTCGAGCTGGACGTCGCGCATCAGTTCGAGGGTTGCTGATTCGGTGTTGGCAGCCGTACCGCCGAAGTTTTGGAAGTCGAAATTGCTCACGCCGACAGGCAAGGCGGTTGCTTGGTCGGCTTGGTCGATCGATTCGAGCGCCTGTTCTGCTTTGTTGAGCAAGAGTTCGATATCGTTTTGCGAAACGACCGGCTCGGGGGCAGGAGAAGCTGTAGGGGGTGCTGTGGCAGGGGGCGCAGCGGCAGCCGGAGCGGTTCCACCGTTGAGCAGGGCTTCGATCTCGCTTTGATCGACCATTGCGTTGTCGTCGGCAGCGGGAGGCTCGGGGGCAGGGGGCGGTGGCGTATCGCCGTCGCCGTCCTGCGCCTGGCGCAGCAGGGCTTCGATTTCGTCTTGGCCCACTTGTTCAGAATCATCCGCCATGGGAATCCCTTCCTACGGTTGTGAATGACGAAGCTCGCTCGTCATTTTAACTTTATCGTTCTTCGAACGAAAACTTGCTAAAAATCGCCTCGTGCAGCAAAGGCTTGCCCAGGGCGCGATTGGTTTTCTCTAATATCTTCCGTTTGATCAAGCCCAACGTGGGATCGGTGAGGTCGGTCACGTCGGATCCTCGCAGGGTGATCAGCACTTGTTCGCGGATGCGTTTTTCGCGGGCTTCAAAAAGCGTGAAAAACTCGCTTTCCTCGTCTGCTAGCACGGTACCGAACAGCTCGAAATCGACATTGGTTCTGCTACCACTTTTGGTATTGTTGCTCAGGATGTGAAAGAAGCCGAGCGCAACTTCTCGCATCTCGCCCGTTGCTAGCAACGGGTTTGCGTCGTTGCCGGCGGATTCGCTGGCGCTCGACTCGGCTTCTTCGGAGTCTGCGTTTACGAGCTTGCCAGCAATTGCGGCGGTTTCGTCTGCCGAGGGGATCAGCATTGAGGCAGCGGCGACCTGGAGCAGCACGATCACCGAGATGAAGGCGATTGCCTTGATCATTGTCATCAAGCCCGAAGGTTTTTTTTCGGTTTTGATTTCTGTTTCTGTTTCTTCTGCCATCCGACTGTTCCTTTATTAGTGCGAGCCGCACACGCATGTTTCGTTAGCAGCCCTGGTAGAGTAGCGCCCAATGGCTGTTTCAGCGAAACAGCCATTGGGACTTGTTCTAGCTACCATCCAAGTCATGAACTTGTTCGTCCCACATGAGTATTTGAACTCGTGAGTTTTTCATCAATCGCTCGCGGTCGACTCCGTTGTAGAGTGGTTCTTCGGCACCGGCGTTTCCGAGTCGAATTCGGTTGGGGTTGACCCCCTGCTCGACCAAGAACTGCATGGTGTTTCGGCTTCGCGCGTCTGCTAAATCCCAAAGGTCTCGAAAGCCGCTGTCACGCTCTACGGGGCGTCGGGTGGTGTGTCCTCGGACTTCGATTTTTTGTGGCTTTCCTCGAATTTGTTCGATGATGCGGATTAAATCCCGCTTGTTTTTTTCGGTCAGTTCGCTGGCTTGCTCGGCGAAGAAAATTTGGCCGCCGATGGACGAATCTTCGCCGGGGCGTACGACCTGTACTTTTTCATTTTCTCCGACGACGGCTTTGTTTTCTTGTCCGCCGTTCTTTAAGTCCTTTTTCTTTGCTCGTCCCTCGCTGGCATTCCATTCTTTGTTCGAGTTTCGTGGTCGAAAGCTACCTGGTATCAGTGAGGCGGCCGAAAGGTCGTGTCCGACCTGTTCTCGCAATGCTTCGGCAACGGCTTGGAATTTTTCGTCTTGTTTCATTTCGCTCATCGAAACGAGCATGATGAAGAACGTCAAGAGTAGCGACATCATATCGCCAAACGTAACGACCCACTCGGGTATGCCTGGTTCTGGTTCTTCTTCGATAGCCATGAGGGGGGAGGCTTTAGGCTTTAGGCTGTAGGCTGTAGGTGGTTGATTCCTACAGCCTCCAGCCTCCAGCCTTTTACGCCGCCTCCTTATTGGCTCGCAACTTGGGTGGGATAAAGGTGTTGAGTTTCTGTTCGATGACTCTTGGGTTTTCGCCCGATTGAATCGCCATGATTCCGCGGACGACAATTTCCATCGCTAGCAGTTCTTGTTTGTTGTTAAAGCCCAGTTTTTCTGCGAAGGGCAGAAAGACGACGTTTGAGGCGATGGCACCGTACATGGTGGTTAGCAGGGCGACGGCCATGCCTGCGCCGATCTTTGAAGGGTCGCTCATGTCGCCGAGCATGATGACGAGTCCCATGAGCGTGCCGATCATTCCGAAGGCCGGAGCAAAGCGTCCCATGCAGTCGTGGAGGGCTTTGCCGTCACGGTGACGTGTGGCGACGGCGTCGAGTTCGGTCCGCATGATGTCTTCCATCACTTCGGGGCGAGTTCCGTCGACGGCCATTTGGATGCCAAGAACGACAAACGCATTTTCGATATCAGCGAGGCGGCCTTCTAGGGCTAACAGGCCATCGCGTCGTGCTGTTTCTGCGAGGCTTACGAGTTCTTCGATGAGCCGTGGGATGGATTCAGATTTATTGAAGAAGACCTTCATCGTTACGCTGAAAACGCTGAGAAAGTTTTTTAGCGGAAACGAGATCATGCCTGCTGCGACTGCGCCACCGATGACCACCATCATCGAGGGGGCATCGACGAAGGAAATTAAATTTCCGCCACCAATGATGATAGCCGACAGGATCAATCCCATCGCTAAGACGACGCCAAGTACAGTTGCGATATCCATCAGTTAGTCAATCTAGTCGCAAGGTTTTTTACAAAATACGGTTTTCACAATTGGCCCATTTCCAGCCAACTGTCTGTCCGTTCCTGGACAAACATAGCTTTGAGTTGACCTCGGGGGCTGACGTTTTCGCTAACCCACAGCCTCGACGCCGGTGGACGATCGGCAGAATCGGCACAATCCGACTTCAACTCGCACAATCCTCGGGCAGCAGGCGTTTGTTCCGCTGGTAGTCGATCGCTCGTTGCAGGACTTCCTCGGGGGTCTCGCCGACGACGAGCCGATCGTTGGAGGTCAAGGTGATGAACGTATCGGGTCGTTTCTCGACGTACTTAATCAGGTCGGCATTGAGGATAAATGCCTCGCCGTCTAGCCGTGTGAGCTTAATCATTTTTGGGTTTCTCTAACGAGTTTGGATTTGCGAACGGCTGTTACCTGCTGAGCGCTAGTAGCTCGTCGAGCAGTTCTTGCGTGGTGGAGATCACCCGTGCGTTGCCTCGATATTGGGTGGATGCCAGGATCAGCTCGATTAGGTTTTCGCCGATGTCTGTGTTGGAAAGTTCGACAGCACCGGAGGTGAGTCCGCCGAGGCCGTTGGAGCCGGGGTCTCCCTGTTGCGGTTCGCCGGAGTTGACGCCTGCGGCGAAAAGGTTGTCGCCGATTTGGATGAGGCCTTCGGCATTGGTGAATCGTGCCAGTTGTAACTGGCCGATATCGCGTGTGATTCCGTTGCTGTAGATGCCGATGATGCGGCCGGTTTCGGAGACTTGGAAGCTGGTGAGCGAACCGGCACCAAAACCATCTTGCTGGACGATTTCGAGAGTGCTGGTCGAGTCGTCGATAGGCGCGACCGAGGTGATGCTGGAAAAGTCGAGTTGGAATTCGACGGGGGAAGCCGAGGCGACATCGCGTCGGTCGACCGAAACGGTGTCGTTGCTGGCCGATATAAACTGGCCCTGTGGCCCAAAGGTGAGGACGCCGGTACCGATGATTGTCGAGACGCCTGAGGCTGGCTGATTGTCGGCCGAAGTCGCGAACCAACGATACTGGGTTTCAACGCCGTTGTCTTCGGCCGATTCTCGGACCGTACGAACTTGAATCGTCGTGGGGATACCCAGGCTATCGTAGGCAATAAATTCGGCCGCCGTGCCTTCGCCATTCGAGGCTTGTACTTCGTTGAAGGCCAAGGGTATCGAATTGGGAGACCCACCATTTACCGAGAGTTGAAAGGCGGAAAGGCCAATGCCGACTTCGTTTTCTAGGCCCTGATTCGACTCGATTCGGATACGGCTATCGCCGGTGACCGACCCGCCGGGGTTGCCGGTTAGTGGGTTGAGCGCATCGGTGGTCGAGGTTTGGATACCGAGTGACTCTTCAAGGAAGTCGATGTAATCTTGAACCGTGGTGGTGTTTTCGATAATCTCGAACTCTTTTGTGGAGACCGTGCCAAAACCTTTGCTGCCGGTGAAGCTCAAGGTTCCTGCTTCAAAAAGATCGACATACCTGGAGCCATCGAAGGTGGAGAGGTTGGTCAAAGAGGTGGCGGTACTAATCGAGGGTCCGTTGCGATCCAGGATGTCTGCCGGAACGGTACTGATAATTTCGCTATCAGGCTTGTTGTCGATGAACGAGGCCCTGCCGGTTAAAGCTTTTTGATTTTGGAGATCGACCAGATCGAGCGTCGCTACTTTGAAAAACGTATTGGGCTGTCCCTCGACATTGCGATAAATGCGCACCGAATCGAAGTCGGCGCTCGACGCATCGGTTGGCAAATTATCGAGCTGAATACGTCGGTTGTCCGAGGAGATCGCGATGTTGTTGCTCTGCGATGTAGGACGGCTCTCGAATCCTGAGCTGCTGTTGTAGTAGGAAACAAAGTAACTGTAGTTGACGGTGTCGAGCGACTTATCGTTGAGTTCAACTCCCAGACTGGCGTTTGTGGTGTTGTCGGTATACGTGGTATCGCCGGCTGGGATGGTCGCGACGAGCTTGAAATCTCCTGCCGCGTCGGTTCGGTAAATTCGCTTGTGCGTTAGCGTCGAATTCGAGGTTGTGGGCAAGGAAGTTAAGTCGATGGATTGCGTGCCGTCTGAGGCAACATTGCCGCCGAAGGACAAAGAGGGGGCGCTTTCGTCGCCTGATGTGACAACGCTCGGATTGCTTGTCGAGGCACTTTCGTCGACGAAAACAATTTTGTAGTTGTAGGTTCCTGCGTCGACGGTACCCGAGGCAGCGGCGTTGGCCGTGACGGTGATACTGTCGACCGTTGGGGGGCCGATTTGGCCCACGTCTGAATTGGCAAAGTCGCCAGGCACTTGAAAGCTTTTGTCGCTTAGAATGGCCGAATCGATAATCCCCGGCTCGTTGCCGATCGTTGCTTGAGGACGTAGGTTGCCGTTGAGCGTCACGTTGCTCGTTTGTTGAGCGACGGCCGAAGCACCGAAGGGGATCTCCATCGGTTGCAACACGCCGCGTTGGATTTCAAACTCGTCGTTCACGCCAAAGCCAAGGACGCGGTTGCCTGTGACGGTTACGATTTCGTTGTTTGCGTTGGTCTTCAATTGGCCATTGCGTGTGTATTGCTGGGCGGTGCCGTTGCCCTGGACAATCAAGAAGCCGTCGCCTTGGATGGCTACGTCGAGCGGATTGGAGCTGATTTCGATGGTGCCCTGCGTGAAGTCGGGCGAAATTTCGGCGACTCTGACACCGAGACCAATTTGGCGTGGGTTGGCACCGCCGCTGCCGCTTGTTGGACCGGCACCGATACTTTGCGTTTGTAGAAACTGGGTCGCGAAGTTTACTTGTGACTGCTTGAAACCAACGGTACTCGAGTTGGCTACATTATTACCGACCACGTCGATTGTGGTTTCCGCAGCTTGCAAACCGGTCAGACTAGTATTGAGTGTAGATTGAAGACCCATGAGACTATTTCCTCGATTACGTGAAGTGGACGATTTTTATTGTGTGGCTACCCTTGGGTAGCGAATTGGTGAGACGCGTCGTTTTTCTTAGGTTCCCCGAGGACGAATTTCGCCCACGTTGTTGAGGCTGACTTTGAAGCTTCGTGTTGGGGTGCTAATGAGCGAGGGAGTGCGAGTCAGGACGGTCGACGAAAGGTCTTCGTCGGCGCTGGTGTCGCGGTAGCTACTTGTTGTCCCGTCTGGCAAAACGGCCACCAGCTTTAAGGGGCCTTTGCCACTGGCGTCGGTGCGGTAGATCTGTTTTTGCGTGCTGGTCGCCGGGAGATTGCTAATCAGCACCGATTGGTTGGGACTGTCGAGCGAGATCGACTCTTGGGTTTCGATGCCAAACAGATTGCCATTTTCGTCTTCCCAGGTCACCTGATAGCGATAGGAGCCAACGTCGATGTCGCCTGCCTGATCTGAGCGTTGAATGCTCGGTTTGGTGTCGATGTGGAGCGAGGGTGTGCCGTTGTTGATTGAAACACGATCGACCGCGCCGGTGACGCGCTGTCCATCGTCGGAGATTGCATCGATTTCGGCACCGATCAAGCTTGTTGCGCTCGAGATGTTTTGCCCAAGTAGTACGGAGTCGAGCGTCGCGGTTAGTTTTTCGGTAGCACCGACTTCACGAATCTGACTGATCTGGGCAATCAGCTCGTCATTCTCGAGCGGATTGAGCGGATCTTGGTTTTGTAGCTCGGCGAGCATGAGATTGAGAAAATCGTCGAGGTCGAGATCGTTGAGCGTATTGCTGCTCCCGAACGTCTGGCTGCCCGGCGACGCCGCGTTGATATTTGGTGTTTGACCCATTGTGATAGGACCTCTTGTCTTTCTGTTGCACGCGTGTGTGCGTGTGAATTAAATCCGTACGTCGAGACCGCTAGCGTCTGTCGGTAAACTGTTTTGAATCTCTGCCGCTGATAATTCGAGTTGAGGGGTTTGGCGATTTTGCTGTGCAGGGGTCGACTCCTCGCGACGCGTATTCGTCTGCCGCTCTTCCGAGCCAGGATTTTCTGATTGCTGCTGCCCCTCGCGACGGACATCGACATCAAATTTTTCGATGCGAATCTCCTGTTCGGCAAGTCGCTCGCGCAGGGCGGGCAGGTTGTCGAGCAAGACGGTACGGGCGGCAGCCGTTTCTGTTTCGAGCTTTGCCGTGACGACGCCATTTTTCACGGTGATATCAATCCGGAGCGATCCCAGCTCTGGGGGGCTTAGGCGTAATTGAATTTGTCCGTCGTTTTGTTGCGCCGTACGGATTGCTCCGCCTACGCGTTGAACAAACCGTGCTCGATCGACCGGCGGCGTCGTAGGTTCTGTCTCGGCAGTGCCGCGACTCGTTGCTCTAGCGGGCAACAAACGTCCTAACGAACGCTCGGCAGCCAAGGGGTTTTCGTTGCTTGTCGAGGAACTGGGCTTTGGGGCACTTGCTTCGTCATTGCTGTTTAGCTCGGCTCTTTCCGCCTCGGTGGACGTCGCCAGACGGTTTGCAACGGGCGTTGACTCTCGTTTTTTTGCCTGCTGATCGGCCGCGTCTTTGTTCTTTTCGGAAGCAGGCAATTCGGCGCCGACGGGATGGGCTCCGTCGGTTGTTTGCTCGGCCTGTTGCTTCTGGGGATTTGACAGGTTCTCTGCTGCCGGGCCTGCTTTTTGGTCCGCCGTCGGTGAACGTACTTCTTCAGTGTTTCCCTGCTCTGCCGAGCCGCCCTTGGCTTCGCTGTCTGTGGTCAACTTGTCGAGTCCCTCGGTCGCTTGGTTCTCTGCAAGGACTTCTGGCTTGGAGGACGTCTCTGCTTTTACGCCTGTTGCCCCCTCAATGCCAGCGCCGCCCGTTTTTGATTCGACCAACTCCACGGTTGGTTGCTGCTGCGTCTGTTGCTGGTCGTCTGACGTTGAAACTTCAGCGGCCACCTCCTCCGTGGGTGCTAGTTCGGTGCTGGCGGCGATTTCCGTCTCGGGGACGACCACGTTCGTGACCGTTGCCGCTTCTGACAATGTGACCTCGTCTTCGGGTTGGTCTTCGGTTTCAGCGGCTTCGCTCGCCGGTTCGGACGACTCCTCGACCGTTGTGGATTCTTCTTGCTGGGTTGTTGAGGCCTGTTGTTGATCGGTTTGCGATTCGAGCGGCTGTTCCTCTTCCAAGGGGTCGGGTTCCAAGGGGTCGGGGCGCTCGGTCGTCTCGGTCGACTTCGAGTCTGGGACGCTCGAGGCGCGTTCTAAATGCGAGCGGAATCGATTTCCGGCAGCTTCGTCTTGCGGCAAAGCCCCTTGCGACGGACGTGCTGGTGCCGTGACTTGCAAGAGTTGATCGAAAGCAACATGACTCATAAAAAATATCCCGTGAAGTTTCTCGTTGGATCACTGATCGGTGTTGTTGAGTTGGTTCATTTTTTCGTCGATGTACGTCGATTCGGGGTGTCCCTTGAGCATTTGCTGCTCGATGCGGTAAAGCATGTTTACGTCTTCGTCGGTGTCTAAGGTTTTTAATATCTCGGTGCGGTTTTTGGGTGGCAAACCGTTCAGCAGCAAAATCACCAAGTCCATACGTCCTTCCTTGATCATTTTGATCAGGAGCAGCTTGGTTTGCTTCTTTGCATTCAGGTTTTTCCACTGTTCGCGGACTCCTACTAGCCCGGACTCCATGGCCTCGTCTTTACGTTTTTGCAGGTAGCCCTCGACCTCTTTGCTTAAGCCTTTGAGGCGGCTGTTTTTGGTGTCTAGCAGACTTGCCTGCGATTGGAATTCGGCAATGTTTTTTTCGATGTCATCTTTCTTCGCTTGCAAGTGCAAGGTCGCCATGAGCAGGTGTCGTTGACGTTGCTCGAAGGAAATTTCTTCCTTGGGCACATCTTCTAGGTTGGTTTCGTTCGCAGCAGCAATTTCCTCGAGGTCGATGCCATGGAGCAACGAAACAATCCGAAACATGTTGTCATCGTCGAGCCTTCCGGTTTGGCGCAAATAGCCATATCCGGCAGCCAGGGTGATGACCGTCGCTACGCAAAAATACCCTAGGAGGGGAAACAGGAGTCGAATCAAACCACCCATTAGCAATCGACCTCCTGCGTCCGCGACGCAACTTCGTCCAGCATTTTGACTTCAGCGCGCATTTGTTTCTTTCGATGCTCTTCCAATTGGCGTTCTTTGAGTTTGTCGAGTACTTGGACTTCCTGATCGGCTTCGACGAGCGTCTGTCGACGTTTTTCGGTTTCGGTGGCCAAGAGCTGCGACTGTTCTTTCATGGACTCGAGCTGGCCGCGTAACACCGCTCGGTAGCGTTGTGCGTCGAGCAGCAAATTGACGTCTGTTGAGGTGCTTTGTAGGCGGCTTCGTTGTCTTTCCTGTAGGAGCGCGACTTCTTTATGAACTTCTTTGATTTGTTCTGCCAACATTCGCTCTGCCAAATAGGCTTCGCCCAGTTTGGTCCGCATCTCGTCGCGATGTGCTTCGCGGAGCTTTTGGAGGGTCGTTAATCGGAAACGGAATTTTGCCATTATTTTTAGTGTTCTTCAAATCTCTTCGATCAGGGGCTATTCTGCGGGTTTCGCTACGCTCGTCTGATTGAGTAGCTGCGCACACTTTTGTGCAATCTGCATGGTTCTCGCACGCACTTCCTCGAAGGTGTTTTTTTCGTCGACTTGCTGTCGGAGCAACTGGTTGATTTCGTCGCGCATCGCTACGGCGACGTCAATCTGGCGGTCTGTTCCTTGGCGATAGGCACCGATCGACAGCAGGTCTTCATTTTCGTGCAGGACGGACAACATTTGTCGCAGGACTTGAGCTGCTTGTTTTTCTTCGGGCGATGAGATTTCGTTCATCAGTCGGCTGATGCTTTTGAGTACGTCGATTGCCGGAAAATGGCCCCGTTCGGCTAGGCGTCGGGAGAGCCAGACGTGTCCGTCGAGGAGGCCTCGCATCGTGTCGGCGACTGGCTCGTTTTCGTCGTCGCCTTCGACCAGCACCGAGTAGAAGGCGGTGATGCTTCCTTTGGGGGAGCGACCTGCTCGTTCTACCAATTTTGGCAGCAAAGCGAATGTCGACGGCGGAAAGCCGCGTGTCGTTGGTGGCTCGCCTGCCGAGAGGCCGATCTCGCGCTGGGCGAGTGCAAAGCGGGTTACTGAATCCATGACGAGTAGTACGTCTTTGCCGGTGTTTTGAAAATACTCGGCGATGGTGGTCGCTGCATAAGCGGCTTGGACGCGGAGCAGGGCGGGTTCGTTGCTGGTTGCGACGACGACCACGCTCCGGGCCAATCCTTCTGGACCTAGCTCGCGCTGGATAAATTCGTTGACTTCGCGGCCGCGTTCGCCGATGAGTGCGATCACGGTCACGTCGGCGTCGGTGTAGCGGCCCATCATTCCAAGTAGCACACTTTTGCCGACACCTGAGCCGGCAAAAATCCCTAGCCGTTGCCCCCGTCCGCAAGTCAGCATTCCATCGATGGCGCGCACGCCGGTCGTCAACGGGGCGTCGATTCGCGGGCGTTGGGTCGGATTGATCGGATCTTGTTCTAGCGGCATTCTCTCGTGCAGCATTGGCTGGGGGCGGCCATCGATGCAACGGCCTCGGGCGTCGATGACACGGCCTAATAGGCCTTCGCCGACTCGGAGTGTGCGGGTCGTTCGTACCAGTTTCACTTCGCTACCACGGCGGATGCCGTCGAGATTGCTGAGGGGCATCACTAGGGTTTGTTTGTCTCGGAATCCTACGACTTGGGCCTCGATGCCTTCGCCCGATTGACGTTCGATCGAAACCACTGCGCCGACAGGTGCAGGGAAATCGGCGACCGCCGCAGTGAGGCCAATCGTCTGTACGACGCTGCCGGTCAAGCCGGCTAGTATCGCGTCATCTAAATGGGGTGGTAATTTTGCTGTCATGATTTTTTTCTTGAGTGGCTTCCGTTTAGCCCATCTCTTCTGCAAGACGTTTTAATTGGGTTTCTAGTTGTTGATCAATCGAACCGAATTCTGTTTCGACGCGACAGCCGCCACCAGTCATTGAAGCGTCGGCTACGATATTTGCGGGAGCCGCCGGGTGAAACACCTTGGCTAGCTCCTCGACCTGTCCGCCTAGCGTTTTGTAGTCGGCCGGATGCATGCGGATAGTGATGTTTGCTGCACCTGCACACATTCGGAGCGATTCTTGGACCCATTCGAGGGCAATCTCTGGCTCTGCTTTCAGTTCTCGCCGCACAATCTTTGCCGCAATCGCACAGGCCAATTGCGTCGCCGAAGCGTCCCAATGGCGGAGCCACTCCTGGCGTGAGTCTTTTACTTGTTGAACCGCTTCTGCTAGTGCAGGCGTTAAAGTCTTCATTTGTTTGGCGACTTTTTCGTCGAGAATCCGTTCGATGGCTGCTTCGGCCGCTTTTCGTCCGGCGGCCTCCGATTGTTTGCGGATTTCGGCTGCTTCTTGCTCTGCCTGTTGGACAATCTTGGCCGCTTCGCCGCGCACCTCTTGCAGGTAGACGTCGGCTTGGCTTGCCATGTCAGACAAGTCGTAGGCAATGCCACGCAACTCGTTTCCCGAGGCTTGCTGCTGCGATTCGCGTTTGATGATGGTCGCCATCGTTGGTTGCTGTCCGATTAGGTTTATTTATATTTAGTGTGTGCTTGAAACGCGTGCGTGGCGAACGAGTTCGCGTTGCGCGGCGAGCATCTCGCTCAATCGGGTCGGGCCAATCGCGCGCACTTGCTGGCGAAATTGACTCGCTTGACGCCGAGGCAGTCCACGCAAGATTCGTTTCATCAGTCCCTCGCTAGCGCCTGCCAGGGCCAGCATCACAACCTGCCGTTCTGTGTGTCGTAGGGCGGTTAGCAGGGATTGGTCGTCTAGTGCTTCGAGTTCGCTTAGGGGGTCGTCGTTCAGAGGCTCTGCTGTAGCGGTGCTTACTGGGATTTTCGCTACGTCAATTCTGGATGAGGGGAGGTAGCTTGGTGACGGGCTGATTCTTGGAGCCGCTGGTTGTCGGGAAGGTGACCGCGCCGAGAGTTCGTTGGCTAGCGTTAAGTTTCGTTTGCTTATCTGTGTTAATAAGGCTGTGCGCTGCGTCTCGGGCGTGCTCTGCAAGATGCGTTCCACCAGGTCGCGGCCTGCTGCCAAGCGTTGCTGGCGATGTTGCTGGCGGGTGATCCAAGTGGCCAGTTGCGACTCGACCACTTTTAGTGTTTGCTGATCTGCTGGATCCAATTCGGCTAGCCGTGAGAGGACGTCGACTTGCAATGAGGAGGAAAGTTTTGCGACCAACTCGGCGGCGCGGCTTGGTTCTAGGCGCGACAGCACGACGGCGATTGTTTGTGGCTGTTCGGCCGAAAGCATTTTTGCCAGCGTGTCTGGTTCAGCATTATTCAAAGTTTTCCAGGACTCTGAATGCGTTTCGACAGGATTGCTCTCTTGCGCTGCCATCCGGGCCAACAACGATTCATCTAGCTCGACGCCTTCGACTTGCGTTGGAGGCTGGACAGCCGCCGGACGGTGTGTTGTGTCGTCTAAACCTCGACGAAAGTCGGCTACGACTTCGCGATATTCGGCCGGATCGATCGAGCCTAGTTGTTCGACCATCGTTTGCACGATGGCCGCTTCGCGCGCTGGCAGATCGGCCAGCATGCGCTCAGCCAACGACTCTTCCAGAGTTGCTAGAAGAATCGCCACTTTGCGTAGCTGTTGGCGGTTGTCTGTTTTTCTTAGTTTCATGATGTCTGTTTATCCTGCATTTCCAATCCAACTACGGAGAATCGCCGCCGCAGCGTCGGGGTCTTCACGAACAATTTCGACCAAATCATCTTTTAGACTCACGCCTTTTTTCAGACGCAAGCGTGGGCGTGGGCCTTCTTCGTCGCCACTAGCCTCGCCTTCGGCGGTGGCGCTGGCTCCTCCCTCGGCGGTACTCACCGCTAAGGCGGGGCCGCTAAACTCGGCTACTGGCTCGGGAGCTGGGATCGATTTCACCATCGAACGCAACATCATCAGACTGACGAGCGCGACGGCAGCCATCGTCATCGTGTTGAAATTCTGGCTCGCCCAACCCAAGGCCTGGGTTGCGGTCGAAGGTTCTTCGATCGGTTCTGGCGTTAGCGACTCGAAAAAGGTGACCTGCACCTTTGAAAAATTGTCTTCGGCCTGCCTTTTGGGAAGCAGCGGCACAATCATGTTCTCGATAGAGCCAGTCACTTCGCCTTTGAGCAAGCTCAACTGCTCGTCGATATCCGTAGGCAGGGTCTCACTTAGGTCATTCCCTTTTTTTCGCTCTCGTTCTTTCCAAATACTCAATAAGTAGTTGGTTGGCACGGCAACGGCGGTTTGCACGCTCCTGGGCACCAGGGCTGCGGAACGGGTAAACTCGTTTTGTCGTCCGATGAAATTTTCGGTTTCTCCGGATTCCACAGAGCGCTCGTTCTTCACGATGGTGCTTGAGGCCTCGGCGTTCTTGCGATTCGGTCCTTGTGCGGCCAGTCCGGGGCGTCCGCCGTTGTCGACTTCTGAAACCTTGTCGTTTTCGGCGAGTGTAGTCTCGCGAATGGCTGCCGCTTCTCCCTTGGGTTCGAGCGTTTGCGTTGATTTTTCTAAGATTGTCTCCAACTCAGCCGAAACTTGCACGCGGACACCTGGGACGCTGCGAAGCAGGTATTCGATTTTGCTTTGCATCTTTTGTTCATAAGCCAGGCGAATGGGGTAGTACGGATCGTCGAACGATTCGCTGGTGATTTCATCGCCGGTGCCGAAGGTCGACCCGTCACTTCGATTCGTTACGACGACTTCCCCAGGGCTTAGTTCGGCAATCGCACCGGCGACCGCCTTTTTGATCATTTTTACCTGGCGCATGCTGAGCGACTCGCCCGCCGTGGGGCGAACGCTGACGGAGGCCGTCGCGACGCCTTGCCTAGAAAGGCCCTGTGCTTCTTTGATGTCGAACATGACGTGGGCCTCTTCGATGCCGTCCATGTCTCGGATCAAGAGGGAGAGTTGTCGCTCGCGTCCCGATTTGTACTTGCCTCGGCGTGTGTCGCTGCTGGCAAAAGGCCCCATGTCGAGAGCGTCGTCCATGATTTTGTGGAAGTTTGGCGGTAGCGCGCCGTCGTCTGCGACAGCGGCTAAGAAGAGGCCTTTTCTGCTCCGTGGCACGCGAATTCGGTTGCCGACACGCTCGTAGCCTGCCAGACCTGCTTTTGCGATGGCAGCTTCTGCTCGATCGACGACGCTGCCCGGAAGAAATTCGCCGTTGAACAAATAGTCGTCGGGTCTGGCCGTCTGGTGCTGGACCAAATAGCCCAGGCTCACGCCGATCACGCCCAACAAGAGTAGCGCCGTGACGCGCGCCGCGGGTGTCATCGAGAGCATCAATTCACGTAACTGCGCCGTAGCCTGATTCAAAAAATCCATCCGTGGACCTTCATTGAGGGTGTTCTAATTTCTTATTTCTTAAACGCGTATTTCTTTGATTTCTTGATAGACCTGCATCATTTTGTTTCGCATCTGCATCATGAGTCGAAAGGCTAGGTCGGCCTTTTGGACGGCGGTTAGCACTTCTGCGGGATCGGCGTCGCCGCCGGTCATGAGCGTCTCGACCGCTTTGTCGGCCTCTTGTTGCATTGTGTTTACATCTTGGATCGAATTGAGCAGCATGTCCTTGAACGAACCTGCACCCTCGGTCGCAGGCTTGGTGGCGAGCGATTGGGGTAGGGCTGCTGCCGAACCGATATTCGAGTTTCCGATGGTGTTCATAGCGACGTCCTTAAGACCGTCGTCGGCGTTGGCCCCCCAACGCTGTACTAGCTCGCGTCAATCGTTACGACAAAGTCTCCTGTTTACTGGGAAGTGTGATTGGTGATTTTGTTCTTTTACGCCAGAATTTTCTATGCCAAAATTTGCAGGGTTCGAGCGCCTAGGTCTTTGGTAATTTCGATGACGCCGATGTTGGCCTCGTAGGCACGGGTTGCGGAGAGTGCGTCGACAAATTCGGTGGTCATGTCGATGTTGGGGTAAGCGACGTAGCCGTTTTCGTTGGCATCGGGATGGCCCGGTTGATACTTTTTGTTGGGTTCGACGTTCGAGTACTCGACGCTCGCCACTTTGACGCCTTGGCCGCCGCCGCTGGTTCTCAAGTCGGTGTCTGTCTGGAAGGTGACATAGCGCGGCGAATATGGCTTGGCTTCGCCTTGTTCGTTGCGCGTGGTCGACATATTGGCCAAGTTCGACGAAATGGTGTCGAGCCGTGCCCGTTGCGCTACTAAGGCGCTGGTGCTGATATCTAATGCGCTGAACATAAGTTAGCTCCTACCGGAGGACGAAAAGTGGGGTTAGGCTCGTTCACTGATTACCGACCTCAGCAGACGGAATTGAGCCGTCATGAGGCTGAGGGCCAGGTTGTGTTGGCCTTGATTTTTTGAAATCTCGGTGACTTGTTCTTCGATGCTTACGTTGCTTTGGTCGTGGTAGAGGATGCTTTTCATCGATTCTCGTACTTGGTTCATGCCGTCCCGTCCGGTGATTGATCGGCTGCCGGGCGAGTTGGTGATGTGGGTTGCCTTATGGCGTGTAGCGATGGCTTTTTTTAGGTTTTTCTGGAACTCGACCGGCGAAAGGTCGCGGGTTTTGTAGCCGGGCGTGTCGATGTTGGCGATGTTTCCGGCCAGCACACCATGCCGAGCTTGGGTGAAATTTACGACCTGCTCCAACACGGGTACTGTGGACGAATTAAACAGTGACGACAACATGTTTTTTCCTAGTGGGCTTCGCTCAGCCCTTTCTAATTTTTCTTTAGGGCAACTTTTATGCCATCTACTCAAATTTCATGGTCTTCGCAAATTACGCAACTTCTTTGTTCAAACAACCGGCAGAAACTGCCGATCGGTTCGGCAAAACTTGCCGGTCGGGCACGTCAGCAAAACTCTTGGCTCGCGGAGCGTAGCCGTAGGTCCGTAGCTTTCCGCTTAGCGTTCGGACGCCAATTCCGAGTGCCTGGGCTGTCTTGGCACGGTGCCCTTCAAAATGTTCCAACGTGGCGACGATCATCTGTCGTTCCATTTCTTCCAGGCTGGTGCCGACGGGCAGCGTCGCCTGTTGAGTTACGCTGCTCTCGATCTGTTCTGGCTGTTCTAGCCAAGGTCGTAGCTCGGCCGCACTAATGGGTCGTCCCTCGTTGAGCACACAAGCGCGTGTGATGATGTTTTCCAACTCACGCACGTTACCAGGCCAATGATATTGAGCGAATAGCTGGCGTGCATCTTCTTCTAGCTCGCACTGCGCTCGCCCGAGTCGACGTGCAGCGCGCTGGAGGAAAAAGTCGGCCAGTAGTTGGACGTCGTCTTCTCGATCGCGTAATGGTGGGAGGACGATGGGGACTACGGCCAAGCGATAATAAAGATCTTGCCGGAAACGCCCGGCGGCGATTTCGGTCTGTAGGTCGCGATTGGTGCTGGCAACCACACGGACATCGGCCTTTAGCGACTCGCTGCTTCCAACCGGCTCGAAAGTTTTTTCTTGCAGAACTCTTAGCAGTTTGGACTGCAAAGAGAGGTCGATTTCGGTGATTTCGTCGAGAAGAATGGTTCCGCCCTCGGCCAATTCAAAGCGTCCGACGCGATGGTCATCGGCTCCGGTAAAGGCTCCTCGGCGATGGCCGAACAGCTCGCTTTCGGTCAGTTGCGGCGAGAGGGCAGGGCAGTTCAGGCTGACTAGCTCGCCCGAGGTTCGGCGGCTGAGTGCGTGAATCGCTCGTGCGACCAGCTCTTTGCCGGTTCCGCTCTCGCCGCAGACGAGCACGGTCTCTTCGGTCGGGGCGACTTGGCGAATTCGAGCACGCAGCGTTCGCATCGCCGGACTATCGCCGATCATCCCAAACTGTTCGTCGGAGACTTGGGCGTCGCCGACGGTCACGATTTTGTCTGGCGTCAACAGGCGTCCTCGCTCGATGGCGTTGGCCACCAATTGTTCGAGCTGTGTGACATCAAAAGGTTTTTCTAGGTAGTCGAATGCTCCTTGCCGCATGGCTTCGACGGCTGAGGAGATGGTTGCGTGTGCGGTGATCATCAGGATTTGTGTCGCTAAGCGTCGATGGCCGATCTGTCGGATAAACTCGAGGCCGTCCATCCCTGGCATTTGCAGGTCGGTGATCACTAGATCGAAGGACTCTTGTTCCATGCATGGGAGTGCTTCCATCGGGCTGCCTAGGCTGAGCACTTCGTAACCGACGTGGCGCAGTACGTCGGCAACCGACTCGCGCGCGGCAGCGTGGTCGTCGACGACCAGGACTTTCCCTAGGTACTTTGCAGAGGATGCGTTTGTCATGCGGCGGCTCCCATCGCTTGGCGTGGAATTTCGATCGTGAAAGCGGCCCCACCTTCGGGACAATTTCTGGCAGTTATCCGGCCCCCGTGCGATTCGGCGATTCGCTGGACGATCGACAAGCCGAGTCCTGTGCCGGTTGCTTTGGTCGAGTAGAACGGGTCGAACAAATGCTTCATTTGCTCGGACGATAGCCCGGGTCCGCTGTCGGCGATTTCTAATTCAAACCCCGAGGGCCCGTCGAACGAGGTAATCACGAGTTCGCCCCCTTCGGGCATGACGTCCAAGGAGTTCAGCATCAAATTCAGCATTGCACGGCGGAGCATCTCGCGGTCTGCGCTGATTTGAGTTGTCGGATCGACATCTGCTAGGACACGTATCGCCTGTGCATCAAGTTGTGGTCCAATCGCTTCGCAAACCTCGTCGACAAGCTCTCGAACGGCAAACGTGTGCCAATTGGGCGCTCGATCGGACGTGAAATTCAGTAGATCGTTCACGGTTGTATCCAGGGCGTTGAACCCGGTCTCCACCTTGGTCAAAATATCTCGGCTCTCAACGTCACCTGACAGCCGTCGTTTTAATAAACTCATGTAGAGCGTTACTGGTACCAAACTATTCCGCACCTCGTGTGCGACATGTGAGGCCATGTGGCCCAAGTCTGCTAAGCGATTTTTGCGTGCTAACTCACGATTTTTTATAGCCAGTTCGTCGCTCAGGCGTCCGACTTCGGCTTGCAGGACTTCGTGGGTTTCTTGCAAGCGTTGGGTTGCTTCGTTCCAAGCCTTGAGGACCATTTCGAGGCTGGGGTCTGCGCCTAACGAAGGGGCGGACGTGCAGTCTTCGGCCGAGAGTTCGGCCGAGGGGGTCACGGGTTCAGAGTAAATTTGTAGTGAATCGGTCATGGTTTCTTTTTCTTGAGTTGCCTTAGGCCTCGGAGTGGAGGTCAAGCTGCTGTCCTTGTTGTTCGTGGACAAGCGGGGCGATTGGAGCAGTAGGATTGCTGTGGGGTCCGCGCGGTGGCGAGACCTGATGGGCTTGGTAGGCTCCGCGTGCGGCGCTGGCGGTTTGTGCGGCTTGTAGTTGGGTGGCGACTTGATCGCGGCGCTCGGTCATGCAGGTTTCGTTTTCGCGTTCCATTTGCATCACTTCTTCTAACAACTGGGTGCAAGCTGCGGCTTGTTGGGCGCACTTTGCTCGTGCCTCTGGCGTCGGCCAATTGCGCTGCTCGGGGTCTTGGGCGTGGAAGGGGGTCAACTCTCGCTCGATTGTTTGTAACGCCCCGATGAGTTGATTTTTGACGGCAATCAACCGTAGTAGGGGGCCCATTTCGCCCGTCGCGATCAACTTGGTTTGCTTCGAGCCGAGATCGCGCAGCTGCAGCAAGCAGCGATGTCGCTTGTCAACGAGATCGGCCAAGTTGTCGGTGTTCAGTGGTTTCACAATCAGCGGTTTCACAATGTTGTGCCTACGAGGGGCTGGTCACAATTTCGCGAACGAGGAGGCCTTACCATTCGCCCATTTCGTTCAGTAGTATTTCCCACGATTGCCGCGAAAAGTTTGTGGCAAACTTGAAATCGGTTCCTGATGGGAGTCGTTTCAGTACGAGTTTTGCTTGTTCGATGGTTCCTTTTGCTTTGACGGGTTTGTTCAATCGCCGATAGCAGTTTGCAATGTGAACAAAGCTCTCTAACACAAAAGGTTCGCTCTGATAAAGGGTCGAAATGTTTGCGTACGCTTTGCGTGCATCTTCGTAGCGTTTTAGCTGAAACAGGACGGAGCCTTGCATCATGTAGCAGTTCCGCAACAACATTCGTTCCAAATCGTTGCTGTCCAAATGGCCTTGGAGGGTCAGCATACGTTGAACTTTCAGGTAGTTTTCGAGCGCTGACTCCAGGTTTTGATCGCGTATTTTACGGTTCTTTTGTCGTTCGCTTTCTGTTTTCGCTTCTTGGGCTATCTTCGCTGGTCCTTGAGAAGCACGGTGGTAGGAACGTGCGATGTTGTACCTTGCCAATAGCGACTGCGGTGCGTCGGGGTAGCGTGTGACCGCTTCGTCGAGCTTCGCGATGGCTTCGTAATATTGATCTGAATTGTGCAGATACTTGCCCAACATAAAGAGCGAGTCCTGCCACTCCGAAGCGGTCGGTGTCAAACTTCCGCCAGCGAGATTGGTCAGCAACAGCTCCTCGGCTAGCTTTCCCTGGCCTTGATCCAAATGGGCTTGGGCACATTCCAAACGGGCTTGGTAGACGACGGCATCGTGTGGATGCAGTTCGATACACTCGGTCAACGACTCGACCGCTTGGGCATTTTTTCCTTGAGCAAGTTGAGTTTGGCCCAATCGAAGTAACGCTAGCGCTTGTCTTTTTAGTGCCTCGTGGTGCAGGTATTTATCGAGCATACGCTCGGCATGTGTGTAGCTTTGGCCTTTGTAATAGTTCTCCGAAGCCCGCCACAAGCTTTCGGTATAATCGCGACTAGCAAACCGAAGTTTTGCAAGCAGCTCGAAGTCCCGACCTGCTGCCCGGTGGTGCTGGCGGCCTTCTGTTAGGTACTTTTTCGCGTTCCAAGCCGCAGCCTGGCCAGCTTCCTCGAGTTCGACCGCTCCCCAGGCCTGATGGACTTGCGCCCTCTGCTCGGTCACTTCTCTCAGATCGAATACCGGCTGGAGTGCATTGACCAGGGTCAAGGCTTCTTCAAATTGCTGCGATTCGAGAAAATTGTTGTTGGCACGTAGCATCCGCTTACGTAAATCTGCGATCGGCAACAAACGATTCACATAAGTCCTCGGATTGCCTACTGCGCCAAGCACGGCACGGTAATCGATCAAAGCTTGCTTTGAACGTCCGCTCTTTTGTACCAGATCTGCTTTCGACAGCATGGCGGCGGTGCTTTCGTTGGTGTCTCCGTACGACTTGTTCAGTTGCTCGTACTCTTGGATTGCTGCCGCCTCGTTGTCCAGGGCTTCGTAGCATTTGCCAATCCAGTACATCGCTTGCCGTGTCAGCTCGCCTCCCAAAGGATCGAGTTGCCGAGCTTCTCGCAGATCGGCGAGCGCCTGGTCAATCAGCGAGGTATGTTCTTGGCTACCGACCGACAGTTGCTGAGCTTGTGAGAGGGCCAATCGTCCCGAGATACTCTTGATGCGCGACGGTTGTGACTCGCCGTTGTCGGCCTTTGCAAGCTGTTGTCTTGCTTCTTCGTGGCGTCCCATTCGAGCCAGAATATCTGCTTGTGCGACAATCGCGGCGTTTCTTTGTTCGGCGGGGAGGGCTGGATCGCTTAGCACGGCTTGGTTGTGCCGGAGAGCGGCCGGCAAATTGACTTCCGAGGTTGACTGGTGCGCATCGGATAGCAGGGCGTGCATCTTTGTCGACGGTAGACTCTCGTCGGTCAACAATTTTTCCAGAATTGTGATTCCCTGACGCGGTTGATTTCCTTTGATTAGGCTTTGGCCGATGAGAAATTCGACTTGCGACTCGCGGTCTTCTGGAATGCCTAACTCTCGTGATTTCTGTAGATAGCGTGCTGCCACTAGGTGCATTGCCCGTTGCCGCTCTTGCGACCATTCCGATTCGGCCTGCGATGCTTTGACGGCTCCTAGTACAAACAATGCTCCGCCGAATTCGGGGTTGGGAGTCGACTGCTTCTGCAAATCGGCGACGATATTTTTTGCCTTCTCGTATTCACCAGCATCGAGAGCGTCGAGCGCCATTTCGAGTGTTAACGCTCCTTCTTCTTGCACCACCAGATGTGCCAGGTAGCTCCAGGTAGCAAAGGTTCCGCCGAAAACCGTCAATGCTAGTGTGCCGACCAGGGCCATTCGCAGTTTGCTTGCCTTGGCCCAAGCCAATAATCGCGCAATCCGACCGCGCAGCCCTGACCCTGTTTCCGAGGGTGTCTGCTCGGTGGCAGCCTCTTCGTCGGGTAGGGGTTCGTCAGCCATGGCGCTTTGTATAATGAGGAATCGTAGCCAGTAAGGTGCCTCTCCAGGGTTCCCAAAACCGACCGTGCGGACGGAGGCTACGGAAACTTGAGAGAAAAGCCCAGGGCTTGTACCGAATTTTGCTGTTGCCTGTCAATTGACGTTCAGCATGACTGCTAGCAGAGGCTTTGCGCAGCGTGAGCGCAGAGAGGGACAAGGACAAAGCGAGCGACGTAAGAAAAACAGCTAGCTAGCAGCCGCGATACTCGGGGAGCAGAATTGCTTCATGACCCACTTGTTGAGGTCAGAGAACATTCGGGTCGTTAGCTCGTCGCCTTCGGGATAGAGGCGTAACGATAACGGAAGGCCTGCGTAATGGAGGAATTTTAGATCGTCCAGTACCTGGGGCATCGTGAAATTTTCTTTAGTCGGAGAAACCGAGAGCAGCAGTGGCAACTGCCGAGCCGCATTGATGTTTTTTAACGGGCGCGAACCGCGTGGTACGGGGCCACCCAGCGAAATGGCTCCGGCAAATAGGTCGGGATACTCCATTCCTAGGCGATAGGCCATCGTCCCGCCTGCCGCATGTCCGGCGACATAAATTCGGTCGGGGTGGACATGGAATCGTTCTTGAGCGATCGCAATGCAGTCGCGGACGCGTTGGCCCGCTTCGGCGATTTCTTCGGCAGAGTCGCCCCAGGTATACGCACCACGCTCATCGACCAGCCGCCGCGTCCCGCGTGGAGCGATCGCCACGTAGTTGCGAACGCTGATCAGCGGCATCACCTGTTTGAGTTCGTCTTCGTTGCTGCCCGCTCCAGGGTTGCCCGATCCGTGCAACCAAACAATCAAGGGATAGGCGTATCCTGCTTGGTAGTGGATCGGCGAGAAGCAGCTATGCGCAGGCGTCGTAGACCGTCGGTCTGCAGGCGAGAATATCTCTCGGCTGCCTAACCAATTTTCCGTACTCGGTGAACCAAGTAACTGCGAACTGGCTTCGGGAAGCAGGGTACGGTTCATGGCGCCAACGGGGAAAATAGAATAGATACTCGGACAGATATAACGCCCCGGTTTGTAAACTAGGCGTCAGCAGAAGTCAACGTCATCGGGGCATAGATACGCAATCCCACCGGGAGTGCTAGCACCAAAAATTTTGTGCCAAAACTCCGGACCCTCACCAATCCTGCTTGGACTCTGCCGTTATACGAGAGTTGCCATTGTTGTGATAAGCTCCTGGACCGCGTCGATGCTTTTTTGGAACGCGACTTGCTCCTCTGCGGTCAGCTTAAGCTCGACGATTCGTTCGACTCCAGCGGAGCCTAGGATCACCGGTACGCCGACGTAGTAGCCTCCGACGCCATATTCCTTGTCGCAGTACGCGGCGCAAGGGATCAGACGCTTTTTGTCGCGTACGATCGCTTCGACCATCTGGGTCGTGGCGGCTGCGGGGGCGTAATAGGCACTGCCGGTTTTTAGCAGCCCTACGATTTCGGCCCCTCCCTTGCGGGTCCGCTCGACGATTTCTTCGAGTCGCTTGGCATCGAGCAATTGCAGAATGGGAATCCCCCCGACTGAGGTACAGCTTGGGATCGGCACCATCGTGTCACCGTGACCACCCATGAGTAGGGCTGAGATATCCTCGACGCTGACGCCCAGCTCCGTGGCCAAGAAAGTACGATACCGGGCTGTGTCTAACACGCCGGCTTGGCCCAGGACTCGCTGTGCAGGAAAGCCGGTGACTTGCAGCGCGCGTTGCACCATCGCGTCGAGCGGATTGCTGACGACGATTACGACGGCCTTGGGGCTGCTTTTTTTGATCTCTTCGCAGACGCTGGTCATGATCTTGGCGTTGGTCGCTAGGAGGTCGTCGCGGCTCATGCCCGGCTTACGCGGAATGCCTGCGGTTATGACCACGACGTCGCTGTCCTTGGTGTCTGCATAGTCGGTCGTCCCGACGATATTGGAGTCGAACCCCATGACGGGCGACGCTTGCATCAAATCGAGGGCTTTTCCTTTGGGCATGTCCTCGGTTTGGGGGATATCCACCAAAACGATATCCCCTAGCTCAGCCGCCGCACACCAATGAGCGGTTGTGGCACCCACATTTCCGGCACCGATAATACTGATTTTCGCACGTCGCATGGCGTTCGTCCTTTTTAATTAGTCTGTATTTGAAGGGTTTTTTTAGAGATTTCTCAGGGAACCGGGATTGCCGATACCGAAGAGGGGCAACCGCCGTGCCTAAATATCACGCCCAAGGGCAGGGAATACAAGTGCATCCTGGCGAAGAAATTTTGTAACTGTTCGCAGAATAAAAGGAATTGCCCGCGGATGACGCGGATAGAACGCGGATCGCTAATGTTACTGTCAACGCAGTTTGACTTTCGTATCCTCTAGCCAGGCGACGCGCTGGAGCGCGGCTTGCATACCGGAGATTAGTTCCGGCGTCGGCTGGCGGCCGACTAGGCGATGCAACGGACGGCCATCGGCAGCCAAAAACAAGATCGTTGGAAAGCCGTCGATGGCGTATTCTTGGCAAACCGCCGGCTCGCGATCGGCGTCGACCAGCACACAGACAAATTGCTTGGCCAGTTTGCCGACCGAACGATCTTGAAACGCGGTTGCTTCCATTTGATGGCAATAGGTACACCACTGGGCGGTGAAAAATAGTAAACAAGGTAAGCCCCGCTCGTTCGCAACTCGACGGCCCAAGACGCTGTCGTCGATGAATCGGAGTTGTCCTCGCTCGACCACACTCTTTGGATCGACCCCCTGGAGGGCATTTTGAGGTTTTGCCGCCGAGGGCGCGCAGCCGAGGGCTGCTAGCAATAGTAGCCCTAGTTGAGCCGAGCTTCTTAGATTCGATTTCATAAGGTTCGTGCGCAAGGAAAAAAATAGCCGGCGAGCTACGTCTCGCCGCGTTCTCCTTTTATCGTCGTTGCAGGGCAGACGACTCCAATCGCATCTGATAGCAGCAGCTCGCGAGCCGATCTGGACACTCTTGGCAGAGAGTCCTAGTATCCGCCCCACTCTTCTACCCCTTCTCAACGAACTTTTATGCGGAGACCGTCAATGGCTTCCGAGACGTCGGGCGGTACGGACTGGATCCGTCGCGTCCAAGATCTCATCTTGCCGATTGCGATGATTGCTAGCGTGCTAGTGATCATGGTGCCGCTGCCGCCAGCGCTCATGGATGTGCTGTTGGCCGGGAACATCACGATTTCTGTGATCGTGTTGCTAACGACGATCTCGGTGCGCTCGCCGCTCGACTTCAGTATTTTCCCTTCGTTGTTGCTTGCGACCACACTTGCTCGGCTAGTGCTAAATGTTGCTACGACACGACTGATTCTTACCGGTGCTGGCGAGCATGGCAATCAAGCGGCTGGCGGCGTGATCACGGCGTTTGCCGACTTTGTTGCCGGCGACGGCAAGATTGTCGTCGGGCTGATTATTTTTATCATCATCGTGGTGATCCAGTTTGTGGTGATTACCAAAGGTGCTACGCGTATTAGTGAAGTCGCTGCTCGATTTGCCCTCGACGGGATGCCGGGCAAGCAAATGGCGATCGATGCGGACCTTAACGCTGGGATCATCGACGAGCACGAGGCCCAAGCTCGTCGCGAAGAGATTACTCAGCAGGCCGACTTCTATGGGTCGATGGATGGTGCTAGTAAGTTCGTGCGCGGCGACGCGATCGCAGGCATTATCATTACGGTGATCAACGTGCTTGGCGGTTTGGTGATCGGCATGACCGAGTATGACATGACGTTGATGGAAGCGGGTAGAATCTTTACCCAGCTCACGATCGGTGACGGCCTTGTCAGCCAAGTGCCCGCCTTTTTGGTTTCGCTGGCTGCGGCCATGCTCGTGACTCGCAGTACGCAAAAATCCAACCTGCCGCAGGAATTCGTCCAACAACTTTTTTCTCGTCCCCAGGCAATGGCCATTGCGGGTGCGTTTTTGGCCGTTCTGATTTTTACCGACTTGCCGCGTGCTCCGCTGGTGGTGCTGTGCGCTTCTTGTTTTGGTATGGCTCATGTGATGACCAAAAAAGAGGCCGAGCGACTCTCTGTTGAAGAGGCGACCGCAGCCGAGCCTCCTCCGGCGGCCGAAGAGCGTATCGAAGACTATTTGGCCATTGATCCGATGGAAGTGGAAGTTGGCGTTGGGCTGATTCGACTGGCCGACCCGAAGCGGGGCGGCGATTTGCTTGAACGTGTGCAGCGCGTGCGACAGAGCGTCGCCAGCGAGATCGGAATCATCATGCCCAAGGTTCGTATTCGCGACAATATGCGACTCGAACCGAACGAGTACCGTATCAAAATTGCCGATATGCCGATCGCGCAAGATCAGATCGAACCGGGGCACCTGCTGGCGATCGATTCGGGTATGACGACCGGGCAAGTCGATGGGATGCCGACGAAAGACCCCGCCTTTGGGACCGATGCCTGTTGGATTGTTCCGGGGATGCAGGATCAGGCTGAAATTATGGGCTACACGGTCGTCGAGCCAGGCGCTGTGTTGGCCACGCACCTTACCGAAATCTGTCGACGTCATGCCGACGAAATCCTTACACGCGATTCGACCAAACATTTGGTCGACGAGCTTAAGCAAACGCAACCAGCGGTCATCGAAGAGCTGATCCCCGGCGCTATGACGCTCGCCGAAGTGCAGGGCGTGCTACAGCTTTTGCTCCGCGAACAAGTTTCGATCCGTCAATTGGCACTCATCCTAGAAACGCTGGGCGACTACGCAGGACGGACCAAAGACCCCGTGCTGTTGGCCGAATACGTCCGGCATCGCTTGGCCCGTCAAATTTGCACGCGTTACCGCGACAAGGATGGCCGACTGCATGTTGTTGCGCTCGACCCGGCGATGGAAGATCGTATTCGCGCGGGTTTTGAGCATAACGAACGAGGGCTTTTCGTTCGGATGTCGCCTCCGGCTATCGAAGCGACGTGCAATGCGATCGCGGCGATTCTGCCCAAACTGACGACTGCCAACCACACGCCGATTGTTCTGGTCAGTCCTCAGATTCGTTCGGCTCTGAAACAAATTACCGAAAACCACTTGCCGCAGCTTGTTGTGCTTAGCTTCAACGAAGTCACGCGCGACACCGAGATTATGACCGTCGGCATGGCCGCCGACGCCAAGTAACTTTTCACGGTCCACTGACTACTGCCCACTCCCTTTCATTATGAACCTCTCATTATGAATATCAAAACCTTCCGCGCTAAAACGATGCAACAAGCACTCAACCTAGTTCGTAGCGAACTGGGGCCTGAGGCGACTGTGCTTCACACGCGCGAGCTGAATACCGGACTGCTAGAGCGTCTGTTCCGTAGCCGGCAGTATGAAATTGCCGCTTCGGCGGATGTGCCCGTCGCAACGCGCCGAGCGCCGCAAGTCGCGGTGGCAGCAGCCCCCGTTCCGGCGACTGTGACCGAGCCGCCATTCGAGCAGGACTACCGAGATCGTTACCGTCAAGATTTTCGGCAACAAGCCGACCAAGGGCTTAACGAGCTTCAGGCACTGGCCGAGCAGCTACGGGAGCGCAACCACCAGGCTTCTGATCGACAGTTGCCCGAGACCCTATTTCAAATCTACACCGACCTGATCGAGTCGGACATTGAAGAACCGATTGCTCAGCAGCTTGTTGAGCAACTCCGTCAAGACCCGGCGTTCAACGCGGCTGATGCGTTTGCTATGCAGGCCGAGTTAGCACGAATCCTCCAGCACGAAATCGAAGTCACCGGTCCGATCGAAGCCGGGGCAGGGGAGGGTAGGGTGGTCGCACTGGTTGGCCCTACGGGTGTTGGCAAGACGACAACGATCGCGAAGCTGGCTGCCAATTACCGCCTCCGCGAGAACAAACGTGTGGGGCTGATCACCGTTGACACTTATCGTATCGCTGCGGTCGAGCAGCTGCGCACCTACGCCGAAATCATTGACCTGCCGATGGAGATCGTTAGCACTCCGCGTGAAATGCGCGAGGCGATCGCCCGTATGAGCGATCTCGATCTTATCCTGATGGATACCGCGGGGCGCAGCCCTCGTGACGAAGTCAAAATTCAAGAACTCAAGTCGATGCTTGCCGAAGCGGAGCCCGACGAGGTGCATCTGGTGCTCAGCGCTGTGGGCGGTGCCCGTTCGTTGGTCTCTACCGCCGAGCGGTTCGCCACGGTCGGCACTACGGCGATGCTTATTACCAAGCTTGACGAAGCGACGGCTCTGGGGAATTTGCTTTCGGTGACACGTAATTGCAATTTGCCGATTAGCTACCTCACCGATGGGCAAAACGTGCCTGATGATATTCAAGTTGCTCAGCCGAATAGGTTGGCGCAAATGATGTTGAATGTTGCTTAGGCGAATGATAAGAACTTCGGCCCGCGTAGCGGCCCGGCTATTTTACGTTTACTTTCCTTTACTCGCGCCTTGCGCCTTACGACTCGCGTCCTATTATGTCTGATCAAGCTGACAAATTGCGAAAACTGGTCCGTGAAACGGTTCAGCAGCATCCTGCGCTTCTGCCAGGCGTGCCGATGGTGGTACTTAGCGGTGGCAAAGGGGGCGTCGGCGTTTCGACGGTTGCTACCGAACTGGTCCAGGAGCTTGCCGCCCTTGGTCGGCGCTCGGTTTTGGTCGATGCCAACCCGTTGCAGCCCGATATTGCTACGCAGCTTGGCATAGAATCGCGTGGCTGCCTTGCCGACGTACTCGACGGCAGTCGTTCGGCGATCGAAGTTCTCGAACCGATCAGCGAGTCGAGCTATCTGCTGCCAGGACGCTGGGCACCTGCGGCGCCGCCCGAACTCAATCATGCATCCGTTAAGCGATTGCTTACTGAGCTTCGTTCGCTCCACACTCAGGCCGACCTTATTCTGCTTGACGCGGGTAGTGGCATGAGCCCTTGGGTTCAACAGCTTTGGAAAGCCGCTCAGCAGATTCTGTTGGTCTCGACCGACGAATCGGTCGCCGTGATGGATAGCTATGCTGCCGTAAAACTCTCTCCTTGGGGCGATGTGGACGGAAAAGTTCGCTTGGTCGTCAACCGATGTGACGCTCCCGAAAAAGCAAAACAGATTGGCTCCCGGTTCGAGGCGACTTGCCGTCGCTTTCTGGGCATACGCGTCTCGCCGGCAACCGCGCTGGCGACCCGTCCCGACCTGCTAGCGACCGTGACTCAATCGGTCGATCCTGCTGCTGAGCGCGACTTCCGGCAGTCGATTCGTCTGCTAGCAGCCGATGTGCTGGGCACTTCGCTGGCATTCACAGGCAAGGTACGCAGTTCAAAACAAGATACATCTACCGAAGTTTCTCCTCCCCAAAACCGCTACCAGGAAAATTCCTTACAAAACTCAAAATAGATTCAAACCGAACGACCCGGTGGTCGATAAGTATTGAAGGTCTACTGACCTGCGAACCCGCGTTAAGATGGCGCGTTTGCGGAAACTTTGACGCTCAATACTACTTTCGATCTAGGCTCATCCTGTGGCACGTTCCTATTCTGCAATCATGGCACTCGTCGGCATGGCAGTCGTCCTGCTACGCGGAATGAAGGAGGGTGCCGGCTTCGAGGGCACCATCGCCACAAGCCTTTGTTGGATGGTCTTGTTGGGCACCGTAGGTTGGGTGGTTGGCACCCTTGCTGCACAGACGATTGACGAGTCAGTACGCTCGAAGATCGAAGCCGAGTTGGCTTTGTTCCCAAGAGATGAAAACTCAAGAGATGAAAACATCGTGACCTAGTCGCCAATCGGCTAGCCGCAAAACAAGACACATCGAGAACGGAATCTCGCTGAACAAAAATGGAACTGCCCTGGTTGAACCAACTGGCGGCAAGATTTCAATCGCATCACGGAGGAAGCGCATGGCTACGACTGTCGCCGCTCAGGATGAAATTGTCGAAGTTTGGATTGAATTCAAAAAAGACATCAGCAATCGCCCCTTGCGCAATCGCTTGGTCGAACGCTATTTGCCGCTCGTCAAATACAACGGCGAGCGGATTTGGGCACGTTTGCCCGACGGCGTCGAGCTGGACGATCTCATATCAGCCGGCGTGTTTGGACTGATGGATGCGATCAAGGCGTTCGACATGTCGCGTGGCGTCAAGTTCGAGACCTATTGCGTGCCGCGTATTCGTGGAGCCATGCTCGACGAACTTCGCAGCATGGACTGGGTGCCGAGGCTGGTTCGGTCGAAAGCGAGCAAGCTCAACGCTGCGGTGAAAAAACTCGAAGCGGAACATGGCCGTTCGCCAACCGAAATTGAGTTGGCCGCGCACATGGAGTTGACTGTCCCGGAACTCGAAAAGATGATTCGAGACGCCAACGCTGTTGGACTGATCAGCCTCAACAAAAAGTGGTACGAGACGGACAGCTACAAGGATGTCCGTGAGATTGATATTCTTGAGGACCAAAAGGGCGAAGATCCGACCAAACGGATTCAAAAGTCGGACCTCATGCGTCTGGTCACCAAGGGTCTGAACCGTAACGAACGGCTCATCATCATTTTGTACTATTACGAAGAGATGACGATGAAAGAAATCGGCTCGACGCTCGACCTGAGCGAAAGCCGCGTGAGCCAAATGCACAGCGCGATTGTCCAGCGTCTGCAAGGACAACTTGGGCGGCGTCGGCCTGAGTTTGGAACTTAGGAAGCTGTCAGCGATCAGCTTTTAGCGGTCAGCTAGAAGAATCTCATTGAGCCGCTGGCGCGAGTCAGCGGCTTTTTTTATGCGCTGTAGCGATGCAAAATCGAACGCAGATTTGCGCAGAGCGAGCAGATTTGCACAGATAGTGATCTCCACGGAGAAAATCTGCTCAATCCGCGTCTAATTCTTCGCTCGTACACCTACTTTTGGTTGGTGCAAGAATTGGCTCTATGTTAGAATCGGAGGATGAGGATCGACCATATCATCTGGCCAGAGGATCGGGTCGATCATATTGACAGGCACGCCGTAACGTCTGAAGAGTTTGAAGAAGCTTGCTTTGGACAGGCACTGATTCAGAAGACAAAATCGGAAGGCAGAAACCCGGTTTACTACGTTCTCGGGCAGACCGGTCGGGGCCGGTATTTGTTTTGCGTCGTTATTCAATTCCCAGACGGCAAAGGCTACCCTGTTACTGCACGGACCATGACTGACAAAGAACGGCGTCGATACAAACAATGGAAAAACCGATGAGCACGAACAAAATTCCACAGACCGATTCGATTCACGAACTGGCTCAGTTCTGGGACACGCACGACCTTACCGACTTTGAAGGCCAATTAGAGGAAGTCACCCAACCGGTCTTCGAGCGTGAGAAGGTCGTACAAGTTTGTCTGCCAATCAAAGATGCGAATACTGTCGAGAGCATGGCTCAGTCCCAAGGACTGAATCCAGGTGACCTGATTCGTGCCTGGATCCTAGAAAAAGTACAGCCTTCCTCGTAGCAAAAATTTTTAGTGCAACCGGCACCAGGGCCTGCCGGTTTTTTCCAGGAACAAAGACGCACATGTTTTGCAGAACACCAAAAACTTGTACCTTGCGACTTGCGCCGCGCGGCTTAACGCTCGTCGAAATGCTGATCGGCATGGCGATCACTCTGGTGATGATGGCGGCGGTGGTCACGCTGTTCGCCAACATCGGAGCCGGCGTGCGCGTGCAGCGCGCCAGTATGGAACTGGGCAGCCAGCTACGGCTGGCCCGCGCACGGCTGTTCAAAGACCTCGCCGGCGCGACTTGTGCTGCACGGCCGAAGTTGCCGAGTGATGACCATGATGATGGGTATTTGGAATTGATCGAAGGTCAGTACTCGGATAAGAATCCAAGTGCGCTGATTGATGGCGCTATCGGAAACGGTGAGCTTGACTACGCCACTTCCATCGTGCCAAGTAGTAATCTGAATCTGACTGCTGGGGACATCACCGATGGCGGCGGGCTTGGTGATTACGACGATATTTTGGCGCTGACGGTGCGGAGCGAGAGCGAGCCGTTTGTTGGGCGGTGGTTCAATACAGCAACGGGCCAAATCGAAACCATTGAATCCGACATAGCGGAGGTTATTTGGTATTCGATCGAGAACCCTGCGGATGACACGCTGGGTGAGCCGGGCATGAGGACAGTTTATCGGCGGGTGCTGTTGATTGCTCCTTGGGTCCAGGATGACCTCAGTCCTACAACGGTAGGAGGTTTGCCAGCAGACTTGCTGAATTTCTATCGTCAGAATGACATTTCGGTACGCCGAGTTAATACTGGCGGAGGTGGAACGGTATGGGTTCCCAATACGCTAGCTGATTTAACAAAACGCGAAAATCGCTTTGGGCATTTTTTAGATACCGCCGGTGCTTTGGGATTCCCTTTTGCGATAAACCAATTGGCTATTCGCGCCACAACTTACCCTTCGGGAACGCCTCCAGTAAGTGCATTCGGTCCCTTGCGACCGTATGGACCTCCGTTTGACAATAATTTGCTTTCAAGAGATCGCCAGGGCGAAGACGTGATGCTCAACGATGTCTTGGCGTTTGATCTGCGGGTGTTTGATCCGGGGGCGCCGCTTTTTGAAAATAATGGATTGGTTGTCGAACCTTCTGACTTTGGGTGGGCTTCGGCTCCAACAGCAACCATCTCTGGATTTGGAAGCTATGTGGACATGTACTGGAATCATACCACTCCGCTCTGGCAAGCCACCAACACTCCCAAAACTTGGACTCCGCCTGCCAATGCACCTGCCACGCAATTTGAGCTGGCTCCAAATGCACGATCAGAACTCGATTTTTCCACGGCTGCTATAGCCTCCGTGACTTTCGATACTTGGCCCTACCACTACGAAAGCGATGGCCTTGATCAAGATGCCGATGGAGTAGCTGACGAGGGCACTGACGGTCTCGATACCAACAACGCCGACGGCGTCGATGACGCCGAAGAGCGTGAAGCCGCCCCTCCCTACGATGTTCCGCTTCGCGGGATGCAAGTCAAAATTCGTGTTTATGACCGTGACTCGCGGCAGATTCGTGAGGCGACGGTGACTCGGAATTTTGTGCCGCAGTAGAGCTTTGATTTTTCGCTGGTTCCCGCATGACTCTCATGGTATCGTACAACCATGTCTGACCTTTCTGCCAACGCAGTTCTCGACCAGTTTCTGGCTCCTATTTTCACACCCGAAGTTGCGCAGCAGGTCATCGCACATAAGCCTGACAAGCAAATTCAAGATCGCTTGGATCTGCTTAGAGGAAAGGCCAACGAAGGCAGCTTATCCGATGCTGAGCAATTGGAATATCAAGAAGTTGTCGAAAATCTCGATCTGATCAGCCTGCTGCGAGCCAAAGCCAGGGCCGTACTGGAAAAGACGAACTTGTCATGACGGTTCTTCCGCGTCAGAAGGTTCGGCAGAGAGCAGACGGTCGTTGCGAGTATTGTAAGTTGCCCGAACATGCAAGCGAGGTCGTTTTCCACATAGAGCATGTCCGTGCAAAGCAACATGGGGGAAGTGATGAGCTGTCGAACCTTGCGTTAGCTTGCGACAGATGCAATTTTGCCAAGGGCCCCAACTTGTCGTCTGTAGATTCGGAGACCGACGAGACCGTATTGTTGTTTCACCCACGCCAGGATAAGTGGAGTGAACATTTCGCAGTACAGAATGCCGAAATCGTTGGTCTCACCTCGTGCGGAAGAGCGACGGCAAACCTCCTGCAAATGAACGCTCCGAAACGTGTCCAGTTACGTGCGGTTCTAAAAATGGGTGGCATGCTGTAGTTGCTCTCCCTTCATCCAATCACCACCTGCGTCCCTCCCCATGCACACCATTCGGCTCCGAAATCCTTGGCAATGTGAACCCGACGGCGACGTGGTTGTTTGGTCGCGTAAGTTTAATTGGCCTGCGGAGTTGATGCCCAGCGAGCGGGTGCAGTTGGTTGTTGAGCCGGTGACCGTAGGGACGCTGCTTCAACTCAATGGCACTGTGCTAGCCAGCGAAAATTTGGGACGTATCGACATTACCTCGCTGATCGCCAAGCATAACCTGCTTGCGGTCACCTCGACGGGAGCACCGCCCGACGATCCTCAAAAATGTCCGTTTGAGGTGCGGCTGGAAATCGTTGACGAATGAAAACCACAAATGGTACGAATTGTACGAATAGATGCCCTTCTGCTATTATTCGTCTGATTCGTGGTTTCCCTAAAAGAATAGAACGCGGAGGAACGCGGATTGAGCGGATTGACACGGATCCACCTTTTTCATCTGCGTCCATCCTTTCAATCCGCGTTCCTCCGCGTCCTATTTTTCCTCCCTCCAACACTTAGGTTCCTTTCAATGCGTTTCCTCTTGCTATTGATCTTCCTTTACTCATTCGCTGCCAGCGCTTTTGCCGAACACAACCAACTCACGTCCGAGCAAATCGCCGATGGCTGGATCTCGTTATTCGATGGCGAGACGCTTTTTGGTTGGCAGTCGGTGAACGAGGTCGATTGGCGGGTCGTTGATGGTGAGATTCGCGCGTCGGAGGGTAAAATTGGCTGGTTGATGACGACTAGCGAATTTGCTGATTACGAGCTGCATGTTGAGTTCAAAGCCAATGAAGATACCAACAGCGGCATCTTTCTTCGTTCGCCTTTGCAACCCAAAGACCCTGCGAAGGATTGTTTCGAGCTAAACATTGCTCCACGCGACCACCCCTTCCCAACCGGCCGCTTTGTCGAAAGAAAAGGGAAAATCACGACGCTGGACCGAGCCAATCGAGTGAATCGCCAAAAAGGTACGCCTGAAATCGATCCCTGGGACGAGCAATGGCATACTTTTGATATTGCTGTCTATGGAACCGACGCCAAAGTACGATTAGATGGCAAGCGTTTAGGACACGTCGAAGGGACTGTCCCTAGGCGAGGCCACGTTGGCTTGCAATTCAACCAAGGGGAAATTGCCTTCCGCAATATGCGACTCAGGCCGCGTGTCACCAAGCCGATCTTCAACGGCAAAAACCTCACCGGCTGGAACACCGGCCGTGCCGAGGCGAGCCGTTTTGAGGTGACCGACAAAGGTGAGCTGCGCGTGCTTGATGGCCGTGGGCAAATTGAAAGCGAGGCGAGCTACGGCGATTTTATTTTGCAGTTGGAATGTTTTGTTGATGGCGATTCGCTCAACTCGGGCGTCTTTTTCCGCTGTATCCCGGGTGATTTTATGATGGGCTACGAGTGCCAGATTCATAACGGGATGAAGGACGACGACCCAACCAAGCCGGCCGACTGTGGCACCGGCGGGTTTTTTCGGCGGCAGAATGCGCGTCGTATCGTTGCGAAAGACCGTGAATGGTTTGCGATGACACTCATTGTCGACGGTCCGCACATGGCCGCCTGGGTCGATGGTCAGCAAGTTTCTGACTGGACGGATACCCGTAAGCCTCATGAAAATCCTCGCAAGGGGTTACGGCTGGAGCCGGGCACTTTGGCGATTCAGGGGCATGATCCGACGACTGATTTGCGGTTTCGGAAGTTGCGTGTTGTGGAAATGCCGGACGAAAAAAAAAATAGGACGCGGAGGGACGCGGATTCGACGGATGTACGCGGATTTTCAAGGAAAGGCCGCGTGTAGTCAGACTAAATCATTGCAGAATTGAGAGGTTTTATTGTGCCGCAACATGGCTTAATTCATGCAGATACTACGGAAGCGATTATCAAGAGCTTTTACCATGTCTACAACACGTTGGGTTTTGGCTTTTTGGAGAAAGTTTATGAAAATTCGATGCGTCTGTCTTTAGAAAATCGGGGTTCACTGTTAAACAACAGTTCCCTATTGATGTGATATTTGAAGGAGAGAGGGTCGGAGAGTATTTTGCTGATCTACTCGTCGACAATAGGGTTGTGATCGAACTGAAAGCAGCTCAGGCAATCTCGTCGGAACACGAGGCTCAATTGCTCAACTACCTCAAAGCCACGGGCCTCCAAGTGGGCCTATTATTGAATTTTGGTGCCAAGGCCGAATTTCGTCGCAAAGTCTTTTCCAAAGAGGCGGCTTGAGAAGCGTTTGAATAGTATCCACCCGTATCTGCGTAAATCCGTTGAATCCGCGTCCCTCCGCGTCCTATCCTGCTTTGTCTTACCGCTTGCCAGCAGTCCCTTGACGAACCACAATGGTTGTTTCGTGTCGACTTGATTGGTTGACCTCTTTCCCTATTTTCATGTGTGTTGCGACGGACGGATAGATTTCATTATGACTAGGCCCAGTTGTGTGTTAGCGTATTCAGGTGGTTTGGACACTTCGGTCATGCTTGGTTGGCTTCAGGACGAGGGTTACGATATCCATGCCGTCTATGTCGAACTTGGCCAGCCGAGCGAAGACCGCGAAGCCATTTTGCAGAAGGCTCGCGATCATGGTGCAAAGACTTCGCAGCTTATTGACGCTCGTGAAGAGCTTTGCCGCGAATACGCATTTCCTGTTTTGCAGTGGCAAGCCAAGTACGAAGGCATCTATTTGCTCGGCACGTCGATCGCCCGTCCGCTGATTTCTAAGGTCTGTCTGCAAGTTGCTCGTGAAGTTGGAGCGGTGGCCTATGCGCATGGAGCCACAGGCAAGGGAAACGACCAATGTCGTTTTCAGTTGGCTGCCGAAGCGCTCGATCCCAACGTAAAAATCATCGCTCCCTGGCGGATCGAAAAGTTTCGTAGTCAGTTTCCTGGTCGGACCGAGATGATTGACTACTGCGACGTCAAAAAGATTCCCGTAAAAGCTTCGATTGCCAAGCCGTACAGTTCGGACGAAAACTGTTTGCATATTAGCTACGAAGCGGGCCAGCTCGAAGACCCCGAGGTCAACGGCCAAGCGGTCGTCGAGTTTGGCATGGGCGTCTCGCCGCAAGAAGCGCCTGACCAAGTGGAAGAAGTGACCGTCAATTTTGAGAGCGGCGTGCCGAGTGCGATCAACGGCGAAGCCAAGAGTCCGCTCGCGATGGTCGAGACGATGAACACGATCGCTGGTCGCAACGGCGTTGGGCGGATCGACATTATCGAAAACCGTTTTGTGGGGATGAAAAGCCGCGGGGTTTATGAAGCCCCTGGTATCACGGCTCTCTACGCCGCACATCTGGCGCTCGAGCAACTGACGCTCGACCGCGACTTGGTGCATCTGCGCGACCGGCTGGCCCCGGAAGTTGCCGAGATGGTTTATTATGGTTTTTGGTTTGTTCCGAAGATGGACGCCCTGTTGGCCTTTATCCGCGAAACTCAACAACCGGTGACCGGCGACGTTACGCTGGGTCTCTACAAAGGAAACGTCTCGATCCATAGCCGCCGCAGCCCCAACAGTCTGTACGACGCGGAAGTCGCGAGCATGGAGGGGGGCGGCAGCTATGACCAAACCGACGCCGAAGGATTTTTGCGGCTGATGGGCCTGCCGAGCCGCGTACAGGGGACGGTGCGGCCGAGGGAGTACTAGAGAGAGTACTAGAGAAATGACGAAATACCCAATGACGAATGACGAATAAAAGGCTGTCATTCGTCATTTCCTTCCGTCATTGGGTATTTCGACATTCGTCATTACAATTAATCTATGTATCTCTTCGAAAATCCTGTCCTGCAAAACGAGCTTGTCTCGAATCTGCGCAAAACGAGCAGCTTTGTTTTGTTGTTTGTTTACGTTGGTTTGCTGGGGTTGCTTGTTTATGCGGCTTGGCCCGAGGACCAGCGGCTCGACATGGTGCAGTCGCAAAAAGCAAAGCCGCTGGTCAATTTACTCTTTCTTGGCCAGTACGTGCTTGTTTCGCTCATGGCACCAAGCTTTGCTGCCGGCGCGATCACGGGCGAGAAGGAACGTAAAAGTTACGAGATGTTGATGGCAAGTCCGCTCAAGCCGGGCGCGATTGTTCTTGGCAAGCTGGCGGCTTCGGTAACGCCGTTGTTGCAGCTTATGATTGGCTCGCTGCCGATTGTGATGCTCTGTTTGCCGCTGGGTGGGGTATCGCCCTATGAAGTGGGCGCAGCCTATCTGGCGATGATCAGTTCGGTCTCGCTGTTTGCCATGCTGAGCCTCTGGTGCAGCAGCTATTTTATTCGGACGTCGGCGTCGTTGGTGGTCTCTTATCTGTTGATCCTTCCGCTGGCTATGGTGGGCGTCTTGCTTTGGCAAGCGATGGAACAACTGGGACAGGCCCGGCTCTTGGTGGTCGTGACTGTTGTGCCGACAGTCTGCCTGTCGATTGGTGCGTTGCTCTGGAGCGATGTCTGCCGGCGCTTGTTGCGATCGCCCGACCTTGGCAGCGAAGGCAAGCAGGTCATCGACCTCGAGACCGAAGCGGAAGAAGCCGTTGGCCTCTATATCAACCGCGAGGAATTCCCCGACCGTCTGTTCGCACCGCCCAAACGAACTACCTTTTTGCCTGACCATGCCAATCCGATCTACGATAAGGAGATTCGTAGCGAAATTTTTAGCCAAGGCACGCTCATGCTCCGGCTGGTGATTCAGATCAGCATGTTTGTCGCGTTGGTAGTGATGGCCTACTGCCTTTACATCCAATCGCATTTGGCTCCCTGGTATCTTTCCTACGTCCTGCTGTTCAACATGTTGGTCGGCCCTGTTTTTTCTGCGGGCAGCGTCACGAGCGAACGCGAACGCCAGACGCTTGATCTGTTGCTGACGACGCTGATCACTCCCTGGCAAATGCTTTGGGGCAAGCTCCTTTCGGGTCTTCGCGTCTCGAGCGTATTGACCTCGTTTTTGATGTGGCCCGTCCTGCTGGCGTGCATCATGCCGCTCGACTACTGGAGCAACCTTCCTACGATGGGCGGTTATTTTTTGGTGGTGGCGTTTACTTGTTTGACGACGGCGATGACGGCGCTTTTTTGCTCGACCCTTTTTCGCCAAAGTACGACCAGCCTCATGGCGACCTATCTGGTCATCATTGTCCTGTTTCTTGGTCCGGTCGCGGCCAACGTTTTTGTGAGCACTTTTCTCAACAATCCGGCCGCAGCCGAATTCGTCCGCTGGACGAGCATCGCCAGCCCGTTCGCCGCCATTTTCAACCTGCCGCTTGATGCGAACGACGTGACCAACGCAGCTTCGATAAGCGTCAAAATCTTCTGGGGCTTTTTGGGTTTTACCATAATCTACAACGCTGCTTTGCTACTCGGCATGATCTGGCTCTTCCAAGCCCGTTGGCGTGTTTCGGAGTGAATTTGAATACATCCGCCGAAAAGTCTCACGCAAAGGCGCTAAGACGCAAAGAAAGGAACCGCCGATGAACGCGGATAAACGCAGATGTTTTTCTTGAACTCGAGTGACTTGTTTGTTGTTATCTGCGTCTATCTGCGGTTCCTTTCTTTGCGTCTTAGCGCCTTTGCGTGAGACCTGGTTCACAACATACGAAATCAATCGACCCATGCTACTTATCATCTCCCCGGCCAAGACGCTCGACTTCGCGCCGCAGTCGCTTCACAAAACGACCTCGAAGCCCGCGATGCTTACGCTCTCCAAAAAACTCATCGTCGAGCTTCGCAAGATTTCGCCCAAGCAAATTGGTAAGCTGATGGGCATCAGCGAAAAGCTTTCGGTCGGCGTTTATGAGTACGTCGCCGACTGGAAGGCGAAGTACGACACCAGCTCCGCCAAACAAGCTCTGCTCGCCTTTCGCGGCGACGTCTACCTAGGCCTCGACGCTGATAGTTTTTCTGGCAAAGACTTCGATTACGCTCAGCAACACTTGCGTATTCTCTCTGGGCTGTACGGCGTCCTTCGACCGTTGGATTTGATGCAGCCTTATCGTTTAGAAATGAGTACGAAGCTTGCCAATGAGCAGGGAAAAGATTTGTACGCTTTTTGGGACGACCGTATTGCCCGTCTCTTGACGAAAACGATGGCAGAGCAGGGCGATGACCTTCTCATCAACCTTGCTTCCAACGAGTATTTTAAGGCCACCCAGAGCAAGAGCCTCGGCTGCCGGATAATCACCCCGGTATTCAAAGATCGCAAGCATGGCGAGTACAAAACCATCAGCTTCTTTGCCAAAAAGGCGCGGGGCATGATGGTCCGCCACATTATTCGCGAGCGCATCGCCGATCCGAAGGGGATACTTGCGTTCCGTGCTGCCGGCTACAAGTACAACCGTAGCTTGTCTAACGTCGCCGCCCCTGTCTTCACTCGCGACAAAGCTCCTTGAACGAACGACGCAAGTCGCTTGACCACCGCCATGCTGGTATGCGATAACCGATGAAACCGCGTTCCACTCACGCAAGGCCCTTTCATGTCGAGCCAATCTACAGGCAAGCAACCACCGACCCAGGACGAACTCGACCTGCTGTATTACCAGCCGCGGATCGGTCGGCCGATCAAGATGAAGCTGCCTGAGCTGCAGCGTAACGAGCGGCTTCGCCATGTCATTTTCAGCGGCCAGTTCACTCCTTCGATGCTCGATGATTTGGCCAGCACGGCCGACAAGATTCGTGTTTTGTCAAAGAACCGGGAGGGCCAAGACTTTCTTATCAACCTGCTCCACCATAAACGGGCGATGCTCTACTTCACCCAGCCCTCGACTCGCACCTTTCTTTCGTTCATGGCCGCCTGCCAAATCCTGGGCATCACTTGCAACGAAGTTCGCGACCCGACGACCTCGTCCGAGACCAAAGGTGAAACCCGTTTTGACTCGCTTCGGATGTTTAGCAGTTATTTTGATTTGATTATTATGCGCAGCAAGCTGCCAAAATTGGCCGAATCGTGCGCCTATCTGATGAACGACCTCGAATCGACGGACAACCGTAGTGTGCCGATTCTCAACGCCGGTTCTGGGGCCGACGAACATCCGACGCAAGCTTTGCTCGACATCTACACCCTGCAGCGCACCTTTCAGTTCGCCGACCCCCAGGCGACCACCGTTGCAGCCCGTTTGGAAGAGCTTCGCCAAGCCTATCCCCAGCTCACCGAAGGCCTGGCCAACAAAGTCTACGGATTCTGTGGCGACATCGGTCGAGGGCGCACCGTCCGATCGCTCGCCAGCTTGCTGGCCAACTACGAGGGCGTCACGCTCATCTTTATTGCTCCCGACGACCCGACGCTTGCCCTCCACGACGACCTGCGAACTCGCCTACTTGATCGAGGCGTAAAAATCCTTGAGGTTGAATCCTTCGATGATTTGATCGACGGCAAACCGATCATCGAAGCACTCGACGCGCTCTACATGACCCGTATCCAGAAAGAGCACAATGCTCCTGGTGACGAAGAAAAATTCGCCGCCCTCGACCTGGCTCGCTACAAGTTGACGCCCAAGCTGACTGCTCGCATGAAGACCTATGCACCGATTTTGCACCCCTTCCCCCGCGACCAACATTTTGGCGAAATTCCGCCTGAAATCGACAACGACCCGCGTGCTATGTATTTCCGGCAGGCGAGAAACGGTATGTGGATCCGCGCGGCGCTGCTCGCCTCGGTATTTGACGTCGACCATCAAATCGATCGATTCTTTCACGGCGAGATGAAGCGTGTCTGATGTGAGATGTAAGATATTTGATTGTAGATGTTTCTTTGCGTAATTTTCCACATTATCAATCTCAAATCAAACACCCCCCCTCATGTCCTTGCTCATCGACGGCTACAACCTGTTACATGCGACTGATATTTTCGGCGAAGGAAACGGTCCAGGCTACTTTCAACGATCGCGAGAGGCACTCTTGGCGTTTTTAGCTGCTTCGCTCAACGATGCTGAGCGTGCCCAAACAACGATTGTCTTTGACGCGGCGGAAGCTCCCCCGGGCTTGCCGAACCACTACAACCTCGAAGGGCTACAGGTTGTCTATGCACGAGATTATCCCGATGCCGATACGCTGATCGAAGAAATGATCGAGGAGCACACCGCCCCACGAGGACTTCTGGTTGTCTCGAGCGACCACCGTGTCCAGCGTGCCGCCCGTCGGCGGGGTGCAAAATACACGGACAGCGAGCGTTGGTACTCCGAACTCTGGCAGCGACGCGTCGCCACGCGCCGTGACCAGCAGAAATCTGTCCCCGAGAAGCCCGTAGGGAAGCTTAGCCCTAAGGAGATCGCCTACTGGGTCGAACAATTCGACAGCGAAGACCTCCCTAATCTGGCTATGCCAAAAACGGAACAACGCGACCCGACGACCGGCGAGATTCCCGAAGCCCTCGAAAATCCTTTCCCGCCGGGCTATGCCGACGATCTTCTCGACGGCGAGAACCTCTAGTTTTTGATTTCGCGCCGAGCGATCTACCGATTGCGCCGGTTGTACCGTCTGTTCTGCTGCAAACAGAATGTGATTCGTCACGCGTCTGGCACGAACCCCCCAGGTTGTCGTCAAAACCTCTTGTTTTGCCATAAAAACGCCATTTACGGCCTTCTGTGGACGCTGTCTGCGCAGTCGTAACCTACGGTTGTGCATTACAGAAATTTGCGCCGGCGTTTTCACTGTCGAATCCGCCCGGCGAATCACCGTTCTCCAAGTTGTGCCAAAGGGACGAGAATTATGTCGTGCGATGACGAATTATTGGGTGAATTCGTGGTGGAAGCCAACGAACATATGGCCGACATCGAAAACCAACTGTTGAGTATCGAAGAGTCGGGAGCCGACATCGACGTTGATCTTGTCAACGAAGTCTTTCGAGGCGTCCACTCGATCAAAGGAGCGGCCAGCTTCTTGGGACTCACTGTCCTGAACGACTTGGCGCATAACCTCGAAAACATTCTCAACATGATGCGAAATCTCGAGTTGACTCCCAACGCCCGGATGATTGACACGATGCTCCGCGCCGCTGACAAGCTGCAAGGGCTTCTCAACGATATTGAAAACTCGAATGACGAAGATGTCAGCGAGTATATCACAGAACTAGAAGGCATTGCCGCCGGCAACACTCCCGAGACGTCGGCCAACTCCGAGCCTGAACCGGCCGTTGAAGAGGCCGCTGCCCCCACGCCTAGTGACGACGACCTGGATGCTCAAATCGCACAAGCGTTTGCTGCCCAGCAGGCTGCGAAGGAACCCGTAGTTGCCGAGCAGCCCGAAGCGGCACCAGCACCTCAGCCCGCAGCAGAAAAGTCGACGCCTGTCAAAAAAGAGAAAAGCGAAAAGAAGTCTGCCCCGGATGCAAATATCCGAGTTTCAGTTAGTGTTCTCGACAAGCTGATGAACTTGGCTGGCGAGCTAGTGCTCAGCCGCAACCAATTGATGCAAGCCATCAGCTCGTCGGATCGCAGTAGCCTCGACACGATCGCCTCGCGTCTCGACCAAGTGACCAGCGAAGTGCAAGAGTCGATCATGCAGACACGCATGCAGCAAATTGGGAGCGTGTTTAGCAAGTTCCCGCGTATTGTCCGCGATCTTAGCGGCAAACTCAACAAACAGTGTGCCTTGAATATCGAGGGCAAAGAGGTTGAAGTCGACAAGACGATCATCGAAGCGATCGGCGATCCGCTCACCCACCTGATCCGAAATTCGGTCGACCACGGCGTCGAACTGCCTGCCGAACGGAAGAAGGCAGGCAAACCCGAAGAAGGCACGATGAACCTACGGGCATTCTATCAGGCTGGCAAAGTTCGGATTGAAATTGAGGATGATGGTGCCGGTATTCCTCCCACTAAACTCAAAGAGAAGGCGGTCTCCAAGGGTATTCTTACGCAGGAGCAGGCCGACCAGATGAGTGATCGGGATGCCATCCGATTGATTTTCCATCCTGGATTTTCGATGGCTGCGAAGGTGACCGATGTCAGCGGGCGTGGGGTGGGGATGGATGTCGTGAAGACGAACATTTCTAAGCTCGGCGGAACGGTTGATGTCGAATCGACTTTGGGCACAGGGACGCTCATAGTCATCACGTTGCCGCTCACGTTGGCAATTATTCCCTCGCTGATCGTCCAGTGCCAAGAAGATCGGTTTGCTATTCCTCAGGTAAATATCGCCGAATTGGTACGCGTGCGGAGTGAAGAGATCGATCAACGGATCGGACATGTTCAGGACGCCAAAGTTCTGCGTCTACGCGGAAATTTGCTGCCACTGATTGATCTTGCTGACACCTTAGAGATGACCGACGTCTTAGAGATAAAAGAACCTTTCAAGCCAGAGGATGAAGTAACGAACGAAGAGTCGACAACCGACGAAGGCGAGTCTCGTAAGGCGATCAATATCATCGTTGTCGAAACGGGCGAACAACGTTTTGGCATTATCGTTGATGGGCTGCACGACTCCGAGGAAATCGTTGTTAAACCGCTCAGCCGTCACTTACAAAGTTGCTCTTGCTTGTCGGGTGCCACCATCCTTGGCGATGGCCATGTAGCCTTGATTCTTGACGTGCCTGGAATGGCTGCTCATCAAGAGATTCGCAACGATGAAGAGCTGACTGCCGAAGAAAACAAGGATGCGATCAACGGCGACGAAGAGTCGCAATACATGTTGCTGTTCAGCAACCATGAGAACGAGCATTTTGCCGTTTCTATGGACATTGTCTCGCGTATCGATCGCATCCGCGCTGATCAGGTCGACAGCGTGGGCGGGCACGAGTTAATGCAGTACGGCGATTCAACCATGACGCTCGTCCGATTGGAAAATTGCATCACTGCTGAGCCTGCTGAGCCTAGCAAACGCATCTATATCATCGTTTTCGAGGCTAATGGCAAAGAAGTTGGCCTGATTGTGCCTCATCTAGAAGACATTCGCGAGGTGACAACTGTGATCGACCAGACCACTTTCGTCGAGCGGGGAATCCACGGCTCGATGGTTCTCGACGAGAAAACGACTCGCTTTGTTGACCTATTCGAGATCGCTGAAATCGCTCATCCCGAATGGTTTGAAGATCGAGTCGCTGTCGTGCAGGACGAGGATCGTCCCCCAGTCGTTCTGTTAGCCGAAGACTCGACTTTCTTCCGTAAGCAGGTCGCTTCAATGATCAGGGATCGCGGTTACGAGGTCGTTGACTGCGAGGACGGTTTGATTGCTTGGGAAACCTTGCAGAGCGGCGAGCATGAGTTCGACATTATTGTTACCGATATCGAAATGCCCAACATGAACGGGTTTGAGTTCGCTCAGCGAGTCAAACAGTCGCAATGGAGTCATCTGCCCGTGATTGCGTTGACCTCGCTTGCCGGATCAGCAGACATCCAACGCGGCATCGAAGTCGGCATCGACGATTACCAAATCAAGATGGACCGCGACAAACTGCTGAACTCCTTGCAGAATTTTACTGGAAACAAAGCGGGTAACAACAAACGCGTCTTGCAGACCGTCTAAGTCACACGACTAGCAAATCAGAAACTAAAGAGAATCGATCGGAGATCAGGCCATGAGCCAAACCTTAGAAGCAGACACCGACGTTCTAGTGCAACAGTATGCCACCTTTTATGTGGGCAACCTGCTGTTGGGCGTGGACATCGGGCAAGTTCAAGAAATCAATCGGCAACTCGACGTCACCGACGTCCCTCAAGCACCCAAGTGTGTTCGAGGGGTGATCAATCTTCGCGGGGAAGTCACGACGGTCATCGATCTGCGGACGATTTTGGGACTCGAGCAAACTGAAGTCACCGACTCAAGCCGCAACTTGATCGTCAACTTCAAAGACGAGACGCTGGGGATTTTGGTCGATCGAATTTCAGATATCCTTGCCGTACGCAACGACGAAATCAATCCACCCCCGACCAATGTGAACGGCATCCAGGGGAAATTTTTCTTGGGCGTACACACACTCGAATCCGAAATCCTTGTTTTACTCAATCTGGATGCCGTACTACTGGAGGAATCTGAATAAGGCCAAGAACCTGGAACCTCTGCAACCACTGTGCGACAACGCAATCCTCAAATAATCAAAAACCAATACCCATCAAGGAGATCATGAAATGGCATCTACCAATTCTTCCAAAGGAAAAAAAACATCCCCCACAGCTTCGAGAAAGAAGCGATCTTCAGCAACCACGAAAGGGCGGGTTTCGGCCAGCGCAAAGCTCCAAGATCTACAAGGACAGGTTGACGCAATCAGCAGATCGCAAGCGGTTATCGAGTTCAATCTTGATGGAACCATCCTTACCGCCAACGACAATTTCCTTGGTGCTGTTGGTTACACTTTGGAAGAAATCCAAGGCAAGCATCACCGCATGTTCTGCGAGACCCAGTACACCAACAGTGCGGAGTACACCGCTTTCTGGGAAAAACTTGGCCGTGGTGAGTACGAAGCGGGTGAGTTCTTGCGTCTTGGCAAAGGTGGCAAAGAAGTTTGGATTCAAGCCTCTTATAACCCCATCATCGGTGCCAATGGCAATCCGTTTAAGGTGGTGAAGTATGCCTCGGACGTGACGGCTCAAAAGTTAGAGGCTGCCGAGCGAATTGCTCGTGAGCAGAAGATCGCGGAATATCAGGCAGTCGAGGTCGAGAAGCTCTCATTCGTGATGGCCGAAATTGCCAAGGGCGATCTGACGCAGAACTACGTCGTTGCTGATGCAGATCAAGATACGCAGGCCACTTCGTCGACGTTCAACGATATCGCCACGCAGGTGAACGCGATGTGCGCCAATCTTCGGGAAGTCATGTCGCTGATGATGAACAATGCGGGTACGCTTGCCACTTCGTCTGACGACTTGACCGGCACGGCCGACAAGTTGGAATTGGGTGCCGGCGATACGATGACACAATCGGCCTCGGTTTCTTCGGCTGCGGAAGAGATGTCCATCAACATGAAGAACATGGCCGACTCGACCGACCAGATGACCTCGAATGTCCAGTCGGTTGCCGCTTCGATCGAAGAGATGACCGCAAGCATTGGCGAGATTGCGAAGAATGCCGAACAGGCTTCCAGCGTTGCTGAAAATGCGGCAAGCTTGGCCGAATCGAGCAACGTGACGATTGGTCAGCTTGGTAGTGCGGCCAACGAAATTGGCAAAGTGATCGAAGTGATTCAGGATATCGCCGAACAGACCAATCTGTTGGCTCTGAATGCTACGATCGAAGCTGCTCGCGCAGGCGACGCCGGCAAGGGATTTGCGGTCGTCGCAACCGAGGTAAAAGAGCTTGCTAAGCAGACCGCTGATGCTACCGAAGATATCCGCAGCCGCATTAACGGTATCCAAGGTTCGACGCAAGAAGTAGTTCGCTCGATCGACGAGATCAGCAAAGTCATTTCTGAGGTGAACAGTGTTTCGACAACGATTGCAGCTGCGGTCGAAGAGCAAAGCGTGACGACGAAAGAGATCGCCAAGAACGTTTCGCAAACTTCGGAAGCTGCGGCAACCATCTCGACAGGTGTCGCCGAATCGGCTTCTGCGAGCGAAGAGATTACTCGAAGCATCACGGAAGTCGACACTGCGGCGAAGAGCACCGCTTCGGCGGCAACTTTGACCAAGGAAACCGGCGTTTCGCTTTCTTCCTTGGCGGTCGAGCTGCAAGGCCTGGTTGGTAAATTCCAAGTTTAAACGTCGAAAGCAGGACGAACCGATGGGGGGAGAGTCTTCACCAAGACTCTCCCCTCCCGTTTTGCTAAGCAGTAGGGTGGGCACTTCCCACCAAAATCAGATACGACAACTATGCAATGGTGGGCAGTGCCCACCCTACAGGGAACTTTGCGATGCCGAATAACAAAGTGCGAGCACTCGTCGTTGACGATTCAGCGCTCTACCGGAAATTTGTCAGCTCTGTGCTGGCAGAAATTCCCGGGGTCGAAGTGATCGGCACCGCCTCCAACGGACGGATCGGACTCGAAAAAATCGAGTCGCTTCAACCCGATCTGATCACACTCGATCAAGAAATGCCCGAACTTGATGGGCTTGGCTTGCTCCGCGATCTTTCGCTGCGAAGTGTCGACGTTGCCACGATCATGATCAGCTCGTCGACAGACGCGGCTGCAAAAACAACGAATACCGCACTGCAATTAGGTGCCTTCGATTTCGTTCTCAAACCCGTTGGAAAAGGCCCTGAAGAGAGCCATTTGCAACTGAAAGCAGACCTAACTCCCAAGATCGAAGCTTTTGTGGCCAGTCTCCGACACAAGTCTTCACAAGCTTGTGCCGTACGCAGCAAAGCCTCCGTCCCCGACGATGTCGTCACACGTAGGATGATGAGCGTCGCCCCCGTTTTTCAGATCCCGAAGATCATCGGAATCGGCGTCTCGACCGGTGGGCCAGCGGCTCTTCATCGCCTCTTGCCCAATCTGCCAGCCAATTTCCCTTGCCCTATTTTGCTCGTGCAGCATATGCCACCCAAATTCACCAAGAGCCTAGCCGAAGACCTCAACCGATCCTGTCCTTTGGAAGTCAAGGAAGCCTCGGATGGCATGATTGCCCAAGCGGGCGAAATTTTGATCGCTCCTGGCGGATCGCACATGCGCATTGCAAAGGAATCGGGAAAAACAATCGTCCAGATCACCGACGATCCACCTGAGAAAAACTGCAAACCGGCGGTCGACTACCTCTTCCGCTCCATCGCCGAAAGTTACGGCAATCGTGCTATGGGGGTGATTCTCACTGGCATGGGTGACGATGGTACCCTGGGCTGCAAGCTACTCAAGCGTTCGGGAGCCAGGATTTTGACCCAAGATGAAGCAAGTTGTGTGGTTTATGGAATGCCACGAAGCGTTTTTGAGGCGGGGCTTTCCGATCAGGTAGCCCCACTAGAAAGAATGGCTGCGTGTCTTATGGAAGCTGTAAATAGCGGGGCAATCGCGTGACAAATATAACCAATCAAGATATCGACGCCGTCTGTGGACTTGTCGACGAACTCTGCGGCATCTGCTGGGACGAGTCGAAGGCCTACCTCATCGAATCGCGTCTGCAAACGCTCGTCGATCAACAAGGCTGCGAAAACTACCAGGATCTCGTGCGCAAAGTCCGCGCCGAGGTGGTTCCTGGGCTCAAAGAACAAGTCGTCGACGCCGTCACCACGAACGAAACGCTCTGGTTTCGAGACAACTCCCCTTTTGTCGCGATGAAAAACAAGCTGATCCCCGAACTGGTCGACAACAAAGCAACCTCGCCTTTTCCGCGTCGCCTCCGAATCTGGTCTGCCGCGTGTAGCACAGGGCAAGAAGTTTACAGTCTTGCTATCACGCTGGCCGAGACCCTCCCAGACTACCGTGATTGGGACATACAGATACTCGGCACCGACATTTCTCCTGCGGCTGTCGAACATGCGAGCCAAGGCGCTTACAGCCGTCTGGAAATTGGTCGCGGCATGGACCAGGAACACTTGAAAAAGTTTTTCATCGAGCAGGGAGAAACCTGGAAGGTCTCCGACGAGCTGCGCTCGATGTGCACCTTCCACCAACGTAATCTGCACGAACCGTTCACCGGAATCGGACCTTTCGACATTATTTTTTGTCGCAATGTGGCCATCTACTTCAGCGACCAAGATCGCCAGAGCCTGTTCGAGCGACTAGCCGAGGTCTTATCGCATGACGGCTGGGTCATGGTCGGTTCGTCTGAATCACTCGTCAACATGGGGGACCGTTGGCACCCTGAGCAGCACTGCCGCGCTAGTTGCTACCACCCCAATATGCCAGCGAAGAATTTTGTGTAAGCGTTACACAAACGCCAAGACATAAAAGACCCAGCCGGTGAGGGACGTCAGAAGCATGTCGATTGCGGCCAGTCGCGCCCAAAAGACGTGACTTCGGCTGTGCTGGTTGGGGGTTGGCGGTGTGGGAAATTGTCGCCAGGCGCGAAAAATCACGACGGGCCACAAGAGGGCACTGGTAATGGCAAACACGAGGTGGACGTAAAGGGCCTTCCATACTGCCGAATCGGCCGAGCCACCTAGTTCGCCAGCAGCACGCGACTCCCAACCGTAAATTCGCATGTCGACTTCAAAGGCAGCCACCGCGATAAACAAAACGGCGGCCAACCCAAGCTGCACCCATTTGTGAAGCGCATAGCGCCGGTGAACCCGTACCTGGTAGATGCTCCAGCCCATCACGGCAATCACGACAAACATCGCCAAAAAGACGACGTCGAGCATCAGTGACGCTCGGGTTCCGAGGAACCCATCCAAGCCGGGGTAATCGACGTGGTAATTGATGGGGGCTGTCATCGAGAGGCGTCCTCCAGCGGTATCAGAGTAAACTCGCCGGTCGAACGCATTTCGAGTTGGTAGGTCACTCCTTTTTTGACTTTGGTCGACGGGGCATCGGCGTGTGCTGCCCGGATACCGATTTCTGCTGCCTTCTCGGGGTTGCTGGCAAACTCCCAAAAGTCTTTCCAAATGTTCTGCTCGAATTCCGACATCTTCCCGCCCCGCGCATACGAGGTCGGGCTTGATCCGACTTGGTCGAGCGCAAAACCTTCTTGCGGCTGTTGGTATTCGCCAAAAATGCGTTGGAACAGGCAAATCGCCGTCGCCCGATCGAGATCGGCTTCTTCGACATACTTGTCCTCGAACTTCGCGACTAGACATTCGACATAAATTCGGTCGCCTTCGATTTCAAACTTGCGCCGCTGCTCATCGACGGGCGAGCCTTCGCCATTGACCTCAAAAAACTCGACCGTGGTCATCATGCGAGGCGGGTCGCTGTCGGGAATCGGCTGCTGGTCAATCACCTTTAGTCGCGCAATGCGATGCCTCAACTTCAACAGCCGCAACGAGGTCTCGGTCTTTTCTAGTTGCTCTGCCTTGGCCAACAACTCGGTTTGCAATTTGGCCAAATCACCACGCACGCTCTCTAGCTCGCGGTCTTTCTCAGCCAGTTTTTGAAGTGGCTCGTTATAAAGCGAGTACCCGTGCCACCCGGCGAAGCCCGCCCCTGCAACAAGCACGGCAAATAGCAGCGTACGCAATGCGCTGCTTGCGGTACGGAGGGTTTCGTTGATTTTTCCCATTTTTGGCCTGATGAGTTTCTCGATTTGCTAACAATCAGCCCCTACAGAATACTTTGCCGACGGCGTTCCAGAAAGGGGAATAGGGAATTTGGCGCTCCGGGCGCTTACGCTACCGGTTCGCCTGGGGGTTTGCTGGCCGGTAGTTCGAGCCGAATCACAGTGCCTGCCTCAGGCTCGCTATGGACCGCAATCGTCCCGCCGTGGTCGGTCACAATTCGCCAGCATTTCGAGAGGCCAAAGCCTAGGCCGCGGCCAGCTTCACGCCCAGAGAAAAATGGGTCGAACAGATGGCGGCGTACCGCGTCGGTGATGCCGGTGCCGGTATCTCTCACCTCGAGTACGACCGACTTGGGCGACTTGGTGAGTTCTTCGAGCATGATCTCGAGGGTGCCGTCCGTGCCGATCGCTTCCAAAGCATTGGTGACGAGGGCGTTGAGGGCGACCGTGAGTTGCTGCGCGTCTGCGGCGATCTCGACAGGAGAATCGGGGAGTTGCAGCACGAGCCGAATATTTCGGCGTTCGCACTCGGCAGAAAAATCGGCAGCAATCGTATCGAGCAGTTCATTCAGATCGAGCGATTGCACGTCGAGCGCCGGCGGTCGAGCAAACAGCATCAGGTCCGAGATCATCTCGTGTGCACGCATTGCTTGCTGATGGATCGACTCTAGCGCACGACGCCGCTCGGGATGCTTTTCGTCGCGAAGCAACGTCTGCGCACGCGCCGCGATATTGGCGAGCGGATTGTTGATCTCGTGGCTGGCTCCATAGGCCAGCTCTTTCATCGCGTCGAGTTTTTCACGCTCTAGCCGAGCTTCAAATTCTTCCGGCATCGCATTTTTCCGAAGAAAGACGTTACTTGGCCGGGGCCACTTCGACTTCCAACAACTGGCAGATGCGGCCCACCAAATCGTCTACGTCGAACGGCTTTTGCATGAAGTCGTTCGCGCCGGCGTCGCGTAGTTCTTGAACCTTGTCGGCTTCGACCATACCCGAAATGCAGATAATGCGTATGTCGTCGAACGACTTTTGGCTACGGACGAGCGTACAGACCTCTTTGCCATTGATGTCCGGGAGCATTACGTCGAGGACAATCAGGTCGGGGCGAAATTCTTTGATTAGCATTCCGGCACCGAACCCGTTGTTGACGCTTCGCACGTCGAGACGGCCATCGCGTTCCAGGGCATCGCAAATCAACTCGACCAGATCCTCGTCGTCGTCGACAACCAAGATTTTCCGCCGACCGCTATCGAGCGCATCGGTCGGGATACCATTCTCTCGCATAAAGGAGAAGAGCTGCTCGCGCGGAATACGCCGAAAACGGCTACCCGGGACGCGGAATCCCTTGAGCTGACCCGAGTCAAAACAACGAATAATCGTCTGCTGGCTAACCTTACAGATTTTGGCTGCTTCGCCAGTTGTAAATACGGTTTTCATACCACCTCTCTCCTTAGTGATGGTTTGTCGTGCTGAACAAGCCACTTGTCTGGGTACTTAGGTAATCGAGGCGAGCCGCAGTCAAAATAAACTTTTGACTAGCTTACCTACTCGACGAAAAAAACTTCCCCAATAACCGGGGCGCGTTTATCTCTGCAATTCTTCGTTGCCAACTCAAATCAGCGAACTAACTCAGTTAGGCGAATCTCCTTAGACCTTAATTTTCGCCGCACCTGCCGATATCCCCTGAATTGCCAACTGTGAGAATTATAGCGACCGGGTGTTGTCAGTCAACATTGATTGATTCGACGTAAGTCGTATACCACAAACAGGTTGCTCGATACGGTGAATTGCCAGCATGTTTTTTTACTTATTGCGGCTTTTCGAGCCACCCTCGAAATGGACCATTAACAGTGCTATATCGGCCGGGGTGATCCCGCTGATCCGGCTTGCCTGGGAAAGGTCGTTGGGCCGAATTCGCTCAAATTTCTCACGGGCTTCGGCTCGTAGCTGCTTCAAACGCTGGTAATCAAACCCCGTCGGAATGCGTTTCGAGGCCAAACGCTGCTGCCGCTCGACTTCGACATGCTGGCGAGCTACGTATCCTGCGTACTTCAGGTCGAACAAGACCTGCTCCGCCACTTCCGTATCCAACGATTCCAACTCTGGCAAATACTCAACGATTTCCGACCACTCGACCTCGGGGCGACGGATGTATTTGGAGAGCAAATCGCCCTCGTGACGTGTGCTGTCCAACAATTGGGTGACGCGCTCGATCTCGGCTTGCTTGGTGGCTAGCCGCTCGTGCCGCGCCGCATCGACCAAACCGAATTCAAATGCCAAGGGCGTCAGCCGCCGGTCGGCGTTATCCTGCCGCAACAACAACCGATATTCCGCCCGGCTCGTAAACATTCGATACGGTTCGTCGACGCCGCAGGTGACCAAGTCGTCGATCAACACGCCGATATACGCCTGATCTCGCGCCAGCACCAACGGCTCGCGCCCGGCCATCGCCAGCGCCGCATTGGCCCCGGCAATCAACCCTTGCGCGCCTGCCTCTTCATAACCTGTCGTTCCGTTGATCTGTCCAGCAAAATAAAGCCCGGCAACCCGTTTTGATTCGAGGCTCACCCGTAACTGGTTCGGTGGAGCATAATCATACTCGACGGCGTAACCATAGCGCATGATCTCGGCATGCTCCAAACCTGGGATCAACCGAAACATCGCATCCTGCACATCGCGTGGCAAGCTGGTCGACACGCCGTTGACGTAAACCTCCAACGTATTGCGTCCCTCAGGCTCCAGGAAAATCTGATGCTCCGACTTATCGGCAAACCGTACAACTTTGTCTTCGATCGAAGGGCAATACCGTGGCCCGCTCGACTCGATCTGCCCCGTGTACATCGGTGCCCGCTCAAGATTTTCTCGAATCAGATCATGGACCGCACGGTTGGTATGCGTGATATAGCAGGGCAATTGCTCGACGTCGATTTTTTTGTTCAGAAACGAAAACGCTCGGGGCCGATCATCACCGGGCTGCAATTCGGTTTTGCTGTAATCGATGGTTCGCCCGTTCAAACGGGGCGGCGTTCCGGTCTTAAACCGTTCGAGCTGGATGCCCAGTCGCGTCAGCGAGCCGCTAATCCCCTGCGACGTTCCTTCGCCGGCCCGCCCGCCGGCCGTCTTTGCCTCGCCGGTGTGCATCAGCGCCTGCAAAAACGTACCGGTCGTCAGCACCACCGTCGGAGCCCGATATTCAGCATCTCCTCGAACCCGCACGCCGACAATTTTGGTTTCCGCTTTTCCCCCTCCGCCTTCCGCTTTTTCGGTCAGCAGCTCTTCGACCACTTCTTGCCGCAACGAAAGATTTTCCTGTTCTTCGACAATGCGTTTTACTTCGGCTTGATAAAATTTCTTGTCGGCCTGCGCCCGTGGCGAATGCATCGCCGGCCCTTTTCGCCGATTCAGCATCCGAAACTGAATGCCCGTCGCATCAATGACACGGCCCATCGCGCCGCCGAGCGCATCGATCTCTCGCACGATCTGCCCTTTGCCAACCCCTCCAATCGCCGGATTGCAGCTCATCTGGCCCACGGTGTCGCAATTGGTCGTCAGCAGCGCCACCTTCGCCCCCAGCCGCGCAGCGGCCAACGCCGCCTCGGTCCCCGCGTGGCCCGCCCCAATCACCAGCACTTCGTATTCATAAACATTTGCAGTCATACCCCTTAGCGTAACAGGGAATGAGCAATGACCAAGCCCCAAGGACCAAGGACTCTGCCAAAGTCTTCGACGGTGACTGTGATTCATCGCACAGTTTTTAGTGCGCAGCATTGCTAGGATTTATTGCTAGGATTGGTAGCCGGCCATTGCTCCTCCTCTTCAAACAAAGCTTAGCCACCGAGGCAACTACGATGTCGCACAAGAACGAAGAAGAACCCAAAATACGCTCGTTCTCTTGGCTACGCGTAGTCCGGATGGTCGGCGTGGCCATGTTGGTGGTCGTGCCAACCCTCTTTTTGCTCGAAAAAAATGGCCTGCTCGGTACGCAACAGCAATGCACGGCTGCGCCGGGTGGCTCGGGTCGACGCGCGGCGAGCCAGTTTAACCTCTCCAATCTCACGGTTCCGAAATCGGAAATCCGTTCTGGCGGACCGCCGAAAGATGGCATTCCGGCACTCTCGCAACCGCGTTCCCTTGCCGCCAAGTCGGCTGACTATTTGGCTGCCGAAGATCGGGTCATTGGCGTAAGCATCGGTAACGCAGCACGGGCATACCCGTTGCGCATTCTCAACTATCACGAGATTGTCAACGATCAGCTTGGTGGCCAGCCGCTCGCGGTCACGTATTGCCCCTTGTGCGATTCGGCGGCGGTGTTTGATCGCAAGACTCCTCTCGGCTTGCGCGAGTTCGGCGTCTCGGGGCTACTCTACAACAGCAACGTCTTGATGTACGACCGTCATGACCAACAAGAAAGCCTCTGGTCGCAGCTTCGGACCGAAGCCCTCGCCGGTCCCCAGGTTCGCAATCAACTCAAACTGTTGCCCCTAGAGCTGACGACTTGGAGCGACTGGCAAAGCCGCTATCCCGCGACAACCGTACTCTCGACCGAGACCGGACATTCGCGAAACTATTCGCGCAGCCCCTACGACGACTACTTTTTATCGCCCCAACTTATGTTCCCCGTCCACCCGACGAGCGACCGTCTAGCTACGAAAGAAAAAATTCTAGGCGTGCTCTCCGCCAACAAAGCACGCGTCTACACGCGTTCAGCTTTCAACGAGCAAAAGCGACGCATCGAAGACCGAATCGACGGCAAACGTCTGGTCATCGAATACAACCCAATCGCCGATAGCCTTCGCGTGCTTGAAGCCGAAGAGGGCGTCACCTGGATGTACTCGCTCTGGTTTTCCTGGTACGCCATGCACCCCGAGACCGAGATTTTCGGCTTTGAATCTCTCAACCCATAAGGGGTCGAAGATCAATGCAGACGGAGCGAGAGGCCTGTGCCGATAAAATAGTCGTCCGATTCGTCGTTCAAGCCCGTTCCTGCACGGATATCCCACTGGATATCGTTGTTGACCAGAAACGTAAACCCGCCGTTGAAGTAGTGCTCGGTCTCGGCTGTTTCGGCGCTGTGCGGGAAAAAAGCGTACCACTCGGTGTAGGCTCCCCAACGCTCGCTGAGCGAATAGGCGACCGTCCACGACTGTGCCCATTCGGTGTAGGCTTGGGCCGTGGTTTCGTCGTTCGCCCGGTTGAACTGGGTGCTGCCGGCGGTCGACAAAAAGTCGTTGAGTTCCCAACCGTAAATCCAATTCAGCCCAGGCAAAAATTCCTCGGAGCCGAACGCACGCGAGCCGGTCGGAACCGTCGCTTGTGGGATGAGGGCCATCTCGGGCAGCCAACCTTCTTGTGGAGTCAGGCCGATTTTGAATCCAAGATAAAGGTCGGTTGCGCCGCTGTCTTCTACGCCGTTTACTTTTTGAGTGTTGGCATTTTGCGAGATGCGAAATTCCAACCAGTCGGCAAGGATCCCTAATCGCAGCAGCGGCTCGGCATACGAGTGGTTGATCGTTTGGTCGGTGCCATCATTGTCGAACGTGTAGGTGTAACCGACTTCAAGCTGGGCCACACCACGGCCAACCGTAGAACTGGCTTCGGTGAAGTCGGGCCGATCGGTGACCAACGGCGCATCGAGATCAGGCCCACCTGAAAAACTCGTGCCGTAGCTCCACTGCATCAACGTGCCACGCGCACAACCCTCACACGGCCCGTAGTTGCGTCCTTCGGCCAACGTGTGATGGGTCGTAGCAAAAGTCAGCACCAAAGCGGCAAATGCGCGTGTGAGATAATAGGTGGTGGGCATCTCTGGAAGAATCCTTTCTCGTTCTTGATCGGGCTGCCAGAGAAGGCAGCCACCACTGTCTGGATCGACGATTTCCAGCAACGAGGGGATCGAATCGGCAATAGGAGTGCGGTTTCGCTGAATTTCCAGGGGACTGTAACGACTAGGTCGAGAATTCGGCATTAAATTGCTCGCAACCGAGAACGTTATTGAGTAGAATCAACACCGCATTCTCCTCTTCCCGCTGTCCTCGCGATTCTCCGTTACGCGAAGTCGTTTTACTTTTCAAAAGCAAAGGGCATTGCTGATGCTCACACCCTCCTCTCGCGCGCTGGCTACGATTCTCTTCGTGATTTTAGGTTCTCGCTACACCCTCATACCTGCCTACAGCCAAACGTTTTCAACGATCCTCAACATCCCCACTGATGCAAATATCGGCGACGGCCAGTCGATCGGCTCCGACACCCAACTCAATTTGCTGGCAGGCGGAACGATTGGTCAGTTTTTCGCGGCTGGCGCTTCGGCCGGTTCCAGCACCAACGTCGAGGTAAATATCTCTGGCGGCTCGGTTGGCCGGTTTTTCAATGCCAACGCGAGTAGCACAATCAATATCTCTGGCGGCACAGTAGGAGGTCTCTTCGAGGCCAACGCCGGAAGCACGGTAAACTTCTCCGGCGGTTCTCTCGGCGACGTCTTTCGTGCAAACAACAACAGCGCGGTCACCATCTCTGGTGGCGAGTTCCGCATGAACGGAGCACCCGTCAGCGGACCCATCAACTTACCGCAAGACGCTCTCTTGAGTGGCACACTCGCCGACGGCACTCCCTTTGCCTTTGCATTTGAAGACAACGATTTTTTTGCCAACAATGTTCTGACCCTCCTTACGACCTCGCTACCCAACCTAGGACCACTAGCGATTCGAGCTTCGATCGACCCGGTCCCTCAAGGAATACGACAAGGACAAACGCTGCGCGTGGATGACGGAAGCACAATCGCCGAGAATTTCAACGCCGGCCTTGGGAGCACTGTCTCTCTCGAAACCGGTGGCACTATCGGCAATAACTTTGAAGCGGTCGGCGCGCAGGTCAACCTAGCCGGTGGCACAATCACAGGTGGTTTCGATGCCTTTAACGGTACTACGGTCAATCTCTCTGCCGGCTCAGCCGGAGATAACTTCAACGCGCACGCCGGCAGTACCGTCAACATTTTGGGCGGCTCTGTCGGCTCGGGTTTCGAGACAAAAGCGGGCAGTACAACCAACATTTCGGGTGGAGCGTTGGGCGATTCCTTTAACGCTCTCGAAGGCAGCACCCTCCATCTGTTTGTTACGCAATTTGAATTGGATGGGGTCGATTTAACCTCCTCACTATCCCTGCTAACCCCCGCCGAAATCAACAGTCGCGACACCACGCTGAGCGGATTGCTGGCCGACGGATCGCCTTTTAGCTTGGACCTCAACAGCACGATTGCACCTCAAGAAGATTTTGTAGACGCCAATGCCACGCTCATCCTCACACGCGTCCTGCCCGGCGACTTCAACAACGACGGCACCGTCAACGCCGCCGACCTCCCCACTTGGCAAACGGCTTTCGGTACCACGGTCAGCGCCCCATTCACCGGAGGTGATAGCGACGGTGACCGCGACGTCGACGGCTCTGACCTCCTCGGCTGGCAACGTCAAGTCAGCGGCAATTCAGCGGACGCCTCTCTCACGTCAATCCCTGAACCGACTTCGCTCGCCCTCGCAGCCGCGATGCTATCGCTACTTGCTTCCCGCCGAAACTGCCACGTCTAGGCGTTTTTCAAGGCAAATGTCAAGGCAAACGCCACTTGCAGCGAACCGTTTTTGCACAAATCCCGTAAGACATTGGGCCAACCACCAAGGTCCGCTACAATGTACGTGCTATGAAGCGACATCGCCGTTAGCAGTAACCGCCCCCCACACAAGTCCTACCAAGGAGACCCCCGCCATGCGACGGGCACCCAACCACTGGTTAGCAATCGTTATCCTCGAAGGCCTATTCCTCTTTCTGCTGCTTTCCTACTCAAACGCCCGGGCCGAGCCAGGTCTGTTTGGACTTGGCGGCAGGACGCTGGGCGGAGCCTTTACTTTTTCCGACGAGGTCGTCTATCAAAAATGGCGTATCCAAAAAAGCGCCCTCATTGGCCACTACCGCTTGCTCGACCCTGACGATCGCCGCTACGCGCGCGGAAGCCTCGAACATTGCCTCGAAGAACTTGAAAAGGTGAAGATTGAAAAGCAACTAGCACCGCTCCCCAAAGAAGTGGTGATCGTCATGCACGGCTTGGGTGCAAGTCGCAAGTGGATGAATGGCCTGTCTGAGTACTTGGAAGAAGAGGGCGGTCTGACGGTCGTCAACGTCGGCTACCCTTCGACCATGGGTGATATTGGCGGACATGCCGACACGCTGACCAACGTAATCAAGCACCTCGATGGCGTCGAAACCATCAGCTTCGTCGCCCATAGCATGGGCAACATCGTCATCCGCCACTGCCTCAATGACATGGCCGCGCTGCCTGTTAGCGAACAACCGCAAATCACCTACCATCGCTTCGTGATGATTGCTCCACCCAACCACGGAGCCGCAGCAGCCGACAAGGTGGGCGAATCCAAGGTTGTCGAAAAGGTGGCACAGATGTTCGCAGGCGAGGCCATCAATCAGTTGGCTCCAGGCAAAGGCTGGCCCTCGCTAGAGCAACGTTTGGCCACACCCGACTTCGAGTTCGGCATCATCGTCGGCGGTCAAGGTGACGGCGAAGGCTACCTCGACATCATTCCGGGCGACGACGACATGCTCCTCTCGGTCGAAACCAGCAAACTGGCCGGCGCTTCTGACTTCGTCCAGGTAAAGGGCATTCACCAAACCTTGCCCAAGGCCGAGCAAGTTCAGTCCTACACCCTCCGTTTCTTAGAAACTGGAGCCTTTTTGCCTTCGGGACGCAGATATCCGATCACCGAAGAACAACTAAAACTGACCAGCGAACGCTAGTGCGAGCCTCGACCTAACGACGCTGATGCCTGGCAGAGCTTCTGCCATATCGCTTCGGCTCAGGTTTCCGCCGCGTGGCTTGCCTGATTCGACGACTCCGGTAGGAACTAGGCTTCTTTTTTGAAGTGGCAGGCTCGTTGCTCGCCACTTCGTCCTTAGCCTCGGTTTCGTCGACGGCCAATGCTTTTTCTGAATCTTCCAAGCGGAGTTCGCTTGCGGCCGGCATCTCGACTTCTGCAGCAGCAACCGGAGACTCAGCAACCGAAGACGCCGCCATCTGGCATGCTTGACCACAGTTCCCAAACGACAGACAGCATAACGCCGACACAAACCGTGCGCTTTTCAGATGCGGTTTCAGATAGTGCGAAGTACCAACGTCCGGATACATCGTCTGTTGGCAAAGCTTACTCCGGTGCTCGCCCAAACCGTTCGCGTTGACACCCGTCACACCCGTGGCTCGGCGTCCGGTCCAAGAGGTATTGGGCCATTTTTTCAAAGTACGGTCATGAATATTGCGTGTCACAAAGACTTTCTCGCTCGCCACAAAAGTCTGGCCGTAGCGATGTCCGGGAAGCAGCATGTCGTTATCAAACGCTCCGGAGATGATTCCGACTCGCAAATTTGGGCGTTCCACGGCCGCGCCGCCCTCCAACCTTAAGCCTCGCAAACAGCCACCTCCCATGTAATGGGCTGCCGCCGCCGCAGTGATAGCACCAAAGCTATGGCCCGACATCATCACACGTTCCGAAAGGCTCATCTGATGGACCAACTTGGCCATGTAATATCCTTGGTACTCCGCGTAGACATATTTGGTGCGCAGGTTCTTCTGAATGGCTTCTCGCACGCGAAATCCTTTGACTTTGTGTACCTTTTCAGCCGGCCACGACCAAAACACCAGCCGCTTTTGGCCTGCACAGCAACGCATCTTGTTATAGACCTTCCAACAAGATTTCATCGCGTTCTTATGATTCAAACTATTGCCGTGAGAATAAAACAACGTCGGCAAGCTCGATTCCTGAGCCAAAAAGGATTCTCGACTCTCCTTGACGAAACAGCCGCGGCAGCGATCGTAACGCTTATAGGTCAGGCAATCAAAACCGTTGTCGAGGTTCCGACAGCGTGGCGCACAACGCGTATTGATCAGCCACAGCTCAGGCAACTCATTGCAGCAGTTTTGGCAGCACTTGTACAAGTTGCACTCATCACACTGATCGGGCGTGCAATACTGCGCCGAAGCAACCGCTGTGAAAAAGGCCAACGTCACGAGGCTCAAGCAAGCCAAGCGTGCAAATGACGAAATACGAAAAAACGTCTGAGAGATCAATGCGCCGTGCATGGCTTTTCTTCCTGAAATACAGTCTTCCTGAAAACAGAGAGGCTGCAAGGTGGGGAGGTTGAGGCGGGAAGATCGCTCGCGGTTGCACTTGTCCTGGCAACCAGACCTGAGGATCTGCGAAAACATACCTCACGTTGCGCAAACGCAACGGGTGAACCCGCAAAAGGAGGCAAAAAAACCACATTTGCCGCAGCGCCAAACGGTACGATCCTTGCAAACCGGCCTGCTAAACCGTGCAAACCGAACAATTTGCTGAAGCTCCAAACTTGCCGTTGGCCCCCCGATTAGGCACAATAGGTGGGAGTACCCAACCCAACAGCGGGAGATTTCTCCATGGATCCGATTCCAACCATCACATTCACTCCACAAAACGTCGCCGAACTCATCGCCCATGTCGGCGACGTACCCGGCAACCGGATTCGGCTCTCGCCGGTTCCTGGCAGCGCTACCGAAGCCGATCTTATTCATGCTTGCGACGTAGAAAATCAGCTCTGCGAGTTAATCGATGGCACTTTGGTGGAGAAATCGATGGGTGCAATTGAATCTTATTTGGCTCTTGAGTTAGCCTACTACCTAGGGGTATTTGCCAAGCAACACGATCTTGGCATTCTGCTAGGAGAAGCTGGCATGCTCCGCTACTCTCCCAAGCGAATCTACCTACCCGACATCTCGTTCATTGCTTGGGCACAAAATCCGATGCGTGAATTGCAGAAGCAACAAGTCGCCGACCTGCACCCTGATTTGGCCATCGAAGTACTCAGCCCAGGCAACACGCGCCAAGAGATGAAAAAAAAACGTGTCGACTACTTCGACTGGGGCACTCAGCTGGTTTGGCAACTCGATCCACCTTCTCGCACAATGGAGGTTTTCACCGCTCCCGAAACCTCCACAACCGTTGGGCCGACCGGTACGCTCGACGGAGGACAAGTGCTCCCCGGATTCTCGCTGCCTATGGCCAAGCTCTTTGAAAACACCGACCGATTTATTGAGTAACAACCAAGCCGCGTGAACCGCTACCGGCGGTATTCCAGCCCGAACTGCAATCCGTGGTAGATCAGCGTCGCGTTATCGAAACCGGGGGAAAGCGACGCCGCAAGCCCTTCTCCCACACCGTCCACGGCCAAGATTTGGTAGCCTGCTCGGAGGGCCGTACAACGATTCAAACGAAACGCTGCGGCGATGCCCGCTTCGCCCAAGAAGGCGACTTCGGTCGAATCTCGCCGCACGGCCGTCTGCACAACCGTCGTGTTCTGCGAAAATTCGTTGACATCGACCGTGTCGATATCGTCGCCCGCGATGATCGTGGTGATCGCGCTGTCCGTGCGCTTCTGACGAAACTTGTTGCAGTACACACCGCAATTCCCATAGGTCTGAAGCGTTACCCGGTTACCCAACTGCCACGTATCCCGTCGCGCGCCGATTTGGAGGCCAAAGAGCCGATTTTTCAACAACTGATTAGCGCGCGTATCAAAAAAAGCGACCGGCGCCACAGGCACGGCTACGGGCACAGGTATCGGTTTGGCTGCTGTGTTAGTATCAAGAAAATCTTCGCTCAGTTCGACATAACGAAACCCTGAATACCATTTCCAAGCGTAAGGCACATTCGGCAGAAAGTTGATCTCCACTGAATTGAGCCGCGATTCATAAGCAAATTCACGCGTCTCGCCCGCCACCAATGCGTCTGGCGCATAGGCAAGGTTTGCGACCCAATCGTTGACTCCTTCGTAGCCGACCTGAACACCAAAACCGGCTTCGTTGTAGCCCGTCACGAAGAGCCGTGCGCCAGCACCATGATCAAACTGATCAACCAAAGCAGGCTGCGCCCCGCCGCCGACGTCCGTGATCACCCGATCCCAGTCGGCATCGTCGCGAAACATAAACAGACCACTTGCCTCAACGCCCCACTTCGGCCCGACGCACCACTGGTCGCAATCCCCAGGCCCGTTGGTCCAGGGAAAAAGCTCCGCGTTGCAGCCACAACGATTGTAGCCACCCGGGTCACTGCACGTTTGGCAATCGCCGCCAGAACCACCGCCAGAACCACCAAACTGCAAAGCTTGGTACTGCTGCCAGAGCATCTGGTTCGGCGTACCCGAAGCCTGCTCATTGCCAGGCTCAATTCCGCCTCCCATGCCGCCTCCCATGCCGGTAGCCGGCGGCTCCGAAGGAAGAGGCATCATTGGCTGCGGAACTAGCGTAGACGGTGCGTAACCGGGTTGAGCCAACAGCGGCTCCCCAAGCGACACGCAGCCGAGCAACAAAACCAAACTAATAAATTGCCGCATTGCCATCCGTTAGATTGCCCGACTAAAGAATTGTGAATCACCGGTCTTCAGAGACGTATTCCCTAGAATCGGCGAATCACCAGCCAGCTCACGAGCAGAGATTCTCCGACACACAAGCGTTGCGCTGTTTGCCTAGCTTCGGAGCATCTTGCTACCGCTGCTAGCAACTTATTGCGCAGAAACAGAACACTAAACCAACCCCGCAAGAATCGCCAGGAAGGCGTCAATCTGCTCGTCGGTTCCGACGGTGATCCGCAAGCCATCGTCCCAGTTGGGGTAGTTCATATAGCGAACCAGCACGCCGCCTGCTTTTAACTGCTGATAGAGCGTTTCAGCGGCATGCTCGGGGTGGCGGCACCAAACGAAATTGGCTTGCGAAGCGACACATGCAAATCCCAGCTTGGTTAGCTCCTCGGTCAATCGTGTTCGCGTCGTCCGAATGGCCGCCTGTGTCTGCTCGAACCAACCGCGATCGTCGAGCGCTGCCGTCGCCCCGGCGATCGCCAAAGCATCGCAATTGTAAGAATCTTTTACTTTGGCAAATTGCTGGATGAGTTGAGGCTGGGCAATCAGAAAGCCGAACCGTAGTCCGGCCAACGCATACGACTTACTCAGCGTCCGCGTCACCATGATTTTTTCGTTTTGGGCAACGAGCGAGACGCAGTTTGTTTCGGCAAAGTCGGCGTACGCTTCGTCGACCAGCAAAGGGCAGGGCAGGGCGTCGGCGATTTTTGCGACTTCGTCGGGCGGTACTACCGTGCCCGAGGGGCTGTTGGGATTCGCCAAGTACGCCAACTTTAAGCGATCGTGCGCAGCCGTAAACGATTCGCCCAACGTCCAATCAGACTCAAAATCGACCACGTCGCATTCCGCGCCCTGAATCTCTGCCAGCGTTTGGTAGAGCACGTAGCTAGGGTTGGGAAAACGCACCACGTCGCCCGCGTCGACCAGCGCCCGTGTTACGATCGTCAGGATATCGTCACTGCCGTTGCCACAAAGGATCCAATCGGGATCGACCCCGAGCAACTCCTCAGCACGCTGGCGAAACGCCGTCGCCGACGGATCGGGATACTTTTGCAGCCCCGTCTGAATCGCATGTCCAATCGCCGCACGCACTTTTGGCGAGCAAGGAAAAGGATTTTCGTTCGTATTCAGCTTGATCAGTTTTGGTTCGCCCAGCGGCTGCTCACCAGGGACATAGCCGGTCATCGTGGTAATGTTGGATCGAAAGTACGTCATGTGTTTTTAGTTCTCTTCCTTATCTTCGTGAACACGTAAAGCGACACTTTTCGCGTGCCCTGTCAGGCCTTCTTTGTTGGCCATCAACAGCACCTCGTCCGCCACGGCTTCCAGCCCCTCGCGAGAAAAATGAATCACGCTGCCCGAGCGCAAAAAATCGTTGGACGACAACCCGCTGGCAAAACGTGCCGTCGCGCCAGTCGGCAACACGTGCGAAGGCCCTGCTGCATAATCACCCACCGCCACAGGACTATACGGCCCAACAAAAATCGCCCCGGCATGACGAATCATTCCCAAAAAGTCCTCGGCATCGTCGCAAGCAAGGTGCAAGTGCTCGGTTGCCAACTGGTTGGCCAATTCAGCGGCCTCATCCCGATCACGCACCAAAATCAACGCTCCGAATTGTTCCAGCGATTGCCGCGCCAAGTCTCCCCGGTCCAACTCCGCCAACTGACGTTCCAATTGCTCGACAACCTGATCGATGAGCGCTTCGCTCCACGTGACCAGGACACTGGAACCGGGCGCATGTTCGGCTTGGGCGATCAAATCGGCGACAACAAAGTCGGCACGCGTGTTCTCGTCGGCGATCACTACGACCTCGCTCGGACCGGCGATCGAGTCGATATCAACTTCACCAAAAACGTGCTTCTTCGCCAGCGCCACAAACAGATTGCCAGGGCCAACAATTTTGTCGACTTTCGGCAGCCCCTCGATTCCATAAGCGAGCGCCGCAACGCCCTGCGCTCCGCCAACACGATAGACTTCACCAATTCCCAACTCGTGACACGTCGCCAGTAAGTCTTGGTTGTACGATCCAAAAGGCGTCGGCGGTGCAACGACCGCCAACTGCTCGACCCCAGCCGCCTGCGCTGGCACCGCCGTCATCAACACGGTCGAAGGATAAGCCGCCGCGCCGCCAGGCACACAAATGCCAACACGCTCCAACGGCAAATAACGCTGACGCAGATAGCCCCCCTCCGCAACATCGACCGTCACATCGCTGTGCAAAATCGCCTGCTGAAATCGCAACACATTTGCTCGGATACGTCGCACGGTTTCCAAGAACTCCGGCTCTGCCGCCGCATGGGCCGCCGCCAGTTCCTCGGGTGCAACCCGAAGCGTCGCCGCAGTGATGTCGGCCCCATCCAGCTTCGCTGTGTACTCCAACACGGCCTGCAAGCCACGCTTCTGCACCTCGCCACAAATCCGCTCAACCGTCTGCACCGGCGTCAGGGGTTCGCCAAAAACCTCGATCGTCTTCCGACGCCCCGCCTCGCTCACGACATCGCCCCCCGGCGAAAGTTTCTTCCGCAAAGCTGCAATCTGCTCTTCGGCGTCAGGCTGGCTGGTATCGATACGTTGCATGGAAGTGGCTAAGCAGTGAAGGTCGAGAGCTATCAAGGATGCTCGGGGTAAAGGATGCTCAGGGTAAGGAACACACCCTGGGACTGTTATTTCTAGAGCATTCTTGCGTTTATTTCTAGTTCCGCAGAGCCACGGCTCCAAGAGAACAGCAAAGTCAAAAATCAAACCGCGATAAGGGCTATAAGGAATAGCCACAGAGGTCACAGAGAACACAGAGTCCTGGAAACAAGGCATTCTCGGTGTTCTCTGTGACCTCTGTGGCCATTTTCTTTTCCTATATGACTTTGCAGTCTTCCTGGCCACGAAACCTGAAGACTTGCGATGGCTTTCCCTGAAGGCAAAAATCGCTTATTTTTAAGACCTGAATTGTGCCGTCCCTCTCGTAAGAAGCGACTCAAGAATCTCATGAATACTTCGGACTCCGAAAATCCCTCGCAAGACCAAGCCGTCGTCCCAAGAGCCTACTGGATGCCGTTTATCTTGGTGACGTCCTTGTTTGCGCTCTGGGGTTTCGCCAATGACATCACCAATCCGCTCGTCAAAGCATTTAAGGAGATCTTCCTGCTTAGCAACGAAAGAAGCGCTTTGGTGCAAACCGCTTTTTATGGCGGCTACGCCAGCATGGCGATCCCGGCGGCGTTGATGATTCGTAAGTTTTCCTACAAAACCGGTATCCTCTGCGGACTTGCACTCTACGCCATCGGAGCCTTGTTATTTATTCCGGCGAGTACCACGATGGCCTTTTGGCTCTTCCTGGTGGCCCTCTACATCCTGACCTTTGGCTTAGCTTTTCTAGAAACCTCGGCGAACCCTTACATCCTTTCGATGGGGTCTCCCGAAACCGCGACCCGACGCCTCAACCTGGCCCAAGCCTTCAACCCTATCGGCTCTCTGATCGGCATGGTCGTAGCCAGCCAGTTCATCCTGGTGAATCTGGACGTCGACAAATTTCGTAATGAAGAACGAGCCGCTCATCCGGAATATGCCACGATGCTCCCCGGTGAAGTTGACGGACAAGTGACCGAAGCACTCCATCAATTTGCTGCGGACGATCCCGAAGCACACAAGAAAATGCAAGCTCACGACCTGGGGCTTGTACGCATTCCTTACGTAATCATCGCCCTAGTCGTCCTCGCTGTCTTGGTCATTTTTGTCATTTCGAAGATGCCCGACACCGGGCACGAAGAAGATCCGATCCACCTCTTCGAGCTTCTCGGTCGGCTCATGACACCCCGCTATCTCGGAGGCGTCGTCGCCCAGGCCTTTTATGTCGGCGCCCAGATTATGTGTTGGACGTTCATTATCCACTACGGCGTCACCCTCCTGGGAATGAAATCCTCGACGGCCCAAAACTGGAATATCGCCGCCATGTGTACCTTTCTGGTCGGTCGTTGGTTGGGCACCCTCTTTCTGCTTAAATACGTCGACGCCGGCAAGGCCCTGGCTCTTTTGGCAATCGGCGGAATGCTCGCTACCGCTGCCGCTATTTATCTACCCGGCACCGCAGGCATCGCTTGCCTCTTGCTGATCTCGCTCTTTATGTCGGTCATGTTCCCCACCATTTACGGCTTGGCCCTAGACGGACTAACGCCCAACGATGCAAAACTCGGATCAGCAGGCCTGATCTTCGCCATCGTCGGCGGGGCACTGATGCCGCGTATGCAAGCTGGTATTATCGACTCTGGCAATCTCACGCTCGGCTTCGACTGGCTGACGACCTGGAGCATCCCCATGACCAGCATTCACTCGGAAACCGTACGAGCTTCGTTTGCTCTACCCCTATTCTGCTTTTTCATAGTTGCCATTTACGGCCTCATGGCTTCCCGGCCCAAAAAAACAATCTAAACATCTTCCCGCAGCTCAACAGCAATAACAGGAAAATCGAATGCCCGCACAGGTTCCCCCGGCCTCCACCCTTGGCCTTACCCCGTCCTTTGGCTTTGGCGATCGGATCGGCTTGGCCACGCCCGGCCACATTGCAGCCATGCGCCAAGCTGGCCAGGGGATTGCCCCCATCTACGCCCAGCAATCCATCCGAGAAATGGCTCGAACCGATCGTACCCCCGAGCAGGTCATGGACGACGCCTTGCAAGCCATGTCCGCCGCCAATTGCACTCAAAAGCACGGAGCCGATGCCGACCACCTAAAAACCCACGAAGATGTCGATCGCACGGCTAGCGCTGGTTTTACGTTTTTCACCATCGATCCCTCCGGCCACGTCGATCAGCAAGCCGACGACTACGACGAAGCAACCGTCCGCGAAAAATTCGCCGCCGTTCGTGAGGTCGCCAACTGGACTGACACCTACGTCGGCAAAATGATCAAGCTACCTAACGGCACCAAGATCGATTTCGACGAGCTTTCCGTACTCCGCGCCGCTGTCAAATATGGCTCGGCCATCCACGAAGCTCTCCAACTGGCCGAGTACATCAAAAAAGTACAAACCGACGCCGACCGAGACTACGAAATCGAGCTAAGCGTCGATGAAACCGATCAACCCACAACACTCGCTGAACACTATATCATCGCCGAGCAATGCCTACGGCAAGACATGAAGCTCGTCTCGCTCGCCCCTCGTTTCCTCGGCGATTTCGAAAAAGGGGTCGATTTCATCGGAGACCTCACCTCGCTCGAACAATCGCTCCACGACCACGCCGCCATTGCCGAGCAACTAGGCCCCTACAAAATCAGCCTCCACTCTGGCTCCGACAAAGTCTCGATGTACACCGCTCTCGCACGGGCGACCCAAGGCCGCTTTCACGTCAAAACCGCGGGCACCTCTTACTTAGAAGCATTGCGAGTCGTTGCGATTCACCAGCCGGCCCTGTTCCGCGAAATCTGCGAGTTCAGCCGCGACCGTTACAACACCGACCGTGCCACCTACCATGTTCATGCCACGCTCGAAAATGTTCCTGCCCCGGCAAACCTCGACGACCTCAAGCTTCTGCAATCCTACCTCGAACGCTGGGAAGATGTCCCTACAGGCAAAGGTTTTACGGAAGCCGGTCGGCAAATTCTGCACTGCACCTTTGGCTCAGTTCTTACCGATCAGCGTTTCGGCACTGCCGTAAAGCAATGCCTCGCCGACAATCTCGACACTTATACCGAAGTGCTTGCCTTGCACTTCGCCAAGCATCTTGAGGCTTTGCAGCAATGACCCACGCAACAGCACATCTTCTAGTCCTCGACGGATTCACCCTCAATCCCGGTGATCTCAGTTGGGAACGTCTGCTCTCGCTAGGCAATTGCTCGATCAACGATCGGACGCCTCCCGAGCAAATCGTTGCCCAAGCGGCAGAAGCCGAACTGATACTAACCAATAAAGCGGTCCTCTCGCGCGATGTGATCCAAGCGTTGCCCAACCTCAAATACATCGGCGTCATGGCCACGGGTTACAACGTCGTCGACGTAGTCACCGCCAGCGAACGGAACATCCCGGTCACCAACGTACCCATCTATAGCACGGCCTCGGTCGCCCAAATGGTCTTTGCGCACATCCTCCACTTCGCGCAGCGCGTCAGCGACCATAGTCTCGCCGTCCACGCAGGCCGTTGGTCCTCGGCCGCCGACTTTTGCTTCTGGGATACTCCGCAGCAAGAACTCGCCGGACAGACTTTGGGAATCGTCGGCTTCGGACGCATTGGCCGCGCTACTGCCAAGTTGGCCGACGCTTTTGGAATGAAGGTCCTCGCCACCAACCGCTCGGTCATCGACACCCCCGACTACGCCCAACTTATCGACTTAGAAACGCTACTCAAGCAAAGCGACGTCGTCAGCCTCCATTGCCCGTTGACTCCCGAGTCGGAAAACATGATCGACAGCACCCGGCTCGCCATGATGAAACCATCGGCACTGCTAATCAACACCAGCCGCGGCCCGTTGATCGACGAACCGGCCCTCGCCGCTGCTCTTGCCAACGGCACAATCGCCAGCGCCGGCCTCGACGTCCTCTCCACCGAACCACCGCCGACCGACCATCCCTTGCTAGGCATCAAAAACTGCACGATCACGCCCCACATCGCCTGGGCAACACGAAGCGCTCGCAGCCGCCTCCTCGATACGGTCGTCGACAACGTCCAGGCATTCCTCGCCGGACAGCCTCAAAATGTCGTAAACTGAACGACATGATCGAAATCACCAATCTGCAAGTCGACCGCAACGGCAAGCGAATCTGCTCCGTCGAGCAACTAACCGTCACTCAAGGCCAGCGCGTAGCGCTGCTCGGTAGCAACGGCTCGGGCAAGACCACGCTCCTGCGCATTCTGGCCGGACTCATCAACGACTACTCGGGAACCTGCCACGTCGCCGCCCAACCTCGTCAGCGCACCTACTTGCACCAACAACCCTATCTGTTCCGAGGCACTGTCCTGGCCAACGTCCGCTATGCCCAACGCAACAGGGACCAACCCAAAGGGGGCCAACGCAACGGGGCAGGGCAGGGCACCCAGGCGCACGACTGGCTCGAACGCCTCGGCGTCGGCCATCTCTCCGAACGAACGACAACCGACCTCTCCGGCGGCGAACGTCGCCGCGTCGCCCTAGCACGTTCCCTAGCCATGCAGCCCCAACTGCTCTTACTCGACGAACCCCTAGCCGACCTCGACCCCGAAGCCAGCCAACTCGTCTGCCAAACACTCGCCGAACTCCCGAACACAACCCTCCTCATCGCCTCGCCCGTCGCCCTGCCACCGGGCCTGACGAACTCCGAATTTGTGTTATCCTAGTGCGAGCGGCTCTGTAGAAAAGTTCCCTTTTTGCTCCTTGAATAACCACAGAGGACACGGAGGATCACAGAGAAGTGTTTTTTTGCCTTTTGGGCAAAGTTATTCCCTCTGTGTTCCTCCGTGTCCTCTGCGGTAAATTTTTCATCCACCGTTTAAAAACAAGTTTTCTACAGAGCCAGTGCGAGCCATTTTTCTGCTAAGACCGAAACTTTTAGCCGTTTAGCGGGTTCTATAGAGTATGTGTGCATCTTGCAGAACCTGTCGAGCTACCCTGGGTCTGGCCCTAATTATGGTGGCTATGCTGAATAGCCCCACACCCTGCCACGCTGACCTCACCGGCCCGCGTGGCATCTACGTGCTGGGCAACGGTCGAGACAACGCAGGCACCCCAGCCGACGAGCGCCTCGCCAACCTACGCGACTACGATTTTACGGATGGTTATACGCTCCGCGTGCAATGGGAAGATGTCGACCTGGGCGGCGGTGTGTACGACTTCGACGTGATCAATCAGGCGATGGCCCAGCTTCAGTCGAACCAACATGCCACCCGTCTGAACTTCGAGCTGCTCCTCCTCTCGCCCCCACAGCACCTTCTTGAGAATGCAACCGAAACCTGGGAACATTTTAAGGCGGGAATGATCCCCGTACCTTGGGATTCCGTCGTCCAACAAGGCTATGCCGATCTGATTACCGCCCTAGCAAGTCACCCTGTGCACGACACAACCGTGGGAGCTAACGTACCGTTGGCCGAACACTCCTCGCTCAACTCAATCAACGCCTCAGTCCCCGGCATCAGCAGCATTCGCGACAACGGCGGTTCCAGCGGAGTGACCAAGCTGGTCGACCTGCCCAGCTACGACCGACAGATATTTGTCGACACCGTTGTGCAAGCCGTTGCGCTCAATCGAAACGCCTTTGCCGACCAGTTCGGGTTTCTTGGCTATTTCAGCATGACCGATAGCGAAAACGCTAATTTCGGCGGCAAAACGCTCAACGAAACATTGATCGAGACGCTGCTCACCGAGTTCAACAACCCGGGTCAGCCGCATGTTGGGTTGTTCCAAGAACTGTTGAGCGACATTGGCCCCAACCCGGCGGGTACCCTAGGCACCAATCTCCTAGCCGTCGCGGACGACACCTACATCATGTTCCAAGCACTCAGCGCCTGGACAGCCCCCTTCAACCCCAACCACGTCGACAAGGTCACCAGCATGAACCCCGCGACGGGCATCGACCTGGGGTTCAGTAACTACGGCGCCACGTTCTACGAACTGTACATCGCCGACATCGATGGCGCACAAAATGGCGAAGTCGACGCAGCCGGCAACCTGCTGATCGAGGACCTACGCGACTGGCACGATTTTCTCGAAGCACTAGCGGCCGACTTCAACCTAGATGGCCAGATCGACGCCGCCGATCTGGCCCAATGGCAGACAGATTTCCATCAGAACGATCTTTCCGACGCCGACCGTGACGGCGACACCGACGGTGCCGACTTTCTCAATTGGCAAACCAACTTTGCCCATCAAACACCGGCCCCACCCGTGCAATCAATCACGGTCCCCGAGCCTACTACGAATTGCTTACTAGCAATCACGATTCTTGCGACTTGGCTTATCCAACCCAACCGAAGGCAAAAGCATCACGCATTCTCTAGGTCCGGCACGGCATAGCCCGGACGTTGCTCGGCGCGGCTCCGCAGCTTGTTCGCTGCTTCGTTGTTTGCAAACATTTCGGTCGTGGTGTCGATTTCCAACCAAGGTCCCATGCGAAGCGCCCCTTGGTCGCTATCGATATCGACGTCGTTGGCACGCAGATGGCTTGCCATCCGGTCGAAGGAACTGGAGAGCAACGGATTGCCTTTCACAAAATCGGCGATCTCAGCCGCCGACCTCTTCTCGCCCAGTTGATGAGAAATCGCCCCGGTGTGGCAAAGCGAACTCGACAGATGCCCTTCGAGAATGTCGGCCTTGAGCGTAGAGCGATCACGCGAGGCCACCGCTTCCATCCAGTTGGTATGGTGATTGGCAGCTATGCCCTGCCATTCTTGAACGAGTTGGCCACGATTGTCGTAGGCGTACGCCTCCTTATAGGTCCTAGGGACAAGCAGGTAACCACCTTCACATTGCACAATGACGCCAACATCCGAACCGCGATAATTATCCATCGAGTGCCCCCAGTCTTGCTGCCCCGCCTTCGAGCGAGGCAAGCCGCGTGTCTCAAAAATCAACGGGGCATTGGGGTAGTCTTGATAAACCACCTGCGTGTTCGGCGTGTCGCCGGCATCGTCGTAACCAAGTCGGCCACCAATGCTCAACACACGCGGAGCCAAGGTTTGCTCGCCCAAGAACCAACGTGCAATATCCATCTGATGAATACCTTGGTTGCCCATGTCGCCGTTACCCGTATTAAAATCCCAGTGCCAATCATAGTGGACTCGCGAACGCAGGAGATCGCGTTTTTCGGCCGGACCACACCAAGCGTCGTAGTCTAGGTGCGAAGGAATCACCAACGGTTGGCTAAGCTTGCCAATACTCGGACGCGGTTTGTAGCACGTTCCCAACGCATACTGAATCTTGCCAAGTTGCCCGCTACGTACGTACTGAACGGCCTGTTGGAGTGCCGTGCTAGAACGCGACTGCGTCCCGCACTGAATAATACGATCGTACTTTTTCGCTGCCTCAACCATCTGACGACCTTCCCATATATTGTGAGAGATCGGCTTCTCGACATAGACGTCTTTACCAGCCTGCACCGCAGCGATGGTCAGCAGCGCGTGTGTATGGTTGGGCGTCGCAATCGAAACCGCATCGATGTCGTCGCGTTCCAATAATTTGCGATAATCCCCAACGGTTTCTACCGTACGATTCAATTTTTCCTTGATCTGCGAGGCACGCTCCTCAAGAACTTTTGCATCCACGTCACAGATCGCCACCAAATTCTTGCCTAGCGATTCGACATGCGCCATGCCACGACTATTCACGCCAATGACAGCCACACGCAAGTCCGTACTCTCCCCGGCAAAGACTTGCCCTACGTTGGCCATACTTGCCGTTGCCATACTTGCCGCAGTGGTAGCCAAAAAATCGCGTCTAGAGAAGGACATCTTTTCAGTTCCTGTCTTCGAGAAAAAATCACTTTGCCGTGCGCACACGGCAACCTACCTAGATTCTACCAAACCGCTTCCCAGAGAGGTAGCGTCTATTCGACAATCTTGAAAGGCACGCTTGCCTGACCGATCTTGTGGCTCTGCTGATCCGTGATAATCAGCCGCAATTCGTAGTCGTCTGGATAGATCCGGGTCGGTAGCGTCACGCTGTACTGCATGTGAAAGTCGCGACGCACATTCTGGCAAAGATCCTCAACCTCAGGAAACTCCGCGCTGTCGACCCGCTTGCCGTTCTTATCGACCACCTCATAGCTCGTCCCCAGGCTTGTGCGATACCCCTCTTTAGTCGATTCGCTACGAAAATTTTCGATCTCCGCATACAACGTGATCGGATCGCCTGGACGAAATTCTGCTTTCTCGTGAACCTGGTACGCACCAAAACCCTCGACCGAATCAACAAACACCACTTTGCGAACTTGCAACGTAGCCAGCTCGGCCAACTTCGCTCGCGCCTGGTCCAAATGTATCAAACTGCCGGCAGCACGCTGCTTGTCATTCGGTTGCCGCTTGCTATCAAGAAACGTCGATACGGTAAACAACTGTTTGCTCCAATAGTCCTGCTGCGCTGCTGTCGCCCCAGGTACCGGCATCAACGCCGCATCCTCATCGCCGGCCAACAATTGCAACAGCCGCAAACGCAGATGTTCGTTGACTTCGTCAGTAGAACCCGGCATCGCATTGACCGACGCCTGCCAATCCTCGATCGCTGCCTCCAAATGTTTTTGCCGACCAACCGGCGCTATGACATCCGTCACATAACTGGCTTGCTGCACGATCGGCAAAGGCGGATCGGCAAGCACCTGGGGTGCCGCCACTTCGGCCGCAGCTTCAACCTGCTTGACGACCACCTGACGAGCCACCGGGGCACTCTTGGTCTCGACCTCGGGCAGCTTCGGTTTCGGCGTAAGCGGTAATGCTTGTGGAGTCGTTGTTTTTTGAATGTCAAACGAGACCGGCACGGCCACCGAAGGCGAAGCCATCTGCGACGCCAACATTTGATCGGTTAGATTCTCGGCAACCAGCTTCGCACTCGCAGCCTTAAGCTCCCGAGCAGCCAGTTGCTCGCGAAAAGCCAACGCCGAACGAAATTGCTGCACGATCAACGGCCGATTCTCAGGCTTCGCCTCGCGCAAATCGGCCATCAACTCTTGCTTCGCTTCGAGGTCGAGCGTTCCAAGATCCCCCAGCTCATTGAGCACCTTGGCCAAAGCCTCCTCTTCCGTCTTCTCCGTAGACGCCTCAGCACTCGCAACCAACTTGGTTTCTGCGCTATCTGCTTCAGCAAGAGCGACTGCGGCTTCACCACCGGGCAACGACGTCCTGCTTGCGGTATGCCCAGACCACGACGGTCCCTGGCAACCCACGGCCATTGAAATCAAAAAAGCGAAGCTACCAACAAAGCGATACAAGCGGTCGTCTCACGGATACGGAGAATGGATACTGAGAAAGGGGGGACGGTTTCCAGGCCGCGAATCGTAGAAAACGATCCCCCAGACCACAAGCTCATTGCTGGCAACAAGCCATCACCAGCACTCAGACCGCTACCGTTGGCGGTTTTGCCTGCTTCGCTAGCCGCACGATAAGCGTCTCCAACACCCGTCGCGCACGGTCTTTCGTCGAATTATGCCCCTTCATCTCCAAATCGGCTGCTAGCAGCCAGCGGTAAAGTTGCTTGGCACGTGGCCGCCCAATCTGCTTGAGCTGCGCCTCCGCGTCCCTCAACTTGAAGGGCGGTATCCCGCTTTGCTCGAGCGCCGCACGCAACGAAATCTTACGGCGCTGCTGCTCAGCTTGCTCAAAAATGCGAGCCGCTGCGGCAAATTTCCGAAAGGTCGAAGCCATCTGCGGCAACAAAGCATGAGGCTCTTCGCCCGCACCCAGTAAACGATCAAGCTGATTCAACGCATCCGCCGCACGCCCGTCCGCAGCCGCATCAATCATGTCCCAAGTCTTCCGTGCCCGCCAACCGCCGACATTCTCGCGCACCAGCACCGCATCAATTCCCCCCTTGCCGTCAACCAACAACGAGAGCTTCGCAATCTCCTGGCACAGAATCCCCACTTCGGTCGGCAACAAGTCGAGCAGCAAGTCGACAGCCGCACGCTCCATTTTGACCCCGTACTGGCTTCGTGCCAAATGAATCAACCAATCTTTCAACTGCTTGGTAAACTCTGTCAGCTCGCGTCCTTGTTGCGGCACCTGACAGCTAATCGTCAGCCCCGTTTTGGCCACCGCTTTGGCCAGCCGCGTATTGCCCGGCCACGTTTTGACTTCCAACACCAACACCGCATCACGGGCTGGCTTCTCGACATAATCTTCGAGCCTCTCTCGATACAGTTTGACAAACGGATCGGCCTCTTCCACCACAACCATGCGCCGCTCGCTCCCAAACAACGAACGTTCGCACAGCGCATCCTTCACGTCACGCAGCTCGGCCGTCTTTCCATCACAGAACTTGACCGCCATCCCCTCGTCATCCTCCACCCCTGAACCATTCAACAGCCGTCCCAAGGCCAGACGAACCTCATGACGCAAAAAAGCATCATCCCCAACCACCGAGCAGACCGCCCCCGTAGGGAAATCGCCCGGAGAAGTCAAAAACTTCAAAGCACTAATCTTATTCGCAGCGGCCTTAGCCATCAGAAACCCTAGGTCCCATGCAGAATATCAGGCATCAAAAAAAACTGGACGCCTAATAACTTACACGAACAACCGCACAACGGCGACTCAACTCGCTGAAATTCTGCACCAAGCAGACCAATTCCTTGTGGCAGACGTCACCTCCAATTAGACTAAAATTAGGGCACTTTCAGGGGTTGGCCCCACCAACAGCGGACAGGCTAATGAATTTCATCCACAGAACGATCCCCAAACTCGGGATCGCCATCCTTCTTCTCTGCTCATGGCAGCCGTCTACGAGTGCGCAAACTCAGAACGTCGAGGCCTACTCCACCGGCGGCGGACAAGAGCCTCAAGCCTTCCGCACCCAGGGCAATGGCTGGACCAACACCTCCTCGGGCACTTCTGGCCTCGGTGCCCCGGCCACCCTCACCTGGAGCATCGTCCCCAATGGCACGATTCTCTCCAGCAATCACATCAAACCAACCGGCTCGTCGGGCGGCGTCAACACGCCCAGTAACTTGATTAGCTTTCTCGATGGCGTCCACCACAGCGGCGCTTCACCCGGCGGTGCCGATCTAACGCAGCGCACTTGGTGGGGCCTGATGAATTCGGCGTTCCAACGCTGGGACGCCGTCTCGGGCGTCACCTTCAACTACGAGTCGCAAGACGATGGTCTCCCGCTCAGCTCTGCTTCGGGCGCACTAGGCACACGCGGCGATCACCGCATCAGCGGACACTCGCTCGATGGCCAAACCAGCCCGACCATCCTCGCCTTCAATTTTTTCCCCAACAACGCCGACATGGTCATCGACACCGACGAGATCAACCGCTGGAGCAACGCGACCAACAACTACCGCCTCTTCCGCAACATGCTCATGCACGAGATCGGCCACGGCCTAGGACTCAACCACGTCGAATCATTCGACGTGAATCCCAACCAAGCAAAATTCCAATTCGGCACCTTTCTGATGGAACCGATCCTCGCCAGCGGATTCGACGGCCCGCAGTTCGACGACATCCTCGGCATCCACCGCCTCTACGGCGACCACTATGAAGAAGGCACCGGCAACGACACCTATCTCCAGGCCACTACGCTAAGCCCCAACCCGATCCTCGCCGGACAAACCCTTTCCGTCGGTACCGACGCCAACGATCTCGCTATCGCCGCAACCGACATCGACTTCGTCAGCATCGACAGCCATACCGACCTCGACTTTTTCCGCTTCTCCATCTCCTCGCCCCAAACCATCGACATCCTGCTCACCCCCTTAGGCCCCACCTACGACGAAGGAGGGCAGGGCAGTGGCAACGCCGGCACGCAACAACCCTACGACGCCTCGGCCAAAAGCAACCTCACACTCGCCCTCTACGACACCAACGGAACCTCACTCTTAGAGTTCTCGAACAACCCCGTCCTAGGTGCTAGCGAATCCATCACCAACCATCAACTCCTCAACGCCGGCGACTACTACGTCCGAGTCGGAGGACAACACAACGCCGCGCAGTTCTACCAACTCGACATCACCGTCGTCCCAGAGCCAACCACGGCGTTTCTCGCCAGCATCGCTATCGCCTCTCTGTGTATCCTGCGCCGTCGGACGGCATTCTACCAGCACTGCTAGCAAGCATAGCAACCGCGAAGTTTGCCTAATCAAAAAATGCTAGCGAAACGCAACTTCGTGTAACGAGGTTGGCAGCCACGGCTCGATGACGTAAAGAACCCTACCAGTTCGCGCACTCTCTACCGAGTCCTTGCCATGCCTGCCATCTTGCGTGTATCGTTGCCAACAATTTGCTTAGCCGTACTCCAGTTGTTTTCTTTGAGCAGCCAAGCGTGCGCTCAACAGGACTGGGGACAATCGCTCCGCGCTCGTGGAGGGCTAAGCTACTTTCAAGACACCTACGATTCGCAGGTCGGTGCACTCTACGGCTTGGACATGTCGGTGCCGATGTTCGAGCAAGCCAGCCTTTACGGCAGTTTTACCCACAACCATTTTGACCAAGGCAGTCAGTTTATTGGCACCCTCGGCAGCTACCGCCAAGGCCAAGCCGACGGCGACCTGCTTCAGCGATTCAGCGGCGGCCTGCTGTTCGACCAATACACCGACACCCGTTTCGACGGACTCTACCTCTCCCAGCTCCGCAGCTTCCTCGGCTTCGCGATCACCGAAAACCTGGGTGCCGGAGTCACGTACACCGACCCACTCGAAGACGCCGACAGCGTCACCCTCGCACTCCCCGGCGGCGGCACCGGCCCGGTCACGTTGCGTAACGCCGAACTACTCGAAGGCTACCTCTCAATGCGGTGGGGTCAAAACCTCATCACAGCAGCCATCGGCCAGCGCCAAGACCCCAACGACCTCGTCGCTTCGCTCTACGGAACCCACCAACTCAATTCAAAACTGGGCCTCTACACCAACACTTCCTACGCCGACAGCCACTCCTGGGCCTCCACCTTCGGCCTCCAATGGACGTTCGGCACCGGCCCCAAGCCCGGCCTCTTGGCTTCCGCCTACGAAAATCCAACGACCCTCGTTCGTGCTCAAAACAGCGGCGGCCCCTGCAATCCCTACACCGACCCTTCGCTGGGCCACAATCTCAACTACGACCCGCAACGATTCGGATCCCTAATCACCGGGAACGTTGCTCCTCCTAGCGGGGATGATGACGACGACGCCAACACCGATGCGCTTTCAACAACGGGCGGGACAGACCCCCCAGAGACCGAAGGTGAGCCAGACCCCGAAGTTCCAGGGCTACCACCCATCGAAGCGTTCCAATGATGTTTCGCGTTTGCGAGGCTTACCAAACCTGCGAGTCACACCCTGCGTCGGCTGCCAATAGCACAAAAGCCGATCGCAAACAGCAGCAGGCTCGACGGCTCGGGAACAATCAAGTCGTACCCGATCACATCTAGCGCCAAGACATCGAGGCCGGTAATCACTCCCAACTGTCCGGGAGCAAAAGTCGGGTCCATGATCCCCAGCCCCAGGAAGTCCTCAAAGTGGCTCGCCTGACGGCCATCGCCATTGAAAAAACCTGTCGAAAAAGTCCCCGATGCCGTCGTGCCCGCATCGATCGAAAAGTAAGGTGTATCCCCAGGGATTTCTCCAAAGGCAAGATCTAAGACCGCTCCATTCGCGGGCTGGCCCGCTTGCGTCAGGCTATCGTTCGAGTATCGGTACAGATCCAGCACGCTGAACACGCGAAAAGGATCCAAATCTAAAACCCCACCCGCACCCGTAGCCGTCGTAAAAAAATCAACGCTATCGACACCACTGACAAACCCCAAAGCGTGACCAATCTCGTGCGCCGCGACGCCGACAAAGTCGAACTGCCCGCCAGTAATACCATTTCCTCGGTTAAAATCCCAACTGAAATTACTGCTAAACGAAATCGTGACGTCGGTAGCCGAATCATTCCCGCTCAATGCGCCAATCGCCTTGGCATTCGCCCGGTTCACATCGATACTTCGATTGTTCCCCGAGTTGTCCGTGTTATCTCGCACCCGAGGCGCAGCGGCAATCGAAGTGTCGTTCGTCAGAAAGTCCAAATTAGAACCCGGCTGCAAATTGGCAACAGCCATCGCATCGTCTGCGGAAGTCGCATCCTGAATCAACCGGCTCCGAACCCCAGAAGCACCGCCGTAAAACACGCCGACCGAAGGAGAGCTCGCTTGCCCAAGGATACCGGTACCAAGCGCCGGGTAATCGATGTCTACGTTGACCGTAATCGGATCGTTAAAAATGTTCGACCAAAGATGCCCCGCCTCCTGGAACCCTTGCAATACCTGGTTGCCCAAAACCTGTTCTGCAGGCGTCCCCGAAAGAAGATTGGACAGATCGCCAATCGCCTGAAAACTAAACTGCAAACCGCCGGCATGATTGGCGATCGGAATAGAAACGCCCGTAGAAGGGACTGCCAGCCCACCAGGAATGACGGCATAGGTCACCTGTGGCTGAGCAAGCAGCGCCGAGGAGCAAAGCACCGTACAAACAGCGACCAGCGCAGCAGCACACGCGTGCTTAGAAAAACAAGTTGCGGTCAAATGCATTAGACAATTCCTTCCTGGAACCAAAGAGATCAGAATTTTACCCAATGGCAGGATGGTAAACTCCCCAGACGAGGGATACAAGTGTTTTGCCCTGAAGAATCAGGGAAATTGCCCCCCAATCGGAGGTCATTTGGCAGCGAAAGCCCCCTGTCAATCGTCTAGCCGGCGAGAGCCATGCCGCAGGATCGCAATAGCCGGCGAGCTACGCCTCGCCGAATCCGAGAGCCTTATTCCACTGGCCGAACGCTACGCAATCGCCCCATCGGCTGAGGACGCGAAAGCAAGATCGGCTTGGGGGTCAGAAAAGTCGCCAAATTCCCCGCCGTGTCACGGGCTTCCAGCCGTAGATAAAACCGGCCAGGCACATGCCGTTCGATCCGCCAGGTGTAGCTCCCCGTATTTTCTAGCCCCGAGGCAATCGTCGACCAAGGTCCACGCGCGTGCGAACTATAAAACAACGCAATCGGCCGCTGCTCGAGATTCGAGTCTGAGGCCGTCCAGCGCACCAGCAAATGATCGGCCAGATTTCCTTCACCCAGTTCCGTAGCAACCAGCTCCGCAGTCGGTGGCTGCAAATCAACCGAAACCGTTAGCTCCGCTTCGTCACCCGCCTGCGGAGGACGGGCACCCGCGCTGTTGGCACCATCGACCAAAATACGAAACCCATAAACGCCCGTCCCCGGCACGGTCACGCGCACCGGACTCCGATTGTCTGGATCCACTCCATAGCTCTGCCAACTCCGTCCGTTATCTTGGGTTCCCCAAAGCTCTACCTTCGAGACTCCCCAAGGACCGACCGACTCGAGGTCGTACTCCACATCAAAGGTCCGCGAATTGACCATCCTCTCTGCAAGGTCGACTGCCGACGCAGCCGGCACCCAGGCATCCTGCTTCGGAGAAGGCCAAGGCGTGCTCTCGACCAACGCCGGCGCATGATCCGCATCCAACGGCGTCATGCGCAACGATTGCATCGCCTGCGCCGTGCCGTCGCCCACCAATTTCGCTAACGTGCGCCCTTGCCGAACTTGATTGCCAACAGCATAAGGCGTGCTCTGCGGCGGAGCCTGACGCTTTGCAAGCTGATTGTTCCTCGGCCAGTCCTGCGAAGGAAGCTGCCTTGTAGGTGAAAAAGGGGTTCTGCTTGCCCCAGGAAATTCTGGCCCGGCTTTAGCGACCGCGCTGCGCAAATCAAACTCCGCTTCTGTTTTCCCTCGATGGCCAGCCCGGTCAGCGATCGCTCCGCGTAGCTCAACGCGAGTGACACCCGTCGGAGGCCGCCACTCAACCCGTCCAACCAACCGGTCAGGCTGAGCAATATCAGGCTTTGCCAATCGCAACGGAGACCACCGCCCGCCCGCCCCACGCACTTCAACCAACAGACTCGTCGGCTGTAGGTTTGCGTCGCGCGCCTCGTAACGGATCACCACTTGACCTCGTACATCCGAAGAACCACGGAGCGTAATTTCTGGCTCTTCCGTATCCACCACAATTCGCATGAGTGGTTTTACCACCGCACTCGGCCAGGGATTTCCCTGACGGTCAAGATGCCGCAAAGCAAACCAATACTCGCCATCCTCCGGAGCGTGGTAACTGAACCCTTGCACGTTCGGCTTAGCTTCTTGCAAAGGTGCCCAATCGTTCGCCCCCGTGCGAGAGGTGAGTAGCTGTACCTTTGCAATCGGATTCAATAGCTTGCTCTGTGGATTCCTCTGATAAGGAATGAAAAACAACCGCTGCTTCCAGTAAGTCGGCTTCAACGGCTGAGACTGTGCCCAGACAGGCGCACTCCAGCAACAGGCCAAGAGCACCCCAAGCAGCGCCCTCAGCATCCAGGTGGAAGCAACTCGCCCACCCTCATTCGGTATTCGACATTCCTTCGTCATGCGTCATTCCGTGATTCGTATTCCAAACGCCAGCGCACACCGGCTCCCCATCATTACTATCGGTGATGCTGTCTAGCAGGCTTGAAACACCCATGCAAAGTGTTCCAACTGCGGGGAAACGGCAAAATATGCGGCTCCCAGAAGCTCAAACAGAAGGCCCCAGCCCCCCAGAAAACAACATTTCTGGACGCCTGCTGGCAAAATCGCCATAATAGAGAAACAATAGGGGTAAACAGGATATAAGCGAGCAGCGAGGCAAACGCCAGGAAGGCGACCGTGGATCGTGATGGATGAGACTTTTGAATCACTCGTGCAGGCTACGTTGCTATTCGCGGCTATTTTCGTCATGACGGCCGCGGCCGTCACCGTCGCGCGAAGGTATCGCGATCGTGAGGCCCAAGACATAGAGCAGAGCAGCGAACTCATATCAAAGTTCCGAGAACTGCACGCAGAAGGTGGGCTAAGCGACGAAGAATTCCGAACTATAAAAGCAAAGCTAGCAAGCGACCTTACTAGCGACTTTAAAACAGAGATCCAAACTGAGTTAAACAGTAACAGCAACACCGGTTAGGGCCAGCTACGCAGGTCTGTGCTAGTGTTGCAGGCCAGTCGGACTGGTACGGTTTTTCGGCACTGCAAGCACTGCCTGAACCTTACCCCTCCCAAGGGCCGATGAACGACTTTCGTTGGAGCTACGTAACACTAAGAGTAACAACAACTGCTCGGACTGACCGGACAAGGACGCACCGCCAGAACATGAAGGCCCAATAGCCCCCTAAGGAGCCGACACGCCAAACTACCTTTGGCATGTTCACTCCCTCGAGCGACACCACTGATTTTCATCGTAAATAGCCGTAGGGACGGTGATGCCCCCACGCTTTTGCACACTTTGGAAGGAAACTTGAATGCCCTCTGGCAAAGAACTCAGCGGCCGTCGCGGCGGAACCACCAAAAAGAATGCGTTTTGCTCGTTCTGTCGTAAGAGCTATCGCGACGTCGGCCCGCTCGTCGAAGGCCCCGGCGATGTCTACATCTGTGGCGAGTGTATTGAACTCTGTCAGTCGATCCTCGACCAAGAGCGACGCCGACGCGGTTCCAGCAAGCAACTCTTCACCAAAATCCCCAGTCCTCGCGAAATCGTCGCCGGCCTCGACGAATACGTCATCGGCCAAGATGCGGCCAAACGCGTTCTGGCTGTTGCGGTCCACAGCCATTACAAACGACTGATGGCTGCCGAAGAGGAAACGGAAATCGAAATCGACAAGTCGAACATCCTCCTCGTCGGTCCCACCGGTTGCGGCAAAACGTTGCTCGCCAAAACCTTGGCCAAGAGCCTCAACGTCCCCTTCGCCATCGGCGACGCCACCACGCTGACCGAAGCCGGTTACGTCGGCGAAGACGTCGAAAACCTCTTGCTCAAGCTCCTGCATGCCGCCGACTTCGACGTCGAAGCCGCCCAACGCGGAGTCCTCTACATCGACGAAATCGACAAAATTGGCAAAACCAGCCAAAACGTCTCAATCACCCGCGACGTTTCGGGCGAAGGCGTGCAACAAGCACTCCTCAAAATGCTCGAAGGCACCACTGCCAACGTACCGCCCCAGGGAGGCCGTAAGCATCCCGAACAGCAGTACATCCAACTCGACACGACGAACATCCTGTTCATCGTCGGCGGCACCTTCAGCGGCATCGAAGACGTCATCAGCAAACGCCTCGGAAGTCGTTCGATGGGCTTCGGCCAAACGGGCGACACGGCCACCGAAATGAGCTTGGGCGAAACACTCGCCCAGGTCACTTCCGACGACTTGGTCGGTTACGGCTTGATTCCCGAGCTGGTCGGTCGGTTGCCGGTCATCACGGCCCTCCAGCCGCTCGGTGCCGAATCGTTGGTCCGTGTCTTGCAAGAACCAAAAAATGCACTGACCAAACAATATCAGCACTTGTTTTCGATGGAAGATGCCGATCTTAAGTTTACGGACAAGGCACTGCACGCCATCGCTACCCGCGCCGCCGAGCGTGAAACCGGTGCCCGTGGACTGCGGTCGATCATCGAAACCGTGATGATGGACATCATGTTCGAGTTACCCGACCAACCACGCGGCAGCCGCTATGTGGTCACCGACGACATTGTCGAAGGTCGCACCAAGATGTTCAACGACGAGCTGCCACAAACTAAGAGCGCGTAACGTTCAAGCCTGTAGCCTGCTCTTCGGAGTACTTACGGGGGTTAAGTTACGCTTGCTTATAGAACGGGCCTGGGAGAGCAATCCCCCAGGCCCGTTTTTTCATTTGGTTATTTGGCCCGTTTTTATTGGGCCTGTTTTTATTGGGAACGTCGGTTCTATCCGAGCCTACGCCGCTCTGCGGCCAAACACCCTGCAGGGCTATTGCGGGGCACCGCCTGTTGCGAATCGACCCAGGCAATGGTTTCCTGCAGCACCTGCCAACGTTGTTGGGGATCCCAGCACTTCTCGCGTTTCAATTCTTCGTTTTGCTTGAGTTGAGTGTCGTTCACAAATCCTCTCCCTCCTTGTCGAGTAAATTCTGCAAGTAAAGTGTACGTTCGCTCCTGCGCTGCGGCTCAGCAAGAGCGAGTTGGCAGGCAAGCATGTCCCCGTCTGAAAGCCCTCGATAAGCGGTCTCCGATTTCGTCTGCTCGTCAATTCCCCGTTGCCATGCCTCTTGCCAACTACTCATGCCAGCAACAGATCGCATGATATCAATCGCTCCATGGGGGCTGTGAAAACAAAAAACGGCTTGTCTTTGTAGCCAACCCGGCGAGAGTCGACCAACCGGACCCCAGTTTTCTTCAGTGCTTCCCCACTCCGCTTCTATCTCGGCGAGAGCCAACTCGCATTGGCGGCAATTCGATTCGGTATCTTCGATCCATAAATCGACGTCGTACGTCAGCAATGGACGGTGTCGAAGCATAAAATTCATGCCGCCGATTAACAAATAGCGTACCCCATGCCGATTCATCGTCGAAAAAATTTGGTCAACATTCATGCAAGAGCCTCCCCATTGTACTCACGCTCGTCCCTAACCGCCAACCGAAGGCCCAAGTCGCCGCAGAACGTCCAACCCACGCTCAATCGTTTCGACCGTTGCTGCGTAAGAAATGCGAAAATGCGTATCCCGCTCACTAAAAATTTTCCCTGGGATTACGAGCAACTCGTTCTCAATCGCCCGCGCAACAAACTCTGTCCCCGTGCCGCCACCCTCGGGCACTTTCGGGAAAACATAGAACGCGCCCCCCGTCGGGGCGACTTCGTAACCCGCATCGCGCAGTCCCGCCACCATCAGATCACGCCGCACACCGTATTCCTGAATCTGCGGCGACATGTCGATTTCCATCGCCGCCAACGCCGCCCATTGCAACGGATGTGGCGCACAAACAAACGTGTACTGCTGCAACATCGTGAGCTTGTCGATCAGCGCCGACGGCCCATGCATCCAGCCCAACCGCCAGCCCGTCACGCCATACGACTTACTAAAACCGTCAACCACAATCGCCTGCTCATTCCAAGACGTCGGACTCACCAACGGACTGTCGTAGCAAAACTCGCGGTAAATCTCGTCCGACAGCAGCGCGATGTCATGCTTCTCGGCCAACTCTGCCAGCGATCGCACTTCTTCCTCCCCCGCCAAAACCCCCGTCGGGTTCGCCGGACTGTTCAACAAAATCATTTTCGTACGGGGCGTAATCGCCGCTTCGACTTTCTCAGGATCAATCCGAAAGTCGGGATAGGTGTCGACCAACACGCACTTCCCGCCCACCATTTTTACTAGGGCAGGGTACATGACGAAGTACGGATCAAAACAAATCACCTCGTCCCCTGGGTCGATCATCCCCAGCATCGCCAGCACCAGCGCACCGCTGGTCCCAGAAGTTACCAACACCCGCCGGTCGTCGTGCCCATACTCCGCATCAATGCGAGTTTGCAACGCTTCACGCAGCGCAGGCATCCCCTGCGTCACGCTGTAGCCATTCTTATCCGACTGAATCGCCTCGATCGCAGCATTCTTCATCCCCTCAGGCACCGGAAAATCGGGCTGTCCGATCGACAAGTTAATCGGATCGTCCATCTTCGACGCCAGATCAAACACCTTACGAATGCCAGAAGCATCAAATTCAGCAGTACGCCGAGCAAGCCAAGAATGAGACATAGATTTACGGTTTTAAAATTATGGTTTTCAAAATACAAACAAAAAAGCCGCGATGACGATGACTACGCATCGCCAGAGCCACCACCACTCGCCGCACCCCACTGCACCAACCCAACCATCGCCAACACCCCACCCATAGCCACCACCTGCAACGTGGTCAGCTTTTCACCATCAAACTGCCCCCACAGCAAAGCCAAAACCGGCACCACATAGGTTACCATACCCGCAAACAACGGGCCTTGCTTTTGGATCAGCCGAACAAACAGCAAAATAGCGATTCCCGTACTCACCGCGCTCAAAAAAGCCATCGAAGCAATCGCCAACGGCCAATCATACGGCTCCACAGGATCGGCCAACTGCCATTGCTCCAAGACCTCTGGCGAAAAATGCAACGGCAGCAACATCGCACCCCCCAACGCCAAAAAAAGCGTCGTCATCGGCAACGACGGCATATGATCCAACTTCCATTTTACATAAGCGTTCCCCACCGCATAACTCACCGGCACCGTCAGCGCCAGCGCCAACAAACCCGCCGACATCCCCCGCGCCGAGCCATCTTGCACCGCCAACCCCATACAGACGATCCCGCCCAGCACCCCGACCAACTGCCGGCGCGTAGGCCAGATTTTCAGCATCGGAATCGACGCCAGAATCGTAGCCAACGGCACCAGCGCGACCATCATGCCAAAATACCCATGCTCGCCCGCCTGGATCATCGCATAAGGCTGAATCACAAAGGGCAGGGCGTTCGCCAGCGCCGCCACCACAAAAATATGCCACCAATCGACCCGCCGTATCCGCACACGCTCACGCGTCACCAGCCAATAGACTCCCAACACCAGCGCCCCACCCAGCAAACGAATCACCCCAATAGAAACCGCCCCCAGCGCATGCGACGCCCGGTCCATCAAAATGAAACTCGTACCCCAAACGAGGCAGATAAACAGAAAGGAAAGGTAGGGCATAGAGGGGAGGTGGTGAATGTCGAATTTTGAAAAAGGAATGTAGAAGTTGGACCCCATAGCAAGAATCCTTCTTGCTGGGCGATTCCCTTTGGATATTCGATATTCTCTAAGCTACGTTGGCAAGGGGTAGAAGGCTACCACTCATCCTTGTGCTTGAAAAATACAGAAGCCAATCCCATAATCGTGACGGAAAATAAGAACGGTATAATCAAGAGGAGATCAACCCGGATGTTGCTGCGTTGCGCCATGCAAAAGATTTCCCAGATAGCAAACAAGAGCCCGCTACCTGCCGCGCCGAACGCATACCCAGGTTTCTTTTCAATCACTCCGCAGAGAGCGGCGATGGCTAACATCAGGATAGCCACAGCAAGGGCCCGTTCTGGGTGCCCGATAAAGAAGAAGAGGTACTTCATGGCATCTCTGAATCGGTAAAATACTTACCGCCCACGCAGGAGAAATGTCTCCATCACTTCCAACGCGTGGTCGGCGAGTCGTGTACCAAAAATAAACCGCTGGTTCTTCGGAAAACTGTCGATCCGTTCCAAGAGCCACCGCGTAAAATCGTACCCCCGTCAACAATATACGCAGCACCAGCAGAACTGGTGGATCGCGGCCCGGTCCTGCAAAGTCTTTACGTCTCAAGGTCCAAATCCGTTCAAAAAAATCGCGCGCCGCCTACGGCGGCAAAAGGAATAAAGGAAAAAAGGGTTAGCTTAACCGTCTCCTCCGCATCAAAAGACCTACCGATGCCATTGCTCCTAACAGCAGCGAACTTGGCTCAGGGATACTTGCCACGCGAAAACCAATGATGCCGATCTCGGCCGTGGGGTTGATGATGATCCGGAACGACGCGGCCAAGCCGCTCGTGAAGCTGGCCCACGAACCACCGCGAATGCCACGGAAAGACGAACTAATGACTGCCTCGTTCCACTCCCAGACGTTGCCGCTTTGGTCGAACGTGCCATAAGGGCTTGTGGCACTCGTGTAGGCACCGACGTCGGTGAATGGATTCGTAGAGAAGCTCGTTGAGCCAGAGACAGCGTAGCCGTCGTTGAAGCCGTTGGCGAGGCCGTCGTTGTTGAAGTAGTTCACTGCGGCGGGGTCGTCGCCCGGTTGGTCGCTTACCGGAACCGTATCGCTGCCAGTGGCATAGTCGAAGTAGGTGCCGGATGGATCGTAATAGGCCGCTTTGTACCATTCGTCCTCGCTGGGAATGAAAAACGTCGCATTGGGATTGCGGACTTCGTCGGCGCCGCTGCCTATGGTGTAGACGCCAGATTCGGTATTACCGCTGCCCTGGCCGTTCTCAAGCCAGTTGGTGAACCGCATCGCGTCGAAGAACGAAACATAAGTGACCGGGTTCTGCTCGCGGCCCGCTTGCGCAACGTAGCGAGAGCCATCGGTGGTGCCTGTGTTTTCAATCCCGCCAAAGTTGCCTGCCATGCTTGAGTTGAACAGACTGAGCGAGTTGGCGGCGGTCGGATCGACCGCGTTGAGGAACTCGGTGTACTGCGCGTTCGTGACTTCGGTCTTGCTGATGCGGTAGCTGTTGGCGACTCCGCCGTAACCAGCACCGTGCGTGTCATCTGCGTTGCCCGGATTGCCAACGGTGGCCCAATCGAATGTGACCGGGGCGGCTTGGACTTCGAAAGAGAAGCAAAACGCCAGCGTTAGGCAGGCTGCTGAGAATGCAAAAGTTGTGGTCGATTTCATGAGGTCGCGTCCTCGAAAAAGCGGGTAGCAAGGGCGTCAAACAGAAAAAGCACTTTCAGCTATTGTAGCAAGCTGTAGTAGTAGTAGATTTCCAGGAAATTTTTCTGTGGACGCGGCCGAGGGGGCAATGACAGGGCCTTTTCGACGTAAGCCCTTGAGGCAAAAAGGGTTCTGAGCGGCTCTGTAGAAAACTTGCTTTTGAACGGTTGGCCCCAGAGATTTACCACAGAGGACACAGAGGTACACGGAGAGAATAGTCTTTGCCTTGAAGGTAAAAAACACTTCTCTGTGTTCCTCTGTGTCCTCTGTGGTTCCTTAAAAGAACAAAAAGGGGAGGTTTTCTACAGAGCCGTTCTGAGCGGAAAAAACCACCGATTCCGAAGAAATCCACCCACAGATTCTGGTGAAGAGCCGGAATTATAAACGCCAACGCAGGAGGGTGTCCCCTAAGCAGGCTCAATCAACTCCACACCGACGCATTTTGAGGCAGCTTGCCATCGTCGGTGAGTAGGGGGATCCCTAAACGAACTGCCAAGTCAAATTAAAACTGTTGTTGCAGTGCCGGCCCTCGCTTCGCTTCGTTGAAGAGCCAAGCCAGGGTCGTACTTGCGTCAATCAAACATCGGGGCATCGATTTCGCCCTTCTTCAAGGGTTTGCTTGATTTCTTGTTTGCCCATCGGCTCAACGGTTTTCCATAGGCGGGCGACTTGGGCAAAGGCTTCTTCACGAGTCATCTAGCAGGAAGACGTTTTTCGAGTAGGCGCGATCTCAGCGACAGGCTCCCCGCAGTTCGTGATCAAAACAGCTTGTCCGGTTCGGTGAACTTGCTCTACCAGTTCGGAAAACCGGGTTTTGGCATCAAATAGGCCGACTTCTTCCATGGCAACTCTCCTAGTAAGACAACTAGTTAAGTATGGCCTGTTGCAACGGCCGGAGTCAAGGAAACGGAAGCCAGAACTGAGGAGAACTGCAAAGTCAAAAAACCCTACGAACTTCAGGGCAGCAAAAAAAATGAAACACAACGAAACGACGAAACCACGCTTGTTTTTCGTTGTTTCCGTCGTTTCGTCGTGTTTCAAATTTATTCCGAGCATCTTGCAGACGGACCAAAATCGACTTTGCAGCTCTCCTGAAGCCAGAACTAGGCTTCCTTTTTTGGCAAGTTTACCGAACTCGACACTTAAACTGCAAAATTCCGCCCTTACCCGCTTCGATCGGCTCCTCGATCTCCCAACGCAACACCACCGAACCACCCGAGTTCGGCTCTGCCGAAAAATCGGCCTCGACGCTCGACTTTGCACTCTTCTCAACATACTCCAACCGAGTTGTGAGGTTGTCCATGATCGTGACGTTGCCCATCACTTGGCTGCCGATGTTATCAAATCGCAACGTAAACTCGATCTCGTCCCCAGGCTTCGCCGCACCACAAGAGGCAAGCTTGATCAGCCGCAAACGGGGCTTTGTCGGATCCTTCGTATGAAAAACCACGCCCGGCTGGGCATCTCGCACAGCCGCCTCAGCGTGACGCTCGTCGATCGCCACCTGCGGCGCTTCGTCGGCGGACCAGCTGATCGCCGCCAAACTGGCACGCGCCAACAACGCCTTTTCCCCGTTGTCGATCGAACCGGTCCGAATAATTACCAAATCGGCATACGGCGACATCGAACCATCAAACTCGGCCAAAACCAAGTCCCGATCCAGCTCGCCCAACTGTTGACGTTCGAGCATCAAACTCGCCAGATCGTCCTTGCGATGGATCGTCGGCTCCAACTGAGCAAGCGAAGTCACCGCTCCCTCGTTCTCGTCGATCTTCGACAGCACCAGCGGCGAATCAAAACCGCCAGCCATGTCTGCACGAGCATATTCATGCAAATCAACCATCCGCCGCACCACCCCAAAACGGGGCGAATAAATACAAACCCGATTACTCGGCGCGACCACCGTACGGCCATCGACCGTATCATAGTGCGCCACCGTGTCTTCCTGTCCCAACCCGTCGACTTGCCAATCCTTCCGCACTCCGACAGCTAGACCAGCATCCCCACCATCACACAAGTATTCATCCCTCGGCCCAACAATCGGGCGATTGCCCCCACAAAGCACCGGCCCACAGCCGTGCTGTCCACAAGAACAACTGGCCGGGCGAATGCCCGCAGCATACTCCGCTTGCCTAGCAGCCGGCGGTGGCAGGTGAGAATCTTCGCGATAGATAACCGGCATCACTTGCCGATCCATCCCACGAGTTTGAAAGTTTTCGGGTGCCCCGTTCGTTGCCGTCGTCCTGCTCGGCAAAGTCGACTTGCAAGAACAAAGCATCAGCGTCGCTGCGGCAACAACCCCGTAACGAAACCAGACGGGCGGACGTGTAGAATGGGTCGACAACATAAGTTCAATTCGAGGGTGAGTGCTGCAACGGTTTTTCCGCAGGTGGATCGTAAACAATCGCCTGTGGCGCTCCGTACAAAAACGCCGGGTTTGCTTGAGGACCGCTCGGAACACGTCCCCCCAGACGCAAAATCGCCATCGGACGCCCCAAATGATCGGCCATCACCAACGGATCGTCGCCCGGACGCGCTTCGACCCAAGGCTGTTCTTCGCCCTTACGGGCAATTGCCGGAGCGATCTGCGGATCTTCCAAATAAATCACCCGCGTAATAAACCGGCCTTCGGATGCCAACAACAGCTCGTCCCGCGTCAGCTCGATCGGCACCGGAAAACGCAACTTCTGTCCCGGTGGCGGATAAAGCCGGTCGACCAGCTCCACGGTCGGAAACAATTCCAACCCCGGATGGTCCGGAATCTCGGTCACTTTAAAGCGATAGACCGGACCAATCGGCAACCCCACCAACAACCGATCCGTACGGCCTTCCAAAAAACTGGAACCTGCCGCCGACGCGATTCGTGCCCCCGTAGGAACACGAATCGCTACCGGCTGACAGAATCCTGACAACGGTCCACCTCGCATCAGTCGCTGGCGTCCAATCGCTCCCGGAGGCATAGCACCTGCGTGGTGCCAATGTACGGGCCGATCGGCTGCCTGCACCGCAGTGCAACACATCCAACCGACGAGTACCGCCCTCAGCATTTTACCAGCGACCTGCATCCAAAGTCTCTCCAAATCGAAGTCTCAAGAATCTGCAAGGATGCGAACCGTTATCGAACCTTTCTCAAACGCTGCAATCGTCTATCGGCAATTGCCGCTAGGACAATTTCGGCGACTCCCCATCCGAGAAGCCATCTTCTTCATCATCGTCGGTACCGCCGGAGCCATCGTCCCGCCAAAGGCACGAAAGCCTGCACGGTTGTTCTCCGATATATTCACGTGATTCACAGGACGTGGATAATTCATCCCAGGACGCTGCTTCACGGTCATGCTCATCTTGTGGACCGGAGGCGGCATTCTTACCCGCGTACGGTTACGCATTTCATGTTTGGTCAAACCGGCCTGATGTCCCAGCGGAATATGCGGCGGACCAGGCAACCCGATCGGCGTACCCACGCTAGGCATCCCCCACTGCGGCGTCGTCATCCCCGAAACCATATGAGGAGGCCTCGCCTGCGGAGCAAAACCGGCCGTCGGCATCCCCTGCGGAGGCCCCGGCATACCGCCGTAACCACCCTGGTAACCACCGTTATAAGCTTCGCCTTGATAGCCGCCGTCCACGGGTCCCATTTGGCCTTCATAAGGAGCGCCCGATTCATAAGGAACACCTTCTTCGACCGGACCAAGCACCTCGCCACTCTCAAAACCAAGGCTCCCCGAGCCATCGCTATACTGAGCGCGAGTCACGTCGCCTTGCATGGCAAGACCCCGTCCACCTGAAAGTTGCAAATCAAGATTACCAATTCGCAAGATCGCCATGATCGACCCACGACGGTCGGCCTCGGCAATCGGATCGACACCCGGATCAAGCCGCGTACTGACCAGCGTCCCCACGCCCGAAAGCGCCAATTCCTGAAACTCTGGATCCGGCAGATAAATCACCTTGGTCACATAGTTACCGCTCAGCACCTGATCCAAATCCTCGTCCGTAAACTGAATCGGAATCGGTGCATGCGCCAAAAACGCATCCGTCCGAGGCGTCACCGGCGCTATTTCGAGCGTCGGATACAACTCCACACCTGCGCGGTCGGGCAAGTTGGTCAACTTCAGTCGATAGATCGCGCCTTGCGAAAAGTTTTGTCGACCCGGCATCACCAAAGGCGAGCTATCGAACATCCCTTGTCCGCTGATGTCCCAGGCGACTTCGCCACCCTCAACACCCAAAAAAGCAATCTGCGAGGTCACGCCCCGACCCATCGGGGCACAACCACCCATCGGTCCACAGCCCGGGCCGCCCATACCGCCGCCCATCGCCATCGCCGGATTAATTCCGCCACCGCCACCGCGTGTCGCCATCGGTCCTAACACACCCGGCCCAGGACCACCGACCCCAGGACCTGGCTCCATCAGCCGTTGCGCCGGCGGCAAGTTGTACGCTCGACCTTGGGCCATGCAGTCGGTTGCTGCAAGCAACACCGCCAAGCCCATCACAAATGTCGTCAATGTTTTTTTCATGAGTTATTTCCCCCTGGTGCTTTGTGTAGGACCAAAAGTTGGCGTTCTCAAAGCACTCGCGTGGCTAGTTGCATCTCTCGATTCTCTGTTTTGCTAGCACCCACCCCACACCAAACCGCAAAGGTTTGACGTGGACCAGACAGGCAGACTCCCACTAGAATCTGCTGCCACAGTGCTCCCGTTAGGTATTGGGTCGGCGTAGTAGAACCCGAATCTTTGGCAAAACCGCTAAAACCGGCAAAGGAAAACTATCTTGCCTCGTTTAACAACACGTTTAGCAACCCGTTTGCTGCTAGCCCCCATCCTGGCGATCCCTCTGGCAATCCCTGCTTCAGCAGAAGGGCAAGCACCTCGCCCGGCGCAAAACGGCAACCTGTTCGTCGCCCAAACGATAAAAATCCTCGAACAACATGCCAGCATCACCGCCAAGCTCAGGTACCAATCCCGCCTCCACCAACAAACCCTCGCCGGCGCGGGCAACTACTGGCAACAACTTCGGCCCCACGGCAAACGCGTCATGCGATGGGAAATGCAAACCCCGATCGCCGACCAAACCGCCAGCTTCCTCCAGGTCTACGACGGCAACCACCTCTGGACCGACCGCCGTCTCCCCAGCGGACGCCAAGTCCGTCGCCTCGACGTCCCCTGGCTCCAAACAAGATTGCGCACCGACAGCCGCGGTGCTCCTACCGATGAATTAAAAAAATTGCTTGCCGCTGTTGAAGGGCAGGGCGGTCTGGCTCAAATGCTTGCCGACTTACTTCGCAACTACCACTTTCAAGCACCCCAACCCACGCAACTCAACGGCCTACCGGTCAGCGCCCTCATCGGCCACTGGCGTCCCGAACAGTTGGCCTCCCTCTGGCCCGAAGCCGCAAAACTCCAAAGCGACACCCCGCCCGAGTGGCCCGACCACCTGCCGCACCACGTCTTGCTACTCGTCGGAAAAAATAGGTTCCCCTACGTCTGCGAACATCGCCGCGCCGCCGACGCCCCACTCGCCACCAGCCTCGCCGGACTACGCCCCTCATCCGATCCTTTACTGCGCTACGAAGTCTTCGAGGTAAAATTCGCCGAAGCCCTCAACAAAAAACTCTTCGAGTTCCTCCCCGGCGACATCCAATGGTCCGACGAGTCAGCCCTCGTCCTAGAGCAACTCACCCAACTCAGTGCGACACAGCAATAGCGCAAAGCAAGAACGCTGTTGCCTATCTGAAACATTGAAGGGAAAAACAAGATTTGACACAACGTACGTCATGGCGTACGCTAAATGTAGGAGATCCCCCTATGAACATTCTCAACGCGACCGAAGCCCGGGCAAAGCTCTACAGCCTCATTGACGAGGCGGCAATCACGCATCAACCGATTATCATCACCGGCAAAAGAAGCAACGCGGTTCTGGTTTCTGAAGAAGACTGGAACGCTATTTCCGAAACCTTGCACCTGCTTTCCATCCCAGGCATGAGGGAGTCGATCCGCGAAGGGCTTGATCAAGACCTATCCGAAAGCTCCAAAGAGCTTGATTGGGAGTCTTGATTGGTGACTTGGGACTTGGTGTATACGAAGCAAGCGAAAAAAGACGCCAAGAAACTTTCTGGGGCCGGCTTACAAGCCAAAGCTCAAAAACTACTGGCGATCCTCCAGGAAAATCCGTTTCAAAATCCCCCACCTTTTGAAAAATTGGTGGGCGATCTAGCTGGCGCGTATTCCAGGAGAATCAACATCCAACATCGGCTCGTGTATCAAGTCTACGCAAAAGAACAGACCATCAAAGTGATCCGACTCTGGACGCACTACGGGTGAGCCATCCAAGCGTCTTTAGCGTCTCTCCACCAACTAACTGCGCCGCCAAGAACAACTCACCCAGCTAGGTTCGGCAGAGGTGCTGTATGACGCAGCATGACCCTTGGGTTCGTGTTCGGCACATGCGCGACCATGCACAAGAAGCGATCCAGTTGCTCGGCGAGAAAACTTAGGTCAATCTGAATTTAGAGTACTAAACATAATTGCTTTATCGGATTCGTAACCTAGGTTTGAGAAGGCAACCTCCCTCATCTAGGGGCACGACATGAAGAAATTAGGTTCTTTTCTATTTCAAGGCTATTTTGTAACGGCCATGCTTGTGATACCGTACTTCAATTGGCAGTATGCCAAGCATGAGGGGTTCGCTAGTTGGATGGTATTGGGGCAAATAGTCCCAACGTATCAAGCGATGGTATGGCCATACTACGCATTGACCAGTGACAGCAGCGAAGAACACTATCGCAATTCGTTCACGGTCACACGAGAAGTCTTGCTAGAAATTGATCGTCATGGAGGGGTAGCATTGGTTCCCAAGTCTGTCTTGCCCACCATAATCGAACGGATCGACTACGCTGTGCAAGAAGCAGAGAAAGTAGGCGACGGCTACTTGCAGAAGTGGCACCCTAGTTTCGGCGAAGAATGGCGGAATGGGTATACCGCATCGTTACGTGAATTATCCAGCGGCATGAAGTCAGGGGACGGGTGGAAGCAGGTCGCAGCAGTTATTAAATATAACAATTTCTCAGACTGGGCAAGTAAAGCAATGAACTAACATCGTCTAATTTCATTTTGGAGTAACTATGAAAGCATCGTTTCACGGGCTTATGTTTTGTCTCGCCATACTGTTTGCCGCAGGTGGTTTTGTCACGCTGTTTGAAAGTACCAACGATCCAAACTCGATTGAAATGCTGACAGTTCTCGCTGTGTTGTTCGTGCCAGGTCGTTATACGTGGCGGACTGGCAAGCAATTTCCAACTAAAAAACCTGAACTATTAACTGACAGCGAACGATGATTGTAAAACTTCAAAAACTATACTGGCCAACACGATTCGGTTTGAATCTGATGATGCTAGGTTTGTGGGCCTACCTCATGGCTGTAGCAGTAGGAATTCTCAGCTGTACCGATATGGGGTGGGTGGGGAAACTGCCCATTGTCTACGAAACGCTGATGGTATTGGCCGGGATTATGTACGCCATGGGACTGTGAAGCTAATCAATTGAGAGGGGTATCGATTAATCCACGGCTATGACCTAGTCGAATACACGATTGTCTTCGACACGGTTAAAGCCGACTTGCCGCCACTGGTAAAACAGTTGGACGCAATTCTCCCGGCGACGAATGCATAGCCCTATCAGACAAACCCACGTTGCCGAGCCAACTGCGCCGCAACCAACAGCGCCGCAACCATCCCGCTCGACTCCGCCGTCCCCTGCCAAGCGCGATCAAACGCCGTCCCATGCGCCACGCTCGTCCGCACAATCGGCAACCCCAGCGTCACATTCACCGCCCGGTGCATCCCCAACAGTTTGAGCGCGATATGCCCCTGGTCGTGATACATGGCCACCACCGCATCAAATTCGCCATCCCGCGCACGCCCCATCAGCGTATCGGTCGGAAAGGGGCCTTGGGCGTTGATCCCCTCGGCCTGAGCTAGTGCAACCGCCGGCGCAATGATCCGGCTCTCTTCATCCCCAAACAACCCGTCTTCACCCCCATGAGGATTCAAAGCACAGACGCCAACTCGCGGTGCCGCCAACCCCAGTCCCTCTCGCATCACCCGATCGGCCAAACCACACTTCGCAAGCACCGCCTCGGTCGTAAGATTGGCAAACACCTCGCGCAGCGCCATGTGCAGCGTCACATGCACCACGCCCAATCCCGCCGGCCCCAATCCCACAAGCCCCGGTACTTCTTCCGGCGGCAGAAAAAGCATCATCGCAAAATCGTCGACCCCGCACCGATCGGCCAGCAATTCGGTATGCCCCGGATACTGGCTATGCCCCGCCGCATGGAGCGCCGACTTGCTCAGCGGAGCCGTCACCACGCCTTGCACCGTGCCGGCAATCGCCATGTCGGTCGCCAACACCACCGCATCGTAAGCGGCCTGCCCCGTGCGCGCGTCGATCTTCCCCTCCGCAACCTCAAGCAACGCATCGTCTCCAACCGGCAAGCAATACAGCGTTTCAGGCCCCGACGGCGAATCCCCCATCTTGGCAACATCCGAAACCACGGTGATCTCCTGCTTGCCCCCAACCAGCGTCACGGCCTTCTCCAGCACCTGCGGATGCCCAAACACCACCGGCCGACAGACCTTGTGTACACGCCGATCGGCCCACGCCTTCACGATCACCTCAGGCCCCACCCCAGAAGGATCGCCCATCGTCACAGCCAAAATTGGTTTATTCATCCGAAAATCCCAGGTTTCCCGTTGCTACTTACACCCTCAATTCTAAAGGTTCCCCCACCCAAAACAACGCCCCCTAACACGCCCCCCACCCAACAGCTAGAATACAACGCCTTCCTCCTTCCGCCTTCCTCCTTCCGCCTTCAAAAATGTCCCGCATCTTCCCCTCCTTAGCCTCGCTCTCGCTAGGACTCTTCCTAGCCGCGATCATCATGGGCCTGTTGCTCGGCGACATCTACGAAATCCCCCCCACCGAATCGACCAGTCTGTGGAAGGGCGTTCACATGCTCACCGGCACAGCCGCAGCGCTAGCCGTCGTGTTTGTTCATTCGATCGCCATCACCTACTTCATCGGCACCAGTCGGTGGTGCAAAGAAGTCACCGACACCTATCGCCTCGATCCCAATTTTCTCCGCACAAGCACCCAGCTCAAACGCAAAACGTTTCCTTGGGCACTAATTGGCATGTTCGCCGTCGTCGTCGTCGCCGCGATGGGGGCCGCCTCCGACCCAGGCACCGGCAGACCCGACACCGCTGACTGGGCACAAATCCACCTCGCAGCAGCCTTCCTTGGCCTAACGCTAATCGCCTGGACTTACTACCGTGCCTGGCTCAACATCGTGGGCAACCAGGCCGTCATCCAGAAAATCGTCGACGCCGTCGCCGTCATCCGTAAAGAACGGGGCCTCGACACCCACGACACCCACGACACCAAGCCACCAGCCCCCAAGCAGTCTATTCCGGCCTCGTAACCGGGCCGACGGACAATAAATTTGGCGAAATAACCGTCATTTCCCAACGTTTCTGCCTTCACTCCATGACAGCCAGCGTTTCGCAACTATACTAAGAGCCTATTCCCAGAACCCTCGTGAAAGTATCCAGCGGTCGAGAAAGACGGCATTTTCAGGCAGTTTTGGGACGTGCAGAAAAAATTCCCGCTTGTTTTGAGCCACGGTCATTTCCGACCGTTCCTACTCCCGTTGCTGAAGAGGCCAGGTTCACGTATGTCCAAAGCCATGACGATCGTCGGGATGGTCGTTGCGGCCCTGCTAGTCGTACTCTTCGGAGTCGACCTCTTCGCCGGCATACCCTTCGGCACCGAAGGCAAGATGATGAACATCGGCGCACTCGTCGCCGGAGCCATCCTAGGCTACATCAGCTTCAGCACCTTCCAAGAGCAGAAATAAGGGACGCGACTTTCGCTGAAAAGGTAGCCGGCGAGCTACGCCTCGCCGACGTCCTCCTAAAATCACTTGGGAACTGCGGCGAGACGTAGCTCGTCGGCTATTGAGGAAACGCGATTTCTCAAATCGCAAAAGAGGCTGCTTCTTCGCAAACAGGCTTCGTGCTTTTCGTGGCCGTTAGTGAATTGCCCTAAGCCGCCACACGCAAGATCGACCGCTGCGGTTTGACTTCGCGCTCGCACGCCAGACGGGCAACCATCTGGCTGATCGTCGTAACCACCAACTGCTGCTCGCGAACCGCCCGCGATATTTCATCCAGCAGTCTTTCGCATTGCTTCATCTGACCACCCGCGATCTCGACCAATAGCGTCTCGTTGGCGGTTCCCAAATTCAAAACTTGCTTCAAGCTCGTACGACGCACCGGCAACACTCCCCAACGTCGCCGACGTCCAGACGCCCTCACCGCAGGATCGAGCTGCCACACGCCACACGAAAGCTGCTTGGGAGGCTTCGCAGCAACCCCCGATTCTCCCCCCGCAATCACAGCCCTGATCCCCAGGTCCGAAAGCATCGCTGCCCGAGTACGCAGTTGCCGAGGATCGCCAACCACCGTCGACACCTCCTGCCCAGTCAAAGCTTGCACCGCCGCCAAGCGGCTCGACAACCGACTGCTAACCCCCCCCGGCAATCCAAGTCGCCCCGGCAGGTCCATCTCAGCGGTAAGAGCCAGCTCCGACGTTGCTAGCTGGGCTTCAGCCAGCAATTTCGCTTGTTTTGGCCCATCAACCACCCAAGTTGCCGGCACGCCCACGTGGCGAAACAGGCCACAAGAAGCCTCAATCCGCTCAACAACTCGCTCCGAAAGGTTGATGACCACCGCAATGCTAGGCACAATAGGACTCGGTTCCATAGCGTAATTCCCAGGTTTTCAGGAGCTTTGACACACGACCGCACCTCCCTAGTTTCGGGTCGCACCCCGCCCCAACTCGACGCCGTGGCCGGTCACCCCGGTCAACCAACCCTGGTAGACTTTGCGTCTTATAATGGTCAGGAAAGAAAAGTTTCGCGGACGGCCCCCGATTCGGCTAACCAGAGCTACGCAGTTCTGGTAAATTGAGTCTGGTAAATTAAAGACCCCACAAAATCAAAAACAACCTGCAATACCCGCCCAGCATGTCAAATTTTGGCAAAACGTGGAACTTCCGTCCACATCCGTTGATCTTCAATGGTCACCTTCAATCCCTTCTAGGGGTTCGTTGGCCAGCCAAACCTGCGCCCTACCAAGCCACCCAGCACCCCATCTTGCTCGCTGACGGCGATCAGTTGATGCTGCACGAAGACACCCCCCCCTCTGCCGACGAGACCACTCCAACCGTCCTCCTCATCCACGGCCTTGGTGGCTCCTACGCAAGTACCTACATGCGCCGCATGGCAACCAAACTGACCGCTCGCGGCCATCGCACCTTCCGCCTAGACTTGCGCGGCTGCGGGGCAGGCGAGGGCATCGCCAAATTGCCTTCCCACTGCGGTCGTTCCGACGATGTCGCCTCGGCGCTCCACCACATCGCCGAACTTTATCCCGATGCCCCCACCTCGATCGTCGCGTTTTCGATGGGCGGAAGCCTGACACTCAACTTGCTCGCCGAGGCCGGCGAAATGCGAGTCGGCAACCTACAACGCTCGTTTGTCATTTGCCCACCCATCGACCTGGCCCATGTCGAGCAACACTTCCACACCTTTTGGGGACGACGCTACGATCGCTTTTTCGTCAGTCTCATTTGGAAGCAAATTCTCAGACGCTGGGAAAAATTCCCAGAAACCATTCCCGCCCAAATTCCAAAACCGCCCATACGGCTACGCGATATCGACGAACTGATCGTCGCTCCCTCCGGCGGATTCGCCTCCGCCGAAGACTACTACCGCCAAGCGTCCCCCGGCCCCAAGCTGGCCTCCATCAAACAACCCTTGACCCTTCTCTTTAGCGAAGACGACCCGGTCGTCCCCATCGAACCACTCTTCGATTCGATCCGCAACTCCTCGATCGAAACCATCACCACGCGCCACGGCGGCCACCTCGGCTTCCTCGCAGGCCGCAACGACGACCCCGACTTCCGATGGCTCGACTGGCGCATTATCGATTGGCTCGAAGAAGAACGCTTTACAAAGCGGAAGGCGGAAAGCGGAAAGCGGAACGATCTGGCCCACACTAGCGAGCACCAACAGCCTCGCCAACATTCCCACGCTCAAACCCAACCAGCCCCACGCTAGGCGAGGCTGCTTCAGCAGCCGGGGGCACGACTAAATCTGGCAAGGGTAAAGCTGGCAGCGGCAAACCCGGCAGGGCAGGGGGGTGCGAATGAGAAATCGCTTCCAACCGGCAGATCCCATAAGCCAACGCCAGCCCCAACAGCAGCGCCGCCGAAAGCTTCCCCCGATCGTGGTCATGAAACTGCAATTCAGGCAGTAAATCGCTGAGTGCAATACACAAAAACGTCCCCGCAGTAAAAGCCAACGCATAGCCCAGCGCCGCGCCGCCGTTGCTCTCGTCGCCCCCGCCGACCCCATCACCCCCGCCAACAAAGCCGACATAAAAAATGACCGCCCCCAGAGGAATCGCCAAAGCAAAAATCCCATTCACCAAATGACGCCAGCCCAACGACCAGCCCCCACGGGCCATCAGCGTCCCAATTGTCATCGAGTCGAACGGCTTATGCAGCAAAATCACCAAAAACGTCCCCAACCCGGCCAACGGCAAATTGTCGTGCCCATGCTGCACACTCGCTGCCAACGCAACCCCCGCGATAATGCTATGCAGCGTCAGCCCCAGCGCCGCGCCGCTCCAAGTAATATCGTGCCCATGACCGTGTGAGTGATTGTCCCCCGAACCATGCTCGTGATGGCAGCCTACCTCCCCATCTTCAACATCATGGTGATGAAAACAAAAAAACCGCTCAATAAAAAACATCGTGAGCAGCCCAAACAAAACCCAAAGCATCACATTCAGATCAGCCATCGCATTCGGAGTCGCATTCAGAGTCGCAGCAGCTCGCGTTTGCTCCAACGCATGGGGCAGCATATGCAGCAACCCAACCCCCAACATCACGCCTGCCACAAAACTCACCGCAACTTCCATCACCCGATGCGTCAGCCGAAACCAAACCGGAATCATCCCCCCAGCCACCGAAGCGCCAAGGATCAACAGACAGTAATAAGTCAGCAGCACCAAAGGATTCATAAAACAACCAACAAAAAAACAGCAAAAAAACGTTAGCGCCGTCGGCAACGACGATCACCCACCAAAAGCCAGCAATTATCGCACGCCAAGCCACAGAAGGGAATAACCAATGCCCGCTCCTCTGCCTAGAAGAAGCGAACCACAACAACGACGCGACCTAAAAATTCGTTGTTCCGTCGTGTCGTTGTGGTTCGCTTCTTTTGATTCTTCGCTAGAAAAGAAGACTTTGCAGTTCAAATGGGGCACAGGGGCTTGCTCCCAGAACATTCTGCCCTATAGGCTACACCTCATGCGAGCCTGTATCCAACGTGTCACCCAAGCCCAAGTCGTCGTCGACGGCGAGATTACCGGCCAAATCGACGCCGGCTTGCTCGTGCTGCTTGGGGTTGCCGAACCCGATACCAACGATCAACTCACCTGGCTCGCCGACAAAATAATGAACCTGCGGATTTTTCCTGATGACGAAGGGAAAATGAATCGCTCGTTGGTCGACACCGGCGGATCGATGCTCGTCGTCAGCCAGTTCACGCTCTACGGCGATTGCCGCAAAGGCCGCCGCCCCAGTTTTATTGCCGCCGCCCAACCAGAAAAAGCCGAAGAAATGTACAACGATTTCGTCGACCACGTAGCAGGGCAGGGCGTGACCGTCGCCACCGGCCGATTCCGAGCCGACATGCAAGTCACCCTCACCAACGACGGCCCCGTCACCCTATGGATCGACACCGAAGAAAAGTAGCAGCCCAACTAAAAAGTCGTTAGCGTCGGCGGCAACGCCAAAATCAGCCCCGACGGCCACGCCGTGAGGAAGCGAAAAACGTCCCCAAAGAAAACAGCATCCACGTCGTCGGCTCAGGCACCGCCGTGATGTTGTCCGCAAACAAACTAGCCGCAAACGGAGAACCACCACTCGACACCACTGCACCCTTGATCGAAACAGCCGAATTGTGCAACAAACGAAAACGGCTTACAGCCCCCAGCGTCATACTTGCGTCGGTTCCAGCAGGACTACCACCAGCAAAAGGAGCAGCAACGAGGCTACCTGGGTCCACACTAAACGAAAAACTAGTCCAAACTCCGCCAGCAGGCACCACCACGGCGGGCGTCACAAAGTTGCCGCCTGCACCCTCAAAAGCTAGACGAACATCCAACGACACATTGTTCGGACTGCTGAGATCAATCGAAATCGAAGTCACACCCGCAGTCAAATAGTCGCCAACCCACTGCGAAGAATTCAAGCCTACGAGCCGACTGCCTGGCCCGCCTCCGCTGCCAGTTGTGGCAATCTCCAAAGCGTTATCCCCAACCCCCGCAGGCCCCGCATCGGGCAAATTAACCGGAGGGACAGAACTTGGGCCTCCATCGACCCAGCCCTGCGTCGTGCCACCCTGAAAATCATCCACCTGACCAAGCGTGATCGCATGCGCCGACGAGCAAACAGAAAAAATTACGCCTGTAGCAAAAACCAACTGCATCAGTCTGAATGAGGACATCACGAGGACGACTCCTAAGAAAGGGAGAACTAATGAATAGGGAGGACAAACCACAGGCTCCAGTTTCCACCGGCATAGCCAGATTGTCCAGCTAAAAACCCCTGCTCAGCCTGAAAAACACCGATTTCCACACTCACTCCCGCAGACTACGCCAAATCCGCCGCGCCGTGTCATAAATCGTCCGATCAGGCTCGTTCGGATCGACCGGTAATTGCCCCTCAGCAGCGTACCAAGGCTCCTGCCCGCCACTCTCAAGAGGGGGGCCAACACCGCGCGGATCGTTCTGCACCACCTGCCGATTTCCCCTCAACCAATCTTTACGCTGCAACACCACCGGCGAGAGCTGTCCATAACGCTCCATCACCATCGGCTCGCCCAAAATCATCAGCACCACAACAACCAGCTTGGCATAGGTCGACACGTTCGCCCAGCCGCTCTTTCCCCAAAGCTTCATCGCCGTCCCAAACGATTTTTTGAATCGCCAACGGCCGCGCGCCCACTCAACCGCGTAAATCTCATCCAACACCAAGTGCGACATCACCCCCAAAAAGACGCCCGACGCTTTGAAATAGCGCAACTGCAAATCGTTGCAACCACTCACTAAAAAAGCGACCGCCGCAAAAATAAACGCCGCTGGCAAACTATGAAACATCCCCCGATGCACCGTATACCGCGCCAACAACCGCGCAATACCAAACCGAACAAACAGATACATAGCCCCCGAGATGAGGACCATCTGCTCGTAGTTCAAACCGACCTCACGAAATCGATCCAGCATCAACACCGGAGCGATCGCCGCAAAAAAACCCATCGACTCACGAAACGGTATCCCCGAATCACTATCAATGTCGGGCAACATCCCGCCAATACCACAAAGCCCGCCAGCGATCAGCGACGACTCGATCGGCAGCCCCATCCAAAGCCCAGCGCCCGTGTATCCGACGCCCAACAAACTGCTCGTAGTAATATGTGTCTTAAAGCCGGCCATAGGAAAGGATGTATGAGGTGAGAGGTGAGATAGAAGATCGGGTGCAAGAACTTTACGGCCTCTTGCTCGCCGAGACCAGACAGACTACCGCTAGCACTGCTAGCAACCGGCTCATCCTTCCGCCTTCCGCCTTCCGCCTTCCGCAGATATACTCCCGCAAACAGAAATTCATTCCGCATTCCGAAATCCGAACTCCGAATTCAAAAATCTGCCATGCAAACCTACGACATGCTGATGATCCTGGTCCTCGTCGCCGCCACGCTCTTTGGTTTTTGGAAAGGCATGGCCTGGCAAGTCGCCTCGCTGGCGTCGCTCGTAGTTAGCTATTTCGCCGCACTACGGTTTGCCGACCAACTCGCCCCCATGATCAGTAACCACGCGCCTTGGAATAAATTCGTCGCGATGTTGGCCATCTACATCGCCACCTCGTTCGTCATCTGGACCCTCTTCCGGCTCGTCTCCGGCGTAATCGACCGCGTCAAACTCGACGGCTTTGATCACCAGATGGGTGCCCTCATCGGCCTAGCCAAAGGCGTGCTGCTTTGCATCGCGATCACCTTCTTCGCCGTCGCAATCCTGCCGCAAAACCAAAAAGATACGATCATCGCCTCACAGGCAGGCCACTACATCGTCCAATTCTTAGACAAAACCCACGCCGTCGTTCCCCCAGAAATCCACGACATCATCCACCCCTACGTCGAACGCATCGAACGCCAACTCGACCCCAACCACCAACATTCGCACTCGCCGCTAGACTTCCAAGCCCAATGGCCCGCCGCCCAAAAAGACTCGCCCAACGCCTGGCCCCAACAACCTCAAACACCCCCGACCCAACAACAACCGTCGGTCTACCAACAACAGCCGCGTCAACAACCTCCACAGCAACAACAGCCAATCCCCGCTTGGCCCAACCAACCCCAAACCGCCGACCGAACGAGTGGGTCGCCGCTATAAACAAATGAGACTCGTAGCCCGATCCCCCAGTTGTTTTTCCAGCCAATACGTGCTGAAGCTTGATGGCCGTCCCGTCGGTCAATTCCAAGGCCGGTGGTTTAGCGAGGGCATTAACATCCGTCTGACCGAGCGACTGCAACTCCATTTCGAGAAAACGTCTTGGCTGGGCAGTAATTTCCAGCTGCTAGATGCCAATTCGAGCGAAATTCTGGCTCAAGGTAGTCGAAGCGGATTCTTCGCAAGAAACTGGAATTTGAGCCTTCGCACAGGCCCGGCAAAATTGGTTCGGACAAGTCTTTTTTCTACCGCCTTTGCTGTTCAACAGCAGGGCAAAAATGTGGCGAATGCTTCCCGCATTGGCTGGTGCGAAGGCGGCTGGCAAGTCGAAGACCACGGAACGCTCGACGCGACCGATCTCGTCTTCATCGGGCTGGTCTACCACACGATTTTGCGACGGCAGAGGAATAGCCAGCAGACAAGCCCGTGAGCATCAGGGACGGCGGGGCAGATGCCAGAGTGCCTATTTCCCAGCTAAAAACCACCCCGAAACGAACATAACAGTGATTATCGGACGTTCATAAGCAATTGGTTAATGGCCAACTTACATCTCTTCGATGAGCTCTGGCCTTGCTCAAAACAATCAACAAAAGGGGCTCGCCCCTACCTTACAACCGTCCATCACAAACGCCTAAGAAGGGTCGAAGGCATTTGTGACGGACGGTCGACGGAAGGGGCTTATCATCCCCCCCGTCACACAAAAACTCTGGGTGCCGACCTGGGTGGTACTGGCCTTCGTGTGAGGCTTTTTTTCCCACCCAGGATTTGGTGTTCGTTCTACTCAAGAGTCGAAGTACTCCCGCGTGTGTTCTTTGGCATAACCTCTTCTAAATCGAGGCCGTGTTTTTTGCAATACGCTTCTACAATCTCAGTACGATCGCCAATCTCATGGCCACCCTTATCCCGAGCACACCATTCTGGCCTCTCACGTCGACGGAGACAACGCCGAAGGAGATTCTTGGACTCCAATAGCTCTCTTGCTAGGAGGTCGATTCCAATAGCTCTCTTGCTAGGAGATTAGCTCCCCTACAGAGATGCCCCTTTCGTACGCTAGCAAAATAATCTGATTCTGAATATGTTCGTCCGTCTTGCCTACGAGTTGGACTCGCCGTTCATACTTGGATTTGCGCATGGGGCGGAGAAGACCTTGACGCTTCATCTCTGCCCGAATGAAATCGTATCCCTTGGACATTTCTACTCCTGTTTTTATAGAGTTGATGTCCCCCTCTCGAGTTGAGCAATCAGAGTATTTCCTTTTAATTTCAAGTAAAAGAGTCGTTTCTGACCCTAATGAAACTCGCCTCTCCTCTTTTGAGCTCGTTAGAACGCATTCTATGGCTGCCCTTTTGGCAGCTCCCCTCACAATAGAAAGAATGGGAAGGCCGGGTAGCCTCTGAACTCTACTTGAGGTCAAAGCCCGACCCTCCCAGCTCGAAAAAATCACGAAGGCATTCATGACATCCTCGCCGTTCGATCCTCGCTAGGCGGACGCTGCGGTTCGCCGTCGAGTCTCTACGGATTGCTTCCTAAGTTCACCAGATTGTCAAAGATCAGGAAAGCCGCTAGGTGCCTTCACATCACCGTGAGCCCCTGCCCTTTGTAGATACCGAAACCACCCTAGCAGTGATTATCGGACGTTCGTGGGGCGATGCCTGGGGGCTGTGTTACTGCTTGCTTGCCTCAAACGACTCGACGTTGGCGATGTTTAAGAGTGCCAACAGAACGTTTCTTTTGTGGCCATTGCGATTGACCAGCACGTTGGCGGTGGTCTCGGCGACCGTGATGAACTCCGCCTTTTCGACGTCAAAAGTCTCGCCAGTGTTCATGGTGATTCGCAGCGGGCAGGCACCGATTCGTGCGATGAGATCGTCAGGTTCCATGTTGATTCCTTGATTTGGGCTATGAGTCGCTGTTTGTCCATTATACTCAAAGGTAGACAGCAAGGCGAATCAAGAAGCTTCGTCCTCTTCCAAATACTCCCCGATACGGCGAAACCTTTCGTACCGCTGCGACAGCAATTCGTCCGTCGGCAACTTCTGCAACTCGCGAAGCGTTTTCCCCAGATACATTTTCAGACGGCCCGCCATCTGGTGATGATCCCGATGCGCACCGCCCAGCGGCTCCTCGATCACGTCATCGACCACGCCCATCTCTTTCAAATGCTTCGAAGTAAACCGTAAAGCTAAAGCCGCCTTTTCGGCGTGGTCGTGGCTTTTCCACAAAATCCCCGCACAGCCCTCGGGACTGATGACCGAATAATAAGCATGTTGCAAAATGGAGACCCGGTCGCCCACGCCAATTCCCAACGCTCCCCCAGAACCACCCTCGCCAATCACCACGCAAATGATCGGCGTCCGAAACTGCGACATCGCCAACATGCTCTGGGCAATCACCTGAGCCTGCCCACGCTCTTCGGCCCCAATGCCCGGATACGCGCCCGGCGTATCAATCAACGAAATGATCGGCAAACCAAACTTGGCCGCCAATCGCATCTTTTCCATTGCCTTCCGATATCCCTCGGGATGCGCACAGCCAAAATAACACTCGTTGCGCTCTTTGAGCGTTTTCCCTTTCTCGTGCCCGACGACCAGCACTTTTTGGTCACCCAACTTGGCAAAACCGGTTCGCAGCGCACGGTCATCACCAAAAAACTTATCGCCATGCAGCTCAACAAACTCGTCAAACACCAACTCCAAATAATCCGTCAATTTGGGGCGGTCCTGATGCCTAGCCACCTTGACCGTCTCCCAAGGATCCAGATGGTTGTAGATCGACTTGGTCGTCTCGGTCAGTTGCTTGCGCAAACCACGAATCCGTTCACGAAGCTCCGGCGTCTTCTGATCGCTCGCTTCAAGCGAACGAATCTGATCGCGCAGCTCAAAAATCGGCTGTTCAAACGGCAAACGAAAATCAGTAGCAGGCATAACGGAAATTTAAGAGGTTCGATTTCAAACTGAAGATGAAGATGTAGTGTTTCTCGTCTTTCGGCTTTCAGCAGTACTTCAGCCATCTGAAGGAATAGAACGCGGATGGACACGGATAAAGCGGATTTTCGCTGATCCAAAAAAGAAACCTTCGGATAGTGCCGTCTCTTTATCTGCGGTCATCGGTTTCATCCGTGTTCTATTCTTTTCTTCTCTTTTCTTCACTTCGCTGAGAGTTACGCAATTCGTCATTTCAACCCTTCTTCCTTCGCCTTTTTCGCCGCTTCCTCTTCCTCGGTCAACGGCGGCCGCGGCTTAATGTGAAAACACCGCCCCGCTTTTAACTCGCGGTAAAACTCCATCAGCGTCTCCGGTCGATCACTCGGCTTTTTCGCCAACATACGATGCACCAGCTTACCAAACGCCGGCTGAATGTTTTTCTGCAACATCGACAATTCCGGCGGACGCGCCTTCAGGTGCTTGTTCAGCAACTCGGTCGGACTGGTCGCCGTAAAAGGCAGCTTCCCGGTCATCAACTCATAAACCATGCAACCAAAACTATAAATGTCCGCCCGTGCGTCGACTTCCTTCCCCCGAATTTGCTCCGGCGGCATATAGCTATAAGTCCCCTGCACCGGAGCCTTGCCCCCAAACATTTTCGACAACCCCTTCGGAATCTTTCGGGCGATCGTAAAGTCGATCAGTCGCACTTCATTCTCTTCGTTCACCAAATAATTATCCGGCTTCACATCGCGGTGCGTCCACCCCTGCTTGTGCATATGCTCCAAAGCCAGCGCCGCACCCGTCAAAATCTCTTCCAAACGATAATGCAATCGCTCAAACCCCTCCGAAATCTGCTGCTTCAAACTCGGAGTCTTGAACAGCTCCATCGTCAGATAAGCACCATCCTTCGAAGTGCCAAAATCATACGTCGTGATGACCGACTTGTGGTCCAACGCCTTGCCTACGTTGTACTCATGCTTCAAATCGTTCACCGCCTGCTTCGTATGCTTTTCGCCTGGGGGCAGCCACTTCATCGCGTAAGAAACGTTTTCCCCAACAGGCTGAACGGCCCAAATCTCGTAGACCGCTCCGACACGAATCAGATGAAAAAGCCGATAAGGACCAACAAATTCTTTACGGCCAGACGACATACAAAACCAAACATCAGGGAAGGCGAACAGGAGGGATTAGGCAAGCAATAACGCTGCCTCTCAGTCTACCCCCACACCCCAATTTGCGAAAGAGAGAACCCCCCAAGAACCAACCAAATAGCCCCGATGCAACATACAGCCACAATGCAACGCATCGCCGGAGTCCACCCACACTTTTTTCACCCTTCACCCTTCACCCTTACTTCCATCAACATCAACCCCTGCGCCGGAGCCGTTTGTCCAGCAGCCCGACGATCGCAGGCGGCCAGCACCTCGCTCATCCACTCCACCGGACGACGCCCCGCCCCAACATCAACAAGCGTCCCCACGATATTCCGGACCATATTATAAAGAAACCCGTCGCCAGAAATGTCGATCCAAACACGCGCCGGATCGTCAGCCCCACCACGCCCTATCTCAACCGCCGTGATTGTCCGCACCGTGCAATCTCGCGGCGAACCGGTCGACTGAAAACTAGCAAAGTCGTGCTTCCCGACGAGTACCCCCCCTGCCCTTTGCATCGCTTCAACGTCAAGCGGCTTGGGCAGGTGCCAAACCAAATGCCGATCAAACAGTGGCCGACGGCGCTCATTATGTAGCAGATACCGATACCGCTTCCCCACGGCATCGTGCGTCGCATGAAACCCCTCAGCGACCGCTTCAACCGACCGCAGCACGACGTCGAACGGCAGTTTGGCGTTGAGGCCACGCAAAAGCTGCTCGGCCGGAAGCTGGCTTTGCGTCTCGATCCCAACGACTTGCCCCAACGCATGCACGCCCGCATCCGTACGACTCGTCGCGGTCATCCGAACCGTCTCGCCAGTAATCTCCAGCCAAGCCTCGCGCAACACCCCCTGCACCGTCCGCCGCCCCGGCTGCGCTTGCCACCCCGAAAAATCAGTCCCGTCATAAGACAGCGTAAGTTTGAAGGTGGGCATAAGCAGGGCGATCTCCGACAATGCGATGCATCACAGTCATTCCGCATTCCGAAATCCGCATTCCGAATTTATGACACCGTCGCCTGCGTCTTCGACAACAACTCCGCAATCTGAACCGCGTTGGTCGCAGCACCCTTACGCAAATTGTCGCTCACGCACCAAAACGCCAAGCCATTCTCGCAAGACAAATCCTCGCGAATCCGGCCTATAAACGTACGGTCGTCCCCGCTACAAGTCGAAGGCATCGGATACAAACCCTTCTCCAAATCGTCGACCACGGCAATCCCAGGCGTCGCGGCAAACAGTTTGCGAGCTTCCTCCACCGTAATCTTCTTCTCGGTCTCGACCAACATGCTCTCGCTGTGACAATTTTCGACCGGCACCCGCACGCACGTCGGACAAACCTTGATCGAATCGTCCCCAAAGATTTTTTGAGTCTCGTAGACCATCTTCATTTCTTCGCTCGTGTAGCCGGCCTCTTTGTGCGAACCAATCTGAGGAATCAGATTAAAAGCGATCCGGTGTGCAAACGCCTGATACTCGTAGTCCGACTGATCCAAGAACGCACGGCTCCCATCCAGCAAGTCCGCTTGTCCCTGCACCCCTGCCCCGCTGGTCGCTTGATAAGTGCTCACAATCACACGACGAATCTTGCCCGCATCGTGCAACGGCTTCATCGCCAACACCATCTGCGTCGTCGAACAGTTCGGACTAGAAATAATCCCCTGGTGCTTCAGCGCCGCCTCCGGATTAATTTCAGGCACCACCAACGGCACCTTCGGATCCATACGCCAATAGCCACTCTCATCGACCACCACGCAGTTGCGTTCAGCCGCCCAAGGACAAAACTCCGCAGCCACGTCGTCCGGCGTGCTACCGATCGCCAAATCAATAGCATCAAACACCTCGGGGCAAAGCAATTTTACCTCGTGCTCTTCACCCTTGAACGTGATCGTCGTGCCAGCCGAACGCTTTGAGGCTAGAAACGTAATTTTCTTATACGGAAAATCTCGCTCTTCCAGCAGTTGCCGAATAATACGTCCAACGGCGCCCGTAGCGCCCACAATAGCAATCGACTCAATCACAATGGTACTCGTCTAAATCAAGGAAAACGGTTCAACAGAATCCGGCATTATAGATTGCCCTAACCTGCCAAGCAATGCTCTCAGAAGAAGAGGCGAAAAATAGCCGGCGAGCTACGCCTCGCCGCCGTTTTCCGCACTCTCTTCTTCTCTCAAGCCATAGCGGCGAGGCATAGCGGCGAGACGTAGCTCGCCGGCTACCACACCGCTATCCACACCGCTATCCAAACAGCGATTCCAGCGGTTCACCCCCATCCCCAATCGTAAACGGACGCCCATCCGGCGAATAAATTTCCTCCTCATGCGACACCCCCATCGCATAGGCGATCGTGCTATTAAACTCGCCCACCGAAACCGGATCTTTCTCAACCGCCTTCCCCAGCTTGTCAGTCGCCCCATAAACGGCCCCCCCCTGCACTCCCCCGCCCGCCAGCAAACAGCTAAACCCACCCGGAAAATGATCGCGACCACCGTTCTGATTTACCTTCGGCGACCGTCCAAACTCCGTCGCCAAAACCACCAACGTCTCGTCCAACATCCCCTGACTCTTCAAATCCCGCAACAACGCAGACAAGCCCTGATCCAACTGGTTCGCCTGACGCGGCAGACTGCTAAACAAATCGTTGTGGTGATCCCAACCCCCCAAATTCACCTCCACAAAGCGAACCCCACGCTGCGCCAACCGCCGCGCCAACAAACACCCCCGCCCAAACCCGTGATTTCCATAAGCGGCTCGCACCTTTTCCGGCTCCTGCCCAATGTCAAAAACTCGCAACTCCTCGCTACGCATCAGCCGGATCGCTTCGTCATAAAGCTCAGTATATCCATGCACCTCCGAAGTCGAAAATTTCTTCTCAAAAGTCCGATCAAATCGCCGCGTCAACTCCATCCGATGATCAAACTGCGCTTCGCTGAGATACTTCGGCGGCTTCGTATTCTGCAATCCTCGCCGCGCGTCGCCCACCGGCACCGGCATATACTGCGCACCCAAATACCCCGAACCCGGATGCCCCGAACCCGCACCAATCACCACGCTCCCAGGCAGCACCGGATTCCCCTTCCCCGACATCTTTTGAATCCACGGACCCAGCGACGGATGCCGCGTCGAGGCAATCTCCCGATAGCTCGTCCGCATCACATAACTCCCCGGACCATGCGCCCCGGTCTCGGTACTCAACGAACGCACAACCGCCAACTTATCCATCTGCTTCGCCAACAACGGCAAATGCTCACCGAATTGAACCCCCGCCACATTCGTATCAATCGCCTTCGTCTCGCCCTGCGAATCCGTCCCCGGCTTCGGATCAAAAGTATCGAGCTGGCTCATCGCCCCATTCATAAACAGATAAATCACCCGCTTCGCCGAAGCCCCCGAATGCCCCGAAGCCCCCAGCGCCGAACCCCCCAACAACGGCAAAAAGCTCACCCCCAACAGCCGACGCGCCACCCCAGCCATAAACCCCCGCCGGCTCGTCCCAATAAATTCGCCTTCCTTACCAATCATATCACCTCCACTTGCTCCAATTCCAGGACAACTAACTTTGTGGTCTTTGCGCCTTTGCGTGAGGCTTTTTTGTCAGCAGCCAATGAAAAACACCCTTTACTGAACAAACAAAAACTCACGCGTATTCAACAACGCCCAAATCACATTCCCAAACCCGGCCAAACCATTCGATTGAATCTCGGCAACCGCCAGCTTCCGATCCGATCGCGAAGGCTTACGGCTAAGAACGCTCAAAAAAATCACGTCAATCTTATCTCGCAAGTCAGACGCCATCATCACTTCGTCGTAAATGACCGTCCCCTTGTGCAACAATTTGTGCGAAATCTTCCCATTAAACATCGTCAAGACCTGCGGCACATGCCCCTCGGTACTCCCACCCGCTAACAACTGACGATCACTCTGACCAAACTGCCGTAAAAAGTGAGCCGGCGACATCGGCTGCCCCATCTCCGAAGCACGCACCAACAACACCCCTTCATACCAGTACTTCTTGCGCAGCTTCACCTCCTCGCCATTCCGATCTTCGGCTCTCCGCTGCTTTGCCTTTTCCTGCAACTCCTGCAAACTGAACTTCTTGTCCGCATCAATCGAACCCAACTCAAAAAGTTTGTCGCTGCGAGGACGTTCGTACCCATTCGGATCGGCAAGCGTCAGCGTCAACAACGAATCCCAAACCTGCTCAGCCGTCATCCGCCGCAACACCGGACCCGCAAAATGATAAGCCTCGTCCGCCACCCGCTCCCTCCGCGAAGCCTCTCGCTGATAGGTCTGGGTGTTGTACAAAATCCTTAAAAACTCGCGCTGACGATAGCCGACACGCTTCAACTCCGAAACCAAAAAATCCATCAACTCCGGATTCGTCGGCTCGCTCTCGTCGGTCAAATCATCCACCGGCTCAATCACACCCACGCCAAAACACCGCTTCCAAAGCCGATTCGCAATCGTCAGCGTAAACCGAGGGTTCTCCGGCGAAGTCAGCCACGTAGCAAACGCCTCGCGGCGCGAAGTTTTGCGGCCCAGCTCCGGCTGATCACCAAAAATCACCGCCGGCTGAACCACCTCCCCCGGCTTGCCATCGTCGTACTGATAGTCGTGCGGCAGCTTCAACCGACGCTTCAGATTCTCGCCCACGCTACGCTTGTTGTATCGCATCAAACGGTTGACGCTGCCTCGGATGCGACGCGTCTCGTCCGACTTCGGAAGCTCACGAAGCTCTTTACGTGCACCAGCCGTCGCGCGATCAATCGCACGCCGGTTGGCCGAAGTTTGGGTGCCGTGGACGAACGCAGCCAACTGATAAAATTCTTTTTGCGTCCATCGATCGAACGGATGATCGTGACACTGCGCACACCCAATCCGCGTCCCAAGAAATATCCGCACCGTATTGTCCAAATTCGACAACGGCATCCCCAAGTCGCGAAGCGTGTAGCCAGCCGCCGGATTCTCCCACACGCGCCCTTCCGCCGACATCATCCGATGCACAAAATCGTCATAAGGCATGTCGCTCGCCAACACGTCTTTAATCCATTCGGCATAGGGCCGCCCAAAATTCTCAGAACTCGGCCTGTCATGCAGCCGCAAAAGGTCGGCCCAATAGTTGAACGAATGGCTCACATAACCGCGCGAGTTCAGCAACTCGTCAATCAACTCCGCCCGCTTCTTCGACCCACGGCTCTTCTTCAAAAACGCCGCCGTCTGCCGCCCCGTCGGAATCGTCCCCGTAATATCCAAATAGACTCGCCGCACAAATTGCATATCGTTGGTCAACGGGTTCGGACGCTGCTTCTCCGCCCGAAGCTTCCCCAGCACCAATCGATCAATCTTCGCCGCCGCCTCAGCAACCGCCTCCCCCAAGTCAGGATCGACTTGTGTAGCCACAGGAGGAACATAGCCATGCGACGAATGACTGCCGCCAGACCCATCCCCAGCCCCCTCACGGCTCCCACTCCCATCGCGCGTATCCGAACCCTCACCACGCGTACCCGACCCCTCTTCTCGAGACGCCGAACCTTCATCACTCCGCTTGTCCGAACCCTCCTCCTCAGCCGGCACCTGCGAAGCCGCCAAGACGACCAACAGAAAAACCCAAGCCAGCAAAGAAATCGATCTAGAAATCCACAGCCACATAAAAATGTTCTCCAGAGCACTACCGTAGCAACGCCGCACACCTCCCTATAGAATAAGTGATACAGGCAGTACCTGTCCAGCAAAAGCAAACACAGGAGACGCACCATACCGTAAAAGAGCCAGGAGAACTGCACCGTCAGACCCCTTTTTTATCCGCGTCAATCCGTTGAATCTGCGTTCATCCGCGTTCTATTCTTCCACGAACTAAGAGGTTACCCTTTCCTCTGCGGCCTCCGCGCCTCTGCGTGAGGCTTTTTAATTATATTTACTTTTTTTGATCCCCCCCTGCCCTCTCACAAACATCCCTAAAAAAATGACCTCCCCCGCAACCGCCGCCATCCACGACCAACTCGCCCAGCACCGTCTCGTACCGGTCATCGCCCTACAAGACGCCGCCTGCGCCGACCCGCTCGCCGAAGCACTCGTCAACGGCGGCCTCCCCGTCGCCGAAATCACCTTCCGAACCGCAGCCGCAGCCGACGCCATCCGCGCGATGGCCGCCCGAAACGATTTGCTCGTCGGCGCTGGCACCGTCCTCACGCCCGACCAAGTCGACTGCGCACGCGACGCCGGCGCAACCTTCATCGTCTCGCCCGGCTTCAACCCCAAGGTCGTCCAACACTGCCTCGACCAAGACCTCCCCATCATCCCCGGCGTCAGCAACCCGACCGACATCGAAATGGCCCTCGACCACGGCCTCCAAGTCGTCAAGTTCTTTCCAGCCGAAGCTTTTGGCGGCCTAAAAACGCTCCAAGCCATCAGCGCTCCCTACGCCAACCTACGCTTCATGCCAACCGGCGGCATCTCCCCAAAAAACATCACCGACTACCTCGCCTTCCCCAAAGTCCTCGCCTGCGGAGGCACCTGGATGGTCAAACCCAATCTATACGCCAACGGCAATTTTGAACCCGTAGAACAAGCCGTCCGCAAGGCAGTCACGATCATCAAAAAGTAGGGTCCGCTGTGCGGACCATTTTGAATCCCCCCTCTGTGCCTCTGCGTCCCTGCGCGAGACTTTGCCATGAGCGCGAGACTTTGCCATGAACTTGCTTCAAACGGCTCCGGCGCAAGAGATGACACGCTACCGATCGCCGGGCGACGACGGTTAATTCTCCACTTGGGATTCGCCTGACTTCGCCGCTCCGGTGCATCGGATTGTTCTCTGCTTGACCTTCGCAATCGGGTGGCCTGAAGCTCGCGTTCGCTCCGCTGCGTCCCGAAGATATGCACCAAGGTCATTTCCGTATTTGGCCATGATCTGTGCACGTGCGGCATAAAGCTCTTTAAGAATCGGATTAGTCGTCATTATTTGACCCTCCAAGAAATTCCGCTGGCGTGTAGATCAACAATCCGGGAAGTCCAAGTTCATCAAGCAATTGATACACACGAGGCAACACAGACGCATTCGCGATATGTCGACAATTCTGCGTCAATAGAAATTGTACACCGGCGAGTGCAGCAGTGGCAACGTGCGATGCGTCAAGCCTCGCATTTTCGGGAATCAACGAACGAGACACCAGTTGTTCTGCAACCGATTCAACGTCTGGGTTGGGATCCAGCACAGGGATATCGGAGAGCATCTCCAATCGCCGTCGTGCTGCGTCCGGGTCACCCAGCGCAGCTTCGTCAAGCACAAGACGCGAAGTAATGACATTAAATTTGGAACGTTGTTCGTCCATCCACCGCTTGGCTTGGTCTTGCAAAACGGCAGTGGCAGCATTACTGCTCGGCCGAGCAGTTGCATGGCTAACGATAGAGGTTTCAATATAGACGATGTCCATCGTTATATCCTACTGCTGAACGATGCAAATTCAACCGCCGGAAATAGCCCATCACAATGCGACTCCGGTTCACCTATCTGCTATTTTCCGATGCGGGATACACGTTTGCAATGCCATGTTAGCTGGCTTTCCATTCAGACCTCAATATCGAATAGCGAACATGATTTACGTACTGGCCATACAAACATTCTGCGTCACGCTCAATGCTTTCATTAACCAAACCCAGTCTTTCAGGTATGGCTCGACTTTTGAAGTTGTATTCAGCGGCAGGAATACTGACTTTATTGAGGCTGAGTTTGTCAAATGCATAATCAATAAGGAATCTTGTACAGCTGGTTACGATACCTCCGCCTGACATATTTTTAGCAATCCAATAACCAACCGTGACTGAATTGTTTGTACGATCAATAGGATGATACCCGCACATACCAATTAGAGTTTCATTGTAAAAAATGCCGCACTGGAAACCCATTTCATTAGCAAGTTGGACTAGCGTGGATTCGATAAATCTTACTGAATCTTCCACACGGGCGTTGTCATCAAGCCAAGGCAACCACTCCCTTAAATGATTCCTGTTGTTGTCAACTATGCAGAACAGACTCGACGCATCAGCGACGACCAGCGTCCTAAGGAAAATAATCTCAGATATTTGAAATTGCGGCATGAGTTCCTAGAGTAATTCCGTTTTTGAGAGAGCCACAAAAACACAAGAAGACTCCGTTTCTTGTGCTTTTTCGTGTTTTTTGTGGCCATGCTTTTTCATCACTTCGCTTCAACCGTTTCGGCCCACACAGCGGACCCTACCCACCGCCCAGCTTGGCCGCCACCCATCCCGCCGTCGGATCAACCCATCGCCGCACGGTCGCCGGTTTCAAAAACGCAAGATTTGCGTACAGCATCGCCAACCCAAACGTGATCATCCCCATGCACAGCGCGATCCCGCCATGCACACCCACCGCCATCCACAACACCAGCGGCCGCGTAAAACGATTCCAAACCAGAAAGGAATAAAACAGCTCCCAAAAAACCGTCGCGTGCGTCATCAGCGCGATCAACACCGGCCCAAATTTCGGCCAACCCGCCAGCCAAGTCATGTCGAGCGACTGGTACTCCAAATTCGCCAACGCCCACCAAACGGCCGTCCCCGCCTGCCAGTTCTCGCCCGTCAGTTTTGCCAACCCCGAGAATAAATAAATGATACACAGATGCACCTGAATCAGCCGGATCGCCAAATTCGCCGTCACACTAGGCATCGCCGGACCTGTCTCACCGCGTCGCAACCGCCGCAACCGATCCAGCGAATACCGCGCCCCACACGGCCCCAACACCAAATACATGGCCAACATGCAGTTGATCTTATCCAACCCAAAAAACGCCCCCGGACTTACCCGATGGGCGTATGAAACCGCAAACGCAAAAGCAAGCACCGCCGCAGTACGGCTAAAAAGCCCGACCATCAAACAGAAAAACACCAGCAGCGCAAGAATATGCACGCACCACAACAACCAAGGCTGCTCGATCCAAAAGAAAAGACTCCAAACCGACCACTGCGGCTGATCCTGGCCAGGCAACGTCTGAATCGTCCGCAAATACTCCACCGGCACCCAACCCTCCGGCCCCAAAAAGGCCTGCAAGTCGAACGACCAAATCAGATGTGTATAAAACAGCAAACTGCCGGCCAGCAACCGAATCAACGACAACGTCGCCGGATCTTGCGGCCCAAACCAAAAACGATTCCAAGCCTGCCAAGTCTCGCTAACATAACCGCGAGTATCAGAAAAAATCCCCATGACTACCGCGCCCCCTGAATAATAACCGGGGCTTCGCTGCCCGAACTGTTGCCACTCGACGGCGCACTCGCCCGCGGCCGCCCAGTGACCGTCCCAATCAATTGGTACGTCGATGGTGCATCCAGCGGCGTCTCTTCCGCCACCCGACGCGGTGGCAACAACAGATGCACTTTCCACTGCATCCGACACCCCCCGCCATGAATCGTCGCCAGATGGTCCGCATAATGCTGACCCGACTGCGGCCCCATCAACTCGGTCTGCTCCGCCAACATCATATGCCGATGATAAAACAACCGGGGCCACTGCTCCTCAAGACTCGGAAAACGCCCCTTCGCTACCCCACCATCCGTCTTCGTCACTTGATAATCAATCACATGCGTCCCGGCAGGGTCGGGAGCAAAAAATTCGTAACCATGATTCAGATAAAGCACGTTAAGGTAGTGATGGAAAAAACCATGCAGCCCACGCGTCACTACCGGCTTCTGCCAAACGGGACTCTCCCTCGGTGGCAACGGTTGCAAGCGCCCTCGCGCATCGACCGGCTGAACATACCCAGGCGGCAACGCATCGGCCGTCGACAAATTCCACGGCGCGCTAAACACCGCCAACAAATGCAGCACCACCAACAGACTCACCAACCAACGCCAAAACGGATGCCAAGGCACTTCGCCAGCCGCCCGTTTTTTGGCCGGTTTGCTCACCGCAGGTTTCGACGCCGACGTCTCCGTCCCCAAATGCTCTTGCCTCTTCTTAGCCATCGTTTTTTACGATTTCTGTTCGAGAAAAAAAAACATGTGAAATCCGCCGCTTCTCCACCCCTATAGCAAAAGAAAAACCCCCGCACCGGTCAACACCGATGCGGGGGCTATAGAAGGGAATATCAACAAAAACCGCCGATTCGCGGTTATTTGTCCAACTGCGCGACCTGCACGCCTTCCGACGGGTCAAAATCGAACGCTAGCTCATACGATTGGCCACCTTCGATCTTGAGCGTACGCTCCTGGACCAACTCCTTGCCATCACGTTCCAAAACAACCCGGATCGTGTAGCCAGCCCACTCTTGACCCTCGGTCAACAAGTGAGTCGTAAACGTCCGCTCCACGCCCGTCTGTTTCGTCTCCGAACCAGCAAGCATCACACGGGCATTCTCAGGAACACGAATCTTTAGCTCCGTCTTCGCAGGACCATCAGCAGCCGCCAATTGCAGCTCGTCGCTGACGTTACCAAAAGCAAGCGAAACTTTGTTACCAGCTCGCAGCTTGATCGTCTCATGCTTGACGACTGTCTCGCCGTTTTGCTCAAACTCGACTCGAAGCTTATAAGCATACGCACGGCCTGCTTCCAAACCGTTCGACACATAGCTACGCGAACCGCCAACGCTCGTCGTCAGACTACCGTTCACATAGACCTTGGCGTTCGCAGGCAAAGAAACAGCAATCGAAGCACTACCCGAAGCAAGCATCTCCCGATCGGTCGAAACGCTTCCAGTGCAGCTCGAACAACCCGCATCCACAGGCGTGCCATACTCAACCGGCGAGCTGTACTCGACCGGCGAACTATATTCAACCGGAGCACTATAAACCGGCGAGCTATAGCTTGTGCTACCCGTACTGCCATAACTAACAGGCGAAGAGTAGCTAACGGCAGGAGCCGAGACATAACTCGATGCATAACTCACAGCAGGAGCCGCATAACTAACACTCGCATAGCTACCACCGCTATAACTCGAACCGCCATAACTGGCATAGCCCCCTCCGCCACCGTAAGAGCCTCCGCCGTAGGAACCCCCACCGTAAGAACCATAGCTGGCTCGTGACGCACGACGCGACGCGCGACGTGCTGCCATTCGGCCCCGAAGACCAACACGGCCCGCGCTACCATAGCTTCCGCCCGAGCCATAACTTCCACCACCGTAGCTCGCGCCACCATAGCTACCGCCCGAACCCCAACTACCGTAGGAGTAGGCCATCGCATCGGCACCGGCCAAAGCAACCACAGCAGCCGCAACAACGACCAACTGACACAACTTGTTTTTGTCTAGAATTCTCATCATGATGTCTCCCAATAGACCGCTAGCAGAGCGGAAACGGCTTTCCGCATACAACCCGGTCAAGATACCAACTACGCGCCTTAATTCAAGTAAGCTACGTAAAATTTCGGCCTTTTAGCGATTGGGGCGATTTAGCACACCTAACGCCGATTTCGCTTTTTTTGACGATCAAAACGACCAATCATCCCCAGCGAACCGCCCCAGTCATGCCCAGCACTCAAATCAAGTCGACCCGCTCGCAGCTGCGCGAACAAATGCCCATCACCAACAAATGGGCCTACTTCGACCACGCCGCCGTGGCCCCGCTCTCCGCCCCCGCCCAGCAAACAATGCAAGCCTGGCTCGACCAAGCCACCCACCAGGGCGACACGGTCTGGCTTGATTGGGCACAACAACTCAAAGAAACCCGCGCCGCTGCCGCCGAACTAATCGGCGCTTACCCCGACCAAATCGCGCTCGTCCCCAACACGACCGCCGGCATCAACCTCATCGCCGAAGGACTCGACTGGCAATCAGGCGACAACGTCGTCACCCTCGACGACGAGTTTCCCTCGAACCTCTATCCCTGGATCCACCTCGAACGCCTGGGCGTCGAAACCCGCCGCGTCCCCACCGACCAAGGCCGCGTCGACCTTGCGCAACTGGCCGAGCATTGCGACGCCCGCACCCGCGTCGTCAGCGTCAGTTGGGTCGGCTACTCCGACGGTTGTCGCCGCGATCTAGACGCCATCGCCGAAATCGCCCATCGCCACGACAGCCTCTTTTTCGTCGACGCCATCCAAGGCCTCGGCGTCTTTCCGCTCGACGTCAACCAAAACCATATCGATTGCCTCGCCGCCGACGGCCACAAATGGCTACTCGCTCCCGAAGGGGCCGGCATCGCCTACCTCAGCCCCGACTGTCTCGACCGCCTCACCCCAACCGGCGTCGGCTGGAACAGCGTCGTCCACGCCGCCGACTTCAGCCACATCGAACTCAATCTCAAATCAACCGCCGCACGTTATGAAGGAGGCTCGCACAACATGGCCGGCTTCCTAGCCCTCGGCGCAAGTCTAAAATTATTCCTCGACCTGGGCGTCGCCAGCCTGGCCGCCGCGATCCTCGACTTCACCGACCACGCCGCCGGGGAGCTAACCGCCCTCGGAGCCATCCTCCACTCCCCCCGCTCCGCCGCCGAAAGCTCTGGCATCCTCTCCCTCGAACTACCCAACAAAGACCCCCTCGCCGTCCGCAACCACTGCCTCGACCAGGGCGTCGCCCTAGCCTGCCGCGCCGGCCGCCTAAGAGTCAGCGCCCACGCCTACAACAACGACCAAGACCTAAACAAGCTACTCGCCGCCCTCCGCACCGCCCCCTAGCCACCCCCTAGCCGCGATCTAACAGATCGCCGGAGTGAACAACTCCATATCCCCCCCCACCCCCCCCTGCTATATTCAAACCTTACCCAGCCAACTCACACTACCCCACAACAGAAAAACCCCATGTCACGACGCGCCGTCTACACCGGCTCTTTCGACCCCATCACCCTGGGGCACCTCAACGTCATCGAACGCAGCAGCCGCCTTGTTGACGAGCTGATCGTCGGCGTGGGGCGCAACATCGACAAGCAATCGGTCTTTTCCGCAGAAGAACGCGTCGAACTCATCCAACGCACCACCGGCCATTTAGAAAATGTCACGGTAAAAATGTTTACCGGACTAGCCGTCAAATTTGTCCGCGATTGCCAGGCCCGCGTCATCATCCGAGGCGTACGCTCGCTGACCGACATGGAAGCTGAATTCACCATGACGCTAGCCAACCGCAAGCTCGACCCCGAAATCGAGACCGTCTTCCTCATGGCCGACGACGAATTCTCGCACGTCTCCAGTTCGCTGATCAAACAGATCACCCCCCTAGCCGCCGACGCCGAACTCAGCCGCTTCGTCCCCGCCGCCATCCTCCCCGACCTGCGCGCAAAACTAGCAAAATGAGCCACCAAGGTTAGCGCCGTCGGCCACGACGAACGCCCCTCGCAACAAGCAGGGTCCGCTAATTTCCCTTCGCGCCTTCGCGTGAGGATTTTTTGATTCACCTCAGAAGCCCTAAGCCACCAACGGCGGACGCCCCAGCGCCCGACGCGAGTCAGCAACCTGTCCCCGATGCATCACCGGGTGAAGCGTCGCAACAAGAAAGCATTTTCCGATCGTTCCCAAAAACGCCTCGCGCCCCGGCGGACAATTTTTGCTCGGCAACTCCAAGTCTTCCTCCGAAAGTCCCGCAAGCACTTCAAGCGTGTGTTCGCGTACCTCGTCAAGTTTCTGGGCAACTTCGTCCCACGAAGGATAGTCACTCGCCTCGGTCGACGGATCGCCCCCCATCCCAAAAATTTCTTTCCAACCAATCAACGGATTCTCGTTGCCCTGGATAATATGGCTGATAATGTTCGCCTCCGAATAGGCCCAGTGCCCAAGAATCCAAAGCGAATGATTCCCCCCGTTCACCGTAGGCTGAGCCAAAGGAGCATCCTTCATATCCTCCAAAAGCCCAAGCGTCATCCCCTTGCTCGTCTCAAGCCCCATCCGAATATAGTCGATCGTTTTCATAAAGAGACTCCTGGAAGTTGGTCATTCGTCATTCACTAGTTCCAATGTTCCAATGTTCTCAGAAGAGCGTCAACCCTTTACCCCAGAGGTTATGCATAGGTTACCCCAAAAGGGGCTATGCATAGTTACCCCAAAGGGGTTTTACACCGTAGCCCAGGGTTGCGAACAAAGTGAGCTACCCTGGGTTGAAGTCTACGAGCACCTGTACCCCAAAGGGGTACTACACCTCCTCAATGCGTGTGTAATCCTTTCAGGGTAAATCATTCTGCTGCCACCGAACCCAGGGTAGATCGCTTTCGCGACCAACCCTGGGCTACGGTCTAAAACCCCTTCGGGGTAAAAGCTTCGGCCTGATTGCAGAACTGTCATTGGCCATTTCTAGCCCGACCTCAGCGACTTTACAATCGCCCGACACCCCTCCTACCGCGCCACACGCAGCATCTGCACAACCAGCGTCAGCAATCCAACCGCCGCCAACACCGTTTTCATTTGCTCGAAAAAATTCTCTCGATCGACCGACTGCCAAGCGCCCGACGATTGCCAAGGCACCAACGAAGCTTGCTGAGGCTCCTGGCTAGGCATCTCTGCTTCCGCAGGCCACCGACTGGCTAGCATGTCCTCTGTTTCAGATGCCTCATCGGCCTCCTGGCGAGGCCAAAAATCCACGGGAGGAACAACCGCCTCTTCCGTCCGGCGCGCAGGCTCGCTCTCAGCAAGCGAATCGACCGCCTGACCAATGTCCGGCGCTAGCGTTGCCAAAAACGCGCCGACCCGACCACCAAAACTGCCAAGCGTAGTCCCCTGCCCTGCACCAAACAGCACACCAGCCAAATCCCCCTCCTCATTAAAAATCGGACCGCCCGAGTCCCCCTGCCGCGCCTCAACGTCCAACTCCACCATATGCCGAGGAAAATCAAGTCGCGGCGCATAATACTGCGTACATCGCCCCGTCGCGCAACGATACATTCCCTGCCCATAACCACAAATCGTCAACGGATCGCCCGGACGCGGTGCCCTCGCAGCAATCGACACCGGCTCGATCTCGGGACGCCATATCACCAGTGCCGCTAAATCCCAATCCGCGTCCACCTTCAGCGCCCGTGCCTGCGAAGTAAATCCATCGGGAAACAACACCTCGATCGTCCCCGTCGCGTCGCGCACCACATGCCAGTTGGTAATCACCAGCCCAAACCCTTCGCGCACGTCGATCAACGTCCCGCTTCCATAAGAAGTCGCCCCCTCTTCAGGAACAACAATCCGCGCCACGGCCGGGTGAGGACGATCATGCCGTCGCTGCACACCGGCCCGAGGCGCGGCTTTTACCGAGCCGAATATCGGAGGAGCCATTCCAACATTCGGCCCAGCACTAGATCCCTGAGCATTGGGTACCGGAAACTCATTACGCCATATCTGCGACAGTCGCGCCGCAGAAAAAGACAGCCGCGCCGCCGAAAAATCAGCCCCCTGAGACCCAATCTCCTGAGACACAGCCGCACAACACGTCGTGCCCAACGTGCCAAACAATCCACTAGCCGCTAGCAGTGCGAACCACAAACCTCGAATTGTTTTCAAACCATCAATCATCACTAAGGCTCGCACTAAACCCGAGGGGAAGAAATTTGTCGGCGTCGCACCTGCTCGCTATCCACAATCATCTTGAGTAGCTGCGACCGAACTTCTCGTGTCGATTTTTCACACGTCAACTTCCCTGGAGTACATTCTGCGTCCACTGACCGATCCACACGTACTACGGGGGTCGACAAACGCTTCAAAGACCGATTCATAACCAAAAGACTCGCAATCAGCAATCAAGCTGCAATAGGACGGCCGCCGCGCAAATCTTCGCCGCGACGCGGAAAATCCTGACCCTTGTTATGAAGCAACTTCAAACGCCGAAGCTCCGCGCGAAACGCATTCTCTGCCAACTGCGTCAGCGTCAACCGCGCCGGATAACCAGCCAAATGAACCGCCGCATCGCGTGCTTCTTCAAGCACTTCTTGCGGCAAATAAATCGTCGCCCGTACTTTGGCTTGTTGGGCTTTTCTTCGATAGGGTTGTTGCATCCTCAAGTTCCTCCCATGTCAGCGAATCGATATCAGCGAACTCTCTTGCATACGCGATGAACAGGAAAAATTTTCCCTACCACCAAACATCGGACGTTGTCAGACATTAATTCAAACGTCAGACGTTTCCACGCAAACCTTCGCCAACAAGCAAAACAAGAGCAGCAAGCACATCAAGACCAGACGACAAACTTTGCCTAGGAACTAGGCACATGATAAAGTTCGCCCGAACGAGCCGAATCAACGCACACAAGCAGCTCGGGGACGAGCGGCAACAAGTCAGCCAAGCGATTACTCACAGCTTGCAAGACAATCACGGCCAATTCCAAGCCCGCCAGATTTTGCTGATAAGAAATACCACGATCCATCGTCACAAAGATATCGAACTCCGCCGCAGCGAGGCGAAGCAGCTCCCCATTCTTTTTGCCTTGCCACTGTTGGTCAGGCACCGTGGCAACAAAAACTTCTGACGGAAATTGCTGTTTGAGTCGGCGAGGCAGACTTTCGTCAAGAAGTATCCGCATGTGTCTCACTCGGCTTGTACTAATTCTGAGTGAGAACCTTGGCAGTCAGGTCGAGATAACCTTCCACCGTGGCCCGCGAAACAGAAGGGAAATCTTCTAGAAAACGATCCATCGTATCGCCTGCTTTCAAATGAGCGATCAACGTCTCGACCGGTACACGGGTTCCAACAAAAACCGGCGTACCACCAAGAATCTGCGGATCACTGACAACAAGCTCAGGAACAACGGAAGCCATAAGGAGAAAGCCTTGTAGGAAAAGAGTAAGGACCGTTTCATTATACGCAGCAGCCGATCAAAAAGGCTATCGCAACATCGCCCGCACAGGAAAACTGCAAAGTCAAAAACGAACGTGCCTAGGATTAGCCACAGAGATCACAGAGAACCCTTTGTTTTTAGCACTCTGTGTTCTCTGTGCCCTCTGTGGCTAAATTTTTCTGTCTGCACACGACTTCGCAGTTCTCCTGATCGCCCGTACCAATCCCTCGGTCGTAAACTCCTCCGCCACAACCGCCACCGAAAATCCAGCTTCCTCAAGCACCCCCGCCGTCAACGGACTAATCGCCGCCAGCTTCGCCCGCCCCAACGATTCGCCAAACAACCCCACCAACGACCGCGCAATCGCCGAACTCGTCACCGTCACCCAATCGATCTCCCCCGCCGCAAGTGCCTCAGCAACCTCCGCTTCCGGCTTCGTCACATCCCGGCTTTCATAAACCACCACCTGCTCCACTTCCGCACCAGCCGCCGCCAGACGCTCCCCCAACACCTCACGCCCTCGACTCGCCCGCAACAGCAACACCCGCTTTTCCTCGACCAACGGTGCAAGCTGCTCGGCCAACGCCTCTGCCCGATATTCCTCCGGCTGCAAGTCGACACGCAAGTGATACCCCTTCAACGCCACCGCCGTCGCCGGCCCAATAGCCGCCAACCGACAACTGCCCAACTGACGAAGATCCCCCCCAAGCTCAAACATCCGCTCCAAGAAAAAGTGAACTCCGTTCGCACTCGAAAAAACCAACCAATCCAACGCGCCCAACTTTTCGATCGCCCCATCCACCTTCGACCAGTCCGCCACCGGCTCAATAGCAATCGCCGGTTGCAACGGCGTCGTCGCACCGAGTGCATTGAGCTGCCCCACCAGCGCCGCAGCTTGCCCCGCCGGACGCGTCACCAAAACCGTTTGCCCAAACAAAGGCCGCTCCGTAAACCAACTCACCGACGTCTGCGCCGACACCGCATCCCCCACAATCACAATCGCCGGTGGACGCATTTTCCCGGGTGCCAACACCCGCGGCAACTCGCCCAAAGTCGTTCGCACCATGCGCTGCTCGGGCAACGAGCAATGCCGCACAATCGCAACCGGCGTCTCCGCCGATTTTCCATGCTTCATCAATTCGCCAGCCCAAGCCGGGGCCGTCGTCACGCCCATGTAAAAAACCAGCGTTCCCGGAAAGCTAGCCAGATTGGCCAAGTCGAGCGCCGACCCTTCCTTCCCCCGACATTCTTGCCCAGTCACAAACGCCACGCACGAAGCATGATCCCGATGCGTCAACGGCACGCCCGCATAACTGCTCGCCGCCAGCGCCGACGTCACCCCCGGCACCACCTCATACCCCACCCCGGCCGCCTCCAGCGCAGCAATCTCCTCCCCCGCCCTCGCAAAAATCGAAGGATCGCCCCCCTTCAACCGAACCACCTGTTTTCCTGCCAACGCCGCCTCGATCACCTGACGGTTGATCTCCTCCTGCGCCACCACCCTGCCCTGCCCCCCGCCTTTCCCCACGTCCTTACCATGTCGCCCCAAGCAAACCAACGCGGCCCCCGCCCCCACATGTCCCAGCAACAACGGATTGGCCAAATAATCATAAAACACCACGTCTGCCAGCCCCAACAGCTCGCACCCGCGCAGCGTCAACAACCCCGGATCCCCCGGCCCCGCCCCCACCAAATAAACTCGCCCAACCTGCTTCGCCATAAAACCAATCTTTCCCAAAAGGTCGCCAAATTCGCCCGTCCTAGCCCCTTCGCTTACACGCCCAGAAAGTAGAAGGTAGGCCGGAACAAGCCTTTTGCGCAGTTCCGGCAAGCACCACAATCTCCGATCGCCCGCACCCAATGCCGGAACTGCGCTACCGCTTGTTCCGGCCTACCAACTTAGCCCCTTCGCTTACACGCCCAGAAAGTAGAAGGTAGGCCGGAACAAGCCTTTTGCGCAGTTCCGGCAAGCACCACAATCTCCGAGCACCCGCACCCAATGCCGGAACTGCGCTACCGCTTGTTCCGGCCTACCAACCCCTTCCTTTCGTGTCTTTCGTGTCTTTCGTGGTTCACTTCCTGCTTAAATAGACGGTCCGAAATCTCGACACTTCTCCTCGCCGAGCAACTCGAACGTGCCGTCATCCCCTAGGAATCGCAAGATCTGGATACACACCGTGTATACTTCATTCTGTTGTCTCGTTATGGTGTCTGTCGTCCAGTCGACAATGACCGAGGTGAGCGCCCCATCGACATCAAAAACAGTCGTATCGGCGAGCGCCACCAGTTGGGTCCCATGGGACTGGAAGGTACTGCCGACTCCGTAAATCTGGATGTCGAAGAAGTATCCCCCTTGGCCGATCCAGCTCGAGTCGACGTCAATCAAAACGAAGTCAACCAACGTTTGCGGAGTAAATTCAATTCCCAGTGGGACGCCGAGCAGAGGCCCCCCTGTGAATTGGCCATACTGATCTTGCCAGCGACTCAGATCGGCGGCGTCGACGTCACGGTCGTTGTCGGCATCGCCGTCCAGTCTTGTCGCATCCGGGGCAGCCGTCCCAAAACCTCGCTGCCAGGCAAGAAAGTCAGCACCGTCGACATCCTGGTCGCTATCGAAGTCGGCCGAGAACGTCTTGCGGACCTCAAAAGCGCCCATATCGATGCGCCCATTCTGCACCCGACCAAAATTACTGCCGCGCTGGTCATACAACGGCACGCCCAAAACGCCCGGCGCAGCCGCCGGATCGCCCGCATCGATCGCCGGACTGCCAAACAACAGCGCATGCGTCAGTATGACATCTCCGCTGGGGAGTGTCGGCCCGCCATTGTCGACCAGCGGCCCCAGCAGCGGATCGAGGACGCCCGCGCCCGCAGCGCTGCCGATGAGATTGCCATCAGCGTCGGGAATGAGATCACCAAAGAGGTCAGGTGTTTGCGCTTCAGCCAAAGTCGTCCCGTCGTTGTCGCCAATGAGGCTGAAGACAACATCGAGCGCACCGGTGCCGGGCTCCAGATCGGGGCCGCCGCCACCGGCCGTGTTGCCTGCGACGATCGAGTTGGTGATGTTGATCGAAGTGAATATACTCCAGATGCCGCCGCCCTTGGCAGAAGATTGCATCACATGATTATCGGTAACGGTGCTATTCGAGAGCGTGACGACGCCAATGGCAAAAATCCCGCCGCCGTCAGAAAACGCACCGGTCGTGCTGTTTGCACTGACGGTACTGTTGGTGAGCGTGACGTCGAGGAAGGACCAAAGCCCGCCGCCGTCTGCGTTGAAACTGGCCGTACTGTTTCCGCTGACGGTGCTACCGTTGAGGGTCAGGTCGCCGGTGGAAAAAACCCCACCGCCGTCGGCACCGCTGCCCGTCGTGCTGTTGCCGCTGATCGTGCTTTGGTCGATCGTAAGACTGCCCATCGTAAGCGAACGAACAGCGCCGCCACGGAAGGTGGTATCTGCAGCACTGGCATTGTTGCCAGTCGTCTTACCGCCGGTCAACGTCAGCCCAGCAATCGTAAAATCGCCGCTGCTGGCGGTGATATTAAAAATGCGAGAGTTCTGCTGGGCATCGATCGTTAACCCTGCTTGCCCAGGCCCAGTGACGGTAAGCGCCTCGGTGATCTCGATTTCACCGGTGGTCAGCGCAATCACGCCCGAGGTAGCAGCGCCGACAAATGCAATCTGGTCCGCGCCGCCGAGGTTGTTGATGTTGTTGTTGGCATCGTCAATCGCCTCGCGCAAACTCCCCGCCCCAGCATCGTCGAGATTGCTCACCGAAAACACCGCCAACATCCGCCGGTCTTCGAGCGATTCCATCCGTAAACGCCGCGCGTAGTAGCAACCCGAGGAAAATTGCGAGGAAAACCAGCTCCAGCGATCTTGACGAGACATATTTCAACTCCCAGAGTCGTGAGGCAAAGGCACCGCCGATTATAGCCCAAATCGGGGTTGCCACAATAATTTCACAGGGTTTTCCTCTCGTTGTGGTCCCTTCGCTTACACTGCTAGAATACAGCGAATCCAACACCCTGCGTAGCCTCTCCACCAGCACGAATTCAATAAAACCCTTTGACCCGATGCCAGACCCCCTCCCCCCCATCACCGCCCCGGTCCGCTTGCGCCTACAAAAGGTCTTCGAGCACGCCCAACGATGCCTCGAAAAGCTCGACCACGACTACGCCAACCAGCTTTTCACCCAATGCCTGGTCGAAGACCCAGCCAACCTCATCTACCTGCAAAAATTCTTCGAGAATCTACAAAAAAAATACGCCGACAATCGCAAAGGCAGCCGGCTCGCCAAACTAAAAATCAAAAGCCGCCGATCCGCACTCAACAAAGCCGCCAGCAAAGGCGATTGGCCCGCAGCCCTCCAAGCCGCCTGCGCCGCACTCGCCCTCAACCCCTGGGACATCCCCACACTCCTAGCACTCGCCGACGCCTACCAAGAACTACAAAACGACGAATGCGAACTCACCTGCCTGCGCTCCGCCCTCAGCGCCGACCCCCAATCGATCGACGTCAATCGCCAAGCAGGCCTTGCCCTCCAACGCATGGGCCAGTTCGACCAAGCCATCGCCTGTTGGCAACGCGTCCAACAGCAACTCCCCGAAGACCAACAAGCCCGCCAAGCCGTCGCCCACCTCTCGGTCGAAAAAACCATCCAAGACGGTGGCTACAACCCCGACCTCCTCAGCCAAGACGGACAACCCCTCCCAGCCACCTCCGTCGCCCAGCTCTCCAAAAACCCCGACGCCTCCGAAGACCCAACCGAAAACCAACCCCCCGAAGTCCGCCTCAAGACGGCCCTCGCCGCCGACCCCACTCTCCCCCAAAACTACCTCGACCTCACCGACCTCTACCTTCATGAAAAGCGTTTCGACGAAGCCGAACAACTCCTCAACGACGCCCTGAGCGCCTGCGGCAGCGGCGACCAACAAATCCTCAGCCGCCTCGAAGACGTCCACCTCCGCCTCGCAGCCCACCAGCTCGCCATCGCCGAAAAACAGTGCGAGCAAAACCCCAGCGAAGCAGCCCAGCAGCTAGCCCACCGCTTCCGCATCCAAGCCAACCAGATCGAGCTAGAAACCTACGCCGCCCGCACCCAGCGCGATCCCGCCAATCTTCGCCTAAAATACGAGCTAGGCCTCCGCCTCAAACGCGCCGGCAAGATCAAAGAGGCAATCACCACCCTGCAACAGGCTCGCTCCGATTCCAAGCGAAAAATCCTCATCCTGGTCGAACTGGGCGAGTGTTTCCAGCATGTCGAGCAATACAAGCTCGCCCTCACCCACTACGAACAGGCCCTCGAAGCGGCCAATCAGGCATCCGACGCCCCAAACTCCGAAATCCTCCGCCTAGCCCTCTACCGAGCCGGCGTCCTAGCCACAGGACTACAAGAATTCGACCGTGCCGAGCAACATTTGACCCAATTAGCCGCCCTCGACTACAGTTACCGCGATGTGGCCGACCGGCTAGACAAAATCGCCTCATTACGCGATAGTGGGTGATTCCCATTTTGGCCATCCGGCCACCCCCCCACTCAACCCAAATAAAGAAATTCAACCGATGCCTAGCTCTGCCAGTGCCAAAAAACGCCTACGCCAAAACAAAGTCCACCGCCTTCGCAATCGCGGAACCAAATCGGTCGTCCGAAGCCTCGTCAACAAGGTCCGCAAAGCCATCGCCGACGGCGACGTCGAAGCCAGCACCCAGGCCTTCCAAGCCGCCGTCCCCAAGCTCGACCAAGCAGCCGCCAAAAACATCATCCACGCCAACAGCGCCGCCCGCACCAAATCACGCCTCTCCAAGGCCATCAAAGCGTTAAAAGCCTAATTTTTGACAAGCTGTCCTTCGACATTGTAGAATGGGAACACTATGGACCCCGTAACTACAAGTGGTGAGCTTCCCGCCTTTGGCGAATTCGTCCAGCTATTGACTGGTCAGGGCAAAAGCATGACTGCCGAGGAAGCAGTGGTCGCTTTTCGCCGCTATCAAGAACAACTTGCTCAGTTCAAAAAAGAGACGCAGCCTGCCGTCGATGCTTTCGACGCTGGACTTGGATCCGAATTGGATATCTATCAAATCCTCGAGCAAGCCAAACAGCAGTTGGCCGATGAAGGCATTGCCGACTGATGCCAACCGTTCAGAAGACTTCCCTTGCTGAACGAGAGCTGCGTGATATTTTTCTCTTTATCGGACACGAAGAACGAAGCCCTGCTGGCGCTCTTCGGCTAGCCGATGCTTTTGACCAAGCCTTTACACTCTACGCGGCAAATCCCTTGCTAGGAGCTGCACGACCTGAGCTGGGCGAAAATTTCAGGGTGTTTTCCTGTGGCACCAAATCAAACCCACATGGTTGGGTTGTCATCTATCGCCCCACAACAGAGGGCATCCAAGTTCTGCGAGTCTTCCGCAGCGGACAGAATTACACCGAATTATTCGAGTAAACGCCAGCCTCACCCCCCCAAAAAAAGCTCACCAAACAATCTTCCCCGCGTCAAAAACCGGCCCGTCCACACACGTCCGTTTGTAATCCCAATCGCCGTCCGCCTGCTCCGTCTTCACCACGCAGCTAAAGCAGATACCGATCCCACAGGCCATCGGCGTCTCGAGCGAAACCTCGCAACGCACCCCCCTCGCCTGTGCCACCTTGGCAACTGCCTCCATCATCGGCTCCGGACCACAGCAAGCGATCCGACAATCCCCCCCCGACTTCTCGTCAAGCGCCCGTTCCAACAGCTCCGTCACCAAACCGTGGTGCCCGACGCTCCCATCGTCGCTACTGATCCGCAGATCAATCCCACACTCCCGAAAGTCGTCCGCCCCCGCCAATAAATCCTTCCGACGCACCCCATAACAAAGCGTCACGCTCGCCGAAGCCGCTACCTCGCGCCCCGGCTGCCCATAGCGGCGTCCGCCCAAAAACTGACGCCCCAAAGCCAAAAACGGAGTCTGACCAATCCCCCCAGCAACCAATAGAAGATGTTCCACCGGCTCCGCAGAAAACCCGTTGCCCAGCGGCCCCCAAACCTCCAACGCGTCCCCCGCCCGACTCTCAGCCAACAGCCCCGTCAGCTTGCCAACCACCAGATAGACCACGTCCACAGCAACCGGCTTACCCGCCGCGTCAAGCACCGTATCATAAACCGCAAAAGGACGGCCCAAAATCGGATCGTTGCACCCCGCCATCCGAATCATCAAAAATTGCCCCGGCACAATCTTCGCCGCCAGCTCCGGACAAGCAAACCGAACCCGATACGTATCGGTCGCCAGCCGCACATTCTCGACCACCTCCACACCATACTGCCGCGCATCGTCCGCATAACAAGCCGCCGCCAAAGGATTTCCTACAACTTCGCCGCTACCCTCGCTCACTTTCGACCTCGCTTGCTACTCGATTTTTTACCGACAGCAGCCTTCCCCACAGCCGCCTGCTGTTTCCGTTGCCGAGAGTCGAGCATCGCCTTGCGGTCAACCGGCCCCTTCGAGACCGTTTCCTTATTGCGAGGTTTATTTTCGTTCTCTCGCACATGCTCACGCAACTTGCGCACTTCCTCGGGCAACAACAACCGCGAGGCTCCCTTCGGCATCTGCCCCAATCGAATCGGCCCAACCGCAATACGCGTCAACCGCTGCACCCGATGTCCCACCTTGGCCAACAACCGCCGAATCTCTCGATTACGCCCCTCGTCCAACACCATCTCCAAGATCGTCCCATTCCGCCGCCGCGACTTGATCCGCACATTCACAACTTTGGCAAACCCCTCGGCCAGATGCACCCCCTTACGCAATTTCCCGAGCACCTCGACATCCACATGCCCGGCCACTTGTACTTCATAAGTTTTCTCGACCCCGTGCCGAGGATGCGTCAGTTGATTGGCCAACTCCCCGTCGTTCGTCACCAAAATCAACCCTTCGCTGGCAATATCAAGACGCCCCACATTAAACACACGCCCCACCTCCGGCGGCAACAAATCAGTCACCCGCGTACGCCCCGCCGGATCACTCGCCGTGCAAACGACTCCCTCCGGCTTGTTGACCGCGTAATGAACCAATTTTGGTTTCGCCAACGGCTCGCCATCCACCTGAATACTTTGATGCACCCGATCGACCCGCGTCCCCAGCTCCGTCACCGTCTTCCCATCTACCTCCACCCGACCTTCCAAAATCAACTGCTCCGCTTCGCGCCGACTAGCCACCCCAGCCGCCGCCAAAACTTTTTGCAGCCGCTCACCCTCCTGCGAACGCCCCTTCGGAGCCACTTTTGCCGAAGTTCCCCGCGCAGCTGACCCCCGCTTTTTATCTGTGGGCTTACGACGAGTTGTTTTTTTTACAGGACGGGGCATGACAACACTTGGCAAAGAAAGTGGGTTGGGAAGAAAATCGGAGGGCAGCCAGGACGTCGCCCAATCCCTCAGGCGCACCCCCCATCATACGTCCCAGCCCCCCAAAAACCCAGGGCCTACCAGCAGGAGACTTTCAGAATTGCCACTGAGCAACCGCCCAATCAATACAACGGAGCCTGCCGCCAAGGGGCAATCGTCTGATACTGCCGCGCCCGTTCCACCTCACCCGCCGGCTTCTGGAAATCCAACGGACGTCCCCCCACAATCGCCGGCGCGACATCATTCGGAGGATACGGATCAAACTGCATCGCATTATTCTGCTGAAAACCAGCCGGCCCCGGATGCAAAAACTGAGGATACCGAACCGCCGAAGAACAGCCCACCAACGCGACCAACGCAATCAGCAAAATGAAATTCCGTAGCATAGCGGCTTCCGATCGAGGGCAAAAGAAAACGGGGCCTCGGATTGTAGGAAATCACCAACCCCAGCGAAACCCAAACCCTCCCCCCATGCTGGCACCGCCAGCACCACACCCCAGTCAGTTAGCGCCGTCGGCCACGACGAACGCCCCAAGCAGGCCACCAAAAGCACAGAGAAAAATGTCCAATACCCAACAATCAAGGCAAACCAATCTCCAACAAAACCGCCTCCCCCACCGGCACAACCTCCACCACCCCCGCAGCCGCAGGCACCAAGCAAGTCTCGCCCAGCGAAATTTTTTCCCCACCAACGACAACCGCCCCTTCGATCACCACCAACAAACAAAACCGATCCTCTCCACCCACCGTTTGGCTTTTCGTCAACCGAACCCGATCCAACACAAATTTTTCACAATCAACCAGCCTTTCTCGCCCCCCGCTGCGCATCGGCTCCTGCGGATCCACCGGCCCCCGCTCAAAATCGGTCACCTCAAGCGACTGCTCAATATGCAACTGCCGAGCCTTCCCGTCCGCGTCGACCCGATTCCAATCAAACAACCGAAACGTGGTATCGCTCGCCTGCTGAATCTCAGCAATCACCAACCCCGCCCCCAACGCATGAACCGTCCCCGCCTTGATAAAAACGCAATCGCCCACCTGCGGCTCAAACTGATGTAAGCACGCCTCACAGCTACCCGCCTCCAGCGCCGCACGCAAATCCTCACGCGTCACCCCCGACTTCAGCCCTGCATAAATTTTACTGCCCGCGTCCGCCGCCAACACCACCCAAGCCTCGGTCTTCCCCAAATCGGGCGGATCGAGCAACGCCCCCTGCGCATCATTCGGATGCACTTGCACCGACAACGTCCGATTGCAATCCAAAAATTTTAAGAGCAGCGGAAATTGCCCCAACCCCGCATGACGCCCCAATAGCTCTTCCCCATGCTCAGCCACCAACTGCCCAAGCGTCAGCCCCGCCAACGCCCCGCCAAGCACCACGCTCTGATCCGCCCCATGATCCACCAGCTCCCAGCTCTCCGCATAATCCTCCCCCTCGCCCAACACCTTCCCCAACATCGTCTCCAACCGACGCCCACCCCAAAGATACCGACGAAACAACGCCCCAAACCGCAACGGATAATCACAACAAACATTCATCAGCAATTCTTTCCCAAGCTGAAACCCCTAAATAGCCGGCGAGCTACGCCTCGCCGTCGATCTCAAAAAGCGAGCCTACGTTGCCCCCCCCTCAATCCCTTGATAATATAGGCCCTTGATCATAAAGGACCGCCCACAAGCATCCCAGCCCACATTCCACGGCCGATTTTCTTTAGTCAGACCATTTGCCACTTTCCTTAACCCGCTCCGCAGATGCCCACCACCGACCCGCCCGCCGATCCGCTCGACAAAACCAAAATGTCGTTCCCCTCGCATCTCGAAGAGCTGCGCAAGGCCCTCTTCAAATCCCTGGCGGCTCTCACCCTCGGCACCCTGCTCGGCCTCCTGTTCGGCTGGTCCGTCGTCGACTACATCCAAACCCCCCTCCGCAATTCACTCGAAACCTTTTATCGGGGCCAAGCCCAAGAGCAAAACCTACAACGCCTCGAACAAAAACAGGCCGACGGCGAAACCGTCCCCGACGATCTCGACACTGCCGCCAAAACTCTCGCCGACCAAGGCCTCGTCCCTCACAGTTTTTATGTTGAACCCCAAGAGCTAGCCCGCGCCCTCGGACAACCGGCCCCCGACACCCCATCGGACCTCGCCATCACCCGCGACCAGCTCGTCCACCTCCGCATCTACCAACCCCTAGAACAAGACCCTCGACTAAAACTCATCAGTCTTGCCGGCCACGAACCCTTCATGGTCTACGTCAAAGCCTCGCTCGTCGTCGGCGCGATGCTGGCTAGCCCCTTCATTTTCTACTTCATCTGGGATTTCGTCGCCGCCGGACTCTACCAACACGAACGCAAGTACATCTACATCTTCCTCCCCATGAGCCTCGGCCTCTTCTTCGCCGGTGCAGCCCTCGCCTTTTTCGTCGTCTTCGATTACGTCCTCGATTTCCTCTTCTGGTTCAACGCCCAGATGGGCATCAACCCCACCCCCCAAATCAGCGAATGGATGGGCTTCGTCCTCCTCCTCCCACTCGGCTTCGGCATCAGCTTCCAGCTCCCCCTCGTGATGCTCTTCCTCCAACGAATCCACATCTTTACCGTCGAAGTCTATCTCGAAAAATGGAGAATCGCCGTCCTCGTCATCTCGATCCTCTCCATGTTCCTCACCCCCGCCGACCCCGGCAGCATGCTCCTCATGGGCGTCCCCCTCATCATCCTCTACTTCGCCGGCATAGCCCTCTGCCACTACATGCCCACCAGCGAAGCACCCACATCCACCGAACCAGATCACAGCAGCTAAAAGAACAGGCAAAAAAGCCTCACGCAGAGCCGCAGAGGCAGCAGAGAATAAAAAAGCCGCAGATAAGCGCTGATAAACGCAGATAACAAGGTTTTAATTACAAAACACATCTGCGTTTATCAGCGCTTATCTGCGGCCAATTTCTTTCCTTCTTCCTTCAACATTCCTTGTTCGATATTCGATTTTCATCCCACCAACTTCTCCGGTCCCCCCTCCGTCCGCCCCGCCAACCGATCAAACCCCCGCACCATCGACCAATAAATCCCCGCCCCCGCCAACAAATACCCAACTGTCCCCAGCCCATAAGCGATTGCCATGACATTCCCAACCGAATTAGAAACGCTCCTACTCCCCTCCGAAAACGCCATCCCAGGAAACAACAACTGAAACGGAATACAAGGCGCAAACATCAGCATCAGCCCCTCATCCCCTCCACTGCCACCACCTGCCATCACCACGCAACAACAAAACAGATACCCCCCGCCCGTAAAAATCAGCGTCCCCAAGGTCGCCCCCATCGCCCGAAGCGTCGTCAGCGACCCCAGCGAAAAGCGCAACCCCAACACCGACACATACCAAGCCAACAACAAAAAAGTCCCCAGACTGGCCATCGCTGCCAACACAAAACTAGGATCCAAAAAAACACCCAGCCCCCAGTGCGCCACCAACACTGCCAGCCCCCACCGCACACTATAAAGATTCCCCCACAGCTTCCCCCGAATAATCTCGCTCCCCGTCAGGGGCGTCGACACCAACGACAGCCAACAGTCTCGCTCCCGCTCCGAAGTCACCAACCCCGCCGCCCGCGAAGCCAACAACAACAAAATCCCCGTCCCCACCGTCGCATTCAGCCCATACAAATACTCAAAAAAACCGCGTCGATCTCCTCTCGTCAGCGTTTCCAAAAGTCCATACAGCGTAAACCCACAGACAGTCAACAAAATCAAAACGACCGCCCCCGATCCCACCATCCCTAACCGCGTCCCCGCCGTCCCCGCAAAAGTCTCTTTCCAAAACATCGCATCGCCTCCCAATGCCCGCCGCCACCGGGGCAACCGCCACGCCCGCCGCCGCGACGCCTCACGCTTCGCTGCCTTGGTCGTCTCTTTCAGATGCACCCGCCGCACCGCAAAAGTCGCCAGCATCAGCGCCCCCAACGAAACCAAACCCTGGCTCCCCACCGTCCGCCAGACCTCCCCCATGTCGAGCCGGCTCCCGATCGCATTCTGATTCCCGATCACCTTCCCCAAATTGTAAATCGGATTGATCTGCAAACAAAAACCGACCACCGGCTCTCCCCAAGTACGCCAAAACGCTCCCCGGATACCAGCCACACTAAAAACCAACGGCAGAAAAAGCAGCACCGCCAACAGCAGATAAATTCGAGCCGTCGCATCCCGCGCCCGCTCCGACCAAACCGACACACACATACTCAACGCCCCAATCATCAGCGCCGTACTCCCCGCAAACAAAAACGTCACGATCAACAACTGCGCAGGAATACCCCCCATCAACCGAAACAAAAACAGAATCGGCAACCCGACCAACAACAACTGCCCCATCAAACAGAGCCGCGCCGCCAGCTTGCCCAACACAATTTCGGCGTTAGAAAGATCGGTCGTAAACAGATATTCGATCGTCCGCCGCTCGCGCTCCGAAGCAATCGTCCCCACCGCCAACGCCGGCCCCACCACCAAGATCGCCAACGTCTGCAACCAACTAAAAGACAAGAAAAAACCGGTCGCCAGCTGCGCCCCCTGCCGAATCGACACTTCGCGCGTGCCACTCGAACCCCCTGGGCCACTCGAAGCATAGACGCGCAAGCTGGTATAAGCCCCCCACAGCAACAGCAGGGCAAACAGCCCATACACCACGCGAAGCAAAAAATACCGCCGCCGCCGAGCCACCGACACCATTTCGACATGAAAAATCGGACCCAGCAGCATCGCACACCCGGCAAGAGAAGAAAAACACATCAAAGATGCGCCACATCCTACCACTTGCCCTCAGAATTCTCCATCGCACCCTGACTTCATCCAGGAGAACAGCCAAGTCGATTTTGGTCTGTCTGGAAGACGCTCGAAATAAATCTGAAACACGACGTAACGACGAAACAACGCTTATCTTTCTTGGTTTCGTCGTTCCGTCGTGTTTCACTTTTTTTACTGCTCTGAAGTTTGTAGGCTTTTTTGACTTTGTATTTCTCCTACGGGCATTTCTCCTGTGGCTTCATCCAGCGCTGCGCCTCTGTGTCTCTGCGCCTCTGCGTGAGGCTTTTCTGTTTCCCCAACGCATTCAGCATTTGTCATTGGGTATTTCGTCATTCGACATTCTAAATCTGATACTGCGTCTCCGGCCGCAAATCATCCGGCTCGTCGCTCCGCATACGCAATTTTGGTTTCTCCAGCACCACCGTCGTGTGCGGCTCGACGCTCGCCGTCAGCCAAACATTCGACCCAATCACCGCGTCGTTTCCGACCACCGTGCGTCCCCCCAAAATCGTCGCATTGGCATAAACCACAACACGATCCTCAATCGTCGGATGCCGCTTCTGCCCCCGCACCAACTGCCCGTCGCTGTCGGTCGGAAAACTCAAAGCCCCAAGCGTCACGCCCTGATAAATCTTCACATGCTCACCAATATGGCATGTCTCGCCAATCACCACGCCCGTGCCGTGATCAATAAAAAAGTGCGAACCAATCGTCGCCCCAGGATGAATATCAACCCCTGTCCGGCGATGCGCCCATTCGCTCATCATCCGAGGAATAAACGGAATCTCTAGTTGGCACAACAGGTTTGCAAAACGATAGACCGTAATTGCATCTAACCCCGGATAGCAAAAAATCACCTCGTCCAAACTCTTGCACGCCGGATCCCCATCAAAGGCCGCTTGCACGTCGGTCGCCAACACCGCGCGCAGCGCAGGTAACCGATCCAAAAACTGAAGCGTCTTGGCCTGCCCCAGCGCTTCGTAGTCATGCTCGTCCTCACAGTCGCTCGTCGCGCCCGCTTCGTGCCTTAGCGCCCGCCCAATCTGCGTCGTCAACCGATCATGCAACCGATCGACCAAATCGCCCACGTAGTAGCTAATGTTCCCACGATGCAACCCCTCGCGACGCCGATACCCTGGAAACAAAATTTCGGTCAAGTCGTCGACCACCGCCACAATTTCGTCGTAGCTCGGCAAAGGACAATGATCCAAATGGTTGATCGTCCCCAGGTCGTCATAAGTCTGCACCAACCGAGCCGTAATTTCAGGCAGTTGGTCCTTCAATCGAAAATCAGAAGCCATCAGAGGTCGCTCCACGCACGTCCCACGAAATAAGAATCGCAAACGCACAAAAACAGGGGAGACAATATCGGAGAAAGCCTACAAACAACGTGTCTTGGGCTTGCAAGCCAAAGGGCGAGAGGGTCCGGCCCTTGAGCAAGTCCCACAATCGGGTGTTCCGTTGAAACAGCCATTTGGTACTAATAGACCAGGACTGTTAGCGGAACACGCGTGTGCGGCTCGCACTAGGCCGGGCACATACAGAGGCAGCTAAGCAGCAAAGGTGAGTTCATAATCATCATGTCCGGCGGTCACTCCAAGAGACACACATAGCCCACTTCAGGTTCTACTCGGCAAAACCCACCAACCAAGTTTAACCATTCTACCGAAAGCCCCAGCAAAACAACAACTCCCGCCCCAACTCCCCAAAAAAGGCAGCCGTCGAGCTATGCCTCGCCACCCCCCTATTCCCTTCCTCTCTCCCCCCACCCCGGCCAAAAAAACAACGTGCATCCCCCACCAAAATAAAACACAATCCTAAATCTTGCGCGCTAACAAAAGAAAAATCCTCACGCTAAGGCGCTAAGGCGCAAAGTTTTTACCTTAATTTTCCTTCGCGCCTTAGCGCCTTTGCGTGAGGCCTTTTATGCGAGAAAATTTTTCACCACGAACGCAATCTCCCCAACTTTTGCAGTGGCCGCGTTGCAACGCAACACAAGGAGCAGCACCAAACACGCCCCCCAGCAACAAAACCCCTCGACTTTCGCACCCAATCCTGGGGCCCCCCAGCAATCACGAACAAAAGTCCAACCAAAACCCCCGTTTCCCAGCACCCCCAGCAACAAACAGCAACGACTTTTGCACAAACCAAGCAAAAAGCAACAAACAAAAAGCCCTCCGTTTTTTTCATCCTTCATCCTTCACCCTTCCTCCTTCATCTCCGCCCCCGAAATAATCCCCTGCTGAACATTCCCAGGCACCACCTCATAGTGGGCAAACTCCATCGAATAGCTCCCCTGCCCTCCCGTCATCGACGACAGCGTCCGCGCATAAGTCGACACCTCAGCCAACGGCGCTTTTGCCTCCACCGTCGTCATCCCGCCCCCCGCCTGCTCCATCCCAACCATCTGCCCTCGCCGCCCCGACAAATCACTAGAAACATCCCCCACATGGTCCGCCGGCACCGTAATGTGCATGTTCACCATCGGCTCCAACAACCCGGGCTTCGCTTCCTTAAACACCTGGGCAAACACCTTGCTCGCCGCCATCCTAAAGGCCGACTCATTACTATCCACCGGATGATCTTTGCCAAAATGCACCTCGATGCAAACATTCTGCACCGGATACCCGGCCACCACCCCCTGCCGCAACCGTTCCAAAAACCCCTTCTCAATCGCCGGCATAAAGTTCCCCGGAATCGAAGCTCCCACCACCGAATCAACCCACAAGAAGTTGCTCTTCTCGTGATAATGATGACGCTTCAAATGCGGAAAACGGGCTTTCGTACAGTACGTCTCCATATCTGTCCCCTCCGGCAACGGAGTCATCCGCACATGGACTTCCGCAAACTGCCCCGATCCGCCCGACTGCTTTTTATGACGGTAACTTCCCTCAGCATTTGTCTGAATCGTTTCGCGGTAAGGAACCTTAGGCTCCTTCGTTTCCACCTCGACCTTGTCACGCCGCTTCAGACGCTCCTGAATCAGCATCAAATGCAGCTCGCTCATCCCGGTCAGCACCATCTCATGCGTCTCCGGATCGTGGTCCAGATGAATTGTCGCATCCTCTTCGGTAATCTTATGCAGCGCTCCCGACAGTTTGACTTCGTCGCCCCGCGTCTTCGGCGCGATCGCCAACCCGACCATCGGCGTCGGGTAGCTGATCGGCGGCAACTCGACATCGCCCAGCGAAGACCCCGTATGCAAGTCCTCGCACTTCGCTACCGCCACAATTTCGCCAGGCCCCGCCGAATCGATCGGCGTCGTCTCGTTCGCCTGCACCTCCAACAACGGCCCCAGCTTCACACCCTTCCTTGCCGACGAAGAATGCACCGTCGCATCCTTGGTCAGCGTACCAGCATAAATGCGAATAAAGCTCAGCCGCTGCACAAACGGATCGATGCGAGTCTTAAACACCTGCGCCGCCAACGGTACCCCCGCCTCAGGCTTCAGCGTCACGTTGTCCCCATCCTTAGTCGCCGTCCGGGGAAGGGCCGTAGGCGGCAGCGCCTCCTTCGCCAGAAAGTCGAGCAACTCCGAGATGCCCACGTCATTCTTCGTCGACACACAAACAATCGGCGTCAACGTCCCCGCCACCATCGCCCGCACCATCAGTTTTCCTAGTTCCTCTTCTGACGGCAGCTCGCCCTCGAAATAACGCTCCATCGCCCCCTCGTCCACCTCCACAATCGACTCGATCAACGCCTCGTTGATCTCCGCCGGATCGACCACCGCACCCTCGGCGTCGCCCCCTAGCTGCAACGTGCTGGTCACCCCACGCAGCGAACCGCTGATCCCCAACGGCACATTCAGCGGCACACATCCGCTACCAAACGCCTCCTGAATCGAAGCGATCAGCCCCGCAAAATCAATGTTGTCCGCATCCAACTTCGTCAGCACCAGAATCCGCCCACAGCCCGCCTTACCCGCTTCGTTCCAAGCACGCCGCGTATTCACCTTGATCCCCGCATGGGCGTCGATCGCAATCAGCGCCGTCTCCACCGCCCGTAGCGAACCAATCATCTGGCCCACCAGATCGGGATAGCCGGGCGTATCGATCACATTAAAATGCTTGCCAGCATGATCAAAATGCGTGACCGTTGCCTCGATCGAATGCTTGTGATGCTTTTCTTCTTCGTCGAAGTCGCAAACGCTCGTCCCCGCGTCGACGCTCGGCTTCGAGCTAACTGCCCCGCTCATTACCAACAACCGATCCACCAGACTCGTCTTCCCAGCTCCGCCATGCCCACAAACCACAAGGTTCCGAATATCAGCAATGTTTCTGGTCATCACGACTCCTCAAAGAAAAGGGGGTTAGTGTTTGCTTACCTCGATTGCCTCTGTCAGCTTCAAAGTTCCTTCGTAAATTGCTCGCCCAATGATCGCTGCAGCTAGGCCTGCTTTGTCCAAGCGGCGCACGTCGTCGATCGTGGTCACTCCGCCCGAGGCAACCACGGGCACGTCGACGTGGCGCTGCATGTCGGCCATCGCTTCGACGTTGGGGCCTTGTAGCATCCCGTCCGTCGCGATGTCGGTGTAGACGATCGCTGCCAAGGGGACATTAGAAAACTGGTCGGCCAGCTCGGTGGCGGCCGTATTGCTCGTCTCGAGCCAACCGTCGGTCGCCACCATTCCATTACGGGCGTCGATTCCCAAAACGAGTCGATCGGGGTACTGCTGGCACATCTGGCGAAACCAGTCGGCGTTTTTCAGAGCCGCAGTCCCCAGAACCACCCGTCCGATGCCGGTGTCGAGTAGCGCCTCGATCGTCGCCTGATCACGGACGCCGCCGCCCAGCTCGCACTCCATGTCGACCGCCGCAACAATCTGGCGAACGATCTCATGATTGGTCGGCTTGCCATCGCGTGCGCCGTCCAAATCAACTAGGTGCAAATGCTTGGCCCCGTCGGCCTGAAACTGGAGAGCGATCGCCACCGGATCGTCAGAAAAGATCGTCTCGCGGGCGTAATCGCCCTGCTGCAGACGGACACATTTACCGCCTCGCAGATCAATGGCCGGCCAAATTTGCATAATACCGCTTCGTTTCGTGCGACAAGGAAGTCCTGTAGATTCCCCTTCAATATCGCACAGCGTCACGGGCTTTTCAAGCATCCGTAAGATCATAAAGTCTTCACGCTAGTTCAGCAAAGTTACGCAGTACCCGCAGCCCGGCACTTTGGCTTTTTTCGGGATGAAACTGCGTCGCAAAGAGGTTCTTGCGCCAAATCATTGCACAAAATGGGTCGGGATACTCCGCCTCGCCGGCAACAATCGCTTGGTCCGTAGGTACGACATAGTAAGAATGCACAAAATAAAAATGGGTTTGATCTTTGATGCCCGTGAAGATCGGCGACGGACGGCGGGTGATCACCTGGTTCCAACCCATGTGTGGAACCTTGTATTCGCGAGGCACCTCAAACTTACGCACCTCGCCCTCCAAGACGCCCAAGCCCTCGTGCTCGCCATCCTCGTAGCTGCGTTCGAACAGCAATTGCAGGCCCAGGCAAATCCCCAAGAACGGTTTGTCAGCGGCAATGGCGGCCTTAATCGGCTCGACCAAGTCGCGACGCCGTAGCTCGGCGATCGCATCGGCAAAGGCCCCCACGCCGGGCAGCACCAACTTGCTGGCCTGCGCAATCACCGTCGGATCGTCGGTGATCGTCGCCTCATGCCCCACCCGTTCAAAACCCTTTTGAACGCTGCGGAGGTTGCCCATTTGGTAGTCGATAATGGCGATCATAGGAGGAGGCTGGAGGCTGGAGGCTTTAGGCGGGAGGAAGTGAGGTGACGAGCAACTCGAACTTCTACCTACAGCCTACAGCCTACAGCCTACAGCCTACAGCCTCCACCCCTAGCGGCTCGCCATGCGCTCGGGGTAGACCACAAATTCAATGCGGCGGTTTCGGGATTTGCCGGCGTCGGTGGCGTTCGAGACGACCGGATGGTTGGCTCCGTGGCCAATGACGAAGAGCTGTTGGGCGGCGATCGTGCCGCGTTGCATCAGCGAGTTGTAGACTGAGAGCGATTGGGCGGCGGAGAGATGGTGATTGCTGGGGAACTGCTGCGAGTGCGTCGGGGTGCTGTCGGTGTGGGCTTCGATGCCGATGATTTGGTCGGGGAAATTGCGACGCAGCTCGGCGGCGACGCTCTGGATCAGTTGATCCGACCCCTGTTTCAAATAGTGGCTGCCCGGCATGAAGACCTGATCGCCGGCCACTTCGACCCGTACTACGTCGCCGTCCTGGCGCACAGCGACTCCTGGAATGTCGTTGAGCGTCAAGTTCTTTAGCAGACTATTGTTCGATCGAATCTCTGCCCCAGCACGTCGCTGGGACGAAGCGACGAGTGCCGTGGTCCTGGTCTTGAGTTGTTGATTGCTGTCGCGCGTGGCGAGCAACTGCTCGGTCGTGGTGCGTAGCTGGTCGCGTGTGGCGGTGACTTCGTCGGTAAGCAACTGAATTTGCTGCCGCGATTGTGCGAGCAACGTTTCCAACTCCTGATTGTCTTTGTCGAGCGATTGGGCACGTGTTTGATACTCTTGGCTTTGCTGCGCAATCTGCTGCATTTGCTGCAACTGCTGCGGAGCTGTCGCGTTGGCCTGACTACGAGGCTTGTACACAAGCCGTCCGCAGCCACTGGTGAGGACGAACAACAGGAAGAGTGAGATGGCTCGAAGCACTGGAATTATCCGTGATCAAAGATCAGAACAAGGGCCGACAATTAATTGGCGGGAACCTTATCAAGCCTAGCTGCGTGGCACAAGATCAGCTTGCCGGTGGGTGCTAGCAGAGGAGGAATCAGAAAAAATTTCCGCTTGAGTAGGTAGAATGCTACAATGAAACGCATGACTTCTCTCAACGAAATCCTTACCGCTGCTCAAGCGTTGCCTCCCTCGGACCGAGCACAACTTATCGCTTCCTTGTGGGACAATGCCGCGTCCGAGGAATGGGTCCCCCCTAGTGCCGAGTGGATTGCAGAGTGTGGTCGACGTAGTGAGGACGTAGATGCTAGCAAAATGACTAGTTCTTCGTGGACAGACGTTCGTGAACGTGCTCGACGTAAGGCCGGACTTGATGGCTGAGCTGGTTCTTTGTTCAGCCGCAGAAGTCGACTATACCGAATCTTTATGCTGGTATGCCGAGCGTAGTCTTGAGGCGGCGAACGACTTTGACGCGGAAATTCATACTGCGTTGAGTCGAATTGCTGAAGATCCCGAGCGATTTCCGTTTTGCGATGCTCGGCACCGATTCTTTCTGATGCGTCGCTTTCCGTTTCGGATTATCTACCGAATACGAAGCAACGACCTCCTCGTCATTGCGATTGCACACGCAGCACGTGCTCCTGACTACTGGGCAAACCGATAGCGCATGGTGTCTCAACCTCCGGATACTCGCCGTAAAACCGTTTGATGAAATTGCGGTGCCAGCGTTGCGGCTTGTGCGATACCCAGCCGTGGCGTTGAAGCAACCGGTCGGACAGCCGTTGATTAAAGGCGTCGCAGAGGAGGGCGTCGGTGCGTTTGAGCTGGGCGAGGGCGTCGAGCGTGGTGAGCGCTGCTCGAGACGTTGCGTAGGAGGTGCCGAGCGTAGAAACCATGTATTTGAGCGCCAGGAAATTGGAGCTTCCCCGGGGTTGGTTGTAGTAGAGCAAACACCGATCGGCTTGGCCGCGCGCATGGTAGGCTGCGCCAGCTGGCCAGATTTCGGGCCAGGAAAAAATCTTGGGGAAGGGGCGTAGGTGGATTGCGACGAGCTTGCCGGCGGCGGTTTCGATGACGCCGTAGCGTCGGCGACGGAGAGTTTCTTGGCCGGTGTTCCAGTCGGTGATGGTTTGCCCTAGGAAATTATGCATCGTTGTCCTTTCCTTCGGTATTTTGAATATCCAATATCGAACAAGGAATGTCGAAGCAGGAAGTCTTTTTCATCTGAACAGTCTTTGTTTGATCTGCTGCCAAACGGCTAGCATCAGGCCGAGCAACGCAAAACAGACGAGTAGCACGACTGGGACTAGCCAGCCCGCTTGGAAGGCAAACTGCGACCGATTCCAAACCTCGGGCCAGCGCAACACCACAAACAGGGTGCCCAAACATAAAAACGGTCCGTAGGGAATTTCGTCGTCGCGCCGTGAAACAGCTTGCACGATTCCTACTAACAGACCGGCGAACGGGGCGACGAAAAAGATGATGACGCCTGCCTGCCAACCGACGAACGTGCCGACCATCATCATCAGCGTGACATCGCCAAAGCCCATCGCTTCGCGCTGCAGCGCGGCTGTGCCGACAATGCGTACTATCCATACCATGCCGCCGCTAACGGCTAAACCGAGTAGCGCCGTGAGCAGCCCTGTCCAAGCAGCCCCGCCCCACCACCAAACGGCGGCGATTGCAAAACTGCCGGGCCAAACGATGAGGCCCAGCGGTCGTCGCGTCCATTCGCGTGCAACGCGGCGCAGGATCAGGTTCAGGGCACGGCACGCGCCGTGTCGACCGCGCCAGATGCGTGGTGGCAGGGCAAAGCACCAAAGCCACCAACAGGCTTGGCCTAGTAGGAGATAGCGCCAATCGGATGCGGCCGTGGGCCACGCATTTGGGGAGGCCAAGGTCACCGGTTCGACGAACATGGTGAAGCCCGGTTGTAGCATCTCTGCTGCGGCGGGAGGTAATGCAACCGGTGTGCTGACCACTTCGGGTGCTTGGCGTACGTCGACATGCGGCAACAGGCCCCAAGGTAATAGCGTCGCTAGGACTAAGCCCAACAGTGTGCCGGGCAGGGTAATTTCGTCCGGTATAATTTTTTCGTCGATATCAATAAAGCTGGCTGCGGCCATCAGGGTAATCAGCACCGCGTGATTGAAAAACGTCGAGAGTGTCCAGCTTGTCGGCACCGCTTGCGTTAGGAAAAAGGGCTGGCGGATCCAATCTCGAATCTGGGGAATAATGAGGCTTTCTTCGGAGACTTCCCACCAGAAGAGGATCGCTAGGCCGATGCCCATTGCGAGTTCGACGAACATCGGTCGCACCCAAAAACCTCGGCCATGAATGCTATGTTCTCGCCGCAATCCCCACCAACCCCATACTGGAATGCGATCGGTCCAGCGGCGTGGTGGCGCTTTGCTTGGCGTGGGTCCCCAGGGAGAAATCTCGCGTGGGTTCCAGGCCAATTGATAGATGGCCCAGTTCACCAAGGCACCCAAGACGAAGCCTGCTAAGCAGAGAGCGAATAGCGAGGGTGATTGCATGGTAGGAAGGCTGAGGGCTGAGGGCGGAAGGCTGAGGGCTGTTCTGCCTACTGCCTCTTGCTGACGATTCTAAAAATTTCGTCGGCAATTTGGGTCGGATCCTTATCTTCGGTATCGACCTCAAGCGTAGCACACACCCTGTAAATTGATTCCCGCTCGGCCAACAATTGCTCGATCTCGTGCCGGCCGCCGCGATTAGTCAGGTTAGGACGGCGGTCTGCGGTTGTCGGATCGGCTGCCAGACGGTTGGCGATCACTTCGGCTGAAGCCCGGAGCCATATCGTTTGACGGCATTTCCGGAGGCAAACGCGGTTCGCTTCGCGGAGTACGGCCCCGCCGCCGAGCGCCAAGACGGTTCGCTCTCGCTGGCAAAGGTCGGCCACGACTTCGGCTTCCAGATCGCGAAAAGCTTGTTCGCCCGCGTCCTCGAAGATCGCCGCAATCGACTTGCCGGCCCGTCGCTCGACTTCGACGTCGGCGTCGATCCAATCGTAGTTGAGTTGCTTGGCTAGCAGTTGCGCAACGGTAGTTTTGCCGGTGCCACGGTAGCCGATGAGTGCGATGGGCATGAAGGGTGAAGGGTGAAGGGTGAAGGGTGAAGGGTGAAGGGTGAAGGAGGGGGGATGCGGTGGGAAGTTTCGTTTTTTGTGGGGCGTTGGTCGTGGCCGACCGCGCTAACGATTATCTTCCTCCGCCTATGGGGCCGATGGCTTTTTTAAGCAAGTCGCGCATGAGTCCCTCGGGGGCTTCCTGTTTTGTGAAGAGCTTGAATTGTAGCTCAGCTTGCTTCTCGAACATGTCGACGCCGGTTGCTGCTTGGCAGTTGCGTGCCCGTGCATCTTTGATGAGCAGGGTCGATTCTGGATTGTAGACGGTGTCGAAAACCAGCATCGAGGGTTTGAGCGACGTTTTTCCGATGGGTGTTTCGTCGACGTTGGGGTGCATTCCGACGGGCGTGCAGTTGACGATGACGTCGCACAAAGCTCGTTGCCGACTTTCCCAGTCGATGGCTTTGCCGTCAAACGATTTGGCAAGTTTCTCGCTGCGCTGCTTGGTGCGCGAAGCGATCGTCACGAGCGCTCCGCGGCTCCGCAAGCCGTAGACAATCGGACGGGCTACGCCGCCTGCGCCGAGCACCAGCACGCGTTTATTTTTCACCGGGCTTGGCTCGGCGGCCACCGTTCCCAGGGCATTTTCTAGGCAATACATGGCTGCGTTGTAGTCGGTGTTGTAGCCGATCACTTCTGACCCCTCGAACACGACCGTGTTGACTGCGGCGATGCTTTTGACGGCGGGGTCGACTTTGGTGAGGTGGCGTGCGATCGCTTCTTTGTGGGGGATTGTGACGCTCAGGCCGCGAATTCCAAGCCTTGGGGCATCTTGCATAAATTGGTCGAGGCTATCGGAGGGGACTCGAAAGGGGCAGTAGACGGCGTCGATTTGTAACGCTTCGTAGCACGGATTGTGTACGTGCGGGCTGAGGCTATGGCCGACGGGATCGGCAATCACTCCGTAGACGGCCGTGTCGGGTCCGATCTTGTCGTACCGATAAATTTCGGCCATATGTTTGTAGCTCAGTTGACCGGGAGCCAGGGTGCGTTCGTGGTGAAAGGTTGCATAGGAATAGGGTGAGCCGAATTTCGCGGATAAAATTCGCGAGGGGGTTCCGATGTCGCCCATGCACATGCCGACGGTCGGGATCTCGCTTTGTTGCATGGTCTCGAGCATCCGCAAATTGTCATGCGGGTCGTTGGCCATCGTGGCCAGTTTGATGATGTCGGGATCGAGTTGCGCCATGCGGTCATGGATTTCGCGCAGGTCTTCGGGCGTTTTGCGAAAGTTGTGGTAGCTGATGATCCGTTTAGTTTTTCCGAAACGGGGTATCTGCGCTGCGATATCCTCTTCGAGGTCGATGTAGTCGACTCCTTCGGCAATCGCTTCGCGCAGCAGAAGGATACGTGCCTCTTCCGTGCCGCTCCACTTTCCCCCGTCTTCTTTCCGGCGACAGGTGATGATGACCTGACAATCGTGTTTGTCGCGATCGGCCAAAAGCCGGCGGATATTGACGCGGCTGGCTACGTAGTCGAGGCGCAGCTCGACCATCTTGGCCCCCTGCTCGGCCAGGTGGCGATGCTCGGCCATTATATGCTTATGGCGGCTACGTCCGATTGCAACACAGATCATGGAGTTAGGCTTTAGGCTGGAGGCTTTAGGCTGGAGGCAAGTTGTTCATCGCTTCCTAATGTCTATAGACTACAGCCTACAGACTACAGCCTAGAAATCAAATCCGCTTGAATTGTCGGTCGAGCTGTTCGCGAGTAAAGACCAACGCGGTTGGGCGTCCGTGGGGGCAGTGGTGGTGGTCTTGGGCCAGATGGCGTTGGTCGAGCAGGGCGGTGACTTCTTCGGGCGTGAGGCTATCGCCGTACTTGACGGCCGCTTTGCAGGCGATCATGTGCATCAACTCGTCGAGTAAATCGCGGACGGCAGGCTTGCTGCCTTCGGTCTGTAGTTGCTCGGCCAGACCGCGCAGGACGTCGGCGGGGCTAAAGTTGGCGAGCATCGCGGGGTAGGCCGAAACGAGCACGGTCTCGCCACCAAACGGTTCGATCTCGACGCCGATTTTTGCCAACAGCTCTCGATTTTCTAAAACGGCGGCTGCTTCGCTGCTCGCCAGATCAACAGGCTCGGGCACCAAGAGGCGCTGCCGCTCGATCGCTCCGCTGAGGACTTTGTCGCGGAGTAGCTCGTAGAGAATCCGTTCGTGCAGGGCGTGTTGGTCGATGACTTCCAGCCCCTCTTCGTTTTCGACGACCAGATAGCGATCGTGAATCTGCAAGGCTCGCGACGAGGCGTGGGGTGCGGGTACATAACCGGCCGTGGGCGGATCGATGCGCACAGCCGGAGAGGAAGTTTCGGCAGGTGCCAGATTTTGGCCGTCGGAGTAGGGCTTGAACGAATGCAAGCTTGGCGATTCGCCGGGGGAAGTTGCTGGGCCGGCGGAGGGGCTGAGTTGTTGTTTGGCCCAATCAAACAGCTCGCTGGTAGCGGGCGTGCTGGTGGCGACTTCGTTGTCTGCGGTGATCTCGGTGGTCTGCGTCGGGACAGCGCCTCGCGCCACCAAGTCCGTGGTGAGAAATTTTGATCGTAGCGTGCCTAACAGTTGGCTGTAGATGCGCCCGCCGTCTTGGAACCGCACCTCCATTTTGGTTGGATGGACGTTGACGTCGACCTTGGCGGGCGAAAGTTCGAGATGCAAAAAAGAAATCGGATAGCGACCGGTTAGCAAGAGTCCTCGGTAGGCTTCGCCCAGGGCGTGTTGCAACGAACGATCGCGGATGAAACGGCCATTGAGAAAGAGGTACTGCATCCGGTTGTTGCCGCGGCTTTGCGTCGGGTTGGCCACGTAGCCGGAAAGGCTTACGGAGTCGTCGGTGCTATGGATTTCAATCAGGCTCTCGGCTAGGTCTGCCCCAAAAATTGTCGCGACCCGGTCGCGTAGATTTTCGACCGGCGGGAGATCGTGAATCAACCGTCCGCCATGCGTCAGCGTAAAATGGACTTGCGGATAAGCAATCGCCAAGCGGGTGACCGCCTCGGTAATGTGGCTCATCTCGGTCTGCGTGGTCCGCATGAATTTGTGCCGGACGGGCACGTTGAAAAAGAGCTGGCGGACTTCGATCGAGGTGCCGATGGGGCAACCGACGGGACGAATCGGTTCGGCTCGACCTCCGACGACTTCCAGCTCGGCACCCGCTTCGCAATCGGCGGGTCGGCTGCGTAGGACGAATCGGCTGATCTCGGCGATGGACGCCAGTGCCTCGCCGCGGAAGCCCAAAGTCTCGACGCGAAACAGGTCGTCGGCGTCGGCGATTTTGCTGGTCGCATGGCTGGCCACGGCTAAGGGTAGCTGTTCGACGGCGATGCCACAGCCGTTGTCGGTGATGCGGATCGACTCGGCTCCGCCCTTTTCGACCACGATATCAATGCGCGTCGCCCCGGCGTCGAGCGAGTTTTCCAACAGCTCTTTGACGACACTCGCCGGGCGCTCGATCACTTCGCCGGCGGCGATTTTGTTGATGACGCTGGTCGGTAGTTGGCAAATGCGGGGCATGGTGAAACTAGAGCGGAAATGGGAAAGCGGAAAGCGGAAAACTTGCACGTCAAGAATTGTTCCGCTTTCCACGCTCCATTTCCCGCTTTACCTATAGTTGATATTCTTTGATTTTGCGATAGAGCGTTCGCTCTCCGATGCCCAAGAGGCTGGCGGCTTCTTCGCGGTTGCCGTTGGTGAATTCGAGCGTCTCGGCGAGGAATAGGCCTTCGATTTCGGAGAGAGGCTTGCCGACCAGTTCGCTCAGCCCTCGCCCGCCGGTGTCTGTGGTCGTTGGGTCGCCCCTCGACAAGTCGTCGGGCAGGTCGTCGAGGTCGAGTACGCCGTCCATGTCGACAACGACCATGCTTTCCAGGACGTTTTTTAGTTGCCGCACGTTGCCCGGCCAGTCGAACGCCATCAGCCTTCGGCGCGCGGCGGTCGTCATGCTTTTGATTTCTTTGTGGTGTCGCTTGCTGTGCATTTTTTGGAAATGCTCGATCAGCAGCGGGATGTCGACGCTGCGGTCGGCCAGTTTGGGGAGCTGAATCGTGATGACTTTGAGGCGATGGTACAGGTCTTCGCGGAAAGTGCCGGCGGCGATCGCGTCTTCGAGGTCGCGGTTGGTGGCCGAAAGGATTCGCACGTCGACGGGGATGCTTTCGTTCGAGCCAACGCGGGTGATCTCGTTATTTTCTAGCACCCGTAGGAGTTTGATTTGCGTGGGGAGCGGCATGTCGCCCACTTCGTCGAGAAAGAGCGTGCCGTTGTTGGCGTACTCGAATTTGCCGATGCGATCGGTGCTGGCGTCGGTGAATGCGCCCTTGATGTGGCCAAAAAGTTCGCTTTCCAAAATGTTTTCGCTGAGCGCCGCACAGTTGAGTCCGACGAAGGGCCGTTTTTTACGGGGGCTGTTTTGGTGGATCGCCTGCGCGACGAGTTCTTTGCCTGTGCCGGTGTCGCCTTGGATGAGGACGGTCGCATCGGTGGGGGCGATCCGCCGCAGCCGGTCGATCATCTCGTGCATCTGCGGACTGTTGCCGATGACCCCCTCGAAGCCAAATTTTTCGTCGAGCCGCCGGCTTAGTTCGGCGTTGGCCCGGCGCAGGTGCTGGTTGCGTGACGCATTGTCGACGACCGCCCGTAGCTGCTTGAGATCAAGAGGCTTGAGCAGATAATTAAACGCCCCCTGCTGCATCGCCTCGACGGCCGACTGCACTGTGCCGTGGCCGGTCACCAAAATCACCTCGGCGTCGGGGAGCACCTCGTTGCACTTCGCCAAAATCTCTAGCCCGCCGACGTCGGGCATCTTGAGATCGCTGACCACGATTTCGAAAGGCGTCTTTTTCCAGCAGTTCGGACCCGGCGGCCCCGGTCGTGGCGACCGTGCACTGCATAGCCAACGCGGGTGAGGCTATCGGCCATCGTTTCGGCATGCGCCTCGTCGTTGTCGACGATCAGCGCCCGAATCGGCGGGCCGGTACTGGCGGTAGTTTGCGAAGCTGGCATGGGGGGGATTTTACAGGAAACGGGGGCGGAGGGGTATGGTGGGGCGAAAGCGGAAGGCGGAAAGCCGAGAGCGGAAAGCGAAAGCCAACACCAAGCGGCGAAGCCGCGAAAGCACGTAGCCCCCAGCGTAAGCTGGGGGAAGCAGCCCCCCAGCCAAGCACCAGCCGCGAACGCGGCGCAAGCAAAACCAACCTTGCTGCCGCCGCGTTCGCGGCTGGTGATGTGGGCGTGCGCGTTCCGTGGGCTGACGCCCACGGCTACGTGCTGTTGCCGCATTCGCGGTTCAAGAAAACGGTCACGCTTCGCGCTGCTCATTCGTCATTGCCCCTCCAACCGCGCTGGCACGGGTAGCTCGACCGTAAACTGTGTCCCTCGGCCGACCGAGCTTTGGACGCTGATGCGGCCGTCGTGGGCTTCGATGATTTTGGCGGTGGTGGGCAGACCGAGGCCGGAGCCGCCTGGCTTGGTCGAGAAAAAGGCGTCGAACATTTGGGCCGCCGTGCTTTCGTCCATGCCGATGCCGGTGTCGATTAGGTAGAGGGCCACTTTGTCGCCCGAGGCGCTGGTGCGGACGACGAGCTGGCCGCCGTTGGGCATCGCCTGTTTGGCGTTGAGGATGAGATTGAGCAGCGCGCCGCGGAACGCCTCGCGGTCGAGCAGCACGCTCGGCAGGTCGGGGTCGAGATAGCGGACGATCTCGACGGCTGCCTCGGCGGCCTCGGGGGCGAAAAAGTCGAGTGCCTCGTCGATCTCGGCGTTGAGGTCGGTCGGTTGCAGGTCGAGATGCCGGACCTTGGCGTAGTTCAAAAAATCGTCGAGCAAATCTTGTAGCCGCTGACACTCGCTGTGGACCAAGCCGATCCGCTTGGCAGCGCGACGTTGGGCGGGCGAAGGCGTTTTCTTCTGGTCTTGGGCTTCCATGTCTTCAGCCAACAGTTCCATGTTGAGCCGGATGGTGGAGAGCGGGTTGCGGATTTCGTGGGCCAGCGCCCCCGCTAGCCGCGCAATTTCGGTGTACTGGTCCATGAGCTTTTGGACCGCTTGGGAGGTTTGCTCGGTGCTGTTTGTTGAGGAAGGCTTGTTGGGCATACGGTGAGGACTCCACGGGAGGGGGCGATCCTCATGATAGAGTACAACGGTAGCGTTCGGGAGCTACTTCCGGTGAAAACGCAAAGCGATTAGCTGTTTCGGCGAGGCGTAGCTCGCCGGCTATTTTTTCGGTAGCACAAAAAAACGCCCGTAGTTGGCAAATGCCGAACTACGGGCGTGTGTTGGTTTCTCAAAAAATACTGCGAACTTACGTCGCTGCGTCGGCTGGCTTTTCGTCGGTGAGGCCTAGCTCTTGCATGGCGACTTTGCGGCTGAGCTTGACGCGGTCTTGCTCGTCGACGGAGATGACTTTTACTTTCATCTCGTCGCCTACGCTGCAAATGTCGGCTACGCTGCTGACGTATTCGTTCGACAGCTCGCTGACGTGGCAGAGGCCGTCGCGACCGGGGAGGATTTCGACGAAGGCACCAAAGTCTTTGACGCTGGTGACTGTGCCGTCGTAGATCTTGCCGACCTGGACGCTGGCGGTCAGGGCATCGACGCGGGCCAAACCGGCTTCGGCGATATCCTGGTTGGCACCTGCCACGGTGACGGTGCCGTCTTCATCGACATCGATCGTGCAACCGACTTCTTCTTGAATGCCACGAATCGTCTTGCCGCCAGGGCCGATGAGCAGACCAATCTTGGAGGGATTGATGTGCGTGCGAAGGAGGCGAGGTGCGCTTTCGGCAGTTTTTTCGCGTGGGCGAGCAATTGCCGAGAGCATGCTTCGTAGGATTTCGAGACGGGCTTCTTTCGACTGGACCAACGTGGCGCGAATGATTTCTTCGCTAATGCCGTTGATCTTGAGGTCGAGCTGAATGCCAGTGATTCCGTTTTGGGTACCAGCGATCTTGAAGTCCATGTCGCCGAAGTGATCTTCGTTGCCAATGATGTCGGTCAACAGAACCCACTTTTCGCCTTCTTTGACCAAACCGACCGAGATGCCGGCTACCGGGTTGGTGATCGGCACGCCGGCGGCCATCAGGCCAAGCGTAGCACCACAAACCGAGGCCATCGAGCTTGAGCCGTTGGACTCGAGGATGTCGGAGATGACACGAATCGTATAAGGAAAAGTGTCGTGATCTGGGAGGACCGGGTTGACGCTTCGTTCGGCCAAAGCACCGTGACCAATTTCGCGGCGTCCTGGGCCACGAATTGGACGACATTCGCCGACTGAGAACGAAGGGAAATTGTAGTCGAGCATGAATCGCTTGGAGTATTCATCGAACAGTCCATCGACGCGTTGCTCGTCGCGACCGGTGCCCAAGCAAATGGTGACGAGGCCCTGGGTTTCGCCACGTTGGAACAGGGCGGAGCCGTGAACGCGTGGTAGGAGGTCGACTTCGCAGTAGATGTCGCGAAGGTCTTTCGGGCCACGTCCGTCCATGCGTTTGCCGGCGAGTGTCTCGTCGCGGATGACCTTGGCTTCGAGGTCGTGCCAGGCTTTGAAGAACGAACCGACGGCGTAGGCGCCTTCGGCGTCTTCGTCGGGGATCAGAGCTGCCTTGGCTTCGTCGCGAAGCGCGATGACGGCGTCGTAACGAGCGTGCTTGCCACCCTCGGTGCGATTGGCTTTTTTGAAGCCTTCTTCATAACGCTCGATGACGACTTCTAGTAGGCCGTCGGACTCGGGCGTTTGGAAGTCCATCTTTTCGACGCCGACTTTGTCGGCCAGCTCTTGCTGGAGGTCGCACAGATCTTTGATGACCGCGTGGGCGGCCAGGATGGCGTCGACCATGGTGTCTTCGGGCATTTCACGAGAAAAACCTTCGATCATGAGCACGGCGTCTTTGGTGCCTGAGACGATGAGGTCGAGGGTGCTGCTTTCGAGGTCGTCTTGCGTTGGGAACGGAATGAACTCTCCGTTGATGCAACCGACGCGGACCGAGGCGAGTGGGCCTAGGAAAGGTAATGGCGAGACGCCTAGGGCGGCACAAGCGCCGTTCATAGCGAGGACATCGCCGTCGGTTTGGCCGTCGCTCGACATGACGAAGTTTTGAATCTGCACTTCATCATTAAAACCTTCGGTGAACATGGGGCGGATCGGACGATCGATGAGCCGTGCGGTGAGCGTCTCTTTGGTCGTGGGACGACCTTCACGCTTGAGGAAGCCACCGGGGAACTTTCCTGCTGCTGCGGTACGCTCGCGGTAGTCGCACATGAGCGGGAAGAAGTCGATGCCGGGGCGTGGCTTGCCTGTTGCGACGGCGCTCAGGACGACGGTATCGCCGTACTGGACGGTCACACAGCCTGCGGCTTGTTTTGCGAGGGGGCCGGTCTCGATGGAGAAGATGCCCTTACCAATTTTCTTTTCTACTTTGAATTTTTTCACGTTTTCAATTTCCTACATTACGTGGAAGCTGCAACTGAGCAACGAAAGACCGGCTCGGCCAATTTGGTGGTCCAGAAACGACAGGACCAGAAAACGAGGGCCAAGATTGGAGCGATGATCCGCGATTGCCCACGGGGCATGTTTGGGGACACGGGGCATGTTTGGGAACACAGACGTCCGGCCTGTCGTGAAGTCGCTTTTCTCCCAGCTTGTTGCTGGCGGGAAAAGCTACTTTCTGATTTCCAAGCGACGCAACAGGTCGAGATACATTTGCGGGTTCGTACGCTTGACGTAATCTAAGAGACGTCGGCGTCGACTCACCATCCGAAGCAGTCCGCGTCGGCTGGAGAAGTCCTTTTTGTGAACCTGAAGATGGCCGGTCATTTCCGCAATGCGGGTGGTCAAAATCGAAATCTGAACCTCAGGCGAACCGCTATCAGTAGCAGTACGCCCAAACTCACCCACTAACTCTTGTTTACGTTCTTTTGTGACCGACATCTTTTCCTGTTTCTGTACTGTCGTCTGCGTGCCTGGCACCGTCGAGGTGGGCGGCGTTTGCGTTTTAGCAAACTCCTGCGACCTGAAACAAACATGGCCTATAAAAGCCTGTCTAAACAGTTCGTGACCAGTTGCTGAGACTCTTCCTACTATAAAACTAGTGATACCAATAAACTACATTGCCCACCAATGTACCAACCAGACGACTAGCCGCAACCGCAAATTGGGGCTTTGTCTGTGGATAGTGCGAGCCGCACATGCGTGTTCTGCAAGCAGCGCTAGAATATCAGAGTCAAACGCCTGTTTGAGCAGAACACACCATTGAAACTTGCTCAATCTCTGGCAAAGAGGGGGGATTTGAGGGAGACAGCTTACCTAGCTGGAAGTGACTTGTCCGAGGTGGCGTGTTGCAATGAGCATTTTCCACTCTTCAAAGATCTCTTGAGCGTGTCGAGCGGCCACTTTGGCCTCTTTTTTCATCTCGGCGATCTGGTGCCTCGAAGCCTCGATTTGCTTTTCCATGGCCAGCTGGTATTGCGACTTTTTGGCGGTCCAGTCCTGCATGGCCTGGCTCAGCCGATCTTGGCAGGTGTGTAGAGATTCGAGGATCGAATCGGGCAGGGAGCTTCCTTTGGTGGTCTGCAAGCTCTCGTCCAACCTTTTTTGCTGCTCGAGGATTTCGGCCTGTAGGATTTTTTCTTCGGGGATTCGGCGTAGGCCGGATGCGAGGCCGATTTTGTCTAAGGCCCAAATGGCCCACTTCGTCGGATCGTAGCCCCAAGGCTTGATTGCATTGCGGTAGTCGGTCTGAAACTTGTGGTGGTAGTTGTGATAGCCTTCGCCATAAGTGAACAGGGCCATGATCGCGCTGTCACGGGCGGTGGTTCCGGTGTCGTAGGGGCGTGTGCCAATCATGTGGCAGAACGAGTTGATGAAGAAGGTGAAATGCTGCACGACGACGGCACGCAACAGGCCGGAAACCAAAAGACTGGCCAACGCCGCACTGCCACCGCCCCAACACCAACCGATCAGCGCCGGCAAGCCGAAGCCCATTGCAAAGGCAACCGGCAGATAATGGTCGTGCTGGAACATCAACAAGCGAGATTTTTTCATATCTCCCACATTGTCCAGGACGGTCGGCTCTTTGGAAGAAAAAAGTAGCCAGCCGCAATGGGCGTGGAAAAAGCCTTTGTTGATATCGTACGGGTCTTCGTCTTGATCGACATATTTGTGGTGGCGGCGATGATCGGCCGACCAATCGAGTACCGAACCTTCAAACGCCCCGGCACCAAAAAAGACCGTCCACCACTCGACGAGTGGCGAGGCTTTGAACGCCCGGTGGGAATAGAGGCGGTGGTAGCCGAGCGTGATGCTCATGCCTGTGGCAAAGTAGAAAAAGGTGAACAGGAGGATCTGGAAAAGATCGATCCCGTGCGTCCAGAGATACCAAGGGACGATTGTGATGGCGAGGACGAAGGTAGAAACCAAAAAGGTGGTATTCGGCCAATTCATCCGCTTCAAGAAGTTTTCTGCCATGATCTCTATTATTCGGTGTGAGTTTGTTGCTGCAATGGGGGAATTGTATCCTGCGAATTTAGGCTCAAACGGCAATCGAAGCAAGCCGACTGTCCTACTTTCACTTTACGGCTTTCCACTTAAAGAGGTCAAGATGCAGGGTTAGGCCATTTTTGGCAATTACGGCTTGCCGACGACCCATGCAAGTCGCCGGGTAACGCAAGCTTGCTAGCTCTAGTGCGAGCCGCACACGCGTGTTCCGCTAGCAGCCTTGGTATAGAAGAGTCAAACGGCTGTTGAAGCGGAACACGCAATGGGGACTTGCTCTAAGGCCAAAACGTTGAACCGGATCGAAAGGTGGAGCAAGTTAGTCCGTTTTTGCTCAGATTGAAGGTGACAGCACCGAGGTTTGCGGTGTGGAGGACCTGGGCACCGGCTTGGCGGTAGGACTGGGCGGTCGATTGTTGGTCGGCGGTGCTGGCGCGTCGACCGCTCACAATGACCCAATCGGGAGTCGACCAGGCGGCGAAGCCGGGCGGGTCGCTGCGGCTGCTGCCGTGGTGGGGGGCGAGGAGGATATCGAAATGCTCGGGCTGTTCGGCCATGACGGCTTCGATGCCGGGCGATTCGAGGTCGCCGGGCAAGAGGATCGAATGGCCGGCAAAGCGGACGGCCAGCAGCAAGCTGTTGGCATTGTCTTGTCCGGGGACGCCCCGGCGGGGTGGGTGCAAGATTTCGAGGGCGACCCGATCGTGGGTGGTGCGGAGCCGATCGTTGACCCAGATTTCGCGTAGTGGGACTTGGGCCTCTTCGAGCGTTTTTTTCAAGAAGTTGGGCGCTTCGAGCTGGCCGTCGTTGATCCAGGGATCGAACATCAGTGGCGAAACATAGACCGTGCCGACCGCAAAGCGATCTAACAATCGAGGCAAGGCGTTGTAATGGTCGACGTCGGCGTGCGAGAGGACGACGGCGTCGAGGTGCGTGATGCCTTGCGACCAGAGGTAGTCGGCGATCGTCGCGGCAGCCCAATCGGGCGAGCCGAGGCTGCCGGCATCGTAGAGGATCGTCTCGCCATCAGGGAGTTGTAGTACTACGCAGGTGCCGTGTCCGACCGAGAGGAAGGTGCATTGTAGTTGCTCGGCGGAATGTTTTTGGCCTGCGGTGCCTAGGCCGATGGCGATCCAGAGCGCGGCGGTTGAGAACTGCCAAGTGAAATGAACATGATTCTTGATCACGAGTACTGCGAACATCAAGCCGGCGTAGAAAACCAATATCCACCAAGTGGACGGGCCGGGCAAATAAAAACTCCCGACGTCGAACGCTTGGGCTGCGTCGACAATCGAGTTGATTCCCCACAAGCAGTACGAACAGAGCGTGCCCAGGAGATGCGCCAGCGGGGGCAGCAGCCAGCCGACGGTGCAGATTGCTAGTCCTGCGGTCAGGGCGACCGACACCAACGGCCAAAGCAGCGGCGTGATGAGTACGCTAATCGGTGCGGTGATGTGAAAATGATAGGCGACCAGCGGAGCGACGACGATCCAGACGACCAGCGAGGCGATCGCCGTTTGGCCGGACCTTTGGGCCGCCCATCGCAAGCATTTGCGGTACCAGGGCTGGGTCTCGTGGATGAGCCAAGTCAGCGGGTCAGACGTTTTGGCTTGCCCTAGCAGTTTGCCGTAGGCTCCCAAGGCGGCTACGCAGAGGAAACTTAGCTGGGTGCCGCTTCGGAATAATTCGCTCGGGTTGATTGCCAAGACGACGAGGGCTGCGCCGGCGAGCAGATTTTCGATCGAAACGCGCCGTCCAACGAGGTACGAAGCTAACGTCAGGATGACCAAGACGGTCGCTCTGATCACTGGAGGCCTGCCTCCGGTGATCAGAGCATAGAGCAAGACCAGGAGGGCGGTCAGTAGCAAGCCGGCGCGCCGCGGCAGGAAGCCGCTACAGACGACGATCCAGATGGCTAAGGCCAAGAGTCCTACGTGTAAGCCCGAAACGACCAGCAAGTGGATGGTGCCGGTTTGTCGAAAGGCGTCGACCACGGTTGGGTTCAGCCGCTCGCGTGCGCCGAGCAACAGTGCTTGCGCTAGATTGCTTTGGTCTGGGTCGACATAGGTGGTGAGCCGTCTCGCGCAGCGTTGGGCGATGTGGTTGAGCCAGCGCGAGATGGTCGAACCGGTTGCTGCCTGGGTCACGGTAACGCACTGTGTCGAGCGGCAAGACAATTGGCAGAGCCGCCCTGCCCTGCGTTCTTCTTGCGCCCAATCGTATTGCCCCGGGTTGAGCGCCGGCGCGACTTGTCTTAGCTGGGCAAAGATGAGCAATCGGTCGCCGGCTGTTATTGCTTGGTCGAGTTTTCCGTCGACTCGCAGACGGCAGGTGCCGCTTGCGAGCCGCCATTTTGTGCCATTGCGCAGTTGGGTCACACCGATTTGGATTTCGCTGCTCGAACCGGTCGGCATAGCGCGCAAGGGGTTGGGTGGCGGGGCCGGTTTCCACTTGGGACGTCCCAAGGCGATGGCTTCTAGGCAGACGGGCGCCGATGTTTCAGTAGCAAAACGTGCTAAGTCGTCGTGCTGAAAGTAGTGCCAACGTAGGTGATGCCAACCGCCGCCTAGGCAGACGATCGCCAACAGTAGCATCGCAACGGACCCGTGCGCGGCATTGCGTCTTTGTATCTTTAGGCTGATGAAAAAACAGCCGGCTGCCGCTAACCACCATCCGTACAATCCGCAGCCCAGCATCCGGTCGCCGACGAGTCGGTCTGCGAGGATTCCCAACGCCGCCGCGCCCGCCAGGTACAAGAGGGGCGACCGAGCGGTTTGAGGTGAGGGTCGGTGGGGAGAGGGATCGGTTGGCATGGAAGAGAAACGAGAAAAGCAACGCCGTGGGGATTTGGTCGCGTGAGCCACATTTTAGACGGGGGTTTGGTGCAATGAAATCAAATAAACGCTGGGGGAATGGATTCTTTATCCGCGAAAGCGGTGGCTATTTGCTTTTGCGGCTTCGTCGCTTGAAGGGAGGAGGTTGAATTTGCGGGTCGTTGCTGAGAGAATGCCCGCTTGTCAGACCCTCGCTAATCTGGTGCCCGTAATCAGGGCCCCGTAATCAGGAAAATTGCTCGCATGGATCAGCCTTACCAACCCCCTCCGGCCTTGTTGATGGCCGTGTTGGCCCTTGTTTTTATGGTTAGCCTGAGCTGCCAGAACGAGCAAACGCCAAGTCCTTCGACCGCATCCTCGGATGGGTCCTCTACTACTTCGTCCTCTTCCGACGGCCAGGAGTCCAAATTGATCCCGCGTAGCGTCCTTTTCGGCAATCCTCAAAAAGCTTCTGCCCGTATTAGCCCGAATGGCAAGTGGCTCAGTTTTCTTGCTCCGGTGGATGGAAAGCTTAATGTTTGGGTTGCGCCGGCCGACGACCTGGGTGCGGCGAAGCCGGTGACGCACGACAAGCAGCGCGACATTCGTGGGCATAGCTGGGCGTACACGGGCAAGCATATTCTTTATACACAAGACAAAGAGGGCGACGAAAATTGGCACGTCTATGCGACCGACGTCGAGACGGGCGAGACCAAAGATTTGACGCCGGTCGAAAACGTGCATGCTCAGATCATGGGCGTCAGCCAAAAGTTTCCGGGCGAGGTGTTGGTCGGTTTGAACGATCGTGTTCCTCAGCTCCATGATATTTATCGCGTCGACCTCGAAACGGGCGAGCGGACGTTGCTTCAAGAAAATCACGGTGTCGCGGCTTATGTGACGGACGACGAATTTGCAGTTCGCTTTGCGTTTAATTTTACGCCGGACGGCGGGCAAGTGTTGCTGAAGCCGAAGGTTGCTGGCGAGACGGGCGAGGGTGCCGAGTGGGATGAGTTTATCAAGACTGGCTCGGAGGATGCGATGACCACTGGTCCTGCTGGCTTCGACAAGTCGGGGCAGGTTCTCTACATGCAAGATAGCCGCGATCGGGATACGGGGGCGTTGTTTGCGATCGACTTGGCTACGGGCAAATCGACTTTGGTGGCCGAAGACCCGCGTGCCGATGTGGGCGAAGTGTTGGTTCATCCGACCAAAAAAACGATTCAGGCGGTTGGTTTTACGTTTGCTCGTCGCGAATGGACGGTTTTGGACGATTCGATTCAACCGGACCTGGACTATCTGGCGACGGTCGAAGATGGCGAGTTGATCGTTACTAGCCGTACGCTCGACGATCAAAAGTGGACCGTTGCGTTTCTGCTTGATAACGGCCCGTTGAAGTTTTATCTGTATGACCGTGCGAAGAAAGATGCGCAGTTTTTGTTTAGCAGCCGCGACGATCTGGATCAGTACGAGCTGGCCAAAATGCACTCGCCGGTGATCAAAAGCCGCGACGGTTTGAATTTGGTCTCTTACATGACGTTGCCCGTCGGGTGCGACCCAGACGGCGATGGGCGGCCTGCGAAACCGCTGGCGTTGGTGCTTGATGTGCATGGGGGGCCTTGGGCACGTGACGACTGGGGCTACAACTCAACGCACCAGTGGTTGGCCAACCGTGGCTATGCGGTGCTGAGCGTTAACTACCGAGGCTCGACCGGTTTTGGCAAGAATTTTATTAACGCGGCCAATGGCGAATGGGCGGGCAAGATGCACGACGACCTGATCGACGCGGTCAATTGGGCGGTCGAAGAAGGCATCGCGCAGCGCGACAAGGTGGCGATCATGGGTGGCAGCTATGGGGGCTACGCTACGTTGGTTGGGCTGACGTTTACGCCCGAGACGTTTGCTTGTGGGGTCGATATTGTTGGGCCTTCGAGCTTGGTGACGCTTATGGAAAACGTGCCGCCGTACTGGATTCCGTTTATGCCGGTGATGAAAGTGCGTGTGGGTGATATTGAGACCGACGAGGGCAAAGCCAAGCTGGTTGAGCGTTCGCCGTTGTCGTTGGTCGACAAGATCGAGCGTCCGTTGCTGATTGGGCAGGGGGCGAACGATCCGCGCGTTACGCAGCTCGAAGCGGATCAGATTGTTGAAGCGATGCAAGCCAAGAAAATTCCGGTCACCTATGTGCTCTATCCGGACGAGGGGCACGGATTTTCGGGCGAGCAGAATCGGATGTCGTTTAATGCGGTGACCGAGGCGTTTTTGGCCAAGCATTTGGGCGGAATTTATGAACCGATTGGCAACGACTGCGACGCGTCGAGCTTGCATGTTCCCACGGGGGCCGAAGACGTACCGGGCTTGTCCTCGGCGTTGTCGGCCGACCGCCTAAAGATGCCACCAGTGGAAGAAAGCGAGGAAAAACAATGATTATCGTTATGAAGCACAGTGCGTCGGAGCAAGAGATCGAAACCGTGGTGAAGGATGTTGAGGCACGGGGGCTGAAGGCCCATGTGATTCGGGGCACCGAGCGGACCGTTATTGCGGCGGTGGGCGAAGAGCGTGTTGCGGGGATTGGCTCGCTGGAAAGCAATCCGGGGGTCGACGAGGTGATGTCGATTGTGGCTCCGTACAAATTGGCTAGCCTAGAAGTGAAACCCGAGCCGAGTGTTGTGCAGGCGGGCAGCTTGTCGGTTGGCGGCGGGCAAATCGGCGTGATCGCTGGGCCTTGTTCGGTCGAAAGCGAAGAGCAAATTATCGCCGCGGCGCATGCTGTTAAAAAGGCGGGGGCTACGGCGCTGCGAGGGGGTGCCTTCAAACCTCGGACCAGTCCTTACAGCTTTCAGGGGATGAAAGAAGAGGGGCTGAAACTGCTGGCCGAGGCGCGCGAGCAGACCGGGCTGGCTATTGTGACCGAGGTGGTTTCGCCTGATGATGTCGATTTGGTGAGCAAATATGCCGATGTTTTGCAGATTGGTGCGCGGAATATGCAGAACTACCGTTTGCTCGAAGCGGTCGGACGCTCGCCACGGGCGGTGCTTTTGAAACGGGGGCCTAGCGCGACGATCGACGAATGGTTGTTGGCTGCCGAATATATTCTTGATGGCGGCAATCCGAACGTGATGCTTTGCGAACGTGGCATTCGTACGTTCGAGACGCACACGCGGTTTACGTTACCTTTGGCGACGGTGCCTTATGTCCAGGAGCGGACTCATTTGCCGGTGGTCATCGATCCGAGCCACGGGACGGGGCACACGAGCCTGGTACCGGCGATGTCGAGGGCGGCGATCGCGGCGGGTGCCGACGGGCTGATTATCGAGGTGCATCCTGAGCCGGAAAAAGCGTTAAGCGATGGTTATCAGTCGCTTAATTTTGCTCAGTTTGAAGAGACGATGGATGGGTGTCGGAAGATTGCGAAGGCGATGGGGTGTCGTTTGTAGAGGGGGGCGTTTGTTGGGGCAAGCGTTGGCTGTGAGGGTCGGCGTGGCCGCCTACGCTAACGATACCTATGTTAACCGATGCCTACGCTAACGAATGGGGTTGGCTATTTGTTTGCGATGGCGTCGAGGGCGAAGCTGGCGTTGGGGTCGTGTTTGTAGAAGTGTTGTGCAATTTGCGTTGACACGACGTCGACGAACTGGCGTTGGAAGGTTTGGATTGGTTTGTCGGCGGCGGGGATGCCGCTGTTCTTGGGAAAGAGAATTTGTCCAATGCGACGTTCCCAGACGAGGCGGTCGTTGTCGGTGATGTCGTAGACCTCGACGTTGACGTCGGCGTTGCCTTGGTAGAGTGTGGTGCCTTTGTACAGATCGAAGTTGTCGAGTTCGATGTAGACGACGCGTGTTGCTTTGACCGCACGGCCCAGGTCTTTAAAGTTTTCCCAATCTTGCTCGTCGACCCAGTTGTCGACCTCTCGGGGGCTGACGACGTCGATCCCATCGACGTTGATTTCGAGCATCTTGCTGATCCGTTTGCCGATGGTGCGCGCGGCGCCGGCATGGCGATATTCGTTGGAGGAAGGAGGTCGGCAGACGACCACGACGCGTTGATCTTCGAGCGCCTCGCAGTCGGCAGGCACGGTGTTTCCGCCTTGAAAAACGTAGATGCCTGTGGCGATTAGGGTGGGGATGCAACCGATTGTCGGCACCACCAAAACGGTTAGCAACAGAGCCATAGCCCAAGCACGCGGGCGGAAAAGAGAGCGATCCATCATTCTTTCCTCAACAGTGTATTCAGCAGCTCAGGCCATCCTGGTCTGAGCGAAAATGAAAAAATTATTCTTCGTTCACCACGTCCGCCAAACTCTTTGGAGCCAGTCGAGTACGACGACTCCCAGCCATGCCAGGCTGCTCGCAAGTAGGAATTGAACGGTTGGACGTCGAAACGACCAGCGTCCCCAGGCTGCTGTCAGCAACAACCAGGGCGAACCGATGACGACGGCTACACACAGTAATGTTCCGCCCAGGTTGGTCCGTACTGCTTGGCTGAACTCCGCCCGTAAGGCATGTGCCCAGGCGGTGGTGCATCCGCAGGTGGGACAAACGTGTCCGGTCGACTCTTGGAAGTAACACGGCGTAAGTCCTAGTTGTTCGTGTGTTCCAAAACCGCGAGGATCTGGTTCGAGGTTTCGAGCCATCAGTAACAACGCGATCCCCACAGCTCCGAGAGCGACCAAAACGAGCCGCCCGGCGGGCGACAATCGATCGGCTGATGTGTTGGCTGTTGGCTTCACACCATCAACTCACGAAAAAGTGGGTGGCGGACGATAGTCAAATGCCCGGGGGCAAGCAAGGGAGATCGTACGGGAGTGCTAGCGTTAGCGCGGCTATTTATTGTCGGCGGCGAGTGCTTCTAGCTCGGGTAGCTCGCTTTCGGTGACGCACAGGCGTTGGATGCTGTTGGCTAGGCCGGTTTCGGGGTCGACGTCGATGATGGCTCCGCCGAGCCGGTTGTCTTTGGTGGCGACTTCAAACTGGGTGGGGTTGGCGGTGAGCGTGGTTTCCATAACGCGATCGATACGACGGCCGATGATGCTTTCGTAGGGGCCGGTCATGCCGACGTCGGCCTGAAACGCGGTGCCGCCGGGCAAGACGCATTCGTCGGCGGTGGGCACATGGGTGTGGGTGCCGAGCACGGCGGTCACTTTGCCGTCGAGATAGCGGCCCATGAGTTGGGCTTCGCTGGTGGCTTCGACATGGAAATCGAGGAATCGCACGCGCACGTCGGACGGGACTTCGGCGAGGATGCGATCGGCGGCTCGCCAGGGGTTGTCTGCCGGTTTCATGAAGAGTTGGCCAAGGATGCAAAAAACGGCGACCTGCGTGCCGTCGTGTGCGGTGACGACGGTCCATTGGCGGCCGACGGCTTCTTCGGGCAAATTGGCGGGGCGGACGATGTTATTTTCGTTTTTTAGGACCGAGTAAATCTCTCGGCGTCGATAGACGTGATCTCCGAGCGTGATGGCATCGATGCCGGCTTCGACCAGATCGCGGTAGATGGCCGGTGTGATGCCCGATCCTGCGGCTGCGTTTTCGGCGTTGGCGATCACGAGATCGAGTTGATGGCGGACGACCAGCCCCGGCAAGGCACGTATCACCAAGTCGCGGCCAGGGCGTCCTACGATGTCACCGATAAAAAGAAAACGCATAGAAGAGAGTTTTGGGTTGCGAGTTGTGAGTTACAGTTCTTTAGTGTGCTGTTTCTGTGATTCTGGTTTCGCGGATGAGTGTGACTTTGATTTCGCCGGGGTAGGTGAGCTGCTGCTCGAAGGCTTTGGCGATGTCGCGGCAGATTTTGGCGGAGGACTCGTCGGTGGTGTCTTTGGCGCTGGCGATCACGCGCACTTCGCGGCCTGCTTGGATGGCAAAGGCTTGCCGTACGCCAGAGAAACCTGTGGCGATCGCTTCAAGCTCTTGCATCCGTTTGATGTAGCGGTCGAGTGTTTCTCGGCGTGCGCCTGGGCGCGAGGCGCTGCAGGCGTCGCCGGCGGCGGTGAGTACGGTGTAGGGTTTGTCGGGGCGGATATCGTCGTGATGGCCTAGGGCGGCGTGGACGACTTCGGGGCCTTCGCCGAAGCGTTTTAGGAGGTCGGCTCCGATTTTGGGGTGGCCTCCTTCGAGATCGTGGTCGGCCGCTTTGCCGATGTCGTGCAGGAGGCCAGCGCGACGGGCCAGTTCGGCGTCCATGCCTAGCTCTTCGGCCAACATGCTGGCAATGAACGAGACTTCGATTGAGTGGCGCAGTACGTTTTGACTATAGCTGGTGCGGTATTTTAGACGTCCGAGCAATTCGATGACGCGGTCGTGCAGGCCGAAGACCTGGGCTTCTTGCATGGCCTCTTCGCCAAACTTTCGGATTTCTCCGTCGATTTCTTTTTCGGTTTCGGCGACCAGCTCTTCGATACGTGTCGGGTGGATGCGCCCGTCGGCGATGAGCTTGTTGAGGGCGATGCGAGCGATTTCTCGTCGCACGGGGTCGAAGGCACTGACGATCACGACGCCTGGGGTGTCGTCGATGATGACGTCGACGCCGGTCGCTTTTTCAATCGCTCGGATGTTTCGGCCTTCGCGACCGATGATGCGGCCTTTCATTTCGTCGTTGGGGATGTCGACGGTGCTAGTCGTTGACTCGGCCGTATGGGCGGCAGCGAAACGTTGCAGCGAGGTGATTAACATTTCCTTGGCTTTGGCATCACACTTTTCGGCAATGATTTTTTCTTGTTTGAGGATGAGCGCGCCTTGCTCTTTGACAAGCTCTTGCTCGAGGCGTTCTAACAAGCGTGCTTCGGCGTCCTCGGGGCTGAGGCCACTGAGCTGGTGCATCGTTTGGCGTTCGAGGTCGAGCAGATCGTCGAGTTCTTTTTGGTGGCGTGTTGCGTCCTCGATTTTTTCAGAGAGCCGACGCTGGTTGTTCTCGACCATTTTTTCTTGTTTTTGAAGCTGGTCGGTGCGTTGGGTGACGCCGTCTTCGAGCTTGTCGAGCTGGCGTTCGCGTTCGTGGAGCTTGTTGCGAATGTCGGTATTTTCGCGTTCGAGGCGATCTTTTTCTTGGAGGGCCATTTCTTTGGCTTCGATGGCCGCCTCTTTGCGGGAGGTCTTTGCATCTTGCTCGGCGCGACCGATGATCTGGGCGGCCTCTTTGTCGGCATCGCGTTTGCGCAAATGGTCGAGCAGTTTGATGACGCCCATGCCCATCAGGGCGGCGACCGCCAGGGTGATGAGCTGGCCAACATCGTCGAGCGCCGCCAAAAGTGGCGGAAGTAAGACCGTAAAATTTATGAGTGACGCCATGGGAGTCCTTCCAGACTTTTATTTTGCGATAGGCAGTGAGCGTCTCGGTCGATGGTTTTCAGCTGAAGCGGAAAACCACCACCTGTCTCGACTGGGGAAGAACTTGGCCGAAGAGCGAATCGAAGAGAGGTCCTCCCAATGTGGAAGACCGCTTCGACGTGTGACCAATTTTGTGTTTGATACCTAAGAAGCGACTTGAACTAAGAAGCTACTTCGACATGAACCGACCTGCAAAATTTTTCCAGCCAAAATCCAGTTCCGCCACGAAAACTGCAACGGAGGCGGCAAGGTGATGGCAACACGGTTACGAGGATGCTCGCAGCGCGTCTGGCATCGAACGGACATGCCTTGAGCAAAACGCGCCCAACTGCGACTGAAATTTTGCACGACGCGGCAACCCAACTGAGCAACCTGCCAGCAATTCAGCAGCAAAGAGATCAACAATCTCTGACAAATCTCAAACATAATTTTTGGGAAATCTACTTTGGAAAAATCTACGAACCACGAATCGATCGAAGGCCTGACAGGTGAACCTGCAAGGACAACTTCGCAACAAACACAAATCACACAACGCTCTCTCGCCGCATCTCCCCGGTCGGGAGCCTTGGATCCGAGACACGTAATTATTATTCTCACGAGAGAGAGACGTCCGACCACGTTGGCGGCAGCCTCGCTCTACATTCCTAGCATGGTATCAAAATTGCTTGCAAGTGCAAGATTGCTCTAGGCTTACGCTTAGAACTGCAAGGATGTTAGGATTTGGATAAGCTGGAGCTGAGTTTGCTGGCGTCATCTCTTTCTTGGTAGGAAGGGACCAGCGTCTTGCCCGTCTACTGAAAGCCTAGAACCTCGTGTCTGACGACCCTTTTCAGGATGACTTGGAGCCGACTGCCGACCTGTTGCAGAAGCTACGCCGGGGTTGGCGGCCCATCGAATGGAGTGGGGTAAATGTAGCGGTTGCGCTATCGGGGGGTGCCGATAGTGTGGCACTTTTGCGCGCTCTGGGGCAGCTCAAACAGCAAGTGGGTGGGTCGGGCAAGCTGGTTGCCCTGCATGTGAATCACCAGCTTCGAGGTGATGATTCGGAGGAAGACGCTGCTTGGTGCCGGCAGCAATGTGAGGCCTTGGGCGTTCCGCTGGAAGTGCTGCGCTGTGATACGGCTCAATGTGCGGTCGAGACGGGCGAGGGGATCGAAGCGGCTGCGCGAGCTGGGCGTTATCGGTTGTTGACCCAAGCGGCCGAGAACCTGGGGGTCCGCTATTTGGCGACGGCGCATACGTTGGACGATCAGGTTGAAACAGTGTTGTTTCGCGTGCTGCGAGGTACGGGGCTTCGGGGGTTGTCGGGTATTCCGCGCACGCGGGTGCTGACGTCGTCGCTGACGCTGATTCGTCCATTGCTGGATTGCTCTCGTGAGAATGTTTTGGATTTCCTGACGAGCCTTGGGCAAACGTATCGTACTGACCTGAGTAACGACGACCGTCAATTCACACGTAATCGTTTGCGGCATGAATTACTGCCTCTGCTGCGAGAGCAGTACAATTCGGAATTGGATAGTGCGTTGGTGCGTTTGTCGGGGCAAGCGGGCGATGCGCAGCACTTTTTTGAGTTGTCGGCGCGGCGTTTGCTTGATGCAGCCGAGTTGTCAGTAAAACCGCAAGCGTTGGCTTTGCGCTGGCAAGTCTTTGCGGAGCAAGAGCGATTGATTGTTTGTGAAGCACTGCGCATTGGGTGGCGGGATGCTGGATTGGCGGAGCAGGCGATGAGCTATGCGTGGTGGAATCGTCTGGCAAGCTTGGTGGCAGCACCCTCGGGAAGGTGCGGTTCTCAACCTCCCGGGGAACGTGCGTGCTAGCATTGCCGGCGACCGATTGTTGCTGGAATGGTAATTTTATGCTGGCGGGTTAGTTCGATTTTTGCACTTTCTTCGTAGAATTAGAATAAAATTCTCCCGCGAAAGACGCGAAAGGAAAAGAAAAGAGCCCGCCTCGTTTTTGGGGTGCTAGCAGTCGGTGGTCCGCGCCGAGATTGCCTTGACCGTGGGAGTCGTTAGGCTCTAGTATTCTGGTCCCAAACCGCGCAATGACGGGCAAGCTCGTTTGTGTTGCGCGGAGGGCTGCGCAAGGACTGCGCAGGCAGAGCCTTTACGTTGGAACGTCGAAAAGGATTTCGTCATAACTCGGTTCATCAATATCTGCTGGTCATTTTTTAAGCTCGGCGCTATGCTCGCCGTGCTTGTGGCTGTGGGTCTGGCCGTTTTTCTGTTTACGCGGCTGGACGACGAGATTCGGCGGCAGGTTCAGCAGACGTTGGCCAAGCAATTTCCGCAGTACAACATTAGCGTTGGCGGGGCGCGGCTTGTCGAGGGCGAAGGAATCGCGATCTACGATCTGGCGATTTCTGAAACAGCCAGCACCCAGTTGCAAAATAACTTGCTTGTGGTCGACGAGATCATGCTGGTCTGTGACTCTCAGCTCACGGAGCTGATGAAAGGGACGCCCGAAGATGCGCCGGGTAGTGATTCGGCATCCGCAGCTATGGGCCGCCAAGTCGAGCGACGGGCGTTGGAACCTTGCTTCGCTTTGGCCGCTGCCCGAATGTGGCAAGAAGAAAGCCGCAGGTGGTGGTTGAAAATGCGCAGCTCACGATTGCCGATCCAAGCCGCCGTGGGCTGACGCCGGTTTCGCTGCGAGACATGAATTTTACAATTAACCCAAAGTATGAAGGCGGGCCGACGGCCGAACCTGATTTTGAGATTCGTGGCACGCTGGGTGGTCCGAACGTCAAACGTGCGGAGGTTCATGCACGGTTCAGCCCGTCGGCAAAGGCGTTGCGGCTGACGGTCAAGGTTCAGCAATTGCAGGTCACCGAATCGCGTTGATGGCCTGGGCGTCGGCACTGAGCGGGAAACCCCTGGGGACGACCTCATTGCGTGGCAAAGTCGATGGCGAGGTGGTTGTCTCGCATCAGTTCGATGGTCGCACAGCCCCGCAGTTCGACGCCAAGCTGCATCTCGAAGGCGGGCGGTTAGAAGATGCGCGATTGCCTCAACCGTTGACTGATCTGACGTGCGGCGTGCATTGCAACAACGCCCTGCTCGAAGTCCATCAGCTTCGGGGAACTTGTGGCTCGGCGAGTGTCGGCACTGCACTCTAGAACGCCGCGGATGGGCGGCGACGGCTCCGGTGGCCGTTGGACTGGCCTTAGAAAACATTCTCCTCGACAAAAAGCTGTACCACGTTCTCCCAAACGCTCTGAAAAACCAGTGGGACAAATTTCAACCTGCCGGCATTGTCGACGCGCAGGTGCAAGCGACCTTCGATGGCCAACAATGGCGGCCTGTGGCGAAGCTCACGGGTAAGAGAACTGGCATTCGAGTCGGACAAGTTTCGTTATCGCGTGAAGGATGGCTCGGGGACGATGGTGTATACGCCGCGTGAGCAAGATCGTCCGGCGGTGTTGGATATTAACCTTGTCGGCACCGGCGGGGGTCAGCCGTTGCAGTTTGTCGGACAAGTCTTTGATCCGCGTCCTGGTGCGCTTGGTTGGGTGGAAGTGACCGGTAAGAACGTCGAGATCGAACGTCGTATGATTGCGGCTCTGCCCGAGAAAGCGCGGCGCGTGATCGAGTCGATGCACATTCAAGGCAAATTCGACGTTCGTTGGCGGCTTGATCGTACTCAACCGGGGCAGCTCAAGCCTCACACTTCGTTGCGATTAGAGTTGATCGATTGTCGCGTCCATTACGAAAAATTCCCTTATCCGTTGCGTGGCATTCAAGGGCTGGTCTTGGCCGAAGATCAGCGATGGACGTTTCGAGACCTCTCGACGACGGGGACAAAAAGCGTGCAGTGCCAGGGCTATTTGCACCCAACCGCAGAGGGCAGCACACTGTCGTTGCAATTTACCGGTTCGCAACTTCCGCTGGAGGATGACCTGCGGCAAGCGCTCTCTCCGGCGGTCCAACAGGTTTGGGAAGTGCTGCACCCGCGCGGCAATGTCGATTTGTATGCGAATGTTTCTTATGCCACTGGACAGGGGAAGCCAACGATTCGCGTCGCCATTAGTCCACGGCCGGAATCGACGACTATTCAACCGAAGTTTTTCCCTTACTTGATGGAGCAACTCGAAGGATCGATCAGCTACCAGGATGGGCAATTGCTGATGTCGCAGCTACGTGCCCGTCATGGTCGGACGACCTTGCGCACGAATGGCAATGGGCAATTCAACAACGATGGGTCGTGGAATGTGCAGCTCGAAGGCTTGGCCGTCGATCGGCTGATTGCTCGGCGCGATCTGACCGACGCTTTGCCGGTCAAGTTGCAAAGACTGGTCGACTACTTGCGTCCCTCGGGGTCGTTTAGTTTGTCGAATGGGGCGTTGCGATTCTCGAAGGCAAGTTCTGCGGGTGCGAGCATTGATTCGGAGTGGGACGTTCAGCTCAATTGTTTGCAAGCAGATTTGCAGGCAGGAATAGAGCTGCATAACGTCCACGGCGCAGTACGTTTGGTTGGTGCTTCACGAGGAGATAAAAGTCGCACTGCTGGTGAGTTGTCGATCGACTCGGCAACTTTTGAGGATATTCAATTCACCGAAATACGAGGTCCGTTGTGGGTCGACGAAGGCCGGTGCCTTTTTGGCGAGTGGGCGACCAAAGAACAAGCCCTACCGTTGCGGCGGGTGACGGCCAAGGTTTACGATGGCCAGGTGACGGCGGATGCTTGGGTGTCGTTTGATGTGGTTCCGCGATATTCGGCAACGGCGAAGTTGACCGGTGCCAATCTACAGCGAATCATGAAAGAACGGATCAACAGCCAGCTCGATTACAGCGGCAACGTTGCGGCGACGCTAACAATCAACGGTAAAGGCCGCTCGCTGGCTACGCTTAACGGAAATGGCGAGGTGCAAGTCACGGAAGCGAATATCTATGAGCTGCCGCTGTTGGTCGGCATGTTGAAGGTCCTACGCAACGAGACACCCGACTCGACCGCCTTTAATCAATGTAATACCAAGTTTCGCATCAAGGGTCCGCATATCACGCTCGACCAACTCGACTTTTTGGGCGATGCGGTGAGCTTGCTCGGACGGGGTGAAACCGATTTTGATCATAACCTCAAGCTCGACTTCCATACGGTTGTTGGGCGCAACGAAATTCGCTTGCCGCTGGTGAAGAACTTTGTCAATCGCGTCGGCCGACAGACCTTGCAGATGTCGGTCGATGGCACCTTGTCGAACCCCCAGGTCCATACACAAGCCCTGCCGGGCATCAACAAGTTGATCCAACAGATTCAAACCGATTTGGAAATCACGCACCCCGATGCTGAACCCGAATGCAGCACCACGCAAAGCTGAGCGTACGTTTCCGACGTTGCCCCGTTGGGGGAGACAGTAGGAGGGGGAATGACGAATGACGAATGACGAAATACCTAATGACGAATAGTAATCGTACTGTTTACCTAATGACGAGTGCCTCTGTTCCCTGAATAAGGAGCCGAACCATGAGCGTAGGACCGATGGGTGGAGTGGTGGGGAGCGCCGCAGGCGCGCCGTTGTCGCAAACCGCCGGAAGCGAGACCGAGCGTGCCAAGAAAGATTCTAGCGCCTCGCAACGAAAAGTAGACAGTGAGACAAAAGCCGAGAAAACTGCGGGAATCGGCGAAACCGAAGGCGACCAAGGGGCTTCGGACCGCGACGCCGACGGGCGCCGGCTCTGGGAGCAGGCGGTCGACGGCAACCAGGACCCAACCAAGTCGGCGCCGTCCGAACCTCCGAAGCCGGCCAAGGATCCTACAGGACAGAGCGGTAGCGAACTCGATTTGACTGGGTGAGATACTAGGCGCTAGTTGCTGGGCGCTAGATAATGAAAAACTTTGACACTTTTAATTAGCGCCTCGCGCCTCACAACTGACAACTCCTAATGCGATTTACCAAGATGCAAGGTGCCGGCAACGACTATATCTATGTCGATTGTTTTGCGCAGCCCGTGCCTGAAAATCTATCGGAGCTTGCCCGTGCGGTTTCGGACCGTCACTTTGGCATTGGAGCCGACGGGCTGATTTTGATTTGTCCGTCTGAGCAAGCCGATGCCGAAATGCGGATGTTCAACGCCGATGGATCGGCCTCGGAGATGTGTGGCAACGGGATTCGTTGCGTGGCAAAGTATGTCTACGACCACGGAATCTGTCGAAACGAGACCTTGCGAATCGCTTCGGGAGGGACTGTTTTTGAGTTGCAACTTTTGCTGGAAGAGGGCGTTGTTGACCAAGTTCGAGTCGACATGGGCGAACCGATTTTGGAAGCCGCCAAAATTCCGACGACGTTGGTTGCCACCTCTCAGGATGGTAGTCCGGTAGCTGATGTTCTGCTAGCTCTGCCGGGCAAGGAACTTGAGGTGACTTGTGTTTCGATGGGCAATCCGCACTGTGTGGCGTTTGTCGAAGAGGCGACCGACGAATTGGTCTTGGGCCTGGGGCCACTTGTCGAACAGAATGCACATTTCCCGAATCGCGTGAATGCCGAATTTGTCGAAGTCCTTAGCCGCAGCGCCGTCCGGCAACGGACCTGGGAACGTGGGTCGGGCGAGACGTTTGCTTGTGGCACTGGGGCGTGCGCGGTTTGTGTGGCGGGTGTGCTGACGGGGCGTACCGATCGAAACGTGACGGTGCATCTCTTGGGCGGCGACTTGCAACTCGAATGGAATGAACAAGATAACCACGTCTTTATGACCGGTCCCGCTGTCGAAGTTTTTTCGGGCGAATGGCCAACTACTAAAAATCCTACTATCAAAAAATCATAAGGCTTACGGATGAATCAATCGGTGCCATGGAAGGTGCGTTTGGGGGGCTTGGTTGCGGCCAAGGGGATTCACGCTTGGATGAGTACGCTGCGGTACCGCGCGCTGTTTCACGATCCGTCGGTCGATCCGCGTCTGGGTTGCGAGAAACCTCGCATCTACGTTTTTTGGCACGAATACATTTTGCTGCCACTTTATATGCGTCCGCATTGCAACTTGGCCATGTTGCTTAGCCGGCATAAAGACGGCGACATTCTTGCGCAGGTGGCACGCCACATGGGGTTCGACTGCGTACGTGGGTCGACCAATCGGGGAGCCACTGCGGCGCTGCTGGAACTGACGCGACGCGGCAAGCATATGCACCTGACGATAACGCCCGATGGTCCTCGCGGACCGCGCCGCAAGTTGGCGATGGGGCCGATTTATTTGGCCTCGCGGCTTGGTTTGCCTATTGTCCCAATCGGTTTTGGCCTAGATCGCCCCTGGCGAGCCAAAAGCTGGGACCGATTTGCTGTGCCTCGTCCGTTCTCGCGAGCGCGTGGTATTCTTGGAGCGGAGATTTCGATTCCTGCGGGGCTTGAGCGCGACCAGCTCGAAGTCTGTCGGCAAAATGTCGAACAGGTGCTCACCGATTTGACGGTGGATGCCGAAAATTGGGCCACCAGCGGCGAGTCTCGACAGGGCGAAGTCCGCGAACGGCGGCGGTCGTGCGACGTTCAATCTTCTCCCGAGGTGTTGCCATTCGACGAGAGAGACGCCGGGGATTCTGGTCGACGTTGTGCCTAACTCAGAGTTTTGTGGGGCTACTACCCTGCCCATTCTCCTCGTACAATGACCTCCCGCAGCAAAAGAGGGAGAGGGAATCCCCTGCTAGACGATTGGGCTGTGTCAGGGAAACATTTTATGCCAGCAACATCCTCCGCCGAGCGAGTCCTTTCGGTCGCGCAACTGACGGCCCAACTCAAGGGCTTGGTCGAACAAGAGTTTGGCAACGTATGGGTAGCGGGCGAGATTTCTAATTTCTCGCGTCCTCAGTCGGGGCATTGCTACTTTACGCTCAAAGATGACAGCGCTCAGCTTCGGGCTGTGATCTGGCGCGGGACGGCCTCGCGATTAAAATTTGACGTTCACGATGGCCTGGAGGTCGTCTGCCGTGGCCGGCTTGATGTCTATCCGCCACGTGGGAGCTACCAGTTGGTCATCGACCAACTTCAGCCCCAGGGCATGGGTGCCCTGGAGCTTGCGCTGCGTAACCTGCGCGAAAAGCTGGGTAAAGAGGGTCTCTTTGACGCAGACCGCAAGCGACCGCTGCCCGGTTTTCCACGTCGGATTGGCGTGGTGACGAGTCCGACGGGTGCAGCGATTCGCGATTTTTTAGAGGTGCTGCGTCGGCGTTGGCGGGGTGTGGATGTGTTGATCTTTCCGGTGCGTGTGCAAGGCGAGGGCGCGGCTGAAGAAATTGCTGCCGCGATTCGTCAGGCCAATCGACTGCAACCGGCGCTCGACGTGCTGGTCGTCGGTCGTGGTGGCGGCAGTCTGGAAGACCTTTGGGCATTTAACGAGGAGGCGGTGGTACGGGCGCTTTCTTCTTCGCAGGTGCCGACGGTTTCGGCTGTCGGGCATGAGATTGATGTGACGCTTGCCGACTTGGCTGCCGATGTTCGTGCATTGACTCCTAGCGAAGCGGCTGAGCGGGTCGTTCCCTCGGCGCAGGAAGTGACGGAAGTGCTTCAGAGCTTGCGCGGGCGACTACACAATGCTTTGTCGACGCAAGCCTCGGCAGCGCGCAATCGGATCGAGGCTCTGGCCAGCCGCACTGTTTTTTCTCGCCCGTTGGACACGGTTCACAACTTGAGTCGCCAGGTCGATGATCTTGCGTTACGATTGCACGCAAGTGCCAAATTGTCGGTACACGAACAGCAGAGCCAGCTCCGAGCCATCAGCGGCAAGCTAGAAACGCTTAGCCCGTTGGGTGTGTTGGGACGAGGTTATAGCCTGACGCACGATGCCGACAGTGGCGAGCTAGTGACCGCTGTCCAACAACTTAAAAAGGACCAGAGGATCGTTACGCGACTCGCCAAGGGATCGGTTGTTAGCTTGGTTGAAGAGATCCAAAAGAACTAGCACGGTTACGCACCCCCAACCCAACCAAAACATAATAGCATGGCTAAAAAGAAAACTGCAAAATCGAAAACGCCCGCTTTTGAAGAATCGCTTGCCGAGTTGGAAGCGATTGTTGGTAAACTGGAAGGAGGGCAGTTGCCGCTGGCCGACGCGTTGGAGCAATACGAACAGGGGGTCAAGCATCTGCGATCGTGCTACGATCGGCTCTCGGCCGCCGAACGGCGGATCGAACTGGTGAGCCAGGTGGACGCCTCGGGGAAACCGCAAACCGAGGCTTTTGACGACGAAGCGACCGCCTCGCTCGACGAAAAGGGGGCCGCCCGTGGTCGGCGTCGGAGTGTGAATCGATCCAAATCGCAAGCAAAAGAAGAAGTGGACGACAGCGAGTCTCTGTTTTAGAATAGACGGATTGCCCGATTTTAGAAAACTTGGTCACTGATGAGTACGCCCAGCATCGTCCAACCTGAATTGAGCCACGGATTGCGTGAGCAGATTGACGCGTCTTTGCTGCGCTACGTCGATTTTGACTCCGATTGTCCGGACACTTTGCGCGAAGCGATCGCTTATAGCTTGCTCGCCCCAGGCAAACGGCTTCGTCCGCAATTGGTTCTTTTGGCCGCGCGGGCGTGTGGCGGCGCTGTTGAGCGCGCGATGCCTGCTGCCGTTGCGGTTGAGATGATCCACGCTTACTCGCTGGTTCACGACGATCTGCCGGCGATGGACGACGACGATTTGCGGCGCGGGCGTCCGACTTGCCACAAACAGTTTGATGAAGCGACGGCTGTGCTTGTTGGCGATGCGCTGCAGGCCCGCGCTTTTGAAATTCTTGCGACCGAAATCATGCCTCCAGAGCGTGCGGCTCGTTGCTGTGCCGAACTGGCCCAGGCCGCCGGGGCGTCGGCGCTTGTTGGTGGGCAAGCGGCCGACTTGGCAGGCCAGTTTTCTCAAACAACCGACGACACGCAGGCTGTTGAGCAATTAGAATCGATACATCGGCGTAAGACGGGCGCCTTGTTTCGCGTTTCGCTACGGCTTGGCGCCATCGTGGCATGCGCGACCGACGAGCAACTCGCGGCGCTCGATACGTATGGAAAACATCTTGGGTTGGCGTTTCAGGTGGTGGACGATTTGTTGGATGTTTCGGGCGACGAAGCGGCGACCGGAAAGCGTGTTGGCAAGGATAGCGAGCGAGGCAAAACAACGTACCCTTCAGTGCTGGGTATCGAGGCTAGCCACGAGCGGGCCGAGTCGTTGATCGACGAGGCGTGTCAATCGCTTGCATGTTTGGGCGAAGCGGCTGAACCCTTGCGGCAACTGGCCGAATTTGTCCGACGGAGAAACAATTGAGTACAAAAAAACCGGACAACGAGATCCTCTCGACGATTAAAAGCCCCCGAGATCTGAAAAAACTGTCGCTGCCCAAGTTAGAACAGTTGGCCGGCGAGATGCGCGAAGTGCTTTGCAATTTGGTTGCCTGTCGGAGTGCGCATTTCGCGTCGAACTTGGGCGTCGTCGAGCTGTGCATTGCGTTGCACGACACTTTTGATTTTTTACATGACCGGCTTATTTGGGACACGGGGCATCAGGTTTATCCTCATAAGCTCCTGACGGGGCGCTATGCACAGTTTGACACGATGCGTACCAAGGGCGGGTTGATGGGCTATCCCAACCCCTCGGAGAGCGACTACGACCTGTTTATGACCGGGCACGCTGGCGCAAGCGTTTCGACGGCGCTTGGCTTGGCTAGCGGCGACGATTTTTTGCATCGGGACGAGAACCGCCATTCGGTGGCGGTGATCGGCGACGGGGCTTTTCCGTCGGGCGTCGTCTTCGAGGCACTGAACAACGCGCGTCGACAGAGCGAAAAATTGCTGGTCATTCTCAACGACAACCAGATGTCGATTTGCCCGCCGGTAGGTGGCGTGGCCGATTACCTGGATCGTCTGCGCATCAACCCGATGTATACGGGCCTTAAGGACGAAATCGCAAAAATCCTGAGCAAGGTTCCTCTGCTCGGCGACCCGACCGAGCGTTTTTTGGTGCAAGTGAAAGAAGCGGCCAAAGCTGGGCTAAGCGGCGGAATGATTTTTGAAGACCTGGGCATGCGGTACGTTGGCCCGATCGATGGCCACAATCTGGGCCTGCTTCGCAAGTACCTAAAAATGGTGCGTAAGATCAAAGGCCCCGTGCTGCTGCATGTCGTGACCGAAAAGGGGCACGGATTCAAGCCGGCCAGCGAAGACCCGGTGCTTTTTCATGCCCCGCCGCAGTTTGAGCGCCGCGACGACAAAATTGTCGCGATGAAAAAAAGCTCGTCGCGAGCTTACACACACACGGCCTCCGAAGCGATCGCCTCGCAAATGCGTGCGAATCCGCGTGTGACGGTGATGACCGCTGCGATGTGCCAAGGCAATAAGCTCGAAAAAATACGCGAAGAATTCCCCGAGCGATTTTTTGACACCGGCATTTGCGAAGCCCATGCCGTCGCCTTTGCTGCGGGCCAAGCCAAAGTCGGCATGCGACCGATCGTCGACATTTACAGCACCTTTTTGCAACGGGCCTACGACCATATCTTTCAAGAAGTCTCGCTACAGAATTTGCCAGTGACGTTCATGCTTGATCGGGGCGGTTTGGCAGGCCCCGACGGACCGACGCACCACGGCGTTTTTGATTTTGGCTATCTGCGCGTTTTTCCGAATCTGGTCGTCATGGCTCCCGGCGACGCAAAAGACCTGCCGGCGATGCTCGACTTCGCTCTGCAACACGATTCGCCCTGTGCGATCCGCTACCCCAAAGCTCCGGAAATTAAAATCGAGCGACCTCCTGCCCCGTTGGAGTTGGGCCGCAGCGAAGTGCTGAGCTGGGGGACCGACGGTTGCTTGGTTTCGTGCGGAGCGTTGCTGTCGCGCTGTGTGGAAGCCGCCGAGCAATTGCGCAAGCAGGGCCTCGACATCGGCGTGATCAACGCGAGGTTCTTAAAACCGCTTGATACCGAAACGATACTCAAGACGATCCGCGAGTGTGGGTTTGTGGTGACGGTGGAAGAAGCCGCGTTGGCAGGTGGTTTTGGCAGTGCCGTGCTCGAAGCGGCAGCCGACGCGGGCATCGACGCCAGCCGTGTCTGCCGGCTGGGAATTCCTGACTATTATGTTGAGCACGGCGAGCGGGACGAGCTGCTGGCCGATTTGGGTTTGGACGTGGCGGGGATGGTCGCGAAATGCCATGAATTGGCCGCGACCGAGCGAGCAGAAGTCAAGCGTTAGGCAGTAAGGTGCGTGAAACGCACCATCAAGTCACGGTGGATTACGCTCCGCTGCACCCACCCTACAAACCAACCCCGTTATAATTCCCATGCCAGCTTTGTTAGCGATAGTATCTGTAGCAATTCCAGCTCTTGTCCACCTGTCCTGGCGGGGTTTTTACATGCTGGAAGGTTCGGAGGGTGCGCTCTGGATTGGACCTATCAGTACCACGCTGCCGTTCGTTTTTTTAGCCATGTTGTTCTTGGCACATTACTTCAATATTAAGTCGCAGTCTTGTAAGCCAGCCTATTGCGGTTTGATTCTTGCGTGGCCATGCATGATGGCATTCACGATTTTTATTATTTTACAGACACCTGCCCCGCGCATGACATCTACTATGCCAATAAACATGGTTCTTACTCCATTTTTTTACATCCCTCTTGTTGTCTTGCCTTACTTTGTTGGAACGCTTACAGGTGATTTTTGGGCAGTATGCGAGGAGGAGAAAGATCGTGAAGCACCATCAGTATTTCGTACCAATGAAGAGATATAACAGAATTCTGTGGATGAGTTCAGTTGAAAAGGGGGTCGTACTTGGGTTTGATTTTGGTTTATTCAAGACCTCTACCCCAGGGAGCACGCCACCATGAGTGAAGCGACCAAGGCAGTAGGGTGTGCAGCGATAGCGAAACGCACCATCGCATCACGGTGGGTTACGCTATCGCTGCACCCACCCTACACACTTGAATCGCATGTTCAAACCCTTCGAGCCAACGGAACGCTTGGTCGGGATTTCGATTTTCCGACCACCAAAGGGCAGCCTCGTAGAGTTGCAACTCGGCTCGCGGCATCAGAATGACCTGAAATTTCACTCGTGGCCGCCAAGCTTCTTTCGCACATTGGCGAAGGCGACTTCCGCCGGAACGCCTTTGCTCGCTGCGTAATCGGCGACGCTTTCACGCACGTCGGCAACGGTCTCTTGAAATTCTTCACGGGCACGCCAAGCTTTGAGCAATTGCTCGGGCGTGCTGAGATTTTCACCACCCTGTATTTCACCACCCCCTAGATGACCACCCTGCAGATGCTGGCCAAGAAAACCGTAGAAAGCTTGTAGGTCTGAAGTATTGCTTGTACTCATAGCAGCAGTCCTGAGCGCCTGTTTGAGGTGATGTCTGTGCCCCGATTGTACCAGAAACGGTAGCATTCCAAATACAAAACTCGGCCTGACGGGCTGTTTCGTGGCTGGTATGCTAGAAGGATGGCTCGACCTAATACCAATTCCGGCAAGCGTCCTCGCGTGTTGATGCTCGCCCATGCTACGAAGCCGCGTATTCAGGAGCGTGCTGCGAAGCTGATGCCTGTGTTGGAAAAACATCTCGACATCGTGGCGACGGTTGAGGATTTTTCTTGTGAGTTGCCGACCGAGAAGACCGACTTTGTTGTTGTGCTAGGCGGCGATGGCTCGATGCTACGGGCAGCGCGGGCGATGGGCTACAACCAGAAACCGGTGCTGGGCATCAATTTGGGGCATCTTGGATTTTTGGCCGACTTGCAGCCAGAACATCTCGAGACGCTGCTGCCGCAGGTCGTGGCGGGCGACTACCGGGTGATTCCTCACTTGATGTTTGAATGTGAAATCGAACGTGACGGAAAACCGTTGCTCAAGGTGCTGGGGCTGAACGAGGTAGCAGTGCTAGCAGGTCCGCCGTTTGCGATCCTTGAGGTGCAGCTTTACGTTGACTCGGAATTGGCAACCACTTATAGTTGCGACGGCTTGATCATTAGCACTCCGGTCGGCTCGACGGCGCATAACTTGTCGGCGGGCGGACCGATCCTGCGGAAGAGTTTGCAGGCGTTTGTGATCTCGCCGATTAGTCCGCACACGCTCACCAACCGACCGGTGGTCGACACGGCCGATCGTGTTTACGAATTGGTCGTGCCCGATCCGCATGAGGGAACCTCGCTGGTGGTCGACGGCAAAGTGGTTTGCCAACTGACGGCTGAGGATCGCGTTCGGGTGACCCGTAGCGAAGCCCAGTTCCAGTTGATCGAAGTACGCGGCCACGGTTATTATCGGACTTTGCGAGAAAAGCTTGGCTGGGGCGGACGTTTGAAGCTTGAGGATTAGCAAGTAGGGCGCAAGTATCGTAGGGTGGGCACTGCCCACCAAGTAGCCATCACATCGATTTTTGGTGGGCAGTGCCCACCCTACCCAAGGGGTGCAAGGATGCACAAGAAAATACTTCTTACAACGATTTGTCTGCTTGCTTTCTGCACGACGCAAGCACAGTCCAAAGAGACTGCTGAAAAGCATCTATTGCTGTACAAATTCAAAATGGGCGAAGTGCTTCGTTACCGCGTCGAGCACTCGGCCGATATGCGCAGCACGATTGAAGAGACTTCGCAGCAGGTCGAAAGCAGTAGCGAATCGGTCAAAGCCTGGAAGGTGACCGATGTGCTGCCCAACGGCGAGATCGAGTTTGTGCATGTTGTCGAATCGGTAAAGATGAGCAATACGGTTCCCAACCGTGGGACCACCAAGTTTGATAGCGAGAAAGACAAGACGCCCCCGGTTGGTTTTGAGCAGGCTGCCCGTGCGATTGGCATTCCGTTGTCGGTGATTCGTATTCGACCTGACGGAAAAATTGTCGACCGCCAAGAAAAACATCCTCAACCGGCCAGCAGCGAAGACATGCCGATCACGCTTCGGTTGCCCTCCGAGGCAATCGCCGTGGGTGAAAAATGGGACTCGGGCTACGAGGTCGACGCGCTACGCAAAAGTCAAACCAAGGTAAAAGTACGTACCCGCCGCGTCTGCACGCTCAAAAGCGTGAAGGAAGGCATTGCGACGATTGTGGTCGAGTATCAGATTCTCACACCAATCAACGCCTATATCGAATCGCAGTTGGTGCAGAAAATGACCAAAGGGACCGTGCGGTTCGACATGGATGCAGGTCGCATGGTCTCGCAGAAGTTGGACGCCGATCGCCGCGTGATTGGTTTTTCGGGCAAAGCGAGCAGCATGCACTTTGTTTCGCGGATGGAAGAACGGCTGCTGAAGCCGGGCGAACGGCTTGCACAGAAGCCGTAATTCTATAGATATCCACTTGCTCCCCCCAAAAATTGTCTTACCTAAATCGGCCTTGCGGTCGTTTTGGGCATATGCTATGAACTTCTAGGTATGGGGTGCCGAACTAATAGAAACTGCGAAGATTCGACGTAGGGCCGTTCATTCAGGAGAAAAAACAGTGCGAAACAAGAAGCAAAATGGATTTTGCCGAGTGCTAGGGTTGGTTGTCGTTGGGAGTTTGCTAGCGGTCACGGCGGTTTGTTCCGTTGCGAATGCAGAGGAGGCTGCGTCTGGCAACGTCGTTTCTAGCAACGCGGTTTCGCAAACTTCTTATTGCGGTTCTTGCCCTGGCTGTTGCACCAATATTGAAGTCGGAAAGAGGGCGCCCGTCATTGATGGTGTTGGCTGGGTGTTGGGCATTCCACGCAAAATTTTGCTTTGGGATCGTCGAGCCGACAATCATGACGTTTCGGCGACGACGGTCGGTGAAGTGGCGCAGTACATCGACGATCGCGGACTGCAAGACGTGAAGGTGCGCGTGAATCAGTACGATCCGGGCGGCGAATGGCGGCGTTTGGTTGCCAACAAGCGCGTCGGAGCAGGATGGCGTTATACGATAGGCACGCTAAGCACGCTTGGCTACACGCTGCTGCCTGGGCGATTGTTTGGACATGATCATTACAATCCTTACACCAACACGCTGTCGGTTTATTCCGACGCCCCGGCGCTTTCGCTGGCCGAGGCGGCCTATGCCAAAGATATCCACGAACGAGAATTGCCGGGCACGTATGCCACCGCGCAAAGCTTGCCTTTGGTGGCGATTTGGCATGAGTCGCTAGCGACCGAAGAAGTGTTGGACTATGTTTCGACCCACGGCTCGAAGGACGAGCAAGAGCAGGTACGTCGACAGCTTTATGCCCGTTATGGGATGGAGCTTGGAGGGGCCGTTGGCGGTGTCATGCCCGATGGCAGCTCGCTGTTTCCGGTTGTCGGTGCAGCGGGTGGTCATGTAGCGGCCACGGTCGAAGATTTTGCAAAACCTGGGTCGGCGACGAATCGATGAACAAGAGTCGATAGAAAGCTGCGCATGGCACGACGCAAAACCAATCCCGATTTTCTGACCGGCGTGCCGGAGCTGTTGCTGCTGCAATTATTGTCGCGCAAGCCGATGCACGGCTATGCGGTTGTGCAGGCGATTACGGATGCCACTTCGGGAGAGTTGCAATTTGGCGAGGGGAGCATCTATCCGATTTTGCATCGACTCGAAAGCGAAAAGAAGCTGGCGACCCAACACGTGGAGCACAACGGCCGACAACGTGTCGTCTATCGCACGACCAAAAAAGGGCTTACCCAGTTAGCCGAGTCGCATTCTACCTGGCAGAAAATCACCGATGCGGTGGCGGCTGTTTTGGACGGACCCGACGGATTGCGAGACAAAAGAATTGCGAGAGGGCATGGATCAAACTCGCTGGCTTAGACAAGTCGAAAACAGACTTTTGAAGGCAGGCTTGCCGGCACGCTACGTAACACGGGCTTGTCTAGAACTGTCCGACCATGTGGAAACGTGCCGCGAGGCTGGCAAAGAGGTCTCTTTGTTGCGCGAACCGACAAGGGATTTGTCGACGCAGCTGGTGCGAGGCTACCGCAGAAAAGGCGTCTGGCGGCGCATCCCCCCTGCCCTGCTGCTCTTGCTGCCGCTGCCGATCGCGGTACTGATCGCCTTGGCTTATTACCAAGTTTGCTACGTTGTGCTTGTGTTGTTGTTCGATCCGTTTGATTGCCCGGGCGAGTTGCCCTTGCAGGTGGCGACCACGATGTGGGCCTTTTTTTATGGTGGCAAAATGGCAGTTCCCCTGCTCGGCGGCTTGGCAATGCGAGAGATTGCTCGACGCATGGCACGACCCTGGGGTTGGGCGGCTGCGATTTTTGCATTGCAAGGCTGGGCAACCGCTCTTGTTGTCACCTCGCTAGAACTGGCCCCAGCCGAAATTGACCTCAACATCGATCTCAATTTCGTCTGGCCGCATTTATTGGGGAGCGTGCAATTGCTTTCGGGACTGGCGATTGCCACTCTCGGCTTTTGGGTCGTCACACGGTTGCGGTACGAACAGCACCGGATGACGATATAAAGTCACGCCCAACTTCGCAGACCCAAGCCCCGACGCATCGTGCGTAACCGGTCCCCCGGGCTTTTTCACCGAGGGTAGGAAAGGAGTGTTTTCTGATGAACATCACATCCGTTGTTCGATTTCGCTATGATGTGGACCGTGTTTGTTTGGGAAATCCCCAAGTAATAACAAGTTATTTGGCTTCAGCAACACCAGTGCATTGGTAGGTTCATGGCGGAATCGAAAGACATGACGGAACGCATTCACTGCAACCAATGCGGCAACAAGACCAAACATCTCGTCGTCGCCACTCGAAAGCATCACGGCTCAGAACCACACGACGAACAATTTGATATCAGTTGGTCCACGATCTACGACGTATTTGAATGTTGCGGCTGTGAAGAAGTCTCGCTCCGCCGTCGATTCTACTTCTCGGAATGGAATCCCGGCGACCTGGAGATCACTTACTATCCGCCACGGATTGGACGTCGCCTGCCACCGTGGAAAAACGATCTTCCCGATGAGATGGTGTTCCTGCTTGAAGAAGTCTACACCGCGCTCCAAGCCGACAGCCGCAGCCTAGCAATGATGGGTACCCGTGCTCTAATCGACATGGTCATTCTCAAAGAAGTTGGCGATGTTGGATCGTTTGCTCAGAAACTCGCAGCACTTGAAAAAGGCGGGTTCCTCAGCAATAAGAACCGTGAACTACTGGATGCTGCCCTTGATGTTGGCAATGCAGCATCGCACCGCGGCCATTGTCCAGAACGCAAACATGTCCGAAACGTCATGGATATCGTCGAAAACTTGTTACAGTCAACAATCCTGCAAGCCGTGGTAGACGATTTGAAGAACGCCACGCCAAAGCGGAAAAAGAAATGATTGGTTGGTGGCGCACACTGCTTGGGTGGTACCGACAGTTGCTCGGAATTGACATTGCCAGCGAATCGACTTGGGTCGAGCGATTGTCGGTGTGCGTAGCACGAGAGGGAAACCCTTTTTGCAAACCGGTTTAGCCTCTTGTCGCAAGCGACACCGACACGTGTCCGAATTGTGTCCTCTTGATGGCAACGCTGCTTGCGGACAAGTGTCGGTGCTACCCATTGACCGAGGCCCAGCTCTTCACTCTTCAACCAATCGAACACTCGCCCACGCATTCGACTTCGTGCACGATGACAATGTCGTGCACGCCCGAGGCCATTTCGTTGTCGTCGGAGCCGGCCGTCAGGTGCGAACCACCGACAATGACGATGCGGTCACCTCGGGTCGCTAGGCCGTGTTGGCAAGCCCAGGCGTCGGTGTGTTTGATGAGTTGCTCGGCATTGCAGGCCGGCGCGCCGCGCAGTGGAGTGACGCCCCAGTAGAGGCACATTTGCCGAAGTGTGGTCTCTTCGGTGCTGACTCCGATGGTGGGGACAAAGCTGCGTTGCTGCGAAAGTGCTAAGGCCGTGCGGCCCGAATGACTCGCGACGACGACCAGTTTGGCCCCAAGCTTATGCGCCATCGACCCGGCACCGTGGACCACCGCGCTGGTCACTTCGTGCAAACCATCGGCACGCTGATCGCCAGCGGCACGTAACGGCTGGCCATCGATGCTCGCTTCGGTCGCTCGTGCAATGCGGCTCATCATGCTGACCGCTTCGGTCGGATATTTGCCGATCGCCGACTCGCCCGAAAGCATACAAGCGTCGGCCCCGTCGAGAATGGCGTTGGCGACATCGGTCACTTCGGCGCGTGTGGGACGCTGATTTTCGTGCATGCTGTCGAGCATTTGCGTGGCGATGATCACCGGTTTGTGAAACTCTTGGCACTTTTTGATAATGCGTTTTTGAGCGAGCGGCATTTCGGCCACGTCGATCTCGACCCCCAAATCGCCACGGGCGACCATGATGCCATCGGCTTCGGAGACGATCTCTTCGAGGCGGTCGAGCGCTTCGGGTTTTTCGATCTTGGCAATCACGCTGGCCGAAGAACCGCTGGACCGCACAATGTCTTTGAGCGTGCGTACCTCGTCGGGCGAACGAACAAAGCTAAGGCTGATGAAATCGGCACCTGCCTTGGCAGCCCAAATGGCATGTTTGTGATCGTCGAAACTGATGGCCGGCGCGCTGAGGTGGACGCCGGGAAGATTGATCCCTTGTCGGCTACGAATGGTTCCTTCTTGCGTGACACGCAATTCGGCTCGCCCTGGGGACAGGGCTTCGACCACCATGCTGACCGTGCCGTCGGCAAGCATCACTCGATCGCCGACCGAAAGCTCGTCGACCAGCGGTTCGTAGCTGGTGGTAAACTCGTTGGGTTGCGTCGGTTCGCTAGTGACAAAAAAGAACGTCTCGTCGCGGCCGCAAAACATGCTCTCGCCTTGCAATTCGCCTAGGCGAAATTTGGGGCCAGCCAAGTCGACTAAAATCGCGATCGGCTCGTTCAGGTCCTCGCCAAGCTGACGGATGCGGTCGACGAAGACTTGTTGTTGCTCGGGTTCGCCGTGGGCCATGTTCAGGCGGAACACGTTGGCACCGGCGCGGACCAGTTGGCCCAGTTGTTCGAGCTCGCCGCAAGCGGGGCCTACGGTGGCAACAATTTTTGTACGGGCTTTTAGGGAAGGATCCTGGGGCATGGAATGCTCATCTAAAATGGTTTGAACCTCTAGATCGCCGCAGGCCGCCTGACCGTTGGTAAGTCCTGTCGCTGGTACGAATGAGGTGGGTGCTGTTGTAAGCATTGTATTGTTGCCCCTAAGCCTTGGATTGGGAATACGTGGTTCTTAGCCTGCCTTGCTCGCAGGATGACCTTCAACCATACTTCCTAGTTCGTGGTTTCCTGACTTTTCTAGGAAACTTCGATGGGGAACCCCCCAGTCCACGTTCTCGAAACACCAGAACAAGCGTTACGAACCTCCTTAACCGACCCCCTCGCGACACGATGAAGCCCAACTACTGGCAAAACAAAGTTTGTGTCGTGACCGGAGCCTCCGCCGGCCTGGGGCTGGCGATTGCCCGCCGATTGGCCGCCCAAGGGGCCAAACTGGTCGTTGTCGCCCGTAACGCGCAGTCGCTCGAACAAACGGCCGAAACCTTGCGTGCCCAGGGCGCCGAAGTCTTGGCGGTGGCCGCCGACGTGACGCTTCAGCAAGAGGTCGATGCCCTGGCGCAGCAAACCCTCGAACGCTTTGGCCACGTCGATCTGCTTTGCAACTGCGCAGGACGCTCGGTTCGTGGAGCCGTGCTCGACACGACGCCCGAAGATTTTCAGCAGCTTCTCGACGTGAACTTCTTAGCCTCGGTCCGTACGACGCGCGCGTTCGCAGCGAGTCTTCTAGAGCAGCGGGGGCACGTCGTACAAATCGGTTCGCTTGCCAGCAAAGTCGCGCCCCGGTTTATGGGCGCCTATCCGGCCAGTAAGTTTGCCCTGGCCGCCTATGCCCAGCAGCTACGATTAGAGCTTGGCCCTCAAGGCCTGCATGTGCTGCTTGCTTGTCCGGGGCCAATCAAACGCCAAGAAGGCGCAACTCGCTATGCCGAACAATCTAACGACTTGCCTGCCGAAGCCCAGCAGCCGGGTGCCGGTGCGAAGCTGAGCGGGCTTGATCCCGAATGGCTGGCCGAGAAAATTTTGGTCGCCTGCGAAAAGCGTCAACTCGAGTTGGTCGTCCCCTGGAAAGTCCGCGTGCTGCTGAGCCTTGCCCAAATCTCGCCACGGCTAGGCGATTGGCTGCTGCTTCGAGAAACTTCTAGTTAGTGCCCTGCTTCTCCAAGCAGCGTGTAGCTCAGCACCATCACTGCTAAGTAGACGACCAGAAGGACGGCCCCCAAGGGGCGTTTCATCCGATCGCCCGACAGGCTTACGCCGACGCGGAAGACGATCAGCACCAGCAACATGCCGGGTAGCAACACGCGAAAGAAGCTTGGGCTTGCCACAAGTCCCGTTGGCGTCACTGCGGCCGAGGCACCCGCGACGAGCAGGACGTTGAGGATATCGGCTCCAATGACGTTGCCGATGGCCAGATCGCCGTGATCTTTGCGCGCCGCCGTGACGGCGGTCACCAGCTCGGGTAGCGAAGTGCCAAACGCGACGAGCGTCGCCGCAACCACGCCGTCGGGCACGCCCATTCGCAGGGCGGCTTCTTGAATCGCGGGGATCAGCAGGTGGCTCGCGCCGACCACCGCGCCGATGGCGACCAGCAGCTTGACGATGACCACGCCCATCGGTGCGGCCGCGTCGGTTTCAAATTCTTCCAGCTCGGTCACCCCACCGGCAGATTTTGCCCAGCGCACGGACATCGCAAGATAAACGAGAAGCAGCCCCAGAAACACAAAGCCGAATTTTTGGGGCAAGTTGCCGCCGACTTCAAAAGGATTGCCATTGCCCCAAGGCCAACAGGCGGCGATCAACAACCAGCCGGCAGCAAACTGTAGCCAGCCTTGCCGATTGACGATCGCGCGTGGCATCTTGAGCGGCTTGATCAAACAGGCCAAGCCGAGGATCAGTCCGGTATCGCAAATCACCGAACCGACCGCATTGCCAAGCGCAAGCCCAGGCTGGCCCTTGAGCGCCGCCAAGACCGAGACCGCCACTTCAGGAGCCGTCGTCCCCAGGCTAACGACCGTCGCCCCGATAATCACCTTCGGCAGTCCCGATCGCTCGGAAAGCACAACCGCCTCGCCCACCAGCCAATCGGCCGCTTTGCCAAGCAGAGCCAAAATTGCCATGATCTCGAACGCCAGCAGCCAGCCCGATTGATGGGCAAAAAATTCTTTGAGTTGATCTTCCATCTTGCCTACCGTGCTCGTTTGGGCATAGAGTGTGAGTTGAGCATTCTAACCCAGGTAGGGTCGAATAACCAAGGACAAGAAGACGAGGAACCAACAATGCTGATCGACTTCCTCATCGGCTTTGGTGCCGTCAACACCTTGCCGCACTATTTGTTTGGCCGCATGAAAATCGGTGTGCTGAGCCTGTTTGGTTTCAGCCCGCTGGGCAACTACTGCTATTCCGCTTTGTGTCTGGTGATGTCGTTGGGCTTGTTCGCCTACAAATACGGGTTCGGCGCGATCGGCGAGCATATGATGCTTGTGGGCGTGTTTTGGGTCGTTTTTGCCTATCTTGTGCTGTGGGATTTTATCAATCGCCACCTGCGGAAAGACCCGTGATTCTCGTGGCTGCGAGGTAAGCTATGCTTGGGTAGGGAAGCAACTGATTATCAATCTACCACAGACGGTTTATGAGTACCGTGGCCATGAATTCTTCTGAATCGCCGACGGTCCGTGCCTGGCCGATGCGGCTCTGGCTGGCGGCGCCCGATTGGGCGTTCCAGATAGCCGGGGCAGTCTTCTTTTTTGGATTTCTCTGGCAACGTGGCCAAAAATATTTTTTGCAGCCTTGGGCCGAGTTTTCCCCCTACTGCACCTTTCCCAGCGGCCAACGCTTACAGATGACCTGGGTGCCGGTGCTGGTCGATTTGACCTTCGTGCTGATCGCGCTCAGCTTTTGTTTTCGGATGCCGCCGCGAAGTCGTGCGGCCAACGGCTGGGTGGTTTCTTATTCGTTGTTCGTCGGTTTTTTTCCGTTACTGCTGGTTTGGATTTCTCCGATACTAGGATTCTTCGACCCCGAATGGCAAACGTCGTACGACGCATTCATGTGGCGGACTCATTACACTTGGCAACTAGCCTTCCTCAACGGAATACTCCTCACAGTGGGCAACTCGCTTGATGTTTGGGGATACGGCACGCTGTGGCGTAGCTTTAGTATTGTGCCCGAACCACGCGAACTAAAAACAACCGGCCCCTACCGATTGGTTCGCCATCCTGTCTACCTGGGGCAATTTATCGCGCACGCGGGCCTGATGCTGATCGTCTTCAAGCCGCACATCGTCTGGATTAGCGTCTATGCACTGTTCGTCGCTATGCAGCTCTACCGTTCCAAGCTCGAAGACCGCGTTCTAGAAAAAGCCTTCGGCGAGCCGTATCGCGAGTGGCAGCGAAAAACATTTTGGTTCGTGTGAGGAGGAGGCTGTAGACCGGAGGCATCTATATTCCCTACAGCCTAACACCTACGGCCTAAACGAAAAAAGGGCCTGGGTGGCCCTGCGAGGGATGCCAACCAGACCCTTCTCGATGCGTCTTGCTCGTGCTGCCCGTGACGGGAACTTTGTGGCGTCAGACTCCGACGCTCTTGACGAGTTTGCTTGGCACGACTGGGTCGTCGACCGATTCTCCCGTTGCGGGTATGGTGCCGGTCGAGCCGCGTGCCAGACGACTGAGGGGAGCTTAACGCAGCTTGCGTGCCAAAACAGTTTTTAATGTTCGCAAAACGGAAAAACACTTCCATAGGGCCTAAGAAGATGAGTTACCCGCCGACTGCCCACTCAAAATTTGTAGATGTTACACGCCGATTCTGTAGCCGCCCGAGGGTTGCACAGGTTAGGCAATCCGTACGGGGCAGCCTTACGGGACAGCCTTACGGAACGGAGCCTACTTAGCAAGATTGCGAAGCACGCTTGCTAGCATTGCCTGGAAGACGAGGCTCACTTTGGCAAACTCCGCATCTTCGGCTTGGCAAATCAGCAGAAAGGTCGCCTCGGAGGTCTGAAAGCCACGCAGCCAGCAGGTGCTGGTCAGGTCGAGGCAGATAAAGCTGACGTCAAAACCGGTCAAAGCTCGCCCATCCACGGTGTCGTCGGCCGGTTCGGTCTCCATGTCTTTGTACTCAGAACGCAGGGCTGCCATCGCCTCGTCGAACAGCGGCTCGAGATCGGTGCCCTGCGGATACTTGCTGAGGTGCCAGAAGGCCGTGTTGGGGCTACTGACCAGCACCTGCTCGACTTCGCCCTCAGACGTTTCTTCAATCGCCCAGTTCTCTGGGTACTCGAATCGAAGGCCAAGTTGTTCAAATAGTGCGGGCATTGGTGGAACACGAAGGGTTTGTTGGTTGAGGGTGTGCTAGCAGCTACAGACTAGCAAATCTCGGGGGCAGCGCACATGGGTTGCGGCAAAACAGGCTTCCTTGCTACTATTCGCCGGCAATTTTTCCCCTTAGGAACCCCGACTCTGCCTCGCCTGCCTGATAGCTCCGAATCTCGACCTTCTGTCCGACTGCGCGCGCTGCTCGGCCTTGCGCTGATCGTCTGTATCTCGGGCGGGTGTAGGTCGATGGGCAAGAAAAAAATTGTTTCGGAGTCGACCACCACCTGCCGCGAGTTGTCGCAAGATGGCGTGGCGGCGATGGAGTTGGGCAAGTGGGACCAAGCCTGTGTCGTGCTGAAAGAAGCGGTCTCGACAAGTCCAAGCGATGCTGATGCACGTCGCCATTTGGCCGAAGCGCTGTGGCAAACCTACGCTCGCCGCGAGGCGGTCGTACATATGGAAACTGCCGTACGGCTCGATCCGCGTCATGCCCCGACCGTGGTACGGGCTGGCGAAATGCACTTGGGCGTCGGCGCGATCGACTTGGCGAAAGAACGCGCGGAACAAGCCATTGCGCTCGATTCCACTTTGGCAGGCGGCTGGGCCTTGCGTGGTCGGGTCGAGCGTCAACGGGGGAACTCGGCTCGTGCCTTGGCCGATTTGCAACAAGCCCTACGATTTGCCTCGCATCAAACCGAGGTTTTGCTCGAAGTGGCCGAAGTGCAATACGAACTCGACCGACCGCAGCGTTGTTTGACGACCTTGCACCATCTGCTGGACGTCTATCCCCCCGGCGACGAACCGCAACAAGCGCTCTGGCTCGAGGGACTGGCCTATGGGTCCATGCACCGGCATCAAGACGCCGTCGAGAGCCTTACCGCCGCCAGCCTACGGGCCAAGCCCCCGGTCGATCTGCTTTTTCAACTCGCAAGTGCCGAGCAATCGGCGGGACAAACCTCGGCTGCGGCAAATTCCGCACGACGCGCCTTGGCGGTTAACGGCAACCACCAGCCCAGCAAGTTGCTGCTGGCACAGCTCAAGGGATTTGCCGACGCGAGCCAGGGCGATGTCATTCGCCGTTAGTGCAAGCCGCACACGCGATTTGCTCCTACAACCCTCCTAATCAGTCCTTTTCCAGGCTTTTCAGGCCCGAGTGCGTGTTGTGAGGTATGTTTCAACGTAGCCCTCGCGGTTTGCACGAAGCCTTGCAAACCCACCGACTCCCACCTTCCCCTTGGAGAGATTTCTATGCCTTCGACCGCAACCCCTTCGGCATCTTTCCTCGATCGTCGCGAACCCAGCTTAACCGTCACCAAAACCGGGCGCGAGCGACGCCAATTTGCCAACAGCCACGACCATCTTTCGCCCGACGCCAACGAACTGGCCACGGCCATCGATCGATACAAACTGCAACATCGCCGTCGCTTCATCAATTTTGAAGAGATGCTGTCGATCATGAAGTCGTTGGGCTACAGCAAGTAGGGTCCGCTGTGCGGACCAACGATCCGGCTTTCTATTGCCGGCTCTCTACTGTAGTTACGGTCCGCACAGCGGACCCTACGGTTATTCGGCGTGTAGCAAGGCCATGCGTAGCTCGCGGCCTGTTACGAAGCCTACGGTTTTTCCCTCTTCGCTGACGACGTGTCCCAAGGCATCTTCGCTTTGACTGAGCTGACGTAGCGCCGACAGGCAAGATTGATCGCCTTGCAACTTGATCATGGGCTGAGGCTCGGGCAGCGTGGGCGATTTGTCCAAGTACAAATCCATGGTTCGCAGGTAGCCGACCAACTGGCGGCCTTTGCGAGTATCTTCCACAGGCAAGAGTGTCCGGCCATGACGTTGGGCGATTCGCAGCACGTCGCTTTTGCTCATCGTGGTCGTAGCGCGAACGACGCGACCAGTCGCTAGAGCAAAATTTTTCACGGGCAGTCCTGCCACGGCGAGCATCGACTGGGCCAGGGTTTGCTGTGCAGGATGCAGGATGCCAGCCTCGTGGCCTTCGGTCAGCAGTTCGCCAAGTTCCCGACGTGCCAATCGCAATCGAAGCGATTGAGGGGAACTCTTGGTCAGAACTTGAAGCAACCGACTAAAAGCCCATAGCAACAGCGTGATCGGGGCAAACAAGACCGTACAAACAAGCAACGCGGGCGCAAAACGCTTGAGCAGCCGATTGGGCGCATTATAAAAAAGGTTCTTGGGTAGCAACTCTCCGAAAAGAAACAATACGGGAGCGATCACGATTGGTCCGAGGATGGCAACCCAAGGCCCACCGTTGGGATAGAGTCGTTGCGAAGCCATCACGACGGAGAGGGAAGTGACATAGTTGGCCAAGTTATTGCCGACCAAGACGGTCGCCACAAACAGCGTCGGCTGGTGCGTTAGCCAGAGCAGCATCCGTGAGGTCCAATTTCCGGCGAGTGCTTCGACCGCGAGTCGCACGCGAGTCACGCGGTAAAAACCTGTCTCGGTGCCACTGAAAAATGCACTGAGCAACAACCCTACCAAGAGTAGTAAAAGAATCATTGCGTGTCTCCCGACTCGGATCGTAGTCGAAGATGGATCAGCAGCTTTTCTTGCAAGGGTTTTTTCTGTGGGTGCTGCTCTGGTTGCGGTGCTTCGAGGATGGTGAAAGAAAACGACGCCCACTCCACCTCGTCACCCGCCTCGGGCAGACGTTGCAACTGTTCTTGTAGCACCCCCGCGACGGTTGTGCTTTTGGTCGGAGGAAGCGAGACACCAAACTCGCGTCCTAGTCGGCGCAGCGTCGCCATGCCGGTCACCTGCCACAGGTTTTCGCCGAGGGGATGGATCGGTGAGGTCTCGAGCAGCCGCGAACTGCGGCTGGTCTGGTCACCAAAAACGTTCTGCAACAAATCTTCTAGCGTAACAATGCCGATCGTCTCGCCCAGTTCGTTGACAATCGCGGCCACTTCACGCTGCTGGGTTTGTAGCTCGTCGAAGACCGAGGCAGCCGTCGCGCACCAGGGCAAGTAGACCAACGGCTGGGCGGATTTTTCTAGCTGGTGTCGAGGAATCGTCGGCATGTGGTTCAACGCAATGGCACCGGTGATTTCGTCGCTCTTCTCTTCGGTCACTAAAACGTACCCACTTCGCGTGGGTCGACCGCCCAGATCCTCTAGATTCACCGGCGGGGCAAAAGATTGGTACTGTTTGCGAGGCCGCATCAGTTCATCTGCCCGTAGGTCGGAGAGTAGTACAATGTTCTGCAAGGCAGAGCGTTCGAGTGCCGCGAGCTCTTCGTCCGCCGTCGAAACGGTAATGGCTTGTTCGAGATCGCGCAGAGCCAGATAAGGCTCGGGGCGAAAGCTGGGAAAGAAGACACGCTGCAAAGCTCCGTTGATCGTCGTGAAAATCGGTGCCACCGGATCAAAGACTCGCACGGCTATCGACAACGGTAAACTTACCAATTGAGCCACGGCACGCGGAAGCAACACGCCGACCGTCTTGGGGAGCATTTCGCTGAACAAGATGATTGCCAGGAGTGCGGCCAAAGCGATCAATCCTGCTTCGGTACGTTGTCCTTGGCGTTCTAATTGAATGCTGATGACCGAAGCAATCGCGAAATAGATGACGTTAATCATCAAATTCCAAAACAGAACGGCCGTCAATAAACGATCGGGCAAGTCGAGCAACTTCATCGCGATCTGCCCGGCGGTCGTCCCTTTTTTCAAAGCGCGGCGATCGTCCGACTGGAGCGAAAAGAGCGCGGCCTCGCTGCACGAAAAAAAGGCGGAACTCGCCGCGAGTAGCAGCATCGCCGCAAGCAACGGGCCAAATTGTTGTAGCACGATCACGAGGGCCATCTCACCAAAGACAACGGGGTCACCAAGGACAACAGGCGGTCACTCATTGTTGGTCGGTCGTTCTTCCAGTGGCAACATCAAATTCGGCAATCGCTGGCACCAGCAGCGCCGTCGTGGCGAATCCATAGGTGGCTACGGTCAGCAAAAACGCCGCACCAAATTTTGCTTCCAAAAAACTGGTGATCACATAAAAAGTGATAAAAGGCATCGCAAACGACGCCATACCAATGGCCTTCGAGGGGTTACGGTAGCCGAGCGTCAAATAAAGCCCCGCCCCGCCGCCGACCATAAAGGCAATAAACGCTTGAAGTTGGTTATTGAACGATCCCTGAAAAGCAACCATCATGCGCATGCAAACGGCAATGCCCAGCAGCAAAAACAAAACGGTGCTCAGACTCACCCCGACTGCGGTCCGCGATTCTGAATAGATCATTCCAATATGCACGCCAAGCATGGCAACAAAAGCGTTCATCACGAGCATTGCCAGGGTAAGAAACACAAGATTCTCGGTCGTCAGGTGATCTCGATACCAGAGCAAAACGCAAAGACCCATCGGCAGTAGGATCATTTCTTTCGAGTTGTAAAAAACGCCGCCCAGCTTGCCGAAAATAATTTCCTTCGGCGTTAAATCGGTCACCAACAGCAGGTCGAGCGCCCGTAGGTCGCGTTCGTTGGTCAACGACGTTACTGCCAAAGCATTCACCAAGATTAAGCCTAAAACAATCAGCGGCACCAAGGGCTGGGCGGCCGCAGAAACTCGCGTCGCAGACCGAGCTAGGTTTCCTTCGGTATTGCCAAGTGCAGAAATCAGCGCCGCCGCGCAGATGGCGAAGATCACCAAATAGGCCAGACGGACGACGATGATCTTTTTGCCGTAGGCCCAAGTGCAGATCTCTCGCCAGAGAATCGGATTGTCCCATACCTGTCGCGACTTTTTCTGTTGCGAGCTTGCCAGCGTCGATGCTGCATCCGTGGTGAGCCTCTTTTGGACTTCTTGCGTTGGGTTCCAGACACGCACGCGAGCGATGGCCCAAAAGTTGAGTAGCAAGGTCGCCAATGTAGAAAAGAGGAAGAATCCGTTAACCGGTGTCTGCCACCAAGCCGCGTCCACACCAAGATTCTCCAAAGGTCGAATCGCTGCAAAAATCGCCCGTAGCGGAGAAACCGCCACCGCCCAATGCTCTGCCGAAAGGCTACCCATAGATTCGCCAAAAAGCCCCGAGGCGAGAAGCTCGCCGCCCATCAGCCACAGCACGAGCAACAACGTGGTCAGCGCCAGCGATTGAAAGGTTCGCTCTCGCCACAACGCGATCGTCGACCCCAAGCTACCCGCCACCGCTGCCGTACCGAAAGTCACAGCCACGACGCGAAAGACTTGTTGATAAGAAACGCCGCCGAGCAGCGTGATCAGCATCAGCAACGCAATCGCCGCGACGGCTGGGACAATCACACCCAACATGCTCGCCAGCAATTTCCCGAGCACCAGCTCCGTATTGCTGAGATTCGTCATCAACAACAAATCGAGCGTACGGCGATCTTTTTCCTGTGCAACGGATGCCGCCGTAAGCAATGCCGAGAAAGCAACGGCCATTGCCAACTGCAAGGGCGCGATGACTGTAAAAATTGCTGAACCAAAGCGAGCCAGGTCGCCCAAGCCACTCTGCTGCTTCGAGCCGAATAAAATCAGCCAAGCAGTGAAAACCAAACCAAACAGAGCCGCCACATATCCGGCCCGCGTGAGATAAAACCGCAAGCCGCGCGGGGTCGTGATGATTTCGCGTTGAAAAACAGGTCCGATGAGCAAACTATAAACCTCAAAAATCTTCAGCGAAGTGAAGAAGAATAGAACGCGGATGAACGCGGATTCAACCGATGATCGCGGATAAGCGCGGCACGGGTGCCTGAAATAAGGAGGGAAATGGACCAAGCTCTACTATAAGCTGGCCGTAGAAGGGAGTCGAGCGGGATCCCACAGTTAGGCAAAATTGCGTGACCCCTACAATCTACCTGACGAAGGACTTCTCAGACGCCCTCGGGGATTGGTCTTGGCGGAAGCCAGCTACCCAGGACTTATAAATTGTCTAGAATGAGGACGCCCTTACGGGTCGGGGCTTGCCAGAAAAAGGCGGGCCTTCCACACGATAGCCTCGCTGCGAGGCCAAGCGACTTCAATCGAGGAATTTATGAATATCCACCAGGCGAACCTTAGCATCCCACGTATTTCAAAAGTAGCGTTTTCAAAAGTAGCGTTCTTATCGTCCCTCGTTGTATTGACGGTTGCGTTGGCGCTGGTGTCTCCCCGAATTGGCCATGCTCAAAACGCAGGGTCCAAAAGTCCGCTCACGCCAGAATATCTGATTGGCAGCTACGTTTCGCTCTCCAATCAATCCTACACCGAAATTGACAAAGCAATTCAACGATTCACCAACAGTGATGTTACCGGGGCACAAGAGTACCTCGAAAAAGCCAAAAAAAAATACCCCAAGCTACCGCCCGCAGACATCCTCATGGCGAAGATGCAAGTGCTGGCACGTAACAGTCGTGCCATTCAGTTTTTGCTAGAGCGAACCGCCACGCAACATGCCGAAGACCCAGAAGCGTATCTCATGATGGCCGACCAAGCGTTTGCCGCCCAAAGAACGGCCGAAGCGTTGGCACTGTTTGACTACTCTGCCCCGTTGATCGGGAATTTTTCTGGAAATTCTAAACGCAAACGCAACTTCGACATCCGGCTCCTTGCCGGACGCGCTGCCGTTGCCGAACGACGGTCCCAATGGGACAAGGCAGGTGGGTTGCTCAAACAATGGATTGCCACTGACCCCGAAAACGCGACCGCCCACGCGCGCATGGGAATCACACTGTTTCGCCTAGACAAACCCCAGGAGGCTTTGGCCGAGTTTAGCAAAGCACGCGAAATCAGTCCGGCAACCGCACATCCCTACGTTTCGCTCGGCAAGTTATTCTCAGCCGACGACAAGATCGAGAAGGCCCGCGAGTCGTTTGAAAAAGCGTATAACGAAAATAGGTCGGATACGAACGTCGCGCAGTCCTATGCCGAATGGCTCATCCAGCAAGGCGAGTTGGATCAAGCCCAGGGAATTGCTACTTCGTTGCGCGAGCAATCGCCCGATTCGATCCCCGCACTGCTCATGGATGGCGTCGTTGCTTATATGCAAGGCAAATCGGACCGAGCCGAACAAGCTTTGCAGAAAGTCCTTAGCCTCGACCCTCGCAACGCTCGCGCTACCGACTTGCTGGCCATGTTGCTGATCCAGAGCGACAAGGTGGCCGACAAAGAAAGAGCGTTGCAATACGCCCAGCTCAATGCAGAACGATTTGCAAAAAGCTCGCAAGCCAATATCACTAGGGCCTGGGTTCTTTATGAATTGGGCCGCAAAGCCGAAGCAAAAGAGTCGCTCCAACGGGCGGGCAAGATGCAGCCTCAGGCAGACTCGACCTATCTGATCGCAAAGATCATGGCTGCCGAGGGGCAAACCGATCGGGCAATACAAGCTCTTGAGCAATTAGTAACGCAAAAGTCTGGATTGCTCATCTTTCGCCGCGAGGCCACCGAACTGCTCAATCAGTTGAAAAGCGGTAGCGACAGCAACTAGCCCTTCTGCCGACGAAGCCCAAAAATAAAAGGTCATAGCGCTAAACGCGCAAAAATAAAAGGTCATAGCAAGTCGATCCGTCGTCTTGCTATGACCTTTATCCTGAAGCAAAACACCAAGTGGCGTTTCGCCCTCCCGTTACCTTTGTACTGTTTTTATCGGCCAACGCATGGTCTGCGCTATAGCCCAATTTTTGCGATCGTAGGCAAGTGGGTGACCTTTCCGGATAGGCAAAAAAAGCAGGCAGGCTTCCTCGAAGGAAACCTGCCCACTCTCGGCCAGCTTCGTTACGCGACTCGCCATACTCCCCAGTAGGCTAACCGCTTGCGAGGCTGGTTCGGACGTCTCTTGATAGTTTCTTGTGTCAGTGCGTTACGGCCTAAGGTTGGCTCAATCCAGGCAAGCCAAGCGACCTCAAGGTTCGCAAGGGATCCTGGGTTTGCGGCAAAAGCGAGGGCTGGAGCAACAACTGTCCAGCCGGACTGTTACCAAGCTGTGAAAAATCGGTTCTTGTGAGCAGCTCACTTCCTTCCAGAGGAATGCTCCCCAGGATATCCATCTGCGAGGGCTCTACATTCGGTAGCAGAGCCATGGGTTCGCCGTAAAAAGCATAGGCACCAGCACCACAGCTACCCGACATCCCGCCGCTACAGCCACCGCCGTAGGGTTGAAGTGGTGTACAGCTGCAATGTGCCGCGTAGACGCGATTCCGGCGTCGATAGTGGCAAGGCCCATAAATACTGCAATAACCTGAGTGTATTGGATGGCTCCATCGACAGGCGGGCGAGGTCGAGCGGCTCGATTTACAAGGGCTATACAGCCCATAACGGCACGAGGAACCATGACGCGGTACAAAGTAATCTTGGTTCTGATTCCAAGTGCATCCACAGCCATCGGCCGTAGGAACGGTCGACCCGTAGGTCTGCCAAAAGAGCCGAGCCTCGGCGGTGGTAGCCATCGAGAGCGTAATGATCAAACCTAAGCAAGCGAGCAATCGCATGGAGGTCCCCTTGTCGAAACCAAAAAAATGGGTTGAAATCGAAGTATCGTCGTGGCACGTCCGTTGTGTCACTTAAGAAACATGGGTTACGACCGGGCGTTGAGCAAACGCAACGTTATTGCTTTTGCACTCCTTCTAGCTTACGAGGCCGTCACAATCGGATTTGCAACCTACCTAGAACCGGCCGGCCTTCCGATTGCGACGGTCGTAGTGGCTGGGTTGTCTGTGGCCGGGCTGTCTGTGCTTGGGTTTTTCCGGCTTCGCAGGACGACCCTAGCAGCCCCATGCCTTTGGGCGGCACTTTGCGCGACAAGTTTGGCGGCAGGCACGCTGGTCGAGACCAACCTGAGCGGCATGAGCCTGTCGGCGTTTCGATTCGCCGTAGCCGCGACAAGCTTCTGCCCGTTGATGGCGGTACTCGGGGCCAAGCGCCCTCAAGATCGTGGTTGGCAGTGGGTGGTCCTCACCCTCTGGATCGTGCTAGTCTGGCCCGCTGCCCAGGCGGCAATGCTGCCGGCCGGCATACGGCTTGAGTTGTTTACCGCTTGGAAGATTTTTCTGTGGGGGCTGATTGGCCTCGGTCTGCTGAATTATCTTCCGACTCGCCACTGGCTCGCAGCCTTGCTCGTGGCAACGGGGCAAATCCTACTGCTTCGAGACTACCTTGGACTCGATTGGCTGACTGGCAGTGAGTGGCCAAAGACGCTTGGCCCCGTCTGCTTTTTGGGAGCCGCTCTCTTGGTTTTCTGGCGAGGCCGACAGAAAAACGGTACGTTGGATCAGGACTGGCGGAATTTTCGCGACAACTATGGCGCGTTTTGGGCCGTGCGAGTCCTAGCCCGCGTCAACCATGCAGCCGAGCTACGCGGATGGCCCCTGCAATTGGGATGGAACAGATTTTTGCCAGAAGACGAACCACTTAGCGAACCACAACTTGCCGAATTACAGCAAACCTGGGAAGCACTGCTGCGACGGTTTGTGGCTTCAGAACAAATTGGTCTAACCGTTCAAAAAGCAAAAGGAATTGCCCGCAGATGACGCGGATAAAACGCAGATCGGGGGAAAAATGGAATCGTTGATAATCAATAGCCGCCCACTCCTGCGGATGGCGTTTGTTATGAAATAAGATGTAGCGGCGGGCCCACTGCACATAGGTTTGCTCGGTGCTGTAGGCATGTGTTTTGTCCGCAACACTTGCCGCATACGATCCAACAATCGCGGTGGCTGAGCAGAATTTGCCCCGCCGCCCAAATCACGATACACTGCGGACATGTTTACCCCCTCAGGCAAGACGACGCGAAACGTGTACGCACGGATACTTCGACATCTTGCCCAGAGCCAAGGGTTTATTTGGGAAATTCCCAAGTAATAACAAGTTATGCCACAATCCACATAGCACTTTTTCATCAGCTCCAAAGGAATTCGCTTTGAGCATTGACAAGCTCCGCACCGCATACCAAGTAAACGAACTCGTCGCGTTGATATGCGACGAACTTGCGAACCGCTCGAACAACCAGCGTGAAACAAAGCTCCTTCGCATGCTTGGCATTGTCAATGCTGATCGAGAGCACTCTGTACGGCACGGGTTGCTAATCGCAGCGTTCCGTGAACTTGAAGACTGCGAGTGTGGTGAGTACATCGAAGGACGTCGCGGTAAGAAATCCAGATTCAAGTGGAACCCAAAATATGGTTCACTGAATACTTGCAAAGCAGCACAAGGTGAAGCGGTCGAAGAGGCGCCAGCAAATGAAGCGGCCGACGAAGGCGTCGAAGATGATGCGGATTCGGAAGTTCTCGACCACTACTTCAATTTGCGTGCCGACTACCAGCTAGAGCTGACGCTGCCTGTGGATCTGTCAGAGCCGGAAGCTGAGCGTCTCGCAACGTTTATTCGATCTTTGCCACTTGAGGATTTCCAGTAGCACAGGTGGGATAACAAATCGGTGCACACGGAGTCGCGGATCGCGCGGCTTTTTAATTCATAGTCGTTCGCCGCGGCCCGGTGACCTCAAACGTTATGCCTCAGGAGATCGATGCGTATGAATCTGCAACATTTGAACACGGTTTGCTTCACAATCTGCATTATATGCATCGTTCTCGGAACAGTTCTTTCGTTGGCAATGATCTGGGGCGAAATCAGAGACAATGAATTCGTCTGGAAATCCTGGCTCACAATCGGGGTGTTTTTCCTTGCCTCTGCTCTAACGCTCAGCGTGAGCAAGACGCTTGGCGGGCGCTCAAAATACAGCGGCGAAGAGCGGTGAACCCTGGCTGGCCGGCTCTCATGCCGTGGTGTAGAATACAGGTAGGTAGTTTCGTGTCCACAGTTAGTACGTCGAGGTCAAATGTAGAATGCCGACTATTCCGGGGATCTCCGGGCCGTATCGATTGTTCTTTTATAGCTTCGATTGCAACGAACCAAAACATATTCACGTGCGTCACGAGCGTTCGATGTGCAAGTTTTGGCTTGAGCCCGTGACTCTCGGTTCAAACAGCGGGTTCAAGGCAAAAGAACTTAACCGTATTCGAAAGTTGACCCTCGACAATTTGGATCGCATTAAGGAGGCCTGGGATGAACACTGTGGTGAGTAGTGAGCCGCGCATGATGACGATGAAAGTCACCGAAAAATTAATCATCGCAGAGCTTGAGGATGGACGCATTATCAGTGTCCCGCTCGCATGGTCTTGGCGTTTGTCTGAGGCAACCCCTGAGCAGCGCAATAATTTTGAAGTTCTCGGCAACGGAGAGGGAGCCCATTGGCCCGAAATTGATGAAGACATCAGTGTCCGAGGAATGATGTTTGGCGTGCCTGCACGTCCTCCCAAAAAACTGAGAAATCCATCGTAGTTGGGGATAACGGTTGCAAAAATAATGGTTTTCTACTGAGCAGCATTTCGTTTTTTTCGTAGTTCTTCCGCATGAGTTTTCAGTTTGAGGATTAAGCCGCACTGTCGAGATGCTCGCCGCCTGGCAGGTTCAGTTGGAACAGGCCAAAAATTTCTTCGCGGGAAAGGCCCACCGTGCCTGTCGGTTCCGCACCCGCATCAAAAATGGCGTGGAACAGCTCTCGTTTTTCTTCGAGGACGGTGTTGATACGTTCTTCGATGGTGCCGGTCGCTAGAAATCGGGTCACCGTCACTGGGCCGGTCGAACCGATGCGGTGGGCGCGGTTGATCGCCTGATCTTCGACCGCCGGATTCCACCAACGGTCAAACAAAAAGACGTAGCCGGCGAACTGCAAATTCAAACCGACGCTACCTGCGCCGTAGCTCATCAGCAAAACGTGCGAATCGGGGTCCGTGCGAAATTTCTCGAGGATCGGATCACGCTGCTTCGACGGAATTTTCCCGTGGTACTCCAACGGATTAAAACGTCCTAGCCGACCACTGAGCTGCTCGATCGTTTTGACCCATTGGCTAAAGACAATCGCCTTGCGGCCACTGGCGGCGCACTCCTCGAGGTCGGCTTCTAAACGGTCGAGCTTGGCGCTTGCACCGGTCACGGGGTCGAAGTTGCAAATCTGTTTGAGCCGCAGCACCAATTCAAAAACGTGTTGGATGGTCAGCGTTTGCTGCATTTCGCTGAGCCGCACGATGCCCTCTTCCTCAGCCAGGCTGTAGGCTTGCTGCTGCTCGGGCAACAGTTGCACGTCGGCGTCGCGGAACATTTTGGGAGGAAGATCGATGTCGACCTGATCCTTATTGCGCCGGATGACGTAGTCGCTCACCGATTTGCGAATGTCTGCGATCTTCATTTGCGGTCGCAAACAGCCGGGCGAAACGAACTGAAAGATCCCGACGAGGTCTTCGGCACTGTTTTCGATCGGCGTACCGGTCAAGGCCCAACTGCGTTGCCGTGGGATCGAGCAAATCACTTCGTTGGTCGTGCTTGCGCGATTCTTGATACGCTGCGATTCGTCAATAATCATCAGGTCGAATGGCTGAGGGACGGCGGTCGCAAAGCGTTGGTCACGGACCAGCGATTCGTAATTGGAGAGCAGCACGCCGCTCTGAGCGTTTTCCCAGAGCCATTGGCGACGCGACTGTTTGCCTTCGATCACCGTCACCGGTAGCTCGGGTGCCCATTGGGCAATTTCGCGCTGCCAGTTGGTTACCAACGGCTTGGGACAAATCAACAAGGTCCGTCGGACGTGGCCCTGGTGCGCCAACAGCCGCATGGCAACGATTGCCTGCATCGTTTTTCCCAAGCCCATTTCGTCGGCCAACACGGCTTCTTGCCGAGGATACAAAAACGCGATGCCATCAAACTGATAGGGGAATGGTCGAAACGGAAATTCGAGCGACTCGCCGGCAAACAGATGCTCGAGCGGCGGCTGCAAAAGATAAAACAGTCGATCCTCTAGCTTCACCACATCACGCGGAGGGCGTACGCGGGTACGCAATGCGAGATTCAGATTTTTCAGTGGCGATTCCCCAGGCGAGCGGGGCCGAGGTTCTCGTCGGCGAATGCGATCTTCAACCGTTACCTTGGCAGAGTCGTTTGCTGACGCTAGCGCTGCGCTGCCTTCGGCAAACAGACAGCCAACCGTCTTGATCGCAGGGACTGCCAACGGCACGGTGATCGCCTCGGGCATCTGCAACAGACACTCGACAGAAGTTGTCGTTGGGGCTGCTAAGGCCAGCTCGACGCTTGTCGATTGCACCAATGTCGATTGCACTGGCGTCGATTGCACTGGTGTCAAACGGTTTGCTTGGCCAAAGTGTTTAGGCAGCGGCTGCGGTAGCATCGGCATTCGTATCCTTGACAGGCTCGGCTGGGTGTTCGGCGACGCGCTGCGCTTCTTGAATCGCTTCGCGGATCCGTTGAAAAGGTTCTTCGAGATCGACATACGCAACCAACGGTGTGAGCGCCTCGCGCAGCGAATCGGCTTGCCAACGACACGTCGAAGAACCCGACAACCGGTAATTGCCCAGGTTCAAGACTGGCGAATTCTCTACGACGGGCTGGTCTGTAGGCGGCTCGTTTGCAATCTCCACCGCTTCCCTGGCAGTCACGCTGGCCAATATCCCTGGCCAAACCAAGGCCAGACTGAGCATTTCTGCTGAATCGGTCAAAACGGCTTGCACAGGCACTTGAGCCTGATTGACCAAAGTTTGCCCGATTATTTCGCCTAATAGGTACGACCGTAATGTGCTGCCATAAAGAATTTTTTGGGCCTGATTCGGCAAAACGGGCGTGCTGCAGTGAAATTCCAACGGACGTCCTAGCTCTGATAGCACTAGGTAGCCGCCAAAAAATCCATGCTGATCGTCTTCGACGACCGTCAAAAAGCCAAAGGCTGGTAAGGAGTTAGGCACCGTGTTGGTCATCAAGAAGCTTTCACTGAGGTCGATAATTTGATCGCGTCAAACCAAGGTGGAAAGGCGCTCAGCATCCCCTCCATCGAACTGCGCCCGTAGCGAACTTTAGTTTGCTACGAACTGCTGAAAGACGTTCCCAATGCTGGATATTCTCTCAAGTTTCATTAGAATGGGAGGGAACAGGGAGAGACAGCGTTTTGGGGCCACTTCTGGCTGACACAGGTGTGTCGGTATAGGGGGCACCGCTTGGCTCTCCCAAGCAAATCGCCCCCTATTCAACGAGCCAGGCAACGAGCCCGAGTCTCGAAAGGAAATCAAATATCGATGTCCCACAGCCAGCAACCAGCAGCACCGATTTTTTCACAGGTGGACGTCACCGCAGGAAGCACCTCGCCGTCGCAAGAACATTCCAACCTGGAGCAAGCCGAACTGCTCCGAGAAGTCTTGGCGGCTCAAGATCGCACCAACGAAATTCTTGAAGAACTTGTCGGCGTCATGGCGACGACACAAAAACAGCGTGCCCAGGAATTGCACCAGTGGCGCAGTGCCAATCCGAGATTGGCCGATTCGTGTCGCGAAGCGGCCGAATCGATGAGTCGCGTCCAGGTCGAATATCTCGAGCGTATCACCGAAGAGATCAACGACACCGCTGAAGACATGATCGATGGCGAGTTCGTGCTCAACGAATTTGTCGATCGCTTCGGCCCACGGCTAGCCCATCTCAATGGAGTGATCCAAGTCTTGGCGCAGCTCAGCAGTGGGTCTTCGGTAACTTCGTCGTAGGCATCGAGAGGTAGGACGTGACTGACGTTGACCCTCAGGCAATCGCCTCTGCTCGCCAATTGCTCGATGACCAAACCGTAAAAATGGTCGCTTGGCATTTTCATGAGTCGACCGGCTGTCCGTTTTGGTTAGAGAAGAAGTCGGAGTTGAACTTCGACCCACTCACCGAAGTAAAATGCTTCGACGATCTCAAAAAGTTCCCGCCGTTTGAGGACGAGTGGCTCCGAGGCGGGCCTGTCCGCCGCTGGGTGCCTAAAGGCCTAGCCGACAAACCGGTCTACGTCTTTGAAACGGGCGGCACCACCGGCATTCCCAAAAGCCGAATCGCGATCGACGATTTTCGTACCGACTATTCGTTGTTTAGCGATACCCTGCCCGACAAGTATTTCCCCAAGGGTGCGAATTGGTTGATGCTGGGGCCGTCGGGTCCAAGACGCCTTCGGCTGGCCGTCGAACATCTGGCCCAACATCGCGACGGCATCAGCTTTTGCATCGACCTCGATCCACGCTGGGTCATCAAGCTGATCAAAAAAGGCTGGATGGAACATCTCGAAGCCTACAAAAAACATTGCATCGATCAGGCGATCACCGTCCTCACCGCCGGACATGACGTGAAGTGTATGTTTGGTACGCCCAAACTGATCGAAGAACTTTGTCTCGAACTGGAAGAACGCGGCACCAGCATCGCGGAAGTTGGCATCACCGGCATTTTTTCGGGCGGCACCGAGTTTACCCCGCAGTGGACTCGCTTTTGCGTCGAAGAACTTTTTGGCGGCCCACCCGAGCAGAGCGGCATCTATATGACGCCCACCTACGGCAACACGCTGATGGGTCTGGCCGCGAGCGGACCATGCAACGCAGCGAACAATTACAAAATCACCTACTACGCACCGCAGCCGAGAGCGGTCGTCGAAGTCGTCGATTTCGATAACACAGACGAGCTGGTCCCCTACGGCGAGACGGGCCGCGCAAAACTAACGACGCTGACCCAAGAGTTTTTCGTCCCCGGCTTTTTAGAACGCGACGAAGGCGAGCGAGAAATGCCACTCGAAAAATACCCCTGGGACGGCATGAGCGGCGTCCGACCCTTCCATCGGCTGGCCGAAGCGACGACCGTGGGAGTTTATTAGGAACCGCCGATGAACGCCGATGAACGCCGATGAACGCCGATGAACGCAGATATCGTACCGATGAAATCACGGAGAAGGTGATTGGGGCAGCCTACGAGGTGGCCAATGCACTTGGCAGTGGGTTTCTTGAAAAATTTTACGAGAACGCATTAACCCATGAACTCATTAAACAGAAGCTTTCGGTTACTCAACAGCCTTCCATAGAGGTTCTGTACGACGGAATCGTCGTGGGTCAATATGTTGCTGATCTTATCGTTGAGGAAACCGTCATTGTAGAACTCAAAGCAGTTAAAATGCTGGACAATATCCATTCAGCACAGTGTCTCAACTACTTAAAAGCAACCAACCTAACAACCTGCCTTTTGCTGAACTTCGGCAGCCCGCGAGTAGAAGTCAAACGCATCGTCCACCAATTCTAAACCAGTACTACAACCGGTATCCGCATCGGCGTTTATCTGCGTCCATCGGCGGTTCCTTATTTTCCCATGATCGAACTACCAGCCATCCGATGGGGCGAACCTTACGAGTCGCTCGACATCGACGAAGTCAACCATTTTTACACGGGCGAGCCGGTTGCCCGGGTGCATACGGTCGGCGCGGGGATTATTCGCCGCGATGCCAAGCGTGCCAAGCGTGCCCGCCAACTCTTGCAGGCCATGTCGCCGGCCGAGCTGATCGAAAAGTGCAAGGCGGCGGGCGAGCTATTCGAGTCGGGCACGCTCGCCGTGGGCGATTCTCAACAATCGCCCGAAAATTTCGTCCAACAACAGTCGGCTACTACCGGCATGCCGATTTCGATGTGTAAGGCGAATGTCACAAAAAATGCCTTTGTCCTAAAAAACATCGATCAAATTCTCGACTGTCTTACACGCGGGTTGGACCTCAACATCCTTGCTCGGGGTTATGGAGAAGAAAGCCGTGGCGTCACGGTCAGCTATCAAGCTCAGTGCGACGCGCTCGGCGCGGTGCTGCCCTCCAACTCGCCCGGCGTCCATACGCTATGGTTACCAGTGATTGCCTTGCAGATGGGGTTGGTATTAAAACCGGGCAGCAGCGAACCGTGGACCCCTTACCGCGTGTTCGCCGCAATGGTCGAGGCGGGCATCCCCAAAGAAGCCTTTTGTTTGTATCCCGGTGCGGGTGCCGACATCGGCGGGGCGATTCTTGCCAGTTGCCGCCGCAGCATGATTTTCGGTGGGCCCCAAACGATCGAACAATACGCTGGCAACCCGAAGGTGCAGGTCCACGGCCCCGGGTTCAGCAAAATCGTCTTCGGCGACGATTGCGTCGACGATTGGTCGCAACACCTCGACCTCATGGTCGATAGCGTCATTCGCAACGGCGGACGGAGCTGCATCAACTGTTCAAGCATCTATGCCCCTCGCCACACCCAAGAAATTGCAGCCGCCTTGGCAGAAAAGCTAGGCCCCGTCGAAGTCCTCCCGCCCGACGACCCGAAGGCTGAGCTTGCCGCATTTACGATCGAAGGCGCCGCCAAATCGATCTGGGAAACGGTCGAACGCGACCTCGAAAGTCCACAAGTGACCGACATGACCGCCAGCTATGGTGCTCGCCTTCTCGAAAATCCGCCGGTCGCCTACCTGCGTCCGGTCGTTTTGCACCACGCCTCGCACGAATCAGAATCGCGCAACAAAGAATACATGTTCCCGCTGGTGAATGTTGTCGAGTGCCCTCAGGCGGAGGTACAAGTGGCAATGGAATACACCTTGGTTTGCACGGCGATTACCGACGATAGCGACTTCCGCCGTGCCCTGATTGCCTCGACCCAAATCGACCGCCTCAACCTCGGCCCAATCCCCACCCCACAACTCGACTGGCTACAACCCCACGAAGGAAATCTTATCGAGTTCCTCTACCGCAGCCGCGCCTTGCAACTGTATAAAAAGGAATGAGCCGACGACGAACGCCGATGCCTAAACAAGCCTGCTAGAACCCAGGAAAAAACATCTGCGTCTATCCGCGTCCATCGGCGGTTATTTTTTATATTTTCACATGAACCATCCCAACATCCAATCACCGACGCAAATTCTCTTCGGAGCCGGGCAAATCGCTGCGCTTGGCAAGCTGGCAAAGGGACTTGGCGTGCAGCGTGTGCTGGTCGTCTCGGACCCAGGGATCGAAAAGGTTGGCCACACACAGCGCGGACTCGAGTCGCTACAAAACGCCGGCATCGAAACGTGCGTCTTCGACGGCTTGCAAGAAAACCCGACGACCGAGCATGTCGAGGCGGGCCTGCTCGTTGCGAAAAGTTTTGAGCCAGAAGCGATCGTTGCCATCGGCGGTGGCAGTTCGATGGATTGCGCCAAGGGGATCAATTTTCTGTACTCCTGCGGCGGTCGCATGCAAGACTACTGGGGCGTCGGCAAAGCGACCGCCGATCTGCTGCCCATGATTGCCGTCCCCACGACCGCTGGCACCGGCAGCGAGGCCCAGTCGTTTGCGCTGATCTCCGACGCCCAGACGCACGTCAAAATGGCCTGCGGCGATAAAAAGGCCGCATTCCGCATCGCGATTCTGGACCCACAGCTCACCCTCACACAACCACCACGGGTCGCCGCGCTCGCCGGTTTCGATGCGCTGTCGCATGCCGTCGAAACGTATGTCACCAACAAACGTAATGAATCTTCCTGCCACAACAGCCGTGAAGCATGGCAACGGCTGGCTCCCAATTTTTTGAGCGTACTCAGCCAACCCAACGACATCGCCGCGCGTGGACAAATGCAGCTCGGCGCTTGCTTGGCTGGCTTGGCCATCGAACACTCCATGCTCGGCGCTGCACATGCTTTGGCCAATCCATTGACCGCCGCCTATGGCATTGCCCACGGCGAGGCGGTCGCGCTGATGTTGCCGCACGTCGTACGATTCAACGGTCGTCGTTGCAACGATTGGTACCGCGAGCTGCTGGCCACGACCGCCGACGAGCCAAACTGTCCCAACGGCGGAGCCGCCGAACTGGCCGATTTCCTGCGAAACATCGCCACCGAGGCCGGCCTCCCTGCTAAACTTGAGAAATGCGGCGTCGACCCTCTTCGATTACCCCAACTGGCCGACGATGCCGCCCGTCAATGGACCGCTTCTTTCAATCCGATCCCTGTTACGAGTGCCGAATTGCTTCGCTTGTATGAACTGGCTTTTTAATTTTTGTGCTGCGCTGATCGCCCTCTCCCCTGCCCTGTCGCAGGCCGATTGGCCGTTGGTGCGCGGCGATGCGCTCGCCTCTGGCGTGGCTAGCTCTCGGTTATCAACCGAACTCGACGTGCTCTGGAAGTTCACACTTGCTGACGGCAGCTTTGAAGCGACTGCTATCCTCGCCGACGGCAAAGTTTACGTGGGCGATTTCGACGGGACTTTTTACGCCCTCGATTTACAAACAGGAACACCGCTCTGGAAACGGACCTTTGAAGAAAGCGGATTTTCGGAGGCTGCGGCCTACGCCGACGGACGACTCGTCGTCTGCGATTTCAACGGCATCGTGCGCTGCCTACAGGCCGAAGATGGCAAAGTCCTTTGGTCGTACGAAGCAACCTCCGAATCGTACGCCGCCCCAAATATCCACCATGAAAAAGTTCTGCTCACAACCGATGCTGGCGAAATGGTCGCCCTCGATTTGAAAACAGGAAAACCGCTCTGGCAATTTCGCATTGAAGCGCCGCTCCGATGTTGGCCAACCGTTGTCGAGGGCCGTGTCTTACTCGCCGGTTGCGACGAGCGCCTCCACGCCATCGACGTCGACACCGGCAAAGAAACCGACGGCCTAGACATCGACGGACCCACTGGCTCGACGCCCGCCGCCTTGGCGACCGACGTTTTCTTCGGCACCGAGCAAGGCACCTTTTATTCGATTGCTACCAAAACCCTAAAAATCCGCTGGCAATATCAAGATTCCAAACGCAGACAACCAATACGAGCCTCGGCGGCGGTCGACCGACGTTGCGTCGTTTTCAGCAACCACGGAAAACAGGTGACCGCTCTCAAGCCTACTGACGGCACCCCGCTATGGACCTTTGCGGTCCGAAGTCGCGTTGAAAGTTCACCGGTAATCGCCGGAGATTTGGTATTCTTAGCAACGAAACGAGGCCGGCTCTATGCCGTCGACGTCCTCAGCGGCAAAGAAAAATGGCAATACCAAGCAGGCGGCAGCTTCCTAGCCTCGCCAGCGGTCCACAATAGCAAACTAATCCTAGGCAACACCGACGGTACACTTTATTGTTTTGGAAAAAAGGAATAGCCGCAGATGGACGCTGATGAACGCAGATGTTTTTCGGACGATGACATTACCGAGCTAGTCATAGGGGCTGCTTATAAGGTGGCCAATACGTTGGGGTCGGGGTTCTTAGAAAAGGTCTATGAGAATGCCTTATTTCACGAACTTACTAAGAGCCATTTGCATATCGCGCAGCAATGTCCTCTGAAAGTCCATTATAATGAAGTTGTCGTTGGGGAGTTTTTTGTCGATCTGCTCGTAGAAAATCAAATTATTCTTGAACTCAAATGTTCAAAATCCATCAGCGAGGCCCATCTCGCTCAGGCGATGAATTATTTGAAAGCAACACAGAACACACTCGCACTACTAATCAATTTTGGCACTCCCCGCGTGCAAGTAAAACGAGTGGTTCTGAATCACCAGTAATTATCTGCGTTTATCAGCGTCCATCTGCGGCTAATTTTTCAATGACAGAATCTCAATGACTGAATCCATCAAAACCGAAGTTGGCAGTTACTTTATCAGCAACTACCCGCCGTTCTCGCAATGGTCGGGCGAGCAGCTTACGGAAGTGACCACGGCGCTTGCCGCGCCGCCCGCCGACGTGCCGCTCGGGTTGTATTTGCATATTCCGTTTTGTCGCAAACGCTGTAAATTTTGCTACTTCAAAGTTTTTACCGACAAAAATGCCCCCGAGGTCGAACGCTATCTGGCCGCCCTGTCGCGCGAGATCGAGCTGGTTAGCCAACTACCGGCGATGGGCGACCGGCCATTTCGGTTTGTTTATTTTGGCGGCGGTACACCGTCGTTTCTTAGCCCGAAGCAACTCACACGACTCGTTGATCGCCTGCGAGCCAACATCAGTTGGGATCAGGCCGAAGAAGTCACGTTCGAGTGCGAGCCGGGCACACTGAGCGAAGCCAAAATCAAAACGCTGCGAGACCTGGGCGTCACGCGACTCAGTCTAGGCGTCGAGCATTTTGATGACACGATACTTCGAGAAAATGGCCGCGCGCACGAATCGGCGGAAATCTACAAAGCATGGCCCTGGATCCAAGCCGCCGGTTTTCAAAACGTCAACATCGACCTCATCGCCGGCATGGTCGGCGACGTCGACGCCACCTGGCAAGACGCGGTGCAAAAAACGCTCGAACTTTCGCCCGACAGCGTGACGATCTACCAGATGGAGCTGCCCTTCAATACCGTTTACTCCAAAGACATCCTAGGCAACAAAATCGAAACGCCGGTGGCCGATTGGCCCACCAAGCGACGTTGGGTCGATTACGCCTTTAATCAACTCTCGCAGGCAGGCTACACGGTTTCGAGCGCCTACACGATGGTCAAGCCAATATCCCAAGGAACGGGTGACGCGGTGAACTTTAGCTACCGCGACAATCTCTGGCATGGCAGCGATCTGCTGGCCACCGGAATCGCCAGCTTCGGCCACATCGCAGGCGTCCACTACCAAAACAAGCCCGAGTGGGAAGACTATTGCAGCACCCTCGAGGAGGGAAAACTGCCGCTCAACCGCGCGTTTCGCCCCACCGACCACCAGCGTTTGATTCGAGAGATGATTTTGCAACTCAAACGGGGCACCCTCGATGGGGCCTACTTCCAAGAAAAATTCGGCGTCGATATTTTTGAGCATTGGAGCCAAGTGTGGACCCAATACGAAAGCGAAGGCCTAGCGACGCTTACCGACAATCGGGTCGAGCTAACCCGCCAAGGCCTGCTAAGAGTCGACGCCCTACTCCCACCCTTCTTCGAGCCAGAACACCGCGACGTACGCTATACCTGAAAAAAAGGAACCGCAGATGAACGCAGATGTGTCGTCTGTAACAAAAGTCATCTGCGTTCATCCGCGTTCATCTGCGGCTAATTTTTTTCTTAGAACAAAAAATGTCCGAGAGTCTCACCTTTATGATGGGCGAATTCGCCGCCGACTTTCCGACCGACCGGCACTACGCGCGCAATCATATGTGGGCGCAGCAGGTCGGCGATCAGCGTTATCGATTCGGCTTTGCCGCCTATGCCGTCCGGCTCTTGCAGGACGTCTATTTTCTTGATTGGGACGTTGCTGCCGGTGCGTCGCTTACGGCCAAGCAAGAGATCGGCCAGATCGAAAGCCAAAAAGCCGAAGCCTCGCTCTACGCTCCCATGCCCGGCAAACAAACCCAATTCAACGAAACCCTATTAAAAGATCCGTCGGCGATCAACGTCGACAAGTACGGCGACGGCTGGCTCTTTGAACTGTCGGGCTTGGGCAAAGAACTGCTCACCCCCAAGGAATACCTCACCCACCTCACCGCCGTCTGGGAAGTCACCCAACGCACGATCAAAGGGCAGATGAATCAGTAAGCGAAAAAGCCTCTGCGTGAAACTTTCCTTTTTCCGACTACAACAACATCCTTTCACATCACTAGAACACGGCCTCTCTTGCAATTCGGCAACAATAATCCGACAATACCGGCATGGCCCATCGTCTCACCGTTGTCGTTTCGCAAAGTCGCAGCCAGAACCCGAAGAAGCGGGAACTGGAGGAGCAGATCGTAGGCGGTCTGCTTGGCGAGCGCGGCGTCGACGTCACGGTCGTGCCGCATTTGTACGATTTGAAAGCGGATGGCACCGGGATGCTCTGCCTTTCGGGCATCGCCGGCGATCTGGTCGTTTGCAGTTGGCTCTTCCCCCGAGCGGCGCGATGGATTCTCGACCGCAACCAGATTCGCGGGCAAGAGGGCATCTCGCTGCTGAAGTCGCAAGGCGAGAGCGAAGAAGATAGTGAAGAAGATAACAAGGAACCCGAAGACGAACTCGAAGAAAAAGAGCGTGTGATCGATCGCCTCGATCTACCGCCAAGAAAAATCTACGCTCTCGACCTTCGAGCCTACGACTCATCCGAAGTTTTTCTCGAAGAAATTCGTCGCATTGCTGGCGAACTCAACACGCCGACGGTGGAACTCACAAGTTGGATCAACGGCAACCCGAAGCCCGAGCAGATGGAACGGTATCTTGCGAAGGATGAAGGCGGAAGGCGGAAGGCGGAGAATGGAGCAGCCAACAGCCCGATCGTTATCGACGAAGATCCCTCGCGCCGCTGGTATCCTGTCATCGATTTTGGCCGTTGTACGAATTGTCTAGAGTGCATCGACTTCTGCCTCTTCGGTGTCTATGGAATCGACGCCCAAGAAACGATCCTCGTCGAACAGCCCGACAACTGCCGACAAGGCTGCCCCGCATGCAGCCGGGTCTGCCCAGAAAATGCGATTATCTTCCCGCAACACAAAACGCCCACCATCGCTGGCAGTCCGGAGGTGGGCGGCAATCTGAAGATCGATCTGTCGCAACTGTTCGGTGCACCCGATCCGGGGACACCTGGCGCCGACACCGCCGTCGAAGTTGCTGCACGCGAACGGGACGAGCAGCTTCTCATCGCCGGGCGAGAGACCGTCGGTAGGGACGTAGGGATTCCGAAACGTCACGCCTCGCAGCCGACCGCTGACCAGCCGCAAGACGACCTCGATCGCCTCATGGATTCGCTTGACGAGCTAGAATTCTAGCCCATTTTTGGTGGCCGATTCCCCGATTTCCCTCGACGATTTCAGTCCCTTGGCGAGCCTGCCCCAGCCGACTATGATGCTTGCGTTGAGACTCGGTGAACAAGACATGAGCAATGGCCATAGGCAAGGGGCGTCGATGAGTGCAAAGAACTGGGCAAGCGTGGCAATCTTCATTGTGGCCATGTCGCCGCTCGCAGCTCGGGCGGAAGCCCCTGTTGCTGAGGCTGGGGCTGACCGCACCATTGCCAAACTGATCCCCGATTGCAAAGCTCTGGCTGGCTCGCCCCCAACCTCGATCGATCTGGCCGAGGTCTTCGCCGATACCGTAGTCGATTCAGGCGACCCCTTAGAGCTATCGGTCGTCCACAACAAAAAGAAAAAGGTCGCTGCGGTTTCGATCGAAGAGGGCAAGCTCCATATCGAGTGGGGCAAAGTCGGCAAAACAGAAATTACGGTGCGAGCAAAAAATCCTCAAACCAACAAATTCGTCGACGTACGTTTTAACGCATCCGTCTGGAAGCCCGACTACTGGAAGCTGATTTCGACCGTCATTGGCGGGCTAGGCATCTTTCTGCTCGGCATGAAAAACATGTCGGAAGGCTTGCAGGCGATCGCTGGCAACGGGCTGCGTCGGATGATCAGTGCCGTGACCGACAACCGGCTGATGGCCGTGGGCGTGGGAACTTTGGTCACGACGCTCGTCCAATCCAGCTCGATCACGACCGTCATGGTCGTCGGGTTCGTCAACAGCGGGTTCATGAATCTGTCCCAGGCAATCGGGGTCATCATGGGCGCCAACGTCGGCACGACGATCACCGGCTGGATCCTAGCGCTAAAAATCGGCAAGTACGGACTGCCTCTGTTAGGTCTCGGCGCGTTTGGCTACCTCTTCGTCCGCAGAGACCGGGTGCGTTATTTGGCACTCGCTTTAATGGGCCTCGGCATGGTCTTTTTTGGCCTGGAACTGATGAAAAATGGTTTTTCGATGGTGAAGGAGCTTCCCGATTTCGAGGCTTGGTTCGCTCGCTTCGATGCGAGCACCTACCTTGGCGTACTAAAATGCGCTGCGGTCGGGTGTTTGCTAACCTTCCTAGTCCAGTCCTCTTCGGCGACGCTTGGTATCACCATCAGCTTGGCAGCCATTGACGTCATCCCCTTCGAGACCGCCGCCGCGCTTGTCCTCGGCGAGAACGTTGGCACGACGATCACGGCTTTGCTAGCTTCGCTCGGAGCAACCACCAACGCTCGTCGAGCGGCCTATTTCCATGTTATTTTCAATATCCTTGGCGTCCTCTGGGTGACCGCTTTGTTCGGAAGATTCTTTATTCCCGCAGTCGAACACATGCTCGATTTCTCGTTTATCCAGCGGCTCGCTGGCGTCGATGCTGCCGCAGGCGAAGCGGTGAATGTCACGGTGAAAATTGCTGCCGTCCATACGACTTTCAACGTAGTCAACACGCTACTTTTCTTCCCATTCGCCGGCATCCTCGGCCGCATACTTGAACGACTCGTTCCGCAAAAAGATCATAAAGAAAAACCCCACCTCACGAGCCTCGATATTCGCATGCTCGAAACCCCCGTGATTGCGATCGAGCAATCGCGCGTCGAAGTCTTACGTATGGCCGATGGCTGCAACAAAATGATGGATTGGCTAGAAGAGCTTACGCCCCAAGACGAGCCGGACCAAAAATTGGTTCAAAAACTGTTTCACCGCGAAGAGGTGCTCGACACAATCCAAGACGAGATGGTCGTCTTTCTCACCGACATGCTCGCCTCCAACCTGCCGCACAGCGTGATCGACGAAGCCCGTCGCCAGCTTCGCATGGCCGACGAATACGAGTCGATCAGCGACTACATCACCTCGATCCTCAAGTTCCATCTCAAGCTCAACAACCAAGGCCACCAGTTCACCGCCGGCATGAAAACGCAACTCGCAGATCTGCATGTGATGGTGCGTGACTACGTACAGATGGTCACCGAAGGCTACGAACAGCGTGCTGCCGAGATCATCACCAAAGCCAAGTCGGTCGGTTCCGAAATCAATCACCGGGTGCGCACCCTCCGCGACGATCATCTACGGCGTCTCACCGACAAGAAAGTCGAGCCGCATGTGAACGTCGCCTTCACCTCAACGCTCAATTCCTACCGTCGGGTAAGCGACCACACGCTCAACGTCGCAGAGTCGCTTGCGGGCGTGAAGTAAGGTTGCAACGAGGGCAACTGTCCCGGCCACAGCAATCGTGAAAAACGCTGTTCTGAAATCCGCATTGCAATCGCGGATTGCACATCGTGCGATAGTACCAAAGCATCGTATTGACGTGGTTCGAGACACTCAAGTCAACCGTTCCACGCATCGGGGCATGGCTCCGTTCGACCTCGTAGTTCCGAACGCCACGATAATTCGCCACGGCTCCGTAGCCACTGATGCCCGGTGCCCAGTAGTTTTCGACCACACAGGCATGACGCGTGGCGCCAAGGTGGCAGAACAACTCTTTATGAAAATCTTCGGGCGGGTCGAGAAACGTAAGCTGCCTGACGTGACCCAAGTCACTCAGACAGAGCGCGGCTTGCGCGGCGGCAACGGTGCCCAAACTATGGGCGATGATCTGCGTATTTCCAGGCTTGATGCCGCGCGATCGCAGTGCCGACGCCAGCATCCGGCCTTGGCATCGACCGATTCGGATAGGCTCGTCGTTGAACGGCGAAACCTTGACCGCGTTCCAATCCCAACTCAGCAGGTTGTAGCTATCCCCACAACGACACTTCAGCGCCTTGGCACCCGAGCAACCAAAAGTCGTCCGAATATGCTTCGGCAACGGATTCCAACCGTGGGTGATTACGATGGTCGGCTTGCTCGGGTCGATCGCATCACAAGGCTGGGCACCGCACGAGTAATTCAGCAGCACCCCCTTACGCCCGTTGCCCCCCCGCTGCAGAACAGCCGTATTGAGGCTACAACCGGTCGAAAAAACAACCAGCAGCAACAGCAAACATCGATAACGGGAATTTTCCATCCTTGGAAGTCCTGTAAGACTTTAACGACAAAACGGGTCGTGTCGACCAACTTTGACGGTTAGCAAAACGCCACCGGCATCGTTGGCCGTCAACAACTCCACCTACCCCTATTATCGGCGCTAGGCCTAGAAGCACTGAAGTGTCTCTGGCCGAGAAGGGTTCCCAAGAGAACCGAAGTCCGAGACTAGCTCGCTTCGTCCAAGTCTTCACCGCGAGCAAACCGACCAAGCGTCTCCTGATAACGCTTCTTGCCCGCTTCGACGACGCGGCGGATTTCCTTGGCGTTCGCCTCGCTCTCCTTGCGCAGCTCGGCGATCATCTGCAACGATTCGACTTGGTAATCAGAGATCGCAGTGACCAGTTTTTCGAGCGACTCGGCTTTGATCGTCGACCCATAGCCCGCTTTTAATGCGGCCCGTTCAAGCTCGCGACCTAGCACCGCAACATCTTCCAAGCTCTTGTTAACGCCCTCTTTGAGAGCTTCGGTCGAGGCGACCGCTTCGTGCAGCCCTTGCTGCGACGTATAGACCGTACCCAAAATCGTAAATACGTGTTCGTTGGTCGTAAAAAACGTGACGGCCCGGCGATAGACTTGGTCTTTGACGTCGTGCGTCTGCTTCAATTTTGTAACCAGCGTCTCGCCGACGTCGTAGCCGATCGACAGGTTTTCAGAGATATCCTTCACCAACTGATAGATCCGATCTTGCTTTTGAAACTCGTTGCGCGATTCATCACGGGTCAGTTCCAGCCGGCCGAGCGTGCTTTCGTTGCCATCATGTTCGTCGACTGCTTTTTGCGAAACGGCAAGCGAGTCGCGAGCGGCTTCGAGGTGCGGCATCTGGGCTTCGAGCAGCTCACGGGCAAGGATTTCCGCCTCCTTGAGCGCAAAGCGAAAATCGATGTAGCCGTCCATGATCGTCTGCTCACGATCAAGCTGGTTCTTCGTCTCGTTACAAACATCGCGATAAACGTCCACGATATTCTCGAACCGAGCGTGCGTCGTGCCACGGCGAATGCGCATCCAAAGATTGGCCACTTTTTCGGTGACACCAATCTTGCCATCATCAAGCTGGGCGATCAGCTTCTTCGAGTCCTCGCGGATCGAGTCGAACATCTGGCTAATCTCGAGATAGCGATTCCCGACGTTGATATTCTCGACATTGTCGCGCACGAGCTTATTAAAACTGCTCATATGTTTGATCGTCTTGGCAATCGCCATCGCCTTCGCCTCGTCGATGTGGCGCACCTCTTCGAGCAACCGGATCAGCTCGGCAGGAACCTCTTCGTCCGACGCGAGGCCAAACTTATCGAGCACATCAACCGCCTTGTCCAGGTACTTTTGCATACTGCTCCGTGTCTCAGTATTTTGGGTGGAAGCAGCAGGTTTTGATTTCTTTTGAGTTGCTTGAGCAGCCATAGCGTTTTCCTCGATTGCATGTTTCTATTGGGATTGGTTTTATTGGGATTGGTTTGCGTTTTTGAAGGATTCGACTTGCGGTGGTACTTGTGATAAAATCGCACCACGGCAGACCGCTAGTTTATCACGGCCAGAGCCAAATCAACAGTGTTTTTTGCCGACGGACGAGGTGCCGTAGGCCGTAAAGCTTACCTAACTTGGTTCAACTTAGGAAAACATGACGATGGCAGCAGTCCAAGTCGCCCAAGCCTCAGACCAATCAGCTGGCGAATCGGTCGGCGAATCTGCTTCAGCAGACGCTCCCCAAGCCGCGCCCCAGCAGCTCAGCATCGAACAGACGCTGCGCATCATGGACGTCGCGACGACGCTCCGCAAAGAGCAGGCGCTCGTCGAGCAACAACTCAATATCGAAGAGACCAAAGCCATGCTGCGAGAACGCCTGCTCGACGCGGCAAAAGTCACCGGCGAACGGCTCACCGAAGAACAAGTCAACATCGCCATCGAACATTACTACGACAAACTCCATGTCTTCGAGGCCCCCAAGTGGAGCATCGGCCTCATGTTCGCGCACCTTTATGTCCTGCGAGGGGATATCGTCAAATGGACCGTTGCCTTGGGCGCGGCAGCCGGCCTGTTTTATTGGTTATGATCGTTTTTTTTGGTTATGATCAGCGAATGGCTCGGCCAATCGGAGACGCAAACAAACAATGAGTAGACGAGCACTATCGGGTCGTAGCGTCGGGCAAGCCATCCAGCAGGCGAGCGAGCAGATGCGCCGACAGCAAGCCGAGGGACAAGCGAGCCTCCAAAAACTCGACCAATCGTTGAACGAGTTGGTCGACCGACGCGGCCAAACCTTATTGGAACTCGCCGAACACTATCTGCCCGAAATCAATCGCGAGTCGGTCCTGGCAACCTTCCGAGGCATCCGCGACGAACTGCTCGACGTCCTCACTCGCAAACAGCGCCGCGAACGGCAACTCCACGAGACGCTCAAACAAGACGAATCCGAGTCCGTTCGCCTCCAAGCAAACCTGGAGCAAGTCACCGACGCGCTGAACGAAAAAGTCGCCGAACGCGAGCAACTAGAAGAAATCGTCGCCAAGCGCCTCGCTGCCCACGAAAAGTTCCAAGAGCTGTCAAAACAAGCCCTGGTCGCCGAACGCGAATTAGAACGCAACGAACAACGGGTCGTCGAAATCCAACAAGAAGCGAGCGAAAAACTGCCCGCCTTCGACAACAATCGCCTCTTCCGCTACCTCTACGATCTCGGATTCGGCACACCGGAATACAAGAAAAAAGGCCTGACCCGGCAGATGGATCGTTGGATCGCCAAGATGGTCGACTATGCCCGCTCGCGCCGAAGCTACGACTTCTTGCGCGTCACGCCCGAACTGATGGCTGCCGAAGTCTTGCGCCGCCGCGAACAGTTCAACGTCCTGATGGAACAGATCGAAGCGATCGAAGACGCCCTCGCCGACGAAGTCGGACTGACCGAAGTCCTGCGCCAAGGCCAAGAGCTGGGCGCCCAACGCGACCAGCGCGTGGCCGACTTGGCACGCCTCGAAGAGGAATACACCAACCACCACCAAGAGCTGCTCGGACTGGAAGGAAGTCAAAACGAGTTTTATCACCAAGGCGTGCAGCAGATGAAAGATTTTTTGGCTGAGATGGAACATTCGTGGCTCGAACATCAATCACGCACCACTCCCGACCGTCAAGACGACGAGCTGGTCGCCGAAATCAGTTGGATCAACGAGCAACTTGACGAAGCCCGTCGAGACTCCAACCACCTGACCCAACAGCGACGCACCCATGACGAACGGGCCGAGGGCTTGCAAGACCTCATGCACCGTTTTCGACGGGCGGACTTCGACTCGCGACGCTCATTTTTCTCTGACAATTTCGACGTCGAACGCCAACTGTCCAGCTACGTGCGCGGCGAGCTGAGCCGCGAGGAGCTTTGGTCCTCAATACAAAATTACCAAGAATTCCATCAGACCCGCTACGAACGGCGTGGCTGGGAAGTGGGCGGCGGTTCCTGGGGATCAGACGACCTCTCGGGCGTCCTGGGACGAGTGCTCATCGAGGTCGCCGGCGAGGCCATGAAACACGCTGTCCGCCGCGGCATGCAGCGTCGCGGCCCCATCCGCCGAGAATCCCGCCAAAAATCGGGCCGCCCCACGTTCGGCAACCGCTGGTTCACCCAAGGCCGCGGCTTCTAGCACACGACCAAACAGGAGAACTGCAAAGTTGCAACCAGAAAGAAGAATGAAGAATATAGCCACAGAGGGCACAGAGAACCCCTTATTTTCAGCACTCTGTGTTCTCTGTGTTCTCTGTGCCCTCTGTGGCTAATCCTTGAGCCGTTCGTTTTTTGACTTTGCAGTTCTGCTGGCACGACCAAACTCCGTTTGCCTCGACCTCGGGCTTTCGGGTACAATCCCCTGTCTCAATTGTGTCGGCTACTCATAAGGATGCTGATCGAACCACTCGCCAACTCGACCCCTCGAGTCTCGCCGCCGCCCCGCCTCCCAAGGATTCCTTCCATGTCATTCTCCTCGCTACGTACCCTGGCAGAAATACGAACACTGATCGGAATTGGTGGTGCGCTGCTCATGCTGCTGCCCGTCTCGGCCGAGGCACAAATTGTCCGACGCTTTGCAGGTGGCGGGATCCAGGTCAACGCACCGTTCGTCCATGTGAACGTCGGACGAGGAGGGACTTCGGTACAAGCCCCCTATGCTTCGGTGCATACCGTAGCCAGACCTTTTTTCGGCAGACGTCGTCGGATGCTGGCGCAACCTCAGCATGCAGCTCCACCCCGTCCGGCTCAACCCCAGGCCAGACGCGTTCCCAGGCAACCGCAACTAGCACAGCAACCACAAGCAGCGTCCCAACCGCCTGCCGCCGCGACGCTTGCCTATCCCACGGCTGCCCAACTGGCAACCATGGACGACCGCGCACTGATCGAAACATTGCGAGACATGATGGCGCGTCTCGACCAGCGTTTATCACGCCTTAAAACTGGCGAAGGCTGGCGACGCCATTTAGTCCTAGGTGCAGAAGCCTTGGGCGAGCCAGGCGCTCCGCCCGAAGTGGCCAAGCTACCCGCCATGCAAAAAGCTTTGCCCCGATTCCGCAGCGTGGCAGACCAACCTAAGTTTGCGAAGATTGCAAACTTCCCAAGCTTCATCGCAGCCCAGGCTGCACTGCAAGAGAGCCTCACCCGTTTCGCCTCTGCTGAAGAACCTGCTCAACCCGAGCTTGGAGATCCACGCCTCTCCAACGAGCCTCAACCTGTCGACATCCTCCCAACCCCCGAGGCTGTCGAGCTACCGAGTGCCACACGCGGCGAACGCTCCATCCTAAAACGTCAATGATGGGCAACCCTATGAATCAACAACAGACCAGGCGATCGGCGGCCCTCCTTGCTTTCGTGGTTTGCTTGGCAGGAGCCTTCTGGATGTCGAACCCTCCATTTACCTCGCACGCCGACGACGCTAGCGACACCCTCCCGCCCGCCAACGTAAAACTCCAGCAAGCCACTTTTGGCGGCGGCTGTTTTTGGTGTACCGAAGCGGTCTACCAAGAACTCCAGGGCGTCTACAAAGTCACTTCCGGCTATAGCGGCGGCAAAAAGCCCAACCCGACCTACGAAGAAATTTCCACCGGTTTCACGGGCCATGCCGAGGTGATCCAGATCGATTTTGATCCCCAGCAAGTTTCCTTCGCAGAGCTACTCGAAGTCTTCTGGAAAACTCACGACCCCACCACGCTCAACCGCCAAGGTGCCGACACGGGCACGCAATATCGCTCGGTCGTCTTCTATCACAACGACGAGCAAAAACAGTTGGCCCAGGCGATTAAGAAAACGCTGGATGACGCCGGCGCATTCTCCGATCCCATCGTCACCGAAATCAGCCCCCTCGAAACTTTCTATCCGGCGGAAAACTATCACCAAAACTACTACGCTCAAAATGGCCGACAACCCTACTGCCGAGCCGTCATCACCCCCAAAGTAGACAAGGTCCGCCAAGTCTTTGCCAATCTACTCAAAGCCGACGACAAGAGTGTTTCATCAGTTGAGAAAAGCGCAACCGAAACCGTAGACCAGACCACCCTCGACTGGACCACCGTCGATTGGAAGAAAAAACTCACCTCCGACCAGTACCGCGTCACCCGTCAAGAGGGGACCGAACCCCCCTTCAAAAATGAATACTGGGACAACAAACGCACGGGAACTTATCAATGCGTTTGTTGTGGACTGCCCCTTTTTAGCTCCGAGACCAAATACAAGTCGGGCACCGGCTGGCCAAGCTTTTATCAACCGATCGACAACAAAAACGTCGGCGAGAAAGTCGACCGCAAACTGTTCGGCACCCGTACCGAGACCCACTGCGCTCGCTGCCAAGCCCACCTGGGCCACGTCTTCTCAGACGGTCCCCAACCAACCGGCCTGCGCTACTGCATGAACTCGGCGGCACTAAAATTTGTCGAAGGGGAGTCCGAGCAGCCTAGCAGCGATAAAGATTAGCCGCACTAACCGTGCGACGCACTCAAAGCATCGTCAATCAATTGCTCGGCCATCTTGTGCGCTTCTTCGGCCTCGTTACGGTCGCCGTACAAATGACGGGCAATCAGCGCCCCATCCACCAACAGGCCAAACCGGGTGGCAAACTGTAGGGGCTTTTTGATGCCAGCCTGTTTGGCCAGGTCTTCGTAGAGATGCAACAAGGCCTGCTTGTGCTTGATCGCAGCCTGACGGGCCGGATCGTGAATATCGCCGCTCGCCACGCCCGCGCCTACCAGCATACAGCCGCGAAACGATTCGTGATCAAACAGCGAATCCCAAACATCAAAAACATCCAGCAGATGCCGCTTAAAGTCTTGTTGAGGAAAGTTGCTCCCGTGAGCGCCATCCACGCGAAGTTGAATGCGCTGGTGAAGCTCCTCGCCAAAACGATCGATCACCGCACAAGCAAAGTCTTCTTTACTTTCAAAGTAATTGTAGAAAGTGGTCTTCGTCACTCCTGCCTGATGCAAGATGCGGTCCAAAGCCACAGGGTGGATTCCGTGCCTGTGAAACAGGTCGAGACCTGCTTGTATGAGTCGTTCACGTGTTGCCATAGCTCAAACATCGCTCTTTACATGTGCCCCACTAAAGATGGAATGGAATAGAAATAGTATTGATCGTAATTCGCAAAATGCGAGAGAGCCTTGACCTATAGTCAACCCTTCGAGAGCAAATGCGGCTTATCGCAGGATGCTTCAGAGACCGATACTAGCATTAGGGTGGGGGAGAAGCACCCCCCCCAAAGAAATACTACGACTCGGTTCAATTGCAACAGTTATTTTGCTTTTGCGGGGGGCGCTTCCAAAAACGGGGCAGGGAGTGCCCTCCTTGTTTATCTCCGGCGGCTACGGCTCATACCCCAGATTCGGACCCAGCCACCGCTCGACTTCTGCAAGACGCATCCCCTTCCGCTCGGCATAGTCTTTCGCCTGCTCCCGAGTAATCCGATCCACGGCAAAATAACGCGACTCCGGATGTGCAAAGTACAAGCCAGACACACTGGCCGCCGGATGCATCGCATAGCTCTCCGTAAGACGGATGCCCGTCTGCTTTTCCGCGTCTAAAAGACCAAACAACGTTTGCTTCTCGGTATGGTCCGGCTGGGCCGGATAGCCAGGGGCGGGACGAATCCCTCGATAGTTCTCAGAAATCAAGTCCTCCTTCGAAAAACCTTCGCTCGCTCCAAAACCCCAATCGCGGCGTGCTCTGGCGTGCAGACACTCGGCAAACGCCTCGGCCAATCGGTCGGCCAACGCCTTCGTCATGATCGAATTGTAATCGTCATGCTCCGCATCAAACTTCGCCGCCAGTTCATCACAGCCAAGCCCCGTGGTCACGGCAAACGCTCCCACAAAATCTTTACGGCCACTCTCGACCGGTGCAATAAAGTCGGCCAGCGAATAAAACGTATCCTGCCCCTTACGCTCCCACTGCTGGCGTAATCCGTGGAAGCGACACGCCTCCGAGCTGCGAGAATCATCCGTGTAAACAACAATATCCTCGCCGTCCGCATTGGCGGGCCAAAATCCGTACACGCCTTGCGCTCGCAGCAGCTTTTCGTCAATAATCTGATCCAGCAACGTCTGTGCCTCATCAAACAGTCGCTTCGCCTCCACCCCGACATGTGCATCTTCAAAAATGCGAGGATATTTTCCTTTCAACTCCCAAGTCTGAAAGAACGGCGACCAGTCGATGGTCTCACGCAGCTCGCCCAGCGAGAAATCCTCGAGCACCCGCGTGCCGGTAAATGCCGGTTGAGGAATATCGACCGTCGACCAATCGCTAGCCAACCCCTTTTCACGGGCCTTGGCATAGGGAAGAAGCGTGACTGACTGACGCTTTTCGTAGGAGGCGACCATCTGCTCGTGCAATTTTTCATTTTCGGCCTCGAACAACGGACGGTTTTCTTTACTGATCAGTTTTTCGACCACCCCGACCGAACGCGACGCATCCAGCACATGCGCTACACAATGGTCGTAGCAAGGCGCAATCTTCACCGCCGTATGCTTGGCGCTCGTCGTCGCCCCGCCAATCAGCAGTGGCTTCTCAAAACCTGTCCGTTTCATTTCGCGCGCAACATGCACCATTTCGTCGAGGCTTGGCGTAATCAACCCCGAGAGACCGATCACGTCGACATCTTCGGCAAGGGCCACCTTTAAGATTTCTTCGCACGAGACCATCACCCCCAGGTCGATCACCTCAAAGCTATTGCAGCCCAGCACCACGCCGACGATATTCTTGCCGATGTCATGCACATCGCCTTTGACCGTCGCCATCAAGACCTTGGCACGCGCCTGCCCCACCGTCCCTGCCGCCTCTTTTTCGGCTTCCATGAAGGGCGTCAGATACGCCACCGACTTTTTCATCACCCGTGCCGACTTCACCACCTGCGGCAAAAACATCTTGCCAGCCCCAAACAGATCGCCGACCACGCTCATTCCCGACATCAACGGACCTTCGATCACCAGCAAAGAGGTACCGAATTTTTGCCTCGCTTCCTCCGTATCGACATCAATATATTTGACGACCCCCTTGAGCAGTGCATATTCGAGCCGCTCTTCGACGGTCCCCTCACGCCACGTCTCGTCGGCAACGACAGCCTTGCCCCCCTGCCCTTTCACCGTTTCCGCAAAATCAACCAGTCGCTCGGTCGAGTCGGGCCGACGATTCAGCAGCACGTCTTCGACCAACTCTTTGAGTTGCGGCTCGATGTTCTCATAAATTTCCAACTGCCCCGCGTTGACAATCCCCATGTCGAGCCCCGCTTGCACCGCGTGATACAAAAACGCCGAGTGCATCGCCTCACGCACTGCGTTGTTGCCGCGAAACGAGAATGAAATGTTCGACACCCCGCCCGACACATGCACGCCAGGGCAAGTCGCTTTAATTTGCCGCGTCGCCTCAATAAAATCGACCGCGTAGTTGTTATGTTCTTCGATACCCGTGGCAACCGTCAGGATATTCGGGTCAAAAATAATGTCTTCCGGCGGAAATTGAATGGCCTCGGTCAACAGCTTATACGCTCGCTGACAAATGCGCACCTTCTCGCTCTCGGTCGCCGCCTGGCCCTTTTCATCAAAAGCCATCACCACGGCCGCCGCCCCATACTGCCGGCAAAGCTTCGCACGCCGCAAAAACTCCTCTTCGCCATCCTTCAGACTAATCGAGTTGACGATCGGTTTTCCTTGGATCGCTTGCAGTCCGATCTCGAGTACCGACCACTTGCTGCTATCCACCATCACCGGCACCGCTGCAATGTCGGTCTCGCCGGCAATCAGACGCAAGAATTTCGTCATCACCGCTTCACTATCAAGCAGCCCCTCGTCCATGTTGATGTCAATGATGTTCGCGCCGCCCACGACCTGACTCCGCGCCACCTCGATCGCCTCTTCGTAACTCTCTTCCTTGATCAACCGAGAAAACTTCCGCGAACCCGTGACATTCGTCCGCTCGCCGATCATCAAAAAATTACTCTCCGGACGCAACGTCATCGGCTGCGTACCGCTCAATCGCAACAACGGCGCAACCGTGTTCCGCTTATGCGGCTTCACACCCTTCACACGCTCGGCCATCGCCGCAATATGCTCTGGCCCGGTCCCGCAACAACCGCCGACAATGTTCAACCAGCCGTTCTCGGCAAACTCGCCAATAAAGTCGGCCATCGCCGCAGGCCCCAGGTCGTAGTGCCCCATCTCGTTAGGCAACCCAGCATTCGGATGGCAACTAATGTGCGTTGTCGCCACTTTTTGCAGCTGATCAAGATGCGGCCGCATGATGTCTGGCCCCAGCGCGCAATTCATTCCGACCGAAAGCAACGGAAAATGAGAAATCGCAAGCCAAAACGCCTCGACCGTCTGCCCAGAAACAAACGTCCCGCCGCCCGGATCAAAAGTCGCCGAAACCATGACCGGAACACGCAACTGCGAATCGTCAAAGTATTTTTGGATCGCAAACAGGCAGGCCTTCAGATTGAGCGTATCGATGGCCGTCTCGGGCATCAAAATATCAACGCCCGCCTCGACCATCGCCTTCACCTGCGCATAGTACGAATCGGCCATCTCGTGGAACGTCACCGCCCGATAGCTCGCATCCTCGACCGACGTGCTGATCGCCGTCTGCTTGGTCGTCGGACCAATCGACCCCGCCACAAATCGAGGCTTGCCGGGCGTTTTTTCCGCAAACTCATCGCACGCTTTTCTGGCACAGGCGATTGCCGCAGCATTCAACTCCGGGATCAGATCGACCGACAAACCAAACTCGTCCATCCCAATCGGACTGGCACCAAACGTGTTGGTCTCAATGATGTCGGCCCCCGCCTCCAGGTAGCGGCGATGAATGGCCGTCATGTCGTCGGGACGAGTCAAGCAAAGAATGTCGGCAAAGTTCTTTAGATCTTTATCATGATCAGCAAACCGCTCGCCACGGACCGCCGCCTCATCAAGCCCGAGCGCCTGAATCTGCGTGCCGGTCGCCCCATCAAGGATAAGGATTCGTTCGTCGAGCAAGGCCTCAATTTGTTCAGTCACATCACGCTGATCAGTCACATCACGGTGCGGCATGTTTTTCGTAGACCTGGATAAATGGGAGAAATCGAATCTCCCATTATCTCAGATCAAGACACTCGCGGCAATGCGGACCCTACCGACCTGCTACCGCTTAACCGCAACCGGTGCCGGCATAAAACCGAGCGCCGTCAGCAATTGCATCTGCATCATGTCAGCCATCGCCTGTCGACGCACCGCCTCGTCCCGGCTCCAATGATAGCGAACCCGGTTCGCTGCGGCCGAAACCCTCTTTTTCACCCGTTCAATAGGCATCGTTCTGCTCCTTCATAGTTCCAAGGTTTGTTGCCCCCTCGGACTGATTGAGAAGCTGTACGCGAAGGCCCCCAGAAAGGTTCGACCCCATTTTCAGATTTTGTAGGGTCCGCACAGCGGACCCTACTTTGCTAGCGGATTTCGCGGTGCGTCGTACGCACCAAAATCATTAAAAAAGTGCCGTTTGGCAAAACGATAGGCCCAACTTTTTTCGGGAATCTCATGCCCCGTGTTGTACTGCGAAGGCCGTGGAGTCATCGCCAACAGCTCGGCGGCGGCGCTCTTTCGGGCAGTCGTATCCCGAGCGCCATGCAAAACAGTCAGCTCGTGCAACAGGTCGGGCCGCTCCAACACAATACAACCGCGAGTTTGCGAAGCAGCCAGTTCGCGGAAGTCGGTAAGAAACTGTGATTGATTAAATGTCTCGGCCAACGGACGGTCATCGTAGATCGACTCTTTGGCGAACTGGACGATCGGACAAGGCTCGATATGGCCCCACGGCGAGATGTGGTGCGTAAACCCAGTCGCCGCCGGACAAAGCGCCTGGCCATCGGCATCATAATAAGCGTCGATAATCGCGATCGGTTTTTTCACCCGCATGTCGACCACAAACTGGCGAATGCGCAACTGCTCTTCCGGCGCAAGCGCCAACTCGACCGAAGCCTCAGGCCCAATCGGCCGATACGTGTGATACCACATATAAAGCACACCTAGCTCAATCAGTCGATCGACCCAAGCTTCGTTCACCAAATCATCAAGATTCGTTTTGCAAACGCTCGTACAAACGCCCGTTACGACCTTGTTCTTAACGCAGTTGCGAATGCCCTGCATCGTTTTGTTGAGTACCTCGGCCCCGCCGCGCCGCTGGTCGCTAACAATCTCGGTCCCCTCGACACTAATCAGTGGCGTCACGTTGCCACACTTCCGCAACTCCGTAGCCACCTCGTCCGTAATAAAGTGTCCGTTCGTAAACACCTGAAAATAACAATCCGGGTGTCGGCGAAAAATCTCCAAAATGTCGGCGTGCATAAACGGCTCGCCGCCGACAATCCCGAAAAAATAGTTCCCCTGCGCGTTCGCCTCACGGATCACCCGCGACAGCGCCTCGACTTCGATTTTTTCTTGCTTTGCCGCCACATCGACCCAACAACCTTGGCAACGCAGATTGCAACTGTTGATGATCGAGATATACAAAAACGGCGGAAAGAAGTCGCCCCGCTTGAGGCGGCGCTTATGCTTTTGAATCGCCCGTGCACCCTTAAAAGCGAAATTGTACGTCAGCTTCCAAAGCAGCCGCAGATCGGTTTCGGTAAGCAGACGTTTGGCATAGCGAAGATACATGCAACCAATCTAGCCCCGCCGCTTCTAACGGGCTAGTGTTCGCTCCACGGAAAACCGCGTGGCAAGCCCAAGAGCACTCCCTCTTCTCGGCATTTTGTGCGTTTTTTGACGGCGCTTGCGACTCGCTTCCAATCTGCCTAAAATTAGTTGCTGCCAACGACCGCGTTGGCAACGCCCACCAACCCCGGAGCCAATCGGCTCACATGACTCTCCAAGTTGACCGTCAGCGGCTCGCTGCCGCCCACCACGCGGTCCGTTCGCAATTGCTGACCCAGCGCAATCCCGCCGGCCATTGGGTCGGCAAGCTTTCCAGTTCGCCGCTTTCGACGGCTACCGCTATCAGTGCGCTCGTCTTGGCCGAACAAAGCGGCACCAGCAGCGGCCTGCCCGCCTTCAACCCGGGCGAAGAGCCTTCGCATGTCGACGAAATCTATCGCAACGATCTGAGCGAACTGATCGTCCAATCGATGCAATGGCTCGCTCGTCAACAAAACGAAGACGGCGGATGGGGCGATACCGATCGCAGCCTCTCCAACATCGCCACCACCATGCTCGTGCAAGCCGCCTTCCACCTGACCGGCGTGCCTGCCAAGTACCGCGACCTGCTCGATCGTGCCGAAACCTACGTCGAAGCTCAAGGCGGCATCGCCGGACTCAAGCGTCGTTACGAAGGAGACCGGACTTTTGCCGTACCGATCCTAGCCAACTGTGCCTTGGCCGACATGGTGCCCTGGCGCAAAGTCGCGGCCCTCCCCTTCGAGCTGGCTTGCCTACCGCAACGCTGGTATCACCGCTTAAATTTACCCGTGGTCAGCTACGCCATCCCCGCACTGGTCGCCATCGGTCAAGCAAAGTTCCATCATTGCCCGCCGACCAATCCGCTGACGCGTTGGATTCGCAGCGCCGCCAAAAAACGAAGTTTAGAGGTTCTCGCAAAAACACAACCGGCCAGCGGCGGATTTTTAGAAGCGACGCCACTCACCAGCTTTGTCGTGATGAGTCTGGCCAGCATTGGCGAAACCAACCACCCGATCGTCCGCCAAGGGGTCGAGTTCCTGCTCGCCTCGGTACGCCCCGATGGCAGTTGGCCGATCGACACCAACCTCGCCACCTGGAACACTTCGCAAGCAATCACCGCACTCGACTGGCAAGGCGACGACCAGACCACCTCGTCTTCTACCCCCACGCCAGACGCCGAAAAAACACTCGACTGGCTACTCGCCTGCCAACATCACCAGCCACACCCCTCCACCGGTTCGCAACCCGGCGGCTGGTCCTGGACCGACCTCTCCGGCGGAGTCCCCGACGCCGACGACACCCCCGCCGCCCTCCTAGCGCTCTCTGCCTGGCAACAACATTGGCCCGATCATCGCACCGCGCAAATCAAACAAGCCGCGCTCGCCGGCATGCACTGGCTTTTCGATCTTCAAAACAACAACGGTGGCTGGCCCACTTTTTGTCGCGGCTGGGGCAAGCTCCCTTTCGATCGCAGCTCGACCGACATCACCGCCCACGCCCTCCGCGCGCTCCACGCCTGGAGCAAACATTTGCGTCTCTCCACCTCCAACGCCCCCCTCGCCCGCCGCGTCGACGAAGCGACCCAACGAGGACTGCGCTATCTCGAGCAGCAACAGCAGGCCGACGGAAGTTGGCTCCCACTCTGGTTTGGCAACCAACACCACCCCTCCGAAGCCAACCCCGTCTACGGCACCGCCAAAGTGCTGATCATGTGCGAACAGCTTGACCTTCGGCGCACCGAAATGGCCCGTCGTGCCGCGCATTGGCTGACCGAAGTCCAACATGCCAACGGCGCCTGGGGAGTTGTCGGCAGCCCAACCTCATCCGATTCGACCGACCCATGTAACGTCGAACAAAACACCAAAGGAACCGTCAGCGTCGAAGAAACCGCCTTAGCCATCACCGCATTGCTCCCCTTTTCCGAAGAAAATCCGCAGATCGAGCCTGCCCTCCAACGGGGCCTCACTTGGCTGGTCGAAGCGGTCCAGCAGGACCAACACCTCCAGCCCTCCCCCATCGGTTTTTACTTCGCCAAATTATGGTACTATGAGCACCTGTACCCACAGATTTTCGCCACCCAAGCATTGGCGGCGGCCTGCCAACGACTACCCTCTGTCCCCCAGTCGGTCGGAGCGGGCCAGTAGCGACGACAACCAGGGGATGCGACAACAAGGTTTGGGGCAAGGAGCTGCGACCAGTGTCAGACGTTCAGACGGAAACTCAACACGAACCGGTGCCAATCCCAGGTGTCGCTGGCCCCGGTATCGCTGGCTCTGACGCTTCTACGAGCGAGAACCAACCCGCTCGCAAAAAGCGCCGTCGCACGGCCCACCTTAAAGACGTCCCTCCCACGCGCGACCAGCGAGAGCAGCTCCGCCAACATTGCCGCGAAGTCGCCAGCCGTCTCGACCGCAATCAGAGTTTCTCCAAAGACGAACTCGAAGCCGTCTCGCGCCAATTGCTAGTCGAACAACAATTGCCCAAAGGCTACCTCGGCTGGACGATGGTTCAGCTTTCGACCGAATTTTGGCGCGACCAGGTCGCCGCCGTCCCCCCCGAGCGACGCCTGCTCCTCTTGCCCCATTGCCTCAAACATGCCGAAGGCTGCCCCGCCGACTACGACCAGTTCGGACTCGACTGCAAACAGTGCGGCGCATGCAGCATCGCCGATTTCCGAACCGAAGCCGAAGCGATGGGCTACAAAGTGCTCGTCGCCGAGGGTTCGCCAATCGTGATGAAAATTCTCATCAGCGGCTACGTCGACGCCATCGTCGGCGTCGCCTGCCTAAACGTCTTAGAAAAAGCGATCGACAAAGTCCTCCTCGCCGGCGTCCCCTGCATGGCCGTCCCGCTGCTCTCCAGCGACTGCCGCAACACTTCGGTCGACGAAGATTGGGTCCAAGAGATGATCCGCATCCGCCAAGATGCACCCAACCCCCAAACGCCACAGCCTCAACCCCCAACCTATTTGCACCTCCTACGCGCCTCCAAGCAATTGTTCGAGCCACAGCAACTCGATCGCCTCGTACCGCTTCTACGCACAGAAAAAAACACCAACACCCCAGCCGCCGACCCCCTCGCCGCAACCGAAACAATCGCCCGCGACTTCCTAGCCCAAGGCGGCAAGTACGCCCGCCCGTTTATCACGCTCGCCGCCTACGATGCCGTCACCGGCGCCCACGGCTCCACCCCCGACGGCGAAAAACATCTCTCCGAAATCCCCGACTCCGTACGCCGCGTCGCTCTCTCGATCGAAACCTTCCACAAAGCCTCGCTCGTCCACGACGACATCGAAGACGACGACGACTTTCGCTATGGCGAACCGACCCTCCACCGCGCCTACGGCCTACCAACCGCAGTCAACCTGGGCGACTATATGATTGGCCTCGGCTACCGTCTCGTCAGCCGCGACCGCAAAGAACTCGGAGCCGAAGTCGCCGCCGACCTCCTCGATCTGCTCGCCAGCGCCCACCTTCGTCTAAGCGAAGGCCAAGGGGCCGAGCTTCTCTGGCGCGACGCTGGCGACAAACAACTCTCGCCGCTCGACGCCCTCAAAATCTACGCCCTCAAAACGGCCCCCGCCTTCGAAGCCGCCCTGCTCTGCGGCCTACGCTGTGCCGCCCCTCTCGGCGAACAAGAAGCACCGCTCAAACAATTCGCCAAGCAACTGGGCATCGCTTTCCAAATCCTCAACGACCTCAAAGATTGGCAAGGCGATCAAGACAACAAACTTTCCGCCGGACTCGACACCCTCGGCGGACGCCCAACCCTCCTCTGGGCGCTGGCCTTAGAAAGCCTCGACCCACCTCAGCGCGACGAACTACTCCAACTGGTCGAAGCCTCAACCGACCCCACTAGCCGCGTCGCCCGAGTCCGCCAGCTCTACCAAACCGCCGACGTCTTCAAAAACGCCCACCGCCTCGTCGACAAATACCAAGAACGGGCCGAACGAACCGCCGACGAAATCGAGCCCCAAAGCCTCCGCCGTCTACTTTATTACCTAGTAGACACTGTCCTCGAACGCCCGCCAGAAACAGAAACCGTTTTGGTCCCTCTGCCAGGACTTTAGACACCAGGAAAAAAACAACTAGCGCCCAGCGCCTAACAACTAGCGCCCTCCCTCCCCCATGCTCAACACCCTCTCCCAACTGACCGAACTCTTTTTCCCCACACTTGCCGACCTGGGTGCCCGCCTAGGCAAGTTTCAACCGGTCGAAGCCTGCGACCTGCCCGAAGCCTACCAATCGCTCCTCGCCCATCACGACCACATGACCGTCACGGTCGAAGCCTGGCACAACAGCATGGTCGACGTCCGCGTCCTCGACCAACAGCGAACCGACGACCTCTACGCACGCAAAATCTTACTCACCCTCCACCGCGACGCCTCGCCCGTGCAATTCGGAATCATGCGGATCAACCTGGCAGGACTGCCCGAAATCGTCCAACTCGAGATCGAATCCGAAGCCCTCCCCCTAGGCCGCATCATGATCCGCCACCATCTCATGCGCGAAGTCGAACTCTGCCAACTCTGGCGCGTCACGCCCGGCCCCGAACTCCAAACCCACCTCCAACTCGAAGACAACACGCCTGTTTTTGGCCGCACAGCCCGGATTTTAGTCGACGGCCAACCGGCAGTCGAACTGCTAGAAATTGTTCGAGCCTAAAAATAACGAACCACCTCTCAGTAACCGCGTTGCAACGCAACGCATGGAGCGATCACGCCATTTCGCACCGTGCGTTGCGTTGCAACGCGGCTAGGGAAAAATATGAACGAGTTCAACACCAACTACGACTGCGTGGTCATGGGCGGCGGCCCCGCCGGCTCAACTGCCGCCACGTTAATCGCCCAAGCCGGATTCAGCACGCTGCTCGTCGAACGCGAGTCAATGCCGCGTCCCCACGTCGGCGAATCGCTCATGCCCGAAACCTATTGGATCTTCGAGCGGCTCGGCCTACTCGACGCAATGCAAAAGAGCAGCTACCCCAAAAAAGTAGGCGTCCAGTTCGTCAACAACACCGGAAAAGAATCGTCGCCCTTCTTCTTCCGCTCGCACGACGACCGCCCCTCGAGCGAAACCTGGCACGTCGATCGCGCCCAGTTCGACAAAATGCTCTTCGACAACGCCGCCGCAAAAGGCGCTGTTTGCCGTGACGGCACCCGAGTACTCAATGTGCTTCATGAGGCAGGCAAAACCACAAGCGAGCGCATCACGGGCGTCCTGCTTCAGCAGGCCGCGAACGCGCCAGTTGAGGTAACATCAAAAATCGTCGTCGACGCCACCGGCCAACAAACCCTGCTCGCCAACCGCCTCGGCCTTCGCTGCGAAAACCCCGACCTCCGCAAAGCGGCCCTCTGGCAATACTACCGTGGTGCCCACCGCGACGAGTCCGGCGGCGGCGTCAAAACGGTCATCCTACACACCGCCGACAACCGCTCCTGGTTCTGGTACATCCCCCTCGCCAACGACCTCGTCAGCGTCGGCGTCGTCGGCGACCGCGACGACTTGCTCAAAAACCGAGGCACCCCCGCCGAAGTTTTTGCCGCCGAACTAAAAAAATGCGCAACCCTCGAAGACTGGCTCACTGATGCCCAAGTCGAAGTCGAGCTGCAAGTCGCCCGCGAATTTTCCTACTCGACCAGTCGCTCCGCCGGCGACGGCTGGGTCCTGATCGGCGACGCCTGGGGATTCATCGACCCCGTCTACTCCTCAGGCGTCTACTTCGCACTCAAGTCAGCCGCACTAGCGTCAGATTGCATCATCGACGCCCTACGCACCGGCGACACTTCCGCAGCAACCCTCGGCCGCTGGCTCCCCGCGTTCTCCCAACAAACCAACCTCATCCGCAAACTGGTCAACGCCTTTTACTCCGGCCAGTTCCGCGTCGGCAAATTCATCCAAGAACACCCCCAACACCAAAGCGAACTAGTCGACATGCTCATCGGCCGCGTCTTTGATGGCTGTCAAGGAAAGATTTTTAATGACCTAGAGCCGTGGCTAGCAACCAAGGCCGAAAGCTGAAAGCCAAAGCACCGTAGGCCGGAACAAGCCCTAGCGCAGTTCCGGCAAGCACCACAAACAACCCTTACCCCCGCAAAGCCGGAACTGCGCAAACGGCTTGTTACGGCCTACCTTCCAATGAACGAAAAACCAATCCGCGAACTACGCAATCTTGGCCCGGCCTGCGAGCGCGACCTCAACGCGGTCGGCATCTACACGTTGGCCGACATCAAAACGCACGGCGTTGAAGGAACTTTTTTGCAAATGATGCAGGGGCGACGTCAGAACGCTAGAAAGCACAACAAAAAGGGCGGAACCTGCTTCAACGCAGCCTACCTCTACGCCCTCTACGGAGCCGTCCACGACCTCGACTGGCGAGAAGTTCCCGAAGCCAAGAAAAAACAGTTCAAAAAGCTAACCCAACAACTGCGAGACGAGTTTTTATTTAAAAAGCGATAAACGATGAGCGATAAACGATAAACGCTGATACAATCGGACGCTATCCCCGTTGATAGTTTCTCGTTCATCATTGATCGATTCCTTTATGCCCCGCTCCCTCCTAGTCGTACTCCTCGTGCTGCTCGTCCTGCACCAAGACAATTGGTTCTGGGCCGACGACACGCTCGTCTTCGGCTTCATGCCTGTCGGACTCTTTTACCATGCTTGCCTCTCGCTCGCCGCAGGAGCAACTTGGTTCTGGGCAACCAAATTTTGTTGGCCCGCGCAACTCGATCAAGACGCCGCGAAAAAGGGGCCAGCATGACGCAGCTCTGGATCATCGTCGGCTACCTGGGCCTGTTGCTGCTACTCGGTTTTTTTGCCAGCCGAATGTTTACCGGCACCAAGAGCGACTATCAACTGGCCAGCCATTCAATCGGACCCTTCCTGTTGTTGATGTCGATCTTCGGCACGACGATGACCGCCTTTGCACTGGTCGGCTCGTCGGGCGAAGCCTTTAAGGAGGGCATCGGCGTCTACGGGATGCTCGCCTCCTCAAGCGGAATCATCCACTCGCTCTGTTTTTTCGTCGTAGGCGTAAAACTTTGGTCGCTGGGCTACCGACATGGCTACACCACACAAATCCAATTCTTCCGCGACCGGCTCGACAGCGACCGGATTGGCCTGCTCCTGTTCCCCATTTTGGTCGGACTCGTCATCCCCTACCTTCTGATCGGCGTGCTCGCTTCGGGCAGCGTCATCCAAACCATGACCGCCGGCGCGTTTCCCCAACTGTTTGAAGCCACCAAGGGCGGCGTCCCGCGAGAAATCGGCTCGCTAGTCATCTGCGCCGTCGTGCTTTGCTACGTCTTCTTCGGCGGCATGCGCGGCACCGCCTGGGCAAACGCATTCCAGACGCTCGTGTTCATGGTCCTCGGAGTCGTAGCGTTCTGCGTGATTGCCAGCCGACTGGGCGGTGAAGAAACGCTGCTCGCCAACCTACAAAAATTGGGAGAAGCGATCCCCAAAGAAAAGGCGACGCGCGTCGACATGTCGAAAACTAAGTTTTTCACCTATCTTTTCATACCGCTCTCCGTCGGCATGTTCCCCCATCTGTTCCAACACTGGCTCACCGCCAAAAGTGCCGACAGTTTTAAGCTACCGATCGTCATGCACCCGATTTTCATCATGATTGTTTGGGTCCCCTGCGTGTTGATCGGCGTATGGGCAACCACCGAATACGTAAAAATCCCGCCGCCCGTGCAAGCCAACCCCAACATCGTCCTTCCCTTCCTCGTCAAAATAAAAGCAGGCCCCGTCCTCGGAGGATTTCTCACCGCAGGCATCCTCGCCGCCGTGATGTCCTCGCTCGACAGCCAATTCCTTATGCCTTGGGCACCATGTTTTCGACCGATATCGTTTCGCACTACGCTGGTCGCGATCGTTTTACCGATCGTCAACACGTTTATATTACGCGCGCCTTCATTATCGCCATCGTCGGCTTCACGTATGCCTGTAGCCTAGCGCAACCCAAAAGCGTTTTCTCGCTTGGCATTTGGTGCTTCAGCGGATTTGCCAGCCTGTTTCCGCTCGTCTTCGCGGCCGTCTACTGGCGACGACTCACCAAGTGGGGCGCTTATGCCGGCATCCTCGCAACCATCAGCACCTGGATCTATTTTTTCCGACAAGCCGAGTGGGGAGCCGACCGCACCTACACGATCCACCTCGCCGGCTACGAAATCATGCCCGTCGCCGCAATCTTCCTAGCATCACTCGTAGCGATGCTAGCCGTCTCCATGATGACGCGCCCACCCAAAGCAACGACCCTAGAAAAGTTTTTCGATAAGTAAAATTCCATTCCGCATTCCGCAACCCGCAATCCGCAATCGTAAAAATCGCCTATCTCGCCGCCGGTGCCGCAGGCATGTACTGCGGCAGTTGTCTGCACGACAACACGCTCGCCACCGCTTTGCTGAAGCTTGGCGAAGAGGTCGTTCTTGTGCCGATCTACACGCCGATCCGCACCGACGAACCCGACGTCAGCCTCGACCGCGTCTTCTTCGGCGGCATCAACGCCTACCTGCAACAAAAAATCCCGCTCTTCCGCCACACACCGCGATGGTTCGACCGCTGGCTCGACCACCCTGCCCTGCTCCGCTTGTTGGCCGGTCGCGGCGCAAGCGTCGACCCCGCCAAGCTAGGCGACATGACCGTCTCGATGCTTCGCGGCGAAACGGGCAACCAGCGCAAAGAACTCGAAAAACTGGTCGACTGGCTGCTCGACGAAGTCCGCCCCGACGTCGTGCATCTCTCCAACGCAATGATGCTCGGCCTCGCCCGTAGGATCGCCCAGCGCTGCGGCCCACCCGTCATCTGCTCGCTCTCGGGCGAAGACATCTTTCTAGAAAAACTGCAACCACCCTACTACCAGCAAGCCCGTCAACTGCTCCGCGAGCGCGCCGCCGAAGTCAGCGCCTTCACCTCGCTCAACCACTACTACGCCGACTACATGGCCGACTACCTGAGCGTCGACCGCCAAAAAATCCACGTCATCCGCCACGGCCTCCAACTCGAAGGCCATGGCCAACGCCTCAGAACCAGCCGCTGACTCGCCCCTACGCAGTCGGTTACCTCGCCCGAATTTGCAAAGAAAAAGGTCTCCATCTTCTGGTCGAGGCATGCGAACAACTCATCAAGAATTACGACCTACCGAACCTCGAACTCCACGCCGCAGGTTACCTCGGCCCTAGCGACCGCCACTATCTCAAGCAACTCCAAGCCCGTGCCGACCAAGGCCCCCTGGCAGGAAAATTCCATTACCACGACGAACTCGACCGCCCCGAAAAAATAAATTTCCTTCAATCGCTTTCCGTCTTCAGCACGCCCACCCTCTATCGAGAAAGCAAAGGCCTGCCGTTGCTCGAAGCGCTGGCCAATGCCGTCCCAGCGGTCGTCCCCGCGCACGGCACCTACCCCGAACTAATCGCCGACACGGGCGGCGGCTTGCTCTGCCAGCCTGAAAACGCCTCGGACTTGGCCGCAAAACTTGCCGAGTTGCTGCAAAACCGCCAGCATGCCCAAAAGCTAGGCCTAGCGGGCCAGCAAGCCATCCGCCAGCGCTACCACGCCCAAATCATGGCCGAGCAAACTCGTTCGCTCTACCGTCAGCTCCTCGATCAGGCTTAGGGGGTGCCAATCCCAGGCCATCATGCACTATAATAAGCGTATCCTCAGCAACGTCCTCGGGAGCTGCGTTTCTTTTCCATGTCTACCGACCAGCGTCATCCTGTCAAAGGGACTCCCCCTCCTACCTCGTCAGCCAACCGAGCTGCCGACGCGTCCGCTTAGCGCAGAAGACACGCTCCTAGAAAGCGAACACAAATACCAACGGCTTGTCGAAGGCATCGGCGGCGACTACGCCATCTACACGCACAGCCCCGAAGGCCTCATCACCTACGTCAGCCCCTCGATCGAAGATATCCTAGGCTATCCCGTAGATGCCGTCCTAGGATTGAACTGGCGCGATTTGATAGGCGAACATTTTGTAGGCCGCAACGAAGCCGACCGAGTGATAGACGACGTCGCTGCGGGAAAAAAATTCTATAGTTTCCGAGTCGAAATGGCTCACGCCAAGGGCGGCACCCGCTTGGTCGAAATCCAACAACGGCCTCTCTTCAATGCCACTGGCCAATACATTTCGATGGAAGGCATCGCCAAAGATATCACGGAGCCAACGCGTGATGCCGAAGAGCTGCAAGAGCTGCGCGAAGAACTCGAACTCCGCGTTGCCCAACGCACCGACGAACTAATTCGCAGTAACGAACGACTTCGAGAAAAAGAAAACCACCTCGCCCACATGTCGCGTCTGGCCACGATGGGCGAGCTAGTCGCCGGCATCGCCCACGAAATTCACCAGCCCTTGCACGCAGCCAAAACATTCTCCGAAGCCGCACGCCGCAACCTCGAGATGGGCACGCCCGAAAACATCGAAACCGCGATCGACTGCACCAAAGAAATCTCCGAAGCGATCACCCGCACCGCTACAATCATCCGCCGACTCCGCGAATTCACCCGGTCCCGACCTGTCAAATTTGAACCGCTCGACCTCAACCTTATTGTCCGCGAAGCGTGCAACATCCTTGCCTACGAAACTCGCAAAGCCCAAGTCAAGCTCCACTTCGATCTGACCGAAAAACTCCCGCTTATCGAAGGCGATCAAGTCCAGTTGGAGCAAGTCTGCATCAACCTCCTCATCAATGCACTCGAAGCAATGCACGAGACACCCGCCGGGGAAAGAGAGCTAGTCATCAGCACCCAATTCGATACGCACTGCGTCAGCCTGACGTTCCGCGATTCGGGTTGCGGCCTTACAAGCAACGACCAAGAACGACTTTTCGATGCTTTCTTCTCGACCAAGCCCCAAGGCATGGGCATGGGGCTTTCACTTTGCAAAAGTATCGCCGATATCCACGGAGGCGAAATCCGTGCTGAAAGAAACGACGAAATACAAGGTTCTGGAGCAACGTTTGTACTCACGTTGCCGATTCCAAGCCGACTATCTGGGAGACCCATGCCATGAATGAGCAAGATACTCTAAGCGACCAACCTAAAATTTATGTCGTCGACGACGACCAACAAGCACGCAAGGCGGTCCTCACGCTCGTGCAAACCATGGGAATCTCTGCCGAGAGCTACGCTTCGGCCGAAGAATTTCTAGAAGCCTACGACGGACACCGCCCCGCCTGCCTAGTGACCGACGTCCGAATGCTCGGAATGAGCGGCCTCGAACTCCAGGAACGACTCACCGAACTCGAGATCACCATGTCGGTCGTCGTACTCACCGCCTTTGCCAATACCAAAACCACCGTCCGCGCCATGCGCAACGGCGCCCTCACGCTCATGGAAAAGCCCTGCGACGACGACGTCCTCTGGGAAGCCATTCGCAACGGACTAGCCGCCGACAAACGCGACTGGCAGCTCCAACAAAGCCGCGATCAGGTCCGACTGCGAATCGACACGTTGACCCCCAAAGAGCGAGAAGTCCTCGGGCACATCGTCGCCGGACTTGCGAATAAAGTCATCGCCAACAGGCTCGATGTCAGCGTCCGTACCGTCGAAAATCACCGTCAAAAGATCTTCCAAAAGATGAAAGCCGACTCGCTGGCCGAACTCATCCGAATGTCGCTAGCAAGCGGCGTTATCAACGATACGCAAAAAATATAAGCCGACGATAGCTGACGAAAACGACTGGAAAAACAGTCTCATCCCACTCTTTGTGCGGACCTCCGCACAGTCAACTCGGGTTTTGCGGATACCCGTTCTTCCGACACTTCCTAGTATAGAGCCGTAACGTTTGCACGGCAATTTGCCCACCCCCGGGTTTCGGAACACCCGCGGTGCCAAAAGGCCCAAAGGCAGTTGATGCCGATGCCTACTCTGGTGGCAAGCCCCAAAGGGGGTGGCAAGCCCCAAAGGGATCCCGCAAAGGAACCTAGTGCTTCGTTCCTGTCCCGTTTTTCACAACGATTATTTGAAGAGGTGCATTTATGACCGATAAGAAAACACAGATCGAGCCGGTCGTCTACGTCGTCGATGATGACCCACAAGCGTGTCGCGCCGTGGCAGAACTAGTCCATACCTTCGGACACCAAGTCCGGATGTTCGAGTCCCCAAAAGAGTTTCTCGAAAACGTCGACGAAACGCGCCCTGGCTGCGTCGTGCTCGACATGCGTCTCCCAGAAATGGACGGCATGGAAGTCCATCAGCGGCTCCTGAAACGGGGCTTCTCGCTGCCCGTCATCGTGCTCACTGCCTACGCAGATACTTCGATGACCGTCCGGTCGCTACGCAACGGGGCTGTGACAGTACTCGACAAGCCCTATCGCGACGACGAACTCTGGAGCTACGTCCAAGAAGCGCTCCAACGTAGCGAAGAAGAATTTCGCCGCAAAAATCACCTGACCTCCCTCGAAACTCGCCTCAAGCGACTAGCCCCCCAAGACCGTGGCGTCCTACAACTCATGCTGGGGGGCATGAAAAACCGCTCGATCGCCAAGCGTCTCGATGTTAGCCTCCGCACGGTCGAAAATCGCCGCCGGCGCGTATTCGATGTCATGCGAGCCGATTCCGTCGCTCAGCTAACCCGGATGATCGTCGAATACGAGCATAATCTGCTCCCCGAGACCAACCTCCAAGAGACCTGGCTCACCCTGCCCTTCGAAAAAATGGCTGGCTAGTGCGAGCCGCACACGCATGTTTCGCTAGCTGCCTTGGGCAGACAAGTGTCAAACGGTCCAACTTCTGAAGCAATTCCAGCCCCTGGCCCACAAGCCAGGGGCTTTTTTTGTGCAAATCCCCACCCAACAACGGCTTGTGTCAGCCCCCTATTTCGCTAGAATAAAGGGCTTCCCTCAATCCCAATCGAACCTAGCAAGCCAATCATGCCCCCAAAACGATCCAACATCAAAATTGCCAAGAAAGATCCTGTCTACGTCGACGGAGTCTGTCCCCGTCCGATGTTTGTCGACTACAAAGATCTTGACCTGCTCAGCAAACTCACCAACCGACACGGACGCATCGTCAGCCGCCGCAAAACCGGCTGCCACGCCGCAAGCCAGCACGCCGTCTCCAGAGCCATCAAACGTGCCCGTTTCATGGCACTGATGCCCTACGAAGGTAGCTAACGGAAATGTCGGAGCCTTTCCGCACGACCCGTCTTGTCGAATTTCACGATACCGACATGGCCGGTATCATGCACTTCGCTTCCTTCTTCCAATACATGGAATCGGCCGAGCACGAACTCATTCGCTCCGTCGGCTTTAGCGTCCATCTGCCGATCGACGGCCAAACGCTCAGCTTTCCGCGCGTCTCCGCCTCGTGCCAATATGTCGCGCCCGCCCGTAGCGAAGACGTCCTCGACATCGCCGTCACCCTCTCCAGGGTCGGCACCAAAAGCCTGACCTACGAGTTCGAATTTTCCAACGAAGGCCGCCCAATCGCCACCGGCCAAATCGTCAGCGTCTGTTGCCAAGTCGAACCAGGAAAACCGTTGGTCTCCGTGCCGCTTCCCCAAGCAATCGCCGACCAACTCAAAAACTATCTTGCTTAGCTCACCGAGAGGTAACGCGCATCGAACCTTCGATCCCCTACCTCGTTGAGCTGACCCTACGACTAGCAGCCGGCGTCGAGCATCTGCCCGAAGCGCAGCGGCAACAACACCGCGATTTTTTTCTTTCCCGGCAACAACCTGACGGCGGTTTTTGTGGACGTTCCGAGGCGAGCGATCTCTATTACACTACGTTTGCCCTCCGTGGCTTGGTTCTGCTAGGCACCGAAAACGACCCGATGGCCCAGCGCTGCGCCGACTATCTGCGAGGCCAGCTTGAGCAAAAAGTAAGCGTCATCGACCTCATTTCGCTAGTCTTCGCCGCCCGCCTACTAGAATCATCAACCGGTATCCAAGTCTTTGCCTCAGCCTCCGCAAATTGGCCGTCGGCGGTCGCCCAACTTTTCGAGCAACTCCGTCGCCCCGACGGCGGCTACGCCAAGTCGACCGAAGGCCACGCCAGCAGCACCTACCAAACCTTTCTCATCGCCCTCGCCTACGAATTGCTTGAGCTGCCGCTCCCCAATCCAAAATCGGCCGTCGACTTTATCCTCAACCAGCAACGCGAAGATGGCGGCTTCGTCGAAATCGGCGTCATGCGCCGCAGCGGCACCAACCCCACCGCCGCAGCCATCGGCTCGCTGCGTGTCCTCCAATCACAAATCAATCAAAATCCACTCACCCCAAAGCTGCAAAAAACAGTCGCCCAGTTTCTCCTCGCAAACGCAACCGACGAAGGAGGACTGCGTGCCAATACCCAAATCCCCATCGCCGATCTGCTCAGCACCTACACCGGCCTACAAACCGTGCGCGATCTTGGCGCGTGGCCCCAAATCGACATCGTAGCCACAAAAAAATACGTCGACACACTCCGCCAACCAAACGGCGGCTACCTAGCCGCCCCCTGGGACGAAACCCCCGACGTCGAATACACCTTCTACGGCCTCGCCCTCGAAGGCTTGCTGCTCAGCAAAACAAATCTCACGCAAAGGCGCTAAGGCGCGGAGAATATCGCCTTGGCTTCACTACCCATCCGCGTCACAATAGAGAGCATGACTTCGCTCGTTGTTCAACACGTCTCCAAAGAATACCCGACCGCCACGGGGCCACCCCTTTCGATTCTCACCGAAGTTTCGTTCTCGCTCACCGCTGGCGAAAGTCTCGCCATCCTCGGCCCCAGCGGCTCGGGCAAAAGCACCTTGCTCGCGATTCTCGGCACACTCGACCAGCCGACCACCGGCAGCGTCACCCTGGGCGACGTCACTCCGGCCCAACTGTCCGAAGCCGAGCTAGCCCAGTTTCGCAGCCACCAAATCGGCTTCGTCTTCCAAGACCACCACCTCTTGCCCCAATGCACAGTCCTAGAAAACGTCTTGGTTCCTTTTTTGGCCGAGGGTCAAGCAGGAGAAAAAGAAGTCGCCGTTGCCGAGCAGCTCCTAAAACGCGTCGGCCTCTCCGATCGGAGCCAACACCGCCCCGCCCAGCTTTCAGGCGGCGAAAAACAGCGCGCCGCGATCGCCCGTGCTTTGGTCCGCCGGCCCACGTTGCTTTTAGCCGACGAACCGACCGGCAACCTCGACCACCAAACAGCCAACGAAGTCGTCGACCTACTGCTCGAACTCCAAACCGAACAAAACTCCATCCTAGTCACCGCCACCCATAGCACCACGCTCGCCCAACGATTACAACTGCGTATGGAACTCGACGCTGGCCAACTTTGCCCGATTGCTTAGAGCCTATATCCAAGAACTTCCAACTAGATTAAAAGGAGCACTTCCCGATGATCGGAATCACCACCTTAGCTCTGCCGTTTTTGCTGTTCTTTGGCTCGTTCGCAGCCGCCCCCCTGGCCGGTCCGCCTCTTCCGCTCGACCCGGCGCTCGCTGCCATCGCCCCGCCGCAATGCCTTGCGTACACCTCCACGACCGGGGTCACCAAGCCCGATCCGAACAGCACCAACCAAACCGAACTCCTCTTTGCCGAACCCGAGGTGCAATACTTTTCTACCCAGATGCAAAAGCAACTGCTCGGCGCAATTCGTCACGGCGCTGGATCGAGTAGCGAACCACGTCTACTCGCCAGCGAGCTGCCCAAGCTCATCAAAGCACTCATCACGCGCCCCCTGGCTGCCTACGTCGAAGAAGTCCAAACAACCGACGACGAGCTTATCGTCAAAGCAGGACTGGTCTTCAACGCTGGCGACCAACAGGCAGCAATCAAAACCGCTATCAACAAACTCACCGAGCTAGCCATCGAAGGAGAGGCTATTATCGGAACCGAGAACCGCGACGATGGCGAAACCTGGAACGTCCTTCGCGTCTCGATGCAGACGCCCGAACTTCGCTGGGGCTGGCATGGCGACTATTTTATTTTTGCGGTGGGCGAGGGAACTGCTGAAACAATCATCGAACGCATGCAAGGCTCGGCCCCAGACTGGCTCACGCAGATTCGCAGCGAACACCCGGTCGAGCGTGAGTCGTCCCTCTTCTATCTCAACATCGCCGGCGTGCTCGAAAGCTTGCAACCCCTGCTAGAGAAAAACGGCGGTGATCAGATCGTCGAAAAACTGGGCCTCCACAGCATCGAGGCTTTTCACAGCCTTGCCGGTTTCGACGCCCTGGGCTGCGTCACCCAATCGCACCTCGTCACCGACGGCCGCCGCGACGGACTGCTCGCACTTCTGCCCTACAAGCCCCTCTCCAAACGCGACCTACGAACCATCCCTCACGATGCGATGCTCGCCGCCGCCAAACGCGTCGACCTCACCGAAGTCTGGGACACCGTTTTTCGCCTCGTCGAAGATTTTGACCCCGACACCGTCAAAAAAATGGAAGACGGACTACGCCAAATCGAAACGCAGCTCGGCGTCCACATCAAAGACGACATTATCCGCTCGCTCGACGACACCTCGATTGCCTACCTCCCGGCCGGCGACCTGATGACCTCCTGGCTCGGCGCTGCCGCAGCCATCAAGGTAAAAGACGCCGACCGACTCCGAACGGCCCTCGAAAAGCTGGTTGCCGTGGCCCAAGACAACCAACCACAAGACGCCAACCGTAGCGTAACCATTCGCCAATCCGAATTCCAAGGCCACACGATTCACACCCTCAACGTCACCGGAGTGCCCATACCGGTCGCCCCTTCTTGGTGCGTCACCGACGAGTGGCTAGTCTTCGGACTGGTACCCCAAACCATCCGCGCCGTCATCACCCGTGCCGACGATTCCGACAACAGCGAAAAATCGCTCGCCGACCTCCCCGCTGTCCGCGATTTGCTCAGCACGAACACCCCCCCGTCGGTCGTCGCCTACTGCGACACCCCGCGCCTCGTCCGTTCGCTCTATCCACTGGTCCAAATGGGCGCCCAAATGCTCAGCGCCCAATTACAGCGAGAAGGCATCGAGCTAGACGCGTCGTCGCTCCCCTCGCCCGACGCAATCATCAAACACCTCCGCCCCGGCATCACCACGATGTCCCACCGCCCCGACGGATTTTATTTTCACACGCAACATTCCCTTCCCGGCGCTGGTAGTGGAATGCTAATGGCCCCGCTAGCCGTCGGTGTCCTAGTCGGAAACGCCCCCTACCAGGCTGCCAGAGGTGCCGCAAGAGAATCGCAAGAACTCAACAACATGAAACAGCTTGCCCTGGCGGTTCATAATTACCATGATGCAAACGGCCAACTACCAAACAACCTCTACGACGACAAAGGAAAAGCGTTGTTGAGCTGGCGAGTCCGACTCCTTCCCTACTTCGAGAATTCGCAAAACCTTTACGACCAATTTCACCTCGACGAGCCGTGGGACAGCGCCCACAACCTCCCGCTAGTCCAACAGATGCCCGACGTGTTTACTTCACCCACCGCGACACTTCCCCCGGGAAAAACACCCTACGTTGCTCTGGTCGGCAAAGAGACCCTCTTTCCCGGCAACGAAAAAATACGCTTCCAGGATATCACCGATGGCCTGAGCAATACCATTCTCTTCGTCCACACCACCGACGCCGTCACCTGGACACAGCCCAAAGATCTCGACTTCGACCCCACCAAACCCTTCCAAGGCCTGCGGCATCGCAATGGAAGATTCCTTGCGGCCCGAGCAGATGGCAGTTGCCATCGCATGAGCCAAGCCCTCGACGAAGAAACCATGCGTGCCTACGCCACCCGCGCTGGTGGCGAGGTTATCAAGTAGATACGGTTAGGCAAACTTTTCCTGTCCGCATCCTACAGATCGTATGTGTTGTGACGCCCTTTCTGCCATCCCTGGCTCTGCGATTGCTCGCAGAACAAGCTGGCACTGATGTCGTGGTCCTCTACGGCACGATGGTAAGGGATAGACCCGCCGTTGTATTCTCGTACCCCACGTCGGAAAACCAAGCCGGATAACCAAACCGGATAATAAAGGAAGTCACGGATGTCTCTCTATCGGCTAGGTTTGAGTACGCTTCTACTTTGCGCGTTGGCCAACTTGGCCCAAGGCCAATCGTTCGGTCGTTGGCATGTGCCAAGCACCCCAGGCCAGTTTTTTGGTTGCGGTAACAGCGCCGGCCACCACGCCCCCCTCGTCCGAATGCCCGGCGGCAAGCCGCTCTACGTCCCTCGCCTAGCATTCGTCCCGCCTCGCGATCGTATGCCCGACTCCGGCAAGTACCCAGCAAGTGCGTATCAATCCTTCGACTACGCCCCGACCTACCCCACAGGCTGCAACACCGGAAACTGCGTCTCCCATGCATCCCCACAAGTCTACTACCAGCAGCAAACGCCGCAGCCCACGCTTGCGGCACCCGTCGCGAACCAACCAATCTTCTCGGCTCCAGCCGCCAAGCCAAAAAAACCCGTCTCCAAAAAATCAGTACTCAAAAAACCAACGGTAAAAAAGCCAGCCGCGAAAAAACAGACCCTCAAGAAAAAATCACAGCCCCGCCGATCAGCAACCCCCAAAACAGTAAATCCTCGGCGTCAAAAACCGGCTCGCCCACCGATCAAGAAAAACACGCTGCCCGAGCCACCCATGCCGACCACCGACCCGCTCGCCACGCCCGACAATCACCAAGCCACCTACGACTTTACCGTGGAATAGGCTTCCAGCCTGTACGTATCTCCGTCTATTCCTCTATCTACAGGCTGGAAGCCTATTCCACGCTAGTACCCGGCTGGGCATCGTCTATTCAGACGTCTAGAATAAACCGTTTTCATGCTCAGGTGACCGTCGATGGCCCATGTTGTTCAAGTGCTCGCGATCGGCATTGCTGCTGCCTTCGTTGCCCAGCTCCTCTGGCGACGTTGGCGCGTCGCGCAGCTCCGAGCAAAACGCCAGCTCGCAACGCTCGAATTCCCCGACCTTCGCGACAGCCTGCAAAAAGAGTTCCTAGCCGCGGCAGCCGCTACAGGAAAACCGCGTGGCCTAAGCTGGAAGCAATGCGACCTCGAGACGGGGCAGCTCTTTGCCACCGATCGATCCAATGGCGAACTCTACGCGCTGGTCGGGGCCACGATCAGCTTTGCAGCCATCCCCGGCGGCGGGATGGAAGACGTCGAAGCAGTAGGAAATCTCCGAAGCGCAACCGCCGTCTTCGTCCATCGCGACGCCCGCTGGACCACCGAAGGCCGCGTAGTGTTCAATCTTGATCCACAGCAAGCACTCCAGCACTACCAAGAGAGCCTCCAGCCGTTGGTATAGCGAAAAATTTTAAGCCAGCGTGCGATGGCTTACACAACCGGCATTTCGGTGACGGACTCAATGGGGTAAAAGGCTAGCATAGAAACCCACAATAGCCGGCGAGCTACGTCTCGCCGAGCTTGTGACCAACAAGCTTTGCCAAGCTTTTCACGAACTAGCTTTTACCAAAAGGCGCAAGGATGTCGCTTGCCATCATTCTCCTAGCCGTCATCGCCCTGGCTTATGCCAACGGTGCCAACGACAATTTCAAAGGGGTCGCCACGCTCTTCGGCAGTGGCACAACCGAATATCGCGGAGCCTTACTCTGGGCCACCATCACGACGCTGCTCGGATCGCTCACCGCAATCTTTCTTGCCCAGCAACTCATCAAATCGTTCAAAGGAAAAGGGCTGGTCGACCCCAACCTAGTAGCCGACCCAACGTACGTCGCCGCCGTCGCCCTTGGCGCAGCCCTTACCGTACTCCTCGCCACCCGACTCGGAATGCCGGTCAGCACCACGCATGCCATGATCGGCGCGCTGCTCGGCTCGGGCATAGCCGCCAACTCCGCAATCAACCTGACGGTACTCCATCAAAAACTACTCCAACCGCTACTGCTTAGCCCGGTGATCGCCGTCGGCGCCACCCTGCTGATTTACCCCCTATTTCGCTTTACCCGTAGGCGTTTGGGCATTGCCGAAGAAAGCTGCATTTGCGTTGGTAACCAAGTCATGGAAACCGTGCCCGCCCATTGTTCGGCGTTAACGGTCGTCGAACGCGTCGAACACTGGAGCGTCTCGACCGGTACCACCGCCACTTGCAACAACCGCTACGCAGGCCAAGTCTTAGGAATCGACGCCGCAAACGTCCTCAACAAGCTCCACTTCCTTTCCGCCGGCGTCGTCAGCTTTGCTCGGGGTCTGAACGACACGCCGAAGATCGCCGCACTGCTGGTGATCGCCCCGGCGTTTACCGGCTTCAGCGCCTGCGCTGCTGTCGGCGTGTTGATCGCCCTGGGCGGACTGATCAGCGCTCGGCGCGTTGCCGAAACCATGAGCCAGCGCATCACGCAAATGAACCACGGGCAAGGTTTTACGGCCAACTTGCTTGCAGGCATCATCATTATCGGCGCCAGTCGATTCGGCATGCCTGTTTCGACCACGCACGTCAGTTGCGGCGCACTCTTCGGCATCGGCACTCTCACCGGCACCGCCCGTTGGCGCACGATCGCCACAATCCTCGTTGCCTGGCTAACCACATTGCCACTCGGCGGCCTGCTTGGTTACTCAGCATTCAAGCTCTTGAGCTAGCGTTTCATCTTTGGGGCAGCCAGTCTCGTGGATCTTGACCAAAGAGCCGGGTTAAGACTGCGAATAGCTCTTGATGCTCAGCTTCGAGCGCATGAGGACGTGTAAAAAAGCACTCGGTTGCTACGGCAAAAAACTCTGCCCGATTGGTAGCTCCATAATGATCCAGCAGGGTTGCTTCGCCTCGCTGTGCAAAACTCAGCAGCCGCTGATGTTCGGCCTGCGTCACGCGATACCACTTTTTCTCGAACTGATAGTCGGTGATCGGCGGAACGCCGTCGGTGCGTCCGTCGAGTCCGTCCATATGATGGGCAAATTCGTGGAGCACCACATTGCGTCCTAGACGTGCGTGACGACCTTCGTTCAGCACCGACTTCCACGACAAAATGATCGGCCCCCCTTGCCACGACTCCCCGGTCCTCGCACCGAAGTCGGTCTTGGGCTGGCCCAGTTCTCCGAGCAGCAAATCGGTCCCCTCCGCCGGACGACCACGAAAAGTGGCCGGATAGACGATGATCGTCTTCAATCGCTCGAAGTAATACGGCTTCTCGAACCCGAGCGTCGCCAGCGCCGCCTGTCCGGCAATGGTCACCCGCATTTCATCCGTGACCGTCAACTCCGCCCCGCTGTCCCAAAGCTTTTCGTGAAACAAAATACAAACCACACGGCGGACCTTCGCCTGCTGCGTGCCGTCGAGATATCCGTATTGCCAGACGTTCGCCTGGAGCCACTCGTCCCACGCACTCGGCTCAGGCTCGGCCAGCCAACGCCGCCGCCGCCAATTACGTAAGAAATGGAAAAACATAACGTCTTCGGTTGCCCTCTGCCCCCACGGTAGGTACCAGTGTTTATGTTAGTGTTAGGGTGGCCTACTCAAATACTAAAAAGCGAGGGGGCCGTCTAGGTGACCTGCTGACGTTGAGGATTTATCAAGAATGGTGAGACGGGTGCTTTACATCAAAGTGCGTGAAAACGAACTTGCAGACCAGATCGCTACCCTCCTACAATACATTGCCAGTTGTCGTTTTTGTTATATCAGCCACATAAGTGGCTTGTTCTTCATCGGTGAGGTGTGCAAAGTGACACAACTATCTAAGCTCCTACTTTCCAGTCTGCTAGCAATCGTATACACAGATCATGGTCTAGCAGCCACGTTCACGCCTTTGGGTGATTATCCTGCTGGATTATTCGGCAGTGGTGCAAATGGAATCTCCGGAGATGGAACGACCATTGTGGGTGGTGGTAGTGTCTTAGATTTGCCGTCAGGAGAAGCGGCACAATGGTCAGCATCGGGCGTTATTACCGCACTCAGAGATGACGTAACTGATGATGGCTTTAATCGGAGTGCCGGTGCAGCATCACAAGACGGCAGCGTCATTGTAGGGTCGAGACGAGAAAGAGTATTCGAAATTCTGCCAATTCAAGAGGCGTATCGCTGGACTACCGAGGAAGGGATCGTCAACTTGGGTTTCCTGCCGGGTAGCAGCAGCAGCCCTTCGGACGTCTCCGGAGATGGCCAGATTATTGTTGGAACTAGTATAGATCCCATAGGTTTTAGTCGCGATTTTCGATGGACTAACGAAACTGGAATGGTATCGTTGGGGACGCTGCCTGCAAACTTTCCGGAGTCTAGTCACGGTCTTGGCATCTCAGCAGATGGCTCTATCATTGTTGGTACTACTTCATCAGGCAACGGACAAGAAGCTTTCCGTTGGACTGAAGAGACCGGGATGGTAGGTCTCGGTGATCTGCCGGGGGGATTCGTTAGCAGCGGTGCCGAAGATATTTCCTCTGACGGTACCACCATCGTGGGTTCCTCTAGCTCGGAACTCAGCCAAGGAAGTTCAGAAGCCTACCGCTGGACAGAAGAAACCGGCATGCAAGGCCTAGGTTTTTTAAATCCCACAGATCACACCAGTACAGCAGGATTTACTTCTAGCAATGGCCGGTTGGTCTTTGGTTTTGCGTTCGGTTTCGACAGCCACCAATTCTAAGTTTGGGACCCGCTCAACGGCATGCGGGACCTTGTAGATGTGTTTGAAGGCGAACTAAACATTGGGACACACATAGCTGGTTGGTCAGAATTTCGAGCTACAGGAATTTCTGACGATGGTCTCTCGTTAGTAGGCTCAGGCTTTAATCCCGATGGCAACATTGAAGCTTGGCTAATTCAATTGGATCAGCCGATTGGCGTACCAGAACCGTCTACGATGGCCCTTCTTCTTGGTTGTGCCTCTCTCTTCTCGCATCGCTACCGGCGATGATGCAGGATAAACTCACATGGCTCGAAGGATACACCTGCCTTTAAATCGTGCTTTTGTACTGCGGTCTCAGGCTTGCCATGGCTGTTGACCTGTTGCGTTTTTAAGAAAAAAGGCCGCCTCTCTTCCATTAAAGCAGCTAGAAAAGCAAAAAATCGTCTCCGATCCCTCGAAAAGAGCAAGAGAATTGGTTTTGATCTTCTCCTCAGGAGGGGTAAAGGGGGCAGGTCATCGGCTCGAACAGCACTGTTAAAACAACGGGGCACGGCCCATTTGTCGTCGCCAATTGGACAGGTGTCCCAGGTGGGACGACTCGTGGGTTGTCATCAGATGGGCGAGCAAATCGCCGGCGGTTGGCAGCACCGGCTGTAAAAACTCAACCGGGTTTGCCGCCGATAAGTACTCGGGCGCTATTGGGCCGCGCGTCGCCTCTTCGACCGCCTCGTGGCCCGTCGCATAGGCATCCCACAACGGCTGCTTCTCTGGAAAGGGCTGGTTGGCTGGCGTTGGCGACGAGCCTGGGCCAAAGTTGGTCATCCACTCTGCGGACAAGCGTTTTTCCTGGCCAAGAACTCCCAAAGCAAAATCGGTACAGAGCGCTAAATGCCCGAGCAACCAAGCCGGAGAATTCACGCCCTCCGCCGGTTGCAACAGCATCTCTTCCTCGCCGATGTCGGCGAGCAGGTTCTTGCAATAACCGTGATTAAAAGCATACAGCGTTCGGAAGTATTCGTTCATCGTTGCTCTCTCGCAAAGGGAAGTATTTGAAATCAGTCGTCCAAAAGTTTGCGTAGGACGGTTTGTAGGATTCCGCCGTTGCGGTAGTAGTCTAGCTCGACAGGCGTGTCGATCCGCACGGTGGTGGTGAACTCGACGTCCTCGCCCGATTCGCGTTTGGCTACGACCTTGAGTTGCTGACGTGGCTGCAAATCGTCGCTAAGATCGGCGATTTCAAACGTTTCTTCGCCCGTAAGGCCCAGCGATTGCCAGGTTGCTCCTGCTGCAAACTCCAAGGGCAGGACGCCCATCATGACGAGGTTGCTGCGATGGATTCGCTCGTAACTGGCGGCGATCACCGCCCGTACGCCTAGCAAAAAGGTTCCTTTGGCCGCCCAGTCGCGGCTGCTTCCGGTGCCGTATTCAGCGCCAGCGAGCACGACCAGCGGCGTGTCGGTCTCTTGGTACTTCATCGCTGCGTCGTAGATCGACATAACTTCGCCCGCCCCTGGCGACTGGGGATCAAGCGGCAGATAGCGAGTGACGCCCCCTTCGGTGCCTGGGGCCAGTTGGTTGCGGATGCGAATGTTAGCAAACGTCCCGCGTGTCATCACACGGTCGTTTCCGCGTCGGCTGCCGTAGCTATTGAAGTCACGAGGTTCGACGCCCGCCTCTTTGAGGAATGCACCGGCGGGGCTGTCGGAGGCAATCGCCCCGGCGGGCGAGATGTGGTCGGTGGTGGTAGAATCGCCCAACAGCGCCATGCAACGGGCGCCGGTGATGGGCGTGATCGGGTCGACCTCTCGCTTCAAGCCGATTAAGAACGGCGGCTCTTGGATGTAGGTGCTTTGGTCGTTCCAGTCATACAGCTCACCGCCGGTGATCTCGATCGCATTCCATTTTGGATTTTTTTGCCAGACGTTGTCGTATTGGTTTCGGAACATTTCGGGCAGGACGCAGCTCTCGACGACTTTTTGCACTTCTTCGTGCGTCGGCCAAATATCAGAGAGCATCACCGGCGACCCGTCGGCGGCCTCGCCCACGGGTTCGGTCGTCAAATCGACGTCGGTCGTACCCGCGAGTGCATAAGCAACGACCAACGGCGGACTTGCCAGGTAGTTGGCTTTCACATGCGGATTGATACGCCCTTCAAAATTTCGGTTGCCCGACAAGACGCCCGAAACGATCAGGTCGCCTGCAACGATGGCCTTGGTGACCGGCTCGGGCAGCGGGCCGCTGTTGCCGATACAGGTCGTGCAGCCGTAGCCGACGGTTTGGAAGCCGAGGGTGTCGAGATCTTTGTCGAGTCCCGCTTTTTCTAGGTAATCGGTGACCACGCGCGAGCCGGGGGCGAGGCTTGTTTTGACGTGGGACGGTACGGTTAGGCCCTTTTCGATTGCCTTTTTTGCAACAAGGCCTGCGGCGACCATGACCGACGGGTTGCTGGTGTTGGTGCAGCTCGTGATGGCCGCGATGGCGACCGCACCGTGCGTAATCGTCGACGAATGGCCGTTGTTCTCGACCTTCTCCGAGCGTTTTAGGGTGGCGTCGTCGAGTGCAAATCCTTGGGGGCCGACCGGCGCGCGAAGCGAATCGTGGAACGATTGCTTCATGTGCGAGAGCGGCACGCGATCCTGCGGACGCTTGGGGCCTGCGAGGCTCGGCTCGACGGTCGAAATGTCGAGTTCGACGATCTTGGTAAAGGTCGGTACAGGCGTTGCGTCGGTGCGGAAGAGGCCCTGTTCTTTGGTGTAACGCTCGACCAACTGGACTTCGCTTTCGGTTCGGCCCGTGCGCCGCAGAAAAGCGAGCGTCTCGGAATCGATTGGAAAAAAGCCCATCGTTGCCCCGTATTCGGGCGACATATTGGCGATGGTCGCGCGGTCGGCTAGCGACATGTTGGAGACGCCTTCGCCGAAAAACTCGACAAATTTGCCGACGACTTTTTCTTTGCGGAGGATTTCGGTGACCGTCAGCACGAGGTCGGTGGCCGTTGCGCCGGGGGGGAGCTTGCCGGTGAGGCGCATACCGACGACCTCGGGCATGAGCATGTAGATTGGCTGGCCGAGCATCACGCCTTCGGCTTCGATGCCGCCGACGCCCCAACCGACGACGCCTAGGCCGTCGATCATCGTGGTGTGGCTATCGGTTCCGACAAGCGAATCGGGCACGGCGACTGGCCCGGCGTGATCTTCTCGAAGAAAGACGCACTTGGCTAAGTACTCGAGGTTCACCTGATGGACGATGCCGGTGCCGGGCGGTACAACTCGAAAATTGTCGAATGCGTCTTGGCCCCAGCGGAGGAATTCGTAGCGCTCGCGGTTGCGTTGAAATTCGAGTTCGATGTTGAGATCGAGTGCCGCGCCGCTGGCGAAGTGGTCGACTTGGACGGAGTGGTCGATCACTAGGTCGGCGGGGACGAGGGGGTTGATTTTGTTGGGGTCGCCGCCGAGTCGCTGCATGGCGGAACGCATGGCGGCCAGATCGACGACGGCTGGGACGCCGGTGAAATCTTGGAGGACGACGCGAGCTGGTTTGAAGGGGATTTCGACTTCGGCGGGGGCGGCCGCCTTCCATCCGGCGAGATTTTTGACATCTTCTTCGCTGACGACGTAGCCGTCGCAGTTGCGTAGGCAGGATTCGAGGAGGACGCGAATGGAAAACGGGAGCTTGTCGACTTGGGTGAGGCCCGCGTCTTCGAGCGTTGAGAGGCGGTAGATGCCTGCTTTGCCGCTGCCGGTATCAAAAGTGTCGCGAGCGGAAAAGGGATCGGTTTTCAGGTTTTGGGCGGCCATGAATCTTTCCTTGATAGCGGCAAAACCGCTTTTCTGGCTAGGGACTTGGGAATTGGCCCTTATTTTAGCCCGATCCAGGCAGATTGTCATCGGGGGGTTGGCGTAGTCTGTTTTGCACGAGGGTGGGTGAAGGAGAGTTGCAAAAGTCGGGGTGGTTTGTCGTTATTTCCGCTGTTTGAGTGCGATGAGGTGCTGACTTTTGCAGCGAATCGCTGGGGGCCCCAGGGTTGGGTGCGAAAGTCGGGGAGTATTGTCGCTGGGGGCCTTGGGTTCTCACTGCTGGGCAAGCCAGCAGTGGCACCCGGTCGCTGCAAAAGTTGGGGAGATTGCGTTCGTGGTGAGAATGTTTTTGGAAAAGCCTCACGCAGAGGCGCAGAGACCGCAGAGTTTTTTCAACTTTTCCTCTGTGCCTCTGCGTCTCTGCGTGAGGCTTTTTCTTTTGGGAGCGCGCAAGATAATAGAATTGTGCTTTATTCTGGTGGGGGATGCGAGTTATTTTTTTGGCCGGTGTGTGTGGAAAGAAATTGGCCGCAGCTGGGCGCGGATTTTTCGATGGGGTGGCACTGTCTGGCTTGTCCAGCAGTGGGGGGCCTGGTTGGTGGTTGGCAAGCCAGCAGTGGCACCCGGGGTGAGGGGGCCTTTACTTGGATTTGCCTGGATAAGGTTCTGACAGGCTCTGTAGAAAACTTTATTTTTGAACGCTTTGAAAAAAATACCACAGAGGACGCAGAGGTACACGGAGAGAATTACCTTTGCCTAGGGGGACAAAAAACACTTCTCTGCGATCCTCTGTGTTCTCTGTGGTTCCTTAAAAGAACGAAAAGGGGAGGTTTTCTACAGAGCCTTGCTGACACCTTATTTGGTCTCCTCGCCTGAAACCGTTACGATTCTTCGCTTTGGAGAAAGGTAAACAGGCAACAGCACAGGAAACTCATGGTTCTTTCGCAACCATCTTGCGAATCGTATAAAGGCGTTCTTAACCACTGGGTTACCACGATGTCTGCGTATGCGCAGACCAGTTCTATCGCCACAATACAGGTTTCTTTTCATCGTGATACGGTAGCTAATTTTTCGGACTCGGTGTATGTGGCGGTGGTTCCTTAGTCCGTAGGGTGCGTGGAGGTCGCCGAAATTGGTGCGTTGCAAGGCAAGTAGAGCATCCCCTCGAATTCGTCCTTGGACGCCACGAAACGAACGCACCGTTTTTCAATAACTACGCACCCTACGGACTTGATTTTAGGGAATAGGCGGGTTAGGACAGCGGCTCTTCCGATAACACCGGGTACCACTGGTTGGCCTTTTTAGGGCTACCAGTGTGACGCAGTCACCAGAGGATTTGTCTAGTCAGTCGACCCATTGAATTGGGACTCCAACCGAACGGCGACTCTCATACCACCGTGCAGAGCCCCAAGGCCAGTCAACTGCCTTTTCTACGAGTCCTGCTCGAACGGGATTCTTGTGCATGTACTCCAACTTCTCTTCCAGTTTGCCTCGTCCATAAATCGAAAACGAATAGTACTTCGGCTGCCAAAACTTGTCGCCTTCGCCAAAGCTTGCCGCGTAGTGCGTTGCGTGTTCTCGATACCACTTGCGAATGCTCAGGCTCGATTGCCTTTTCCACTCGTGCATGAAACGGCTCAGGTGGTCTGTTTCCGGCAGCCAGACCAACGCGTGCACGTGGTCTGGCATGAGCACAAATCCGGCGCACCGACCGGCATGTTTTTCTAAAACAAAATTCAGCACTCCCAGGACGAATCGCTTGGGCTGATTGTGATCCAACAACCTACGCCGACGGTAGACCGAGAAAGTAATAAAATGGCAATAGCGTTGATCGTCGACAACACGGCGCTTTTCTGACATGCTGCCATTCTGATCTCAGTAGCTTCCCGATCCAACCTCTGGTGACTTCGTCACACCGGTAGACCTATCGGTCAACCGGTGGTACCCGGTGCGGAGTATAGGCACACCGCTCTTTCACGGTTTGCCGCATCTGAAAACCTAGTTTCAGGCTTGGTTTTACTCCTCGCTAGACCTTTTCAGCAGGAAAATCTCCACGTTGGTCTCACAAGCTGCCTATTCTTCCAGCTTGCGGGTTCTACTGCTGGGAGGTGTTGGTCTTCTTAGGTAAGCTCTACAGAGCTAGCAGTCTCGGCAAGATATGCGTTGTCAGCGTGCCGATAACTTAGTAAAGTCCCACCCTGCGCGGTTTCCGACCGTCGCCCACACACCAAACCTCCTTCATTCTTCTTCTGGCCGCCGGGCCTCATCAGGCAGGATTATCGTGATATTGGACAAGAAAATCACCGCTCCGTTTTGCGCACTACTCACCCTTTCGGTTGCGCTGCTGACTCTAGCCCCAGCGACGGCTGCGGTGCCTAGCGACCAGTTGATGTCGCCCAACACACGGGGCTACGCCTCGATTGCCAACATCAGCACCTTGCACGAACATTGGCAACAAACCCAGATGGGCCAGCTAGTTCAAGACGAAGCGATGCGCCCGTTTATCGAAGATCTGAAGCGCCAATTACAACGTAAGATCACGGGCGTCCGTGACAAGCTTGGCCTAGAACTTGCCGATCTCAAAGGAGTCGCAGGTGGCGAAATTGCGATGGGACTTGTCGAACAAGAAAAAGGGCGTGCAGCCATTTCGCTAATCGTCGACACCACCGGACATCGTCAACAGCTTGACGACCTGCTCGACAAAGTCGACAAAGAATTGATCAAACGTGGTGCCTCGAAAGAAAGCGTCGACGCCGTGGGTGCCGAAATGGCCGTCTACACCGTGCCTGTGGCCAAAACTGGTGGCACGCGGACCGCGATTTATTTTGTGAAAGACAACCTCCTTTGTGCCAGCGATAGCCGCTACGAGGCTCAAAGAATCCTAAGCCGCTTTGCCGGCAAATCGCCCGGTCTCTCGAGCGTCCAAGCCTATCAACAGACCCAATCGCGTTGCCGCAAAGAAAGCAACGGCCTAGAACCCGAAGTACGCTGGTATTTCGATCCGTTTGGCTATGCCCGTGCGATCCGCTCTTTGGGAGATTCCAAGAAGAAAAGGGTGGGGAAAGATTACCTCGCCATTCTCAATGCTCAAGGTTTTGATGCCATCCAGGGCATGGGTGGTTTCGTCAATTTGGCGGTCGCCGGCTCCTACGAACTCTTGCACCGCACGGCGGTCTATGCACCTGGTGTTTCTGGGGAATCGGAAAAGTATCGACAGGCGATGCGTATCATGAAGTTCCCCAACGGCAAGTCGATGTCGCCGCCTCAATGGTTGCCTCGCAAGCTGGCCAGCTATCGCACCTTCAACTTTGATATCGAGAACGCGTTCAATTATTTCGGGTCGCTGTTCGACGCCATCGCTGGCTACGAAGATGCTTTTGCCAATGTTCTCCAAGGGCTTGAAAAGGACCCTTATGGCCCGCAGGTGGACGTGAAGCGAGACTTGGTTGCCCATCTAGGGCAGCGCGTGACGATGGTCACCGACTACAAGGTTCCCATTACGACAAAATGCGAGCGATTTTTGTTCGCCATCGAATTGAAGAACGAAGCGGCGATTGCCCTGACGATCGAAAAATTCATGAAGAGCGATCCCAACGCCGTCCGTACCGAATTTGAAGGCAAGGTCGTTTGGGAAATTCACGAACAAGAGGAAGCGGATCTCGAATTCGACATTGATGTCGAGGATTTGGATCTTCTGGAGGAAATCGACGAGACGCCCGCCCTGGGTGAAACGGGCGAAAACTCTCCCACTTCGGCAGTCTGTGTGACCGGCGGTCAGCTTTTTATCGCCTCGCATGTCGGCTTCATGAGAGAGGTTTTGAGTAGCAAGGCACCTCAAGACACCCTCGCCACAGCGGGCGACTACCGCGAAGTCGAGATGGCTATGACACGCTTGCTCCAGGGGGACGTCGCCGCGCGGTGCTTCGTCCGCTCGGACGAAGCGTATCGCCCGATCTACGAGCTGCTCCGACAAGGCAAGATGCCTCAATCCGAAACACTGCTCGGACGCCTGCTCAATCGTTTGCTTTCGCCACCTGATGACGAGGACGAGGGGATCCTGCGTGAGCAGAAAATCGATGGCCGCAAGCTTCCCGATTTCGAGATGGTCCGTCGCTACTTTGGCCCGGCCGGAACGATCGTACGCAGTGAGGCCGATGGCTGGTTTATCGTCGGTGCGACGCTCAGCAAAATCGCACCCCAAGCCCGTGCTGCGGGCGACTCGAGCGCCTTGCGGTAGCGGCGGTTTTGCCTCAAGGCGATTCCAGCTTTGCCCAGAAGGGACGCAAGCGGTCACCGCGTGTTCGCACGTCTTCCAGCAGCACGCGCAGATCGGGACGCACCGAATTGCGTGCCTTGGTCAGCTTTCTGCCGTTCAGCTTGATCGTGATGGGCTGCGAGAAATCGACTAAATCTGGGCTGAGCCAAAGGGTCGTTCGTGCCGAGCTGCTCCTGGCCGAAAGCCCGTTGTTGTTCAGCACTTTTCCGATGACTGCGGTCGGACGCGCTTTGCGCGCGGGCCATTGCTCGGGATGGACCGTTTTGGAGAACTCTTGCCCTTCGATCCACCAGAAAAAGTTATCCCAGGGGCGCATCGTCTTGCAGGTAAATTCTCGCGGCGCGCCGCGCCGCCGATGGATCGTCAGTCCCATCCAATCGAACGCGTGTAATATCTCGTCGTGAAACGGTTCTTGGCCACGTCCCAAGTATTCGACGACCGTAGTATCAAAGCGTTTGAGCAGATATTTGTCGAGGACATCGGCATTCGCCGCCATTTTCTGACCATCTTTTTCGCCGGCTACAAAATAGAATGGCACATAGCGTGCGTTCTCCCAGTAGTGCTGCACGTACTTTTTGACCGGATGAAATTTCGCTACAAACGGAATCACACCCGCCCACAAATCGGGGTGTGACTGCGCAAAATCCCAAGCCGCGTCTCCGCCTATCCCATGCCCCGAGAGATAGACCCGGTCGGTGTCGATGCTAAACCGGCGCGTTGCATCGCGCAGGCTGGTGAGCACCGCTTCGTGCTCGCGTAACGAATACTCGTAGCTGTATTGCTGAGGTTTTTGCCAGTCGACGGCCAACGTGACGTAGCCATGCCGCATCGCCTGCCCTCTTCGGACGCCCTCGGCCTGCCCCGTTTTGTCTTGCGGCTGCGAACCGGCCCAAAAGTCCAATTCCTGTTCCACCGAATTGTAGGCTCCGTTCAGGGCGACGATCACAGGATAGCGGCGATACGGATCATACTCGGGCGGAAGCTGCACCACGTAACGAAAATCGCCATGCTCGGTTTTTCCCGGCGCTGTCAATTCAAAAACGGCATGTCCTTGGGCCGCTCCCTCTGGAATCTCCCAAGGCGGTTTCATGTACGCCAGAAGCTTGGCCACTTTGGGCACGTCGGCTCCTTCCAAACTCTCGATCGAATCGACCAAAGTCTGCCGCTCGTGTGCCAACGGTTCACGCAAGTATTTCAGGACGACCTCGCGGACCTGAACGAGCGAAACGGCCGTCGAGAGCTTTTGGCTCGCGTCGTCGGCCCCCAAAAACCAACCGGTGATCGCCAAGGCAACTCGTTCTTCTGCCGCCAACGACTCGTCGTCAGCCAGTTGCAAAAAAGGAACTAAACGAGTCAGATTGTTTCGGTTTAGATCGGTAAGAATCTCGGTAATAATTGGCTGAACCAGCTTGCGCTGGTCTTCCGATTCCAGCCCCGCAACAATCCCATCAAGCTGCTTCGTTGCTTGCTCCAAGAGCCGTTTATCGTTGTCATACTTTTGAATCGTGTCACGCACTTGCTGGAGCGTCTCGCCGGCGACCTCTTCCGCGGGGAAATTCTCCAACAAACGGTCGACCAGCTTGTGTTGTCCCGCCTTGCGGCGCAACTCGATCTCTTTGAGTACCCGCTTTGCTCCAAGTTGCCGTAGCTGTCGCACCTCGGCTTGCAATTCTTGCATTTCTGGAAAGCGCCGGACAATTTGCTCCAGCTCGCGCCGCGCATCGTGATAGCGCTCTGCTTGCAAATAAAAGCGGACCACCTGTAGCCAGTCCTGCGGTTTGTCGCGTGAGACGGCTTGGGCTAGGATTTTGGTCAGCACGTCGCGCGGTATCGAACTGGTCGCCAGACGCATGTCCCACACAATCGACCGGGGTTGGCCGCGTAGCCCCTCGACCTTGGCATAGCGCGGCGTTAGCTCGGTAATCCCTTGCACGACAGCCAGCGGACCGTTGCGCGTTTGCATTTCGTAAACCCGACGACCAAACTCGTCGAACTGCGAGATCCCCAAGCTTGGCCCCACGCTGCCAATCGTCCCGCCCGCACGGGCAACGTTTTGCCATAGCTTGATGGAAACCATCGGATCGGGTGCTTGATTCACGACGTTGGCCAGGGCGAACTTCGGAATAAATACGCGTCGCAGATCGTCGTCGATCAGCAAAATTGGCGTCGCACGAGTGACTTCGTCTCGATTCGCTACTTCAATCGGATTGTCTGCCACCCCACTAATCGGCAACACTTTTCCGATTAGTACGCGCCCATCCTTTAGTCGGATTTTTTGTGCAACGGCCGTCGAGGGCCAGCCGATCAACAGGCAGGCAAAAAATAGGCAGAGCCAATGGGGGGGCAAAATTCTTCGTAACAGGACGCTCATAACCCTATTGTGTCCACCAGCCAAGAAGAGTCAATTTGATGCGGTCTCCCGGCGGGGGTGAATTTCTAGCCTCACCGCTTGCGGCAGGCCCCGTGACAAAATATAACGATTAGGCAGCCTATGACCCCACTCCCCACTAGAGACACCTTCCAATGGCTTCGCGCTCCGCAGTAAAAACCCTCTTAGCCTTTGCACTCGGCCTGCCCGTTCTGATGGCAGTGTTACATTGGGTAAGCGGCTTGCTCTCCGCCATGGGCGACGCCCCAGCGACGGGCGTCTTGCAGCATATCAACACCGGCGCCAGCGTCCTCTGGCTGGTGAGCGTCGTGGGCCTCGTCATCGCCTTGGCGGTTCAAAATCTTGACGAGCCACGAGAACTGTAAGGCATACGGCTCTGGCTCGCTCCTCGGGACTGGCTACAATACCCTTCATGACGGATCTCGATCAACGCGAAAGCCTCCTCCACGACCCCGTGCATGGCTATATCCCCTTTGTCTCGGTCGTCGACGAAGGAGAGACCTCCGAACGGACGCTGCTCGACCACCCTTGGTTGCAACGGCTCCGCCAGATCCACCAACTACAAACCGCTTGGTGGGTCTACCCCTCGGCCGAACATACCCGGTTTCAGCATGTCGTCGGCGCGATGCACATGGCCAGCCGCACGATCGACGTTCTCTATCCCAGTCTGCTCGAAGTCTGCCCCGATGCCCCCAGCCGTGCCTACGTCGAATCCCTAGCACGACTCGCCGCCCTGCTCCACGACGTCGGCCACGGCCCGTTCGGACACTTTTTCGATGCGCACTTTTTGCAGGACTACGACCTTACGCACGAAAAGCTCGGCGCTCACATTATCCGCGAAGAGTTAGCGCCGCTCCTAAAAAACGTTCGGACTTGCCCCAACGGCCATCGGCTGCGCGACGACGAACAGATCGATCCCGACCAAATCGCCTGGGTCATCACGCGCCCGACCGGCAACGACACCACCGACGATACCGCCGACCGACCGCGTTGGCTTGTCATGCTCCGCAGCCTTTTCTGTGGACTGTACACCGTCGACAACATGGATTTCGTCCTCCGCGACGCCTACATGTCGGGCTATAGCACCCGTTCCTACGACCTCGAGCGCTTGCTCCGCTACACTTTTTTCAGCGAGCAGGGCCTCACCATCCAAGATCGCGGCATGAACGCCCTGGTCCGATTTCGCCAGGCACGCAGCGAACTTTTTCGAGCCGTCTATTTTCACCGTACCGTACGGGCAATCGACAAAACGCTCGAAGATTTGTTTCGCGACGGCAAACATTTTTTGTTTCCCGGCAATCCGCTCGAGTACCTTGACGAGTATCAACAGTTCACCGAGTGGTCGCTGTTGATCGACGTCGCCCGCTGGCATAAAAGCGACAACCCCGAGCAGCGAGCCTTGGGCCTCCGTTGGCAACGCTTGCTCCAGCGTCAAGTCGACTGGGTCATGGCCGACGAACGATTGCGGCTCGATCCACAAGCGACCGACATCTTTGGCAAAGGCCGCGAAAAACTGGCCGAGCAGGCCCTCCGTGACGAGCTGCCCAAGCCGTTGCAAGACATTCCTATGAAAATGGATCTCCCCAGCTACATCGACCGTCCCGATCCCAAGACAGCCGCCGCCGGGCAAAATTTTCTCTACCGTTCGGCAACCCAACAAATCCGCCCGCTCACCGACAACGAGCTGTACAAGCACCTGCCTGTCAGCCAACTCGCCTGCCGCGTCTATCTTCCCAAAGATGCCCCACCCGAACATGCCGCCGCCGTTTCAGTCGCCCTCGACAACTTACTAGGCAGCGCCAGCAACGATGACCTGACCAACATGTGACCAACACGCGATTCAAATAATCAGCCGCGATTCATACCTACTAGCCGCGATTCAACGAATCGCCGGAGAGAAATGCTCAACGAAGCCCATATCAGCTTCGCCGTAGGATCGCTAAAATGAGGGAAGAATTTGGTGACGCTCCGGCGATGCGTTGCATCGCGGCTACTCTGACCCTCGAACCCCGACTCCTATGCACCACTACGAAAACCCGCTGATTACCCGTTATGCTTCCGACGAAATGAGTCGGCTGTTTAGTCCGCAGCACAAGCACAGCACTTGGCGGCGGCTATGGGTCGCGCTTGCCGAAGCCGAAGCCGAGCTTGGCCTGTCGGTGACGCCCGCTCAGATCGCCGAACTCAAGGCCCACGTCGACGACATCGACTTTGATGTGGCTGCGAAGTACGAAAAACAGCTTCGCCACGATGTGATGGCGCACGTCCATGCCTATGGCGATCAATGCCCAGCGGCCAAGCCGATCATCCACCTCGGCGCGACAAGCTGTTTTGTCACCGACAACACCGACCTTATTATTCTGCGCGAAGCCCTCACGCTCGTCTGCGACAAGGTTGCCGCGACGATCGACACGCTTGCCAAGTTTGCCGTCGAATATCGCGACCTGCCGACGCTCGGTTTTACGCACCTGCAACCGGCCCAGCCCACGACCGTCGGCCGTCGCGCTTGTCTCTGGGCCTACGACTTGGCGCTCGATCTGACCGAACTCGAACACCGCCTCGCCCAGCTTCGTGCTCGCAGTACCAAAGGCACGACCGGCACCCAAGCCAGTTTTTTAGAACTTTTTGAGGGCGACCACACGAAGGTCCGTAAGTTGGAACAACTCGTAGCGCAAAAAATGGGCTTCGACACCACCTACGCCGTCACCGGCCAAACGTATTCTCGCAAAGTCGACGCCCAGGCGATTGACGCACTGGCCGGCATCGCCGCATCGGCCCACAAAGCGGCCTCCGACATCCGCATTCTCGCCCATCGCAAAGAACTCGAAGAACCGTTTGAAAAAACGCAAATCGGGTCGTCAGCGATGGCTTACAAACGCAACCCAATGCGAAGCGAGCGCATCTGCGGCCTTGCCCGTTTTGTGATGAGCCAACAATCGAGCACCGCCGCCACCGCTGCCACGCAGTGGATGGAGCGCACGCTCGACGACAGCTCGAACCGTCGGCTGGTCATCCCCCAGGCCTTTCTTGCCACCGACGCCGTGCTGATCCTCTACCAAAACGTCGCCGACGGACTGGTCGTCTACCCCGAAGTGATCGCCCGCAACCTGCGCGAAGAGCTTCCCTTCATGGCCACCGAAAACATCTTGATGGCCGCCGTCACGGCAGGCGGCGACCGCCAAGACCTGCACGAGCACATCCGCCAACACAGCCAAGCCGCCGCCGCCGAAGTCAAGCAACATGGCAAACCGAACGACCTGTTAGAACGCCTCGCCGAAGACAAAGCCTTTGCCGCCGTCGACCTAGCCGCTGCCGTCGATGCCTCGAAACTCACCGGACGCAGCGCCGAACAAGTGGATGAGTTTTTGGCGGATGTGGTCGGGCCGATTCGGGAGCGGTATGCCGGGCGCGGGGCTGAGCATACAGAGTTGCGGGTTTAGCTCGTAGGGTGTGTGCAGCGAAGCGGAACGCACCGTTCACGCCGTATCAAAAAAACTGCCCGCGGATGACGCGGATAAATGCGGATGCCCATAATCAACGTAGAATCTGCGTTTATTCGCGTCATCCGCGGGCAAAAATCCGTCAGAAAAAATGGTGGGCAGTGCCCAGCCTACAGATTTTTCACACGTCCTGTGCTGTCACCGAATCGATCGAGTGACACGCCCATTCGGTCGAGCATCGACAGGTAAAGATTCGTCATCGGCACGTTGCTGTCAAAATCGACATGCCGCCCTGGGGTAAGCGTTCCGCCTCCGCCGCCGGCCAGAACGATCGGCAAATCGTCGTGGTTGTGGCGGTCGCCATCGCTGATGGCACAACCGTAGACAACCATCGAGTTGTCCAACACGCTCGATCCGTCGGCGTCTTTCATCTCCTCAAGACGACCGAGGAAATACGCCAACTGCTGCATGTAAAAGTGATCGATCTTGGCAATTTTTTCTAGCGTTTCAGCCTTGTTCTTATGGTGCGACAAATGGTGATGCCCTTCGCTGATCCCCAGCTCGGGAAAGCTCCGGTCACTCCCTTCGTAGGCCAGCGGAAACGTCACCAGCCGCGTCGAGTCGGTTTGAAACGCCACCGCCAGCAAATCGAACATCAATCGCATGTGGTCCTGGTAACTCTCAGGAATACCGTCGGGAACCGGCAGCTCGGTCTTCGGCAGCGGAAAATACTCGGCCTGTTCGATTTGTTGTTCAAGCGACCGGACACTCTCAAGATATTCGCCTAGCTTGTGGCGGTCGTTCCCCCCTAGGCGGCGATTCATCGACCGTGTTTCGTCGGCAACCATGTCGAGGATACTACTTCGGCGTGTTTGTCGTTCGAGCAAGCTACGCTGTCGTTCGGCCGGCGCGCCGCTCCCAAACAGCCGCTCGAAAACCGCACGCGGATTCGCCTCGGGAGCCAGCGGCATCGTCGGCGAGGCCCAGGACAGGTTGAATTGATAGGCGCAGCTATACCCCGAATCGCAACTTCCCGAGGCACGCCCCTCTTCGACCCCCAGTTGCAACGACTTGATGCGGGTCAAGTTTCCGATTTCTCGGGCAGCAATTTGATCGATAGAGATCCCGTTACGAAAATGAGCCCCGGCCGTTTTTACGGGATGCGCACCGGTCAGAAATGTGGCGTTCGCTCGCGCATGGTCCCCAGGTCCATCCCCCAAACTATTCGCGTTGTTGTGTTCAAAGCCCGTGAAAATTTGGAACTTCTCTTTGAATTCGGCCAAAGGGGCAAACGTGTTGCCGAGCTGATAGTCGCGGCCAACGCCCTGCGGTCGCCAATGCTCCAGATTCACTCCGTCAGGGACCGTCAAAAAGGCCGTCCGCAACGGCATGCCTGTCGCGGTGGTCGCAAGCGAGGCTTGCTCCGCGGCAGCCGCGCTGGCCGTGGAAGAAAAAAAATCCAAAGCGGGCAAAGCCAGACAGGTGCCCGCGCCACGCAGAAACTTACGACGGTCGAGCTTGTGTTGACTAGCCATGAGTTCTCGTATTCATTCGTCCGAATGACTTTGTGAGGAAGGTGCCCGGTCTGCATCCCCGTTACCGCGACACATTTGAAATTGTGGCGACTCGATAATGCCCATCAGCATGGTTAAAAACCGTCCGTCGTTGGCAAGCATCGCGTCGACGATCGTCTCGACTTCGGGAATATCAGTATACTCGATCCCGCGTCCGAGCGCGTAGGTCATCAGTTTTCTCGTAAGACAGCGGTAAAACAAACGCTTTTTTGTTGAAAGAATAGTACGCAGTTCGCGGATGCCGGCGAATCGCTCGCCGCTAGCCAACTGGCTGCTCGCGTCGATTGGCTCGCCCGCATCTTCTTCACGCCAAAGACCCACTGCGTCGAAATTCTCCAGGCCCAAGCCGAGCGGATCCATCCGATCGTGGCACGTTGCACACATAGGATCGGCACGATGCCGCGCAAGCTGGGCACGGAAACTGAGCGACTCGTCCCCCTCCTCTTGCGAGTCTTCCAAAGCCGGAACCTCAGGCGGCGCAGGCGGGACCGGCATCCCCAAAATGTTCTCGAGAATAAACTGGCCTCGCTTCACCGGAGACGTCCGGTCAGGGTTCGAGGTGACCAACAGCACGCTGGCATGAGTCAGGATCCCGCCCCGAACACTGCCGGGCGCAAATTGGACCCAGCGCAGCTCCTCTCCTTTGACATCAGCAATACCATAAAACTTTGCCAACGCTTCATTCAGAAAAGAATAGTCTGCATTGATCAGCTCGATCGCCGGACGATTGCCTCGCAGGATGTGCCGAAAAAGGGCTTCGGTTTCGTAGGGCATCGAATAGCGAGCTTGTTGGATTTTCTGTTGCAGTTTTTCGCTGCGATGCAAAGCCATGACGTCACGGGTTTGTAGCCATTGGCCAACAAAATTTTCGACAAATCGGTTCGATTTGCCGTCTTCCAACATGCGCTGCACCTGGGCATCCAGCGCTTCTCGCAACTTCCCCTGCTTTGCCAGATCGAGCAATTTTTCATCCGGCAAACTCGACCACAGAAAATAGGAGAGCCGCGAAGCCAAAGCAAATTCGTCGAGTCGATGTGCTTTCTGGGGATCGTCCGGCCTTGGCTGAAACTCAGCACGGTAAATAAAGCGAGGCGAGACGAGGATTGCTTCAATTGCGCGACAGACCACCTCCTGGTACGTTGCCTCGCCCGCATGGAACGCCGGCCTGGTTAAACGCAACAGTTTTTCGAGGGTAGCTTCGCCTACCGGATGGCGATAGGCTTGTGTGGCGATCTGCTCGATAATTTCGCGTGCGAGTCGAAATTGCTCAGCACGATCGGAGGGCGGGATTTTTTTGTCGAAAATTCGTCCGTACGCATCCGAACGGTCCGCTTCGGACAGCGTCGCTTGCTCTAGCAGTTCTTCACTAATCTGGGCCGCCGCATCAAAATACTTGTCCATCAGCGTGGGGGGCACCGTCAGCACGTCGCCGATCGTGTCAAAACCGTAGCCGGTGTCGTCCACCGGAAAATGATCGGCAACCGGAAACTCAACGCCTAGCAAATCTAGCACCGAGTAGCCGTACTCCACACGATTCAAACGACGGATCGTCACTCGCCCCGGATCGGGTTGCTCTGGGTCGACCTGAAAAACTTTCTGGCCAATCCATCGCGAAAGCGTCGCACGCTCGGCATGGGTCGGTTGAGGCATATCGGCGGGCGGCATCGTCTCGGCGAGCACGTTTTCCCACACCTTGCCCCAAAGCTGCCGATCTGCAATCAACGCCGCCTCCGATTCCGCAGCATCGAACTGTAATTTCCCTTCCTCCGCGCCATTTCCATGACAATCAAAACACAAGGTTTCGAGCAACGGCTGAATGTGCGTGGCGAAATCGGGTTGCTCGGGAATCTGAGCAGAAGTTGTACAAGTCGTTGTACAACCCATCAAAATAAACCAAAGGAATCGGCTTTGCCTTCGCATTGGAAAGTCGCTTTATGTTGCCAGGGTGGGGAGTCGGCAGGAGGGGCGGGGTTAGGTTCTCTCTCAAATAAGGTCGAGTGGGCTTTGGCGTCGGTGGCGTTTGGTGCTGCACGCAGAACAGACGCCCGTGATGATCAGCCGATGGCCGGTCACTCGAAACGAATGCTCAGCAGCCACGGCGGCTCGTAATGCTTGAAGGTCATCGCTTTGAAATTCGATCAACTGATCGCACATCGTGCAATGGAGATGGTCGTGCTGAGGGTAGCCATAGTCGTGCTCGTAAACCGCACGACCGCTCAGGTTCATACGTCTCAGAAGACCCGAGTCGACCAATTCATTCAACGTCCGATAGACGGTCGCCCGGCCAACTTTGGTCCCTTCGGGCTGCTGCGCCAGATTGAGAATCAGTTCTTCGGCGTCAAAATGGTCGTGGCTCTGAAAGACATGGTCGACCAGAATCCGCCGCTGCTGGGTGATTCGTTTTCCTTTGCTTTGCAGAAACTCGGCGAACCGCTCCTGGGGAGAGCTAGAAACCTGTACCGTGCCAAGTGAAAATCCGCTAGACATTGTCTTAAACCTTATCGAAGAGACGCTGCGCAAACCGATCGCGATAATATGGTCGCAACAAGCTCGCTGCCCTTGCCTAATTGAGACAGCTTAATGGCTAAAAACCGCTCGTAACTCTTGCAAAACAAGGTTTTGGTAACGCCAATGGCTCACTATTGATTCTAGCCGAATGGAGGCCCAGTCTCAAGAGCGTCGCAAGAAGTGCGAGGATTGTAGAGCGCATACGTGATCCTGTACGTAGCGGCAGCTCGACTTTGCTACAATGCGGACGTATTTATTTGGGAATTCCCGGATAAATTCGCTTTGGTTAGTTTATTTGGAATTTCCCAAGTGATAACAAGTTATACCGATACAATGGCTGCCGCTTACGAAACAACAATCACCACTGATCATCCACGAAAAAATCTGCTGGAAGTCATTCGGACTGCGGTTCAAGACTTGAAACAGCACCATCCTCGCTTTCTGATCGAATCCGAAACCACAACATCGACGATAATTCGCTTCGGCGTTAACTGGCTAACATGGGGCGAGCGTATAACAATTACCTCGGGTCACAATTCGATACGCGTTGTTTCTGAGTGTGTCTTTCCTCTTCAAATGATTGACTGGGGGAAGAACCGCCGCAATGTCGACTTAGTTCGCTCTAGCTTGACTGCTTCGTTAGCTAGTCCCGAGATTGAAGCAACGGAGTAAAATTGCACCCGTGCGGCGTAGCCCGGGCATTTTCAAATGGTCAATCTCTCGTCGTGGCACGCTGGCCTTAATTGTCAACGAACAGCATCCACACAAATAGCAAAGCCCCATGAAACCAAGTGTCTATATCGAAACCTCGATTCCGAGCTTTTACTTTGAGGTTCGCACAGAACCTGAAATGGTAGCTCGTCGCGAGTGGACTCGGCAATGGTGGGACAACCACTTCCGCGATTACGACGTTGTCACCAGCGTGGCTGTCGTGGATGAGCTTGCAACCGGATCCTTTGACGCCAAGAGGATGCCCTTGGCCTCGTTGCTAAGCTCCCTCTACTCGACATCAATGAGTCTATCGCCGACTCGGTAGCAACGTATATCTCGCACCATGTCATGCCAAGCGACCCAGCCGGCGACGCTCTCCATTTGGCAATTGCTTCGTGGCACAAATGTGATTTTCTGCTAACATGGAATTGTCGGCATTTGGCCAACGCAAACAAGTTTGGCCACATTCGGCGAATCAACACTTTACTTGGCCTGTACGTTCCGTCGCTGGTCACACCTCTTGAGTTACTTGGGCAAAAGCCATGAAACCCGATCCACCCATTGATGCGATCCGAGAAGTACGCCACCGAATTTCGGCGTCTGTCGATCATGATCCCAAGCGACTGGTAGACTATTACCGGAAGCTACAGAAACAGCATCAAGGACGCATCGTGTCGCGTGGGGCACAAGACTCAACCCCCGAACTCGCTCCCGCCTCAGAACAATCGGATGCCGTGGAGCCGTAGAAGGCGTGAGGAACCACGTTGCCGATAGCCAAGTCGCTGATAACCCTAGCTCGTCTCGTCCAGCAGCCCATCTAGCGCCAAGCTCAGCTTCTCAGGCGTCTCATAAGTACCGGCTGCGATCTCGTTGCGAACCCGTGCGACCAAGTCCGAGCGAATGCCGCCGCTCTCAACAGCCTGAGCCGCAGCCTCGCCAGCCGCCGAAATATCGAGCTGGTCAGACGGGGCTGACGTTGCTTGGTTGGGCTGGGTGCCGTTCGGGCGATTGCTCGTGTGCGGCGATTTCACGCCGTGGGCACCGTGAATGTTGGAGGGGCCTTGAATGTTCATTGGTTTTTCTCCCGTGTCGGGGCGTCTCGTCGTCGACGAGTCGAGCCACTCGTTTCAAAAATAAGGGACTATTTTACGGTCTAGGAATGGGCGGGTAGTGTGTAGTTTGCTGGCGTAGTTTGCAGGATCTCTCTTCGGGGTGCGCCGCATTCCATGTCTTGTATGAACCATGTCTGGTATGAAACGATCGACCTCGCGAGCGCAATTGCGAGAACAAGGGTTTCATCGTCGGGTCGAGCAATCTTCGTTGACCGTTTCCGGACAAGGACCGATCACTCTACCCACAACTTCTGTAACAGCTATGACAATCTTGCCTGGGTCATGGCTATCCATCGGTGGCAAAAACAGGACATTACCAAGCCACCAGGTGGCGTTTTTGCAACATCCCACTTCTCGGCTCGACCCTCGCAACGATTGCACGGGCCAAACGGCTGATGCCACTCGTAGCACTCCCTCTGAATACGTCTGTTAGACCACAAAGGTTCACCATCGAGACCCGTAGGCCCCCAAATGGTACGCAGCAACGGCAGAAGGGGTCAATATCGATTAGAATCCAGAAAACTAGCACTGCTGGCACGCAGACCGAAACTCTTGGCGGTCTGCCGGGGTTTAATAGAATGACGCGACTCGCGCTGCTTTCTACTTGGGATGCTCATCATGAGAAAAACAGAACTTCTCTACACGCTGCTGATACTAACGCTCCCAACGCCCTTTGCGGCTGCGACCGACCCCCAGCAGCTTTTCGACCAGATCGACCAGAACCAAGATGGCCAGATCGCGTTAGACGAGATCCCCACCCAGCACGCCCGACTCTTCCAACGCCTCCTACGCACGTCCGACGACAACCAAGATCAAGAATTGTCGCTCCTCGAATTTCAGCATGGCTTACAACCAAACCAAACGGAAAAACCTCTCGTAGAAAAGCAAAGCAGCCAAATGCCCGGTGCCGACGCGCTGCTCCTCTTGCTGGCAAAGATGGATGCGAACGCCGATCGCAAAATCGAAGCGACCGAGGTGCCCGTGCAGTTTCGTGAACTTTTTCACCAGATCGAGGACCGCCTCGGCGGCACCCCAGACGGCGTCCTTAGCCAACGAGAAATCACCCAGTCGGCTCCTAAGCTGAGCCACCTGGCTCTTCGCGTGACTCGGCGCATGGACATCGACGTCGAGCTAGAAATTGCCCTCCTACCCAAACCACAGTGGCAAGCCCTCCAAAACCTCCTCGCCCCTCGCCGTCGTGGCGATTATCTTGCCGATCCTGAGCAAGCACGCGAGTTTTTTGGCCGTCTCGACGCCAACAACGACGGGCAAATCACCGCCGCCGAAGTACCCGAGCAGCTAGCCGATCGATTTGAACAGTTGCTCGACCGTGCTGATCGCAACCACGACAACCAGATCAGCCTGCAAGAACTCCTTGCTCTGTCTCGCCAAATCCAACGCTTCGAGGCCGATCGCCTCTCGCCCGCCGAGCTACAATCCGCCATCACGCGCTTGCTCAAGCAGTGGGATCAGAACCACGATCAGCAGCTCAGCCGCGACGAGGCTCCGCGCCGGATGGCCGCGCGATTCGACCGGATCGACGCCGATGGCAATGGCCAACTCAGTCGCGCCGAGCTGCCACCCGTCGTAGAACTACTCAGTCGCGTACGGCCCGCCGAAGGACGTCGCCAACGAAATCCCAAGTCGAGAAGGTTGCCCGGAAATTGATTTTCCTACACAAATAGAGCCTTCTCCGCCACTTCGCCGGCCTTCGTCGGCGTTTTTCTTTGCAGCGGTTCCCGACTTTCTTGCTGAACCGCGAACCCCTAGGGAGTGTCTTGCGTAATGATTACCAACGCTACGACCCGTACTGTTTAACATCCGCCGTAGCCAGGACCCAGTAGCCAGGACCCAGAGGAGGCGACATCATGGCAACACCCCAATCCCCTGTACCGGCAAGCCCTCAACAGGGCCTTCCCGCAATCACGATTGATGGCCACGCGTTGTTCGAGTTCAGCATGAGAATGAACCGCGCCCTCAAACGACTCGAAAACCGATTCGACGCTCGCGAGCTGACCACCGTCCCCGTCCTCCGACAAATTTGGCAGCCCGTACCTCGCAAGCCGCGCTAAGCCGTCCTCCGGAATCAAACGGACTCAAAGATCCGTCGGGTACCCCCCACCTGACGGGCAGTTTCTCTCGTTTCCCCCGGTTTCCAATCTGGACTACCAAGTCCTATTTCTGATGAATCGTTTCCTCTAATCAGGAAAAGGGGAGGACCACAAAGCCACGGAGAGCACGGAGAAGCTTTCCTCGTAGTCTTTTCCTCCGTGCTCTCCGTGGCTCCGTGGTTGGATGGGACTGTCGACTCTAGAGAAATACGTCTTTGCAGTCGCCCTGCCCTGTTCTCAATCTATTTGTCGAGTGATCCCATCCGTGATACGATGGGCCGGTGGCAATTGGCCAGAATCGGCGGGCGTTGCGTCTCTCCATTTCTGTCGCCTTCAGTTCTGCCACTTTCATTGACAACACGCTCGACTCACCAACGACTCACTAACCAGGGGATGACTCATGAAGACCTTGCTATTCACCACGCTTGCGATCGTTGCCTTAGGCCTCAACACATCTCACGCAATCACCTACTCGCTTTCGGGCGCCATGGACGTATCGCAAGCGGGTACGAACGGTGGGTTCGGCTCTGGTACTGGTAATGGTACAGGCACAATCTCGGGCGACTACGATGACGTCACGGATTTTCTGAATTACACGCTCACTTGGCAGGACCTCTCGGGTTCCGCCTCCACCATTCATTTCCACCTCGGGGCACCCGGCGTTGGTGGTGGAGTTGTTGTCCCCGTTTCCGGCCCCTTCACCAGTCCGCTGACAGGCAGCGCAACCTTGGGCGCATCATTTGAGACTGATTTGCTCGCAGGCAACCTCTACGTGAACGTACATACCGCATCCTTCAGTGGCGGCGAAATCCGAGGCCAAGTCCTTGCCACCCCGGTCCCCGAGCCGACCACCGCTTGCCTAGCGACGATGGCTTTCTTGTCGGTGGCTTCGCTGGTTCGTCGCAAGCGATAAAACCCGACTGGAAAACCCCGACCGGAAAACTGGGTAATCTCAAAAGATGCAGGTACTACTAGCCAGCCCGCGCGGATTCTGCGCGGGCGTCAACATGGCCATCGAAGCCTTGGAGCTAGCGCTCCGCACGCTACCTACGCCGATCTACGTCTACCACGAGATCGTCCATAACAAGTACGTCGTCGATAGCTTCCGCGATCGCGGGGTCGTCTTCGTCGATGAACTGACCGAAGTCCCCACCGGCGCAACCCTACTCTTCTCCGCTCACGGCGTCTCGCCCGAGATTCGCCAATTGGCCCGCGACCGCGACCTGCGCGCCATCGACGCCACCTGTCCGCTAGTGACCAAGGTTCACCTCGAAGCGATCAAATACGCCAACCAAGGTTTTACGATTTTCCTGATCGGCCACGAAGGCCACGACGAAGTCATCGGCACAATGGGCGAAGCACCCGAGGCAATCGTGCTGGTCGAAACGCCCGAAGAGGTCGACCGACTGCAAGTCGCCGACGAATCGAAACTCGCTTACCTCACGCAAACCACCTTGAGCGTCGACGATGCCAACCAGATCATCGACCGGCTGAAGGAACGTTTTCCGCAGATCACCGCCCCGCCCAAAGCCGACATCTGCTACGCCACCCAAAACCGCCAAGAAGCAGTCGCCGTCTTAGCCCCCGAAGCCGATCTCACGTTGGTCCTAGGCAGCCAAAATAGCTCCAACAGCCAACGCCTAGCCGAGCTGTCCCAAGAGCGTAGCGTCGCCTCGCATCTCATTGATGGTCCGCAAGACATCGACCCCACGTGGTTCGACGGCGTCGAAACCGTGCTCGTCACCGCCGGAGCCAGCGCCCCAGAAGTCGTCGTCGACGCCGTCCTCGACCTACTCCGCGAGCAATTCGACGCCACGATTACCCCGCGCACCCTCCGCGAAGAAGACGTCTCGTTCCCGCTGCCGCGAGAGCTACGAGTCATCACCAAAAACTGACACAAGCAAACCGCAATTCCATCTGCGTCAATCCGTTCAATCCGCGACAATCCGCGTTCTATTTTTCTTCCGATTCCATCCCCAGATTCTGCCACAAAAACGCCCAACGATCGGCTGCCGCGTCGATACGTTTGCTCGTCGGCGTACCGGCCCCATGCCCGGCGCGAGTTTCGATGCGTAACAAAATCGGCGAGTCGCCAGTCTGTGCACGTTGTAACTCTGCACCAAACTTAAAACTGTGCATCGGCACCACACGGTCGTCGGTATCGGCAGTGATCACCATCGTCGCCGGATACTTGGTCTCCGGTTTTACATTGTGGTAAGGAGAATACGCTATCAACGCCTGGAACTCGTCGGCGTCGTTGACCGTGCCGTATTCCCCTCGCCAAAAATGCCCCGCCGTAAAATGCTGGTAACGCAGCATGTCCATCACGCCGACCGAGGGAAGGCATGCACCAAACAGCTCGGGCCGTTGCGTCATGACCGCCCCGACCAACAGACCGCCGTTACTCCCCCCTTGGATGGCCAGTTTTTCGCTGGTGCAATAATTTTCTGCTATCAACCATTCCGCCGCAGCAATAAAATCATCAAAAACGTTTTGCTTCTGCGTCGCCTTGCCCGCTTGGTGCCAAGCTTCGCCATACTCGCCCCCGCCACGCAGATTGGCCACCGCCAACACCCCGCCCTGCTCCATCCAAACCGCACGCTCGACCGAAAAACCGGGCGTCAACGAAATGCTGAACCCACCGTAGCCGTACAGCAACGTCGGATGGGTCCCGTCAAGCTTCAACCCCTTGCGGTGCGAAACAAGAATCGGCACCCGTGTACCATCCTTGCTCAGATAAAAAGCTTGGCGAACTTCGTACTGGTCCGGATCAAAATCGACTTGCGGCGCACGAATCCGCTCGACCTCCCCCGAACGGACATCGTAGCGATAAATCGAAGTCGGCGTCGCATAGCTGGTAAACGCAAAAAAGGTTTCGGTATCCGTCTGCCGACCCCCAAACCCATGCGCCGAACCGATCCCAGGCAACGCGACTTCGCCGAGCCGCGAACCCTCCAGCCCAAACACCCGTACCTCCGAGACAACATCCTTCATATAACTGGCCACCAATTTGCCGTCCAACAAACTCACGCCCCCCAGCGTCGCCTCATCCGCCGCAATCACCTCCTCCAAGTTCGCTCGCCCAGGCTTGGTGACATCCATTGCCACCACCCGTTTGGTCGGCGCATCCAAATCGGTCAGAAACAACAGCCGGTTGCCGTCGTTGCCGATTACTTCAAACTCATTTTCAAAATCCTCGACCAACGGAGTCCACTCGGCGTCGACCGCCGCATCGGCCGATCGCCACCAAACTTGATTCTGCGGATCGGTGCTTTGAGAAATCGAGAGCACCAGATGTCGGTTGTCGTCCGATCGCTGAAGCCAAAAGCTCCAGGTCGGCTCATCGGGCCGCTGGTAGACAAGCTGGTCCTCGTCTTGCTTCGTGCCTAGCCGGTGAAAATAACACATCGGGTCGGTCACCGACGCCTGAAACTGCTCTCCCTCTGCCGGCTCGGCATACCGAATATAATAAAACCCGGTGCTGTCGGCGTTCCAAACCAGGTTTGCCCAACGCGTCCACAATAATTGCTCCTCAAGCTGCCGTCCCGACTCGACTTCCATCACAAAAATCGTCGACCAGTCCGACCCCGACTCCTTGCGGCAGTAAGCCAGATAACGCCCCTCGTCACTCACCCGTGTCAGCCCCAACGCGACCGTGCCCTCCGCAGACCACGTATTCGGATCGATCAGCACACGCCCCGGATCGTCATAACTCTTGCCGACATAGAGCACCGCCTGATTCTGTAGCCCATCATTCCTGTAAAAAAAATACTTCCCCGCTTTTTGCGAGGGGACCGAAAAACGCTCGTAATTCCAGAGATTGGTCAATCGATCACGAAATTTTTCTAGCGAAGGGAGTCGGTCGAGATACTCGCGAGCAAAATCGCTCTGCGCCTTGGCCCATTCGGCAACCTCCTCCGACGTACGGACATCGCCCTCCAACCACCGGTAAGGATCCGCCACCTCAACCCCATGAAACGTATCAACCTGCTCACCACGCCGCGTCTCCGGATATTCTTTCATCGGCTGCTTCCCTTCAACTGTACAAGCAAAGAAACTAGCAAACAGGAACGTGATTAACACCGTTCGTTGGATCCGCATCACTAAAGACTCTCCCGTTTTGAATTGTTTTTTTTCTCTGCGTCTCCGCGCCTCTGCGTGAGACTTTTTCTTTGTGATTCTCAGACACCCTTATTTATCGCTGCGCGCGGCACTCGAAGCGTTCGAGCAAATCGCCCCATACTGATAACAAGTAAAACAGGCTCCGTGGCTTATTGCGAAGGGTTTGCTTGCTGCGTCGAGCGAATCGCCCAGATTGGCATCGGGCGATTCAAGCAAAATCGGACAGACATACACGCCCCGGTCGGTCACGACGCGCGAATGCTCGCAAACCAACTGGCTCGCATCAAACCCCTTCATCATCCGCCGCGTCACCCGTTCGCTGTCGCGGTAGCCTTGCGTCCGTTCCGCTTCGGCACCCAGCTGCAACGGAGGCAAAATTTTCAGCCGTGGACGTTCATAACCAGCCAGCTTTAAGGTCGCGACAAACTGCCCCACCACCTGCTGCTCGTCGGCGTCCGACCAGGTGCGTGTGGCGGTAATAATCGGCAAAAAACCAAACGCCACCAATTTTTTCACGCCCTCAATCGCCCGCACAAACGTTCCCTCGCCACGGATCGGGTCGTTTGTCTCCGGCGAAAACCCATCGATCGACACACGAAACTCGAGCGAATACAAACTCGCTTGCTCCGCCGCTTGCAGCTCCTCAAGCCATTCGTCCTTCAACACGGTGCCATTGGTTAGCACGGTCGCCGGGCCAACTTTCAACGTCTCGACCAAAATCGGCACCATGTCACGATTCAAAAACGGCTCGCCGCCTGTGAAATAGTATTCTTTCACGCCCAGCCGCACCGATTCAGCCAACCGTTGTCGTACTTGCTCCAACGTCAGATGCCCAAACGAGTCATTCTTCGGACTACAGCTAATAAAGCAATGATGGCAAGTCAAATTGCAAAGCGTCCCCGACACCTGAAACCAAAGATGATCCAGATGCGAAAGCGCAACCATCGGCATTTTTTCGTCATTTGTCATTCGTACTTCGTTATTCAGCGCAGCGCCGTAGCATACAAATCAAGATCTTCACGCTCACCGATCAGCGTAAACAAATCGCGGATCTGCTCCAAGCCGATCGAAAGCAAAAACTGGGTGTTGCGACCGTAGCTCTTGCTACCAAGCAGGTAAAAATTCGGTTCCGGGTTCAACAAACTCTCGGCACCACACGACGTTTGGTCAAGACAATCGCCCGAATCACCCGTCTGCGCCAAAAGCTGGGCCGCCAGTTTCATCGGCCCCCCACTGGCATAACATTCGTGAACCTGCAATTCGCGATAAATCTCGTTGTCGGGCCGATAGCCCACATTGGCAATAATCCGATCAAACGTAAAGCGGCCATTCTGCTGACCCGTTAGCTCCACCTCAAAATCATCCGTCTCGCTCCGATATTCCAAACCGACCACCGTCGTCCCCGGCGAGTGAGTCACCTTTGCATCTTCGCCCGACGCCAAGCTATTTGCCTGCCGGGCCAGTGCGTCGCGCGACGCCAGCCGATCGTCCGATATTCTCCGTATCGGCTCCGTCGCCTCCGATCGTGTGATCCAAGTCACCGAAGTGGCTGAGTCGTTCAATTGCGCTAGCTGAGCAACGACCGTTGCAGCAGAATACCCCGCCCCGACCACCAGCGTCTGTTTGCCATCGTACCGTTCTTTGGCACCCCCCAAAACATCGGGCAAGCCGTACTCAATTTGCTCAGCCGCCCTCTGTTCGCCCGGCGCAGGAATCCCCCCCTGCCCCATCCACTGGTGATTGCCATACGTGCCCGTGCAGTCGATCACCACGTCAGCCGTAACGCTCCGTTCGCTGCCATCCGGGTTGCGCAGCAATAGCGTAAACGGCGATTCGCCACGCTGCGGATCGCCGACGCCCTCTCGCTTGAGCCACCCTTCTCGACCAACGGCCAACACCTCCGTTCCACACTCAAGGACGCCCGCCACCAAATCGCTTTCGGCCAGCGGCTTCCAATACCGGTGAAAAAGCTCCGCAGCAGTAAGCGTCTCGTCAGCCGCCGGACATTGCCAACTTGAGTCTTGGGCCTGCAGCGCCGCAATCCCCAGCGGCGAAGCGTTTTTCTCGAAAGGGGTAAAGAGCCGCACATGCTGCCACGCCAACACATTCGCCGCCGCCGTCGGACCACGCTCGAACAACTGCACCTTGTAGCCCAGGTACCGCGCATACAGCGTCGCCTCCAGCCCCACCGGGCCAGCACCAAGAATCGCGATACGAGGAAGGTCATCCATGTTTGATTGGTGATTTCAGATTTTTGATATCAGAACCCGTGGCATAGGCTTCCAGCCTGTGGAGATCCCGCTACAGGCTGGAAGCCTATGCTACGTTTCCCTAGCTGCTCGCACTCCGATAGCTCCACAACGCCTTGATAAAAACCCACCGGCTAGCCAACAGGCTCAGCACCGCAGCGAGCACTGCAAAAACGGCGAGCGGCCACTGTTCGGCGGCAAGCAACGGTTTTACCATAAACCGCGCTGGCACGTTCACGACCACCAAAATCGGGATCACAAACGTAAACACCTGCCGCAACGGCGTCCCCCAGGTCCCCTCATAAATTTCCATTGGATAGCGTGAAAACGTCGTGATGTAAAACCAAAAATCATAGAGCGACTGATTCCGCCCTAGCCAAATGCTCGTCGCCGCCAGACCGATCATCACGCTATAAAGAATCACCACGCCCAGCAACACATACATCGGATAAAGCACAAACTGCCAGGCCGTCAGCTCCAGACCCTCGATTTTTGGCACCGAGTAGGCCAGCAACAACAGGGCCACAAAAAAATTCCCCAGCGACGACCAATTCACTCGCTGCAACGAGATCAAAAACTGGGTATCAATCGGTTTGAGCAGCGCATAGTCCAGCCCGCCGGTGCGGACCAACTCGCTAAGCTCCTGCATGTTCGGCATAAAAAAGGCCTGCACGATGCTATTGATAAACATCGTCGTCGCGATGAAAACAAAAAACTCGTACTTGCCCCACCCCCCGATACTCTCGGTGTTTTGATACACCAAAGTATAGAACCCCAGATTCATAATCATCCACGAGACCGACGAGATCGCCTCGATAATAAAATTCGCCCGAAACGTCATGTCGCGAATAAGACTGTTCCGTGCGAACGTAAGGAAAACGCCAAGGTAGGAAGGGTGGTTCATTAGAATGCGGATTGCGGAATGCGGATTGCGGAATAGAAATTCAATCTCGTTCCCATGCTCTGCGTGGGAACGCACTGGGCGACCGCTCTGCGGTCCGAAGATGACGCAGAGCGTCTGGGCAGTCTGTTCCCGCGCAGAGCGAGGGAACAAGGGGAATTTGGAGCCACTGTTGACGTATATTTTCTATTCCGCAATCCGCAATCCGAATTCGACATTCCTTTACCCTCCAAACCCACTATACCGATCAAAGCCCGCCCGCATCAGCCGGCGACAAGTGAAGATGAAAAACACGACCCAGCAGACCTGAAACGCCAGTCCCCGCCACATCTCCGCCCCTTCGATCTTGCCCAAAAACACCGCCGCCGGAAAATAGGCCATATATTTGAACGGCATAAAGTCGACGATCGTCAGCCACGGTTCGGGCAAGATATCGAGCGGAAACATATGCCCCGAAAAGAAAAACGTAAACAGCATATAAACAAACAGCAGCGAGGTGACTTCCAAAAACCAAAAAGCGACCATCCCCATCGTGGCTTCCAAGAAGAAACCAAGCATAAAAGAAAGCAACAGAGAACAGACAAAGACCCCCAAGACCGTCGGGTCAGGCCAGCCCGGAAAATAGCTGCGGCAAAGAAAATAGACCAACGCAAACGGCCCCGCAGCGACCATATAGTACACCACTTTGTGCGCAATACGTGCAAGCAGCAGATAGCTAATCAGATCGATCGGTTGAATCATAAACTTCTTGATCTCGCCATCCCGCACCTGACGCGCTATCCCCGACGCCAGCCCCGGCATACTCGAAAACGCCCGTACCAGCATCGTCAGCAGGTAATAGGCGATGATATCGGTCGCACTAAACCCTGCAATCTCCTTCGACTCCGCAGCCGCAAAGACGGCCGTCCACAGAAAGATCTGCGTCACGATCGGCAGAAACCGCATCAACGTCCCCAGCGCAAAATCTCCCCGATAGACCAAACGCTCTTCAACGCAGATCTTCAAAATCGTCCACCAGGTTTCCGCACGTGCAAGCATAATTGAAGATTGATGATGTAGGATTGAAGATTCGTTAGCGTAGGCTACCAAGCCGACACCACACTCAACTCGCGTCAATAGCTTTCCTCGTCGCCTCACTCTTCTCCGCCGACCCCCGTCCCTCCGCCGACAAAGCAAACATCTCGGCAATGACCTCTTCCAGCGGAGGATCCTCGACGCTCACGTCTTCGATCGTATGGTTGGCCAGCACCGACGACAAGACGTCTGCGATTTTGCCGCGTTCGACCCGCAGCCGCGCCTTCGGCTCGTTGATTTCCAATACCTCGCCATAGCGGGCCAAGTTCCCAGGCATCCGATCGTCGGCAAACTGCAACGTCAACACCTTGTGCCCGCTAAACCGATCGACAATCCCCGACAACGAACCATCGTACATAATCTCGCCGTGCGCAATAATCACCACCCGTTTGCAGAGCGCCGCCACATCTTTCATGTAGTGGCTCGTCAACAAAATCGTGATCTTGCGTTCTTCTTGATAGTGCTTCAAAAACTTCTGAATGTTGTGCTGCGCAATCACGTCCAAGCCAATGGTCGGTTCGTCCAAAAAAAGCACGTCGGGCGAATGCAACAGCGCCGCAGTCAGCTCCATTTTCATCCGTTCGCCCAGCGAAAGCTCGCGTACTGGCTGGCCAAGCACATGACGCACTTCGAGCAAATCGACCAATTCATCCCGCGTACGGGCAAACGACTCTGGCTCGATGTGGTAGATTTTTTGGTGGAGCCGAAAAGATTCCTGGGCCGGCAGATCCCACCAAAGCTGGTTCTTCTGGCCCATCACCAACGCAAACCGTCGCCGATACGCATTCTCGCGTTTCCACGGAACATGCCCCAAAACCTGCGCAGCCCCGCCGCTCGGACTGATGACCCCTGAGAGCAGCTTGAGCGTCGTGGTCTTTCCTGCCCCATTTGGGCCAAGAAAAGCCACAAATTCCCCCTGCTCAACATCCAAATCGATCCCGCGTACCGCTTCGACATCGCGATACTCTCGCCGAAAAAGCCCTGTCAGAGAGGCCCGTAGGCCTTCTTTCTTCTGATATACGCGATAGGACTTTTTCAGCCCTCGAATTTCAATTGCGTTCATAGGAGGCCAATTATAGCGGACAGAGTGCGTGGTATGTAGGCCGTAGGCTGTAGGCTGTAGGTTCTGCCCACTATTCCCCCAAAATCCAAAGAATTCTCCCCCGCTACGTATCGGTATTGAATAACATTCCTACAAAGGGTACTCCTACCTGTGTGACAGTGGTTGCCTTTCCCCCCTTCCTGCGGAAAAGATTGATGAAACTCCCAAGCCTCAAATTTTCGATCCCCTTCCTCTTCCTCTGCTGGTGCCTCATCGGTACCCAAGTGCATGGCTTGGTGCTGTTGGCCTACCCGGCCATGTGGGCCGTCGTCGCCCTGTTTTTCTACGGCCTACACGTAGTGCTCCGGGCTTCTTCCGATGCTGCTTCGCCGGCCGTCGTCGAAGAAAAAAACAAGCCCGCTTAGTTTCCCGCCCAAACTTCTGCCCTGCCGACGGTCTATGTCGCTGCTCTCTCGCCTAGAATCCCGCTTCGGTCGCTGGGCGGTTCCCAACCTCACGACGATCCTCATCGCCGGCCAGGTACTCTTGTACTTCCTGCAAGTCACACGCGCCGGACAAGGCAACGAGCTAGCAAAAATCCACCTGCTCCCCAGCGCCGTCCTCCAGGGCGAAGTCTGGCGGCTAGTCACCTTCTTGTTCACGCCTCCACCCACACGATCCCTCTTCGTCATTTTCTACTGGATCTTGATGTACCTGTTCGGCACAAGCCTCGAACAGCAATGGGGCACATTCCGCTACAACATTTTCCTGCTGGTCGGCTACCTCGCCAGCATCGCTGCTGCCTTCATCGCTTTTGGGTTCGGCTACGACATCATCGCGCAAAACGGTTTTCTCTACAGCACGCTCTTTCTAGCGTTTGCCCGGATGTTCCCCGATTACACGATCCATCTCTATTTTATCCTTCCGATCAAAATCAAATGGCTCGCCCTGCTCCTCTGGATCAGCTACGCCTACGGACTGCTCAAAGGCGATGGGATGAGCCGCATGATGATCGTCGCCTCGGTGCTCAACTACCTACTCTTCTTCGGACGCGAGCATCTCCAAGACTGGAAACAGGGCAACCGCCGACGACAACATCAAACCCAAGCCAAGGTGGCTGCCAAACGCATCCAACACCAATGCCTCGTCTGCGAACTCAACAGCAACACCTCGCCCAAAACCCTCTTCCGCTACTGCTCCAAGTGCGAAGGCCAATCCTGCTACTGCCCCGAACATATCCAAGACCACGAGCACATCCTTCCGACCAACTCGGATCCAACATAGAACAGCAGAGCGTTTTAATTTTTCCTCTGTGTCTCTGTCTCTGCGCCTCTGCGTGAGGCTTTCTTTATGCTGCCGGCCGTTGAAGCTCCTCAGAGTCGCCACCCAGCAACGGTAACAGCAACCCCACCGTCCGTTGGGTCGCCCCCTGCTGGCTCAGCACTAGCTCTCGAGCACGCTCTCCCATTTGCTTAGCCCAAACTGAATCTTCAAGCACCCGGTGGACAAACAACTCCAATTCGTCCCGATCTTGCACGACCTGCGCACCCTCAACTCCTAAAATCTGTCCGACAATATCACGAAAGTTCTGCGTGTTCGGACCAAAACAGGTCGCTACGCCGTAGGCCGCAGGCTCCAACATATTTTGCCCACCACGACTCCCAAAACTCCCCCCCACAAAACCAACCGTCGCCGCACCCCACCAAGCACCCAGCTCCCCAATCGTATCGACCAAAACCACCTCGTTAGCGTTGGCAGCAACGCCCTCCCCCTCCAAGCGTCCCAACTCCGAACGACGCACCCAGCCCACCCCCGACCGTTCCAACACCTGGGCCACTTCCTCAAACCGCTCAGGATGACGCGGCACCAAAATCAAACGAAGCTGTGGGAACTCAGCAGACAAAGCCTGATAGACTTCGATCGCATACGCTTCCTCGGGCGACTGCGTGCTACCCGCCAAGAAGACGACGTCTTCATCCCGCAGCTTGGCAAGTCGACGTAATTCTTGCGTGCGCGCATTGCCACGCTCAGTCATCGCCCCGTCGAATTTCAACGATCCACTCACCACCACGCTCTCGGCCCCCAACCCCCGAAACCGCGCAGCCGTCTCTTCGTTCTGCGCCGCAATCAAATCGATTTTCCGCAACAAACCCGTTACCAACGGTCGCAACCGTCGATACCCCCGAAAACTCTTGTCGCTCAACCGCCCATTGATAATGGCGATCTTTGCTCCGTAGGCGTGGGCTGCGCGAATGAGATTCGGCCACAGCTCCAGCTCTGCCAGCACCAACAGATCGGGCCGCAAACGCCGCATTGCCGTTTTCACCGCCCAACTAAAATCCATCGGACAATAAAAGACGGTATGCTCGGCATACTTCCGACAAGCCAAGTCGTAGCCCGTCTTGGTCGTCGTCGAAATCACCAACGTGCAACCGGGCCGACTCTGCTTCAGCAAGTCGAGCGTCGTCTCTAGAAGATTGACCTCGCCCACGCTGACCGCATGCAACCAAACACAAGGCTCTTTGCCCAAACGCCGCGGCACCCGCCCCAGCAGCTTCTGCGCAAACCCCTCGCGGTACTTGCCCTGCCGAACCGCTGACCAAACAATCCACGGCAACGCAAAAAGCATCAGCGCCAGATAAACGCCATTCAAAAGCCAGCTCAACAGACGAGACACTCAGGATTCCTTTCCCGATTCATTTCGTAGGGTGGGCACTGCCCACCATTGATAATTTTGGTGGGGCAGTGCCCACCCCACCTTCTCTTTATCCGCGACTAATTCTTCCCGCAACACTGCTTGTACTTTTTCCCGCTACCGCAAGGGCAAGGCTGGTTCCGCCCCACTTTTTCCGTACGGTTACGAATCGGCTCCATCTTCTGCTGGCTCTGCGAACCGTCGATCGCCTGTTGTTGCTGTTGAGTGATGTCCGAAGCCGCCGGCGATTCGTCATGACGGGCTTCCGTCTCGACCCAGGTGCTCCCCACAAAACCTTCGTCAAGCTGTTCCATCTTGAAAATGAGATCCGTGACATAACTGGCCACCGAACTCCACATCGTCTCGAACATCCGCATGCCTTCACGCTTGTACTCGACCTTCGGATCGATCTGCGCGTAGCTGCGTAGCCCCACGCTCGAGCGCAGATGGTCCATCGTCAGCAGATGTTCTTTCCAGCCTTGGTCAAGAATCTGGAGCAGCAACGAGCGTTCCATCCGCCGCATCTCGGGACGGTACCGATCTTCGACAATTTGCGAAACACGTCGCTGCGCTTCCTCGTAATCAAGCTTGGCCAACTCCTCACTCGTTAGCTCACACTCACACGATTCACGCAACCAAGTGCTCAGGTCATCCAGTTTCCCGTTGTTGCCGGTCGCTTGGCCCAACGTCACCGACGTTCCTGACTCGGCAAACAATGCTTCCACGCGCTGCTGCGCTTCGGCTGCCACTTCATTCGCACGCACGTTGTTCTGACGGCTATACTCAAGCAACATCGTTCGCACATCTTCACGCTGCTTGTTCCGCAAGTCATCGAGCGACAGCTCGACGCCAAATCGTTTCTTCGCCCAAGCAACCAGCTCTTCACGCTGAAAACCTTGCCGGTTGCCGCTCCGATCTTTGGAAGTAAACCGCAGCAAGCCAGCCAACACCGGGAACTCCGACTCGCGAGAATCGTAGACTTCCTTGGCCCGTTGGTGTGCCAAAGCGATAAACTCTTGCGACTCAAGCTTCAACATCTCGTCCAGGGCTAGCTCGATACCAAACTTGTCATGCAGCCACGCACAAGCCGTTTTTACCCCAAATTCAGGATCCAACAACCGTTTGCAACCCTCAAGGTCAATCTTGCCGATCGCCTCGTTCGCATCGCGGATCAGTACCTCAGCCAACTCATTTCGGCCAATCTTTTTCAAGTCGCGGTCCCGATAGTTTGTTCCCCATCGAACCGCCGACCACTTGGCCAGCGCCGACCAGTTCCATTCCGACTCTTCCTCATCCCCTGGGATATTTTCATCAATCGCGTCAAGAATCTGCGACTCTGCCAAACGGTACGCCTCGTCGTGCGCCTGTCGCTCGGCATCTTCAAAACGCGTATTGCGAAAATCACGGCTTTCCAATTCGACATTCAGCAGCCCGCTGGCTGCCGCAGCAAACGAATCAGTCCCGTAGTCTGCGTCCAAGATAGTTTGCAGATGTTCTTGCAACTGCTCGTCGATCATTTCCATGATCAAATCACGGCAATTCACGCCATCCAAAATCCGCTGCCGATAGCCGTACACACGCTTCCGCTGCTCGTCCATCACTTCGTCATATTCGAGCAAGTTTTTGCGAATCTCGAAGTTGCGTTCTTCGACCTTTTTCTGAGCACCTTCGACCCGCCGCGTGACCAACTTACTCTCGATCGCTTCGCCTTCTTGCATCCCAAGTCGCGTCAAAATGTTTTTCACCCATTCGCCGGCGAAGATGCGCATCAAGTCATCTTCCAACGAAAGAAAGAACCGACTGCTCCCCGGATCGCCCTGTCGACCACACCGACCTCGTAGCTGCAAGTCGATCCGCCGCGATTCGTGCCGTTCGGTCCCAATGATATGCAGCCCGCCGATCGCCTTGACCTCTTCGCCCTGCTCTTTCATCCCTTCGCGGCGGTCGATCTGCGCAACCAGTTGCTCCCATTCTTCCTTCGGCACATCAAGCCGCGTAGCATATTTGTCTTGCAACTGTGCCCAAGCCATCGTCTCGGGATTACCGCCCAAAACAATATCAGTACCCCGCCCCGCCATATTCGTCGCGATCGTCACCGCCTCGAGACGCCCCGCCTGAGCGACAATCTCGGCTTCGCGTTTGTGCTGCTTCGCGTTGAGTACTTCGTGCTTGATGCCACGCTTTCCGAGCTGGCTAGCCAATCGTTCGCTTTTCTCAATCGAAACCGTACCGACCAAAATTGGCCGCCCAGGCTGTTGGATATGTACGATCTTGTCGCGCGATAGCGTCTCGGTCTTTTGCTCCTCGGCCAACTCAAGCGTCACCGACTGCTCGTCTTCCTTCACCAGCTTGCCAATATACTCCATGCCGTTCTTCATCGTGACGGTCGTAAACTTGTTGAGCCGTTCGATCTCGTCCGCAATCGAACCAAATTTTTCACGCTCGGTGCGCAAAATAACGTCCGGATGCTCCGTCCGCTGCATCTCCCGGTTCGTCGGCACCCCGATCACATCCAGCTTATAAATCTTCCAAAACTCGCCCGCCTCGGTCAGCGCGGTACCGGTCATCCCCGAGATTTTCTTGTACAGCTTAAAGAAGTTTTGCAGCGTGATGGTCGCCAGCGTTTGATTTTCTTCCTTGATCGTCACGCCTTCCTTCGCCTCGACCGCTTGGTGCAGCCCATCGCTCCACTGCCGCCCATCCATCAGTCGACCCGTAAATTCGTCGACAATAACAATCTTGCCATCTTGAATCACATAGTTCACATCCAGTTTGTACAGATGATGCGCCTTCAGCGAATTGTCGATCAAATGCGGCCACTGCATATTGCCAGCCGTATAAAAGCTCTCGACCCCGGCCAACTTCTCCGCCGCCCGTACGCCTTCGTCGGTCAAATGCGCCGAATGTTCTTTCTCTTTGACTTCAAAATGCAAATTCGGCTTCAGTTGCCGCGCGATCTTATCCGCTTTGACATACTTGGTCGTATCGTCGCGCGCCGGCCCCGAAATAATCAGCGGCGTCCGCGCTTCGTCAATCAAAATATTGTCGACTTCGTCCACAATTGCATAATGTAGACGGCCCTGCGCTTGTTGTTGATGTTTTGGATAACGATCGTCGTCTCGCGCCGCTTGCTTCATGTTGTCGCGCAAGTAATCAAAACCAAACTCGTTGTTCGTGCCGTAAGTAATATCGCAGGCATAAGCACGCTGCCGTTCGTCCGGCTCCATCCCCGACCAAATCGCATCGACCGTCAGCCCCAAACCCGTGTGGAGCGGAGACATCCATTCCATATCGCGGCGAGCCAGATAATCGTTGACCGTAATAATGTGGACGCCCTTGCCTTCCAACGCATTGAGATAGCTGGGCAGCGTCGCCGACAGCGTCTTGCCTTCGCCGGTCACCATCTCGGCAATGTTTCCCTCATGCAGAATCATCCCGCCAATCAGTTGAACGTCGTACTGACGCATGCCGAGAAACCGGCGTCCGGCTTCGCGACAAACGGCAAACGCCTCGACCAACAAATCGTCAAGCGTCTCGCCAGCAGCAAGCCGCTCCCGAAATTCAGCCGTCTTCGCGTGAAGCTGTTCGTCGGTCAACTGTTCGGTTTTTGGCTCCAGCGCATTGATCGCATCGACCTTCGGCTGCAATCGCTTCAAAAACCGCGCATTGGCCGAGCCAAACATCGCCGTGATCCCGCGCTCGAATCGGCCCAAAACGCCGTTGCCAGCTGCCGCGAGAAGCTCCCAAATTTTTTCCAATACTTCCATCATCAACTCAAGGGTGGTGAGACCTTCGGCCACGTCGGCAGTCCAAAACTGCAAAAAACGACTCTGCGGCAAATCGGTCGGTCGGTAGGTAAATTGCGCAAGACCAGTTCTGCAACGCAAGACTGGTGCAACAAAAAGTTTATTGCGATTTCCCCGGTGGGTCAAGGTGCATTAGGCCAGATCGACACGTCGTAAGCCAATTGAAATCCACTAGTTACGTCCATTTAGTCAGGGCCAAAGATTACCTAGAGCAGGACGCACCCACGGGTTTCGCCAGCAGCCTTGGCATCTCAGCGCCAAACCCCTCTTGGGGCAGGACCCTCGACAGATTCCGGCCCTACAACATAAACACGGTCTCGCGGTATACTTTGGCCTGTCACGATCGATCCCCAAGAGGAACCAGTTGACCAAACTGAGAGTAATTCTCGACGCCCTACCCCCCCCACTACCTTCAAAAAATATCTCCCAAGGAACATTTGCGTGAACGAGTTACTACCTAGCCGAAAAGTGGTCCTCGCTTTTCTTGCCCACCCCGACGATGCCGAATTCTTATGCGGAGGGACGCTCATTCGACTAGCAGACGCCGGCTGGGAGGTTCACATTGCCACAGCCACCTCCGGCGATTGTGGATCGATGACACTCCCGCCCGAAGAAATCGCAGCCATCCGATACCAAGAAGGAGTCGCAGCCGCCAACTTAATCCAGGCTACCTATCACTGCCTGGGCGAGCTCGACATCCAAGTCGTTTTCGACAAGCCCACCAATCGCAAGGCGATTGATTTGTTCCGACAGGTTGCGCCCACCGTAGTCATCACCCATCCGCGCCACGACTACATGCTCGACCACGAACAAGTCCACCAGCTCGCCCGCAGTGCCGCGTTCGGATACCCCATGCCCAACGCCTCCGCTTTACCGTTGCTCAACGGCTCCCAAGTTCCGTGGCTCTATTACTGCGACGCACTCGAAACCGTCGACCCGTACACCGGCTTACCCAACACGCCGACCGTTTACGTCGATGTTTCTGAGGTGGCCGAACGCAAAGCCGACATGCTTGCCTGCCACGCTTCCCAACGAGACTGGCTACGCGAGCACCACGGCATGGACGAATATATCGAATCGATGAAACGCCAGGGAACATTCCGCGGTCAACAGCACGGCGTCGAATATGCCGAAGCATTCCGACTCCACGCCGGCACCCCCTTTCCTCAGACAGATCTTCTTGGCCAATTATTTGGAGTCAAAGAAATAGCATGACACGCCCACTGAGCAAAGTTGCACCCGATTGGTGGGACTACACCACCCTCGAACCCGAGATCCTCCAAAAAGCGGCCCGCCTCACCCCTGAGGACTTGGTGAAACTGTCGCGAGACGGGTTTGAAGTCACCATTTACGACACCTTAGAAGAGTTCTACTGCGCCGAAGCGCTTGAATATATTCGAGCCTGGCAAAGCGCCACCCCCGACAACCCCGTCGGAATCTGCGGCCCCATCGGACCGACCGAGCAACTTCCGCTCGTAGCAAGCATCGTCAATGCGCTCGACATCAACTTGCAAGACGCGCACTTCTGGGGCATGGACGAATGGGTGGAAAACGATCAACCCGTCTCGACCGACCATGCCCTCTCTTTTGCCAAGGCCGACATGCAGTTGTGCTTCGACCGTATTCGTCCAGAACTCCGCATGCCAGCCGAGAACATGCACTTCCCCATCGACCTCGACGCTTTTTCCGCGAGCTTCGACTCCGCACGCTGCGCAGTCATGCAAGGCGGACAAGGGGAAGTCAAGCACTGGGCGTTCAACGACCCCCCTCGTCGAGAAGGAATCTACCAAGAACACCCACCCTCGCCCAAAGAATATCGCAAACTGAAAACCCGCGTCACCGATCTCCACCCCATGACGATTATCCAAAATGCACGCACCTCGGGCGGAGGCTACATCCCCCAAGTTCCGATCCGAGCAGCCACCGTCGGCCCCGTCGAAACCTGGAAGTCCGACTCCGTCTCTATTTGGCATGCCGGCCAACACGACAATCCCTTCGGCATCCGCCTCACCGCATGGATGATCAGCCACCGTATTGCCGACACCTCGGTCCCCATGTCGTTACTGGCAGACCACCCGCAAGTCAAATTCAGCTACTACCGTGGCGGCATCGGCACGGTCGAAGCCGAGATGCACTAACCGCGATTCACGCGAAAAACGCGAAAAACACCCGAGCGAAAATTCGCTACGAATAATTCGCTACAAATAATCTGTACTCCGCAATCGAAAAAGGTAATAATCGCGTAGACCCCTCGAACAAGGGGGCCAACTTCACTGATTTTGCACCCAAATTCACCAAGGAGCATTCCCATGTCCTCAGTCGCCCGTGTTACCGAAATCATCTCTTCCAGCAAAAAAAGCCTTGACGACGCTGTCGAACAAGGGATCGAACGCGCCTGTAAAACGCTCAATGATGTCAAAGGAGCCTGGATCAAAGACCAAAAAATCGATGTCGAGAACGGAAAAATCAAACGCTACCGTGTCACGCTCATGGTCACCTTCGTCCTCAAGGACTAGCGGTCCACCAAGCACGAACAAGATCATGCCCCCATCGCCTAAAAACCGATAAAGCCCTAGGGGGGCCGGTTCGCTACAATCAGTCGGCTGGCAGAGAGACCTAAGGCGGGAGGGTCAGTTCGTGTCATCGAGGGACGCCGTGCGCGTAAAAACCGAACAACTGCCAGCAGGCAGCCGGCTGAGCCATCCGATCAACGATGGCGAGCAACGCCTCCTGCTGGCGGCCGGCGTGTTGCTCACCTCCGGTATCAAAGAACGTCTCCTTGCGCGCGGAATCATCGAGGTTCTTCTCCATCCCGACGACGCCGCCCGAGTCTTAGGAGGTGCCGACTCCGCGCCCCCCTCTAGCAAGCCCTCGCCACGCAAAAAAAAGCCCCGGCCTGCCCCGCAGTCTCAACAAAATTCTCTACACGCGACTGTCCTACAGATCAAGGCACAAGCAGCCGCCCTAGCAGACTCCGTCTCGCTCAACGTAAAAAACAAAGGCCCGGCGCTAAGCGAGCGACAAGTCTCGCGCGGCACGGACCCCTACAACCCACAGCAACGCCAACGCCTTGAGCAGCACTTCGCCGCGACGATCCAGCAGCTCGACACCCTCGCACAACAAGCGGTCACCGCCCGCCTGCAAGACGATCGTCCTTTGCTACAGGTCACCGAAAACTACGTGACCGAATTGACCGACGACACCGACAACGTCCTAGCGACCTCCACTTCGCTCGCTCCCAATCCAAAAACCACCGAACGCGCCGTCCGCCTCGCCCAACTCGGCATGGCTATGGCCATCGAAATGGGGTGGGACGAACCCAACGTCCAAGAAGTCGGCCTCTGCGGCTTGGTCCACGACTTTGGAATGTTTCGACTTGAAGAAAAACTGCGAGACCCTCAGACCAAAATCTCTCCCGAAGACTGGACGGAAATAGCAGAGCACCCGCTCCACACACTCGATCTCCTCACCTCCATGAAAAACGTCTCGCTTCCCGTCCGACTAGCCGCGACCCAAGTCCACGAAAACCCCGACGGCACAGGCTACCCCCGCAGCTTGAAGCAGGACGAGATCCACCCGTACGCCCATCTCCTGCACGCGGCCGACGCCTACATCACGCTCACCTCCGAAATGCGAGGCAGACAAGCCTTCCTCTCCTACGACGTGATGGTTTATCTCCTAAAACAAGTCAAAGCGGAACGCATCGACGAGCAGGCCCTCCGCGCACTGCTACAAGTCGTTTCGCTCTTTCCGATCGGCAGCCATGTCCGACTCAGCGATGGCAGCGAAGCCCAAGTCATCCGCCGCAGCGGCGAGCACTACACTGCCCCCATCGTCCAGCGCGTCGGCGCCGACCGCAAAGCACGTTTCGATTCCGCCCACGCTTCAATCATCGATTTGGCACAGGGCAGAATGCGAATCATGTCGCCACTACTCCCACCCGACCGCCAAGAAGCCCGCCTCGAAGAATCCCAAACCGCCGACAAAGCCCTCTGGGAAGAGTGCGAGCCGCACACGCCATAAAGATTGGCTCATAAAGTCGAAGTTCAACAGCCGGCGAGCTACGCCTCGCCGCCTTCTCGCCCACCCCCTACAAAAACTTCTGATAAGCCGCCACCGCCAACTCATCCACACGGTCATTCTCCGCATGGCCGCTATGCCCAGCAACGCGCGTGTACTTCACCTGATGGCGTGCAATCTGCTCGTCCAGCAATCGCCAAAGGTCTTCGTTCTTGACCGGCTTGAGCTTGCCCCCTTCTTTGCGTTTCCAGCCGTTCTGTTTCCACTTCGGCATCCACTCGCTCATCCCTTTGCCCACATAAACGCTGTCGGTAAACAACTCGACATACGTCGGACGTTTTAGCACCGACAGACCCTCGATCACAGCCATCAGCTCCATACGATTATTGGTCGTCTCGCGTTCGCCGCCCGATTTTTCCAACTGCTTTTCTGTTTTGGGGTGTCTCAACAAAAAAGCCCAGCCACCAGGACCAGGATTCCCGCTACAACCACCATCCGTAAACAAATGAACTTCCACATCTCGCGTCATACCTTCTTTTCTTTCCGTAAGGCCCTAAGAGCAATTCCATTTCTCATTTTGGTGAAACCAACCACCCTAATATCTGCGTTCATCCGCGGTTCCTTTTTTCTTACGCTACTCAACCGTAGGCAGCGCCCCAGGCAGTTCCGGCTGCACTTTGGTCATCAATTTCAATTCCTCGGCCAACGGCGATTCGATTTTCGGCAATTCGGTGAGCGTCCAAGGCAAATGCACCGCAAACTCGCTGCCCGTACCCAGCTCGCTCGAAAGCGTAATATCGCCTCCCAGCAGCCGACACAATTCTCGCACGATCGACAACCCCAAACCGGTCCCCGAATACTCGCGCGTCATCGCATTCCCTCCCGGCATGACGGTCGTCCCCTGCCGAAACTTTTCAAAAACCAACTGCTGCTCCGACTCACTAATCCCCACGCCCGTATCCGTGACCGTCAATCGCAAATCGTCATGCGCATCACGCTCCACTTCAATGTTGATCCGCCCCCCGTCGGGCGTAAACTTGATCGCATTAGAAAGCAGGTTGTTAAGAATCTGTATGATCTTCCCCTGATCCTGCCGCATCGGCGGCAAGCCAGGAGCAACTTCGTATTCCAGGTCGATATTTTTTTTCTCACTAAGTGGCTGCGCCAAATCGCATTGCGTCGCGACGATCGTACCAATATTAAAAGCAACCAGCCGCACTTCCAGCTTGCCACTTTCGATCTTCGCCAAGTCGAGAATGTCGTTGATCATCTCGAGCAACTGCTTGCCCGAACGCTGGATATTATTCGCAAATCGCCGCTGCTTCTCTTCCAAACCCTCGCCCGCTTCGAGCAAATCACTAAAACCAATAATGCTATTCAACGGTGTCCGAAGTTCGTGGCTTACCGTCGCAAGAAAATCGCTCTTCAGCTGATTCATCTCAAACAGTCGCATGTTGGCATGCGCCATCTCGTCAATCTTGCCATCCAGCTCATGGTTCACCAACTGAAGCTCATCTTGCTGTCGCAAAAGCTGCCGCAACATCCGGTTAAACGCCTCGCCCAATTCTTCAAATTCGTCGCCCGTATGAATCACCGCCCGTTGCTCGATCTCGCCCTGACGAATCGCGTTACTTACATCACGCAAATGCCTCAGCGGCTTCACAATGACATAACGAACAATTGCATAGAGCGCCAGCATCGCCAAAAAGACTGCCGCGATCGCCGCGACCCACAGCATCGAACGATTCACCGCCAGCTTCTGCAACGTATCTTCCGCGTCAATTTCCACTTTGACAATCGCCAACAAATCGCCCGTTTTCAGATCAGCACGTTGAACTTCAACATACGGCTTTTGATGACAATCCACACACTTTTTCTTAGCAAACACCGGCTGATAGTAACGGTACAACACGTTTTCTTTGTCAAAATGCCCTTCCCATTGCTTGTTGTTCTTCAAAGCATCAATGTCCGCGTCGCTCGTCAAGGTGGCACCCATCCCAACCCACCGGTCGATCAAATCCCATTCCTCCGTCTCCGTCGGCTTGCCAATCCCTTGCTCGTTCTCGGGCAGCAACACCTCCCAGCGAAACTCGCGTTCGCGAAAAAGCTCGGCCATCGAATCGTTCGCAAGCTCGTTGGTCAGCCGATCGATAGGATCTAAAGAATTTTCTTCGGGCACATTTTTGATCGTGGCCGAAAGCATATCCTTATGCGCCAAGATCATGGCCGTGTCGACAATCGCCTCGCCAACAAACTGATTCTGCTCAACCACAATCTCGTTCGTCTGCGTCCCATACCACCAAAAGCTCCCAGCGATCAGCGGCAACAAACAACCCCCAAACAGCAGCCGGCACTTCCGCTCCAAATTCGTCTCGCCCAGAGTCCGTTTGAAGGTGCGATAACTCATAAGATAAGGCGGAAGGCTGAAGGCGGAAGGCTGATAGGCAAGCCCCATTCTAAGGCAAGCACGCACGACAATCCAACGCCAAATCCCCCCCCCTTCCGCCTTCCTCCTTCCGCCTTCACCCTTCCATCTACATCATATCCCAAGGATCGACGTCCACCGTAAACACCACGCCGCCCGCCGGTTTGTACTTCGTCGTCGCCTGGACGACAATTTCCTGCAAAATCTTGGATCGCCGGTGCCTGCAATTGAATCTGAAACCGATAACTCCCCCTCAGCTTCGAGATCGCCGCAACCGCCGGACCCACGATCCGCGTGCCGTCCCCCTCGATCGTCGCCTTCTGCAAGCGTTGCACCAAATCCTCCGCCACGCCGCGCGTCGTTTCCTCCCGTGGACCACGCACCACAATCCGAATCATTGCCCCGAACGGAGGATATTGCAACTGCCGCCGAAGTTCCATCTCGTGAGCCGCGTAGCCAGGAAAATCGTGCCGCGATGCTGATCGAATCGCCGGATGGTCGGGGCTTAAAGTTTGCACCAACACTCGCCCCCCCTTCTCCCCACGCCCCGTGCGCCCCGCCACCTGCGCCACCAACTGAAACGTCCGCTCCCCCGCACGAAAGTCAGGCAGAGTGCAACGCCGTATCTGCATTGATCACGCCCACTAGCGTCACATTCGGAAAGTCGAGCCCCTTAGCAATCATCTGCGTCCCCAGCAGAATATGAATCTCTCCCTTACGAAACGCCGACAGCACTCGCTCGTGGCTCCCATGCGCCTTCATGCTATCCGTATCCATCCGCGCACAAACATATTCGCGAAACCGCGCCCGCACTTCGTCTTCCAACTTCTGAGTCCCCAGCCCCCCATACCGAATCGCCTGCGACTTACAGTCAGGACATTGCACCGGCGGCGGCTCCTGGTGATCGCAATAGTGGCACAGCGTCATGTTCCGCTGCCGATGAAACGTCAACGACAGCTCGCAATGCTTACAGTTCAGCACATACCCACAAGCGGGACACTGAATATGCGTCGAAAACCCACGCCGGTTCAGCAGCAAAATCACTTGCCCCCCGTCCCGCAGCGCAGCCGTCATCGCCTGATGCAACGGCCGGCTGATCCCCCCTCGCCCGCCGCGCGATTGCATCGGATCACGCAAATCAATCGTCAGCACATCCGGCATCGGCCGTTGCATCACGCGCCGCGGCAGCGAAAGCCGCTCAAAAGTCCCCTGCTCTGCCAGATGCCACGATTCGAGCGACGGCGTCGCGCTGCCCAACACCAACGGAATTTCTTCTGCAATCGCACGTTGCCAAGCCACGTCTCGCGCATGATACCGCGGCGTCGAATCTTGCTTGAACGACGACTCATGCTCTTCGTCAATCACAATCAGTCCCAAGTGCGGAGTCGGAGCAAACACCGCACTCCGCGCACCGACCACCACTTGCACTTCGCCCCTCGCAATTTTCTGCCACTGCCCGTGCCGCTCCACATCCTTCAAATGGCTGTGCAACACCGCCACGCTATCAAACCGTGCCCGAAACCGCCGCACCGTCTGCGGCGTCAGGCTAATCTCCGGCACCAGCACAATCGCCTGCCGCCCATAACTGACCACCCGTTCGATCGCCTGCAAATAAACTTCCGTCTTGCCGCTCCCCGTCACCCCATGCAGCACCAACCCCCGCGCCTCCCCCGACTCCAGCGCATCGTCGATCTGTTGCAGCGCAACCCGTTGATCTTCGTTCAGCTCAAGCGGCTCTTCACGTTCAAAAACCTCTTCCTCAACCACCTGCGAAGCAACCCGTTTCGTTCTCGCCTCAAGCAACCCCTTTTTCAACAACTGCCGAATCGGCCCCGCCGTACAGCCTGTGACATCGGCCAACTGCCCGATCGTCAGAGGCCGCTTTTCCTGGATCAATGTTTCCAATGCCTTTTTCTGTTGCGACGAGCCAAATTTCATCTGACTCAAGTTCTCCAAAACGTCGGGCGGCACATGCAGCAGCGAAACCTCGCGCGTCCCCGCAAGCTTGCGAACCCCTGCCGGAACCACCCCCTCCAACACCTGCCCCCACGGACAAAGATAATAGTCGGCCATCCACCGCGTCAGCCGCAACATGGCCGGCGAAAGCAACGAACGCGAATCAATCACCTGCGCAATCGACTTCAACCGCCCCACGTCCACGCTCTTGGTCTCGAGAGCAACGCAATAGCCCTCCGCCCCCCGATTCCCACGTCCAAACGACACCCGCACCCGCCGCCCCGGCTCCAACCGCCGCTCCGCTCGATCCGCATCACAAAACTCCCCCGGCACCAAATAGTCATAAACCCCAGGCGCCCCATTCCCCAAAACCACACTCGCCACCAGCCGCTGCTCGCGCAGATCGACCTCCCACTCGGGCGGCGCCGTTTCAAACAAGTTTTGCTGACGAGAAGACATGGGGCCTTAGATTGGAGAGGGCAGATTCGATCGGTGGGCTTCGGCGAGCGTAGCCTGTACGATAACATCTAACGCCTCAACAGTCGTTAGCCGCATTTTCCAAATCTGCAATCCAACCTCTAAAATCTCACATCTAAAAAACCCATGCGTCTCGGCATCTTTGGCGGTAGTTTTGATCCCGTCCATCGCGGACACCTGCTTCTGGCCGACTGCTGCGCTGCCCAAGCCGACTTAGACCAAATTTGGTTTGTCCCCACTGCCCACCAACCCCTCAAACCCAATGGCGGCCCGACTGCCACCGACGCCCACCGCCTAGCCATGCTTCAGCTCGCTTGTGCCGACCAACCCAAACTCAAAGTCAGCTCCTTAGAAATCGACCGAGGCGGCATCAGCTACACCGTCGACACATTAAAAGCCATCCGCGCAGAGCAGCCCGACGCCGAAGCTCTTTTTTTTGCTCGGAGCCGACTCCCTGGTCGATTTTCCAGTCTGGCATCGCCCCACCGACATTTGCCGTCTTGCCACCTTGCTGGTCGTCCGCCGTGCCGAAACCTCAAGAACCCGACTTCGACGTCCTCCGCCCGTTCGTCTCGCCCCAACACCTCGACCAAATCCGCAACCAGCAAATCCAGATGCCCCCAACCCCCATCAGCAGCTCAGCCATCCGCCAGCAAATCGCCACCCAGGGCAACTGGCAAGATTGCGTAACCCCCGAGGTCGCCCACTACATCCGCCAACATGCTCTTTACGCCAACCCAAGCTAGCCTGCCCTTTTTGAACCACGAAAAAACGAAATACACGAAAAAAGAAGAGGAGAAAGAAACTCCCCCCCCCCATTTTTTTGTGTGTATTTCGTTTCTTTCGTGGTTCCTTTTTCTTCTCTTCCTTTCTTCTCCGTGTCCTCCGTGCCTCCGTGGTTCAATACCCCGTCTCACGCCGCGCGCGGCACCCGCAGATACTCAACCAACGTCGCGTGAACCTCAGACAGCTCCAAACGTGGCTCCGAACGCAACGCGTCGACAACATCGTTAAGCTGTTCCTGGTGCGTCTGCGTCAAATCCAACAGCAAGCACTTTTGCCCTCGAATCAAACAATGTCCGCCGCCAGCACCTTCGAGCGATTCTTCCCGAATTTGGTAACCGGCCCGCCGCGAGAGGTCGAGCGCCTGTGATAGCAGTTGAGCAGTGTGCATAAAAGAACCGAGAGGTACGAGGAATGGAAAATGCGGCGGAATTGTAGACGAAACGATTTGAGTCGCCCAGGCGAGTTCGACGATACTCTCTAATAGCAGTAAGTGCTGACCAGCCAGGAAGTTAAGACATTCCAGTCAGACACTCTGGCCAAGGTGGCCCACCCTGGCAAGCTACGCGATATATAACCCCCCGACTCACAAGGCAGAATTCACCATGCAGTCCGGCGAACTGACCCCCGAACAACAAATCGAGAGCCTCCAACAACAGCTCGTTCAGACCCAGCGCATGGCTGCTCTCGGCGAACTGGTCGGCACCACCACGCACGAATTCAACAACGTGCTAATGACGATCATCAACTACGCCAAGCTTGGCCTACGCCACAAAGACGACGCCACGCGCGACAAAGCGCTCGACAAAATCATGTCGGCCGCCCGACGCGCCGAAAAAATCACCAACAGCGTCCTCGGCCTGGCCCGCAATCGCAAAGACGAATTCGCCCCGACGCCGCTTGCCGAAATCCTCCAAGAGTCGCTCGTCCTCTTAGAACGCGAAATGCAAAAGTACCGCGTCGCCGTCCATTGCGATTTTGCCGACGCCCCGCCCGTCCGCGCGATTGGCAATCAGATTCAACAGGTGCTGCTCAACCTCATGACCAACGCCCGCCAAGCGATGCCCAAAGGCGGAGAGCTGGTCCTTCGCATTGCCCACGACCAACAGGCTAACGCCGTCGACCTCACGATCCGAGATTCCGGCACCGGCATCCCGCGCGAGCAGCTCCCAAAAATCTTCGACCGATTTTTTAGCACCAAAGACGGCCCCGACGAAAGTGGCAAAGGGGGCACCGGCGTTGGTCTGGCCACCTGCAAAGATATCATCGACGCCCATCAAGGCCGCATCCGCGTCGAAAGCACGGTAGGCAAAGGCACCGCCTTCATCATCCGCCTACCCGTCTTCCAGCAACCCGCGGTTAGCAAAACGCCGATCCCCGTTGCAAAACTAGGCATCCCCCAGGAAAACGCCGTGCGTCATTGAACGCCCGACACGCGCTCGCGAATCTCCGCCAACAACGCCTGTTCCACCATCAAATCGCGTCCCTGCGGAATCCAGACTTCCGAAAACCGCGTACGGCTGACCGATTCGCTCAGCCGGCTCCGCAACGAATTGTCGTTGCGAAACGTCGCCGCCCCGGCGGTCGAATTCTCGGGCCGCGGCAGGTCTTCCAGTTCTTTGTAAACCGCAGCGTCGACCAGATACCCACCCTGCTGCGGAATCACACGCAGCACCGCGCGCCGCCGAATCGTCTGAAAGGTGCTCTCCCAACGATTGTCCCAACCGACCGAATCGGGCCGATGCGGCTCCAACCAAGTCGCGCCCACCTGTGGAAACGTATCAATCCGCCCTTCGGTCACCACATTGCCAACCACCTGCACACGGCTTTCACGCTCGACCCGAAAATAGTCGTCGACCACGTCCACGATCTGCTCCCAAGCCAAGTCCTGATTCCCGACCGGAATGAACAACGGATTGGCCGCCACCGTCCCCGGAGCCACCCCCCCCGACGGCTGCACAATCGTCGCCTGCTGCATCGGCACACCCTGAGCCTGCGGCACCAAAAAAGCGTCTCCCATCGGAATCGCTACCGGCACCCCCTGCCACTGCTGACAACCGGCCATTAGCGCAGCACAAAACCATGCGCAAACCAATCGACCGTAGCAACCAACGTTCATCCACACCTCTAGCTAAAAAACAGGGCAGCGAATAATCGCGAAATTGCCAGCACAACACAAGTCCAGCTAAGGCAAGTCTCGCCAAAGTGCTAGCAAATCTCTACGATAGAGTCCTGCTGCCAAATCCAAACCCAACCACGAGGATTGTAAAATGCCGGGCATCTACGACAAAACCATGAACCGAAAGCAGTTTCTGACAACCGTAATCGGTGCCGCGACGGTCGTCACCATGAGTCCGACCGCCCGAGCACAATCCGAGTCCAACAGTTCGCTACGAGTTGCCATCCTCTCCGATACGCACACCCCCGCAGAGAAGACCAACGAATATCGAGGCTTTCACCCCTACGAAAACCTACAGACCATCGTCCCCCAGGTGGCGGCCTCGCAATGTGCCTATGCGATCATCAACGGCGATGCCGCACGCCTCACCGGCGAGCTAGCCGATTACGAAGCCTTAAAAGGTTTATTAAAGCCCGTCGCCGAAAAGATGCCCATCGCCATCGGCCTGGGAAACCACGATCACCGCAGAAACTTCCACCAAGTGATCGGCAAGACCCCAAAATCCGACCAACAGGTGGCAGGCAAACAGACGCTCGTCCTCGAAAACGAATGCGTAAAAATCGTCATTTTAGATTCGCTACTCTACGTAGACCGCGTGGCGGGCTTGCTCGGAAAAGCGCAAAGACAATGGCTGGCCGATTTTTTGAAAACGACCGACGATCGACCCATCGCTATTTTCGTTCACCACACCCTAGGCGACAACGACGGCGATCTACTCGACGTCGACCGGCTATTCAAAATCATCCAGCCCTATCGACAAGTCCAAGCAATTTTCTACGGCCACTCGCACCGCTACCACGTCCACCAGCGCGCCGGCGTCCAGCTCATCAATCTCCCCGCCGTCGGCTACAACTTTAACGACAACGAACCTGTCGGCTGGATTGACGCAGAGTTCACCCCCAACGGGGTGACGATGAAACTGAAAGCGATCGGCGGCAATCTCGAGGGCCACGACAAAACCACCACACTCCTCTGGACCTGAGAACAGGAGCGGCACAAGCGAACACCGCCACATCTTCTGCATCAAAAAAAACGGGCCGGTCGTTCCGTTAGAACAACCGGCCCGGCGGTTTGCAAAGCCGCAGCCAAGTGGATTGGTGTGCAGCTTGCTCTAGTAATAGGCCTCGCCGCCGCCCTCGCCCATGCTGCCTTCACTCATGTCGATGCCGAGTCGCATTTTCAGTTCCTCGAATCGCTGGATATATTCGTCGTTGGTCGAATGGACATGCTCCGCCTCGGTGACAAATTTCATCTCTTCGCGGCAATTCAGCCCCGCGTCGATCAAAATACCCTCATAAGGCGTCAGCTTCTTGCCATAAACGATCAGCAACTTGTGCTCATCGAACTGAACTTCCTGAGGCGTCTGTGGATTCAGAACCGCAAGGCCGACACACCCGTCGTTGACCAGCATGTCTTCAAAATCCCACAGAATGCTCTGCAAGATCGGCATATCGATATGCTCGCGATACAAATCTTGATGCCCGGCAGCCGAGTAGTCGTGGCTCGTCTCGAGCACCACATCGACCACAGGCCCCAACGGCTCTAGCAGTTCCATGAACGTGTCGAACAACCGCTCTCGCGAGACCGCAGCCATCACGACCGGCACGTCCTGCTTCGAAGCTTCGTCGCGATACGTATCGTGCCGAAAACCGGCCGAGGGCACGACATCCAAGTCATACGAGGGCCGTACTGCGTCGCTCAGCGTAAAGCTGCCATAGCGGTTGATGCCCAGGTGCGCTTCCAGCTCTTGCTCATCAAGCTCCTGAAAGCTGCTGGCAACTTCTGCCACGACCTCTTCGTGAAAGACGTCATTAAAAAAATTCTTCAAAAATCCCATCGGCGAACTCTTTGCTGGGTCGGAGCAAAATGACTAATAAAAAACGACTGAAAAATTACGTTGCGGGGGTGACTGGGAGCTGGCGTTGACCGAAGTCTGATGGCGAGGGGACGCCCGTCGATTGTTTCTTGCTGTGGTTTCTGATTAGCAGCAGGTCGCTTGGGGAAGCTCGCTGCCGCATCTACTGAAAGGTAGGTTACCCTCGCGACAACTTCTCTCTTACGCAGCCGAGTCCCTAGTGGTTTTACTTAAATCCAGACGGAATAACCCACACAACCACAACCCCAGGCAAACCCACAAGAAAAGCCGCAACGCCACAACAATAGCCGCGATCCAACGGATCGCCGGAGAGCAGGCCGCACAGCAACCCAAGAAAAAGCTACTCGCCCTTAGGAACCGACTCAGCAACCGCCGCAGAATGCTGGCACCGAACCAGCGAGCAGATAGCCATCGCCGTTCCGTACTGCTGATGGTAGTTGTACAGCGGAAAATCCCACCAGCTACCATCCTTCTCTTGCAGCGGCAAAAGAATATGGGCCAGATGATCCTGGAAATGAGGCCGATCGGCCTCCGGCAGCTCATCAATGCACAACGCCGCATAAAAATGCCCGTAGTAGTAAAAATACCCAGCAATCGCAAAATGCGATTCATGCGGTTCCGGATACTTCCGCCCAATGCTCAGCCACCCATTGCGAGCATAAAGCCGATCGAGCCACGTCCGTAACACGTCGTCGCTCACCTTCTCGTCGCCATACAGACGCAAAGCCAAATTACACGCCTGAGAACGTCCCAAGCTACCCGCCGGCCGGTTGATGCCGTAGCGCGGTGCCATTTTCAGATATTCGCCATAAGCATACGCAAAGTCGGGGTAGCGCTGCCGCACGATCGAATCGATCGCTTGCTGCGTCCGATCTTCAGGAAACGTAACGCCGAGCGACTCCACTTCCTTCAAAGCAATCAATGCCGTAGCAGTAGTAAAACTAATCGAACTACCACTTGGCCGTCGCGTAGGGGATTCTGCACCATAATAGGCCCAGCCCCCGTTGATCGACTGATAGCGCCGCAGCCGGTCCGCCTGATATTCCGCCATTGCGACCAATTTTGACTGAAGCGACTCCTCGCCAGCAGCCCGTTCATGCAGCCGCACCAAGGCATGGAGCGCATAAGCATGGCCCCAAACATTATAAATGGCCTCGCCCTCGGCACGCCGTAGATTGCCGCCATGCTTCAGCAGCCATGCCTGCCCACGATCAATGGCCGCTTCCATCTTCTCCCCACGCGCACCTTCAAATTGGTCACGCGATTCGATCAACGCCATCAGCACCAACGAAGTCACCGCCGTACGAAAAGCATGGTGCGAGCCAGGCACCGGGGCATAAATGTTCAACGCTTTGGTCCGCTGGGCACTTCCCCACGCACCATGTTTCATCTGAACGTCCAGCAGAAAATCGACCCCACGCTCGAGCGCTGTCCGAATCGCAGCCTCCGACGGGGGCACAATCGAAGCCGGCTTAGGCCCTTCGACAGAAAGCGGATAAACCGGCGTAGAGGCTTTTTCCACCTCCTCGCCACCCGCGCTACCACGCAAACTCATCAAAAGAGCCAGAACAAACAGCAACTTGGCAATGTGGTGCATACCTAGAGCATCTCACAACGAAAAACGTTGGCTTGGAGAAAAATATCTGCGTCCATCCGCGTCCATCTGCGGCTCTTTTTCTTATTCGTCGTCGTCCTTCTTCTCTTCCTTAACGATCTCGTCGCCCTCCGCCAGTCCCTTCAGCACCTCGACCAGTTTTCCTTTTTTGCGGCCTAGTTTCACCTTGCGGCGTACCGGCTCCTCCTCTTCTTCGTCCACGAGCATCACGTACTTGATTTTCTCGTTCTCTTCGTCCGTCTGCACCAGCTTACTGGGCACGACCAAGGCTTCTTTGTTTTCATAAGTGACGACCTTTGCATCACACGTCAGACCTGCCACCAGCCACTCCGGGGCCTTCGCAGTATCCACGTCCAGCTCGACTTTGAATTTATTGCTAGCCCCAGGAACCGCCGCGACCTGCGTAACCTTACCTTCTAGCTTCAGCTCTTTGTCAGCAGCCGGAAGGATCGTCGCCTTCAAGCCCGTCTTGAAGTCAGATAAGTTTTTCTCGCTAAGGCTTGCCTCAACGTGCAGCGTCCCCGGTTTTACGATCGTCATCATGATCGTGTTCGCCGAGACCGACCCAAAAGGTTTTAGCTTGGCTTTCATCGAAGTCACTTGCGACCATTTTCCCTTGACGCATCGCCCGTAGTAGACCACCCCGTCCGACGGGGCACGCACCACCATCAGTCCCTTGTCATTCAGCAACTTGCCGTGACGCTCGACGCTACGCGCCCGGCTCTCGCGCTTCTTCTCCATGTCGTAGCTCTTACGCGTCAAACCAATTTCCTTAGCCGTTTTCGCCTGTTTAAAAGCCAACCCCGCTTCTTCCAACGCAGTCGCATAATACTGATCGCTGCGCGGCACCATGACATCCAACGTGTAATCCCGGTTCGCTTTGCCAAGCTCAAGCACAAGCTCCGCCGTCTCAACAGCAAAACGCTGCCGACGCAACACAATCTCCTCGGTCGCTTCCGTCAACTCGTCCGCTTCGTACATCTGTTGCAGTTGGTCGAGTTCTTCTTGAGCAGCAGCCAGTTGTTCCTCGGCCGACTTATAACGGTAATTCGCAATTTGAATCATAAAAGGACGATCGGTCGCGTGGTAATAATCGTAGTCCGCCTTCGTCTCTTCGTGCCCACGCTCCGCTTCTTCAAAGCTCAATTCGAGCAATCGCTTCAGACGAGGAAATTCCTCTTCGTCTTGCATTAACGAGAGCTCTCCAAGCCGCTGATCAATGGCCTCTTCGGCCAGCTTCTTCAGGAGCTTCTCGTCGTTAAAACGGACCAGCACATCGCCCTTCTTCACACGCGAGCCATGCTCCACCGCCTCGACCACCTTAAACTGCGACCAGGTCTCGGGACGCAAGGCAATCTCTTCCATCTCCTCAGCGACAAACACCCCGTCCAATTTCACTTCAATCTTCAGATCCTCACGTTTTACCTTGTGGGGCTTTTCCTTTTTCTTCTCCGACTTCTTTTTCGATTCGTCAGACTTCTTGTCCTCACTAGCGTCGTCGTCCGCCTCGTCGTCCGCTTCATCCTCGTCCGACGTGTCGGCCGATTCCTTACCCTTTCCCTTCTCCTCTTTCGACTTTTCAGCTTTCTCTTCGGTGTCCGATTCTTCGTCCGATTCTGAGTCCGATTCCTCCGCTTTATCAGCTTTCTCTTCGACCTTCTCTTCGGGCGATTTCGCTTCCGCTACCGCAGCACCAACCTCCAATGAAGAAGGCGCGCCAAAAGCCGAACAGCCGACGGCCACCCAACCAAGCACCAAGCAAATCGAAAAAACCATCAGATTGCCAAAAAATCGCCGCATCACACACTCCTCTAGATTGTCTCTGGATAACCCAACGACGGGCATCCCAGGCTGTAGACTCTTCGGATGTAAAGGTTCAGACTGCAAAATTCAGTGCCCAGATTCTAGCAACAAATGTTGAAATCGGTAGTCTGGGAAGATTTTACGGACACTCCATTCTAGCTCCAAAACGGCCTCAAACCACGTTCCCTCCTACGGTTACAGGCCGTTATCACCCCTAATTTCGTCATCCCCGCTATCCTCCCTACGAGGCAACCCCTACGATCGTTCTACCGACGCAAAATGCTCCGCAACGCCCTCTCCAGGCCCTCTCCAGTAAAGTCCCCCCATGAAAATCTATACCCGCACCGGCGACCAAGGCTCGACCGCTCTCTACGGAAATCAACGCGTCTCCAAATCCGACCTAAGAATTAGCGTCCTCGGAACCGTCGACGAGCTAAACGCCCTGCTAGGAGTCGCCCGCGCCGAGGGCCTCCCCCCGCAGCCCGACAACGCCGTCCTCAGCCTACAAAACCAGCTATTTGATCTCGGCGCAGAACTCGCAACCCCCGATCCCGACAAACCCTCTGACCCTGACAAACACAGCACCCAGCTTCTACAGCCCAAACTCATCGCCCAGCAGGAAGCCCTCATCGACCAGCTCGAGCAAACCTTGTCCCCACTCACCGCCTTCATCCTACCGGGGGGCACCCGTGCAGCCGCCACGCTCCACCTAGCCCGAAGCGTTTGCCGACGTGCCGAACGCGAAATCGTCGAGCTATCGCAAACCACCCCAATCCGAAAAATCGTCCTAGAATTCGTCAATCGAACCAGCGACCTACTCTTCGTCCTAGCCCGCACAGCCAACGCCGCAGCCAACACCCCCGACGTCCCCTGGCAAAAATCCCAGTAGCGTCCCCTGCCAAAAATCGAAGTAGCCTTCTCTGCCAAAAATCCGAATAGCCGGCGAGCTACGCCCCGCCGAAGCCCCTCCCCAAAAGATTCTCTACTTTACGCACAGCAAGTCCCGACTTATCTTAGGTGCTGATTCAAGCTGCTGGACGCGCACCGGATCTCTGATTTCCCTAGGAATCAAACTCTTCTTGGCTGCTCTTTTCAGTTGACGTACGCAAAACTCTATGAGAAAAACTCTAGAAGCGGGGATTCGAGTCAGGCGGCTCGGGCGGAGTCCCCCTTTTCTTAGACGGACAAGAAAATTCAGGAGAAACACCACATGGACGACATGGGCAAGATTTTTCGGAAGCTGACAACAGCCTCAGCCATCCTCTGGCTAGCATTCCTCGGGCTAGCTTTACAACCACAAACCCTCTGCGCACAAGACCTGGCCGAAGTCGCGGCCAAGGCCGAAGAAGCAGCACTCGCTGGCCACAACGCATGGATGCTCACCAGCTGCGCCCTCGTCCTCTTCATGACCGCCCCCGGACTAGCCATGTTCTACGGCGGACTCGTCCGCAAAAAAAACGTCCTCGGCGTCATGATGCAGTGCCTCTTCCTCATGGGCCTGATGACCGTCCTCTGGTCGCTCTACGGCTATAGCCTTTGTTTTGGAGGCGACAACGCCGACACCCTGGGCAGCACCTACAACAAGTACATCGGTAACTGCGATTACATGCTGATGAAAAACGTCCAGCGCACTTGGGACGAATCCGCCGGCGCAGCCATCAAACCGATGGCCGGCGCGATCCCTCGCTACACGCACATGCTCTTCCAAGGCATGTTTTTCATCATCACCCCCGCGCTCATCTGCGGTGCCTTTGCCGAACGCATGAAATTCAGCGCGATGGTCCTCTTCAGCATCCTCTGGGGCACGCTCGTCTACTGCCCCCTTTGCCACTGGGTCTGGGGCGGCGGCATTCTCGCCTTTGGTGCAGAGCACGCCATCTGGGGCGGCGCACTCGACTTTGCCGGTGGCACGGTCGTCCACATCAGCTCAGGCATTTCCGCACTGATGTGCGCACTCGTCCTCGGCAAACGCAAAGGCTACGGCTCGGCCGATCTGCGTCCCCACAATCTCACTTACACAACGCTCGGCGCTGGCATGCTCTGGGTCGGTTGGTTCGGCTTCAACGCCGGTAGCGAACTGCTCTCCGATCATCTCACCTCCAGCGCCTTCGCCGTCACCCATTTCTCGGCTGCCGCAGGTCTACTCGGCTGGTCCTTCTACGAATGGATCACCCAAGGCAAGCCAAGCGTTTTGGGCGCCGCCTCGGGGGCCGTCGCCGGTCTGGTTTGCATCACGCCAGCCGCAGGATTCGTAAACCCCATGCCCGCCCTCATCATGGGAGCCACAGCAGGAGTCGTCTGTGCCTTCGCTTGCGGAACCCTCAAACGCAAACTCGGCTACGACGATTCCCTCGACGCCTTTGGCGTCCACGGCGTCGGCGGTACGCTCGGCGCAATACTCACCGGAGTCTTCGCTACCCGCGCTTGCTGGGATATCGCAGAAGGCGAAAAGCTCGGCATGCTCGAAGGGGGCAACGCCATGCCCGGCCAAATTGCCGCCGTCGCCGTCACCATCGCTTTCAGCGTCGTTGCCACGCTGATCATCCTGGCAGTCGTCAAAGCAATCACCGGCCTACGTGTCAACGAAAAAGACGAAACCCTAGGCCTCGACCAAAGCGAACATGGCGAAGAAGGTTATATCTTTGCCTAACCCTATCGTCGAACCTCGCCCGTAGAGAAATCAGCGACAATTTGTTAGAATTGATGATCACGGCATTGTACAGCGGGTGTAAAACTCGGGCTGTGTAGTGCCTATTCAAAAAACATAAAAAGGGACTCACGCGATGAAAAAAATCGAAGCAGTCGTTCGCCACTTCAAGCTCGAAGACGTTAAGAACGCCCTCAGCGAGCAAGGCGTCTCCGGAATGACCATTACCGAAGTACGCGGCTTCGGACGCCAAAAAGGCCATACCGAAACCTATCGAGGCACCGAGTACGCCGTTGACTTTGTCCCCAAAGTCAAAATCGAAATCGCCGTCGCCGAAGACCAAGCCCAAAACGTCATCGACACGATCGTCAAAACAGCCCAGACAGGCCAAATCGGCGACGGAAAAATCTTCGTCTCCGACCTCACCGAGTCCATCCGAATCCGAACCGGAGAAACCGGCACCGAAGCCCTGTAAAGAAACCCTGTAAATTCGGTTCTGTTTCAAACAGTCCCCTTAGGCCGGCGCGACAGCGCCGGCTTTTTTTACGCGAACAAAAATGACCCCATGCCGCCCAACTCCCTCACCAACGAAACCGTAAAAACGCTTCGCGAACACCTGCGCGAACAGCGCGACGCGATCCGTCAGTCCCACGAACGCAAACTCTCCGGACCACGCGTCTCGGCCAAGCTGGCCGCGCTCACCGACACCCTCATTCTACGACTCTTCGACGCAACGCTAAGCGACCTCGATACGCCGACCGCCGACACCCTCCGCACCGACGTCGCCATAGTCGCCCTAGGCAGCTACGCCCGACGACAATGCTCGCCCTACTCCGACGTCGACCTGATGATTTTGTTTCAAAATCAAACGAGCGAAGACATCGCCTCACAGCTCCGCCCCCTCACCCAAGGCATTTTTGACATCGGCCTCCAGCTTGGCCACAGCATCCGCACGCCCGCCGAAGCCGTGCAGCTCGCGCGCACCGACGCCGTCGTCTGCACCTCGCTCATCGACGCCCGCCTCCTCACCGGCAACCGCCAACTCTTCGAGACCTTCCGCAGCACCTTCGAAACCATGGTCCGCAAAAACAGCAAAACCCTCTGCCGCACCATTATCGAGGCACGAGCCACCGAACGCGACCAGTACGGCGAAACGCTCTACCTGCTCGAACCACACGTCAAACGCTCGCGCGGCGGCATCCGTGACCTCAATTTACTACGATGGCTAGGCTTTGCCGAGCACGGCATCTCCGACCCCGATCGACTCCACCTGACGGGCGCACTCTCAAAATTCGACTACCGCCGCCTCCAATCGGCAAGAGATTTCCTGCTCCGCCTACGCAACGAAATGCACTTTCATGCCGGCTCTGCGCACGATCTGCTCAACCGAGCCGAACAGCTCCGCGTCGCCGAATGGCACGGCCATACCCACCAAAAAGGCCTGCTGCCGGTCGAGCATTTCATGCGCGACTATTTCCGCTACACCAACCACCTCTGGCAACTGGCCCGCCGCCGCGATGCCGGCCTACAAGTCGTCTCGACCGTCACACGCGTGCTCGAGCCGATGTTCGGGAAAAACATTGACGGCGACTACCGCCTAGGAATGCGCAACATCACCGCAACACCCACCGGTGTCACCAAGCTCAAGCAAGACATGGGCGAAGTCCTAAAACTTGTCGAACTCTCCGCCCAAAAAAACAAACCTCTCGATCACGCCACCTGGTCGACTTTGCTATTAGCCGCTCCCAAATTCACCGGTCAAGTCTCCGACGAAATCAACCAGCAGTTCTACAACCTCTTTGCCGACCCCGCCACCGTAGGCGAAGTCGTGCGTGTCCTCCACGAACTAGGATTCCTAGAAAAAATCATCCCCGCCATGCGCCATGTGCGCTGCTTGCTTCAATTCAATCAGTACCACAAGTTCACCGTCGACGAACACAGTCTCCGAGCCGTTCGCAAAGGCGCCAGCTTCGCAGACCGCAACGACGCCCTTGGCCAAGCCTACCACGAAATCGCCGACAAACGCGTCTTGCACCTAGCGCTACTCCTGCACGACCTAGGAAAAGGCTTTGAAGAGGACCATAGCGAAGTAGGAAAACGCATCGCCGAAGAAACCGGTGCACTCCTCAAACTCGACCAGCAAACGATCGAAGACGTCGCTTTCTTGGTCCATCAGCACCTTGTTATGGCCCACCTCACCTTCCGCCGCGACACGAGCGACGAACAACTCCTGCAAAATTTCGCCCGCGATGTCGGCAGCCTCGAACGACTCCGCATGCTCTTTGTCCTCACCTGTGCCGACTTGGCAGCCGTCGGCCCAGGCGTCCTCAACGATTGGAAAGTCGACCTACTCGCCGACGTCTTTGCAAGAGCCTCGCACTACTACCAAACAGACAGCCAGACCACGCCCGAGAGCAAACTGGCAGACCATCGCCAGTTGGTCATGAAAAGTTTGCCTCCGTCCGAGCGGGCCGACCCCTGGTACCCCCAAGTCGTCGAATCCTTGCCCGCCAGCTTCCTAGCAAGTAGCGACGTCCCCGAAACGCTTCAAACCTTAAAACGATTACGCAGCCTAACCGACGGCACCGCCCAAGCCTGGTCGATCTACTTGCCCGAAACCAAAACACTACAATTCACCGCCGGCGTAAACAGCGGCGTCGGACGAGGTGTTTTTTCGAGCATGGCCGGAACCTTGACCAGCGAAGGCCTGAAAATTCATTCCGCCGGAACCGACGTCCTACCTGCCGGACTGTTGATGTTGCGCTATGTCGTGACCGACCCCGCCAGTCCGCAGGGAACTCCCCCCGAGCGCCAAGAAGCAATTTGCCAAGCACTCGTCGCCGCCGTCGCTTCCGACGAACCCCCAAAATTCCCCGCCGTCTGGGGACAAGACCAAGCCGAAGCCTCTATCCAACTCTCCGCACTCCCCGACGAAGTCCGAATCGATACCGACCTGTCCGCCGACTACACGATCGTCGAAGTTTTTACTTTTGACCGCCGCGGTTTGCTCTACCACTTGGCACGCAAGCTCCACGATCTCAAGCTCGTGATCTCCCACGCCAAAATCGGAACCTACCTCGACCAAGTCGTCGACGTCTTCTACGTCACCGACCGCAACCAACAAAAAGTAACCGACCCACAACGCCTCGACGAACTCCGCGCCGAACTCCTCAACGTCATCCGCCTTAAAAAAGAGAATCCGTAACTCTTCACGCTGCTTGGGACTTCAAGCATTCAGCTTTACCGACGCATCATCGGCAACATTGGCCCAAACATGAACATGCGGTGCGCCCCGATAATGCCAAACAAACGACGGCCCCTCGAGCCGCCAGTTGTCCCAAACCGTGTCCGAACCTAGGTTGTCTTCTTCATAAAACGCCAAGTGGCAAGCATCCAGCCCACCTTGCGCTTTCAAACAAGCCAACACCTCGTCGCGATCGCTTTGACGATACGGCTCCACCAACTTGCGCAACACTTCCTGCACGCGCTCACGCTGGTCCCCCGACAGTTCCGTAAGAGGAATCCCCTGGAATTGCCCCTCAACCCCACGAAAACCGACGCGAGATTCTTCGGGCAGACCTTGTTTGACAAGTGCCAAACTCTGCTGCTTGCCGTCGAGCGCTTCGTAAAGTTTATTCGCCTCGACAGCCTGCCCCCAAAAAACATTGCCCGGATGGTCCGGCCCTTCTTCAAATCCGTCGCCGGCAGCATGGCCATAAAAAATCGGACCGCCAAAAGCAACATGCTCTGCCGTATTCCCATCGCAACGGACCGTCATATGCCGACCGGTCAACACAAACTCAAACGTCTCGCTGCCCGGCGTGCCAAACAGCGCGATGCTATTCGACTCGCCAAACCCGCCCGAATCATCCGTCAGTTGCTTATCAATCCGAGCGTGCCACTCCGGCTGAAACAGGCCCTCAAAAATCCCGCGGATCATCGCCCGTTGGTCCGAAGAATAGTAACCGTCGTTGATGTAGTGTCCCGTAATATCCCAGTTATTGGAGACCCGCGTGCGGAGCAAGCCACGTTCCGGATCTTGATGATCCCAGGCAAAGCAAATTTCCTCGCGTTGCTTAGGTGTAAAAGACTCATAGAGCAATTTTACGATCGACTCCGAAGTCGCCGACGGCGTCCTGCTTGCGCCAACTGCCAAAGCCGGAAGTGCTGGCACACAACTGGCCGCCCCCACCACCAACGCCGATCTACCAGCTTGCTCTAGAAACTTACGCCGAGCAACCGTACGGTCCTCGGAACCAAAAAAATTCTCGCCATGCGTCGCCATGCTTAGAATCCTCCAGTAAAAATCGAACAAATCGACCCTCATTAGACTCCGTATGCCCCCGATTAGCAAACTCCACAGCCGAGGGGCAACCACCCGCCCTTGGTATTTTCCCCAACAACACTAAACTTAAGGGGTTGAAAACTTTCCTCTCAAAAACTGCTCACTCACGGGCTTTGCGCTATGTCTCCAGATTCCAAGTCCCCAGATTCCTACAACACGTCCCCCGACAGCACCTATCCCCAGATCGATGCCAAAGAGACCGATCGGCAGCTCTCCAAATACTTCACCAACGGGTTTGAACGCTACAGCCAATTTGTCCCCTTGGCCAAAGGCGGGTCCGCCGTTCTGCACAGTTGCCGCGATACGAACTTGGGACGCATCGTCGTGATGAAAACCCTTCACAAGCAACTCGCCAACAACGAAAATCAACGCGCAAGATTCCTCCGCGAAGCACGCGTCACCTCCCAGCTACAACACCCCAACACCGTGCCCGTCTACGAAATAGGACACGACCGCGAGGGAAAACTTTACTTCACGATGAAAAAAGTCGAAGGCCAGACCCTCCGAGATATTCTCGAAAAACAGGTGCTAGGCGACCATCGGACAATCGAAACCTTCAATCTCGACCGACTACTAGGCGTCATCATCCAGGTCTGCAACGCACTGGCCTACGCCCACGCGCACGGAGTCGTCCATCGCGACGTCAAACCAGAGAACATCCAGATCGGCACTTTTGGCGAAGTCATTCTCCTCGACTGGGGAGTCGCCAAAGTCTGGGCCATGGACGACCAGCCCGAACACGACAGCCACCAGCACGAAGACTTGACCGACATCGGCCAACGCCCAGGCACCCCGCTCTACATGTCTCCCGAACAAGTGCGCGGCGGCAGCGAAATCGACGCACGCACAGACATCTACAGCATCGGCGTCGTCCTCTACGAAATTCTCACGCTCAAAGAACCCCACCGTGGCGAACGCATCAACGAAACCTTCGAGATGATCGTCAAAGAAACCCCCATCCCCCCCGAACAACGAACCCCCGAGCGCCAAGTCCCACTACGCCTAGCACAGATCACTATGCAAACCCTAAAAAAAGATCCCCAAGATCGATTTCAAACCATGCCCGACCTAGTCAACGCACTACGCGATTTCCGAAGCCGAGCCATACAATCCTTAACCTCTCACTAACTCAATCTGAATAAAACTATGAATCCATCCGAAATTCAAAAAACGCTACAAAAACTACACGCCGAACTCAGCAGCACCTCCGAGGTCGACGACAAAACTCGAACCCTGCTAACGACCCTCGCCGACGATATTCAGCGATTGTCCGACCCCGAAACCACGCAGACCGCCGAAGAGGTCGAATCCCTGACCGAGCAAGTCCAGGAGGTCGTACTCAAATTCGAGACCGACCACCCCGCCCTAACCACCATCCTGAACCAAATTTCAGTCGCACTAGCCAATCTCGGCATCTAAGAAGCTAGTTGCAATGCCCCTTCCCGCGTGAGATACTAGTGCGGTAAGCCGCCTCCTCGGGGGCCTCTTGTTTTTCTAGTCACGTTGGAGAATTAGTACGATGAAAAAGCTCGCTTTGCTGCTGATGGTGATTACCGCCTGGGCGATCTGCGAATCGCAAGGTCAGGCTCAGGTCGGATACGTCACCTACTACCAACCTGTGATGGCCCAACCCGTAGCCGTCGTCAGCCCGCCGCCCGTCTATTACTCAAGCTACTACGCCCCTGCCCCAACCATCGTGGCTGCCCCTGCTGAAAGCCCGTTTACGCTGCCCCGGTTTACTACCAACAACCCGTACGCGTCCGCACACGCTACCGGCCATTCTTAGGTGGCACCGTCACCCGCATCCGACCCGGCTTCCGCCGAGCCTACTACGCACCGGCAGTCTACGCCTACTAAATGAAAAAGTCGCTAGTGGTTAGCTGCGAGACGCTAGAAAAAATGTAATGGATGACAAACCCCAACAGGCGCATCAAAACCAGCGCCCAGCGCCTTCCAACTAGCGCCTCGTATCATGGCTGAACTCAAAACGTTTCTGTTCACCGACATCTGTCGGAGCGTCAATCTCAAAAACGAGATGGTCGGACGAAGCGTCACCGAGCGAGACATGGCCTTTATCGAGACCATTCTCACCCCCCATCGACAACGCATCGAGGCCCAGCTCGAAGCCCAAGGCGGACGCGTCGTCTCGACGGCCGGCGATGGCCATTTTCTCGTCTTCGACAACACCATCCACGCAGCCCAATGGGCCGTCGACGTCCTACGCGACCACCGCGACAACCCGATCACCACGCCCGGCAGCGGCCAAGACAGCGGCCAAGTCGAAGTACGCGTCAGCGTCCACGTCGGCGTACCCCAAGCCGATCCCGCTGACCCCAGCAACTTCGTCGGCAAAAGCGTCGACTACGCCTCGCGGCTCAACGACTACGCCACCGGCAGCCAAATTCTCGTCTCCCGAAGCGTCATGGCGATCCTCGACGACATCGGACTCGACGGCATCTCCTTCCACCTTCACGGCCGACGTCACCTCAAAGGAATCGGCCGCGTCGAAGTCCACGAACTTCTCTACGACGACCACGGACCACGCCAACTAAGACAACAGCCCGACAGCCATTCCGACCGAGAATGGACCGTCCTCCCCACCGTCGGTTTCGAGGAGACCCTCCCCCGTGGCAGCGCAGCTTCCTCAACCCTGATCACCTCCCCCCACGCACTCAAACGCATCGGCAATTACGAACTCGAAGAAATCCTCGGCAGCGGCGGCATGGGCGACGTCTACCGAGGACGCCACAGCCAATTCGACCGCGTCCGCGCCATCAAAGTCATCAAACCCCAGTACGTCGCCGCCGGCAACCAGGACGTCATCCGCCGGTTCTATCAAGAGATCAAAGCGGTCGGCGCCCTCGAACACAAAAACATCGTCGTCGCGATCGACTCGTCCGCCCCCACCGACCGCCTCCACTATCTTGTCATGGAATACATCGACGGCGTCGCACTCAACGACCTGGTCGACCAACACGGCAGCCTCGCCGTCCCCGACGCCTGCGAAATCATCCGCCAAGCCGCACGAGGACTCCAGTACATCCACCGCCACGACATGGTCCACCGAGACATCAAACCCTCCAACTTGATGCTCACCCTGATCGACAACGAGGGCGTCGCCACCGATTCCTCGCAAGTCCAAGAAACTGGCGATTTCTGTGGCCTCGTAAAAATCCTCGACTTAGGCTTAGCCCTGCTCTCCGAAGAAAAGCACGAACGCCTCACCCAATACGACAACAAAGCGATGGGCACCGGCATGTACATGTCGCCCGAGCAATGGAAAACCACCAGCGTCGACATTCGAGCCGATATCTACAGCCTCGGCTGCACGCTCTACCACCTACTCGCTGGCCACCCTCCCTTCCTAGAGTCCGACCTTCGCCCCGAAAAAGCCCACGAAAAATCACGCATCCCACCCATCCGCTCTGGCGAGCCGATCCCCCGCAAGCTCTGGGACGTCCTACGCAAAATGCTGGCCAAACGCCCCGAAGATCGCTACGACTCGCCCGCCGAAGTCGCCGCCGATCTGACCCCCTTCACCGAGGGCAGCCACCTCGTCCGCCTAGTGCAAGGCTACGTCGAGCCAGCCGAAGAGACCGCCACCGTAACTCTACACACCAGAACTGACTCAGGCGCACGCATCGACACCTGGTTCTCTCGCGGTAGCCATATCTACCCCGACCGACGTTGGTTCTTAGGCACCGGCGTGCCCCTATTGGTCGCCGCCTTGGGCGTCGCCTTTTTGCTCTGGTCCTCAAAACGAAGCCACGAAAACATCGTTGCCGCCGCTCGCCAACAAGCACGGACCACCCTACCGGCACTGGCCGAAAGCATCGCGCAAAAAGATATCGGAGCCGAGCTAACCAAGCGATTCCAAATCCTGCAAGCCGCCGCCGCCGAGTCGCTGCTCCTACAAATGATCGACCGTTTCGACCCTCCCACGGCGCAGCAACAATTGGCCGATCACGAGCTACAAGCCTGGATCGCCGACCATCGACGCGACAATATCGACCGTGCCAACTCCGGCAGTTGGTTCATCAACGACCACAACGGCATCCAAATTGCCCGTCACCCGTTGATCAACGAAGCAACAAATAACCCCGTCGATAGCTTTTTGAAGTCGTACGCCTACCGCAACTATTTTCACGGCGAAGAAAAAGATCGCCCGCGAGCCGAAACGAATGGCGTCAAGCCAATCCTCCAACCCAACCTCTCGGCCGTCTACCTCAGCAGCAACAGCGGCAAGAAAAAAGTCGCCCTTTCCGTACCCATTTGGAGCAAAGCGAGCGAAGGCCAGCCCCCAACCGTCGTCGCCGTCTTGTCGATGTCGGTCGGCCTCGAGGCCTTTGAAGTCCTAAGCCCCAAGAAAAAAGAAGGCAAAGAAATCGTCGTCGCCGACCTCCGAAATGACTACCTAGAAAATAACCCAGAAAAAGACCACGAAAACCCCGAAGAAAAAATCCAACGCAATGGCATGATCCTACAGCACCCCTTGCAGGCAAGCTGGAAGAAAAAAGAGGAACTCCCAAGGCTAGCCCCCGAAGTCCTCCAAGCGATGAAAGAAAAAAACAGCGGATTCGTCAGCGACTACCACGACCCCTTCGCCCTCACCCCCAGTGCGACCTTCTGGGGCGCTTTCGAGCCAGTCGAATACGAAATCGTCGACAGCCAGTCAGGCACCCACTCCAAAGTACGCGCTGGCTGGGTCGTCCTGACCCAGGTCCCCGTCATCAAGTGACCAGCGCTACGCCGTCGTCTCCTCACCCGGATGTCTAGAGCAAGTCCCAATTGGGAGTTCCGCTGAAACAGTCAATTGGTGCTAATATGCCAAGACTGCTAGCGGAACATGCGTGTGCGGCTCGCACTAAAGTACCAGTCCGCGATCCCTGCCACCACATGTTGCAGCAGTGTCGCGAGGACAATCATAAGAATCACGCGCCGCTCGGTATGCGAAACCTGCACCGCCAACACCAGCGCCAAGCCCGTGTGTTTCATACTAAAACCAAACATCAACGCCATCGTCGTCGCCCGGTCTGCCGACAAAAGACGGGCCAAGAGCCAGCCGCTAAAAATGCCCAGCGCAGAAAGCAAAATGGCCAGCCCCCCCGACACCAAAATCGCTTGCGGGGCTTCTTCCAGAAACACGTCTCGCATCACCAACGAAGCACTCGCGTAGTTCAGCGTAAGCAACGCACCCGCACTAATCAGCCTTAGCCCGCTTCGCGCGCGATCGATCTGCTCGTCGCCAACCAACCGGTTCGTCAACATACCCAGCAGCGACGGTAAAATGACCCACACAATAAAAAACGTGCCCGAAAAGCTCGTGATCAGCTCCTCGCATTGACGCGTTTCTTGTTGCGAAAGCGAAAGCCCCATCAAATTCAGCATCTGCGGCGCTGCCAAAGGACTAAGCACGATCGTCAGCACGATCAGACCCAGCCCCAGCGCAACATTCCCCTGCGCATTCTGACACCAAGCGACCGACGAATTTGCCACAGGCATCGCCGCCACCAGTGCCAAACCAACCAACATACCCGTCGTGACGGTTTCCCCGAAAAGCGACGGCAAAACCCAGCCCAACGCGCTGACAAACAAAACCGGAACCAGCCAAATCGCAATCAAACTCAAAAGCAAAATACTGGGCCGCTGCAAAAGTTCGCGAAGCTCAGACCAACGCACGACCGCAGCAGCACAAAACAGCAACGTCGCCAGCAGCAACCGCACAGCCGTCGCCTCGCCACTGCCCGCCGTAAGCTCACGAATCGTCCGACCTGGCCCTGGCAATGCCGCCGCTAGCAAATAGCTGCCCACCAGCAGCCAAAGCAAATTGCGATGCACCCAACCGGCGAATCCACCGAACACCCCTTCGCTATTGCCACTCTCGGTAGAAGCCATCACTAGTAGCAGCAGGGGACCAAAGGAAAGGGCAAGCAAGATTGCCCTAGGATAACAGAACGAGGGAAAATGACGAATGACGAAACTTCAAACCCCCATTTCGTCATTGGGCCCCTTTCCTTATTCGTCGTCATTCGTCATTCCTCCCCCTCCCGTGTCTTTTCGAGGACATTCAGCGTATACTGGCCATCCTCACCGATTCACCCCCCTCCCCTCCCACGCTCCCGCCTCATGCCCTCCGCTGCCGAACTCCTGGAAGAACCCTCGCCTGTCTCCGAGGAATTTACCTCGATTACCCCAGACCTTGCTCCCAGCGCAACCCCAGCCCCCCGCTTTTTCTACGGCTGGTTCATGCTGCCACTAGCAATGCTCTTGATGGTCTCGACCAGTCCAGGACAAACGTTTGGGATCACCTACTTTAATGCCAAGTTCCGCGCCGCGTTCGACCTGAGCCAAACGCACCTCTCCGCCATCTATCTGATCGCCACAGTCATCGCTTCCCTCGCTTTGCCCTACATCGGCGGACTCATCGACCGATTCGGCCTACGCCGTTCCGCCCTCGTGGCAACCACCGTAATGGCCGCCGTCTGCGTATGGGCCTCCCAAGTGCAAGGCATCCTCACGCTCTTCCTGACGTTCGTCCTGCTGCGCATCGTCGGCCCCGGTACACTTGCTCTGCTAGCGCACAACACCTTGGCGTCTTGGTTCGACCGACGCCTTGGCTTGGCCAGCAGCATGATGCAACTCTCGATGGCCGCTGCAATGGCCTTCCTACCCGCTGGAATCCTCTTTCTGATCGGCACTTTCGACTGGCGCGGAGCCTATCTCGTCATCGCCGCAATCCTCGTCGGCGGCCTCCTCCCACTCCTAGCCCTCGTCTATCGTCAATCGCCTACCGACGTCGGCCAACTCCCCGATGGCGAACAACAACTGCTGACCAAAAATCGCCCCAAGCTAGCCACTCTGGGCATGACCGTCCAGCAAGCGATGCAGCACCAAGCCTATTGGATCTTGCTCGCCGCAACCGCCACCTGGGCATTGATCGGCACAGGACTAGTCTTCCACCTCGACGCGATTTTCGACTCTCACGGCTTAGCAAAAATAGCTTCGACCCGCGCCATGACCTGCATGGCCCTCGGCATGGCCACCTTCCAAATTCTCGGAGGCCTGCTCGCCGATCGACTCGCTTTGCGCTGGATACTGATGGCGTCCATTGGACTCATCGCAACCAGTTGCGCTATGCTCGCCCAAGGAAGCCTAACCCTCCTCATCCCCAGCTTCGCCGTCTACGGCTGCGGCCAAGGCCTCATGTCCATCCTCGCCAGCACCGCCTGGGCACGCTACTTCGGACGTGCCCACCTCGGGAAAATTCGCGGCACCTCGCTCACCGCTGCCATCGGCGGCAGCAGCCTAGGCCCACTACTCATGGGCATCTCCGACGACTACCTAGGCAGCTTTGCACCAGCACTAGGCCTATTCACGATCCTAGCAATAGCCATCGCCATCGCAGGCTTCTGGGCAACACCGCCAGCCGGGAAATGACGAAACACCCCAAAGGGGTTTTACAACATAGCCCAGGGTTGCGAGCTTCAACGAGCCACCCTGGGTTCCTGAAAAAAGAATCCTGTACACCCTATAAGGGTACTACAAGCCTAAAACTCGCTAAGTCAAAGCCTCTTTCAGCCGATCAAAATCGGCCCTCAATTCCTCGACCGTTTCTTTTAGCTCCGCAAGTTCTGCACGCAACAAATCCACTTCGCCGCCATCAACTGAACCGTCAACCGACGCGACGACCGACGGCGCAGGACTTGTCCGAGCATCAGACGCCACCACCGGCACCACGACCTCCTCGCCCCCATACTCCGCACGAACTTTCGCCAGCTCCTGCTCCTGATAAAGCGCATGCGTCACCACACACCCGCGCCCCGGCGGCGTCAGATAAACAATCAACCCCTTTTGATGCAACCGATCAACAATCGGCCGCAATTCCGAGATCCCAGCGATCGTCTCCATCCGCGCCGCCCGCCCGCGCAGTTCTCCCAAAGTCTGAGCGCCACGCAACAACAACTCCGTCATGACGGCTATCTCAAACTTGTCGACCCCCAGCCAATCGTAAGCCAAATGCCGAAATTTTGGCACACGCCCATCCCCCTGAATCTCCGCCACCGCCCCCAGCTCTCGCAGCCGATCGAGCGACGCTTCGACATCCCCCTCGTCCAACTGCATCTGCGGAAAACGATTGCTCTTTTGGTTCGACCCGTTGATCAACGCATTGAGCGACAACGGATAATTCTCAGGCGTCGTCTTCGCCTTTTCGACCAACACCCCCACCACCCGCCGATCCGTCCGCTCCAAAATCTGCCAACGAGGCCCCTCCAAGGATTCTTCATTTTCGTTCATAGTCTGTTCCAATAGCTGGTGAAAAACAGTTGCCAATGCAGTGTAGTCAAGGTTGCCGGCCCGTTATAGGGCCAGGGCGCTGTAGTCGTCCCCCTCAGCAGCCGATATCATAGAGAGCTTGAAGACCAATGACCTCCTACCCGACTAGACGCCCTCAATGAAAACCGACGAACTTCGCGAAAAATACCTCGCCTTCTACGAATCCAAAGGCCACACCCGCCAGCCGAGCGATGTGCTCGTCCCCACCTGGGATCCTAGCGTCCTGTTTACTCCCGCCGGGATGAACCAGTTCAAAGACCATTTCCTCGGCAAAGTCAAACTCGACTTCACGCGCGCCACCACCTGCCAAAAATGCCTACGCACCGGCGACATCGACAACGTCGGACGCACGGCCTATCACCACACGTTTTTTGAAATGCTCGGCAACTTTTCGTTCGGCGATTATTTCAAACGCGAAGCCATCCATTGGGCCTGGGAATTCCTCACCGACAAAAAGTGGCTCGGCCTGGCCGCCGACCAACTCACTGTCACCGTCTACAAAGACGACCAAGAAGCCGCCGACATCTGGGCCAACGAAGTCGGCCTACCCGCCGCCCACATCGAGTGGATGGAAGAAGACGAAAACTTTTGGCCCGCCAGCGCACCCAGCCAAGGCCCCGACGGCGTCTGTGGACCCTGCAGCGAAATTTACTATCACCCCAAGGACGGCCAGTCGGTCGAAATCTGGAACCTCGTCTTCACCCAGTTCAACCGCGTCGGCGATCCGCCAGACAACTTGCGTCCCCTCCCCTCCAAAAACATCGACACCGGCATGGGCCTCGAACGGACCGCCGCCACCCTACAAGGCGTCCCCACCAACTACCACATCGATAGCCTCATGCCGATCGTCCAAGCCGCCGCCGAAATCTGCGGTGTCCAATACGAACTCGACTCCGAAGCAGGACGCCGCTGCCGACGCATCACCGACCACGTCCGCGCCTGCACCTTTGCCATCCACGAAAACGTCTATCCCGGTGCCAACAAAGAAAAATACGTCGTCAAACGCCTGCTCCGCCGCGCCGTACTCGACGGCCACCAGCTAGGCCTACGCGACCCCTTCCTCCATCAACTCGTCCCCGCCGTCGTCGAAAAGATGCGAGGCCCCTACCCCGAGCTAGTCGAAACGGCCGAACGCGTCGCCGCCGTCATCAAAAAAGAAGAAGCCAACTTTTTCAGCACCATCGACGACGGACTCAGCCGCATCGAACGCGCCTTCAGCGACATGCGCACCGCCAACCGCGTCAAAGTCGAAGGAACCGTCGCCGCCGAACTCTACCAAACCTACGGCGTCCCCCCCGAACTATTCGAGGCCCTAGCCGCCGAACACAATCTGGCCTTCGACTGGGACGGCTACGCCCAAGCGATGGCCGAACATGGCGAAGTCTCCGGCAAAATTCAACACACCGTCATGGGCGCAAAAGGCCCCATCGACTCGCTCAAACATGCCCTACACAACACCGAATTTCTCGGCTACGAAACCACCACCGCCGACGCCGTCATCAAAGGCATCATCGCCGGCGCAGCCCCCGACGATCGCCTCTGCGAGTCGATGGAAGAACAAGGCCACGAAAATGCCATACGCATCGTCCTCGACCGCTCGCCCTTCTACGGCGAAAGTGGCGGACAGATAGGCGACTCAGGAAAACTCACCGGCGACGGCTTTGAGTTCGAGGTGACCGACACCCAAAAAGATGGCCAGCTTCTAATTCATCACGGCCACTTGCTTCAAGGAGTCCTGTACGAAGGCACAGCCGTCCAAGCAAGCGTCGATGTCCAGCGCCGCGACGCCATCCGCCGCGCGCACTCCGCCACGCACATCATGCACCACGCCCTCCAAAAACACCTCGGCTCGCACGCCCAGCAACAAGGCTCCAAAGTCGACGCCGACTGGCTACGTTTCGATTTCACCAACCCCACGCCCGTCACCGCCGAGCAACTCACCGCCATCGGACAAGACGTCGCCCAGCATGTCGCCTCCTCCCAGCCGATCGCCTGGCAAATCTTGCCACTCGCCGAGGCCCGCAAGCAAGGCGCCATGATGCTCTTCAGCGAAAAATATCCCGACCCCGTCCGCATGGTCTCGATGGGCGACTCCCTCAAAAATGCCTTCAGCAAAGAACTCTGCGGAGGCACCCACCTCGACAACACCGCCGAGGTCCAAGCCTTCGAGATCCTCAGCGAAGAGGGCGTTTCCGCCGGCACCCGCCGCATCACAGCTCTCACCGGATGGCGTGCCACCGAGCACCTCCAACAAACACAACTCGCGTTGCACACCGCCACCGAGTCGTTCCATTGCACCCCAACCACGCTGGTCAGCAAAACCAAGCAGCTACTCGCAAAACAACGCGAACTGAAAAAACTGCTAGCCTCGGGCGGTACGTTGCAAGAAAAATCAACAGAGAAGCCTGACAAAATCGACTCCACCAAAATGGACCCAGTCGAGATCCCCGACGCCCAGGGCAAATCGATTCTGGCCGAAGTCGCCCACCTCCTCTCCGTCGCGCCGTTGGCCGTCCCCGAACGCGTGACGACGTTGCTGCAAGAAGTCGAATCGCTGCACCAACGCCTCGAACAACGGGCAGCCGCCGGACCCATCACCGCCGACAGCCTGCTCGAGCACGCCCAAAAAATCGGCGATGCCACCGTCATCGTCGCCGAAACGCCCACCGTCGAATCCAATCTCATGCGCCAGCTCATCGACCAAATTCGACAAAAAGCGGGCAGCAGCGCCGTCCTCTTGGCCAGCACCGAAGGCGACAACAAAGTCACCCTCGTCGCCGGCGTCTCCCAAGACCTGCAAGACCAAGGCGCCCACGCCGGCAAATGGATCGGCCCCGTCGCCAAAACCCTCGGCGGCGGCGGCGGCGGTCGCCCCGACATGGCCCAAGCCGGCGGCAAACAGCCTGCCAAACTGCCCGAAGCACTCGAGATCGCCCGCAAAACCATCGCAGCGATGCTCAGCTAGCTCTCCCGCAACTCTAGGCAAAAAGCACAAGACAGGCAGCCTCGAACCTCTCCATGCGTTCTTCCGTAAAGCTAAATAGCCGAATTCAGCTTGTCGATTTTCAGACAATCGACATAAAATGTCAGTAGGCCTCTTACGCACAAACCGCCTCAACGCATAAGCAGTTCGCGTCGGCGGCCACGCCACCAGCAAGGCACCAGCATTCAACGAAAAGGAGTTCACACTCGATGGCCAATTTTCAACAAGCCAATCTCCCACAAGCCCATCTCCAGCAAGCCGATCTCCAACAAAAGGGTGAGCTAGAAGTTGTCGACCGGGGCCCCGACTGGCTCTTTGTCCGCCTTCGACCCGACAACAAGCACCTCGACGACCTGGCCGACCGTCTCTGGACGCTCATGAACCAGCAATTCATCCACCGCGTCGTGCTCGAGATGCACGAAGTCGAATGCTTGCCAAGCATGCTCATGGGCCAACTCGTCATGCTCCACAAACGCGTCCTACAAGACGGCGGATCGCTCCGCTTGTGTGGCCTCTCGCCCGAATGCGCCGAGGCCCTCCACCTCTGCCGACTCGACCAAGCCCTCCCCCACTTCGACTGCCGAGAAGACGCCGTCAACGGCTGCGACGCAACCAAACCGCGTTAGCCCCTCTCGGCTAAGGCATGGCTCAAAAACAACTTCGGCATTTTGCCAGAGAGGTGATTTTTGACGAGACCCAGAGAGGTGATTTTTGACGAGACACAGCGAGGCGATTTTGCCAGGACTTCTAGGCCAAAGGCGTTGCAAACAGTAGCCCAGGCAGGAATTCTACGCCAAAGGCCCAAAGGCACTTCTACGCCAAAGGCGTTGTACACCGTAGCCCAGGGTCGACGCAAAGCGGCGCACCCTGGGTTAACGATCCACAAGAAAGTTACGCTGAAAGCGTTACACAAGGGCCTACCAGACGCGGGCGCTGAGTGTGTGTAACGCTTTCAGCGTAAAGCTTGGAGCTGTTTTTCACCCAGGGTTCGCCCCGGCACACGCCGGGGCGAACCCTGGGCTACGGTGTAAAACGCCTTTGGCGTAGTCCCTTGCGGAAGGCTCCTCCAATGTCGAAGTGATTTTTGAGCCACTCCTAAGCAAGACAGCTCTTCCGCAAGTCGCGCATCAGCCCCAACGTCGGCTTCGCCAATTGCTGGACGCTAAACAGACCCCCGTTCGCAAATTCATGCGGTTGGCTATCGTCCAACTGATTCCATAGCACCACTTGCACACTGCTCCGAGCAAACAGAAGCGGCAACACCGAAGCCGCCCACTCCTTTTGCGGATCCTCGGCCTCTTGATAAGCCAAATCAATACGGGCGGTCGACTTGGCTTGCGTGTTGCTAGCGATCGTGCTTGGCGTCGAAAGATGCACCATCAACGGCAACCCCCAAACGCTCCACTGATCCAACAGACGCCCCAACTCCAGCGTCGCCCGGTGGCTGCTACCCCCAGGATAATAACCCGAGTTGATCTCCAATCCGAATCCCGAAACTCCCAAATCCGCCCGGACCAGCGCATCCGCATAATGCAGCGGCGCCAACGCCTCGCCAGGCCCCGAAAGATACTCAGCCCAAGGCTGATCAAACGAAACCACCGTCGGAGTACGCGGATCGATTTGCCGTACAACCTCAAGCGTCTGCGCCACCAAATGCAGCCGTTGCTCTTCTTCGAGCGAATACAACTTGCCCGTATTCACGCGCGACGCCACGTGCCACAAATGCACCCGCCCCGCATACCGCGTTACCACAGCCTCCACATGCTCCAGCATCAGCCGCGCCAAATTGTCAAAATCATCTTCCCAAAGCACCATCCAATCAGGCATCCCCGAATCGTCCAACCGCAACAACGGCCCTCCAGACACCTTCAACCCTGCCTTCTGCGCCCAAGCAAGCTGTGCGTCCGTCTGCTTCCAGTCGCGCTTGCCCTCACTCTGTTCAATCGAACGCCAAGCAACCGGAAGCTCCACCAAATTACAAGCCTCGACCAACTGCCTGCGAACTTCCACACAAGGAACCTCCGCATCCAAGCTCACCCCCATCAACGTCGAGACAGGCGTCTGTTGCTGACGCGCTGCAATCGCTTGCTGCGAGTAATGGGCCACCAACTCTTCCGAAGCGGCCAAAGCCAAAACAATCGCCCGATTCGCCGCAACGGTCGCTTCGGCCGGTTCGTGCTGCGTGGTCGCCGCCAACGAAAACTCGCGCGTCGCCAATCGCAATTGATCGAGCGGCGCTTGCGGAGTCTCAAGCCCCTGCCTCTCCCAGATAAAAAGCCGATTACGAATCCGCTGAATCAAGCCACGGGCCAACTCAACCTCGATAAGATACGGCTTCTCGCGCTCCCTCAGCGTCGCCGTACTCAACATCCGCGTCCCCACCCCTTCCACTTGCCAAGGAACATAAACATTCCCCGAGTCGCTCGTGCTGCGCTCCACCACCAGATCCTCGCCCACCCAGCTAGCACGCGTCGACCAAGGAATTTCCTCGGACCCGGCTACGTAGATGCGCGACAACCCCTCTGGGGCAATACGATCCCGATCTTGAATGCGAAACCGCATCTGACCCATGTTGGTGATTCCATTTGGTAGGGTCTGCGACTTTGCCCCCAGACAAGTTCGCAGTGAAGTTGAGAGACCCCCAGTTTAGCAGCAATCCGCCCCCAACGGGATGCCTCTGTCCGACAGGATCGCAGGGGCTGCCAGAGACCTACCCAGCCCGCTATATTCAGAAGGTCCACCCACCCCCTAAAAAAAGACCCCAAAGAAAAAATGCCCAACTCGCCCCTTCTGGAAACCAACCTCCCCGACCTCCCACTAAAACGGGGCAAAGTCCGCGATGTCTACGACCTGGGCGAACGGCTCCTCCTGGTCAGTTCCGACCGCATCAGCGCCTTCGACTGGGTTCTACCCACCGGAATCCCCGACAAAGGCCGCGTCCTCACCCAAGTCAGCAATTTTTGGTTCGACTTTCTAGACGTCCCCCATCATCTCCTCGAGACCGACGCCACCCAGTTCGATTTGCCAGCCAACATCGACATCAACCCACTCGTCGGACGCTCAATCCTCGTCCGCAAAACCGAGGTCGTACCAATCGAGTGCGTCGTACGCGGCTATCTCTCTGGCTCCGGCTGGAAAGAGTACCAACAAAACGGCCAAGTCTGTGGCGTCCCCCTCCCCCCCGGCCTTGTGGAAAGCGACCGCCTACCCGAACCAATCTTTACCCCCGCCACCAAAGCCGAACTGGGCGACCACGACGAAAACATCTCCTTCGACCGCATGTGCCAACAGGTCGGCACCGAGCTTTCCGAAGAACTCCGCCGCCGCAGCCTAGAAATCTATCAACGCGGCGCAGCCCACGCCCTCGAGCAAGGCATCCTCATCGCCGACACCAAATTCGAGTTCGGTCAAGTCGAGGGCGAGCTGATCCTCATCGACGAAGCCCTGACCCCCGACAGCTCCCGCTTCTGGCCCGCCGACCAATACGCCCCCGGCCAAGGCCAACCCTCCTACGACAAACAATTCGTCCGCGACTGGCTCAACACCAGCGGCTGGGACAAAAACAGCACCCCCCCCGAACTCCCCCCAAAAATCATCGAAGGAACCCGAAAAAAATACATCGAAGCCTGCGAGCGGATTACCCAAAAAAAGTTCCCCTGGAAGTAGCCCTACTCTCCAATCATCCTGACACCTTTCCCTGCAACGATTCACTCCCAGCGAGTGTGTCGTAGACATCTTCCAATAGCACCAGCTTGCCGCGTTCAAAAACAAAGCGATGCGCAATCGGAATCGGTCTCTCCATCGGCTGACCGATAGGATGAATCCAGGACTCACCCCACAAGATCACTTCGTTTCCCTGGCCGACATATTTGTAGTTGGCTTCGTGATCATGATCTGCGGGCGCTTCGAGAATGGAAAAGAAGATCTCGAACACTCGCCTCACAGCCTCAATCCCGCAGTGTTCGCCTGCAAAAGGAAAATGTTTCGGATCACCGGAAATCCGAAAAATCACTTCGTCGTCGAGGAAACGCTGAATCGCGTCGACAATTCCGTTACCCTGGGTGTGGAGCGCAGCCATGTACTCTTTCGCCAAGGAGACCGGATCGGTGATGAGGTCTTCGGGATAGACAGGCTCGTTTTCCGAACTCAGTGCCTCAGCCAGGTCAGCTACTGCTGCGGTGGAAATCGCCTGCCCAGATTCAGCCTTGCTAATCAGCCGTTCGCTGTAGCCAGCCACCTCGGCCAACTGCTGCTGGGTCAAGCCTTTACGTTCTCTGAGATACACCAGCAATTCGGGATTACAAGCATACGAACGTTTCAGCGGCGGTTCTTTCCAAGCCATCGATTAACTCCCGAATGATTGCTTGCCCAACATCGTGTCGAACACATCTTCCAGTAAAACCAGTTTGCCACGGCGGAACACAAAGCGATGGGTGATCATGATCGGCTTCTCCATCGGCAGACCGATGGGGTGAATCCACGATTCGCCCACCATGCTGACTTCGTTGCCTTGGCCAATGAATGTGTAGTGCTCTTCGTGGTTGTGGTTCTTGGGCGCTTCAAGCATCGAAAAGAAAATATCGAACATGCGCCGCACTCCGTCGATGCCATGATGCTCGCCGGCAAAGGGGAGCTGCTCGGGATCGCCCGCGACTCGAAAAACCAGATCGTCATCCAAAAAGTGGGCAATGGCATCGACGACCCCTTTCCCCTGCGTGTAGACCGCGGCGATGTACTCCTTCGCATACTTGACCGGGTCGGTGATGAGGTCTTCGGGGTAGATCGGCTCGTCCTCGGTACTCAACGCTTCGGCCAAGTGATCAATCGTCTCGATCGAGATCGGCTGGCCCGCTTCCGCCTTGCTAATCAGCCGTTCGCTGTAACCAGCTACCTCGGCTAACTGCCGCTGGGTCAAGCCTTTACGCTCTCTGAGATACACCAGCAATTCTGGAATACAAGCGTAAGAGCGTTTTAGCGGCGGTTCTTTCCAAGCCATGAACAGGCCCTGAGTGTGAAATAGCTAACAATCGCTTTCGACGAAAATCGTCCATTTCTTCTGGTAACCACAATAACAACCCAATACCCACTGTCAACGTGCGGGTTGCGTTCGTGTTGTCCCCGCCCCAATTCGGTTAGGCTAGCGCACCTTGTCCTATCCACAAGAGTTCTCCCGCTTTGTGTAACCTCTTTGGCCTGTGTTTAACTCTACCCGGTGGTGTCTCATGAACTATTCACTTTCAAAATTCGCATTTCACGCCATTGTTGGCTTTTACAGTCTTCTGTGGATTTCTCAGCAGAGTGTCGCCCAAAATCCAATTGGTTCTATCGATTCCTTTGCATCTGCTACCGGGCAATCGGCTACATATTCAGGGAGTCAGCAAATTAGCCCTACGATTACAGACGAGGAGCATGATTCTAAGAGCGATGTCATTCTAGATTCTGTTGGTCAATGGTCTCTCTCTACCTCAGTCTCCTCCTCGACGCCTCGTCACAATAGTAGCGCGAGCAACTCCACCAGCATTAACGTTGGTGATGGCCAAGTGATCGTAACAGTTAGTAGTTCAGCATCACTCGATGCACAAGGAATAGTCATCGATCCAATTAGGGACACAATTAGCGCGGCCGGTCTGGTTAACGGTACTAGCAACGGCCATTTTAATCTTGCCCTTGATGCAAGGGATGGAGTTTGGAAAGGCGTTTACGCAACTTTTGTTCGTGGCAGCCGGACCGACACTGCCATTAATGGCTCAATGACGTTTACTCACCCAACTGCCCAAACTGAAACGGTTGAGTTCCCTTCAACACCTGTCAGTGGCTTGATTCCCGAATCTCCTCACCGCTGGAAGAACTTCTATTTCAATTCAAGGTGGGGTTAATACCATCTTAAATGGTGGAGCACCCCTGTTTATTCCTTCTAGCTCCTCCTCTAGCCTGGAAGTCACCCTCGTGGTGCTTCTTGGCCAAGGCGAATTGCCAGGGGAGAATTTAGAGAACCCCATAAGACCGATATTACCACCTGTGTTTCGGCCTACATTGGTTGAAGACACACTTCTGCAACACTTGGACGAACCACCAACTTCGGAGCGCCCAGCACAAATTGCAGGCGTCAACCTAACCACACCTTGGAGTTAATGTTCCAGTGATTGCTGGTGGCTATGGAAACAGCCAAACCGTCTGGATCGACCCCGATTTGGCGATCGGTTACGGCTACTCGCTCGACGGCACCAATCGTTTTCTCACGTACCAAATCCCCGAGGCTCTCCCCCAAGGCGACGACAGCTTCGAAATTCACCATAACGGCATCACATACGATCTAGCGGCGGGCGAAGTTTTTGACTTTACCACCATCGATCCGCAAGGAGTCGACTCCTTCCTGCTGTACAACTCCCGGGGCATTGACGAAACCGAGTTGATCGATGTCGATGGCCAGTCGCACCCGCCCTTCGTCTACGGAGCAACTTTTTTGCAGCCGGGGCTGGCACAAGTGACAACATTTGCACTGACCCAAGTCCCCGAGCCGACATCACTGCTCTTACTATTGCTTAGCACCTCACTCATGGCCTCACGTAGAGACGATGAACCCCTGCTGATGCCTAGGCGATGGTGCGTGCTGAACGTGTCAGGTGGATCAATTCGTAAGATATTCACGTTATCTCTGGAGGGGTGGCCAATATCTTGTGGGACGGATCATATTGGAAGGCTCTGTAGAAAACTTTCCTTTTTTGTTCATTGAATAAAAACCACAGAGGACGCAGAGGATCACAGAGAAGTCTTTTTGACCTACTAGGCGAAGGCCATTCCCTCTGTGTTCCTCCGTGTCCTCTGTGGTAAATCTCGGTGTTTAATGAGGTGGCCAGCCGCTCAGAAAGCATGTTTTCTACAGAGCATGTCAAGAACCTTATCCAAGGAAATCCAAACAAGCACCCCACCCAGGTGCCCGAAATTTCGGCATTGAAAAATCCGCGTTCCATCCGCGCCCATCGGCAGGCAATTTTTACTCCCCGTGCTTCCGCATTCCGCATTCCCCGTCCCCGGCCAAAAAAACAACGCGCATCCCCCACCCCAATAAAACACAATCATTACACGCTATCAAAAGAAAAAAGCCTCACGCAGAGACGCAGAGAGCGCAGAGTTTTTAAATGCTGAAAAGCTCTGCGGTCTCTGCGCCTCTGCGTGAGGCCTTTCACAAACCCCAACAAAAAGACCGCCACTACGAACGCAATCTCCCCAACTTTTGCAGCACCCGGGTTCAAACTGCTGGCATAACCAGCAGCACCAAATCAAAACACCGCCCCAACAATAACTCCCCGACTTTCGCACCCAACCCTGGGGCCCCCCAGCAATCAGCGACAAAAGTCACGTTCAAAGGGCCGTATTGCAACGCAATACAAGGTGAATCACCCCCGACTTTTGCACTTTTGCTTCACCCAACCCAAAACAAAAAGACTTCACGCTAAGCCGCAAAGAAAAACATCTGCGTTTATCCGCGTCCATCCGCAGTTCCTTTTCTTTTTGCGCCTTAGCGCCTTGGCGTGAGACCTTTTAATGCAGCCCCCCTGGCAAAAAACGCTTTGCCTACCCCTCCCGATTTATCCAGTGTAGAATGCTACCACCCTCCACAGGCTTGCTCGCCTTGCGGCAGAGCGGTCAGCTTCCTACTCTTCTGCGGAGTTAGGCTGGCACTTGCTATCACCCCCTCCCCACTTAAAAAATTGTTTTCATTATGCTGCGTTATTGGACTGCTGGAGAATCTCACGGCAAGACTCTGCTCGCCCTCGTCGACGGCTTTCCGGCCGGAGTGACCATCGATACCGATCCGATCGACTTCGAGCTAAAACGCCGCCAAGGCGGTTATGGACGCGGCGGACGCCAACGGATCGAGACCGACAAGGTCGACGTCCGTACCGGCATCTGGAAAGGCGTCTCGCTCGGCAGCCCGATCGCCCTCGAAGTCATCAACCGCGATTACAAACTCGAACGACTCGACGATCTCCCCCGCCCCCGCCCCGGCCACGGCGATCTCACCGGTGCCATCAAATACCTAGGCAGCATCCGCGGCGTGTTGGAACGCGCATCAGCCCGCGAAACCGCCGTCCGCGTCGCCGCCGGCGCGTTGGCCAAACAATTGTTGGCCCAGTTCAACATCACCGTCTTCGGCTACGTCACCGAAGTCGGCCCCGAACAGATCGAGCCAGTCGAAGGCACGCTGGAAGAACTACGAGCGATCCGCGATGCGAGCGAACTTTACAGCCTCAACCTCGACCGCGACCCGGCGATCAAAGCACTCATCGACAAGACCGGCAAAGAGGGCGACACCCTCGGCGGAATCATCGAGGTCCGCGTCGACGGCTGTCCCTTTGGACTTGGCACCCACGCCCAATGGGACCGCAAACTCGACGGCCGGCTGGCCCAAGCCGTGATGGCCGTCCAGGCGATCAAAGGCGTCGAAATCGGCCTCGGTTTTGAAGCCGCCCGCCGCCCCGGCTCCCAGGTCCACGACCCGATTCATTATGACGCAAGTCTCCGCCATACTCCGACCCTAGGCTACGAGCGCCCCACCAACAACGCCGGTGGTCTCGAAGCAGGCATGACCAACGGCCAACCGCTCATCATCCGAGCCGCCAAAAAACCGATCAGCACGCTCGCCAAACCGCTCGCCTCGATCAACCTCGACACCAAAACCCCCGAAGAAGCCAGCTACGAACGAAGCGACGTCTGCGCCATTTCAGCCGCCAGCGTCATCGTCGAAAACGTCATCGCCTTCGAAATGGCCTGCGCCCTGGTCGACAAATTCGGCGGCGACAGCCTCGTCGAAATGCAAGCCCGCTACAAACTATTCCTGGAGATGGCCGCAGAAAGGTAACGATCATTTATCGTTCATCGTTTATCGTTTCAAAAGGACACGGATGTTCGCCCTACACGAAACCACCCAGCGTCGCGTCTGTCGCGGCATTTTCCTCGTCGGCTGCCTGCTGCCGACGTTGCTGACGCTGGGGTGGATTGCCTATTGGCATCGTCCCTGGCGAGAAGCGGATTGGCAACGGACGCTTGCCCAAAATCTGCATATGCGTGCCGAAGTCGAGCAGATGACCGCTCCAAGACCTGGCACGACGGCTCTCACCAACCTGCGATTGGCCGATCTACGCACCGCAAAAACGCTCGGTTCGATGCCAAAGCTCACGATCCAACAACGCGACTCCCGCCTAACGCTTTCGACCGAACATCTCGAACTACAAGCGCAGCAGTTGCCTCAGCTTGTCGCGGCGCTAGCGACGTGGCTTGCTTCGGAGCTTGCAGCCGACGCACTGACGGCAATCGATTTCCAGGCCGACCAACTCACGATCTCAGATGCGTCACTGCAAACGATTCGACTGAAAAACCTTTCGGTTGCCAGCGATTTTAGCGATCCGGCAATCCAACGCTTTCGCTTCCGCGCCGAATCGATTTTCGATGCAGGAAAAACGATCCAACTCGTTCTTGAAAACCAAGGCGACACGCTTCGCGTTAAATTAAATACCCAACAAACTTGGCTGCCGGCATGGTTGATCGGAAAATTGGTACCCGGGGTCGGCGGTTGCGGCCCGGCAAAATTTTCGGGTGTCGTTACTGCAGAAAACAAGGGGCAACAGACACGCGGCGAATTGCGAGGTCGGCTCGAAGAGGTCGATCTCCAGCAGTGGGCAGGGACGGCCAGTCCGCATCGTCTGGAATGCCTCGCTCAAGTCCAGCTCGAGCACCTCGCCTGGTCCGACGACATCGTTGAGGTTGCACGGGGGGAAATGAAAGCTGGTGCCAGCCAAGCAAACTATTCACTTTTTCTTGCGTTGGCTGACCCCAAGATTTTTCATTGTGGGATTGGCCCAGGCTGGAAAAACCACCAGCCCACGTCTGCGGAAGAGCCTATTGGCTTCGAGCAACTGGCACTCCGCTTTGAAATGACCAGCGCCGGCATCAGACTCACCGGCGGGTGCGAGGGTGGAGCATTGATGCTTGCCGAGGCAGGCCCGCTGCTCTACGGACCGCCGAAAGATGCCGTATTGCCGGTTGCCAGTTTGGTTCAGCTCTTCCACCGCCCTCAAAAAGGTTGGCTCCCCGATACCCGTGGAGCGCACAAGATGGCCAGCGGCTTGCCGCTACCCGGCGAAACCGAGCAAGCAACGAAGAACATCCGGAAGTAAAAGAAAAGGTCGCAACCCCTCGCATCATTTCGAGAGAATCTCGATGACCGCTTGTTGGCTCGACGCATATTTGTCGACTGCGCGGCGGCCCAGGTTGCTGCTTTTCTGGACAGCCGTATAGTGCGCCAAAAAATGGGCAGGTGTTGCTTGGCCCAGCGAAACTAGGTGGTTGAGCAGCGATTCTGCTTCTTCCAAATCTCCAGCTTCAAACAGGGCTAACGCATGGGAGTACTGCTCGAGACGCGATTTTACTTTTTCGGCTTGAGATGCCGGATAGGCCGTAAACAGCTCCGCAGGTTTTTCCAAGCCAGGCAGCTTGGCCGTGCAGACGCGGAGGGTGAAGAATTTGTCGGACAATTTGGTTTGGGTCGCTGCGGTGATCACCAGTGGCAATTGCAATTGCTTGGAAGCGGCTTGCACTCGGCTCGCCACGTTGACGGTGTTTCCACGCGGACCATATTTCAGACGGCTTCGGGTGCCGGCGTTGCCGACGTGGGCTGGGCCTGAGTGGATGCCGATGCCCAGTTCCAGCGGACCGTTTAGGCGATCTTGCCATTGAGCGGCCACAGGTGGCAACGCCTCGAACATCTCGACGGCTGCCGAGCAAGCCAGGTCTGCATGGTTGGATTGCTCGAGGGGAGCGTTCCAAAGTGCGAGCAGTCCGTCGCCATAGTAATCGACCACCACGCCGCGTTGGCGTATCACAACTTGCGTGAGTGCTTCCATGACGTCGCCTAGTAGGCCATAGCAATCAGCCGGCGACATCGTCTCGGCAAGTGTCGTGTAGCCACGCAGATCGGCGAACATGAGGGTGACGTCGCGGTGCTGTCCCTCTAGGCTTTCAGGATGTTGTTGGATATATTCTGCGACGGTTGGCGAGAAAGCCTGCTCCAGCAAGACACGCGTGCGAGCGGCTTCGGTTTCTTGCTGCAAACGAGCGATGCCGACTGCTACCGATTCGGCCAGCAATTGGACGAGTCGTGCTTCGAGCGGACGTATCCCACGGCGGCGATTCGATCCGTGCGTGTTGCGGACCCCATAGATCGCAGCGACCAGTTGGCCGCTTGCGTCGAGCACCGGGGCAACGACAAGAGCTTGTGCGGCTGGCGCGGTTTCCTCGGCGTCGGTCTCCTCGGCGTTGGTGGGCTGATACCAGGCGACCGTTTGACCCACCAAGGTTTTGAGAGAAGCTTTGTCGAAACAAACACCTTGTTCGGGATGGGGAAGCGAGCTACCCGCGATTCGCCACTGGTTTTCGCCGGCGTCGTCCGAGCGGCTTAAGACCCAAGCGGCATCCAGCCCGACTGTCTCCACGGCAAAACGTGCGGCGTCGGCATAGAATTCCGCAGACCCAGCCGTAGCACGATGCAACTGCCCTGCTTGGGTCAGCCATTGAGTGACGGTCGTCGACGAAGGCCCCGCGTGCTTTTCAGCGCCGGAAGACAGCGTAAAGAGGTCGTCCAGGTTGGTCTGTTTGAGCGGAACCAGCTTGCGAGGTTTTTTATGAGGGGGGGCGATTTCTAGCCAAGTTGCGCCGACTCGTAGCAAGGCAGGCAAAGCCAGCGACTGGCCCTTTTGCAACTTGCGGCCGTCAGTAAATCGCAAATCGTGTTCAGCAGATTCGATGGCGAGACGGTTCTTGGTGACAAGAATAGTCAGATCATCGGGGCTTGGCTCCTCCTCGAGATCCCAAACCGGTGCCCAGCGACCGCTGCCTACCCGCTTTTCGCGCAGTACAAAGCGATCGCTTAGGCTGGTGAATTGCTCGTGTTGCTGGTCGTTGTAGACCGCGACCTCGTACATGGCGGGTAGTAGATTTTTGGGGTTTGGAAGGGCGAAGTCCAGGAAATGGACGTATTGAAGGATAGGTCAGGCAAATGACGAATGACGAAATACCCAAGCCCTCGAAGCTCATAGCCAGCAGAATCGTTGTATTCGGATGCTAGCACTGGGGGACGATCTGTTCTCGACACCGTGCAGGCATTTCTAAATAATCGGTGCTTATTCTCTAGGGGGTCCGTCATTGCCGGAATAGCGTTGCCGCTAATTTCGGCTTACAGATCGTGCAAGGAAGCATCGGTGGATTGGCAATTGTTGGGTCGGGTCTTGGGAGCAGCACTCCTGGGGCTTGTGGGACTACAGATTTTGGCGGCATGGTTTGCCGGACGTGGGCGGCTGCGCGCTGCGGGTGTGGGTGCTTCGCAACGCCAGCAAGTTTTTAATCAACAGCTGCGGACCGCTTTTCAGTGGGCGCGTGCGGCCAAGCCGATTTTCAAAGCTTGGACCGGGACGCGGTCGTTTCGTGTGGCTGCGGTGGTCGACGAAGCGGTCGATTGCAAGTCGTACTACCTAGTGCCGGTCGACGGTCATCCGCTGCCCCGTTTCGAGCCGGGACAATTTCTGACATTCAGCCTGCCGCTTGATCCTCGAAGCAAGCCGTTGGTGCGGTGCTATTCGCTCTCGGAGCGGCCGCGCGAAGATTATTATCGGGTGACGGTCAAGTTGGCGCGACCTCCTGTGGGAAGCACGGGGCTTCCGTCGGGGCAAGGCAGCAGCTACTTTCACGATCGTGTACAGGTCGAAACCGTGCTTGACGTGCAGGCCCCACAGGGGGCGTTTTTTCTTGATCCGACCGAGAGTGCGCCGGTGGTGCTGATCGGTGCGGGAGTCGGTATCACGCCGATCTTGAGTATGGTCAACACGCTTGCGTCCGAACGTACCGAGCAGACGGCCTATCTGTTCGCCGGATTTGGAAATAGCAGCGAGCATCCTTTCCGTCAGCACCTGCAAGAGCTGGACCAGGCGCATAAGAATTTGCATCTGGATGTTAGCTACTCGCGTCCGATGCCTGCGGATCAAATTGATCGCGACTATCAGCAGCGGGGTTATGTGGATTTGGCACGGATTAGGCAAGTGTTGCCTTCCAATAATTTCCGCTTCTACGTTTGTGGACCTGCGGCCATGATGCAGACCTTGGTGCCGGCGCTGCGAGCGTGGGGAGTGCCTGAGTCGCACATTCATTATGAAGCGTTTGGCTCGGCGTCGGTAAAAAGTTTGAACCAAGTCCGCACGATGGCTGATATTGCAACCGGACCTTGTCAGGTGCAGTTTTTGCTGGCGAATGCCTCGTTGGCCTGGGATGGCGGCTATGAATCGTTGCTCGAATTTGCTGAAAGCGAAGGCGTGCCGCTCGACTACGGCTGCCGGGCGGGCAATTGTGGCCAGTGTTTGGTCGCGGTCAAAACGGGGCATGTCGACCATGTGAAAGAGCCTGGGCTGTCGCTCGAAAAGGATCAATGTTTAACCTGCATCGGCGTGCCCCGTGGGGACGTCGTACTCGAAGCCTGATTAGAAATGATAATGACCAAAAATCGAATCCTCCATTCTGTCATGGTTCTTCTTGTGATTGCCGGAAGCTGTGCTGCGGAAACGCCTAGTCTTGAACCGCTCCGTTGCGATCCGGCCCAGGTTCTTGGTGCCGATTCTTGTGCCAAGTGCCATGAAAAGGAAGTGCAGCAGTGGAAGCTTACGCCCCATTACGCGACGTTTGAAGCGTTGCATCGCAAGCCCGAGGCCAAGGCGATTGCCAAACGCTTGGGATTGTCGAGCGTCAAACGAAACGAGACTTGTGTGAAATGTCATTACACGCAGCAACAGAAGGGCGAGCGCGTACGGGTGGTCTCGGGGATTTCTTGCGAATCTTGTCACGGTGCGTCCAAAAATTGGGTTGCGTTGCACAATGACTATGGCGGACCGAATGCGACGAAGGAGATGGAATCGGCCGAGCATCGTCAGCAGCGGATCGACGCGAGCGTGGCGGCGGGAATGAACAATCCGGCCAATTTGTATCTGATCGCTCGGCAATGTTTGGCTTGTCATACGACGCCCGACGAAAAGCTGGTCAACGTCGGTGGGCACACGCCCGGGAGCCGCGATTTCGAGCTGGTCGCCTGGTCGCAAGGCATCGTTCGACACAATTTTCTTCGTACGGGGGGGACGGCCAACGCGATGGCTGGCCAGGGACGGCTGCGCGTGATGTACGTGGTGGGTGTCATGGCTGATTTAGAAGCGAGTCTTCGCGCCACCGCACAAGCGACCACCAAAGCGACCTTTGGCATCAGCTCTGCGCAGCGATCTGCCCGTCTGAAGCGAAAGCTGTTGGAGATCCAGCAGTTGACCGACGACCCGCATGTGCAGCAAGCGCTCGACGCGGCTTTGTCTGCGCCGCTGAAGCTGAATCAGCGCGAGTCGTTGCTTGCGGCTGCTCAGGCTATTGGCCAAGCCGCCTTCGCTTTTGCCGAAAAGGCGGACGGAAGGAATCTTGCGGCGATCGATTCGCTATTGCCCCAACCTACGAGCTACAAACAGTAGAAAGGCCGAACTTATGCTGCAAACGGAAGTCGCCGTCGAGCGTCCCCAAAGGTGGGAAGTGCCGTTTGGCGATGCCATGCGCGACGAGGATGTTGACCAACTGCTGACGGTTTCTCCTTTTGCAGATATTGATGCCGAACGTTTTCCGAAGGCGCTGTCGTTGCGTGGGATCTTGAAAAACGACGCGCGGGTAAGCCGTTTTCAGACGGGTGACATCGTTGTGCGCGAAGGCGACTATGGAAACAGTGCCTTTTTTATTCTCCAGGGCAAAGTCAATGTGGTGCTAGAAGGTTTGGACCCTGCCGCTTTGGGAAGATTGCCGTCGGAGAAGCGGGGGGTTCTGCAATCGTTGGCCAGTTTGTGGCGCAATCCTCGGCTGCCTGAAGTGAGGCAGCACGTTCGCCAACAAAGCGATCTGGTCGGTAGCAACCGTCCGGCTGCCGCTGATTTGGCTCAAACTCGCGTCTTTCTTCAGGACGTGCCGCGGTTGCTTGAAGGTGCGCGGAGCGTGTCGCTTGAGGAAGGCGAGATTTTTGGTGAATTGGCGGCGCTCACACGGTCGCAGCGTTCGGCGACGGTGCTGGCCGACGGCGAAGTCTTTTTGCTGGAAATCCGTTGGCAAGGTTTGCGTGATTTGATGCGTAGGACCGACGCGTTGCGCCAGCATATTGAACAATTGTATCGGGAAAATAGCTTGCGGGTTCACTTGCGCGAAACTCCTTTGCTGGCGCAGTTGCCAGCCGAGCAGTTGGAGATTGTCGCGGATGCTACGATTTTTGAGACGCATGGAGATTTTGAATGGCATGCCTCGTTTGATGCTCCGAAGGACGGGACGCCGCAGGATGCGATTGTCGGCGAACCGCTTATTGTCGAGGAAGAGACGCCGTGCGAAGGGTTGGTGCTGGTGCGTAGCGGGTTTGCGCGGCTGAGTCATCGCTACGGGCATGGACATCGGACGGTTGCTTATCTGGGCAAGGGGCAGGTTTATGGTCTGCGCGAATCGATTGAAAATTTTCGGACAGGGCAACCGGTGGCCCAGTCAAATTCGCTACGGGCGCTAGGCTATGTCGATGTGCTGAGGATTCCGCAGCAGGTGATGGAGCAACATGTTTTTCCTGCGATTTCTGAGCAGCAGCTTCAGGAGGTTGCGCAAAAACATGCGGTGCAATGTTCGGAGCACCATTGCGAGGTCGACGGGGGGCAAATCGGTGGCGAGCAGGGACGGGTCGAGCCGGACTTGTTGGAATTTTTGGTCGAACAGCGTTTTATCAACGGCGCTCAGGCGATGGTGATTGATTTGGATCGTTGCACGCGCTGTGACGATTGTGTGAGGGCTTGTGCGGCGACGCACGACAACAATCCGCGATTCATTCGGCATGGGCATCAGCACGGTTCTCATATGATTGCCCATGCTTGTATGCATTGCGTCGATCCGGTCTGCATGATTGGTTGTCCGACCGGGGCGATTGGCCGCGATCACGAAACGGGGATCGTGCGGATCAACGACCTGACTTGCATTGGTTGCAGTACATGTGCCAATAGTTGTCCGTATGACAATATCCGTATGGCCGAGGTCCGAGACCCGAGCGGAGCCATTGTTTTGGACGAAACCACCCAGCAGCCGATCCACAAGGCGACGAAATGCGACCTTTGCGCAGACCAGGCGGGTGGTCCGGCCTGTCAGCGTGCTTGTCCTCACGACGCCTTGGTGCGCATGGACTTGGGTAACCTGGGGGAACTTTCCGCTTGGGTGAGCCGGTAGTCGGGTGAGTTATGGCGTGTCACTCTTCGCAGGAGGGCAGCAAAAGGGTATACCAGAGACTTGTTTGTCTGTTCCGATTGCGCCCTACTGCCTACTGTAATGAAATCGTTTGTCAGCCGGAGATTGCGGAATAGTGTGCTGACGGTTGCCGTGCTGGCTGGCTTTGCTGGTTGGAAGTATTGGCGAGAGGCGGGGCTTCGTGCTACGAGTTTCGACACGGGGTACGTGCTGCTGGCGGCGATTCTTTTTTTGGGGCTGTATAATGTCCGCAAAAAATTGCCGATGCTGCCCTGGACGACCTCGGCCGGTTGGTTGCAGGCGCATCTTTATGTCGGGCTGGCGACGTCGGTTCTTTTTGGTTTGCACCTAGGGTGGCGTCTGCCTCACGGATTTTTGGACACGGTTTTGGCGAGCTTGTTTGTCTCGACCTTTGCCAGCGGGCTGTTGGGCCTTTACTGGACTCGCACGTTGCCGTCGAAGTTGGCTCGCGTGAGTGAGGAGGTGATTTATGAGCGGATTCCGTTGTTGCGTAGCCAACTGCGAGACCGGGCTGAGCAAGCGGTGTTAGAAAGCGTACGGCAGTCGGGAGCGACGACTCTGGGTGCGTTTTACTCTGATCGGTTGCATCCTTTCTTCGAGCAATCGCGAGGCGTGCGTTATTTTTTCAGGCCGAACAATCGGCTTCGGCGTCAATTGTTGGCCGAACTGACCGAGGTGAATCGTTATCTTTCGGAGCCTGAGCGAAAAACTTGCGAGCAATTGTTTTCGCTGATTCGCCGCCGCGACGATTTGGATTATCATGCGGCTTTGCAAGGGCGGCTCAAAGCTTGGCTGTTTTTGCACATTGGTTTGACCTATCCGTTGATCGGGGTTGCCTGTGTGCATGGTTTGTTGGCGCACCTGTTTGATGGAGGTGCGTTGTGAGAGAGCCGCTGCAAGAATTTCAAGGAGATAACTACGAACGGCCGAACCAGCCTTGGCTGTGCGGTTTGTCGGACGCTCCTTGCCCGGTGGGGCCTGGGGCAAGAGGCCGTTGTCCTGGGGCGGCGGCATGTCATCCGGTGCGCGATGGCGACCGTTGGGTGTGCAATCGTTCGGCAGGGCGCGGCGGTACTTGCGAAGAGGGGCCAGGGCCGGAGGGCGTTTGTTGTCATCATTATCAGTGTTCGCCGATCCGTTCGCTGCGTGCGCGGCGTGGACGCTTTGTGTTTGGTTGTGCGATTGCGACTTTGGGCGGGTTGTGCTTGATGCTCAGCGCTGCGTGGCGCAACGCGGCGATCGATCCAGGTCCGCTGTCGGTTCAACATGCTCAGTTACTGCACCGGGGCGACGATGCGCCGGGGTGCGCTAGCTGTCATGCCGCCGCCGATCAGCCGATGCGTTTGTGGCTCGAACATGCGACGAACGAAAAACTGGCCCAGCCGAGCCAGTCGGAGCTTTGTCTGGAATGCCATCAAAAACAGATTGCGCCCAAAGCGGCTCTGTGGGCGCACAATGTGGATCCTCAGGTGTTGCTTGCGAACGCAGAATCTCCGATTCATCGGCATCTCGACCCGACGCAAGCGTTGGCCTGTTCGACCTGTCATCGCGAACATCATGGGGCGGGGCATGATCTTATTTGGATGAGTGACCGTGCTTGCCAAGCTTGTCATCAGGAGCAGTACCAGAGTTTTGCGACCGATCATCCGGAGTTTGACCACTGGCCTGCGGGGCGTCGTACGCGGATTGCTTTTGACCACGGTGCGCACCAGCTCAAGCATTTTCCTAAGGAAAAGCAGGAGTTTGCTTGCGCGACGTGCCACACGTTGGACCGGGATGGTGCGCTGCAGCAAACTTTGGGCTACGAGGCGACCTGTGCGCAGTGCCACGAGAGCAAGATCGAGGCGAGTTGGGACCAGGGCATCGCCATGTTTGCTCTGCCGATGATCGATGCCGAATCGCTGCGTGCAGCGGGACGCGACGTTGGGCAATGGCCGGAGCAGGCGCTCGGGGAGTTCGACGGGCCGCTGCCTCCGTTTACCAAACTGCTTTTGGCCGCTGACACGCGCGGAGCGGAGGCGATCGAGACGCTGGGGGCCGATTTTGATTTCTTTGATGTCGACGCTAACGATGCAAAACAACTGCAAGCGGCGGGCGAGGTCGTTTGGGCTACCAAGCGCTTGTTGTACGACCTTTCGGTGCAAGGACAAACGGCCTTGGGGACTCGGATCGAAACGGTTCTTGGGCGGAAGCTTACCAAGCAAGAGTTTTCGGCGCTGACGGCACGGTTGTCGCCCGAGAACGTGGCGGTGATTACCGAGCGATGGCTCACGCGGCTCTCGGACGAAATGGCCAGTCGGGGCGGAGAAGTTCCTCGGTTGGGGAATGATTTGCAGGAGACGGATCGCAAAGCGGCGCGGCAGCGCGTTGCGGCAGGGGGATGGTTCCGCGACGAGACGACGCTTTCGATTCGGTATCGTCCGACCGGACACGCCGATCCTTGGCTCACGGCCTGGGTCGATGTTTTAGCCGAAGCTTCGACCGGTCCCCATGCGACGATTGCCAAGCCGTTGTTGAAGCAGGTGATGGGTCCGACGGCTGCCGGGCAATGCGGGAGTTGCCATAGCGTTGATATGTTGACGGATGGGCGCTGTGTGGTCCGTTGGTTTGCCAAGAAGGCCGAAGACGTGGGCCCCTCGTTTACGACGTTTTCTCATGCTCCGCATTTGACGCAATCGGAGCTTGCCGACTGCAAGACCTGCCATGAGATCAATCCCCAGGCCAACGTCATGGCCAGCTATCAAGGAAATTCGCCAGAAAAATTTGAAAGCGGTTTCCGGGCGCTAACCAAGCAAAACTGTGCTGTGTGCCATACGCCTCATGCTGCGGGGGATAGTTGTATGCAGTGTCATCAGTATCATGTGGGTGGGGGAATGATCGAGGGGAAGTGAGATATACGATGTGAGATTGATGATGTGAAGTGCTTGCTTTCGATCATAAATTTCACATCTGCAATCTTCCCTCCTTGACCCTGCCCCGCTGGCAATCGACAATTGAGGGTTTGAATCGGAGTCGTGGAGTTCTTGTATGTCGACAGCCCCTAAGAAAAAGTGTTCTGCTGATGTTCCCGATGCCGCTGGGCGGTTCGGTGATTTTGGGGGGCGGTATGTGCCCGAAACACTGGTGCATGCGCTCGACCAGCTTGAAGCGGAATACAAAGCGGCGCAGCTTGATCCGACTTTCCAAACGGAGTTGGACGACCTGCTGAAGAACTATGTCGGCCGTCCTTCGCCCCTTTATTTTGCCAAGCGGCTGACCGAGCATTGCGGTGGGGCCGAGATTTGGCTGAAGCGGGAAGATCTCAATCACACGGGCGCCCATAAGATCAACAACACGATTGGTCAGGCGCTGCTGACGATGCGGATGGGCAAGCAGCGGGTCATTGCCGAGACGGGCGCCGGTCAGCATGGGGTTGCCACGGCTACGGCGTGTGCCCATTTTGGTCTCGACTGTGTGGTTTACATGGGCGAGGAAGATATCCGCCGCCAAGCGCCCAATGTCTTTAGCATGAAACTGCTGGGTGCCGAAGTGCGGCCTGTGACGAGCGGTTCGCGCACGTTGCGCGATGCGGTGAACGAGGCGTTTCGCGATTGGATGGGGAGCGTCGAGACGACCAACTATATTCTTGGCTCGGTGGTCGGGCCGCATCCGTTTCCGCAGATGGTCCGTGATTTTCAGGCGGTTATTGGACGCGAGACGATCGAGCAATCCCGCGAACGGTTTAACGACGCCCTTCCTGACGTGGTGGTCGCTTGTGTTGGCGGCGGCAGTAACGCTGCGGGTATGTTTTTTCCTTTTGTTGAACTGAGCGACGTTGAACTTATTGGGGTCGAAGCAGGTGGGCGGAGCGATCAGCCTGGGGATCATGCTTCGCCGCTCACTTATGGTCGTCCTGGTGTGTTGCATGGTAGTTTTTCGTACGTTTTGCAAGATGACGATGGGCAGACGTCGCCGGTGCATTCGATGTCGGCCGGCCTCGACTACCCCGGCGTTGGTCCGGAGCATAGTTATTGGAAATCAACCGGGCGGGCGACCTATACCTGCTGTCCCGACGAAGTGGCGTTGCGGGCGTTTGACTCGATGGCCAAGCTGGAAGGCATCTTGCCAGCGCTCGAAAGCTCGCACGCTATTGCCAAGGCGATGGAGCTTGCGAGCGAGCGTCCGCGCGAGCAGCGGATCGTTGTTTGCCTCTCGGGTCGTGGCGATAAGGACGCTAGCGAAATTGCTCGATTGAAGGAGGAGTTGTTTGGCTAACTTGGTACAAGAGTGTCGCTATAGCTCTGTAGAAAAATTGCTTTTTAGACGGTTGATCAAAAGTTTACCACAGAGGACACGGAGGTACACAGAGGAAATGGCCTATGCCTAGGAAGTTAAAAAACACTTCTCTGTGATCCTCTGTGTCCTCTGTGGTTGATTCAAAGAATACGAAAGGGAGGTTTTCTACAGAGCCAATCGTTGCCCGAATTGAATTCCTATGAACTCCGCAATCCAAATGCCCATGTCTGCTATCGACGAACTTTTTGCAAAGCTCCGCTCCGAAAACCGCAAAGCGCTGATGCCTTTTATTACGGCCGGTGATCCTGATTTGGATTTTACTGCCGAGGTGATCCGGGAGTTGGTGGCGCGTGGTGCTTCGATGTGCGAAGTGGGGATTCCCTACAGCGATCCGATCGCCGACGGGCCGGTGATTCAAGCGTCGTACACGCGGTCGCTCAACAAGGGCATCAAGCTTCGTAGCATCCTCGAAACCCTGGGGGACGTAGCGCCGCAGGTTGCCGCGCCGATTGTGACGATGGTGAGCTACGCGATTATCTATCGCCACGGTGTCGAAGCGTATGCCGACAAGCTCAAGGAGTGTGGCGTTGCGGGGATGATTGTGCCTGATCTGCCGGTTGAAGAATCGCCTCAGTTGGCGAAGGTTTGTGAAGCACGGGGGCTGAGTCTGATTCAATTGGTCACGCCGCTGACGCCTCGCGACCGTGCATTAAAAATCGCCGAGACGTCGAGCGGTTTTATTTATTATGTTTCGGTTGCTGGAATCACTGGCGAGCGGACCAAGCTGCCGCCCGACTTGGTGGAACGGGTGAGTTGGCTGCGCGAGCAGACCCCCCTGCCCGTCTGTATTGGGTTTGGTATTAGCCAGCCCGAACATGTGAAGCTGCTAGCGCCGGTGGCGGATGGACTGATCGTTGGCTCGGCGATTGTGCGCCGGATGGCGGAGGTGGAAACCGTCGGGCGCGAGGAAAGTTTGCGGCAAATTGGTGACTATGTGGCGAGCCTGCTTGCAGTGCTTGAATAGCCGAGAAAAAGCCCTTGATTTGGCTTTTTTGTGGCAAACCGTTTGCTGCATGTCGATACAGAATAGGTGTTCTAACCGACAAACTCGGTTTGACCTGCCTGAAATTGGCAAGGTAGAATTGAGTAGGCGTAGTCGTGACCGTGTTCGCCACAGTGTTCGCTGAAATTGGTTCACTGCTGTAATCTGTTCACGGCTTCGCCAACCCCCTTCACCTACGGAGGTTGTCGATGCAAGCCGATTTTCCAAGCAGAGGCCCTGGAAGTAACAACTCTCGGAGCGAAGCTCTGGGTCGTTTTTTTTCTGGGTTGACCGAATATATCTTTGCCACGCGATTGGGCGTCGCCGATCCGTTGTTGATCGACTACCTGTCAGAGATGTTAGCGCACTTTGTCCGCACCGATGTGATCTATGGGCTGCGTACCCCGACGGGCGAACGATTGTCGCAGGTTGCCGATATGTTGACCGAAGCGCAAGCCCGGCAAGGCTCGGCCCGTCGGCGCGTGCATCGTCACATTGGCGATTTCACTTTGTTCTGGACGGGGCTTTATCCCGAGATCGCCGAACGTCAGCGCAAGGGGCGCAAAGATAGCTTGCTCGATTACCAAGACCAAGGCAAACGGAATTATTTGATTGCCAGCCGTCTGCCTGCCGACAAGCAGTCGGCCCCCGATGCGGTGCTGGAACGCCTAAGCAACAATTTTGATCTTTGCGTTTACGGGCTTGGAGAAGTTCGTAAGCAGTGGGAAGAATGCGAGGGGGAGAGCGACGGGGCGTTGCTGCTGGGGTAATGGTTTCTGGCGAGACTGTTCCGGCGGACGTTTCGCAGTACAATAAGGGCTATGCCAACAATACTGCGTATCGGCCAGTTTCGATTCCACTTTGTTCTGATGAAGGGACTGAACCGCCGCATATCCATGTGCGAACACCTGACGGAGAATGCAAATTTTGGCTGGAGCCTATTTTGCTCGCTAGCAATCGTAGTTTGAAGCCACATACCCTTCGGGAAATCGAAAAACTGGTTTACGCAAACCTAGACTTCCTTAAAGAAAAGTACCATGAGTTCCATAACGCCTGAGTCTGTTGTACACGTAGAAGCCGTGGCGACTCGAGCCTGGTCAGAAGGCCGTATTATTTATCTTGAGCTTGTGGATGGAAGAATATTTGGGTTTCCTGCCGATCGTTTTCGCATTCTCAAAGCGGCTACTGACGAAGAACTCAAGCAAGTCGACTTAGAACTTAATGGCTACGCTCTTCGATGGGAAAATCTCGACGAAGATATTACGGTTCGAGGGGTCGTTGCAGGGCACTTTCAATTGCCGGCTGAATCGTAGTCTCAACAGCAACGGTTTTTTTGTCGAGCCTTTTTTTACGTCACCAGCCCCTTGGTTACTCTCATAAAGACGTCCTCGAGGGTTGGTTCTTTTTCGGCGAATGAGAGTAGTCCGCAGTCGGCGGCTACTAGGGCGCGCAGCAATCGTTGGACGTCGGCGTCGGTTCCTTTCATTTCGAGCGTGCAGCCGCGAGGGCCGGGTTCGGTGCTCGTGACTTTGGGGTCGCTTCGGATGAGGCTGATGCCCTGTTTGGGGTTTCCGGTGAAACGGGCGACCAGGTGGCGGCGGCTGGTGATTTTTTGGTAGACCTTGTCGATCGGTCCGTGGAGGAGGAGTTGCCCTCGTTCGATGATTCCGATCGAGGTGCAGCAGTCGGCCAGTTCGGTGAGGATGTGGCTCGAAATGAGGATCGTCTTGCCCATGTTTCGCAGCTCTTTGAGCAGGGCCTTGACTTCTAGGCGGGCGCGTGGGTCGAGGCCGCTGGCTGGTTCGTCGAGGATGAGGACGGGCGGGTCGTGGACTAGGGTTTTGGCTAGGCAGAGGCGTTGTTTCATGCCGCGTGAGAGGCCGTTGACGAAGTCGTCGCGTTTGTGGGTGAGGTCGAGCAGTTCTAAGACGTCGGAGAGGACTTGCTTGCGGCGTGCTTGGGGGACTTGATAGGCGACGGCGAAGAAGTCTAAAAATTCCCAGACTTTCATGCCGTCGTAGACGCCAAAATTGTCGGGCATATAGCCGATGCTGCGGCGGACGCCGATCGGGTCGCTGGTGACGCTGTGTCCGTTGATGGTGGCTTCGCCGTGGGTGGCGTTTAGTAAGGTGGCCAAAAAGCGGATGGTTGTGCTCTTGCCAGCGCCGTTGGGGCCGATGAAGCCGAACATCTCGCCCGCTTCGATTTTCAAGTTCAGGTTGGCTACGGCTAGGAAGTCGCCGTACTGTTTGCTGAAGTTTTTGATTTCGATCATGAGTATGTTTTGGTCTGCATAGCGGACCCTACGGGGTTTTTAGTGTTTGGATGTCATTGCGGCTGTTGGTGTCGGGTTGGGGGGGAGGTAGGTCGCCGTACTGTAGGTGGGCGAGTACGACGGTGGTGCCGACGATTTGTGAGGCGGCGGGCGCGATTTGGGTGCCGGGTAGGACTTGGTCGATCAGGCCTACGGCACGATATTCGTCGCGGCGTTGCTCTGGCGGGTCTTCGTCGTTGGGGAATTGAAAAGCGATTTTTAATAGAGCTTCGACTTCGATTTTTGATCGTAGGGTTTCGTTGGCCGCTTGTTGACGCTCGTTTGCGTGTGGGATGTCTTTTACGAGTTGAAGCGGGATAAGGCCGATCACGCTGGCGTCGTGGTCGCGAAGCTCGCCGATCCACCGGCTTTCGTATTTTGCTGGGCCGTCGCGCTCGAAAAACCTTCGGACGACCACGACGTCGCGCAGATTGTACCCCAAACGATTTTCTAGTTGGGCGTGGCCGCGCGAAGATTTGCCGAGTCGTAGGTGGCCGGCCAGCGGAAACATCTGTTCGCTGCGGACCATTTTTATCGAAGCGGACGAGACGGCTAGGCCGGTGAGGCGAGTCTTGCTGTGCTTTTGAAAGGCAACGTCCCAGATTTTTTCGTCCAGGGCTTTTGCTCCTGATTGGCTTGCGGGAAAAGGTAGGGCAAGAGTCGTCGGCTGATCGTAAGTGATGTCGTAGGTCGTGGAGAGCGAAGAGTAGAGGGCCGTGTAGCGGCTGAGCAAACCGCGAGGGTGGGTGCCTTGGAGTTCGAGCAGGGCGATTTCGGTTTGCGATCGCACGAAGCCAATGTCGAGTTGCGCTTGACGTACGATGACCAGGGTGCCTAGCACGGCGATCACGGGCGCGGCGATCCAGGCCCATTCCAAACGTCGTAGGCTGCGGAAGACCATCCAATTGAGGGGGACTAAGGCCATTAAATACAAGCCGAGGCAAGCGAGTACGAAACCGGCTGCTGGAACACGCACTGCGGCTGCTTCGGCCAAGGCTGTACGAGCTGCGGTCGAGACGGGGTTGAAATCGTCCCAGGCTCCGAGGCTAGCGGTTGGGTCTACGGTTGTTTTTATCGTTGGGTCGGCGGGGTCTTCGGTTGGCTGTGGGTTGGCTTGGAGGGTTGCGTCGCGTGAGAAGAGGCGTAGTCCGGTGGCAAAATGGGCGTCGAGCCGTCGGTTGGGATGGTCGGTCCAAGTGGTGGATAGGCCTCCGTAGGGGCCTTCTGAAAATGTTCGGCGTGGGCGTCGTAGGAGTGCGGCGTTGAGAAAGCTGTCGTAGCCGGGCCAGTTGATCAAGTTGCGTTCGGCGAGCTGGATGGCCGAGACGACGACGGTTCCCCTGCCGACGGGTTTTTCGTAAAAGAGTTTTGAGCCGCCTGCCAGTTCGGTGGCACCAGGGCGTGGCTTGAGCTTGATGCCTGAGAAAGGTGTGGTGGGTGCTAATGGGGGTTGCCTTTGGCCTTGGTCGCGCCGCGACCAATAGGCGGACCAGTTGCGGAGGTTGGCGGCAGACAGGGAGCGTGGACCGGCATTTTCGGCGGGTAAAAACTTGTCTAAGAAGCTGCCTCGCAAGGTGTCGAGCGAATCGGGGCCGTTGATGATGAGTCGTCCGCCCCAGTGTAGCCAGTCGACGAGCGCCAGTTGTTGCTCTGGGGCCAGTTGTTCGGGATCGACTTCGTCCCAGACCAAATAGGCGACACTCGACCAGGTGAGCATGTTTTCTGGCAGGGGTAATCGTTTTTGTTTGGCGTCTGCCAAGGTGACTCGGTAATGGGGCTGTGAGGATTCGTAGGATTCTTCTTCCCACGGCATACGCACGGCGTCGGTCACTTTGAGAAAAGCGTAGCGTGAAACTTCTTTGGCTAAGACGACGACCAAGTACTGATAGGCGGGCATTTTTTGTAGTTTGGGTTGGCCGATCGCCTCGTTGCGGCCTGTCTCACGATTTCGGAGAGTTGCACGAATTTGCTTGCTGGTGGATTGCCTGGGGATATAGAGCTCGCCTTCGATGCGTTTGGTGCGGCCTTTGGCAAGCGCCACGGGGCGGGTCGACTGGAAGGTGAAATTGGTGTGTTTGAGGGGGAGATGGCGCTGGCGGTTGTCGGTCAAAGTGGTCGAGATTTGTCCGACGAAGTCATCGTAGTTGGATTTCATTTGCTGGACGGTCGTCGTCCAATGCCCCGGTTTTACCAGCAGAGGGGGACTGGCCGCATTCTTTTCGCCCTCGACCGGTGGGGGTGGCTCTTGGGCGAGTAGCGGCAGGAGGGGTTCGATTTCTAGCGGCTTTTTGTTTTTCTTTTCGGCGGACGGCCTTTTTTTGTTGGCTTCGGAATTGGACGAAGGGGTGGATGTCGAATCGCAGCCGGCGGTGATCAGCACGAGGATCGTCAGCGCGAGGCGAGCTGTTTTTTGCCAAGACCTGTTTTTGCTGTTGGACATGGGTGCGTAGCGATCGGTGGGGTAATGAGGTCTCGCGCCTTTGCGTGAGGTCGATTCTAACCGATTTTGTTGCGCTATGCAGGTTTAGGGGTGGGGGTTCAGTTTGCGTAAAATTTGGTGGGCGAGGGCTGCTGTGACTGCTAGGGCTAGGGCGAGCATGAGGCAGAGGGCCGAGACTCGGTCTTCGGCCCCGTAATGTAAAAGGCCGAAGATTCGGACCGAGAGGGTTGAGACTCCCGGCGGTGCGACGAGTAATGTCGCCGCTAAATCGCCTATTGCGACGATCAATGCCATGACCGCCGCAGCAGCGATGGCGGGCCAAGACCAGGGCAAGGCGATGCTTAGAAGTTGACGCCACCAGCCAGCGCCTTCGGTTTGTGCGCTGTCGAGGGTGTCTTGGGGCAGGCTGGCGAATTGGGCGCTAATGATCAAGGTGGCGAGCGGCAAGGCACGGAGAAACTGTGCCAGGACGGGGGCCAAAATTGTATGGTCGTAGCACCAGGTGAGCGGCGCGAGGAGTGAATCTTGGGAATGGTTGAGGCAGCGAATCAGCCAGACTCCGAGCAGTGGTCCTGGGATTGCGAATCCTAGTGACAAGAGCAGCGCTGTGGGTAGCAAGGGGAGTCGGCGCGTGCGAAGTGCCCATGCCAAGACGATGGCTAGTGTGGTTGCTGCGCAGGCTGCGAGAGAGCCGATGGACAACGACCAGCCGAGTTCGCGGCGATGCTCCCAGGGGCTGTCGAAGATCAGACGGGCAGCTTTTGCGGCCGACCAGTTGAGTACCACGACTCCTTCGCTTTGTGTGATTTGAGCACCCGCCTTGCCGAGTAAACTTAGGAGAGGTGCTCCCACGACGATGGCGACCAACAGCCAGACAGCGAGAGCTAGGCCCCAATGACTTCGGCGCAGCGGCCATCTCCAAGCGTCGGCGGGCGAAACCAGGTTGGTGACTGGCACCCGGTTCCAAACTGTTGTGAGTGCGGCGAAGACCAGGAGGACGACCGTAAGCGTTCCGAGCCAAAGGTCGTTGGCGGCGAGTTGCGGGGCGTCGAGTTGCGAGGCGTCGAGTTGCAGAGCGATGGGGGGATTGGTTTCGATCGCTAGCTGATCTAAAGTTCCGAGGCTAGCAGCCGTGTAGATTTCTTCGGCGAAGGTTCGGACTTGGAAGAGATCGGTGACCGTGATTTCGCTGAAGCAAATCACCGTCACCCAGAGCGACGCGGCTGCGATGCCGGCCCCGGCACGCGGTAGGCTGACTCGCCAGAGGACTTGCCAGGGGGGGGCGTCTTGCAGGGCTTCTTCTTCCAGCTCTCGGGGAACCTTGCGCAGTGCAGCGACGACCAACAAGACGACCCACGGGATGGCGGCTACGCCATGAACCCAGATTGCGCCCTTCCAACCTGCCAGCCAGTGGTGGTCGGTCAGCCAGCCGTGCTGTCCGGCGGTGGCTTGCCAGGCGGCGGCTTGGACGTAGAGAGGGACAAACAAGAGTGCGATGAGCGAGCCTTCGAGAAGGCGTCGTCCGCGGAGCGTCGTTTTGGCGATTGCTACTGCTAGGAAGGTTCCTAGTGGGATGCTAATTGCTAGGGCACCGAGAGCTAGCAAGGTCGAATTGATGAGTAGTCCGCGTAGGCGATCGCTGGCGACCATAAGGCAAACCACCCAACCCGACAAACTAAGAGCAAGCAGCGGATAGCCAAGCCGAGTTTTGGAGAATCGATTTTCGGAGAGAGGTTGAGGCATAGCAAGAAGAGGCAAGAAAAATCGTAGGAGACTCAGCACCACCAATTCTACACGCTAGAGAACGCGGGAAGAATGGCCGACGAAACGAGTACTCTCTGGGCGTTGTTGCGATGTTCGTATTTGCTATAATGCGAGCGTGCTTATCTGTATTTTTTGTGTCTAATGACAAGTTATGCGTCTTTACGCTAGGAAACTCCATGCCCAATACACCTTGGAAAGAAGCGGTCGAGCGGGTTCTGGCCGAGAAGGGTGAGGCGATGCATTACGCTGACATTGCGTCGCGAATTGAAGAACTCGACCTTCGTGATTCGCTGGGGGCCACGCCAGCAAATTCGGTTAGCACTACACTCAGCCTCTCGCTTAAGAATGACGGAGACACTCCCTTCTATAAGGCTGGCACTGGACTATACGGACTAAAAAATCATCCGCAGGAAGAAACATTCGCGGTCGAACCAACCCCAGATACTGCCGAAGTCGACACTATTGTTGTGAAAGCGCTGGGGATGTTCTGGATTCGTGCGAATGTACAATGGAAAAGCTCACCTTCTATACTGGGGCGTCAACAGGTCGGCTCAGACTCGGTAAATTTCTTCGGTCAACGCGGCATCTACCTTCTCCATGACAGACATGATGTAATCTATGTCGGTCGCAGTACCGATCGCCCACTTGGGCAGCGACTTTACGAACATACAATTGACCGCCTGAGTGGACGGTGGGACCGATTTTCTTGGTTTGGACTCTATGGCGTTTCAGATGATGGCGATCTATTGAATGAGATTCCAGAATTTGATGGCGATGCCATCATTCAGGCACTGGAATCTGTGCTAATCGAATCGCTTGAACCGCCATTGAATCGACGGCGCGGGGACAACTTAACTGCTGTTGAGTTTATGCAGGCGTTAGACCCGGAAATTGAAAAAAGACAGATCAAGAACCTGCTGCAACAAGCACTGACAAATATCGACACATAACAAAGCGTTGAACCGGAGTCGCGAATCCGGCGGAATCTCTAGTCAGCGTTAACCGTTGCGACCCGGTTAACGCGGGTGGCACCGACAATCGCTCGGAATTGACTTTGCCATCGAGTAGGCTTTTTTCGAGCGACTGTCGGTGTGCGTAGCACAGGAGGTAAACCTGTCTTGCAAAGCCGGTCCAACCTCTTGTCGCAAGCGACACCGACACGTGTCCGAATTCGTCGATTCGATGGCAAAGTTGTTTGCGGACAAGTGTCGGTGCCACCCATTTTGCTAGCCCGTAGCCCTGATCCTAGGGCGGCGCTGCGCTTGCCCTAGGCTACGGTGATTGATGGCCTTTGGCCAAAATGTGGAAGCACGAGTGCGGAAAGAAGGCTGAGAGCTGAAGGCTGAATGCTGCTAGCATTGCGTTGCTTCGCTCGCTTGCCAGCGTTGCCTTTCGACGCAAAAGTTGGCATGGTTGGCGACACCTGGGTTTGCTACTGTTGCGGCCCCCTGTTGTTGGGTTGGAGTTGGGTTGGGCAATCTTCTCGCCGCTAGACAAGACTGATTTGAACTATGGGTCACAAATCCTCAGACGCTTGGCGAACTTTGCAGCTTGCGATGGCGAGCGCTGGATTCTTGACGTTGGTCGGTTGTGCTTCGCTGCCGTGGCAGGATCAGGAACGGACCTCGATTATTACCCCTCGGATGCGGGTCTCTGCGGTGCAAGAAATGGGAGCCCGTGGGAGAGACGCGGAGGCTGAGGAACAGCTTCGACTTACCCAACAACTGGCTACGCAGATCCAGTCAGAACCCGATCCTTTGGTTCGCCATGCGATTCAGGAAGCGATCGGCCAGTTTTCGACGCCGTTGGCAGGCGAGGTGCTCAAGGCAGGCTTGGGGGACGAAGATCTGGATGTCCGGCTTGCCTGTTGCGAGTGGCTGGGGCAGCGCAACGACCCGGCGATGGTTGGCGTGCTTCGGGGTGTGTTAGAAAAAGATGAAAATCTTGATGTGCGATTGGCCGCGATCGATGCGTTGGGGCAAATCCAATCGACGGCGAGTGTCGCGGCGCTAGCGGCTGCTGTGAACGATCGTGACCCGGCGCTTCAGTACGCGGGCGTCGAAGCGTTGAAGTCGTTGAGCGGCCAAGACTTGGGCAACGATGTTGCGGCTTGGCGCGCGTATGCTAGCAGCGAACAGCCCGAAATTTCGGTGGCCAAACGCCCAGGTTCTTGGTCGCCCTTCTGAATGCTCGTGCGTAACAATTCTTGCGCTAGCACCGACCTGATCTAAACAGGTTGGATTTCTTCTCGTAGCTACCCGATATAAGTCTGCATCGGACTGTCCTTGACCTTTGGGTTGAGACCTGGTGCTAGCGGACGTTGATTGGAACGTCTTCGGTGTTGGGCCGCACAGTTCGGTCTTCTGACATCATCGACATATCGCAATCTAGAAGAGGCGCGGGGGGGGATGGGATTGATGCAATGCTGGTTACCAGCTCTTAGGAGCGGTCTAGGGACGCTGAAGGTACTGCTTCTTGTGGGAGCTGCAACGCTTTGTGCGCAGGAGTCTTGGGCGTATGATTTTGGTTTCGATCCTTTCGAGCCAGCGTCGACGCTTGACGTGCAGGTGCCTCCGCAGAATCTGGAACTCGAAAAATCGGTCATCGACTTTGTCGGGCGCGGCATCCCGGCGATTCGGAAGCAGCCGAAGTTTCGCGCGCCGAAGAAGAAACTGACGGCAAAGCGTCTCAAGAAATCTGATGCGGCTCCACGGCCTGTTGCCAAACAAGCTCCAACGGCTTCTGCTGAAGCCAAAGTATCGCCCTTTCGGAAATGGGTGAAACCAGAAGTTGAGAGCACGAAATCGGTAGAAGCAGACTCGTCTGCTCCGAAGGTAGCTCGGCGGTTGGTTTCTTCGACGAAGCGCAGAGTAGCTACGAAGAAGGAATCTGCTGGATTGCAGCCGGCCATTCCGGAGCTGGAAAGCCCGGTGACGCCGCCGACCGACGCGGTGGCGACGGACCAGCGCTCTAACAATTTGCCGCCGCTAACGACCTCGCAAATCAATTTGCGCAAGAAAATACGAGGCGTCCTGACGCACTATTACAATCGGCCGCTGAATACGCGTGATCGTAGTCCTTGGGAATTGATGCACGCCTTGCTTTCGTTTGAGGCACACAGCAAGGTGCTTCAGGGAGGCCCCCAGGGAAAGCCGATCACGGCTGCCGGTTGGCTTTGCTTTAACCAAGCCTGCAAGCGGCGCACGCTTATGTTCGTGAATGATGACGAGCAGCTTCAGGTTCGGGTCGGCCCCGCATTGCAGGGGCATCGGGGGCAATTGTTGGCGATGTTGGCCCAATCGAGGATCAACAAAAATTATCCGATGCTGGTCGAGGGGCATGAGTTGAAGGTGGCCGACTTGATCGAGATGGAGAAGAGAACTTGCTACCCACGCACGGAGTTGACTTTTAAGCTGATCGGGTTGATGCACTATCTCGATTCGGACGCAACGTGGCTGAACGATCAGGGGATGGAGTGGGGTATTCCGCGTTTGATCTCCGAAGAGTTGCGGCAGCCGGTACGGGGTGCGGCTTGCGGCGGGACGCATCGTCTTTCGGGTTTGACGTTGGCTTACAGGACGCGTGAGAAGCGTGGTGAGCCGGTCGATGGGCAGTATCTTAAGGCTAAGAAATTTGTCGCTCGCTATCAAAACTATGCTTACCGTTTACAGAATCGTGACGGGAGCTTTAGTACGGCATGGTTCCGAGGGCCGGGCAATGATGGTGGTCCAGGGGACGAAGCGGTTCTCGATCGCAAGCTGAAGACGACTGGGCATATCCTGGAATGGCTGCTTTACGCGTCGACCGAAAAAGAGCTGAAGAGCTGGCGGACGACGAAGGCGGCCAACTATTTGGTGAATACGATGTCTCGCAACCGCTATCGCGATTGGGAAGCAGGCCCCTTGGGTCATGCGATTCATGCTCTGTTGGTCTACGATCGATTGGTTTTCTCGGCCTACGATAAGGCCGGAGAGTCGCCAATTGCGGTGAAAACGATCACTACGGGTCGGTCTCGGCGGTAGTCGATGTGGCTGCTCGGGTGAATGTCTCCATTGAATTGGATGGCTGACTGTACTAAATTGCACAGCATGTGTGGTTGCCACGACGGTCGGCTTCGATGTCGATGTTCGATGTCAGCGTCAGCTTCCATGCGTGTGTAGGCCCTTCCCCAGAGTTCTAGCAAGGCACCCGATGGCGCCCTCGATCAAGTTTACCGATCAGCTTGAAGCCTTCTGCGAGGTCGCTACGCGCTTGGCAAAGCATGAGGAAGCGGACGCCTTGCTCTTTTTGGTCGAGAGTTCTGTTGACTGGGAAAAGCTGCGAGCGGCAACGGGCAAGTGGCATGTGATCGTTGCTAGCGACCGCCCCAAGCATCTGGCCAAGGCCGAAGATTTTGGGTTGGATACGATCGAGCTGAATATCCCCGACAGTCCGGTCTATGAACGTCTTACGCAGGCGTTGCTGGAGAGTGTGTCGGACGACCAGTTGACGCCCGGGGCTTGTGTGGTGGCGTTGTACAGCGGTTTTGAGAGCGGCACGATTGATTCGCTCAGCGTGGTGCGTCTGGATGAACATTTGGGGCGTTTGACGGTCCACGATCTTCGTCAGTTGGAAACCCGTATTCCGATCGAAACGCTGAAGACGGCGGTCGACTTGGCCGTTGCCATTGGCCGGGAAGGTCGTGAAGGCAAGCCGGTGGGCACGCTGTTTGTCGTGGGAGATCATCGCCGGGTGTTGAAAAATTGTTATCCGCTAGGCTTTGACCCGGTGCGAGGTTACAGCGTCGGCGAGCGTCGGCTGGCGGATGCCAAAGTGCGCGAGTCGATCAAGGAAATCGCTCAACTGGACGGAGCGTTGATCGTGGCTGCCGATGGAGCGGTGGTGGCCGCCTGTCAGTATGTTTCTGCCCCAGCCGAAGAAATCTCGCTAAGCAAAGGTTTGGGAGCACGCCATTGGGCGGCTGCGGCGATCAGCCGTGCGACGAGCGCCATCGCGATTACGGTCAGCGAATCGAACGGCACCGTTCGGCTGTTTCAAAACGGCGAGGTGATGCTCCGGATCGAGCCGTTCCGCAGAGCGATGAAATGGAAAGATTTTGAGTACCAGCCACGCAGAGGGTCGGGATCCTAGGGTGGCACTCTTTCTTTCTCTTTCGCGTCTTTCGCGGGTATTTAGGTTCAGGTTGCAACGATTTTTCCGTCCCTAACTAGGGGCATTTCCTTGGCCCCCCTCTTTGGGGCCTCCTGCCACTCTGTTTTCTCACGGTGTGGACTGTGTGACCTACGTTTCTGTAGGCGAGGCTCTCGGTTTGGGTCTCTTCATAGGATTTTTTTGCGTTCCTACAAAAAACATTAGGCGGAGTCGTTATGTCGATCGGTTCGACAACTATCAAAGATACGGGGATCTTGGCGTCACTTCTTCATGAAGACGTCTATCATCCGGCGGAGCCAAGTTCGCTCGAAGAGACGGGCGTTAGCCCTGTTGTCATCGAGATGCTGGTGATGAAGTTTCTTTTGCAGGTCGGCTCGAGTAGCGGACGTGATGTGGCGCAACGTGTTTGCTTGCCGTTTGCGATTCTCGAAGACCTGCTGCTGGCATTGCGCTCGCGTCAGATGCTTGTGCATAAAAGTTCGGCACAGCTGGGTGACTATTACTATGCCCTGACCGAGCAAGGCGCTGACCGTGCTCGTGCGGCGATGCGTGCTTGTGCTTATGTCGGGCCGGTGCCGGTGCCGTTGGACGATTATATCTTGTCGGTTGATGCACAAACGATCCGCGCCGAAGCGGCCAATCGTCAGCAGCTAGAAGAAGCGTTTAGCGATATTTCGGTCGAACAAGGAATGCTCGAACTGCTTGGGCCTGCGATTAACTCGGGTGCAGGGCTGTTTCTTTACGGCGCACCAGGTAACGGTAAGACGACGATTGCCAAGCGGATTACGAAATGTTTTGGGCAAGCAATTTGGATTCCGCGAACGATCACCGAGGATGGACAGTTTATCAAGTATTACGATGCTTCGTTTCATGAAGCGGTGGAGACTGGCGCATCGGGTATTCTGAAATCGGCCAGCTATGACAGTCGGTGGATTAAGATTACTCGACCGACGGTGGTTGTTGGTGGTGAGCTGACGATGGACAGTTTGGAGATTCGGCACGATCCGAACACGAACGTCAGTGAAGCTTCGTTGCAGATGAAAAGCAACTGCGGTTGTCTGTTGATCGACGACTTTGGGCGGCAGCGGATCGAGCCGACGGAGCTGCTGAACCGCTGGATTGTACCGCTAGAAAATCGCCACGATTTTCTGACGCTTGCGACGGGCAAGAAAATTCAGGTTCCGTTTGAGCAACTGATTATTTTCTCGACCAACCTTGAGCCGTGCGACTTGGCTGACGAGGCTTTTCTGCGGCGTATCCCTTACAAAATCGAAATTGGCGATCCGAGTGTTGAAGAGTTTCGCAAGCTGTTTGAGATTTTCTGCCGTTCGTCTGGCTGCCAGTACCAGCCCGAAGCGGTCGACTATTTGATCCAGACGCATTACCGACCGCACGGTCGTCCATTGCGCCGTTGTCAGCCTCGCGATCTGCTCACACAAATCCAGAACTATTGCAGCTACAACGAGACTCCCATGCAACTTCAGCCCGAGATTATCGACCGCGTGGTGAAGAGCTATTTTACTGCTGTGGCGGGCAACTAACTAAAATTTGTGAAGGCCATAGGCACCTAGGACACCGACTGTGACAGAATCGACTAGCGATAATCGTGAAATTAAGCTGCCGGGCTATACGTTAGTTAAGCGTATTGGCGCGGGTGGCTACGGAGAGGTCTGGCTGGCGCATGCGCCTGGGGGACTGACCAAAGCGGTCAAGTTTATCTTTGGTTATCACAACGAAAAACGAGCGGCTAGCGAACTGCATTCGCTGGAAAAGATCAAACAAGTCCGGCATCCCTTTTTGCTTTCCCTCGAAAGAATCGAGGTGCTGGAAGGTCGGCTGGTTATCGTTACGGAGTTGGCGGACGGAAGCCTTAAGGATCGTTTCGACGCTTCTAGGGAGAGCGGTCTTGCGGGCATTCCTCGCGAGGAGCTTCTGGGTTACCTGCGTGACTCGGCGGATGCTTTGGATTACTTGAGCGACCATCATTCGCTCCAGCACCTGGACGTCAAACCGGAAAACCTGTTGCTGTTGGCCGGGCATGTTAAGGTGGCTGACTTTGGTTTGGTCAAAGAGATTCAAGAGACGCAAGCTTCGCTCGTGGGCGGGATGACCCCGCTGTACTCTGCTCCCGAGGTCTTTCAAGGGCGTCCGACTTGCTTTAGCGATCAGTACAGCTTGGCCGTTCTCTACCAAGAGATGCTCACCGGTACACTTCCGTTCGATGGTGCGACGACTGCGGAATTGACTTTGCAGCACATGCATGACGAGCCGAATCTCGAGCCTTTGCCAATGGCTGACCGCTATGTGGTTTCTCGAGCATTGTCGAAAAACCCGCAACAGCGGTATGCCTCGTGCCGCGATTTGGTCCAGGCACTTTTTAAGGCGAATGCCGACGGGAGTGCTACGGGAAGTGACTGGAACGCTCGCCCGGCTGTTGAGCTTTCGGCAAAAGAACAGTCGCCACGAACCGCTTCGCAGCCACGGCCTGGGACGATGACTCAGGTCTTTGACAACGACCTGATTAGCGATCCGGCTGAAGTCTCGAATTCGATGCTGATCGATTTGCCAGACGTCCTTGAGGGCGAGGTGCCAGAGCTACCCGCTCTCGATCTGGAACCGGGCGACTTTCGAGCGACTCCGACTTTGGTGATCGGCATTGGGGGTACGGCCGGCAAAGTATTGAGTCAATTCCGAAAACGTTTGAATCATAGTTTTGGCGAAGGCCACGATTTGCCGGCAGTCCAGTTGTTGCTGTTGGATACCGATAAGAAATCGATCTTAGAGGCTACCCACGGCAATCGTTCGTCGGGATTGAAAAGTGAAGAGACCTTAGCCTTGCAGCTTCGTCGTCCACAGGAGTATCGGGATCACTCGAAACGGTTGTTGGGATGGTTGAGCCGTCGCTGGCTCTATAACATTCCAAAATCTTTGCGTACCGAGGGATTGCGACCTCTGGGACGATTGGCGTTTGCGGATCATGCACGTTGCACGCTTCAGAGGATTCGACTTGCGTTGTCGCAGGCTAGCAGCGAGGAGGCGATCGCGGAGTCGAGCCAACAGACGGGGCTTGCTTTTGATAATAACGCAGTTCGAGTTTATGTGGTTGCCTCGATCTCGGGCGGGACGGGTAGCGGCATGTCGATTGACGTTGGCTACGCGGTGCAGGGACTTCTTGAGAAGTTGGGACTAGAAAACGCAACGACAACCGGTATTTTCATGCACTCGACGGGTCGCGATTCTCGCTATTGCGATCTGGCCAAGGTCAACGCATTTTCGTGGCTGAAAGAATACAACCACTTTGCACGGCCCGAGGGCTGCTATCCGGGTGACGAAGCGACAGGCCTGCCCGCCATGCCGTCGGGGACACCAGCTTTTGATAATACGTATCTATTGCATCTAGGCGATGGGCTGAATTCTGAGCAGCTCGAGCAGCAAACCGAGAAAGTTGCGCAGTATTTGCATCTCGATACGTTGACTGCTGCTCAAAGATTTTTTGATTCGAGCCGCGAGAGACTTTCGCAAAATGTGTCGGGCTACCCTACGTTACGAACCTTCGGGCTTCACGAAGAATCGGGAACCTCGCAGGAAGCCTTGGACGTGGTCACGCAACAGCTTTGCCAACGGGTGGTTCTGGGTTGGAGCGGAGCCGAAGCCGAAAGCCTACCCCGGACAGCGGGAAGCCCTTCGGCAGAAAAGCAGGAAACCGCTTCGCTCAGCGACACGAGCCCTATTATCAGTGGAGCACCGCGTGCCGTTGTTCAACTGCAATTGAATTTGGAGAGTATCTCGGCCAACACTCGGGCGATTCTCGAGGGTCAGTTTGGCTCGAATTTGGAAACGTTGTTGGCCAAGTTGATCGACGATCTGCGGCAGGAGCGGGCAGAGGCAACGCTGGGCGATGTGCTGAAAGTGGTTGACTCGCTATTTGCTAAGCCGCCGGGTTCGGAACCCGGTGCTGGCGAATTTGTTTTCGGAAGAGAGCTAGAAGCGGTTGTTAGTCCGTTAGGCATGAAATTGACGGCCGATCTTCAGCAGTGGTTGCTGCATCGGCTCGACGAACGTCAGGAACGTTTGACGGGTACGCAGGAAGCGGCCGAGTGGTTTGCTAAGCATTTGGAGCGTGTCGAGACCGATTCACACCGCTTGGGACAAGCAATCGCACGGAATTTGGTCGAGCTTGCTCAAGACGCAACGTTGCTTTCGTCGGATTCGTCTGTCCCAAGAAACGACGGCTCGGCGAACTCGGTTTTGGAGGTGGCACAGAAGTACTTCCGCTTGCGTCTCGATCTTCGCGCTTTGCAAGCGACTGGCCTGCTTACACGCACATTGCAGTTGGCGTTAAAGAATGTTCGTATGACGATTATCGAGTTTGGTCGCCATTTGCGACATTTGGCCGAAGCGCTCACCGAGGATTCCGATCACGATCAGCAGGCTCCTCAAGATCCGATGGTTCAAACGCTGTTAGCCAGTCTCGGCGGGTTGACTGCCCAAGTGGACCAGGAACTACAGGAACAGTTTATAAGCCAGCAAGGTGGCTTGTTTCAGACGGTCATGGGCAATCGCAAGGTGATGTCGGAGCTGTTAGACGCGCTAAGGTCGATTGCCGGGCAACACGTCGCTCGGGTCGCCCGTGAATTTAATCTTTCGGACGGCCAGTCTTTAGATAAGGCGACTCTCGTCAAGCACGCAGAGGAGTCGATTTCGCCGTTGCTAAATCAGGGAGGGGTCAGCAGTCCCTTGGTGATCGCGCCGCTGCCCGGAGAGCCACAGCACGGAGAAAGAGAGCAACAGCTGGCTGCCGTACGCGATGCGTTGGGCAGCGAGACTTCGCTTTTCACCCCGACGGAGGGGAACTTGGTGGTTTGCACTGAGGCAGGCCAGATGCCCCTAGCACGCGTGGCCGTCGATTTGATTGAATGCCGCCGCGACTATGCCGATTTTGCCGATCGCGTCCATACACGCAATGATATTTGCTGGACCCCGTTGGTCGATCTCCCCTCGCCCGTCCCAGCCGCTGTTTCCGAATTTGTTACCCAGGTACTTTAATAATAAAATAAGCCCACGCGGTGGGTGCTTATCCGCCCGCCAACTGACGAGCCACATTTCAGACGAGAAAAATAACTATGTCTATCGACCTTTCAACCGCAAATAGTGTTACCTGGCTGCTTAGTGGCCAATTGAAAGAAGACGAGCCGGTTCGCACGATCCGTATCACTTCGTCTCCGTTTACCGTGGGACGCAGAAATGCCACCTCGTTGACGATTGATAATCCGTCGGTTTCTGGGCATCACGCCGAGCTGTCGATTGAGGACGATCAACTTTTCGTCCGGGATTTGGATAGCACGAATGGCACTTTTGTAAATGGGGTGCGAATCACGACGCCTTGCAAGGTGAAGCATGGGGATTTGGTGCAGTTTGCACAGATCGTTTTTCGCGCAGGCATTCAAACCGATTGTCGCAACTCGCAGACGATCCAGGACGATGCGGCGGATCGTGCTTTGGCGTTGATTCAGTTTGATAAGCTAATGACCGAGCGTGCCGTGACGCCACATTTTCAGCCGATCGTCAAAATGCAGGACCAAGAGACCATCGGCTATGAGCTGCTGGGCCGAAGCCGTCTGTTTGGATTGACTAGTCCTCAAGCGATGTTTAGCGCTGCGGCAGTCCTTGATTTGGAAGCGGAATTGAGCCGTATTCTTCGCTATGAAGGAATCCGCCATTCGGAACCGTTGACGGGCAATCCACTTTTGTTTGTGAATACGCATCCGGCCGAGATGGCCGAGCCTGGTTTGCTAGAATTTTCGTTGCGCGAGCTTCGCGAGCTAGCGCCAGACAGCCGTATTGTCCTCGAAATACATGAGGCGGCTGTGACGCAGGTGGCTCAGATGCGCGAGTTGCGTGCCGCCTTGAGAAGCATGGACATCGGGCTGGCTTACGATGACTTTGGAGCCGGGCAAGCGCGACTGGTTGAGCTGGTCGAAGTACCGCCCGATTTTCTGAAATTCGATATCGATCTGATTCGCAACATCCAGAACGCGACGACCGAGCGGAAGAAAATGTTGGCCAGCCTTGTGCACATGATCCAGGACCTGGGGATTGCCGCTTTGGCTGAGGGTGTCGAGCTTGTGGAAGAGCACGAAGTTTGCGAAGAAATCGGTTTCGACTATGCCCAAGGCTACTACTATGGCCGGCCTGCGCTGCCGAAGTCGTTTTTGACGCTGGCTGGCGATTCGGGCGAGCCGACGGCGAACTCGGAGTCGACGATCGTCTAGCCAGAGAGGCAGACGACCCGCTATTCGAGCCGTTCTCCGGCTATTTGCGGGAAATAGGTTGGGAATACCGGCCTAGAAACCAAAAATTCTGTGCTAAAGGGGCATGGGAAATGGCTTTCGGGTGTTTAAGATAGAGTTTTGGGATTTTGGCTTGCGGCTTGCGAGAGCTAGCGCTGGTCGAAGTCTCTGACACTTCTATCCTCTCGTTTTGGTTTCATTAAGAATGAACGGCAACCTCCACACGGCCAGTTCCCCGTCTTACGGTCTGGGCGATTTCATTTCGGCACTTTTTCGTAATCGAAAAAAGGTGATTGGCATTCCGCTGGTCATCCTCACGATTGCAGCCCTGTGTATCGGGTTCATTCCTCGGAAGTATCAGTCCGAGGCAAAGTTGTTTATGCAGGTGGGCCGCGAATCAGTGAAGCTCGATGCAACGGCAACCGTGAATGACACGATCTCGATGCAGACGAACGATCGGGACAGCGAGATTGTCACGGTGGTTGATATGCTCCAAAGTCGTGGGACGATCGAAAAAGTGGTCGATCGCTTAGGGCCCGACGTGGTTTTGGGGCGTGGCCTGAAGAACGAGAGAACCAACATTGTTATTGAGACGCTTCAAGCGGGAATTGGTAAAGCTGTCAATCTTTTGCGAAGCATAGATCCGGTCTCGGATCGAGAGCGTGCGGTGGTTCTGATCGAGCGCAATTTGGATGTCGAGGCAGAGCACGATTCGATGCTGATCTGCGCTAGCTACGATGCCAAAAGCCCTGCGCTGGCTCAGCTCGTGACTCAGACCTTGGTGGATGTCTATCGGGACGAACACTTGCGTTTGCATCGCACCAGCGGTTCTAAAGAATTTTTCACTGACCAATTTGAGACGTTGAAAACGAGGCTAGATGGTGCTGTCGACAAACTTCGACAGGCCAAGAATCGGATGAACATGGTGTCGATCGATTCCCGGCGAGGGACACTGGAATCTCGCTTGGCCAGCATCGAACTGAGCCTCTATGGCAATTTGCAGCAACTTGCAGCCACCCGTGCCCGTGTTGCCGATGTCCGAAAGCAATTGGCAGCGACTCCCGAACGCATGGTTGCGGAAGAGACCACTATCCCGAATACGGGTGCCGATTTGCTACGCGAGCAGGTTTTCGAGTTGCAAGTTTTGATGCTCGAACAGCAAGCCAAATACAGCGACGGCCATCCGCTATTGTTAGCGACCCGCGAACAACTGAAACAAGCGGAGGCCATGTTTGATGAGCAATCCGAAGATCGTCAAGAAACGACGAACAACATCAATCCGAATCATCGTACGCTGACGTTGTCGCTGGCGACGGAAGAAAGCTCTTTGGCGGGGATCGTCGCGCAGAGCAATAAGCTGGACGAACAACGCTCGACCATCTTTGCCGACCTGAAGCAGTTGAACAACCACGAGCTTGAAATTGACCAACTGTCGCGAACCGTGCAACTGGCACGTAGTAACTATTTTCGTTACGCCGAAAACTTAGAAAAGGCGCGTATCGACGAAGAACTGGATAAAGAGCGAATTTCCAATGCAATTTTGGCACAAGAAGCCACGTACGCCGAAAAGCCGGTGAGTCCGAGCAAGGTGATTATCAGCGCGTTCTCGCTGCTGCTGTCGATTTCCTCGGTGGTGTCGGTCGTGTTGATCGGCGAAAAAATTGGGGACCGGATCTACAAGGAAGAGCAGCTCGAGGAGTCGTTGCAGGTGCCCGTCTTTGGTGTGCTTCCCGAACAAAAACAGTATATGAAGACCCTCACGTAAAAATTGGGCGACGCACAAAAATCGTTTCCCGCTGGTTGACCGCTTACTCCGCTTTGATCGTTCTTAGGTTTTAATATGTCGAAATCGCCCTCCACTTTGCCGAAGAAGACTTCCCCCCTCCAACGTTCGGAGGGCAATAAATGGCGACATCGGGCCAATTTGCCTCAATTGGCCAAGAAGAATGATTCCAAATTGGTTCAAGAGGTTTACGATTCGATTTTGTGGCGAATCGATGCCAAGTACAGTGCAAACGAAACGATGGTCGTCGGTCTGACCGGCTGCGCTCGCAAGTCGGGCACTTCGACGATTGCTGCGAACCTTGCTATGCGAGCCAGTTCGCAACAACGAGGGCGCGTGCTTTTGGTCGATGCCAACTGGGACGGATCGAACTTGCCGAAGGCCTTTAAGGTGGAGCCTGGGCCTGGTCTGTATGACATTCTTTCGGGAGAAATTTCGCCCCGCGAGTGCGAGCCGGTCGAAGTTGCCGAGAATCTGGATGTTCTTTCTAGTGGTAAACTACAGGGGGCCGGTGCTATGCATGTCCGCCACCAGCTGGCCGAAGAAATGCTGGCCGACTTGAAGACGGACTACAGCATGATTTTGGTCGATTTGCCTTTTGCCGAGGAACTGCGGTGTGCACTTCCCTTGGCACGCGAGTTGGACGGAGTCTTGCTGGTCACTCGTTTCGAGATGGTCAAGCAGAAGCAGGCCCAACGCATCATGCAACGCCTCGAGCAAGACGGCATCGACGTCTGGGGGTCGGTCTTGAATCGCCGCCGCGATTATCTTCCCCAGTGGCTGCGTGACCGACTGTAGGCCGACTCGACTAGTTTTCTTGCGATTGCCCGTTTCGAGCGATTGCTAGCAACCGGTCTGTGTGAAGCTATGACGGTTGTAGGCAAAACTCTCATTTTTCCGAGCGTCCTGGTTCGATCATTCTCTGCGTAAGGCTGCGCGCAAGCATGGATGCTAGCGTTGATCGAATCGTTAATCGCAGAGAGGTACTCCCACGATGAGGGAGTGCCGAACAGGGATGTCGTGCTGCATGATGCGGACCAAACGTAGACATTTTGGGGGACCTTGGGGCTGGTGTGCAGCCGTGGTGGGGTTGAGTGCGCTCGTGGGGGTCTGGAATGCATCTAATCCGCATGTCCGAACCCATGCCCGAAATTTGTCGCATTCGCCAGGGACAACGCTCGTCGGCGAAGACCCTAGCCTTAGCAGCGCGATTCCACTCGAAAAGATCGAAGCCACACTTGCCCAGGCGGGTTGCCCCGGTTGGATGGTGCTGGCCAGTGAAGGGGAAGCCGCTTTTCAGCAGCTTGTCCCCGAGGACGTGAAAGAGACGGCGTTGCGTGTTGCGCAAGTGCCACGGGTACGTTATCCCGCGCCGGTGCGAGTTGCTCGCGCCTTGTTTGCGCCGCCAGCCGGCAGCAACGCGAGGCTGGCCGTCGGCCCGGCGGATGACGCCGATGACTTGTTGGATGGGGTCGCCGACTTGTTGTCTCAGTCTGAGGATGAAGAAAGCCCGGCGGAAGAAACCCCGACAGAGGATTCTTCTTCGGAGCCAGACGAGGCAGAGACCTCGGACGAAGCAGAGACTCCAGAGGAGGAGAGCGGTCCGGAGCTACTCGGATCGCCCGTTTTTCCTGGGCCTACTGCTGCTTCTGAGGAAGAGGAGGCTTCGAGCGAAGCATTGCCGGCTCAGTCGTCCGACCCGATGCCCAAAAAACCGATGCCCAAAAAAGCAACGCAAAAATCGCCGGTGGAAGAAGAGATCCGAACGCCTCAAAAACCGGCCGCGTCAGTAGCCCCGGCACCCGGTTCGGTACCCTTCGGCCCACCTCCTCAACCTGAAAAACAACCGGTGCCGTTCCAAGTGCCGGTCGTGCCGCCAGTGCCGCAACCCGTCACGCCGTCGATCCCGTCGCAACCGCAGCAGAGTCCCTTTGCAGCACCACCAGCGCCGCTGGTATCGACTCCGCATTCGACGGGGGGAGTTGGTAGCCAAGCGTCGGCTAGCAAGAAGTCGGCTGGAGATAAAAAAACGTATTGCGAGTTTGTTGCTGATTCGCAGTTTCCAACGGCCCAAGCGTGTGCGAAGTGCCATGAAAAAATCTACGAGGAGTGGAGCGTTTCGAGCCATGCCTATGCGATGGTCTCGCCCATGTTCCAAAAGTTCGAGCAAACGATCAACAATCTTTCGCATGGCACGTCGGGGTATTTTTGCTATCGTTGCCATTCGCCAGCCGGTGTGACGCTGGGAATCTCGCGTGCGGCTCCGCTTTGGGAGCTTCCGCAGGTGGCCCGCGAGGGAATTACGTGCGTCGCATGCCATCGGGTCAACGAGCGGTTTGGCCGCGTGAATGGCGAGCGTCGTCTGGAGCCGGGCGACATCCACGCGCCGGTGTACGGCTCAATCGGCGGTGGTGGCGTTGCCGAGGTGATTGCTCAAAAGAACAAATACAAAGTAAAAACCTCGCCGCATGAAAAAGGCCCTGGGCAAGATATTCATGTGGCGGGGCAATGTTTCGATCAGCTTAGCAAGGCCGACTTTTGTGTCTCTTGCCATCAAGTGGCGGTGCATCCGGGCATCAAGCTTGAAGTGGTTTGGGAGCAATACCGCGCATCGCCTGCATGCAAAAAGGGGATCTCCTGCCAGGATTGTCACATGGGTCGCATTCCGGGCGTGCCGAGTGGTTATGAGGTGGGTGCCGCCGCGAAAGTGAATGGCAAAGTGGTCAACGCGCAACGCAAACACGCGAACCATACGTTCTATGGCCCCGGGTATTCGATTGCTCATCCGGGGGTTTTTCCGTTCAATATCGATGCCGATCGTTGGTCGATGCAAGAGTGGTTGGCATTTGACTGGCGAGCAGGCTGGGGGACGAAACGCTTTGAGAAACAGCTTGAGGCTGGGCAGATTCGCGTCCAATTCCCGCCGGTCTGGGCCGAGGTGGACGACCGTTATGATGCTCGCGAGGTGATCGACGACAATCTCAAGAAGCTCGAGGGCAAGAAGGTCAGCCGCATGCAGGTCATGGAAAACGGCTCGCACGTCGATGGTCCGTTTTTTGATACGCAGCTCACACGCGGGCAAGATCTAAAATTTCATTATGTGATGACGAACAAGAACGAGGGGCATAATCTGCCCAGCGGTTCGTTGGGCGCGCAGCCTCAGCTTTGGGCCAACGTCGTGCTGATTGGTCCTCGTGGCCAGCGGCTGTGGGAATCGGGCTACACCGATCGTTGGGGCGATGTTGCGGATATCCATTCGACCGAAGTTCAGCAGAAGCGGATTCCTTTTGATTGGCAATTGTTCAACTTGCAGACCATGTTTTTAATCACTGGGGCGAAGGGCACTGACCGCGAGTTTTTCTTACCGGTGAATTTGGATATTGATCAGCTCCCGTACCTGCGACCCGGTGCGCAGCCGATCTCGGTGATCAATCACCCGCCGTTTATTCGGATGGAAGGACGTTCGTTGCCTGCGTTGGGATCGCGCAAAATACCGTACAAGGTGCCTGCAGAGCTGATGCGCGAGCCGGGGCACTACCGGTTGTCGTTTCGTTTGCGTAGCCGGCTCGAACCGATTTACTTTATGCGGTTCTGCGGTTCGACCGAGGAGATGATCCGCTCGATGAACGAAGGAATGCTGGACTTCCATCAGTCGTCGGTTGAGTTTTTTGTGAGATAAGCACTTAGAAAAGCGTCATTTTTATGTATTTTATGCGAACCCACCTTTTGCGAATACGAATGCGCCGCCGCGACATGCGTCTGCTGGCGGTGGTTGTGGTTGCGCTGACGGTGATCGTCTTGATGCAGGGTGCGTTTGCTGATTCGCTTTTTCAGCCGCCTGGGGGTGATACGCCGGTGCCGAAACCGCCAGCGGGGTTGCAAGCGTTGCCGCCAGTTTGCGAGATGCCGGAGTGCAGGTTGGCTGATCGTCGGAATGCGTTGTTTCCGGGTTCGGTGGCGTCGCCGCTGGAGTCGTCGTTGTTTGGTCGTCCGGAAATCGATCGACCGTTGTTCGGCGGTGCGCCCCTTTTGCCGCAGCCGCCAGCGTGTGAGCCTGCTGGGGCTTGCCAGCACCAAATTTCCCCCGGCTTTATGCCTAGCATTCGACGTTATGGGCTGACCTCGCCGGTGCCACCGGCGGTGGTTTCTGCGCATGCTCCGCCGTGGGATCAATTGCCTTCGCCGAAAGAGTACCCAGGGCAGGTGATGATGGTTGAGCCACACTGTAACGACTGCCAAGCGAGTCCGATGCCTTTTACGTCGGCAGACTTTTCGGCCGATCCGTTTTACGAAAATCGTTCGGACGCTTGTGCCGAGATGGATGTTTACGGTGGCAAATATATGAACCGCGTGCAGCGTCCGGCGTTGGAATGGGGGCTTCCGTTTTACTTGAATGGCCCCATACCTCGCTCCGGGACAGCGCTCGGGCTGACGAACCTGACGCAGCCGAAGTTCTATGTCTATGGCGACTATCGTTCGGCGATTGCCTACAACGATAATGGCGCGAATGACCAGACGGTTTGGGCGAATCGGCTGAATTTGGAAATCGATTTATCGATTACGGCTACCGAACGGATTCACATGTTTTGGGGGCCGCTGGATGAGCGGAATGAGTTTAGTAGTCTGGTCTACGACAACGGAGAAATCACGACGAACGACGCCTTCGATGCCTGGGACGAACGGACCGACACGCTTTATTTTGAGGGCGATTTGGGAGCCATCCTTGGTGGCCGGGGTGGTCATTATCCGGAGTTCGACCTGCCGTTTGCAGTTGGTTTGATTCCGCTGCTGCTGCAAAACGGAATTTGGATGGAGGATGCTTTTGTTGGGGCGGCGGTAACAGTTCCGGCTCGTAACCATCCGGGGCTGGACTGGTCGAATTTTGATACGACCTTTTTCGTTGGTTTTGATGAGGTGACAAGCAACCGGGCGTTTGCCGGAGATAACAACGCGGCGAATATCGTTGGGTTGACGACCTTTATTGAACGGCGCGGTGGTTACCTAGAGCTGGGCTATGCTTATCTGGATGACACCGAGCATCTGGGGCGTAGCTATCACAATCTGGCTGCCAGTTATACTCGGCGGTATTTGAATTTTGTGTCGAACTCAGCACGAGTCATCATCAACACGGGTCAAGGCGGGCCTCGCAACTTGCGGACTGCTGACGGGGCGTTGTTGCTTTTGGAAAACAGCTTCTTGACTCGCAATCCTTATAACGTCATTCCGTATGTGAATCTGTTCGCCGGTTTTGGCACGCCTCAGTCGGCTGCGCGGTTGCAGGGGCCACTCAAGAACACGGGCATCAACTTTGAGTCGGATTTGTTGACCGGTTATCCGCTTCTGGATGATTCGGCGAACAACACCTACGGCGGTGCGGTCGGTATTGATCTGTTGGGTGGCAACTTTGAGCAGCAGTTGTTGCTGGAGTTTGCGTTCTTGCAAGTCTTCGACGACGATGCCACGCGGGTGGCACCGGGTGATCAGTACGCCATCGGTGCTAGGTATCAACGTCCGCTGAATCACACGCTGATCTTCCGCGCGGATGCGATGGCAGGACGGCTAGAGAATCGCGAGGATATTTCTGGCGTGCGAATGGAACTGCGTCGAAAGTTTTGATTTTCGAGCGGTCGCCTTAGACGCTCTGGTTTTTCAAGCTGTGGATCGCCTTTTCAACGGTCTTTACTTCGTTGGAAGTGGTCAGGCGGTTGAGGCTCAGTTCGGTCGACCAGGTTTCGCCCGGTGCTAACGCAATGACACGGCCCTGTTTTGCTTCGGCGGACCGGGTGTTGGGGAAATTGGTCGCCGGTTCGAGGCCTGTCACGTAGCCGTCTTCTTTGGCGACTAAGTTTTTCCAGAGTGAAAAACAGGGCAAGCTCTGGGTGTTGAATTGGATCGCTGTGCCGGCGGAGCCTTCTGCATTCTTGAGTAGGACCTGGGTTTGGTCATTGGCGTCGCTCAATAAATCGAGATAAAAACAATCTTCGGGCTGGCCGGAAACCGCTGGTCCGTAGTGTTCCCAAGGTGCGTCGCTGTCCAAGGGACTCTCATCGACGCCATCTCGGATGGAGTGGACCGGCGCGACGATTTGATCTCCTGGGGCTAGGAGCGGTTCGCCCAGATTGATGTGGTAGAGCATTTGCATCTCGGCTGCGGCGCCGCCAAAATTTTCGACTTGGTCGTTGATCGTGAAGGACGTGGAATCGAAAGAGGTGGTGAGGGAGGCTTCTAGGCGTAGTTTTTGGAAGTGAAAACGTGTTTCTTCGACCAAGCCTCGCACGGTGATCGTTTGGGCAGAGTCGTCGACGGTCAGTTCGACGTGGTAGGCCGGGCGATTGGCAATTCGGCCATGTAAGGGATAGAGTAATTGCCCCTGTTCGTTGAATTCGGGCGCACCGTTGCTTTCTAGTCCGCATCGGACGATCAATTCGTCGAAGCCTTCGAGCCAGCCGAATCCGCTGGGGTCGAAGAGAGGGACGAACTTGGGATGAACGGGGCCGCGAACCGGGGATTTCCAGCCGAGGGTTTCGTCGCCGATCGTTGCTTTCCAAACGCCCATGCCCCGCGTCGGAATGACCATTAGACGCATGCGCCCGTTGTCGATTTCGATAAGGTCGACTCCTGCGCTCAATCCGTTGCGGAGCGTTCGCTGAGTCACTTTCCACGAGCCTCGGGCACCGGGCATGTCCTTGGGAGTGATGCAGAGATCGCCATTTTGCTGATCGGGGGCAAGTTCGGAGAGTGTCCAAGTTTGACGAGGCATATTTAATCGTCTCGATGGGGTATTTTCGATTGGTCTCGGTAGCGAGTGGCCACATCGGGCGAGAAAAAGTCGTGGTCCGTCTTGCCCAGTACCTCTGACGCCTCAGTGAAGCCTAGGACCTTGAGCAGCGCACGATTGACGTGGACAAAGCGGCCCTCGCGATCTTTGGTGAAGAAGTAGGTGGCGGGGAGATGGTCGACCAACGTCAAGAGAGTCAGCGTCAAGAGAGGTAGTGGGTATTAGACCTGCGAAAAGAACTGATCCCGTAACTCCTGGAGCTGAGTAGGTGATTTTCCCATGCGCTAATAATACCAGAATGCGAGCAGATTACACATTGTTTTTCTAGCTCCTTATGAAAAGATGGGTGGCTTCACGAGGGCTTTTATGGCTTTATTATCCACATCCGAATTCCGCATCGTTTACCGAGCGTTGGATGAAGCCTAGAAGCGCAGAGTCTCTTCCAAACCCCGGCCAACGGCGGGGCCTTTTACTGACGAGGAAATAGCGATGAGTGTGCAAGCGATTGCCAATAGAGCTTTGGACCAGGGGCAAGGGGTTGTCCGCCTGACGCCGACGTGGGTTCCGCGATCTTTTTGTGTTCCGGGCCGAAGAATCAAGCTCCATCCGGACGATTACTACGCGCTTGGCGGCAATCGGGGCGGAATCGACGAGCGTTGGTTTTCTTCAACGACTCCGGCGGACAATGGGCCGTTGACCAGCAAGAACGAAGGCCTGAGTCATCTGGTGGTTGAGGATGGTGGTTCGAGCGACGTGATTCTTTTGCGCGATGCGGTTGACGAGCTTCAGGGTAAGTTGCTTGGCGACACGTTGTGGGATGAGCATAAGTGCTGGCCCATGTATTCAAAGTTTTTCGATAACCAGGGCGCGCTACCGTTTCATATTCACCATAACGACGAACACGCGGCACGGGTCAACACCAAGGGGAAGCCCGAGGCTTATTACTTCCCGCCGCAAGTGAACAACCACGGTGGAGATTTTCCTTATACGTTCATGGGCTTGCAGCCGGGCGTAACCAAAGACCAAGTGCGTGAGGCGCTGGTTCGTTTTACCGAGGGCGACAATCGTATTACGGACTTGTCGGCTGCGTATTGTCTCACCCCAGGCACGGGCTGGGATATTCCGCCCGGCGTGCTGCACGCACCAGGTAGTATGTGTACGTACGAGCCACAAAAAGCGTCTGATATTTTTGCGATGTACGAGTCGGTGACGCACAACCAAGTGATTCCTGAGGAACTGCTTTGGAAAGGGACTCCCAAGGATCAGATTGGCAATTTTGATGACTTGGTGGAGGTCATCGATTGGGAGACCAACGTCGATCCGAACTTTAAGGCGAATCATTTCATGGCTCCGATTCCGGTTGCCAATTTGGAGGAGATGCGGGCGGAGGGGTACGAAGAAAAATGGATTTGCTACCTCAGCGAGTCGTACAGTGCCAAAGAATTGACCATCCTTCCGGGCCACACGGTGACGATCAAGGACGACGGTGCCTACGGACTTATTGTCTTGCAGGGGCGTGGCAAGCTTGGTGTTTGGGACATCGAAACACCTGCGTTGATTCGTTTCGGACAACTGACGCATGACGAATACTTCGTTTCGGCGGCTGCGGCGAAGGAAGGCATCACGTTGACCAATCCGAGCCAACATGACCCGATCGTCATGCTCAAACATTTTGGACCTGGTGTTCACCCGGTGATGACGCCGCCCGTGGTTTAGACTGAGATTGAAAATTTTTGATAGAGAAATCCACTATGGCTGATGCATCCAATAATTATCCAAAACTTCATAACGCCGCTTGGCCCGGATTGGTGGGCAAGGGGGAGGACGGCGAACCTCTGATTGAGTTGGAGACGCTGCTCGATCTGACGGCAAACGCAGAGGTGGACGGAAAAAAGTTCGACGGAATCGATCTCATGTTGAGCGATCCGCATGTCGGCATCGACTCGACGGACGAGCAGTTGCAATCGCTTGCCGACAAAGTCAAACAGCGAGGTTTGGTGATCGGCACCCTCGTGGCACCGGTTTGGCCGCCGCTGGGCGGCGGGTCGGCTATGGGAGATTCGCAAGAGCGAAAGCGATTTCTCGGCCAAGTGAAGAAGGCGTGCGAGATTGGTACTCGGCTTCGGAGTTTGGGAATGCGGCCGTATGGTTCGATACGCATCGATTCGGCATGCGATCCGGGCACCTGGGCGGCCGACTCCGAGAACAATCAACGCAGCATTGCACAAACTTTTCAGCAAGCGTGTGATATTGCCGCCGATCATGGCGAACGCTTGGTCGCCGAGGGAGAGATTTGTTGGGGAGGGATGCACAGTTGGCGAGCGATGCTCCAGTTGCTCGAAATGGTCGACCGTCCCGAAACCCTTGGTTTTCAGGCCGATATGGCTCACACGCTCCTCTATATGCTCGGTTACAACGCCCCCGAGGACGCCTTGCTCGGCGAAAATTTTGATTGGGCAGATACCGAGCAGTTTTATGAACAGTACAAGGTTCTGACCGATGCTCTCCGGCCTTGGACGTTTGATTTTCATGTGGCTCAGAATGATGCGACGGTTTTTGGTTCGGGTTCGCATGACAAAACCGGGAGACATTGTCTGCCGGGCGACCCCAACGGCAAACTGGATATTCCCGAGGCCGCCGGCTTCTGGCTACGCGACGCGTCGAAGCAGTTGACCAAAAATTGCCAACACATTTGTTGGGACGGCTGTATGTTTCCTAACGAAGCCATGCTCGATCCGAACACCTGGAATGAGATACTGGCCTCCATGTGTAACGTCCGAGAGCAACACGGCTGGGTGCAATCGAGTTGACGTAAGAGAATTGAACGGGCGAGGCGGTATTTAGACGAGGAAAAACCATCACAGCGAAGGAGTTTCACCCAGTGAGTCAACCATTAAGAATCGGCATGATCGGCTACGGCTTTATGGGCCGAGTTCACACGAACGCTTACAAACGGGTGAGCGATTTTTTTCCGGAGCTAGAGTATCGTCCCGTTTTGCAGGCCGTCTGTGGTCGAGATGAGGCCAAAGTCAAAGCCTTTGCCGACGAGTGGGGCTATGCCTCGCACGAGACCGATTGGCGCGAGCTGGTGAAGCGCGCCGACATCGATGCCATCGACATCTGCGTTCCCAATAATCTGCACAAAGAGATGGCGATTGCTGCCGCTGCGGCTGGGAAGATGGTGCTCTGCGAAAAGCCTTTGGCGCTGAATGTTGCTGATGGGGAGGAAATGTGCCAAGCGACCGAAGCGGCCGGAGTGGCCAACACGGTCTGGTACAACTACCGCCGGATTCCTGCGGTTTCGCTAGCCAAGGCGCTGATCGACGAAGGGCGTCTTGGGCAGATTTATCACTTTCGCTCGAATTTCCTGCAAGACTGGACCATTTCGAGCGACGTTCCTCAAGGGGGGGCGGCCACTTGGAGATTGGATTCGGCGGCTGCCGGGTCGGGAGTCACCGGAGACCTGCTTGCCCACTGCATCGATACGGCGCTCTGGCTGAATGGCCCGATCAGCGAGGTCAACGCGATGACCAAAACTTTTGTTACCGAACGGCTACATGCCGAGACGAAGAAAGTGCAGCCTGTAGAGATCGACGACGCTTGTGCGTTCTTATGCCACTTCGAAAACGGATCGCTGGGCCTCTTCGAGTCGACCCGTTATGCCCGTGGGCACAAAGCCCTTTTTACGTTTGAAATCAATGGCGAATCCGCCTCGATTCGCTGGGATTTGCATGACCTGAATCGACTCGAATATTTCGATCATCGCGACGATCCCGAGGTGCGCGGCTGGCGTACGATTCACGTGACCGAGGGCGAGATGCCCTACATGGACAAATGGTGGGTGCCCGGCCTTTGCATCGGCTACGAACACAGTTTTGTCCATCACGTTGCTGACTTCTTATCAAACCTAGAAAGCGGGGAATCGATGCACCCCAATTTCAGCGACGCGCTGAAGACGCAAGCCGTCTGCGACGCGGTTCTCGAATCGGGCAAAGACCGCCGTTGGGTCTCTCTCTCATCATAGTTTTGGTCGTTTTTAGCGACTCCTCCTCTATGAGACTCCTCAGTTGGCGAGGGGCAGTTCGAGGTTTCAGAAAAAAGTTCCTGACAGGCTCTAAAAGCTCCCTTTTTTGTTCATTGAATCAACCACAGAGGACACGGAGGAGTGCTTTATTAGCCTCCCAGGCAAAGGCCATTTCCTCTGCGTCCCCTGTGGTCAATATTTTCTCTACCGTTCAAAAAGCAGGTTTTCTGCAGAGCCTTCCTGACACCTTTTTAGGCGAGGATCTTTTTAAGGACGTTTCCGTGGACGTCGGTGAGGCGGAAGTTTCGGCCTTTGAATTTGTAGGTGAGACGTTTGTGGTCGACGCCTAGGAGGTGGAGGACGGTTGCGTGGAAATCGTGGACGTGGAACGGGTCTTTGGCGGCGGTGAAGCCGAGCGGATCGGTTTCGCCGAAGGTGATGCCCGCCTTGACGCCGCCGCCGGCCATCCACATGGCGCCGCTTTTGGTGTGGTGATCGCGGCCCGTGCCTTGCGACATGGGTGTGCGACCAAATTCGCCGCCCCAGATGACGAGCGTATCGTCGAGCAGTCCCCGTTGTTTGAGGTCGATGATCAGGGCTGTTGCACCTTGGTCGACTTGCTTTCCGCTTTCACGAATCCTGGTGACGACGCCGGAGTGATGGTCCCAGCCGGTGTGATAGAGCTGGATGAAACGGACTCCGCGTTCGGCCATGCGACGGGCCATGAGGCAGTTGGAGGCAAAGCTGCCGTCTGGTTTTTCGACGCCGTAGAGTTTGTGGGTCGAGGCCGACTCGTCTGAGAAATTGGCCAGTTCGGGGATGCTGGTTTGCATTTTGAATGCGAGTTCGTATTGGCCGATACGGGTTGCGATTTCTGGATCGGCGACGTCACGGTCGTGTAGGCGGTTGAGAGCGCCGATGGTGTCTAAGGTGCGGCGTTGGGTCGAGGCGTTGACGCCGGGTGGGGATCGCACAAAGTTGAGGGGCAAGCCGGTTCCATAAAACTCGACGCCCTGATGTTGGCCCGACAAAAATCCGTTGTGCCAAGCGGTGGTGGGGACGGGTTGGCCTTCGGGGCCTGAACGCATGACGACAAAACCGGGCAGATTGTCGGCGGGACTGCCTAGGCCGTAGGAACACCAAGAGCCCATGCTGGGTCGGCCTGTGATTGCGGTGCCGGTGTTCATGAAAGTGTGGGCCGGGTCGTGGTTGACCTGTTCGGTTTGCAGAGTGCGGATGATGCAAAGTTCGTCGGCCACTTGTTGCAGATGGGGAAAGACGCTGGATATTTGGAGGCCTGACTGGCCACAGCGCGAGAACTTGAAGTCGGAGCCCATACATTTGAGTTCGCTGTTTTGTAGAAAGGCGAGCTTGACGCCTTTGGCGAGTTCTTCGGGCAGGGGTTGGTTGTGTTGTTTTCGCAGCTCGGGTTTGTCGTCAAAGGTCTCGAACTGGCTGGGGCCGCCGGCCATGTAGAGATAGATGACCCGTTTGGCGGTGGGGGGGCGATTGGGAAGACCGTCTAATTCTGGCGCAGCAGCGAGACCTTCGCGGCCTAGTAGGCTGGCGAGCGCTGCGGTTCCGATGCCTGTGGCCGAGCGGGAGAAGAAATGCCGTCGGGTGTGCAGCTTGCGTAGCAGGGAAGATTCTTCGGGAGGTTGGCGATCTGACATAGTGCTTAGAAATATCGTGTTTAGGAACGTGTGAGGAATTCGTGGAGGTTGAGTAGGCTGCGAGCGACGGAGGTCCAGGCGGCGAGTTCTGCGGGGTCGACGTTGGGGGCGAGCGGTTTTTGGCCGACTGCTAGTAGCTTTTGGGCCGCTTGGGGATCGGCGTTGTAGTGGTCGCGTTGGGTACGGAGGAACTCGCTGAGGACTTTGGCTTCTTCGGCACTGGGTTGGCGCTGTAGGGTTTGCTGGAGCGCGAAGCGGAGTCGTGCGTCGTCGTCGGGTAGCTCTTCGGCTGTCAAAATACGTTCGGCTAGGCCTCGGGCGGCTTCGACGAAGATGGGATCGTTGAGCAAGGCGAGAGCTTGGCCGGGGGTGTTGGTTAGATTGCGACACGCGGTGCATTCTTGCCGTGTCGGGGTGTCGAAGGCGAGCAACGTGGGGTGCAAGGTTTGGCGTTTCAAAAAACTGTAGACCGTGCGTTGATATTGGTGGTCGTCGGGCGAAGTTTCCCAAGCCATGTGGCGGCTGCCCCACATGATTTTGCTCGATTGCTTCCAATACTTTTCGGGTTGGTAGGGGAAGAAGCTTTGGGTCGGGATGGTTATGGTGGGGCGGAGTAGTCCGGCGGCTTGGAGGGCGGAATCGCGGATTTCTTCGGCGGTGAGGCGATGGCGGCTTTGGCGGGCGTGGAGGCGGTTGCTGGGATCGTTTTTTGTGAGGCTGGCGGTGGGTCGGGAGCTGAGGCGATAGGCTTTGGCCGAGACGAGGAGTTTTACGAGGTGGTTGCGATCCCAGTGGTTGTCGCGGAACTCGGCGGCGAGCCAGTCGAGTAGCTCGGGGTGCGAGGGCCAATCGCCCTGCCCTCCGCTATCTTCGAGCGTTTCGCTAAGTCCTCGCCCGTAGAATTGGTGCCAAAGGCGGTTGACGAAGACGCGCGGCGTTAGAGGGTTGTCGTTGGAGACGAGCCAGCGTGCCAGGTCGAGGCGGTTTGCGCGGCGGCCGTCGGTCGGTAGCTTGCCAAGAAACTCGGGGATGGCTGGCTCGACGATGGGGCCTGAGAGATCCATGAAGTTGCCGCGTGCGACGAGACGCGTTTGTTTTGGTTTGCCGGCGCGGCTGACTAAGACGGGCGTGCTGCGCCGGCGTAGGTTGTAAAGTTCGCGCTCGGCGTCGCGTAGCGTTTTGAGACGTTTGGGTTGGGCTTGTTCGCGGTAGCAGTCGCGGATGATTTCTTGCTGGAGGGGGCTGCGCTGACTTGGCTCGGCGAGTAGTGCCTTGGAGGGGAGCTTCATTCGCTCTTTTCGGTTGTCGCGGTAACAGGGGTTTTCTTCCCATTTGCGTGTCGGTGTTTCGGCGAGGCGGAGCGACGTGGCTTGATCGGTGCGTAGCTGGAGTCCGGAATCGGCCCAGGCGACGGTTCCGCCGATTTGGCCCCAGGCCATGCCGACGTACTTGTAGAAATCGACATCTAGAAGTTTTTGTTTGGAGATGCGCAGGCGGGTCCAAACGCCGGATCGCGTGGCAAATCTCCTAGGCGTTTTGTGTGTTCGGGGTTGTGCCAGGAGCTTTTTTGTTGGAGTCGGTCGTCAGGGTCTTCGCCCCAGTAGTAGGTTTCGTCGTAGTCGGTGAGCCAGCCTTTGCGGCCGTAGGCACCGCGTAAGAGTTGGACGATGAGTTGTTTTGGGGGTGAGTCGGGATCGAGATAGACGTCGACGAAAAAGGCATCGTCGTTGGATTGGAGTCGATCTTGGCTGAGAAAGCCGGTGAAACTTTCGGTGATCAGATGGCGACGAAATTCGTCGGGCGACGCCGAGACGACCCGGGCTGGGCGGTCGGCGTAGAGGATTTGTGCAAATTTGCCCTCGATGATTCGCGAGGGAGGCGGGACGGCTGGGTACCCAGAGGAACTCGGAGCGGCCCTTTTTGTCTTGGAGTTGGGTGATGGTGAGGGTCTCCCAGTCGGGCTGCTGGGCATCGAGGGTTGGATCTTCGCGATGGATGTCGGCGTAGATTTCTGCGATGCGTGCGGTCAGTTGTGCGTCTTGCTCGGTGTCAGTGGGGGCGTTGTAGACGTAGTGGAGGGGGACGCGGCGGTCGCCTGGCATGTAGACGCCGGTTTCGGCCAGGTCGTCGAAAAAGGCGGCCAGGCTGTAGTAGTCTTTTGCGGTGAACGGATCGTATTTGTGATCGTGACATTCTGCGCAGCCGGTGGTGCTGCCGAGCCAAACGGTGCCGAGCGCGCGGACATGTTCGCCTTTGAGTGCGTAGAGGGCTTCTTGATCGATCACGCCAGCTTCGCTGTTGGTTTTGACGAGCCGGTTGTAGCCCGAGGCGATGAGCGTCTGGTCGGTCGGTTGGGGGAGCAAGTCTCCGGCCAGTTGTTCGATAGTGAATTGGTCAAAGGGCATATTGTGTTGGAAAGCACCGATGACGTAGGCGCGGTAGGCACCCGAGGCGATCGGCTCGTCGCTGACCATTCCGGAGGAGTCGGCCCAGCGGACCAAGTCGAGCCATCGGACGGCTTGATGTTCGGCGTACTGGAGCGAGTCGATCCATTTTTCGACGAGGGCGTTGAAGGCCTGGTCGGAGGGGTCGGCTTCGAAGCGTCGCACGTCTTGGAGAGTGGGAGGCAAGCCTCGCAGATCGTAGCTGAGTCGGCGGATGAGTTCGCGGGGAGTTGCCGAGGCAACGGGGGTGATGTTTTGGGTAGACCAGGTTTGTTGAAGGAAGGCGTCGATTGCGTTGGTGTTGGACTCGGAGTTTTTTTTGTTCTCGGGTACGTCGGGCTTTTGGAGTGGACGAAAGGCCCAATGTTTTTCGTAGGTGGCCCCCTGTTCGATCCAACGGCGAAGGGTTTCTCGCTGTTGGTCGGTTAGCGCGTAGACGGAATCGGCGGGGGGCATTTTTAGGTCGGGGTCGTCGGTGAAGATGCGCGTGAGCAGTTCGGAATTTTTGGGGTCGCCGGGGACGATGGCTGCGTGGTCGCCCAGGTCGGCAGTGGCGCCCTCTTGGGTGTCGAGCCGCAAATCGGCTTGGCGGTTGCCTTGGTCGAAGCCGTGGCAGAAGAAGCAGTTTTCGCTGAGAATGGGGCGTACATCGCGGTTGTATTTGACGAGTGACGCTAGCGCAGGCCCTTCGGCAGCGACATGATTATCTGGCGCTAAGCAGATCAGCCCAGCTAAGGCGGTGAGGCAAAGAGAAACGTTTTTTGGTACAATCATCTCGATACGACTGGCTTTGACAGGGCACGAAAAAAAGAATTGGCGAAACTAAAACAACATCAATCAGCCTGTCACTAGATACTACTCTAGCCGGTAGACAGAAAAAATCACCTAATCGCAATGACTTTGTTATGGCCAATCCGGGGAAATTGCCCCGGAATCTAACCTTTCTCGAATTCGTAGGACGACAAGCTAACTATGAGCGACCAGCCTCCTTTGAACGCAGCTTTGGTGGGATTGGGATTCGGAGCCGAATTTCTACCGATTTATCAGCATCATCCGCACGTCCATGTTTTGGCCGTCTGCCGGCGCAACCAAGTCGAATTGGAAAAGCTGGGCAAGGCCTTTGGAGTCGAACGACTTTACACGAGCTTCGACGAGGTGTTGGCGGATGAGGATATCGACTTTGTGCATATTAATAGTCCGATTGGCGACCATGCCTGGATGAGCATTGCGGCGCTTGAAGCGGGCAAGCACGTGATGTGTACGGTTCCGATGGCGACGACGGTGGCCGAGTGTGAGAAGATCTGCCAGCTTGTTGCCGAGACGGGGCTGAAATATATGATGGCCGAGACGGTGGTTTATAGCCGCGAATTTTTGTTTATCAAAGAGAAGTACGAGCGAGGCGATTTTGGGCGCATCCAGTATTTGCAGGCGTCGCATCCTCAGGATATGGATGGTTGGCCCGAGTATTGGGAGCGGATGATTCCGATGCACTACGCGACGCATGTGGTTAGCCCGGTGTTGGGGCTGATGGATAGCCGTGCGGAGTCTGTTTCTTGTTTGGGTTCGGGCAGTGTGCGCGACGACATCCGTGAGAAGAGCGGGAATCGTTTTGCGGTGGAGTCTTGTCATATCAAACTGGCCGAGAGCGATGTTGCGGCTCATGTTTGGCGATTTCTGTACGACACGGCGCGGCAGTACCGCGAAAGCTTTGACGTGTATGGGTCGAAGCAATCTTTTGAGTGGACGCTGGTTGAGGGGGAGTCGCATGTTTTGCATACGGCCAAGCGTCCTGAGCCGGAGATTGCGGAGGGTGTGGAAATTCCTGACTTTGCGCACCGGTTGCCGAAGGAGATTCAGCGGTTTACGCAATCGATTGAGGACACCGACCATTTGTCGTTTGTCCAAGGGGGCGGACACGGAGGGTCGCATCCGCATTTGGTTCATGAGTTTATTGAGGCCTTGCGGACCGACCGCGATCCCTGGCCGAATGCGGCGACCAGTGCGAACTGGACTTGCGTGGGTATTCTTGCCCATGAATCGGCGCTCGAGGGTGGGGCCATTCTTCGGCTGCCCGAGTTTACGCTGACGGCGTAGCGTGTGCTGGGAAAATTTCTGTCCACCGAATCCGACTTCATCCAACGAACTTCATCCAACGAAGTGATCCCCTATGAAAATCGTCAAGCTCGTTCTGGTTTGTTTTCTTTTCACTCTTTCGCTGACAACTGTTTTGCAGGCGGAGGAGCCGCATCGGTTGCATACGTTTGAACGTTTGCAGTTGACCGATCAGTTTTTCGGTGAGGGGGCGACCACGGTCGACATCAATCGGGATGGTCAAGCGGATATTGTCTCGGGGCCTTACTGGTATGCGGGGCCTGATTTTACGGAGCGAACCGAGTATTACGAGCCGAAGCCGTACGACATCCAGGGCTATTCGGATAATTTCTTTGCCTTTGGTTATGATTTCAACGGCGATGGGTGGCAGGATATTTTGATTTTTGGTTTCCCGGGAAAGGAAGCCGCTTGGTACGAAAATCCGCAGGGAGCGTCGGGGCACTGGAAGCGTCATATGGCGTTTGCGACGGTGGACAATGAATCGCCGATGTTCGCGGACCTGACGGGAGATGGTCGGCCGGAGTTGGTGTTTCACACGGAGGGGCGTCTTGGCTATGCGGAAATTCCGCGCGACGATCCGACCCAGGTGTGGCGATTCCGACCGATCTCGCCCGACTTGGGTTTTGAAAAATACAATCATGGTTTGGGCGTCGGCGACCTCAACGGCGATGGGCGGGCCGATCTGTTGGAGAAACGCGGTTGGTGGGAGCAGCCGGTGTCGCTTGGCGAAGGGGAGTGGACGTTTCATGCGGAGGCATTCGCAGAAGCGGGCGGCGCGCAGATGTTGGTCTACGATTTGGACGGAGACGGCGACAACGATGTGGTGACGAGCAAGGACGCGCACGGCTATGGGCTGGCTTGGTTTGAGAACCAGCTTGAGGGCGGGGTTCGCAGCTTTGAAGAACACTCGATTATGGGCGAGACGGCGGAAGAAAACGACTATGGAGTCGTTTTTTCGCAGTTGCATGCCCTGGCATTGGCCGACATCGACGGGGATGGAATTGAGGATATCGTCACTGGCAAACGGTTTTGGGCCCATCGAGGGCATGATCCGGGCGGACACGATCCGGCGGTTAGCTATTGGTTTAAGACGGTGCGGGAAGAGGGCGCGGTGCGGTTTATTCCTTATCTAATCGACGGCAATTCGGGCGTGGGGACGCAAGTGGTTGTGGGGGATCTTAATGACGATCGGCTTGAGGACGTCGTTGTTGGTAATAAGAAGGGGACCTTTGCGCTGATTCATCATGCCGAACAGGTCGATCACGCAACTTGGGAAAAATCGCAGCCTGTGCGGACCCAAACGCGGAAGCCTGTGGCTGCCAAGGTTTCTTCTCCTCCGGTTGCCCATGCGGTCCAAAAGCCGGTGCTGGAAGAGGAGCTGAAGGACGACGAGTATCCTCATGGTGGGCTTTCGGCCGAGATGTCGGTGAAAGAGATGATTTTACCCGAAGGTTTTTCGGCTTCGGTCTTTGCCAGTGAGCCGGACGTGCTTCAGCCGATTGCCATGACCTTGGACGATCGTGGGCGGGTTTGGATTGCGGAGGCGTATGAGTATCCCAAGCGTGCGTCTGGGGATGTCGGTCGCGATCGGATTCTTGTTTTTGAAGATACCGACGGGGACGGTCATTTTGATACGCGCAAAGTTTTTGCGGAAGGCTTGAACCTTGTCAGCGGTTTGGAAGTTGGGTTTGGCGGGGTGTGGGTTGGTGCGGCTCCGTATCTGATGTTTATTCCTGATCGCGATGGGGACGATGTGCCGGATGGTGAGCCGGAAATACTGCTGGATGGCTGGGGATATCAGGATACGCATGAAACGCTGAATGCGTTTATTTGGGGGCCTGACGGTTGGTTGTATGGTTGCCACGGCGTCTTTACGCATTCCAAAGTTGGGAAGCCCGGTACGCCAGACGATGAGAGAACCCCTTTGAATGCGGGCATTTGGAGATATCACCCGTTGCGACATGAGTTTGAGGTGTTTGCCCACGGGACGAGCAATCCGTGGGGCGTTGATTTTGATGATCGTGGGCAGGCGGTGGCGACAGCTTGTGTGATTCCTCACTTGTTTCACATCATTCAAGGCGCACGTTACCACCGTCAATCGGGCCAGCACTTCAACAAGTATACCTACGACGTCATCACGACGATTGCCGATCACCGGCACTATCTGGGAGCATGGTCGCACGCAGGGAACGGAAAATCGGATGCGGCGGGCGGGGGGCATGCGCATGCGGGCGCGATGATCTACCAGGGGGGCGCTTGGCCGGAGAAATATCGGAGTCAGATCATCATGAACAACATTCACGGGCAGCGATTGAATTCGGACGTGTTGGTTCCGAGTGGGTCGGGGATGGTGGGGAGCCACGGGCCTGACTTTTTGCTGACGCAGGATCGGGCGTCGCAGATGCTTTATTTTCGGTATGGTCCGGACGGGCAAGTTTATATTATTGATTGGTACGACATGCAGGCGTGCCACAGTGGCGGGATCGACGACCACGATCGGAGCAACGGGCGGATTTACAAAATTAGTTATGGAGAGTCGTCGCCGGTCAGGGTGGATCTGCGTCAGAAGTCGGACCTGGAGTTGGCGGAACTGGTGCTGAACGAAAATGATTGGTATGTACGCCATGCCCGTCGGATTTTGCAGGAGCGATGCGTTGATCGCAAACTGGAGGCGTCGGTCCGCGAGCGGTTGGTGTCGATCGCTACGACGCATGCCGACGAGACGCGTCGGCTTCGGGCTGTTTGGGCGTTGCAGGTGACGGGTGCCTTGGACAGCGTGTTGGGCGAGCAATTGCTTGGCGACTCGAGCGCCTTTGTGCGCGGTTGGGTGCTGCAATTTTTAGTGGAAAGCAGCTCTCCGGACGGGGCGTTGCTTGATCGGATGGCGCAAATGGCTCGCGACGATTCGTCGGCGGTGGTGCGGCTCTACCTTGCTTCGGCGCTTCAGCGTATTGAGGTGGAGAAGCGGTGGGATATTTTGGCAGGGCTGGCCAGTCATGCGGAGGATGTGCGCGACCACAATTTGCCGTTGATGATTTGGTACGCTGCGGAACCGTTGGCCGAAGTGGACGCGGAGCGTGCGTTGGCGTTTGGCTTGTCGTGTGGGAAGACGATTCCTTTGGTACGGAATTTCATGTTGCGTCGGATCGGCAGCCTCGATTCGTCGTCTTCGTTGGAACTGCTTATCGGAGCCTTGGGCAAGTCGACCGGAGATAGCGAACGGATGTCGATTTTGGTTTCTTTGCGAAAGGCTTTGGTAGGCCAACGGCAAGTCGGTCCTCCGCCTGCATGGCCAGCGATTTATGAAAAACTTGTGACGAGTGAAAACCGGCAAGTGCGCGGCCAGCTTACCGGCTTGGGGGTGACGTTCGGCCACGAACCGTCTGTCGAGTTGCTGCGAGCGTTGATTCGATCGAGAACGTCTGAGACTGGGGAGCGTCGCGATGCGTTGGAGACTTTGTTGGCCGCGCTCGACCCCAAGCTGGTTCGCACGTTGCAAGAGTTGCTAGACGAGACAGCGCTACGCGACCTCGCGCTGAGCGGGCTGGCCAAGTACGACGACCCGTCGACGCCTGACGCCGTGCTGAAAGTTTACGCAAGGCTCTCTCCCAATGAACGTCAACGTGCGTTAGCAACGCTTGCTTCGCGGGCAACGTACGCCGTACCGATGCTTGAGGCCGTTTCGGAGGGGCGCATCGCCAAGGCGGATCTGTCCGCAAACCTAGTGCGACAGATTCACAATCTTAAGGATGAGCGTGCAACAGAGCTTTTGACCGAAATGTGGGGCAGCGTCCGCAATACGCCGGAGGACAAGACGAAGCAGATTAAGGATCTTCGGTACATGCTTCGCACCATCCCGAGCACGGAGGTCGATCCAGAGTTGGGACGTGCGATCTTTGCCAAGACGTGTCAGCAATGTCATAAGCTCTATGGTGTGGGTGACAATATCGGGCCAGATCTCACGGGATCGAATCGATCGAACGCCGACTATTTGTTGTCGAATATCATTGATCCTAGCGCGCTCATTCCCAAAGAGTATTGGACATCGACGGTGGTCACCGACGGGGGGCGCGTTCTGACGGGCATCATCACCTCGGAGGATGATCGGTCGATCACTTTGCGTAGTGCAACCGAAACGGTGGTGTTGCCCAAAGAGGAAATTGAAGAACGTATGACGAACAACATTTCGATGATGCCGGAGAATCAGCTCCGTGCGTTCTCGCCACGCGAAATCGCGTCGCTGTTTGCCTACCTGCAAGGGAAATCGCAGGTTTCGATGTTGGCGACCCCGGGCAACGTGGGTTCGCTATTCAACGGCCGTGACTTGACTGGCTGGAGTGGTGACGCGACGTTGTGGTCGGTCGACGAGGGAGAGATTGTTGGCAAGACCTCGGGCATTGAGAAGAATGCGTTTCTTGTGAGCGAGATGACGGCGAGCGATTTTCGCTTCACCGTTGAAGTAAAATTGGTCGATAATGCGGGGAACAGCGGCATTCAGTTTCGGAGCAAGCTGCATGGAGAGACGGGCAGTGTGGCTGGTTACCAAGCGGATATCGGTGCAGGCTGGTGGGGAAAACTCTATGAGGAACATGGGCGCGCGGTTCTGTGGAAAGAATCGGGCGAGCGACATCTTAAGCCGGGCGAATGGACGAAGTACGAGATCGTTGCCGACGGTGCCAAAATCCGGACTTGGATTAATGGCCAGTTGTGCGTCGATCTGGACGATCCGGAGGGGGAACGCCGTGGGGTCTTTGCATTACAGCTTCACTCGGGCGGAGCGACAGAAGTCCGCTTTCGGAAATTGAAGCTGGAAGTTCTAAACGCCGTGCCCTAGTGGAGAATCAGGTACATCGTTTGTGGGGGGAGATCGCCGTGGGCGGCTCCGTCTTTCTGCGTTAGGGCGATCTCTTTGACTACGTAGCCGCTGGGGTCTAGTAGGCTGCACTTCGAGAGATTGGGATTTTGTACGGTAAGCTGAACTTTGGCGTTGGCGATGCGATGCGGCGGGTGGCCCGTGTTGGTGATCTCTCTGCCAGAGAAATTCTTGTCCTTGTATTCAAACTCCTTGGGTCGGGTCTTCCACCCGGTGAGTCTTGCCATCGTACTAATTTGAACGAGGATTTTTTTAGATTCGCTCAAACGATTTCCGTCCATCGAGACGACGCTGACTGCGGCGTAGTCGTTTTGCGATTGGATGAGAACATCGTTCAGTTGAAATCGTCCTCCGGAGGCTCGCAAGAATCCGACGACGCCCTGGGCACAGGGAGCATTCATGGTCGCGAGCCCTGTTTTGTAGTTCCAGGAAAGCTCGTCGGTGTTGCTGAGGATGTACCCTTTCTCGGCATCCAGAAAACGGGAAAAGTCGGTGGCTTGGGTTTTGACTGCGGCGGCTTGTTTTTCTTTTGAGGCTGTAGAACCTACTAGCAAAAGATCTGCTGGGGCGTTTGCAGGTCGTTTTTCGTCCTTGGAAAGTGAGGCGTTCGGACGGCTTGGGTTAGAAGTTTTTGGGGTTTGGAAATCTCGGCGAACGGGACCGACGAGGAACGCAGCGCGGCTGATTCTTCCATCCTCGAGCCTCGCCGATTTGCATTCAAAGGTGTCGTCTTGCGTGCCATTGATCTCGTTGTCTCCGATGAGCGAGGGCTGACACTCCCAAAGTTTCTCTTGAGATCGCATTTCGTGGACGACGACTTTGCCTTCCTTGAGGTAGGCATTGCGGTAAACGAGTGCGGCGGCAGGAAAGGCTCCCATGAGCATGGGGGTGGAGCAGGACCACTTGAATTGAGAGAGGGAGTCGCCTTTGCGCCAGAACTCGCGTGTTGGATCGAGGCACCAAGTCGGTTCATCAGCAGTAAACCAAAAGACGGCTCCGACACCTCCTAACGATTGGTAGGCGGAGATCAAGAAAGGGCCTTCGGTTTGAAACAAATTGGGATGTTTCCAGCTTGTCTCGGTGACGATGAAGGGGTGTCCTGTGCGGAGCTTGTAGTTGGAGGTCATCTCCAATGGTTTGTGCAAGCAAGACTCGTTGAGGTAGTGGTGTCCGGGGTCGATGCGGTAGCTGGCGTTTTCGCCCAGATGTTGGTAGTCGCTTCCGTAGTATTCATTTTCGGCATCAACGTCGAGTGCCGCGTAGGTCCAGCGCTCGATCTCTTTGAGTTTTTTGTCGTCGGCAGTGCGCCAATTCGAGGCGTTGAGGAGCTGTTGGCACCCGAGCTTCTGTTTCAGATGGCGTCCCATGCTTGCGTAAAAGTTGCGTTGGAGGAGCGCGAGAAATTGGACTTCGTCACGGATGCGTAGGGAAAGCCCCCCTTCCGATTTCTGGCTCAAACGCCAAGGCCCGAGCAGGCCGACGATGCCCTCTTCGTAGTCATCCAAGTCGGCGGTGGCCCCCTCCCAACGTTCGGTTGCGGCTTTGAGGGAACCGTATTGACCTTCGAGCCAGCGGGCGTAGCGGCGTCCGAGTTGTTTTTTGAGTGCGTCAGGAACGTTGCTAAAGGTCCAGTGGAAGACGCTGTCTTCGTTGTGAACTTGGAGGATTGCAACGGTGGGATCGTCTTTGATCGCTAGGCCCGTGTGGGGATTGATTCGCGTGAGGAGTTGGCGTGTCCACTCGCGATAGGCGGCTTGCATACGCTTATCGATAAAGATTGCTCCCCAAGGCTTGCCGCCGGTTTCTGAATAACCGGGTAGCTTCCAGCTTTTGGGGGTTGGGTGATGTGCGTAGTAGGGCGAGAGGGTGAGATAGATACCGTTTTCTTTTGCGGCTTGGATAAACCGAAAGATGCCGGCGATTTCGGCTTCGTTGACGTCCGAGATTTCGGCGCCTTCTTGGATGTTGGCGATCCGTGCATGGAGCCGCACCATGTTTACGCCTAGCTTGGCAAGAAATCGGCAGTGCTGGTCGATTTGCTCTGCCGGTTTGTGATAGATTTCGCTGCCGACCGCCCAGAAGCGGAGGGGCTGGCCATCGCCTCGTAGAAACCCTCCGTCGGCAGATATTTGTACGAATCCGGACTGGCCGGAATTTTTTTCATTCAACGAACGAAGGTCGAGCATCGCTTCGCTTGAAAAGGAATCGTGCTGAGGCTCGAAAGCCCAAGTCTGCTCAGGATCCCAGGAGGCTTCGTGTTCGCTCGTCTCTTCGAGCTGGGATTCGGCGGAAGGCTTTGCTGCGGAAGTATTTCTGGAGCAACCCATGTGGGGAAGCAGAAATCCGGAGAAGAGGAGCAGAGCAAAAGTGGCCGAAGGTCTATTTTTCATAGTTTCAATAAAAAATACTGCTCGCAGGTGGCATGTTGCAGGAAAAGAGATTCTCCTAGCTATTAGGGGGTCTAGGGCTTGTACCGGGACAAACTCTGGCCCACGCGATTCTGCTCGTGGGCGAGAGGTTGTCAGGGACGAAACCGTCTACTGCCGCTATTTTGCGTTCATTCGGTAGGGAGAATTCGACTCGAACAGCAAGATTCGCTGTTCGATGCCGTTGGCGAGCTTGGGTTGCTTCTGCTCGCGAGCCAGCTTTGCAGCTTTTTTGCCAAAGACAATAGCCTTGTCAAAGTTTCCGTCTGCGGCGTAGGCGACCGAGAGGGTGTCGAGAATCGAGAAGTCGTCAGGATCTGTTATTTCGAGTGCCTGCTCGGCCAGTTCGACGGCTCGTTTGCCATCGCGGATACTTGCGTCGGCTACGGTGGCGAGCATCCATGACAGGTTATTGAGCGCTCGCAAGTTGTTGGGATCGACCTTGAGCGTTTGTGTATATCGGAGTTCTGCCATTTGCCAATCGGCTTTGGCCAGCGCTCGATCTCCTAGTCGGATGAGAAGTGCTGGGTACTGGGGATTGGAAGTGAGTCTTTGCAGGTTTTTAGAAACGAATTTTTGGGCTCCGTCGAGATCGCCGCGCAGGGCCAAGCGTGTTGCCACCGGGAACCAGTTAAGGCGGTCGGGGGGCAACGACCATCGTCCGGCGAAGGGGAGCGCCTTGGTGAATCGCGTCTCGACGGGTTGATCCAGCAAGCGGACATCTTGGAGTAGCTGTTCTACCGAAAGCGTGCCGAGATAGATGGCGGCCAGATGCCCTTCGGAATCGATCAGCAGGCTGGTGGGTACAGGGAGCGGCCCCGAGAGTTCGATGATCTGGTCGCTGATGGCTTGTAGTTCATCGGCCAGTTCTTTGGACGCAAATCCTGCTGCGTGGGTGTAGCCGAGCTGAGTTAAGAGCCGTTCTAAGGATTTTGCTTTGGGTGCAGCTTGGCGCGTATCGAGTTGGTCGACCGACAGTGCGACGAGTTGGAGCCGTGCCGCTTGCAGTTCTTTTTCATGCTGCGAAAACTCTTTGAGTTCAGCCAAACAAGGCTTGCACCAACTGGCCCAGAGATTCAACAGGATCGGCCCCTGGTGGCCGTTGGAGAGGGAAACTGTTTTTCCGTCGAATTGCTGGTAGCGGAAAGGAGGTAGCGGAAAATCGTCGGTGAGCACAATCCTTGCTTGGCTAGTTGCGGGGGGAATTTTGATGCCACCTGGGGCGAGCTTTTTGGGCGAAGCTTTTGTCTGGAGTTGCTCGGGTTTGCTCTGTCCTTGGACGAGTCGGTACCGGTGGTCTGGCTCGATGTCGGTGAAGGTTTCGGACTTGCCGTCGGGCCAGCGGACGGAAACGTGGGCGATGTCGGTGCGTTGGCCGAGTCCGAAAATGAGTTCTTTGCTGGACTGGCTAATGAAACCTTCGCCGGCTCTCAGGGTTTTGATTGATTTTTCTTTAGTTGGGTTTCGGAAGACGACTTCGACCCGTGCGCCGATGGCGTCTCGGACGCATTGGGTGCCTTGTAGGCGGATTGCGAGGAAGTGGTGACGAGCTTCGGAATCGTTTCGGAAGAATCGGACGCGGGGGCTGTTGTGGTTGGTTGTCCAGAGGTCGGTGTCGCCGTCTTGGTCCCAGTCGACGCGTGCGATCCCACGTCCGTCGTCGGCGTAGTCAAAGCCACTTACCGAGGAGAGGTTTGCAAAGCGTGTTCCGCCCACGTTGAGAAAACAGCAGTTGCGTTCGTGGCCGCTCCAAGACATTCCTTGATTGACGAGGGTCGAGAGCTGGCGCACGCCTTTGCGGAACGTGTCTTTGGCGTTGTCCGAGACCAGTTCGGCGGTAGTATTTGGTGATTGCGACATGACCTGCCGCCAAAAGAAACTTCACAAATCGTCTGGTTTTTTGCCCGTCAGAAATCCGTTGGCAACCATCAGGTCTTCCCAACCATCGTTGTTCACATCGACGAACAGCGATCCCCAGGCCCAGCGACCGACGGTGACCTGTTGTTCGTTGCTGACATCGGCAAACTTGCCGCCGTGGTTGACTAGCAAGGTGTTTCCACGGGCCAGTTTTTGGTATTTGTTGCGGAGCTTGTCGTCCAAATCGCTTTTGAAATTGGACTGGAAGGTGACTCGATTACCGGCCGAGGAAAACATGTTGCTGATGTAGAGGTCCATCCAGCCGTCGCGGTTGAAATCTCCCCAGGAGGCCGACATGCCGAAGTTCATGTCCTCGGCACCGATGCTTGCTGCGACGTCCGAAAAATGGCCCTTGTCGTTGCGATAGAGATGGTTGGGGCCAAAGTCGTTGGCGACGTAGAGGTCGACATCGCCGTCGTTGTCGAAGTCGTCCCAGGAGGCTGCGAAGCTAAATCGGTAGTTATTTTCTCCGAGGCCCACCTCGTCGGTCGCGTCGTGGAACTTCCAATTTCCTTCGTTGCGAACCAAGATGTTCTTGCCGCCGTTGGTTGCGTTGTAGTAAGGAATCGGTTCGGCGACGCGGTCGGCGGCGGCCTGTTTGGGGTAGTAGATGCAGGCGAACAGGTCGAGATCGCCATCTTGGTCGTAGTCTGCTGCGGCGAGCGAATAGGCGGCCTTCATGTCGGAGAGCACCGCCTTCGCGGTAAAGTGGCCTTGGCCATCATTTTCGAGGAACATCAGGCGTTGCCACATCGAGACGACGAGGTCTTGGTCGCCGTCGTTGTCGAGATCGATCAACAAAGCGCTGCGTGTGAAATCCAAAATGTCGACGCCTGCCTCTTGGGACTGATCGACGACCGTCCCGTCGGCTTGGTGAATTAGGAGTCGGTTGGGGAGGCCGCCGGGTTGCAACAAGTAGATATCGTCGAGTCCGTCTCCGTTGACGTCGCCGATGGCGAGGCCCTGTTGTCCGAAGTAGGGGATGCGATAGCGTTTTTCGATGCGGCCACGCCAATAGCTGGTGCCGTGGAAGAATTGGTTTTCGAGGTCGGTGCGGTGCCTTAAGACGGCCGCTGTGCAGTCGGAGAAGAGTGTGCCCTGCTTGCCGCGCGCGGTCGTTTCCTCGAAATCGCTTACTTGGATGTTGAGGAGGCGGGGGGGAGACTCTTGGGTCGCGGGTTGCCATCGGCAAACCCAACGGGCGTGTTGTCCGATGCCCTGCCCTTCTTGTTGGTTGCCCGGTTTGCGAGATCCGATCTCGTAGTAGGAGGTGGTGCTGATTATGTCGGAGCTTGGTTCAATAAGAAACTGCTTGAACTTGCACCAAGCCGAGGGTTTGTCTTGCCAAGGTTGGACGAGTGCTTGGAGTGCCGTTGCGAGACCCGAGACGCCTTGAAATTGGTTTGTTTCGGGGGACTTCTCTGATTTATTGGTTAGGAGATCGTTGGCGCTTCGGCGAACACGAATTGCTCCGTCGTCGAATTCTTCGGCAAGCTTCTGGGGACGCAATGGGCCGCAGGTAAAGTCTTTGGCGAGCATAGGCTCTAACAGGGAAGTCAGCTCGGCGGTCTCGAGCGTTCTTGCCTTTAGAATAATCTTGGCGAAGGCCTTGAGTTGGTTGTTGGTGGAGGCGGCGATTGCCTCGGTTCCGTGCTCGGCAGTCACGGATATTTTTGGCGAGTTGTCTGCTTGGATCACCGCTGGCGGAGTTGTTGGGGCGGGGATCGCTGGTGAGGAATCGGTCGAGATCGCTTGTGTGGACTCGAGCGGAAGGGTTGCTGGGTCGGATTGTTGCCACCAGAAAAACGCTGCTGCGAGTACGATTCCCAAGAGGACGACCCTTGCTTTTGTTGCACTTTGTTGGCGTGCCGGTGCAGGAGCGGCTTGCGGCTGGTGAGGAGAGCCAGAGCGTCGCTTTTTCGATTTGCGTTTATTTTTTGACATCGATGATCGCGACGCGTGGTCGTGGGTGGTTAACAGGTGGTTCGCATTGTACCTTTACGAGCGCAAAAAAAAGAGGGGCGGATTATAAATCCGCCCCTCAAGAGGGAAAATTTGCGATCAACGTACGGTCCCTTAGGAACCGTCCGTGTTAAGCACGCCGACGACGACCAAGCGTCATCAGGCATCCCAGACCAAGCAGACCCAAGGTGGTCGGCTCAGGAACCGCATTCATCTGCAGGTTATCGATGAAGAAGGCCGTCGGTGCTCCGGCAAAGGACGGAGTTTGGCCGATTAGCTCGCTTTGAACTTTGGAGATATCGGTCTCGAAACTCCAAACGGTTGTTACGTCAGAGTTGTCGTTGCCATTATTATCCAGTGCAGCACGGGCCGCAGCGGAGAATCCGTTAACGATCACCGAGGCTTGATGCCATGTGCCGTCAACGATCATGTTGAAAGTGCCCTTCGACGTCAGGTCTTCGTTGGCCCCAGGAGGATCTGGACTATTGTCGTGGTCAGCATCGTTGTACCGCAGAGCGATCGTTGCGGGGAGGACGTTTGCTGGAGAGGTGTCGTTGTCAGGATTGGCGTCGGAATTGAGATCGATAGGCTGGAGGACTTTGTACCACCAAGTGAGTTCGATTTGTCCAGCAGATCCACCAGGACCATCAAACTGCGACAAGTCGCGTTCGGCAGCCGTTGCATCGGTTCCGCCGTCATCAAGACGCTCTTCAAAAAGGATGGCTTGGCCGCCCCAGACGTTGAGGTCTTCGGGGTGATTTTCTCTCAAAGAGTGCGTGCCGCTTTGCGCATCTGCGGTGCTGTCTTCCGTTACACGAGCAGGATTTGGATCGAAGAAGTTGAAGTTATTCGAGAAACTAAAACCGATGTTGATGTCTTCGTCCATGAGGACGACCGCGCTCGCTGGAGCGCTCATCGCGCCCAACAGCATGGCGCTGATTGATAAGGTCAATAATGTTTTCTTCACAGTAGACTACCTCCCGGTAATGGTTAGAACGCCACGCTGACATGGTCGCGTCCAAAAATTGTTGTAACGGCAATCCTCAGGAAAAGGCACAGTGCCAGCTGCCGCAGTTACTACTTTTTACACTAACTACTTGTTGACTCCTTGCATACATTTTTTTAGGAAAAGCTTATCGCGAAGACGTTGGCTACAAAAACACTCCTCTGTAAAAACAAAGGATGCAGGCAACAGAACTCGTGATACACGAAACCTTTCGCAACGATGCAAGATAAGACAAGCACTTGTATGCCAACCTGAAATTTCAGGCATAACACAAAAGTGGTAGCACTCGGGGGACGCAGGCTTTCTGCGTGTATTCCTAACGCCACAGGACAAATAGGTAGCCGGGGCCTTCAAACGGGACAAAAAGAAACCGGAAAAAGTATTCGCATTGCGGTAAATCGCGGAAAGTTGACGTAAACTCCTTGGATATAGGCAGATAGAGGCTGAAGGTTCTAGCCTGATCTAAAGCCGATCCGCTCTTTTTCCTGCGATCGGAGGGAGAGTGCGTGACGCTCTCTTTGGCGATAGGCCACAAGGAAGCTTGGCATTCGTCCACGCAAACAAGATTCCTAAGCGATTGGATTCTTGCCCCCATTTTGCGATTGTGCTAGTCTTGAAATTTCGCCCTTCGCCCCTGCATGGGGCGTTTGCACCATCTCTTTCTCACTCACTTTTTCCTGGATGAACCCTGAACCTATGCACGCAAATCACGCCCAGCCAAACAGCAATCGCAGCACTCTTGCAACGAAGATCGGCCGTTCACTTGGGATTTTAGCCCTAGGAATACTGCCCCTGGGGATACTGGTCGGATGCTCTGATGGCGAGCCTTTTCCGCTCGAAAAAGTCTCTGGAAAAGTCACTTATGCGGATGGCTCGCTGATCGAGGCAAGCATGATTCAGATTATGTTTAAGTCGACGAATGTGGACTCCAAAGAAGGGAAGGCGCCGCGTGGGGCCAAGGGAATGGTCGACCCAAAGACAGGTGAGTTCAGCAAGCTCACCACCTGGAAGCCTGGCGACGGGGTGATTTGTGGCCGCAACAAGGTGGCGATCGTTCCGATGGAATTTGGCAAGGGAATCGATGAGATGGGCCGCCCCGACAGAAAGACGATTGACCGCAAGTACTTTACGACGGGTCCGTCAACGCTGGAGGTCGAGGTCGTGGCAGGGGGCGAGAACCATTTTGAGCTGATCGTCGAGCGGCCACGCGGCAAATAAGGGGCAAACGCATCGACTACGCCGACCCCTCCCGCAGAGGGGGTGCCGTGGTGCCTAGTCCCTGTAGGGCCGCATTAACACGCTGTTTTTGGCTGATCACTCGGATATCAGGCACAAAATCACCACAAACTACAAACTAGTTGTCCCTAAATGGCCGCATAGCTGCCTTTGTACTATGACGGTGAAGAGCTGGGTTGTTGTTGACCCGGGTCGATGTGCGTACTTTTACTCATGTCGTCAGATTTGCTTATATGCAAAATCAGCTTCTTCCCGCTCACGCTCGAAATTATACTGATCAGTGGCATTGCCCTTTTGCGGCAGGTGTGGAACTAGTCGCTCCGCAGGCAATTTTCACTTACTTTTTCTTTTAGCTATTCGCTTACGTCATCCATACTTCAAAGGAATACCATGGTGTTCACTCAGGAATGCAATCTCGGCTCGAACTCGAAGCAAGCTTCTCCCCGAAGAGGTTTCACGCTGGTTGAACTCTTGGTGGTTATCGCCATCATCGGTGTGCTTGTGGCTCTGCTTTTGCCGGCCGTCCAAGCGGCGAGAGAAGCGGCTCGTCGGTTGCAATGCAAGAATAACATCAAGCAATTTGCATTAGGTCTGCAGAACTACCATTCGGCTTTCAATACTTTTCCAGCGGCAAGCAACTTTGATCCTCGGTTTCAAGGCGCCTTCCCAGCCATCGGGAAACACGCGGCGGATGAGCCGAACTGGGTGATTACCATTTTGCCTTATATCGAGCAGCAGGCCATCTACAGTGCGTTTGATTTCACGAAGCCCATTTCGGATTCCAGTCCGGATTCCGTAAATCGTGAGGCCCGTGGTGCGACGATCGATGCGATGATCTGCCCTTCGGATGTCGGACACGAAACGCCGTATGCTGAAAGTACGTTAGGCGACAATTGGGCGCGAGGCAATTACGGTGCAAATGGCGGGCTAGGGGCTTACAAGTCTGCCGTAGGAGCTGCGGAGGAGAAGGAGGATCCGGCGGATACGCGAAATTCGGCGACTGCGAATTCGCCACGTTGGAATTGGCATTTTACTGGCGGAGTTATGGGTGGGAACACAGCCCGTAGCATTGGCCAAATCGAAGATGGTACGACCAACACGATCTTGCTAGGCGAATTACGAGTCGGAATGTCTGAGTCGGATGTTCGCGGCACTTGGGCTTTGGGATTGCCCGGCGCGAGTGCGATGTGGATGCATGGATCGGACAATGCCGTTGGTCCAAATGACTGCCAAGATGGCGGCGACAGTATCCGAAACGGCGACAGCGTTGTCTCGGATGTTGGTGCGGCCACCTTACGAGCCGAATGCATGCATTGCGATGGTGCGGGAGGCATCCAAGCTGTGCCTCGTAGTAATCACCCGGGCGGGGTGCATGTTGCGATGTGCGATGGAAGTGTGCAGTTTATTGTGAACGAAGTTGAAACGACCGAAGCATGGAACATCCTGACGATCGAAGAGATGAAAGTCTGGCAGCGTTTGAATGCGGCTTCCGATGGACTGGTTGTGAATCTGAACGAACTCTGAGTCGTTCCTCGATTTGCTAGACGGATTGCTAGACGGAATTTTGTGGCAAAGTATAATTGTTAATTAGTAGAGTGCCTAATTGCAGAGAACTTAATTACAGAGAACAACAGAGAAGGGGATGGTGCCTTGACCTATTCAAATTTTAATTCGACTTCTAAGTCGACGATTTCTAACACGCTCTCAAAACGCTTGAGAGGTTCGGCCAGTCTGGTATCGTCCTGCTTGGCGATTGGGGCTTGCTTGCTGCTGGCTCCGCATTCGGCCCTCGCAGATACCTGGGACGAGCCGGCGGTTCAGAATAGCGTGATCTCTGAAACGCAGCCTGATGCAAACCTGATGGTACGTCCCGGCAGCGATTCTGGGGTCGGGATCAAGGCTAATCTGCTCATGTCTACATCATCGGACCCTGCGGACCAAGAGTACATTATTTTTAAGTTCGACCTTTCTAGCCTTGCCTGCTGAGGCGACCATTACCTCTCCGGGTATCTTCAATTGGCAATCTTGGTACACGCATCAAGCCCCTGGCGATCCGGCAGGACAAACGACTTTTGGTGAATTCGAGTTTTTTGAAATCACTGCGGGAGATGCCACTTGGGAAGGAAACCAGTTTGGCGATGGCTCGGTAAGTCCTGGGGCGGTTACTTATAATAGTTTGGGTGGTACGTTTACTGAGCTTAGTGGCGTTACTGAGCGAGACACGGGGGAAGGGCAGCCCCTCGTGGCCGGTTTGTTGGTCTCGGACGGGGACTTTGATACGAACACCCAAATATTCAGTGGCCGGCGTCAATCGGTCGAAGGCATTCCGGTAGCGACGCTCAACCGTCTGCGCTCGGGGCAGAGCGTGGGGCTTGCGATGGGCAGTCTTCCTGCGACGAACTTCTCGGTCCACTCGCTTGATACCTTTCTAGCGGATCAGAACAAAGACCCTCGGCTTGTTTTTGATTTCACGACGGATACGGTTTTTGACCCGGCTGATTTCGACATGGATACCGATGTCGATGCGGCCGACTTGGCGACGTGGCAAGGTGCGTATGGCACCGGGGCAGGTGGCGACACGGATGGGGATACCGATACCGACGGAGCCGATTTCCTTGCTTGGCAGAATGGTTTTACTGGAGCCGGTGGCACCTTGGCAGCCGTGCCGGAGCCCGCGACTGCTTCGTTGATTGGTCTGGCGTTGTCGCTATGGGCGGGTAGCCGTCGTGGCCGCAGCAACCGTTGCGTTTGATTTACTTTGGCTTGATTACTTTGAGAGACTTCCGCATGGCGGTCGTCCCCTTATCACTTTCACTACTAACACCTTTTCTTTCTAGGAGAGCAGCGTGCGTATCTCATTAAAATTCAACAAAGACTCGCTTTTCGGTTTCGTTCGGAGCGGTCTGTTTACCGCGTTGGCCGGATGTCTTGTGGCATTGGGGACGGCTCAGGCAGATACCTATGATGAAGTTGCCAGCGAAGACTCGGTAATCGCCTCGGGGCTTCCCACGGAAAACCTGGAATTACGTCAACATAGCGAAGGTACAGGCACCGTGAACGTCAAAAACATGCTGCTGAATACTTGGAATGGTGGCGAGCCGGGCAACGACTACGCCAGTATTGCTGCTTCGGAGGCTTCGCAAGAGTACATTATTTTCAAGTTCGATTTTGCAAGTGTGCCAGCAAACGCCACCATTACTGGTGTTGGGGATTTTGGATTTGACTACTGGTACACCCACTGTACCGATGCTGGTAGCTCGAGCTGTGCAGGTGCCACGCCACCGTTTCCTCATAACAATGTTTCTCAAGAGACACTTGGTGAATTCGAGTTCTATGAGATCACCGCAGCGACTGACCACGGCTGGATAGATCGCCAGTTTGAGGATGGTTCGCCTGAGCCTGGCGCGGTGACCTACAACAGCTTGGGGGGAACCTTCACGAAGTTGACGGGGGTAACTGAGGTCGACAACGGAGTCGGGGGACCACTCGTCGCTGGGAAACTGATCAGCAATGGTGTTTGGCACAATCGTCAGCAGTTGACGAATATCCCGGCCGCCACGCTCGAACGTCTTCGCAATGGGACAAGCGCTGGGCTGGCGATGGGAAGTATCGCCAATACGGGTTTGACCAACTTTTCGATCCATTCTTCGGAAACGTTTTTTGGAGAGGCCAACGGTCCTCGGTTGTCCTTCGAATTTACGACGGGCGTTGTTTTTGACCCGGCGGACTTTGACGAAGACGGCGACGTCGACGCCGACGACCTAGCCACCTGGCAAGCCTCTTATGCTTCGGACGCTGGTGGCGACACCGACGCCGACACCGACACCGATGGTGCCGATTTCCTCGCTTGGCAGGGTGCTTACACAGGGCCTGCCGTGGTGACCGCTGTGCCTGAACCGACGACCTTGAGCTTGCTCGGCTTGGCCGCATTGGCTGCCGTGGGCGCTGGCCGACGCCGCGTGGCTTAATTGAGCTAAGCAGAAGCGTCTTCTTTTATTGCCTCTCACCCTGCTCTACGCGTCGCAGGGTGAGAGGTTTTTTCTTAGTCCGTCGGAAAGTGGTGAGGTCGGGAAATTGAAAAGTCTTTGTCGAACTGAAATTTGTCGAACTAAGGGCAGACTTCCTCGCTGTACGATACGCTGGGCTTTAGCGGTCGTTGCTTTGGTTTGTTTTGCCGATACTGCACGTCTGGCTACTGGGCAGGTCGTCGGGCGTCGGAGCATGATTGGGACCAACTTGTCGGACGTGGGTTCGATTGTGACGCAATGGGACTTCGTCGATTTGATGAAAGGGTCGAACGTTTGGGTCTATGATGGCGGATCGTCCAGTGGGCAGCCGACGCCGCTCGATGCGTTAGGGAACCCAATTCTTGGTCTAGGCGAACAAGCCAACACGTTGCCCCGTTTGGGAATTACCAACGCATTTCAGGACCGTGTGCCCGACTATCCTACGGGGCAATACACCCTTGCGTGGGAAGGGAGCGGGCAGTTTTTTCTTTCGGGGGGCGGCGATTTTGAGCGGATTTTCCCGGGACAGACGGGGACACGCTCTTATGACGTGACGTCGGGGGACGCTACGCTGTTTCTGAAAATCGAATCTTCGGATCAAGCCGATCCGTTGCGCAACCTACGGATTTTGATGCCTGGCTATGGTCCTGGTGAAGCGAATGATGGGCAGCAGCTTCACCAGACGTTTGTTGATCGGAGCGTAAAGCCGTTTGGCAACACGCGTTTTATGGAATGGAATGGCGCGAACGACGCGACGCATAGCCAATGGTCGGAGCGGACACCTGAGGGTGCGAATCAGTACACGGTCAGAAGCGGCGTGCCCATCGAACAGCAGCTTCGCTTGATTAACCAGACTCGTGGGGACGCTTGGTTTACGATGCCTACGCATGCCGACGATAACTATGTGACACGCTTTGCGCAGGCGGCGCTGTATGGGATCGATGCGAGTGGCAACCCTTACACTTCGCCCCAGGTGAATCCAGTCGTTGAGCCGGTGCCTGCGGATCGCAAGGTTTATGTGGAGTATGGCAACGAAATCTTTAGTAATGCCTTCGAAGGTTATCACTATGTCACGCAGCAAGCGAATGATGCGGGATTGAATCCAAGTGGCCTAAATGTCGATTTTGCTAAGCAATGGGTAGTTGAAACTCGTCGGGATTTTGATCTCTGGACGGCAGAGTTTGCGGCGGCAGGTCAGACAGATCGGCTGAAACGCGTGGCGGCAATCCAGACGGTGAACCGCTTTATCTCGCCGATTTTTCTGGACGAAATGACGGTGGGCGGTGTGCCTCAATTCGACGTGATCTCGCCAGCGTTTTATACCGGGGTCAACGAGGGTTCGTACAATGCTTCGACGACGAAAGACGACATTATCGATGATCTGTTTAGCAAGCTGGCTCAACAGATTGACCCGACCATTACGACGTTTCTGCCCGGCAACCCGTACGAGGTTGTTGGGCCTGCGGGCGATTGGCTCCTGTGGAAGCAGTTTGCCGACAATGCGGGCGTCGAGCTGATTGCCTACGAAGGGGGGCAACATATCACGACGCCTAGTATTTCGGTCTCGTGGTACGACGAATATGTTGCTGCGCAGCGTGATCCTCGGATGTACGATTTTTACACGTCGTGGCTAGAAGCGATTTTTGACACCGTCGGGGCAGACGGTGTTGATGTTTTTACTAGCGTGGGTTTGATTTCTCAGTATGGAGCCTGGGGAGTTTTGGAAACGCAGGATGCGGATCTTGCTAGCTCGCCGAAGTATCGTGCTTTGATCGACTTTGCTCGTCGACTTGGCGACTTCCAGCTTGATGGGGTCTATGACGATGTTGATATCGACGCACTACGGTCCGTCGCTGGACAGGCTCCGATCGGTGCGACTGCGGCGTTTGATCTTAATGAGGATGGGGTGATCGACGAGCAGGATGTGCTTTTGTTTCTGCAACAGCGTATCGAGTCCGAGCTAGGAGACGCCAACCTGGATGGTGTGGTCGACGGGGTGGACCTGGAGCGTTTTGAATTATCGTACGGTCAGACCGGGGGTTGGTACGACGGCGACTTCAACGGAAACGGCGATGTGGATGGCGGCGACTTTTTAACTTGGCAACGTAATGTTGGCAACCCTGGTGGAGCTCTTGCTTCGGGTGCGGAGCATGTGCCTGAACCAACCTCGGTTTGGTTACTGGCTTTGGGATTCTTTGCACGTATGTGCTATCGCCGCAAACAGGATCGTGGTACGACATAAGCATGTATGATATTGGCGCTGCCGTGGTGGGTGCGGGATTTATTGGAAAGATACATGTCGAGGCGCTGAAGCGTCTTGATGTTCCGGTCGTGGGCGTGCTTGGAAGCAACCCCGAGAAGTCGGAACTTCTGCGACAAGAGCTGGCCTTGGGCAAAGCCTACCGCGACTACGACGAAGTTCTCGCCGACGCGTCGGTGCGGGTCGTGCATTTGGCGGTACCGAATGTTTTGCATTTCGACATGGCTCAAAAAGCACTTCGAGCGAATAAGCACGTCATGTGCGAAAAGCCGCTGGCCATGAATGCCGAAGAGACTGCCAAGCTGGCAGCACTCGCAAAAGAGACGGGGCTAGCTGCCGGAATTTGCTTCAATACGCGGTTCTATCCGCTCAACTTTGAAGCGAATAGCCTTGTCCATCGGGGCGATTTAGGAAAAGTGTTTTCCATTGTGGGTAGCTACCAACAGGACTGGCTGCTCTACGAAACCGACTACAACTGGCGGGTGCTCGCCGAACATAGTGGTCCGATGCGGGTGGTGGCTGATATTGGCTCGCACTGGATTGATCTGGTCTGTTTCATTACAGGCCTCAAGGTCGAAGCCGTCTGTGCCGATCTGCAAACGGTCCATCCCGTGCGAAAGCGTCCGATTGGCGAAGTCGAGACTTTTGCTGGCAAGCAGGCGTCTGATCAAAAGCATGAAGATATCGACATCGACACCGAAGACACCGGCGGCATTCTCTTTCGATTCGAGGGAGGTGCGCGGGGCGTTCTTTGGGTTTCGCAGATGACGGCCGGCCGTAAGAATAGTTTGCGTTACGAAATCTCGGGCACGAAGAGTGCGTTGGCCTGGGACAGCGAAACTCCCAATGAGCTTTGGATCGGCCATCGGAGTCGGTCCAACGAGCGTTTGATTCGCGACCCCTCGATGATGGCAGAAAATGCAAGTCGTTTCGCCGACTATCCGGCCGGGCACAACGAAGGTTTCCCCGATACTTTCAAGCAGTGTTTTCGTGCATTTTACGACGCGATCGACTCGGGTGACTCGACAAGCCACTTGTATCCCACCTTTGAAGACGGACACAATGAAGTCGCTTTGGGCGACGCCATTCTGAAGAGCCACCGCGAGCAAGCATGGGTCTCGCTGAAATAAATGGGTTGTTCTACGTTTTAACAACCCTCAGTTTACTCTCTCCTTAACCAGAAAAGCAAAGAAGAAAATGGATTACACGTATCTCGACATCGCAAAAATGATTGACCATTCCCTATTGAATCCGACATTCGACTACGAAGTGTTAGAGCAAGGGATCCAAGTAGCGCTGAAATACGACGCCGCAAGCGTTTGTATTTTGCCTTATGCTCTGAAAATGTGTTCCGAAGCGCTGCAAGGCAGCACGGTCAAGGCCAGCACGACCATTGGTTTCCCGCATGGCGGGCATACGACGGCTATCAAACAGGCCGAAGCGATCCAAGCTTTGAAGGATGGTGGCGAGGAATTGGACATGGTGGTCAACATCAGCAAAGTGCTGAGTGGCGACTGGGACTATGTGCGTGAGGATATCCAAGCGGTTATCAAGCCGACGCACGATCAAGGGCAAAAGGTCAAAGTCATCTTCGAGAATGCGTATCTGGATGATGCTCAGAAGATTCGGCTGTGTGAAATATGTGCCGAACTCGAAGCCGATTGGGTGAAGACTTCGACAGGCTATGCACCGACCGGGGCCACGCACGAAGATTTGAAACTAATGCGCGAGCATTCGCCGAAAAGCGTGCAAGTCAAAGCAGCGGGCGGCGTTCGTACGCTCGACGCCCTGTTGGCGGTTCGAGAGCTTGGAGTCACACGGGCTGGGGCAACGCGAACGGCCGAGATGCTTGACGAATGCAAAAAACGACTTGAGGGATGAGCCTGATGCGTTGCCTCGCTGCCAGCATTTTTGTAGTGGTCTTGGCAATCTTTGTTCCCACAAGGATTGCCAAGGCACAGGCGTTGCGTGTCAGCGAATCGGGTCGATTTCTGGTCAAGGAAGATGGAGACGTCTTCTTTTGGCTGGGCGATACGGCTTGGCAGCTTTTTCATCGGCTCGACCGCGAGGAGGCGGAGGCGTACTTAGAAGATCGAGCCAAGAAAGGGTTCACCGTTATTCAGGCAGTTGCCTTGGCCGAACTCGATGGGCTTCGCACACCGAATGCCTACGGGGCTCTTCCTCTCGAGAACGAAGGCCCTGCGGTGCCGGTCGAAGCGTATTTCGAGCATGTCGATTGGATCGTCAAGAAAGCGGAGGAACTGGGGCTCGTTGTCGCCTTACTCCCCACCTGGGGTGAATATTGGCGGATCGTTCCCGAAGGAGAGGGCGGCTCCAAGATTTTTACTGCCGAGAATGCCCGGAGTTTTGGCCAATGGATTGGAAGTCGTTATAAAGACCAACCCAATATCGTTTGGGTACTTGGCGGCGATGAGAATCCCAGCCAAGAAGCCGAGCGCGTCATTATTCGAGCGATGGCGGCGGGCATACGCGAAGGCGACGAAGGAAAGCATCTGATGAGCTTTCATCCGAGGGGTGGAGAAAGTTCTTCCACTTGGTTTCACAAGGACGCATGGCTCGATTTCAACCTGTTTCAATCTGGCCACGGTGGGCCCGACTACCCGAACTACCAATTTACGCAGCGTGACTACCGCCGCGAACCGAGCAAGCCCGTCTTGGACGGAGAGCCTCGTTATGAAGATTTGCCCGTCGCTTTTAACCCGGACAACGGTCGGCACACGGCCCTGGACGTACGCCAGGCGGCCTATTGGTCGGTGTTGGCAGGTGCCTTTGGGCATACGTATGGCAACAACAACGTCTGGCAGATGTGGCAGCCGGGGCGAAAACCTCGCGTGTGGGCACGATTCCCCTGGCGCGAAGCGTTGCACCATCGGGGAGCCTACGAGATGGGTTTTGTCCGTCGGCTTTTTGAATCGCGTCCGTTTTTGAAGCTCGTACCCGCTCAAGAAGTTGTGTCGGTTGCGCATGGGCAGGAACGCCGTTTTGTCCGTGCTGCGCGAGGCTCCGACGGGTCGTATCTATTTGTTTACTCGACGTTTGGCGAGGGGTTTCGCGTTGATCTTAGCAAAATCACAGGCGAGCAAATTGTTGCGTCTTGGTACAATCCGCGTGAAGGGACCTCGAAGCAGATCGGCACCTTTTCTAACACCGGCGCGTCCCGAGCGTTTCTCCCTCCGTCGCAAGGTCGGACGAACGACTGGGTTCTTATTGTTGATGACGCGTCGTATGAGTATCCGGTTCCGGGAAAAAACTAGTGTGAACTTGCGGTAACCTCTTCCGCTTCTAAGCGGTCGTACCAAGTGAATTTTAGTAGGGCCGAGAGACCAAGGAGCAGTGCGATCGAGACGGCCATCGCTTGGTATTCTCTTAGCATAAAGTAGATGGGGGTGGTGACGAAGGTTGTCTGCCAGACGATGCCGAGGGCACAATTTATCGCGTCGCGTCCAAAACTGCTTTGGGTAGGGAAGCTTGGATCTTTTTGGGCAATGCTGCGTCGGACGGGGCCCCAGAATCCCCAGGGGCGTACGGAGCGGTAGAAGCTTTCGAGGATTTCGGGCGATTCGGGTGGTGTCGCCAGCGTGACCGCTACGGAGGCGATGGCGCTGACGACGATAATAAACGGGAAGGCTTCCAGCGGCGTTAGGCCTGCGATTGCATTTCCTAGTGACTGAACACTTGGCCCTAAGCTCTCGAGAGCATTAGGAGCTTTTGTGAAAATCTTGTCGATTCCCATGAAGGCCAGCGCTGCGGCCAATCCCGAGACCATGCCGGCGAAGAATCCGTAGCTATTGAATCGCCACCAATGCCATTTTAAGACGTTGGGAACTGTGTACGCGCCAAACAATGCCGAGACGATAAAGAGTGTGACCGAGTGAATCGATTCGGTTAGGTAGCCAAAAACAATTCCCAAGAAGATGACGAAGACCGAGGTCGCGTAGCTCATGTAGATGAGTGTTTTGTCGGTGGCTTCTGGAAATAGGTAGCGTTTGTAGATGTCGTTGACGATGTAGGCGGAAGCCGCGTTGACGGTCGAGTCGAACGTGCTCATGAACGCAGCAAGCAAGCCCGCCACGACCAATCCGGTCAGACCGATGGGTACGTAGCGGCTGATGACGGTGGGCAAGAGCTGTTCAAAATCGACGTCTCCTTCCATGGTTTGCATGTCGGTGTTGAGTGGGCCTAGGGCCAGGATGACGATCGCACCGATCAACAGAAACCGCGGGAGGAAGGCGGTAACCGTCATCCAGCCGCTTTCCAAAGCAGCCTCTCTTGGGTTACGAGTAGCCAGGACATTTTGCATTCCGTAGCCGGGGCTGGGGCCTGCCATGCTGACGACGACGCCTTTGGCTAGCATCATGCCAGTAAACAGGGCAAACAACGACGAGTGGTCGGATTCAAATTGTTGCATCAGCGCAGGCATCGTTTCAGACCAGTCGACGTTGAGATTCCAACCGATGAAGATACTTGACCAACCCTCGGGGACGGCCGCTTGGATTTGTTCGTAAGAGGTCTGGCTCAGGGCGATGGCGGCGATGCCGATCGACGAGATCACCAACAGGATGTATTGCATGATGTCGGTGAGGATGACGCTGTACATTCCCCCGACGACCAGATAGGCAGCCGTGATGAGCATCATGGCGAGTCCATAGGTTTCTGGGGAAAAATCCCAGGGGAAAAAGGGTTGGGCGAATTTCCCAATCCCTTGAAATGCCATGCTCAGAAATCCGACGACGCTGATCAGTGCATAGACGACCACACTGATGTGCGCCAAGTTACCGCCCCGCCCTGCCCCGAAACGTGTGCGCATCCATTCGGCTCCGGTCAGCGCATTCGATCGACGTATCCATTGCCCCAGGTACATCATCCGGAAGACCATGGCGAACATGGGCCACATCCACAGGATCCAAACGCCTTTGAGTCCATAGGTGTAGAGCATCAGCACGAACCACATGGTCCCTGCGATATCGAATCCTGCTGCGCCGTGCGAGATCCCTAGTATGTACCAGGGGATGGTCTTGCCGCCGAGAAAATAGGAATCGAGATTTTTGCCAGCGCGTCTGGAAAGAATCCAGCCCGTGACTATGACGAGCACGACGTAGCAAGCAATGATGGTCAGATCGATGGGATGAAGCTTCATGCGGGGCACTCCAGCAAGTAGTCAATCAATTCGTCGAGTGGACAAGTCGCTACGCCAACGACTTTGTCCGCACCGCCGTAGTAAATAAAGAGTGTTCCGTCGATAACGACTTTGCCGCAAGGAAAGACGCAGCCACGGTAAAAGCCTTCGATTTCGTAGTCGGCCTCGGGCTGCATAATCCAGTCGCGGGTTCGATACAAAACCTTGGAAGGATTTTCTAGGTCGAGCAGCACCGCTCCGAGACGATAGAACAGATCCTCTCCGACCGCGTGGTAGAGGGTCAGCCATCCGTGCTTGGTTCTGATGGGCGGCGTGTTGAAGCCGATTTTTCCGCTTTCCCAGGAGAAGGCTTGCTTCAGTAGGAGCTGGCTTTCACGAAACCCCATGAGGTCGTCGGCGTAGGAGATCCACGCCGAAGGATATTCGGCACCATACTTTTTGCCGACCCATTCCAGCGGACGGTGGAGCATGACGTATTTTCCGCCAATTTTTTCTGGGAACAGAATTACGTCGCGGTCATCGAGTAGTGGATTGGTGAGGGTGCCAGCACGGGTCCAGGTTTTGAAGTCTTTGGTGAGGGCGAGGCCGGTGAGGGTCGCGTTGTTTCGCAAATAGGCGGGATAATCAGCCGGACAGGGTTCGGGACGGTACTGCTGCTCTTTGGGAATCCAAAACTGTCCGAACGGATATCTGCGGCAAGCGTAGGTGACGTAATAGGTATCGTCGATTTTGACCATTCGCGGATCTTGGATCGTGCTGGCATCGAAGCCATCGACGCTCGGAGAGAGTACCGGCTCGTCCGAGACGCGTTGGAACGAGTAACCATCTTTGCTGGTGGCCAAGCCGAAGTAGCATTTGTATTCGGGATGCGATTCGGCAGCCCGGTAGAGGAGCATCACTTCGCCACGCTGCTGGTCGTACCAAGCAGCCGGGTTGAATACTGCGAGATCCTCCCAATCGTTGTCTGGATTGGGGGCAAGAATCGGATTTCCTTCAAAACGTGTCAGCTTCATGCAAGAACCTCGGGGTACTTCCAGGGAGACCGGTAGTCTCGTTTGAGTAGTTGATTGGCTTCGTCGTCGTCGACGACGCACTCGTTTTCGGCATCCCAGGTGAGCGAGCGTCCCAGCTTCTGAGAGATCGTGCCCAACAGGCACAGAGCGGTCGAGTAATGTCCTTCTTGGATATCGGCGATGGGACGCGTGCGATTGGCAACGGCCTTCAGGAAATCTCGTTTGTGTTGACGGCCAGGACGGTCGAGCCGATGGGGCGAATCGGGGTCGGCCACGGCTTTTTCGCTTCTTGGTTTTGTGGTGTCGAAGAGGGGGCGGAAATTCCAGGAATCGATTCCTAGCTCTAGCACGCCGTGTTGCCCATAAAAGTTGACGCCCCAGCCATTCTTTTCGTAGTCCGAGACGCCGTAGCTTCGATGTTCCCAGGTGGCGGTGAAATCGTCGAACTTGTAGACGACGGTTTGGGTGTCGGGAATGTTGGCGACTCCGCCCTTGTCGACAAAAATGCCGCCGGTCGAAAAAATCTGTCTAGGATATTTGACGTCCATGATCCAGCGCATCACGTCGAGCATATGAACGCCCATGTCGCCGAGCAGACCGTTGCTGAACTCGCCAAACATGCGCCACGTTTTCGGGTGCATGAGGCTATTGTAAGGGAGCATCGGCGCGGGGCCGGTCCACATTTCATAGTCGAGATAGTCTGGCGGGTCCGTTTGTTCAGGCGGCTTGTTGCCGCGCATTCGGATGTAGCAAAACGCTTTGACCTCGCCGATCGTGCCCAGGTTGCCCTCTTGGATAAACTTGCGAGCCGATTGGATGTGGTCGGTGCTGCGTCGTTGCATGCCGACCTGTACGACGCGGTTGTTCTTGCGGGCTGCTTGGATCATCGCCTGTCCTTCTTGGAAGGTGTGCGAGAGGGGCTTTTCGACGTAGACGTCTGCGCCCGCTTCGATCGCAGCGATGGTTTGAAGGGCGTGCCAGTGATCGGGCGTGCTGATCAAAACAATATCGAGATCGCCAGCGGCGAGCATCTTACGGTAGTCGCCAAACAGCTCCGGGCGGGTGCCCTGTTTGGCTTCGACCTTGTCGGCAGTCTCTTTGAGGAATCGTTGATCGACGTCGCAGAGAGAAACGACGTTGACTTGGGCGACCTCCATGAGGTGCCGGAGATTGAAACCGCCGTACCAACCGCATCCGATCAGCCCTACGCGATAGGTTGGCAATTCCTTTGCCCATGTCTCGCCGGGCTGAAGAAGCGTAACGCCTGTGGCAGCGGCCGCCTGGAGTATTCGTCTTCTACTGAATTGTTGTGTCACAACCCGATCCTCAGAGTCGAAGTAATTTTTTCTTGGCCCTATTTTTTGTAAGAAAGCCATCTTACCGGCAACCAGCGTTGAATGCCAATCCAGACCGACGGTGAAGGCGAGAAAAAGTCGGTGATCTTGAGAAGGGTTCGAGAGAGGTGCCCCTTCGCTTTGATCGGGACAACTAATTTCAAGAAAAGTTAGGGCTGCTCAAATTGGCATCGAACGAGAGGCCCTATTGAGGGGGCGCGATATTGGGATTCAGGTCGAGCGGTGTCTTTCCGTTGCTATTTTTCTTGGAAAGATTTGCGCCGTGCTTCATCAGCAGTTGAGCCACTTCGAAGTGGCCTTTCTGGGCTGCGTAGTGGAGAGGCGTCCAGCCGCCGCCGGTCGTCTTGTTGATGTCTGCACCTGCTTGGATTAGGAGATGGGCAGCCTCGGGATGTCCCTCAGAAGCGGCCCACATGAGTGGTGTTCTGCCGCGGGTGTCCGTCGCATCGACCGTTGCTTTGTGCTTGAGGAGCAACTCGACCATTCTCGCTTGGCCGGCCGAGGCGGCGTATTGCAGAGGTGTGCCATGAAAAGTGTGTTGAGGGATGTCGACGTTGACTCCCCGGTCGATCAGCGATTGGGCAAATTTGACGTTTCCGGCTGAGGCTGCCCGGTGGAGCTGGGAAAAACCTTGATCGTCGAGGCGGTCGACTGGACCCAGTGCTTTTATTTTTGGCTGCATTTTCACAGAATTAGTTTTTACGGAATTCTCCCGCCCTTGCCCTGACACGTCGCGTATTTTTCTCATTGGTGCGTCGCTGGCTGCACGTCGAACCAGGGTCTTGCTATCTCGCTCGGTCGGATCTCGCATGGCAACTTCAGCGAGGCCGAACGAGGTTGCCACCCAAAGTCGATCCTTGGCCCAGACACCGTCATAACATTCGTAACGATTTTGGTCGGCATGGCGAAAACCATCGCGGGGGCCGTAGCTTGTGAGTGTTCCTGCTGCTAGATCCAAGCGAAAGAGTCCCGTATCGCCGAACTTTCGCCAGGGGTAGCCACCAATCCAAAGTTGGCCGTCGTGTTCGACAAAAAACTTGGGGGAATACTGTCCGGCGGGATAGTCTTTTAACAACGGGGCGGCGGGATAACTTTTGCTTGTCGCTTTGTTCGCCAGTTTATTGAGGTCTAGCAGCGAGGCGATTTGCTCACGTGGCTGGTACCAGAACCCCGAGTGACCGGCGTCGACGACCTGAGAGAACTTGCCCTGGAGTTTCTGCCACTCGTCCGTTGGCAGGTCGAGTCGCCGGAACTGTGTGTTCAAGCCATTCACTACCAGTTGGTTTTCATGGATCGCCATCCCAGCTGGTGCCGTTTGTGGGGCTGCTTTGCCACGGTAGATGTGAACCTCGTCCGTCGGAGATTTGACAGCAGGATCAATACGCACAACGCCGCCAGAGATCACCCGGTGCGAGGGGTCGATGTTGCCGACGCCGGCATAAGCGATCGGTCCGTGAGCTTCGACGCTGATGATGGAATTGGTGGGCAAGCCGTCGTCGGTAGTCCATTGTCGCCATTGGTTGTTTGCGAGCGTCATGCGCCAAAGACCTTGGTGATCGGTTCCCGCCCAGAGATAGCCCTCGGCAACGGCAAGGCACGAAACACGGTCGTCGGGTCCGCCCAGGTGGGTCCACTCCTGCGTTTTCAAGTGGAGTGCCTGGACGGATTGAATCCCGATGGCCTTGGGGCCTCGACGGCCCTGCTGAAATCCACCGCTACAGAAAAGCTGTTTGTTGTCTGTGGCGAGCACTTTGCAATAAATGGGGGTGCCTTGGGTTGGCTCAGGGTATCGCACGTTGACATCTCGATTTCCTTTGAGCGGCACGCCCCCCAGGGCTTCGATCCTCGCTGAAAAGTCTTCCACATGGCCAAAACCGACGGATATCTCCGCATAGTGGAGATAGGCTTCCAAAGCCTCTTGTTTTCTACCGAGTTCTTCGTAGCACCGGCCTAAAAGATAGCCATATTGGTTGTAAATGGTATCGTAGCCTCTCGTGCCAATACTCTTTGGTGGAAAATTTTTCAACATCCGTAGTGCAGCCTCGGCATCGCCTCTCGCTAGATGGCGCTGCGCAAGCCATATTTTTTGGTTCTTCAGGAATTGCTTCACGTAAAGATCGGGGTCGCTTTCGAAAACTTCATCTAGCATCGCATCAAATTCATGGTCGGATGAGCCATTGCGACTGAGCCTGATGAGTTGACGTGAACTGTGAATCTGGAGCCAGAAATTGTCGCTGTGGTGCCAACGTTGCAAAAGTTCTTCTGCGTACGCTTGCACTTTGGCGGAAGCGACTTTGCCGCGAATCGCCGCCGCCGCAATCTGACTTGCCTCATCAGCTAATGCATTTCGTGACCAAAGTCTCTTTTTAGGTGAGACAGGCTCTTTAACGACTTTTGAGACGACCTCCAACAGTTCCAACCATTGCGATTCGTCTTGCGTATGATCACAAATCGACCGCAGCGGTCTCAGCATACTAACCCAAGGCCACCATCTAGCAGCACGTGGAGTATTGACAAACGCATCGAGCTGGCAATCAAAGCCAAGCTTTAGTAATTCAGGATCGACCCTAGCCATTTCATGAGACGAGTAGAGGCATCCTTTGTGCGTGAAATACATATCACCTAGCAGCCGGTTTGCAACCTTTTGCATCTCGACATCGGTCGAGTCTTCGCGGATGCGCCTGAGTAATTGCTCGCAACGCTTGGGCTGCCAAATCCCTTCAACGTGAAAGCTCAGGCAGTAGGCCAACGGAAACGCTGCCGTAAGGCGATCAGGATCAATGAATAGGATCGACTCAAGTCGATCAACAGTCTTTTTTAGTAAATGCGCCCCCAGCGGGCTGTCGGGGTCCACTTTCGAATGTAGCCCCGGCGGTTTACGAATGCCCGGGATATGCAGAGGATAGTATCTTGAATCAAAAGGCGCTCGGCGGATGAACCGCCAAACATCACGTAGCGCCATTTCGTAAAGCCGATCAATTTCCTGGATGCCGGCGTTTTTAGAGGGCGGCAAGGCGTCTTTACTCTTCGAGATGCTTTGTGAAATCACTTCTGCGATTTCCGTGACCTTCTCTGCTAAGTCCTTCTGCTTGCACGATCGTTCAATTTTGCTGACAACCTGCCGTGACTTGACGTCGATCAGTTCTATGACGATCACCACCAAGTTGCCTTCGGGAGAGGTCCGCTCGTCGATTTCTCCTCGAAGAATGTACGTCGCCTCGCGTGCGGGGGCATCTTCTAGCCCACGAACACCGGCGGTTAGACCCGACCGCACCAAGTCGAGTTCCGACAAAAGTTGCTCCATGCTCGAGCGTTGCACCACACGGCAGGTTTTGTGCTGCATCAGCGCTAGCACGAACAAATCTCTTAGACCGCGTTCCAGCGGACGCAGACGGTCAAAGCGCTCGACCGACTCGAACGGCAAGACGGCGATGGTTGGGAGTTGCGACTTCGGCCCTTTTGCAGTCGTTGCAAGGTAGCCAGTAATCTCTGCGGCGGCTTCCTCGATCTGTACGGGACTAATCGGTACGGCGGTTACGCCTTGGATCACTGCGGTTGCGGCTTGGGTGATGCGCACGAGAACTTGTTGTTGACCGGCTTCGTCTGGCTTGAGAATTTTGGCAGTGAGAATAAGATCGGCCTTGGCTAGATTTCCTAGTTGAAGAGTTGCCTCAGCGTTGCGGGAGCTGCTAAGAACCAATTCGAGCAGCGCCAAGTCGAGCTGCTGACGTTCGACGACTTGGATTGCAGGGTACTGATTGGTTTCGACTTCTAGCAGTGCAAGAAGATTGCCGGCAAGTTTTTTCTCCTCGGGAGTGGCGTCGGCGTGGACGGTCGTAGTAAGGGCGACCGTGGTCTCGGCGTAGGCGCAGGCTGGGCAGAGCAACAGGAGGACAATCGCAGCATACTTGAAGCTTGAGAGCATATTTATTTGTTGTCGTCAGAAGGAAGAGTGACGTGAAAGTGGACTCTACTTGTCACGGCGATTCTTCGGGCGGAGCGATGTTACGATTCAAGTCGAGCGGTGACTTACCTTGGGTGTTTTTTGCGGAAAGGCTTGCGCCGCGTTCAATGAGCAGTTGGGCTGCCTCCAATTGCCCTTTGTCGGCCGCAAAGTGGAGGGCTGTCCAACGGGTGCCTCGGCTCGTTTTGTGGATATCTGCGCCAGCGTCGAGCAAGGCTTGAACGACGTCGGTGTGCCCTTTCCACGCCGCCCACATCAGCGGCGTGCGAAAGGAAAGGTCCAGCGCGTCGATCGTTGCCCGATGCTTAACAAGCAGATGGACCATTTTGACATTGCCCGTCGAAGCGGCGTACTGCAAGGGTGTACCGTGGAAGGTTCGTTGACGGATATTGACGTTGGCTCGCTGGTCAATCAGCGTTTGGGCAGTTTCGACATTCCCCGACAGTACCGCGCGATGCAGTTGTGAAAAACCTTTTCCATCGGGTTGATCGATCGGTTTTAGTTTGCTGACCTCAGGCAGGACCGGCAAAGCGATTTTTTTTGGTCTGGGTTGCTTCTTTTTTGTGATAGGCTTGGCTGTGGGAAGCTGATTGGGAGGCAACTGTAGGCCCAATCGCGTGGCTGAACGGCGCATGTTGCGTGCAAAGGATTCGTGCTGAGAAAATCTTGCGCCCCGGTCGAGGAGGAACTGAGCTGTCTCACGCTGTTTTGCTCTGATCGCAAGGCTCAGAGCGGTCCATTCGCCGACGTCTGGTTTGGCTTGAATGTTTGCTCCTCCGTCGAGCAGCAGTTTTACGATTTTAGTGTGTCCGTTTTTCGCTGCGAGCAACAAAGTCGAATAACCTCGCGTATCTCGGGCCTCGGTATCCGCTCGATGCTTTAGTAGCTCTCGAACAATATGGGCGTGCCCCGCATCGGCGGCGTAGTGCAGCGCGGTGCCGCGAAGGTTACGCTGTTGCAAATTAACATCTTCGCCTTCTGCGATCAGTCGGCGTAGTTTGGTTAAGTTGCCATTGCTAGCAGCATGATGAATCGAGGCTAGCCCCTTGCGGTCGAATTTTTTGGGTTTCTTGTCTGCTCGAATTATCAGTTTCGCCGGAGAGGAATTGTTAGAGGAATTGTTTTCTGATATTTTGGCGCCAAAGCTGCCCAGTTGGTCGATCTTCCAGGTCAGACCGACGCGACGAAAGGTAATAGGTTCCTTGCTCTTTCGGGGAATGAGAAAGGTTCCACGCATCGTTGCCGTAGCCAAATCACCTTGGATTTCCAGGTTTTGCAAAATGGCATCTGCCAAAGGCGGTGTTTTTTGAGGACGGTTGTCGTTGGCGTGAAGCAATTTGAACACGGCGGTGAGATAGGCTGAATGATCGTTGATCGGCTCGGCCATCTTGCGAACGATGGCCATGAAATCTTCTGGGGACGCATTCAAGTCGAGCTGAACTTCCGCCGGCTGCGGAGATTTTTCATAGCGACGATTGATACGATCAATTCCTTTAGCCAGATTAACACTTCGTTTATCGGCATTGTCTTGCTCGCCGGCCCACGCGATCATCCTCGTCATCATGCGTAGTGATCCGACCATGAGGCTGCGGCCCTCTTTGGTAAAACATTGGCCGAACGACTCGTAATCGGCACGTAGCATTGCCTGTTTGGCCGAGTCGAAGGTTGCCGTCGGCGAAGTAAAATCAACAACTGCCTCTGCAGCCAATGCTCGCTCGGTATGCCCTAGGGTTAGCAGACATGTGGCTACGAGCAAAAGTAATTTGATGTTCATGAGTTGTCCTTCCTACTTTGCGTGATACTTCAGGATTTTTGGCAACAAGCGTTCTGCAAGATCGGCTGCGGCGTCTTGTAGGGCTTGCTTGCCCGCGATTTGCTCGACCAAGTCGACCGCGACGCGGGTCTGGCGGTCGATAGCTACGACCTTGCCAGTGGCGCGATCTACGATTTTGACTTCTAACCGGGCCTTGACCGAGACGAGATTGCCGTGCCGCGTGGCGAACTCGCTCATGCCTTCGCCTTGGATGAGATAGTCGGCTTGTTGCGAGCTGCCTTGATCGGGGTCGATGACGGTAAATCCGGTTTCTTTGCAAAAGAGCATTAGTTCGGTTTCGGCGGCGGGGTCGATCGTTGCTCGGCCGACGTGTCGTTCATCTACCGAAATGAAGACAGTAGGCCGGTTCGCTTTGCCAAGCTGTTCATTCAGCTTGGCGATTCGGTCGCCTTTGTCGATGGGTTTTGCGACCAAGGAGTCGGAGTTTTTTTTGATGGAACGGATGATTTCTTTGCCGAGCCGATTGGTGAGTTTATCGAGGCTATCGCCGACAATGCCCTTCACTGACGCCCCAATGACTCGGCTCGTTTCTGTGCCGATGATCTTGGCGACGACGTAAACGGTGTTGTCGATTTGGAAGACCGAACCGGTGACGATCAACTTGGCACCGGTCAACTGGCCTATAGTGATTGCCTCTGTGGGGTTAACGATGCCCGAGAGGTTGAGTTCTGCCTCGCCCAGCGTCTTGTCGAGATCTTCGCGATCGACCAGATACAACGAAGGGTCGACCACCAAGCGGGCAAACATCAGGTCGGCCACCTGTCCGCCCATTTCTTTGACTTCTTTCCCGCGTTCTCGGAAGGGGAGGATCGCGATCGGGTGCTCGATAAGTTGCAGCTCCTGCACCTCGGGTGGCATTTCTTGAACTTTTGCTTTTTCTTGGGCCAAGCCGACGAGCGGTTGCAGCGTTGTTAGTAACGCGGCTCCTATCAACATTCTCCTAGTGGGTCTAATCATTTTTCTGTCCTTCCTCGGTAAAAGAGCTTTCGGTTAACTCTTGAAGTATGTGGGCAAACAAATATCTGGGTACGGGGCCAATCTCCCAGCGGGCAACGATGCGTGATCCGCAAAGGATCAACCGTCCGGCAGGCTGCTCGGGTTGGGCTTGCTCGAATTCCATGCTGAGCCAGGACCAACCATTCTTAACATTTTTGATGCTGATTACGGGCTTGTCTTTGTGCGGTGTGAGCGAAAAAAGTGGTGGGTCGGGGAGGATGTCGAACCGCTTGTCGTAGTGCCGAACAAACGCCTTCTGTTCAAAGACCAAACGTCTCGGACGACTTTGTTGCTTGCCATCGTCGATCGTCAACGGGAAGTCGCCCTCCGAAGGAGCAAGGCAAAGTACCTGTAGACCGCGTTGTGCAGCCAACAAGAGCGTCTCGGCGAGTTGCCTCTGCTTTCGGAACGAAACCCCTTCGCCGACAAGAACAATCCCCTTGCTGGTTGAATCGATTGCGCTAAGGTTAGAGAGAACGCCGTAGGGAATTGCGTGGGCGTCGAGTCTCTCCGCCGTTTTGCCAACAGGGTCGAAAAGCTGAATGACAGCTTGCTCAAAGAGCATTTGCCTCGACGAAGATGTGTCGTCGCTGTAGAGGGTGATCGAACGTTTGGCACGATACGTTTGTCCGCCCTCGATCCATAATATTTGCAGTTCGGCTGCTAACGCGACACTCTCATTCAAGGTCGGCAGTTGGATCACAGCGGACATGATCGAACCACTGGTTGACCCATCAGTACCAATAATAGGCGTCGGCTTGCCATTTCCGCGAGCAAGCGTGCGACCATTGGCGAAGAGAGACCAGCTTGTTTCGATTTCCTCAGCGGCGACCTCTTCTTGCTGTCCTTGATCTTTGGTGAGACTGAACAAAAGCGATACTTTTTTTCCGGCGAGATAGCAACGAGGGCTATCAAGAAACCAGATGTGGCGGGGCTTTTCTGACTGCTCTTGCGCTGAGGTCGGAGTTGGCAGCGAAGAAGCAGCGCATGCAGCGAATGCTGCTAATGCTGCAAGCGACAGTAGATATAGTAGCTTTCTTCGCATAAAGGCCTACCCAAGTTTGTGGTCAATGAGGTCGGCGGTTTGGTAGAGCTGATATTCAACGCCGTCTTGCTCAAAACTGTGAATGTTCGTTACTTGGCCCACACGCTGCAAGTTGCTTCCGTCGATCTGGATGCCGGTCGAGGCGGGTTGGTAGCGCAGATCGATCGAAATCATGGCTTCGTCGACCGGGTGCGCCCAAAGGACCAAATGACCGCCGCCGGCCGCTGCTGGAAGTTCGACGACTTCGTCACGTCCTGCCAAAACGCTAATCGTACGAACCTCAGACTGGCCACTTTGTAGATTACGGGCGACCAGCCAGAGTTGCACGACGAGGTATTCGCTCGGTAGCCGATTGCTCTTGTCCGTCGAAATCAGTCCAACGTCGCAACCTTGCTCAGTCTCGGTCACCCAGGTAACGCCTTGCCCAAAGACCTCGCGGTACTCCGTTAGCAATTGCTTTTGATGCAGAAGGTGCTTGCGCCAGTACGCCTGAAACGATCCCGCCGAGTCATACGAACGAAGCGTAGCGAATTGCAATGGGGTGTCTGTCGGCTGCTGCTCAAGTAGAGAACGCCATACGCCGAACGCTAGGAGCAAAACCGCTGCTGCCGCTAGGCTGATTGCCACATAACGCCAAGTCGCAGTAGATCGCCGAGGCAATTCCAGGGTAACCGCTTTGTTGCTGTCGAGTTGCTCGTCGAGTTGCTCGTCGATTTGCTGCCGGAGTGTTGATAGAGGTTCAGCGCTAGCAGCACTTTTGTCTGCCCAGTCTTCGAGCAAACGATCGAGCCGGTTATCTTTGGAGGGATTCATGGTTTCAAAACCTCATGCAAAAATTGTTTTAATTGTTTGCGTGCTTGGTGAATACGCCAGTGCATGGTCGCGGTCGCACAGCGTTCGATCGTTGCCGCCTCTTTGGGCGAAAGCTGTTCGATCGCCGTAAGCACAATCGCCGCACGCAGCTTCGGCGACAGTTGGGCTAATGCACTTTCAACCTCGGCAACCGTTTCGCCGTGGATCGCAGCTTGGTCGGGTTGCACGCTGGGGAGATCGTTCGTTGCTGGTAGGTCTTCATGCAGCTTTTTGACCCGCGACTGTTTTCTCAGGTGTTCTTTGGACGTGTTGGCGGTGATACGGTAGAGCCACGTTGAAAAACCTGCTTCTCCTCGAAACGTGTTTGCGTTGCGAATTACTTTCACAAAAACTTCCTGCGTAATGTCATCGGCTGCCGCGTTGCAAAGCACGATGCGATAGGCCAAGTTGCGTACCCGACCGAGGTGGCGCTCAAAAAGCTCGTCGAGATCGGCTGTGGAGCGCGAGGCTTGGTATCGGGCGATCAGTTGTTCGTCGGTGGTGCTCAATCGAATCCGTCGCTTTGTCTTAGCCCGTAGGAAAGTCATTCGCCATCGTAGCCTACTACTTCAACGTACTCACATGTTTTTTCGTTTCCCAAATTTGACTCGGAAACAATCGGTAATTTCCTGTCACAAGGAGTTAGATGCGCGTGCCCCACATTCCTTGGGTGAATTCGCCTGAAAATTTCAGGGGGGGAGAATGCGACTTTGCAATCGTCTAGGCGGGGACATATCAATCGCAATGAATGGTTGCCAGGAGGACTACAAAGTCATGTAGGAAAAGAAAAAATGGCCACAGAGTTCACAGAGTTCACAGAGAATACCGAGAATGCCTTGTTTCCAGGACTCTGTGTTCTCTGTGAACTCTGTGGCTATTCCTGACCGCGTCTTTATTTTTGACTTTGCAGTTCTCCTGGAATGATTGCTAGATCGTGGTGCGCTAAGAGTGGTCCGCTAGCCGAAGATTTTGCTCAGCAGGTCGTCGCCCACCTCTTCGTGCAAGTCTTCCCGACCAGACGCATCTTGGCTCGACATGCTAGATGCATCCGGTTTCTCCAAAGAAGAAGTTTCGGGGTGTGGCCTGCCGCTAACCGATGGGGTCGCAATGGGGCCAAAGGACGCCACTAAAACGGCGTCCTCGGCCAAGGCTGCTTCTTCCGCCGGATCAGAAGAGGCCCATTCCTCGGCAAACAAAATGGCAATGGCCGCCTCGATCACGTCGGCATCCGATGCCGATGGGGAGGGTGGGACAAGGTCCGGTGCTGGGGCTTCGACCTGTTCAAGTCCGCTGGTTGCTAGTGCCGCAACCGTAGCTGGTTCAAAAAAACTGTACTGTTGCTCCCAAAAATCGAGGTCGGTAGCATCCACATCCAAGTCATCATCGGCATCGCCATTCGCTTTCTCACCGTTTGGCGCAGTGATGCCGGATCCTCTTTGCCAAGCCAAGAAGTCGCCGCCGTCGACGTCGCCGTCTTGATCGAAATCAGCAGACTCAGAGACCGTGGGTGCCTCGAACGCACCGATATCGATTCGGACGTCCACCAAACCATTGCCGTCGGTCGCCCGACTGAAAGGCATTCCGCGTTGATCGAACATCGGCACCCCACCGAGACCTGCCATCGCGTTCGGATCACCCGCATCAATCGCCGGACTACCGGCCAGAAGAGCTACCGTCTGCGTTGGACCACCGTTGTCGGCAAGCAGGCCTAGCGGTACAAAAATAGTCCCATGAATCGGACCACCAATGAGGTTGCCGTTACTGTCTGGCGATCCTACCGGCGATTCGGATAGCCCAGAACCCAAGTTAGAGCCGACAAGGCTGAATCGACTTTCGAGAACCGCCCCTAAAAGCCCTGAGATGTCGGGGCCTATCCTTGCTTGGTCAAAATTACTAGCAACAATCGAGTGGTCCAGCGCCATGTGTCCGCTTCGCAAGAACAGTCCTCCGCCGGTGTTGTTACTGCTGTTACCGGCACGGTTCCTGGTAATGGTACTGTGGGCGATCGTTCCGTCCCCGCTAAACAAGTAAACACCTCCCCCATTCTCAATCGCTCGGTTGTTGTAGATCGTGCTGTTAATGATTGTCGTCAGGCCAGAGGCACTAATACCACCGCCATCCCCCTCAGCAAAATTGGAGGCAATGGTGCTGTCGGTGATTGTCGTCGTGCCAGATCCCCGGATACCTCCGCCATCATCGCTCGCCGTATTTCCAAAGAACGTGCTCTCTGTAATGGTCATCGTAGCAAAGCTTAAGATGCCACCGCCGTCATCGCTTGCCGAGTTGTTCAAAAACGAAGTGCCGGAAATCGCAACTGAAGTCGATGCAAAGAGACCACCGCCATCGTTGGCCGAGTTACCAGAGAAAGTACTGTCGGTGATCGTTGTATCCTCCTGGGTCCAAACGCCACCACCAGCAAGTGTCTCTGCGGTGTTCCCCGTAAAGGTAGTCCCGCTAATCGTGGTCGGCGTTTGGAGAGAGAAAAGCCCGCCGCCATCGCGGTGGGAGGTATTGTTTGTAAACGAGCTATCAACCACCGAGAGTATCGTGGTTCTGGCAAAAAGACCGGCACCGCTGAAATTCGTTGAAATGTTGTCGGAAAACGTCGTGTTGGTGACCGACGTCTCGCCCTTAGTGAAAATTCCACCCCCGTCATGGGATGAAGTGTTCATGGAAAACGTGCTGTCCGCGACTGTCGTCATCGCGTTGGCCCAGATGCCCGCGCCCTGATGGCCCGACGAATTCTCCGAAAATGTACTGGCTGTGATCGTGCTCATTCCGGTCGCGTAGATTCCGCCCCCATCATTTCCCGCCGCGTTGCCCGTCACGATCGCGTTAGCAACCGTGAGATTCTCTAGCGAGAGTATAGCGCCCCCATCGCCCGAAATATCTGCGCCCGCGAGGGTGACGCCACGAATTTCGACATCGATTGTGGTATTGGCATCGCCATCATCAATGTTGAAAATGCGGCTACCATCTTGGCTGCCAAACACTTCGTCTAGACCGTTGCCAGCGTCGATTCTCAACTGGGCCGCGTCAGGACCCTCGATCACGAGATCTTTGTCGATGACTAGCTCGCCTAGGGTGAGATCAATCGTGCCGGTGACAGAGAAGTCAATCGTCGCGCCCGACGTCGCTACTGCAATCGCATCGCGGAGCGAAATGTCGCCGTCGACAATGCTGCCGTCGAGTTCGTCGACGAGTGTGTCTACCGTGATCGCCAGCAAACGCCGGTCCTCGAGTCTCTCCAACCGCAAAGATCGCGAGCGAGGAGACGACCCCGAAGCCCTGCCCATTTTGACGTGCCGGCCACGCGTAGGGTTCCGGTTTAATTCACTCGATGATTTCCGATAACGACGCATGTAATCTCTCCCCACGAGACAAGCAACTAATAAGCCCTGCGATTGCAGAGGAGTAGCAAACACCCAAGCTAAACCAACGCGGCCTACTTCAAGGATGAGCCGTAATTGTTCCTCGGCATGGCTGAGATTACAAGTCTTTTTCCAGCAAAAACGTGAGCCAACCGGCGAGCTGATTTTCTGCTAGTAAAAATGGCGGGCGTAGGCTCTAGAGTGAGCTCCAGATTTGGTCGACGGTTGCTGGCCATGCCTCGTCAGCGTTTTGCTCTGTGCTCGCCTCGTCGGCATCGGAGATCTCAGAGGACCGGCCGTCTGAGGTTGGAACGGATTGGCTAAAAGCTGCCTCGAACCCGGAATCTGCGTGATCTTGGAGGAGCGTACTTTCCTCGATCACGAGCTGGTCGGCGACCCTCGTTGGGAAAGTCGTCTGAAGCAGAGCCATGGCCGCGTCTGCCAATCCATCCGTAAGCACGGGCTGCTGTTGGACGGTACTTTGGACTGCGATGGGGACGCTTGTTATTGCGATAGAGGCAGAAGGATCGGTTGCGACAACCGTTGTCGCGATAGTCGGTGCGAGGGTCACTGGCGAGGATAAGGAACCGGTTTGGCCATAGGCGGTTTGCCAAGCAGCCAAATCGTCGCTATCAACATCCTGGTCGTTGTCGGCATCGCCGTCGCTCACTCTTGCACTGAAGGCGGGCGTACTAACCCCGCGTTGCCAAGCAAGGAAGTCCGACCCGTCTACGTCATTGTCTTGGTTAAAGTCAGCCGTACCTGCCACGAGTAAGGGGGCACTGCTAAGCGGAGCCGAGCCTTGAGTCAACGTGGCGATATCATCAATCAACCCAGAGCCACGAATCAAGAACGCTTCGACCGAGACAATATTATTGCCGGGCTGTGCTTCCTGAAGGTCGGCCAGTAGATCTCGTTCGAACGTATGCCACTGGCCGTCTTTCGACCCATCCCCAAGGCCGTGATGGATATATTCACCCGTCCCGGTCGCGCTGACAAGGTTGTCGGAATTGGATGCCGTGTAATAAATGTACCGATGGCCGTTAGCTATCGAGGTGTCCGTCGTCTGGGCACTGATGTAGATGACGTAATACTCCGAATATTTCATCCGCCATTTAATCGAAGTGTTCTCGGTATCTTCCGTGTCAAAGATGAGCCGGTAGCCATTTTCGGTGGCGTTGCCTTCGAGCTTGATGACGTTGTCGCCGTTGTCGACAACGCTGACGGGGTCCGAGAATCCTGCAGGGCTCTGGTCATAGACAGTCCAGTCACTCGCATTGTTGCCATCTTCTTGGACTACATTAAGGTCGACTGGAACAGGAGTTAATTCCTCTAAGGTGGTGATATCATCAATCAACCCAGAACCACGAATCAAGAACGCTTCGACCGAGACAATATTATTGCCGGGCTGTGCTTCCTGAAGGTCGGCCAGTAGATCTCGTTCGAACGTATGCCACTGGCCGTCTATCGACCCACTCCCAAGGCCATGATGGATGTATTCACCCGTCCCGGTCGAGCTGACAAGATTGTCAGAATTGGATGCCGTGTAATAAATATACCGATGGCCGTTTTTTATTGAGGTGTCCGTCGTCTGGGCACTGATGTAGAGCGTGTAGCCTTCCGAGTACTTCATCCGCCATTTGATCGAAGTGTTCTCGGTATCTTCATTGGCAAAGATGAGCCGGTAGCCATTATCCCCGGCGTTGCCTTCGAGCTTGATGACGTTGTTGTTGCTGTCGACCGGGTCGACAACGCTGACGGGGTCCGAAAACCCTGAAGGGCTCTGGTCGTAGACAGTCCAGTCACTCGCACTGTTGCCATCTTCTTGGACGATGCTGCCCTGCGTTGACGTCTGGAAAGTGGCTCCGACCGTGACGTCGCCGTTGGGGATTGTCACCGTCGTGTTCGCCGAATTGATGTCGGCAATATACTGTGTGTGACCAGTCCAGCCGCTGAAGACCTGTCCCGAGGGGACAGTAGCGCTGATGTTCACCACCGTTGATGGCGTGTAGTTGCCATCACCGGTACCGTTTTGAACATTGAGGGCGTACTGAGTTGTTGCAGTGTCAAAGGTTGCCGTGACGGTGACGTCACCGTTCGGAATTGTCAGCGATGTGTTCGCCGAGTTGGGATCAGCAAGGTACTGCGTATGCCCGGTCCAGCCGTTAAAGACTTGTCCCGAGGGAATCGTCGCACTGATGTTTACGAACGTTCCTGGTGCATAGTTGCCATCGCCCGTGCCGTTTTGAACATTCAAAGCGTACGTGGTTGACACGGTGTCAAAGGTCGCCGTGACGGTGACGTCGCCGTTCGGAATCGTCAGCGACGTGTTCGCCGCGTTGGGATCAGCAAGGTACCACACGTGCCCGGTCCAGCCGCTAAAGACTTGCCCCGAGGGGATCGTCGCGCTGATGTTTACGGACGTTCCTGGTGCATAGTTACCATCGCCAGTGCCGTTTAGTACATTGAGAGCAAACTGAGTTGACGCGGTATCAAAGGTCGCCGTGACGGTGACGTCGGCGTTGGGGATTGTCACCGTCGTGTTCGCCGAATTGATGTCGGCAATATACTGTGTGTGACCGGTCCAGCCGTCGAAGACTTGTCCCGACGGGATACTCGCACTGATGTTCACCACCGTTGATGGCGTGTAGTTGCCATCGCCCGTGCCATTTTGCACATCGAGAGAGTATTGTGTGGCAATAGGCGCTGAATAGGCCCCAATAAAGCCGCCGTCGGAAGCTGCTGTCGCTGCCCAAGAGCCGGCGACGATGTTGAAGTTACCAGCCGCTGCGTTCACAAACGGATTGCTTGTTCCGACAACGTTGCTGCTAGCTTGGCTCAGAGCATTGAGCTGGGCAATGCTAGTCCAGTTCGTGCGGCCCAGGCTGGCAACTTTGGCTCCACCGCTGACCACTCGCATATCATAAAAACCGTTGTTGTCGGCGTTCAGATTACTGAATGGCGTTGTGTCGGAAGAGTTGAACCCGTCGTAGTTGGTCGATGAAGCACCTTGGCCGTAGATCAGGTTGTCGCGAATCGAAACATTCGGGACGGTATCGCCTGTCTCGCGAATGAAGATCGCTCCACCTTCCCAGAGGCTATTGCCACCGACCTTGTAGAACGTGTTGCTCTCGATCGTCGTCGTACCTGGCAACTCCGAGCCTGAACCGCGGAAGTAAAATCCGTAGGTCGAGTTCTGGTTGAACAGGTTGTTGTTGATCGTCACGGTACCGGCAGCGGCACCACGTGCCTTGCTTAGGTCGATGCCTTTGGTGCCCTCGAAGATGTTGTCTTCGATCGTGATCGAGCCAACGTTGCCGCTCGTGTCATCGACCGTCGTGGCAATCGTGTCGGACTCGAACGTGTTTCCTGTCAGTGTAATGACCGAGCTAGAATCGCCGTACAAGGTCGAAGTCACGTACTGCCCGCGGCCCTTGATGGTGTTGTTCTGGAAGGTGACGTTGTCCGAGCCGCGGAGAAAGATCATTTCCGGCTTGCGTCCCGTACTGCTGTCGGCGTAGTTGCGAAGGCTGCCGTCGAACGTGAGGTTCTGGATCGTTACGTTCGAGATCACATCTCGCATCTCGATGCCGTAAAGTGTCGGCGATTGGCCGGTGGCCGATTCGATCGTGATGTTTACGCCTGCCGTGCCGTTGTTCGGGTCAGTCACGTACTCGTTGTAAACGCCTGAGTCCACGATTCGCACGACGGGCGAGCCCGACGTTGCGGCAAAGGCGGCATTTACGGCCGACTGAATGGTCGAATACGGAGAGCCACTCTTGGCGACTTCGAAGACCGTTCCGCCGGTTTGTGTCTGGAAAGTGGCTCCGACGGTGACGGCATTGCCTGGCATCGTCAGCGTCGTATTCGCCGAATTGATGTTGGCAATGTACTGCGTGTTGCCGGTCCAAACATCAAAAACCTGTCCTGACGGAACTTGGGCGCTGATGTTAATCACCGATCCTGCGGAGTAGCTGCCATCCCCGTTGCCGTTTTGTACATTGAGAGAATAGGTGACTGAGGAAGTGTCAAAGGTTGCCGTGACAGTAACCGGAATATTTGGCATCGTCAGCGTCGTGTTGGCTGCATTGACATTTGCAATGTATTGCGTGTTGCCGGTCCAGCCGTTAAAGCTGCTGCCCGAGGGAACTTGCGCGCTAATGTTGATGACCGAACCGGAGGTATAGTTACCATCACCGCTGCCACTATTCACCGTGAGATGATGCGTGTTCGAAGTACCGCTCGCTTCCCTGGCACCGATATCTGGGGCATTGCCCTGAGCATAGTTGTCGGTGATGCCTGGGATATGAACGCCAGCGTCATGAAGGCTAGAACCCGAGGGGATATTAAAATTGCCATTAGCTGGGTCGGCATAGGGCGCGAGTGTGCTGATGCCATTGGCGTTAAAGCCAGCAGCCTGCCAGTCCGCTAATGTTTGGTAGACCGTATTCTCCATTTTGGCGAGAGGGCGGTCCGTGGGACTCCAAAAGTTGCTGTTCTGGAAGTCGAACACAAAGACATCTTCGGGGCTCGTTCCGTGTTGTCCCGGGGATTGTGCGAGCTGCCAGAATGCATACCCATTACCATCCGCCAAGACGAAACTGTCGTTGCGACTTGTCCAGTTCACGCCAGCCGTTGGAACCTGAATACGAGAGGATGCAGCAGCCGTCCCCGTGGTGTCGTTGACATAGACCGAATTATTATAGCTTAAGAGAAGCGTTCCTGGTCCAGCAGGGCCGGTTGGGCTTGGAGCGGAGTTAAACTTAAAGGGGCTATTAAGGCTGTTGGAGATAGGTTGGCCCAACGGGTTTTTTAGGTCGGTTTGGTAGATCGTGTTGCGAATCGTCCAAACAGGCCCGACCGATGCTGGGGCCATCGAAATCCCTGTTAGCACATTGCGGATGTCGTTGCCGATCACCACGTTCTGGTAGCCTGCGCCCTCGACTTCGATGGCGTCGTCGCCCAAAAAGGATAAATTATTGTCTCGAACGACCCACCCAGCAGTGAGAGCAGGATTTGAAAAAGGTGTCTGGCCCCATAACCCGACATAAATACCATTTTCCATGTTCGAGATCGTATTGTTTCGGATGACACCGTTCGCACCGTTCAGCGCGTTGGCCGTGATCGCATCAACCGCGTAGATGTCGTGCCCCAAAACCCAGTTTCGGGCAACGTAATTCGGTGTCCCCGTGAAAACATTGTTTTCGATAAGGGCATTGTTGAGGCCGCTGTCATCCAGATTGCTAGTGGATTGAGCTAACAACAAACCACGTTTGAAGTTCCGAAAAGTACTATCGCGTACGGTAAAGTTATCTGCTGTCCTTGTACTATCACGATATCTCGCGATCAGACTATCCTTGAAATATTCGAACGTCAGGCCATCGACGGTCCAATGACTTCCCTGGATAATGATACCTTCGTTCGTCACGACGGGCTCAACGCCAATTGCCGAGGGATTCTTTACTGGGCCGGACCAACTGCCCCATGTTTGTGGAATCTTGACATAGAGACGCCCGCCGGTCTGATACCAAGCGCCATCAAGGTCGATGTCCCGCAGAGACGAACGGTGGTATTGCCCATTCACGAGATTGGCTAGGCTGTCGGACTCTCCAAGATATTCGCCATCGTAGTAAAGCTGATGCACGTCGTCGGCTATGGGGGTCGAATAAACGCCGGCGTAGCTCGAGTTATCGTTTCGCCAACTGGTGCCCGGACCTTCCAGGCCTGTCAACTTGCCACGTACCACGGGCGAGGCACCTGGCGCGGCAGTGATCCGAATAGGGTTGGAGGCGGTGCCATTGGCAAGAAAGTATACCGCAGAGGTTACTTCATGCACGCCGTTGAGCAACTGGATCGTGTCCCCAGCAGACACCACCGATGTGGTATCTGCAATTTCATCGAAAGGATTCCCTGACGAGCCATCGCCGCCGGAACCCGCGTTCGGATTGACGTAGTAAGTCGTGCCGCTGCCATTGGAGACAACAGGGTCGCGTGTCGACATGGTGAATGTCCGAACCGCTTGGCCGACGATACCATCGGGATCGGAAAACGTAACACGGACATCGTAGTCGGTGCCTTCGGTCAGACCAAAGAGACGGCCTGCGTACTCCAGACGCTTGACAGCCACGCCGCCGATGCGCGGGTAGCTCACGACCTTCACACCTTCGTGGCCCGCCTGCCAAGAACTGCTGCCTGTAGTGCGATACTGCACGGCCATCGAGCCATCATCATCGGTGTCGCCCGAGTAGATAAGATTGAAACCAGCGGTTTCAAAAGCGGGGTGCAGTATCTCGGTGGCAGTCGATACGCTTGTCGCGCTCAGCATTATTCTGTCTTCAAGACGCTCGAGTTTGCCAATACGTCGAGACAGTTTATTCTTGCTTTTGTCCATCAAGTGATCTCCCTTTTCACAGCGAACAGTTCTCTCCTGAGGAACCTCAGAGAGAATACAAATAATCGAAACTGTGCAGTTGATAAGCGTTTTGAAAAGCATTCCGTACTAACGGCAAGCGTTAATAAGGTTTAGTAAGTACTATCTATAAACAAGGTTTATTAAGCGTCAATACACAAAAGCTAGAAGATACCTAGATTTTTAATTTTTTGGCAGGCTCGATCAGGGCCTAGAAGTAAGAAGGATGTAAGAAATGCCTGGAAAATGGCTGCGTATTGCGCCTAGCACTGTGGCATTCTATCCTTCTTCGGAACGGATATTTTTTTTGCAACAGCGATGCTGCGAGAGTGCACTTGCCCCCCAATGGACGTAATTACCCAGCTCGATACATGGTTGCTGGTTCCAGTTGCGATTGAGGCGGCGCAGTTGTTACCAGGAATGCGCCGGCGACTTCCGTCCGATCATCCAGGCTCGGTGCGACGTCCGAACCGCTAGAATTTCAGGACGCGTAGGCTCTAGAGCATTTCTGGGAAATACGTGGTCGCAGGATTGATGCGCCTGAAATTTTGAACCACAAAGCAACTACGGAAACAACGGCAGAGCAAGGAAAGTTGCCTTTTTCGTCGTTGCGTAGTTCCGTCGTGGTTCATTGTTTGGCTACGAAATTCAAGGAATTGCTCTAGAGTGAGCTCCAGATTTGGTCGACAGTAGCAGGCCATGCCTCGTCATCGCTTTGCTCTGTGCTCTCGCCGTCGGCATCGGAGATCTCAGAGAACAGGTCGTCTGAGGTTGGAACGGCTTGGCTCGAAGTTGCCTCGAACCCCGAATCTGCGTGATCTTGGAGGAGCGTACTTTCCTCGATCACGAGCTGGTCGGCGATCCTCGTTGGGAAAGTCGGCTGAAGTAGAACCATCGCCGCGTCTGCCAATCCCTCCGTAAGCACGGGCTGCTGTTGGACGGTACTTTGGACTGCGATGGGGACGCTTGTTATTGCGATAGAGGCAGAAGGATCGGTCGCGACAACCGTCGATGCAAGGGTCGACGCGAGGGTTGTAAGTGAGGATAAGGAACCGGTTTGGCCATAGGCGGTTTGCCAAGCGGCCAAATCGTCGCTATCAACATCCTTGTCGTTGTCGGCATCTCCGTCGCTCTGATTTGCATTGGGGGCGAGCGTGCCTGCGCCGCGTTGCCACGACAGGAAGTCCGTTCCGTCGACGTCGGCGTCTTGGTCGAAGTCGGCGTCGACCGCCACTTGGACCTCGCTATAGGCACCGATAAAGCTACCGTCTGAGGCGGCGGTTGCTGCCCAAGAACCGGCAATAAGTCGGAAGTCTCCGCCTGCGGCATCGACAAACGGGTCGCTCGTGCCGACGAGGTTGTTGCCGGCGTTGGCGAGGGCGTTGAGTTCGGTTAGGTTCTGCCAGACCCCGTTGCCTGGGCTAGCGACTTTCGCTTCGCCGCCGACTTCACGCATGTCGTAGAAGCCGTTGTAGTCGGCGTCCAGATCCGTGAATCCGGGGTTGTCGAAGGAGTTGAATCCGTCGTAGTTCACTGTCGAGGCGCCCTGTCCATGGATAAGGTTGTCGCGAATCATGACGTCGGGGAAACTGTCTCCCGTTTCACGAATGAAGATCGCTCCCCCCTCGTAGGAAGTGTTGCTGCCGACCTTGTAGAACGTGTTGTTCTCGATCGTCGTGGTACCTGGGAATTCATTACCCGAACCGCGGAAGTAGAATCCGTAGGTCGAGTTCTGATTGAACAGATTGTTGTTGATTGTCACCGTGCCGTCCGCTGCACCGTTCGCCCTGCTCAGGTCGACGCCTTTGGCACTCTGATCAAAAAAGTTGTCTTCTATAACGATCGTCCCGACGTCGCTGTTCGTGTCGTTCACAGACGTCGTAGCGGTATCCGCCTCGAACGTATTGCCCGAAACAGTAATGCTCGATCCGGTATCGCCGTGCAAATTCGAGGTAAAGTATTGCCCACGGCCCTTGACCGTGTTGTTCTGGAAAGTGACGTTGTCGGAGGCACGCAAGTAGACGACCTGAGACGTCCTGCCCGAAGCAGCGTCGGTGTAGTCTCGCAGATTGCCATCAAACGTGAGATTCTGGATGACCACGTTCGCTTCGACTGCCCACATCTGAATTCCATAAAGCGTGGGCGTTTGGCCTGGGGCTGCTTCGATCGTGATATTCACGCCTGCGGTGCCGGCATTGGTTTTGGCCACGAACTCATCGTAAACGCCAGAGTCCATGATCCGCACCGTGGGCGAGCCTGTTTCTTGGGAAAAGGCCGCATCCACGGCTGCTTGTACCGTGGAGTAAGAGTAGCCCGTCTTGCCGACTTCGTAGACCGAGGCGACTCCTTGGAGAGCTGCCGAAACGGTGACGGGAACGTCCGGCATGGTCAAGGTCGTGTTGGGCGAATTGATGTCTGCAATGTACTGGGTGTCGCCGGTCCAGACGTTGAACTCCGCAGCATTGTCGGCGCTAATATTGATAACCTGCCCCAAGATGTAATCGCCATCGCCGCTGCCGCCTTGTACAGTCAGGGTGTGCTGAGAGGCTCCTACAAAAGTCGCCGAAACCGTGACGGCCATGGCTGGCATGGTCAGAGTGGTACTGGCGGCGTTGATGTCTGTGATGTACTGCGTATCGCCTGTCCAAACTTCGAACACTTGGCCCGCCGGAGGAGCGGCGCTGATGGTGATAATCGTCCCGTCGGCAAAGTTGCCATCGCCGTTGCCGCTCTGCACATCCAGGCTGAACCGAGGCCCAGCGGTGCCTGCTGCCTCAAAGGCACCGATGTCGGGCGCGGTGCCCTGGTAGTTGTCGTTGATGCCAGGGATATGAACGCCAGAATCGTGCAGGTCGGTGCCTGCCGGAACGCTGAAGTCGCCGTTGGCCGGATCGGCGAACTGCGAGAGCGAGCTAATACCGCTGGTGTTGAAGCCAGCCGCCTGCCAATCGCCAAGCGTATTGTAAACAGTGTCTTCCATCTTCACTAAAGGCTGGTCCGTAGAACGCCAGAAGTTACTGTGCTGGAAGTCAAACTCGAAGACGTCTTCGGGGCTCACTCCGTACTGCGTCGGAGGATTTTCTAACTGCAGAAATGCGTACCCAGTACCATCTGCCAAGACAAAACTGTCGTTGCGACTTGTCCAGCGCACACCAGCCGTAGGAATCTGGATGCGGGCGGATGCCGCAGCCGAACCTGTCGTGCTGACGTAGACCGAATTATTGTAGGTAAACAGGAGCGTCCCTGGCCCCAGAGGACCCTCTGGGTTAGGAGCCGAATTGAATTTGAACGGGCTATTGAGGCTATTGGAAATAGGCTGGCCTAGCGGGTTCAATAGGTCGGTTTGGTAAATCGTGTTGCGTATCGCCCAGACAGGACCGACCGACGCTGGAGCAACCGAAATGCCGGTTAGGGCTTGGCGAATATCGTTGCCAATCACCACGTTCTGGTAACCCGATCCCTCGACTTCGATGGCGTCGTCGCCCAGGTTGGTCAAGGTGTTGTCTCGAACGACCCAGCCAGCTGTGAGGGCAGGGTTGGAAAAGGGCGCCTGGCTCCACGCACCGACATAGATGCCATTTTCCATGTTGCTAATCGTATTGTTTCGGATCACCCCATTCGCACTGTTAAAGGCGTTGGCATTGATCGCATCTACCGCGTAGAGGTCGTGTCCCAGAACCCAGTTTCGGGAAACGTAATTCGGCGTTCCGGTGAACGTGTTGTTTTCGATCAGGGCATTGTTGAGGCCGCTGTCGTCCAGGATGCTGGCGGATTGATTCATTTTCAAACCGACTTTGTTGAACTGGAACGTGCTGTTACGAAGCGTGAAGTTGTCGCCCGTCCTGCCGGCAGCGACATTTTTCACATGCAGACCGGTATTGAAATGCTCGAACGTCAGTCCGTCGAGGGTCCAATAGCTTCCCTGAATAAAGATGCCTTCGTCGGTCACCACCGGCTCGACACCGATGGCCGAAGGATTAACCGCCGCGCCAGCCCAGTCGCCCCAGGTTTGGGGAATTTTCACGTAAAGACGGCCACTATCCTGGAACCATCCACCTTCTAGGTCGATGTCTCGCAGTTGCCCATGATCACGTTGGCCATTAACAAGATTGGCTAGGGTGTCTGTTTCGCCCAGATATTCGCCAGCGTAGTACACCTGGAAAGCCGAGTCGGCCAGAGGTGCCGAATAGACGCCCGGGTAGGTCGCGTTTTCGTCTTGCCAAGTGGTGCCAGGGCCTTCTAGCCCGGTGAATTTGCCACGCACCACTGGCGTGGCGCCAGCCGCAGCAGTGATCGTAATCGGGTTAGCAGCCGTGCCATTTGCAGCAAAAGCGATGAAGTCCGTCACCTCGTGTACGCCGTCGAGTAGCTCGATGGTGTCTCCGCTAGACACGACGGTTCTGGTATCTGAGATCTCATCAAAAGGGTTCCCTACCGAGCCATTGCCACCCGATCCTGCGTTGGGGTCGACGTAGTAGGTAGTACCACTGGTGCTCGTGACAACCGGATCGCGGGTCGACAAAGTAAAGGTGCGAACCGCCTGACCGACGACGCCATCGGGATCGGAAAACGTAGCACGCACCTCGTAGTCGGTGCTCTCGGTCAGGCCAAAAAGACGGCCTGCGTATTCAAAACGCTGGGTAGGCACGCCACCGACTCGCGGGTAGCTCTCGACCTTCACGCCCTCGTGGCCCTGCTGCCAAGTTGAACTTCCGACCTGGCGGTACTCTACTGCCATCGAGCCGTCGTCGTCGGTGTCGCCCGTGTAGATAAAGTTGAACCCTGCGGTTTCAAAAGCGGGAAAGAGCATCTCCGCGTCTGCTGTCACGGTGGTCGCGCTCAGCAAGATTCTGTCTTCCAGACGCTCGAAATTGCCGAGACGCCGAGACTGTTTATTGTTATTGCTTTTCGTCACGTGTTTCCCTCTTTCCTGTTCCTAAGTGAGTACCTCAGTGAGTACTTCAGTGAGTACTTCGCTCTACCCAGTGCCATCTCCTAGAGCATCATCTACCAAACTCGTCATTTTCATTAATAAAGTTTCGTAAGCATTCATTGTACCAGAAACGTCCATTTTTGCGACATTCCAGCAGAGAATACAGAAGAGTGTGCGGATAACCACCATCAAATGCCCGCAATGGCTAGGAAATACTGTCAATAGAGAGTCCAGGAGGGGGCAGATCACTTTGAAGTAGGAATTCTGACACCTTTTGTGTCTCCAGTAGCCTCCCCTTAGGCAAATGATGAATTCCGAAATACCCAAGCCTGAAAGAAGCCAGAAGACCGAATGAACAAAGCCCCTGCTTGATCGCCGGGAAAAGCACCCGTTTTTCGGATTTCATGCTTGGGCATTCCTTCGTCATTGGGTATTTCGTCATTCGTGCCTCCCCTTAGCCTCCTGCCTGAAAAACTTCGCCGCCTGACCTTGTCGACAGGGCTCTCCAGGTATTTCGGTCGATTGTGTCGCTTACAAAATGGACGGAGCCGTCGAGACGCGCGGTGTTGATGCCGCCGGGGTGGTAGCTGCGGGCGGTGATGGCTGCGTAGGTCGGTTGCGTTGCGCTGTTGCCCTCTTTTTGTGTGTTGACATCGTAGTCGTAGGTTTGCCCGTCGTGCAGGAAAGGGACGACCGTGTTGGGCGTAAAGACGGTCGTAAATCCGCTGTGGTGGACGCGGCCATCGGGCCACTCGGTATGGCCCGTGTTGCTGTTGGTGTCGGCGCCCAGTTTGAGTTGCCCGGCGGTGGGAAGCTGGTTCGGTTCATCGGGAATCTGAGGCCCCGGGTCTGCGGTGTTTCGGAGGTAGGGCGTGAACGCTTTGACTTCGGCGAAAGCGAGCGTGTTGCTGAGTCCATCTTGTACCTGGGCAGCTCGGAGCGACGAATTGACGAAAAAGACGCCGTCGCCGGTCTTCGAGGGATCGAGAGGGTCGTAGACCAGCCATCGACCAAAATTGGCACCGTAGGTATGTGGATAGACAAACTCATTGCCATTCTTCAAACGGACTTGGTCATTTGCCTCGCTTGGGCAAATATAGGCTGGTATCCGGAGGGTGGGTACGCCGATGGCCCGATTCTTGGGATCGTCCCAGGGCAGCTTGAAATCGATTTGGGCAAATGCGGCCCCCTGTTCTAGGAAGGGGAGCAGACGGGCTTGGATCGACCAGGAGCCATTGTTGGTGGAAAGCGTTTGCCCAGGGTTCAATCGGAAGCTGGCGGGATAGCTTCCGGCAATGGCCTCGTAGTTACTCAGGGCCAAAGTTATTTGTTTGAGGTGGTTGGCGCAGCTGTTGCGTCTGGCCGATTCGCGGGCTGCCTGTACGGCTGGAAGAAGCAGAGCAACGAGAATGCCGATTATGGCAATCACGACCAATAGCTCTACCAGGGTAAACGCGGACGGTCTTCGGCGCATGCCTTCTTCCAGGAGGGGCGGGGTTCGGCAATAGATTGTTAGGGGGCGGTTTGTTATACTCTGATGTGGATATACAAGCAAATTCCGGCAGTCCCTCGGGACTGCCGAAGCAAAAAATAGGCCCTTTTATTATGCAACAATTAGCGTCACGACGGCGGTTTTTGGGGAGTTCTCTGGGATGTGCTTTGGGTGCAACTTGGTTACCCCATGTTTCTCGTGCTCAAGCAACCCAGCCAAGCCCAAAGCGGATCTATAAATCGTTGAAATGGGGGATGATCAAGACCCCAGGAACTGTGCTAGAGAAATTCCAGCTCTGCGAGGAGCTTGGCTACGACGGGATGGAACTAATTAGCCCGCTCGAAGAGCTTGAGGTCGAGAGTCTGTTGGCGGCAAGCCGGCAGACGGGGATGCCCATTCATGGTTTGGTGGATATGCGGCATTGGAAATTACGTCTGTCGTCGCCGGATGCGGAGCAGCGTGCCGCAGGGGTCGAGGTGCTGAGCCAAGCGATCAAAGATGCCAAGGCGTTGGGCGGCGACTCCGTTCTGCTTGTGCCAGGCAAGGTCACTGGCGACGACGAAAATCACGAGTTGGTTTGGAGCCGATCGATTGTCGAAATCCGAAAAGTCTTGCCCTTGGCGGGTCGGCTTGGCATTCGTGTTCTCATCGAAAACGTATGGAACGGTTTTTGCGAAACACCCGAGCAACTACGTGACTATCTCGACGAGATCAACAGCCCTTGGGTCGGTTCCTACTTTGACATTGGCAATGCCCAAAAATTCGCGCCGAGCCAAGACTGGATTCGGACGCTGGGGCACCGTATTGTGAAGTTGGATCTCAAAGGCTGGGGGCTGGGCATGCCGAACCGTGGCTTCTGCAAAATCGGCGACGGCACGATCGATTGGGCGGAAGTCCGAAAAGCCTTGGCCGAAATCGGCTATGCCGGCTGGTGTACCGCAGAAGTCGTCGGTGGCACTCGAGAGCGTCTGGCAGAGATTTCGCAGCGTATGGATAACGTTTTGGGTCTTGCTTAGAATGAGAAGATTGCGAAATAGAAAATTGCTGAAACCCTAAGGACGAAGAACATGACTCGCCCAGAGAAAAAAAATAATCGCCCCGACCGTCGGCAGTTCTTGCAGAGTTCGGTCCTGCAGGGTTCAGTAGCTGCTGCTGCGTTTTCGCCGTTGTTGGCGCAAGGAGCGACCAACGTGCCTGCGGTTCACGAAGGTGCGGACGAAACGCTTCGGATTGGACTGGTCGGCTGTGGAGGGCGAGGCACCGGCGCGGTCATCAACGCGCTGACCGCAGATCCGCAAACCAAGCTTGTGGCGATCGGCGATACGTTTGCAGACCGTGCAGCGCTATGCCTTGAAAACATCCAGGCAGACGAGACGGTTGGCAGTCGGGCGAAAGTCGATCCGGAGCGTGTGTTTAGCGGTTTCGATGCTTACAAGTCGGTCATAGATAGCGGCGTCGACGTCGTGATTTTAACGACACCGCCCCATTTCCGCCCTCAGCATTTTGCCTATGTCGTAGAGCAAGGGAAACATTGCTTTATCGAAAAGCCAATTGCCGTGGATGTCCCAGGGGTTCTTAGCGTACAGAAGACTTGCGAAATTGCGAAGCAAAAAGGGCTGGCCGTCGTTTCGGGGCTTTGCTGGCGATACGATCGAGGCGTCTTGGCAACGATGCAGCAGATTCAGGACGGAGCGATTGGCGACATCATCGCGATTGAATCCTCTTATAACTCCAGTACGCTTTGGCATCGTGGTGACAAGCCCGAATGGAGCCGGATGGAATACCAGTTGCGCAACTGGGTTTACCACAACTGGCTCTCTGGCGATCAAATTGTCGAGCAGGCGATTCATAGCCTCGATAAAACCGCATGGTTGCTGGGCGATGCGAGCCCTGTGGAAGCGGTAGGCATCGGCGGGCGTCAGCAACGTACGGAAGAAAAATACGGCAATGTTTTTGACCATCACGTGGTCACCTACCGATACGCCAACGGCGTGCCTGTCTACTTTACTTGTCGGCAACAAGATAACTGCACGACGCACGTCGACGAGCTGGTGCTGGGCACCAAAGGAAAAGCTCAAATTTTGAAGCATCGTATTGATGGCGAGACCAAGTGGCGCTACCGCGAAAAGAAACCGAGTATGTATGTCGAAGAACACAGCGCATTGTTCAAAAGCATTCGTAACGGGACGCCGATCAACAATGGCCACTACATGAACAACAGCACGATGATTGCGATCATGGGCCGCATGTGTACCTACACCGGACAGGAGCTGACCTGGGAGCAGGTCATTGCTAGCGAGGAACGACTTGGTCCCGAAACTTACGGCTGGACAGATTTGCCTGAGGACGAGGTCGCTATTCCGGGGGTAACAAAGTTTGTCTGAGTTCGTCAGGGAAATAGCTTTGCCAACCTCATCGCTTCGTCGCTCGCTTCGTGGGATTTGCACGATCGTGGGCCTGTTCGTTTTCTCTCAAGTTGCGGCTATTGTTGCAGCCAAAGAGACGCCTGCCGATTCGCCGGGCTTTGTCCAAGAACGGCCCGCTGAGGATCCCTTTGTCGCAACCGAAGCGGGATATATGGTGCCCTACACCCAGACAATTCCCGGGACCGACGTGACGTTTGAGATGGTGCCCATCGCAGGCGGCACCTTTTTGATGGGCAGTCCGGCGGGTGAGGCCGAGCGTCGCGAAGACGAGGGACCGCAGGTCGAAATAGAAGTGCCTCCGATGTGGATCGGCAAATATGAAGTGACTTGGTCGGAATACAAACAGTACATGAAGCTTTGCAGCGTCTTTGATAAGTTCAATGATCAGGGCGTTCGACAAATCCTTGACGAGAACAAGATCGACGCGATTACTGCTCCGTCGAAACTCTATGAGCCTGGCTTTACGTTTTCAGCCGGCGATGGGCCTCGGCAGCCAGCAGTTTCGATGAGTCAGTATTCGGCGAAGCAATACACAAAATGGCTCAGCTTGCTGACGACTACTTTTTATCGGCTGCCTACCGAAGCCGAATGGGAATATGCTTGCCGCGCCGGGACGACGACCGCCTACCACTTTGGCGATGACCCTGCGAATCTGGATGACTACGCTTGGCATTATGAAAATGCCGACGACGAAACACATCCCGTGGGTGAGAAAAAACCGAATGCTTGGGGCTTGTACGACATGCACGGCAACGCCTCCGAATGGGTACTCGATTCGCATGGCGCGAACTGGTACCAGAAGATCAAGAATGAAAAAGGCCCGACAGCAGCGGGCGCTGCTTTGTGCGAGACCGACAAGCTTTTTCCGCGTGTGCTGCGAGGAGGATCGTGGTATCTCGATCCCCCAGACTGCCGCTCCGCAATGCGTCGTCAGTCGGACGATAAGGGCTGGCGTAGTTACGATCCGAATACCCCGAAGAGTCCGTGGTGGTTTGCTAGCGACGAGTCGCAAGACGTAGGGTTCCGGATCGTTCGGCCTTTGAAATCAGTGCCGAGAGAATCACGAGAGAAATACTGGGAGACGACCGTCGAGTCGATACTCCGCGTCGTAGATCTTCGCATCGATAACGAGGGACGTGGAGAACGAGGGATCGTCGACCCGTCGCTGCCGGATGCAATCAAGCAAAGTCAGTCCAAGTAGCCCGTTTAATTTTTCAAGAAAGTTATCAATGCTTCGAGTTGCCCTGCTAGGGATCGTACTTGCCAACGCCCTGCCCTCTTGTGCGCAGGCAAAAGAAAATGCCGAGAATGGTTTTGTTTCGCTGTTTGACGGAAAGACGCTCGCCGGTTGGACTGGTGAGGCGTTGGACTATTTTTCAATCGAGTCGGGCGATCTCGTTTGCAGAAAAGGTTGCCACGGAAAACTGCTGACCGAACGCGAGTACGGCGACTTTGTTTTTCGTTTCGATTTCAAACTGACCCCCGGCGCCAACAATGGTCTGGCGATCCGAACGCCGAAAGAGGGCGACTCGGCCTATGTGGGTATTGAGCTACAGATTCTCGATGACACGGCAGAAATGTACAAAGACCTCAAAGACTATCAGTATCATGGCTCTGCCTACGGAATCGCAGCGGCCAAGCGTGGTGCTTTGAAGCCCGTCGGAGAGTGGAATTCGCAGGAGGTTCGCTGCCAAGGGCGTCGTTTGCAGGTGATCTTGAATGACCAAGTTATTCTGGATACCAACCTGGATAAAGCGGCCCCCGACAACAAGACCCTCGATGGCAAAGAACACCCTGGGTTGCTGCGTAAGCAGGGATACGTGGGATTTTTGTGTCATAGAGACCCGGTACATTTCCGAAACATACAGATCAAAGAATTGTCGGCAGAGTCGAGCGAATAGCTTTCAATGAGCTTTCGGGCGAACGAAGAGATGGCTTGCCGACGCCAGTCAACCTAACCCCAGTCAACCTAATCTTAGTAAGTTGAGAACCTTTCACGATGACCAAATGGCCTCTTGGTGTATTTTCGAGTATCGATGCCGGCTTTGGTGTCCAGCTTGAGGTGGCGCAAGAACTTTCGGTGCCGACCATTCAGTTGCACGCTCCCTTGTTAGAATCTCGCACGAAGGAGTGCGCTGACAAATTTCGGCAGCGTGTTGCAGACATGGGCATCGAGATCACTTGCGTCTTCGCCGGATTCGACGGCGAGAGTTATGCCGACATCCCGACCTCGCAGCGCACGGTCGGATTTGTTCCGCAAGCCACCCGTGCGGCGCGTGTTGCCGAGTTCAAGGAGATCGCCGATTTTGCCGACCAACTCGAAGTCTCCGTTCTAGGATCACACATCGGGTTTGTCCCCCACGACGTCGACGACCCCGACTACGCAGCGATGGTGCAATTACTCCAAGAACTCTGCGGACATTGTGCGACGAATTCTCAAGACACTGCACTTAGAAACAGGCCAAGAGCCGGCGGACGTTCTGCTAAGATTCATCGAGGACGTTGCCCGTGACAACCTTTTCATCAACTTTGACCCTGCGAACATGATCCTGTACGGCAGCGGCGAGCCGATGGAAGCCTTAGGAAAAGTAGGACGCTATGTTCGTAGCGTGCATTGCAAAGACGGAACCTGGTCGGACAAACCGGGGGAAACTTGGGGCGAAGAAGTTCCCCTCGGCGAAGGGGCAGTGGATTTTGAACGCTATTTACAGATGCTAGATTCGCTCGGGTACACGGGGCCGTTGACCATCGAACGCGAGATCTCTCAGGAACCAGTGCGGCAAAAAGCAGAAATTCAAAAAGCAGTCGAACTATTGAACCGAATCAAAAAGAACCACATTTTGTAGGAGCTATCTCATTAAAAATTCCACACGACTTTCAGTGATGATGTTTCTCCAGTTTTTTACTTGGGGAGCATGGTTTGCCACGCTCGGCCAGTGTCTTGGCGAGGCTGGCCTGAGCGGCATTATTGGCGATGCCTATCAGAGCGCTCCGATCGCAGCAATCCTAGCGCCTCTGTTTTTGGGTTTCATTGCGGATCGTTTCTTCCCCTCTCAGATCGTCATGGCAGTCCTCTTTTTGGTAGGAGGGGTTTTGCTATTAATCGTGCCCGGATTTGCTGCTGCCGAGAGTAGCCGTACGCTCGTCTGGATCATCACCGCTCATATGCTCTGTTACATGCCGACCCTAGGCTTGGGAAATTCAATTGCTTTTGCCAACCTGGAAGACCCCAACGACTTCCCGAAGGTGCGCGTTTGGGGAACCATTGGTTGGATTGTTGCGGGACTCCTCGTAGGCGCGCTTGGATGGTCGGCCAGCTTCGATATCTTCCGTCTCGCTGGTGCCAGCTCGATATTGCTTGGCTTGTTTTGCTTCGTATTGCCTCACACCCCGCCCCCAGCCGCTGGTAAACCGGTCAATTTGCGATCTTTGCTGATGCTTGATGCGTTGCGGCTACTCAAGGAACCTGCTTTCTTCATTTTCATCCTTTGCTCTACGCTGGTCTGTATCCCGCTCGCCTACTACTACAGCTATACGTCGACGTTCCTGGGTCAGCTAGGGTTTGATGCCCCTGCTGCTACTATGACGCTTGGGCAGATGAGCGAATTTTTCTTTATGTTGTTGATCCCGTTTTTCTTCCGGCACCTCGGCGTGAAGTGGATGATCGCGGTCGGCATGGCCGCCTGGGCACTGCGTTATGTCTTGTTTGCTTTTGGTGCTAGCCAACAAATCATCCCCTTGGTGCTGTTAGCGATCCTGCTGCACGGAGTCTGTTATGATTTCTTCTTTGTGACCGGCTTCATGTATGCCGAGCAAAAAGGAACGGCAGAGGTGAGAGGGCAAGTACAAAGTATGCTGGTCTTTTTCACGCAGGGCGTCGGCATGTATATCGGTTACTGGTTTGCAGGTGCAAAATTTGGCAAGGACGTCGCCAGCTATCCGAAGCTCAACGAAGCTCTCACCGAGAATGCTAGTGCCGAACCCATGAGCTTTTTTGAATCGCTAACGAACATGTTTTCGGTCCGCTCACTGAGTGATATTGATCAGAGCCTGCTTACGGAAACCATGTCGCAGTGGAAGACTTTTTGGATGCTGCCGGCGTTTATGGCAGTGGGGATTTTAGTTTTGTTTATCTTGTTGTTTCATCAACGGCCTTCGGCAAACGAAGAAACCGCTACACCGAAAGAGAATGGAGAGTCACGCTGATGACTAAGGTTGGCATCATAGGTATTGGCTTCATGGGGATGGTGCATTACCTGACCTACCAGAAGCTGCGCGGAGTCCAAGTGGTTGCTCTTTGCGAACAAGACAAAAAACGATTGACCGGTGACTGGCGAGGAATCCAAGGTAACTTTGGTCCCGCTGGCAAAAAGATGGACCTGTCGCAAGTGGATACCTACACCTCGATCGAGGACATGCTTGCAGACGACAGTATCGATTTGATCGATATTACTCTGCCGCCGAATCTACATGCCGATGTCGCGGTACAAGCATTAAAAGCTGGCAAGCATGTCTTCTGTGAAAAGCCCATGGCGCTGAACGTTCGTGATTGCAAACGTATGGAATCGGCTGCGAAACGAGCTGGCAAGTTACTCATGATCGGACAGGTCTTGCCGTTTTTCCCTGAGTATGCTTGGGCGTTGAAGGAGCATCGAAGCCGCAAGCATGGCCGGCTTTTGGGCGGAAGTTTTAAGCGGGTTATTTCGAATCCCGCGTGGCTCAAGAATTTTTGGTTATCCGAGCAGGTGGGCGGTCCGATGCTCGATCTTCACGTCCACGATGCCCACTTCATTCGCTTGATGTTTGGATTGCCCAAGGCGGTGACGAGCAAAGGGCGGATGAAGAAAAATCTTGCGGAACACTGGAACAGCCAATTTGACTATGGCCCCAAAGGCCCCGTGGTCCAGGCAACCAGCGGAACGATTAATCAGCAAGGCCGAGCGTTTACTCACGCTTTTGAAATTCATTTTGAAAAAGCGACGCTCATGTTCGACTTTTCCGTAGTTGGCAAGGACGCGAGTTACCTTTGCCCCCCCACGCTACTGACCAGCGATGGAAAAGTAAAACGTCCCTCGTTAGGTTCAGGGGACCCGATGGACGCTTTTCAGGCCGAACTCAAAGAAGTCGTGAGCTGCGTAAAAAAGGAATCGCCCTCGGCGATTCTCAATGCCAGCTTGGCTCAAGATGCAATTCGGCTTTGTCAAAAGCAGACCGACAGTTTACGCAACGGTCGTACGGCAAAAATCTAAAATCTTACACATGCAATTTTTCACATAAAAACACTTCTTTACTTACTTAGAGCCAAACCATGAAGACTCAACAGAAGACTACTCCTACTGCTCTCCAAGGGCCTTTACCAGGCCGCGAAAAAATTCCCTGCCACGTATTTCGTCATGCGCAGGATGCCAGTGTTTATGTCGCAGGCCAAATCGCAGAGCTGATACGCCAGCGTCAAGAAGCGAACCAGGCGTGTGTTCTAGGGCTAGCTACCGGAAGTACGCCCGTCTCGGTCTACAACGAATTGGTTCGTTTGCACCAGGAAGAAGGCCTGAGCTTTGAGAACGTGATTACGTTTAATTTGGACGAGTATTTTCCGATGCAGCCCGAAGCGTTGCAGAGTTATGTCCGATTTATGAAGGAGCACCTCTTCGATCACCTTGATATCAAGCCTGAAAACACACATGTCCCCGATGGAATGCTGCCAGAAGGAGACGTCGCCGCTTATTGCCAGGAGTACGAGCAATCGATCCGAGAGGCTGGAGGAATCGATATTCAACTACTCGGCATCGGTCGCACCGGGCATATTGGATTCAACGAACCTGGTTCGGGACGCGAGAGCCGTACGCGGATGATTACGCTTGATCGCGTCACACGGCGAGACGCAGCCAGCGATTTTTACGGTGAAGAGCACGTGCCACGTCGAGCAATCACGATGGGTGTCGGTTCGATCCTAGAAGCGAAGCAAGTCTATCTGCTCGCCTTTGGCGAAGGAAAAGCAAAGGTCGTCGAGCAGGCTGTCGAAGGCGAGATCTCTACCATCATCGCCGCGAGTTTTCTGCAAGAACACAAGAACTCCAAAATTGTTCTGGATCGAGCCGCCGCCGCCGAGCTGACCCGCTTTCGCTGTCCCTGGACTGTGGAAGGGGTCGAATGGAAGAAGGACCTCATCCGCACGGCTGTGATCTGGTTGGCAACGGAGCTTAAAAAGCCAATTCTTAAACTGACGGAAGAAGACTACAACGAAGAAGGCTTGCAAGATCTGCTCGCAAGCCACGGATCGGCCTACGACATCAACCTCTCGGTCTTCCGACAGCTTCAATCGACCCTTACCGGCTGGCCTGCGGGCAAACCGGCCCACGCAAGACAGCCGGGCGATCGGCCTCAGGAGCACGACGATATTTTCCCGAAGCGAATCCTAGTCTTTTCGCCCCATCCCGATGACGATGTGATCTCGATGGGCGGGACGCTTATACGCCTTGTCGAGCAAGGCCACGAAGTGCATGTGGCTTACCAAACCTCGGGAAACATTGCGGTCTTCGACGAGGATGCGGCTCGATTTATGGAGTTTGCCGGCGAGCTGAACCGGGCTTTCGGCATTGAGCCAGGCCTGACGGACCAAATCGAAAAGGAAATCCAAGAATCGTTGGCCAACAAGCAACCGGGGCAAGTCGATAGCGAAAAAGTCCAAGCCATCAAAGGTATGATCCGTCGTGGCGAGGCACGCACAGCAGCACGTAGTTGCGGAGTCACTGACAAAGGGTTGCACTTTCTCGACATGCCTTTTTACGAGACGGGGCGCGTACGCAAGAAGCCTTTGGGCGAAGAGGATCTTGCCATTACGATGAAGTTGTTGCAAACGCTGAAGCCGCATCAAATTTATGTGGCCGGCGATCTTTCGGATCCGCACGGCACACATCGAACTTGTCTGCAAGCTGTGCTGCAATCTTGCGAGCGTTTGAAAGAAGAAGCTTGGTATGCCGACTCCGAAACCTGGCTCTATCGAGGTGCTTGGCAGGAGTGGAGTCCCGCTCAAATTGAAATGGCCATTCCGATTAGTCCTCGTGAGCTTTTGCAGAAGCGTAATGCTATCTTCAAGCACGAGTCGCAGAAAGATCGAGCCTTGTTCCCCGGCAACGATCCGCGAGAATTTTGGCAACGTGCCGAAGACCGTAATCGGGGAACCGCCGACCTTTACGATGCCTTGGGACTCGCCGAATACGAAGCGATCGAAGGTTTTGTCCGCTGGAAAGGGGACGTCGGCTACACACTCTAGGGGCAGTTCGCGGAAAAGCATAGCCACAAAAAACACAAAAATGCACAAAAAGCAGGTTCTTCTTGTGATTTTTGTGGCTCCATAAAAAACGGACTTGCTCTAAAACTTTCTTGCCTCTTGGGCAGTGTCGTGACTGATGCGCCGACTTTTGCACGGACGCGGGTGTAGGAGAGTTGCAAAAGTCGGGGTGGTTTGTCATTCTTTTAGCCGTTTGAGCGAAGTCGAGGTTCGACTTTTGCAGTGAATCGACGGGGGCCCCTGTTTGGAGTGCAAAAGTCTGGGCGTTTTGTGCGCTGGGTGTTTTGGTTAATGCTTGGGTTCTCGTGAAACCGCAAGCGTGAGGCGTACAGAAGTCAGGGAGTTTACTCCTCGCTGTGATCGACCTCCATTGCGGATGTGCGTAAAAAGATTGGTCTCCCAAGGGCGGGGGGCATCTTGATTATTGCAATGCGTGCGTGGGATTGCAAAGGCTTTTTTTGGCCGGTGTGTGAGGAGGTGCCCGAGAGTGGAGGAAAATTAGCCGCGGATGGACGCGGATAGACGCGGATTTTTTTTGGCGGGGCGTTCTGTTATGAGGATGCCGGCTGCTAGGGCGATTTTCTGGAAAGCATTGCCACAAAAAAGCATTGCCACAAAAACACGAAAAGGCACAAAAAGACTGCTTCTGGTGTCTTCTTGTTTTTGGCTCTATGGAAATGGGAATTGCTTCAAGTTGTTTGGCAAGCCAAGGGGGTAAGGATTGGCTCAAAAACAACTTCGACATTGGAGGAGCCTTCCGCAAAGAACTAGCCAAAGGCGTTTTACACCGTAGCCCAGGGTTCGCCCTCGGCACGCCGGGGCGAACCCTGGGTAAAAAGCACCTCCAAAAAACTTTACGCTGAAAGCGTTACACGCAGCGCTGTTTGGTAGGGGCTTGTGTAACGCTTTCAGCGTAACTTTCTTGTGGCTTGCCAACCCAGGGTGCGCCGCTTTGCGTCGACCCTGGGCTACGGTGTAGAACGCCTTTGGGCGTAGAAGTCTTGTCTGACCTACGGTGTATAACGCCTTTGGCGTAGAAGTCTTGTCTGGGTTGCGGTGTAAAACGCCTTGGGCGTAGAAGTCTTGTCTGGGTTGCGGTGTAAAAACGCCTTGGGCGTAGAAGTCTTGTCAAAAATCGGCTCTCTGGCAAAATGTCGGAGTTATTTTTGAGCCATGCCTAAGTGGACCTGGTCCCCGTTGCCTGTGGTCCCCGTTGCCTGCTATGAGGTCATTCACCTAGCCGAACATCTAGCCTGCCTGCTAACGGCGCGGACGGCGAATCGATAACAGTCCGGCTAGGGCCAGTAATGCGACGCTCGCCGGTTCGGGAACGGATACAAATGGGACTATGGCGACGTCTGCGATGCCGTTGTTGGCAAACTGCAAGCCAGATACAAACGGCACTGGCTCGGAAGGATCAAAGGCAATATAGCCGTCGATGCCAAACATCAAAAATGTGTCGATTCCTCCAGGCCTGTATTGAGTAAAGTCGAGGGTTTCACCCACCGTGTAGGGTACGACTTGACCGTCGAATGCCACGGAAAATTCAGTCTCTCCATTTCGCAATGCAAAAGGCAGGGTGAAATGCGTGAAGATATTGTCACTCACACCGAACCCATACGCTACGACGTTGGGTTCACTTGTTGCTGTTGCTATGAAAGCACTCGCGGATCCCAGGTTCGCTTGTAGCGGAAGAGGTTTGTTACGATCCCCAGAGTAAATAGGATTGGTGCGACCGTAGTCGTCAATAATCGGAACTAGATAAGAGCCAGAAACGGAAGTTGGCCTGCTGATCGTGTAGTCGTCTTCGTCGTAGTCGCTGAAGTCTGTGACATCCTGTGTGTTGGCCACCATGTTGGTGTCGTTGGAACTGCTGCCCTGAAATGGCTGGCGGCCATCGCCGGCTTTTCTCGATGAGAATAGAATTGTGGCGGAACTAGAGAGAGAGCGTGTCCCATGCGCCGGCGTCGTAACTTCGCCACCGATCGCGGCACCTCCAGCTTTCAACAGAAGTTGCTCGCCGGCGTTAAGGGTGATGCTCGAGTCGTTGCTGCCGTTACTGGCGTGAATACGGCCGACGCTAGCTCTTGCATCGCCGCTAGCCCCGGAGAGAACATCGACGATTACTGCAAAGTTGTTAGGGTTGGTCAGAAGAATCCTACCGCTACCTAAAGCATTTGACTTTCCATCACCTACCGGGGAAGCACTAGCTTGAAAGGTCACACTGCCAAGGACGGCTGTAGCGGTCGCGGAATTCGGGCCAGCATGGACGCTGCGCGATAGGCCACTTGCTCCTTCGATCACCTGATCTGACTCGTCTTCGTAGTTGGGAAAGGGGATGAAATATGTCGCTGAAATATCGACGACCGCTCCGCCGGAGACGATGTTCTGGGCATGACCAATAGCGGCGGTACCCAAGAAAATAGCCACCGCAATGATCGAGCAAGAGAGTTTGGTTCGCATTAGCTTGACTTTCGGAAGCGTAGCAATCAGGGGGATAATAAGATGACCCTAGTCTATGGCCCCCCCCCCATTGTGTCTAGCTTTTCTGCTGACTTTTTTCGCCTAATCACAATGAGAGCGGACGGACTATTTTGCCCATTTTCCCGCGAAATGGGCCAATTCATTGCCACGCATGACATTTTTAGACAATGTCAGGACCCTCACCCAAACCTCCCACGCAGTCCGTAGGGTGTGTGCAGCGACAGCGTAACGCACCTTTTGTTATTCAAGCTGCTTTGAATGGATCTCCCTACCACACCTCGGCACTGCCCAAATCAATCAGCGTAACGACGGTAAAGAAAACAGATGTTCCGGATGTGGTGCGGAGATCGCGACTCCTTCCGGACTAGTATGCGCCATGCTGCGGGTATTCGTGGTGCGTTCCGCTGTCGCTGCACACACCCTACGGTCTTTCCCGTTCGGGACAAATTTTGGAAGAGTGCAGCGCATAAAAAAACCCCACTTGGAATTGTTCCCAAGTGGGGTCATAAAAATTGGCGATACCTACTTTCGCGAATGCTTTCACTATCATCGGCTTGGAGTGCTTAACTACTGTGTTCGGAATGGGAACAGGTGTCTCCACTACAATATGGTCGCCAAAAAAGGCCGTAGCAGGGTGAGCCACTACGGACTTGAATTTGGTGAATAACTAACAAGAGTGTGTTTATGTAAGAATTTTGATGTGCGATCGAAGATGTGAGAATCACATGCTTCCTCGAACTTCTTACGTTCCACATCTCCTTTGTCCTTTGATTATTGGAAATCAAAAGCGTTGGATAAATGTGGCCAAGCGTTCGTCCATTAGTACCAGTTAGCTGAATGCATTGCTGCACTTACACATCTGGCCTATCAACCTGGTCGTCTTCCAGGGGACTTTCTCCCATTGGGATACAAAACCTAATCTTGGAGAGGGCTTCACGCTTATATGCTTTCAGCGTTTATCCTTTCCGACCTTAGCTACCCTGCCGTGCCGCTAGCGCGACAACAGGAACACCAGAGGGTCGTCCTTCCAAATCCTCTCGTACTAAAGAAGAACCTCCTCAAGTTTTGTGCGCCCACAGTAGATAGGGACCGACCTGTCTCACGACGGTCTGAACCCAGCTCACGTACCACTTTCATTGGCGAACAGCCAAACCCTTGGGAGCTTCTTCACCCCCAGGATGTGATGAGCCGACATCGAGGTGCCAAACCGCTCCGCCGCTATGGACGCTCGGGAGCGATAAGCCTGTTATCCCCGGAGTACCTTTTATCTGTTGAGCGATGGCCCTTCCATACGGGACCACCGGATCACTAAGCCCTACTTTCGTACCTGCTCGACTGATAAGTCTCGCAGTTTAGCACACTTCTACCTTTACGCTCGATGCCTGATTGCCAACCAGGCTGAGTGTACCTATTGGGCTCCTCCGTTACTCTTTAGGAGGAGACCGCCCCAGTCAAACTACCCAACTGACACTGTTCGTTGCCCGGATTCACGGGAATCAACGTTAGAACTAAAGCATGCAAAGGGTGGTATTTCACCAATGGCTCCCCCTGATCTAGCGACCAGGGATCAAAGCCTCCCACCTATCCTACACAGTACATACCACAGCCCAATATCAGCCTATAGTAAAGGTTCACGGGGTCTTTCCGTCTAGCTGCGGGAACGTGGCATCTTCACCACGACTACAATTTCACCGGGTCACTGGTTGAGACAGTATTTCTCTCGTTACGCCTTTCATGCAGGTCGGAACTTACCCGACAAGGAACTTCGCTACCTTAGGACCGTCATAGTTACGGCCGCCGTTTACCGGGGCTTCGGTCGTGAGCTTTGCAGGAATAAATTCAAGCTAACCCTCTACCTTAACCTACCGGCACCGGGCAGGCGTCAGTCTCTATACATCCACTTACGTGTTAGCAGAGACCTGTGTTTTTGATAAACAGTCGGAGAAATCGATTTACTGTGGCCCCCAGCAGCGTGAACCGCCAGGGGCACCCCTTATTGCGAACTTACGGGGTCATTTTGCAGAGTTCCTTAACCAGTGTTCTCCCGAGCGCCTTAGACTACTCGTCTCACCTACCTGTGTCAGTTTTAGTACGGTCAACTATGTATCAACCCTTAGAAGATTTTCTTGGACATCCTACCAATGACTTCGCGAACATAAGCGCGCTCGGTCACCTAACTTGCTTTACGGGGGCGGATTTGCCTACCCCCCGGCTTGTCAGGTTCCACGGACATTTCTATTCGTACCGCTCACCTTTCGGATGCCGTCCCTCCATCGGTCCACATAGCTGGCGCAGGAATGTTGACCTGCTATCCATCGTCTACGCCTTTCGGCCTCGACTTAGGAACCGGCTAACCCTGGGCGGATTTACCTTCCCCAGGAAACCTTAGGTTTTCGGCGGGCAGGATTCTCACCTGCCTTATCGTTACTCATTCCGGCATAATCACCTGATGGCCCCGACACCACTCCTTACGGTATGGCTTGTATCTGACCACCAGCGCTCTCCTACCATACAGATCATCCGAAGAATCACTGAATCTACTGCTTCGGTGTAATACTTACTCCCGTTCATTATCGGCGCAGAATTGCTCGACCAGTAAGCTGTTACGCACTTTTTAAATGGTGGCTGCTTCTAAGCCAACATCCTGGTTGTCACTGCAATTCAACTTCCTTAGTGACTGAGTATTACTTGGGGACCTTAGCAGATAGTCTGGGTTGTTTCCCTCTCGACCGTGAAGCTTATCCCTCACGGACTGACTCCTGAGATAATTATTGCGGTATTCGGAGTTTGGCTCGGCAGGGTACCCCGGGAAGGGCCCCAAACCAAATCAGTATCTCTACCCCCGCAACATAGTGGCTCAAGGCTAGCCCTAAAGCTATTTCGGAGAGAACGAGCTATCTCCAGGTTTGATTAGACTTTCACTCCTCCCCACAAGTCATCCCCTCAGTTTTCAACCTAAGTGGGTTCGGTCCTCCACGCAGTACAACCCGCGCTTCAACCTGCTCATGGGTAGATCACCTGGTTTCGCGTCTACCACGTACGACCAATTGTCGCCCTATTCAGACTCGGTTTCCCTGAGGCTTCGGACCGTAAGTCCTTAACCGAGCCGCACACGGTAACTCGCCGGATCATTATGCAAAAGGCACGCCGTCACACATCCCAGTAAACTGGTATAGTGCTCCGACCGCTTGTAAGCGCATGGTTTCAGGTTCACATTCCTCCCCTAACAGGGGTTCTTCTCATCTTTCAGTCGCCATACTGATACGCTATCGGTCATTAGAGAGTATTTAGCCTTACGGGATGGTCCCCGTTGATTCAGTCCGGATTCCACGTGGCCGGACCTACTCAGGTACCTTTCGAGAGATTGTCCAGTTTCACTTACGGGGCTGTCACCCTCTGTGGCTGAACTTTCCAGAACATTCTGTTACCGGACAATTTTTTTACTCTCATGTGAAAGGCCCTACAACCCCGCGAAGGAAACCTTCACGGTTTGGGCTATTTCCCGTTCGCTCGCCGCTACTGAGGAAATCGATTTTTCTTTCTACTCCTACGGTTACTTAGATGTTTCAGTTCACCGCGTTCGCTATATGCAGCTATGTATTCACTGCACATTAATTCAGGAATCTCGGGATCATCACTTGTTTGTCAGCTCCCCCGAGCTTTTCGCAGACTTCCACGCCCTTCATCGCCTTCTAATGCCAAGACATCCCCCATGCGCCCTTAATAACTTGGCCACATTTATCCAAAGCTCTCAACTCGATAGTTTTTAGCAAGTTGCTAAAACCCTCGTGATTCAAAACTCAAGACAATTGCTAAGTCATTTGAAGGCCCTTGCGCCTCGGTTTTACCCCTTCTTATTGGACTTCCACCGGAAGTTCGCCAAGAAAGTTCTCCGAGAGGCCTTCGAGCAACGCTTGTTTGATCCTTGTAATCTAAGGACAAAGGAAAACCATATTCAGACTTTATAATGCCTTCGTTGATCGAGATCGGGAGAACGAATCGACTTGCGTCGGCGCGTACTTAATCTGTTTCGCAGAAAGCGTCTGAATGGAATTCAGATGCCACTCTTGCTAGTTAATTTCACCAAATTGTCAAAGAACATTTGCCAAGGCCGACGATATCTCACCGTCCTTAACACGACCCAGCGGGCCGTTCCACTCTCTATCGGTTTCAACAAGATTCGACTTGAACCTTGTCTCGACCAATCCAGTGAGCAGAGGCTTGCAAAGTTTTGACCCAGATGGGTGCTGACTTTACTGGCCTCGGATCACTGTCCCTCTCACCGGCCTAAGCCAGGGAGTGGGTGGGAATCTCAAATCATAGCGAGTTTCCCGAATCTGTCAAAGGGCTTTGGGGAGAAAATCCAGAAATTCTTAACCGCACTAGCTCGTGCTTTTCTAAGAAGAATGGCTAACTCCTTTTGGCCGAGCGAGTATTCTAGCGGCGGTGCGGTGCGGTGCAAGGGGGCAACCTTGCGATTTGTTAAATCGCGGCTACTGAGGGAAGCACGAGAAGAGCATTGGTGGTTTATTGAGGCGATTCTTGCTCGAAATAGCGGCGGGCTTGGATGCAGAGCCAGCCGTTGGCCAGAGCTGTGGCGGCAACGACGCTGTGGTTGAGCCAGAGGGTGATCGCCCTGGGCAAGTCGATGCCACCGAACAGTAGGCTGAAAATCTCGAAGAAGCCTTGGAGGAATCGCCCGCCGATTCCGGTCCAGGTCGACGAGACGACGATTGCTGCGCCGATACAAAAGGCACGTTGATCGCCGTGGGCGAAAAACAGTCCGGTGATGAGCCAGCCTGTGGCGGCGATCCAGATCAGTCCGATCAAGGCTTGGCTAAAGGCTGTCGGTAGAGCTGTCGAAAGGCCCAAGAAGATGGCGAAGGCGGTGGTGCCGAAGAGCATCGTCCGTAGGCTGAACTGCCACGGTTTGCGCTCAGGCGGTAGCTCTGGCTGAGAGGAGTCGGCGGAGGGCATTGGAATCTCGACGGTGGATGGACGTGCATTTTCAAGCTCCGCCATCGTAGCAGCTATCGTAGCCCCTAGCTCTGCCGGGGGATTCAGTTGAGAGAACCTTTGTTCGCGCGAATTCATCCCCCGGCAGAGCCGGGGGCTAGGCGGGCGTGGCCTCTTGCGACTGTCGTGCCGTTTGTCCCGCGCGGTCCATCATGGTTTCGGCATCGTCGTCGGGGTAAACGTCGGTGACGCCGTGGAGGACTTCGAGGCGAAGCTGGCGGCCGCCGAGTGGGATGACGCAGTTGGCGATGGCGGATTGGACGCGTTTGCCGACCATTTTGGCCTCTTTTTCGGAACTGCCTGGGAGCATCACGATGAACTGGCCCGATTCGAGCTGTCCGAGCAGGTCCATGTCTCGTAGGGAAGAACGGACGAACTGGGCGACGGAGTCGAGCAGTAGTTTGCCGACGGCATTGCCGTATTCTTTTTCTAGATCGCCGTAGTCTTTGACGGTGAGGTGCATGACCGACAGCGAGACGCCGAACCGATGGCTCTCGGCCACGCGTCGCTGGAGTTCGCCGGAGAAGGTCTCTCGGTTGGGCAGTTCTCCCTCTTGGAGGGCGTTTTGAGACTCTTTTCCGCTATTGGCCGACTGTGGGTCTTTTTCTTCGGCTGCGGGTGCGTTGAGGGGTAGGCATTGTTGGCCGTCGTGCCAGAAGGTTTGGTTTCGGCCAGCTTCTTTGGCGGCGTAAACCGAGTCGTCTGAGCGTCGAATGATCGAGGCGGCATCTTCGCCGGTGGTCATTTCGGCGACGCCGATGCTGGCGGTGACTTTGAGAGCCTTGCCTTCGAAGTCGATTTGCATGGCTTCGATCGCCTTGCGGACACGCTCGGCAGCGATGCGTGCGGAGTCGATCCGGGTGTTGGGCAGGACCAGGGCGAACTCTTCTCCGCCATAGCGGCAGGGGATATCGGTGGTTTTGACGGTTTGGGTGAGTGTTTTGCCGACGCTGCGTAGGACTTCGTCGCCGGCCTGATGGCCGTGGGTGTCGTTGAATTTTTTGAAGAAATCGACGTCGAAGATCAAGAGACTGAACGGACGTTGGTTGTTTTCGAAGCTTTCGATACTTTTGCTGAGTGCATCGTCGAACGCTCGTCGGTTGGCAATTTTGGTGAGGGCAGTCGGTACGGGCTTCTGATTGTTGGGTCTGAATTTCTTCGGCTTGCGTTTGGATTTTTTGCTCGGCCTCGGCCAATCGATTTTGAAGTTTGTCGTTGGCCGAGAGTATCTTGGCGACGGCCTCGGCAACGGCTGCTGCGGCCTCGGGGGAACCATCGGCGATGGTGCCTAATTCGCTAGAAATACCGCTTACGAGGGTGTTATGTTCGCCGACGTCGGTGGCTACGTTTTGTGCTAAATCGCGTAATTGGAGCGCGGCCATGTTGGCCCGTTCGGCGTCGTTTGCTTGGGCTTCTTTTTGCTCGGAATCTTCCTCGGAGCCAGCACCTTCTCCGGTGGCAGAATCGCTGTGTTTTACGTACCAGAGCGCGCTGAAAAACCCAACGAGCAGGGCAATGAGCGCCAGCGTTGCATCGATTAGTACGTTGTCTAAAGCGACCGCTAGGGGAAGCATCATCATGGGTAAGCCTTTTTTTGGTATGTCTTCGCCGAGGGCAGGTGAGCAAGGCACGGGGGCTTGCGGCAAAAACTAGATCACCTGACTCGTAGCAAAGTCCTAGGAAAACGTAGGTTGCTGTGGGGGGGGAGTCAAAGGCGTTGCGGGCATGAAAAAGCGACTTTTTCGCGATTCCCGGGAGGCTTTGTCCTCAAGGAACAAGCAACGCTAGGTAACCAAGAGGGTTGCAGCAATCCGTCTGATTGTGCGGACGAAAGCCCTGCCTGCGGGCTAGGGTTGGTTCAGTCCGAGTTCTCGTTGTTTTTTCTTGGTGAGTCCAAGTGACACGAGATGGTGGGACTTGACTAGGTAGCCTTTCAGGCGGTCGTCGGGGAGTCCTGGCTGGGCGAAGTGTTGAATCCACTTCATGCCGCGCGACGCGAGATAGGGGGCCGGTCGGAGGCCTGGCTCGGTTTTGAGTCGGTCGAATTCTGCGGGGGTCACCTTGAAGGTGTATCCAGGCTGGTCGTCGCCCCAGCCACCGATGGCAAACACCTTGCCGCCGACTTTCCAGACATGCGATCCGCCCCATTGGACGACGTAGGTCGTCGCGGGCAGCGAATCGCAGAATTCGTTGAGCTGATCGTAAGTCATTTTATTCAGCAGTGGAGCTGAGGGGACTCGAACCCCTAACCCCCGCCTTGCAAAGGCGGTGCTCTCCCAATTGAGCTACAGCCCCGGTTGAATGCAGAGTTCGGATTTCGGAATGCGGAATTTGTCTACCATTCCGCAATCCGCAATCCGGATTCCGCATTTTCAGGAGTGGGCGTGCCAAGATTCGAACTTGGGACCTCAGCCTTATCAGGGCTGCGCTCTAACCAACTGAGCTACACGCCCCTGCGAGCGGACTGCCTTAGGTAGGCATCCCGCTAGTAGGGTTTTGTTCTATCGAATCGATCATTCTAAGTTGCTATCGTCGGGTGTCAAATGGGGGTTTTGCGGATTCACCGTAGGGCTTGCGGCTTGGGGCGTTGATTGTCGGCGATTTCTCGTTAAAAGGCTTCTTCTTCGGTAGCATCGGCCTAGTCTGGGGATGCCTTGGGAGGCTATAAGACGTAGAGGTCGACTTGATAGGGTTGGGGTCAGTAGTTTTTTCGATCGATCTTCGGCTTTGGCCTCTCGATATGGTTTTTTGTCACAATTAGAGAAAGTTTACGCATGTTTCGCCTTCGATGTTTCCCTTGGATTTTCGTCTGCTTCTGTTCGTTGGTCCTGCCAAAAGTGGCGGAGGCTGCCCCTTCGGTAGCAGACGCACTGAAGCTCAAGCCGGTTCAGCGCGGCATTCGTTTCGATACTCCTGGCAAAGCGGAGCTGGCGGGCTGCACGATTAAGGCGGAAAAGGTTGGCGGGGCGACGGCTTGGGTCATTCGCCGGGCAGACGGCAATATCTTGCGGCAATTTTCGGACTCGGACTCCGACAATGTGGTGGATACGTGGAGCTATTATCGGGACGGATTGGAAGTTTATCGCGATGTGGACGCCAATTTTAATGGCAAAGCGGATCAGTATCGGTGGTTTCACGGGGCGGGGATGCGTTGGGGCGTCGACCGTGACGAGGATGGGACGCTTGACGGCTGGAAGCTGATTTCTGCCGAGGAAGTTGCCGAGGAGGTGGCTGAGGCGGTGCGGACCAAAGATTTCCCGCGATTTCGTAGATTGTTGCTTACGAGCAGCGATACGAAGCAATTGGGACTGTCCGAGACGCAAAGCAAACAGCTAGCCGTCCGAACGAAGGCAGCCCCCGCGACCTTCAAGAAGCTGATTGAGAGTGGCGATTTGGGAGACGACCAGGAATTCCGCGATTTTGGGGGACTCAAGCCCGGGATGGTGCCGGCCGGCACCCGCGGCTCGAAGAAGGATCTGGTGGTTTATGAGAATGTCTGGGCGATGGTGCGTAATGGCGAGGATTACGAGCAGCTTCAGCTAGGGACGATGGTGAACGTCAAGGGGGCTTGGAAGTTGGTGGATGGTCCAACGCTGGGAGATTCTTCGGGAGTTGCCGGCGGTTTTTTCTTTGTGCCTGGGGGTGGGGCTGGGGCGGCTGTTGCCCAACTTGGGAGCGAGTCGACTGAGAAAATGCAGGAGATTTTGGGGGAGTTGGAAAAGCTTGATCAGCAATTGATGAAGGCCACAGGCAAGAAGAAAATCGCATTGAATGGCCAGCGGGCGAAGATGTTGCAGCAATTGGCCGATGCTTCGGCCAACTCGGCAGAGCGTGGGCAATGGCTCCGCCAGCTCGCGGATATGGTGAGCGCGGCGACCCAGGATGGCAGTTTTCCGACGGGAGTCGCTTATCTGGGAGCGTTGGAAGCGAAGATGGCTAAAGAGGGCCAGCCCGAGGAATTGCTGGCTCATTTTGAATTTCAGCGGATGTTGGCGCAGTATTATGGGGTCACCCTGGCCGACAAGGACGTGAATCATGCGAAGGCGCATGGTGCGTGGCTGAAAGAGTTGGAAGCTTTTGTGGATGCCCATCCGAAAAGTGAGAACGGCGCGGAAGCGCTCCGGCAGCTTGCTATGGGTAGCGAAATTTCTGGCGAGGATAAGGAAGCGGTGGCCTGGTACCGGATGATTCTCAAAGACCATCCGCAGAGTATTCATGCCCTGATGGCCAAGGGAGCGGTGACGCGGCTGGTGAGCGTCGGGCACGCGATTGGCTTGCGGGGCAATGCGGTTCAGGGTGGTGGGGTCGATCTTTCCAAGCTGAGAGGGAAGACTGTGGTGATTCAGTATTGGACCAGTTCGTCGGATGTCTGTAAGGCCGACCACGCCGTGCTGGGGAATCTGTACAAGAAATATGGCGGCGGCCGCGGCCTGGAGATCATCGGCGTGAATCTTGATTATTCGCGTGCCGAGCTTCTGGCCTATCTGAAGGAAAACCGGCTTCCGTGGCCACAGCTCTACGAGGCGGGCGGGTTTGAGAGCCGTTATGCGAAGGAGATGGGCGTTGTGACGGTTCCGATGATGATGCTCGTCGGTCCCGACGGCAAAGTGGCCAGCAATAACATTCAGGCAGCGGAGATCGAAGTCGCGCTGAAGAAACTGCTAGCAGCGAAGTAGGATTTTTCGTGCCGGTGGCCTTCCCGTTTTGGGACGGAGGTTTGTAGAACTTTCAAAGTGTTTTCTGTTTGGACTCGAAGTCTGAGGTCGGCAGAAGCGTGTTCTAGACTGCATAACCGGTAGATTTTACTACGGGGCCGTTGAGGGCGAACGTTTGGCATGCGAATCGCGTAGGAGTAGGTGAGTTCTATTCTCGTTGCGCGCAATTGCAGTGAAGCGAATTGTTTGACGCGACGTCGCTGACCGTTGGAGAGAGTTCGGGAAGGATCCCGAGTAAAAACCAAAATGGAAATATTGTCTCAAATTGGGTTGTCTCAAATTGGATTGACCGGAATCGGCTTGCTTTGGATCGCCGTTCATCTGCTCGGCTTTTTTGCTGTCTGGATGGTTCGTATCCATGCGGACAAGTGGTTTGCTCAGCTTGGTTTCTTTCTCTCGCTGCTCGCCGTGGCGATGACGACCGTTGTGGGGCACCTTTGTTGCCTGGAGATGTGGCCGCTATCGGCGGTGACGCTGGCGTTGATGGTCGTTCTTGCGATTGTTGACCTGGGGACGGCTGAGGTCGAGGCTTTTACGCTGGAAAGGTAAGTTGCTGGAAAGCTAAGGCATGGCTCAAAAATAACTCCGGCATTTTTCCAGAGAGTCGATTTTTGACAGAATTTCTACGCCAAAGGCCTTGCACACAGTAGCCCAGGCAGGACCTCTACGCCAAAGGCGTTTTACACCGTAGCCCAGGGTCGACGCAAAGCGGCGCACCCTGGGTTGGCAAGCCACAAGAAAGTTACGCTGAAAGCGTTACACAAGGCCCTACCAAACAGGCGCTGAGTGTGTGTAACGCTTTCAGCGTAAAGTTTTTTGGAGGTACTTTTTACCCAGGGTTCGCCCCGGCGTGCCGGGGGCGAACCCTGGGCTACGATGTAAAACGCCTTTGGCGTAGTTCTTTGCGGAAGGCTCCTCAAATGTCGAAGTTATTTTTGAGCCAATCCTAAGCTAACAATAGCCGGCGAGCTACGTTTCGCCGCTTCTCTTCTTTTTCTGCTAGCGTCGGCGAGGCGTAGCTCGCCGGCTATTTTGGTCTGCCAGGTTCCCCCGTTCTGCCTATCTTATTGCGAAATATCGCAATCATCGTCAAAATCGGAAAAAAGCTCCAATCCCGTAGGGTTGACTGCCGAAACATGTAACCGGATCAGTCATTCATGAAGTTGTGAGTTACGAGCTTCTGAGCTGCGAGTCGTGGGATTTCATTCTCGTGGTTCGCAACCCGAAGCTCGCGACTCGCAACTCACACTTCTCAGGAGGGGATCATGCGGAGCTTCTTTTTTAGCCTGGCGTTGGTAGCCACGATGTTCGGGACCATGATCTCGGCGGATGCGGCGATCTCGGCGGATGCGGCTACGACCGACAACGAAAACCAAGCGCAGGCGATTGCCGATGCTCTTAAACAGAGCGGTCAGCTGAAAGATTATCGCGTAGGCGTGAAGTACGAAGATGGCGTCGCGTGGCTGATGGGCACCGTGACGAGCGAGGAGCAGAAGCAACTTGCCGAGAAGCTGGCACGCGAGAGTGCTGGCGTCGATCACGTTGTGAGTAAGCTCGATGTTGAACAACCGTCGGGCGCCCCGAGTCAAAAGGACTCGGTCAAAGGCAACTCGGTAAAGGACAAGCAGGTTCAGGCTGCTAGCACCGAAGGTGCCCGGCAATCGATGAACCAGCGAGGTCCGCGCCGTGGTCCGCAACAAGCGTCACGACCACGTAACCGACGCAGCAACATGCCGATGCCTTATGCTCGGACCGGCCAGATGCCACAGGGCCGTGGGATGCCGCAGGGTCGTGGAATGCCACAGGGTATGCCACAGGGCGGAATGCCGCAGGGTCGTGGTGTTCAGCCAGCCAATTTTAGGCAGGCTCAGCATTGCCCCGGTGGTTCTTGTATGCCTGGTGGCGGCGGTGCCCCACCGATGGGTCCGCAGGGCATGGGTGGCGGCGTGAATCATGACAATCCTCAGATGCCGGGCTACGCTTGGCCAAGTTACGCAGCACCACAGAACTATGCTGCTCTGACTTATCCGAAGCAGTATTCGCCTTCGGCCTGGCCTTACATCGGTCCGTTCTATCCGTATCCCCAAGTGCCGCTCGGATGGCGCAAGGTGACGATGGAATGGGACGATGGCTGGTGGTTCCTCGACTTTGCCGATGGCAAGCGGTAGCACTGCTGACCTTGCTAACACGTAAGCTCCATGATTTTGAACCCTCGCTAGCCTTTGATTGCTAGCGAGGGTTTTTTTGTGCATGCAGGGCTGCGCGTTTTTTTCGTCATAATCGGAAAAGGCCGCAAGTTTTCTCCAAACTAACACCGATAACACTTTGCATCAGGTCTCAGCTCTTCGCTAAAGGTAGATTCGATGTCACGACCAAAACAATTGACGATGGCCACGTTGGCAATGGTGTTCGCCATGAGTTCGCTCTCGACGACGGGCTGTTTCTGGGGGCTGACTTCGTTAGGGCCTAGCTTAGGCCCCTTTGCGATACCCATTCCGGTAAGCCCCTATTTGTCGAAGCAGAAGGAAGACGAGTTTTGGCATAAGGAACGGTACGACCGTGTACCGATTCTTGGGCCGCTGACTTCCGGAGCCGAAATTGTGGCGCTCGATCCTCCGAGCGATGACGAGGTGATACGGGCGCTCGAAAAGGCCGACCCGGTGCAGGGCGGCATTCCTTTTTTGTATGAGCACAGTCGGAATAACGTACGCATCGTGAAAGAAAAAATCTCGGACTACATCGATCCGCCACGCCATTATCCGATGATCGGGCCGGCTCAGCAGCATCATGCTCACTACAAATGCACGATCTATTTCGAGGACGTCCGTCGGGTCGGTTGGCCTGTGCCTCACACGTTGCGAGACGAAGACTCGCGTGAAGTGATCTACGTGGATCATAATCATCTGCATATGGTCGGCAATGTCGACACGGGCAAGGGCGCCGCGTTTTAAAGAGTGAATGACGAAATACCCAATGACGAAGAACTCGGTGGCGAATTTATTCGTCATTGGGTGTTTCGTCATTCTTGTTTCTCCTGGGGGGCGACCAGCGAGACGCGAAGATGCAAAGCTCTTTTTACTATCGCCTACGATTGATCGTCCTGTGCATTGCCATGCTCGGTTCACGGCAAGTGTTGGCAGGCGAGGCCTTTGCTGGCGAGGACTTTGCGGCGGCGGCCAACTTCTACAGGCTGGGGCTGTGGCAAGAGGCTGCCCAAGCGTTTGACCGTCTGGCCCAAGATCGGCATCAAGACCGAGCGACACGCTTGACGGCGCGCGTCTATGCGGGCGAGTCGCTGGTTCAACTTGGTGCGTATGCCGAGGCGCGGCAACGCTATCAGCTTGTCGAGCAGCAAGGTCCGCCAGAAAATTATGCGGCGCAAACTTTGTTTCGCCTGGGCGAGACGGCTTGGCTTTCGGGCGATCCTACGACGGGCGAAGCGCAGCTGCGGAGTTTTGTCAAACAGTATCCAAAACATGCTTCGGTGGCATATGCACAAAACTACCTGGGCGGAATCGGTCAGCGAGAATCGACCGAGGCAGACTATGTGGCGCTCGACAAAGCGGTCGGGTGCGAGCGGGATGGGCGACAAGATGCTGCTTTGGCGGGCTATCAGGCATTGATCGACCGGCAGTCGAGCGGAGCGTTGCGTTCTGAAGCGTTGCGACGCGCGGCGCGTCTGCATGATCGGCTCGACCATTCTCGCGAAGCACTCGGGTTCTACCGCCAGTTTCTTGCGGAATCGCCAGATTCTGAGAAGAGGGCCGAAGTTCGATTGGCGATTGCCTGGGTTCATGCACGGCTAGATCAGACTGCCCAGGCGGCAGAACAGTTTCGGGGGGTGTACGCAAAGTTTCCCCAAAGCCCCCAGGCGGTTGAGGCTGCCTATTGGCTTGCGCTGGCGAGTGCCGATGAGAAGGATAGTTCGGAAGCGTCGGGATATGTCGACTGGCTGTTGGGGCAGGAGCCTTTGTTGGTCGATCGTCCCAAGATGTTTGGCCGCGCGCTTTGTTTGAAGTGTCAGTTGCTTTCAGAAGCGGGCGACTGGCAGGCGGTGGATGCGTTGGTCGAAACGGCAGTCGGTCTGGATGAGGGGCGTCTGAAAGCCCGGTTGGACTTTTGGGCAGCCGAGGCGGCAATGCGTTTGCGTCAGTATGACGTGGCACGAACGCGATTTACGGCGCTGCACGTCGAGACGATTGGACTTGAGGAGACTTGGGTGGCGATGGTCCCTTTGCGGAGGGCCCAGTTGGCTGCTCGACGTCAACAGTGGAGTGAGGTAATAAAAATACTGGATCAACTCGAACGCGATTTTCCTGAGTTTGAGTTGGACTACGAAGTCGATTATCTGCGGGGTCGGGCGTTGGCCGGACGAGGCGAGATGACTGCGGCTCGTCGGTTTTATGGTCGAGTGTTAGCCAGCGAGGCGGCAAGCGAGACCGAATCGGCGGTGATGGCGCAGTGGATGATTGGCGAGACGTTTTTTCATCAGCGTGATTATGTGCGTGCCCGTGAGGCTTACGAAAAGGTAGTCGGCCAAGCCGTGCTGCCCGAGTGGCAAGCCCGTGCGGCATTACAAGCAGGGAAATGTTGGGAGTTGGAGCTGCGTTGGGATGAAGCAACCGAGGTGTATGGTGCGGCGCTGGAGCGTTGGAAAGGTTCTGATTCGGCGCACCAGTTGCAATCACGGCTGCAATGGGCACAGAGTCAAACGATAATAAAAAGATGAGGTATGCAAGGATGCAAGCCCGAGTGAATACAAATTGGGTGCCGAAGGTAGCTCGTCTGGCCGCTTTTATGCTCGTTCTGAGCAGCGCAGTGCCCTGCTGGGCACAAGCGGGCGCAGCGATGCAGACCAAGAGCTTGTGGCAGATGCTTTGGTCGGGTGGTCCGTTGTTGCTGCCGATCGTACTTTCTTCTTTTGTGCTGCTGCTGGTCGTTTTTGAGCGGACGTTGAGCTTGCGGCGTAGTCGGGTCTTGCCGCGATTGTTTGCCGAGCGATTTTTGTTGCAGATCGGTGAGGGGGCGTTGGATCGTTCTGAGGCGATGGACCGTTGCCTGCAGAATGACAGCCATATGGCGCATGTGTTTGCTGCTGCGGTTCGGAAATGGGGCAAGCCGGCCGTGGAAGTTGAACAGGCGGTGCTCGACGAAGGCGAACGGGCGGCGAACGAGCTGCGGCGATTTTTGCGTGTGATCAACGGCGTCGCGACCGTATGCCCGTTGATGGGGCTGCTGGGCACGGTTTGGGGAATGATGGAAGCGTTTGAAGCGATCGCCGGCAGCGCGGCGATGGGACGTCCCGAGTTATTGGCCGGAGGGATTGGCGGCGCTTTGCTGTCGACTGCGGCTGGGCTTTCGGTGGCGATACCGGCACTGATTTTGTATCTGTGGTTTGTCGGCAGGGTCGACATGCTGGTCATGGAAATTGACCGCCGAGGGCAGGATTTGGTGAATCTGATTTCTGCCGAGGGGATCGAAGAGCGGCGTGGGGCACGTAAATCGAAAATGAAAAAAGCAGCTTAGGGAAGTCGGATTGCGGATTGCGGATTGCGGAGTATTTTTCACTCTACAATCCGCATTCCGACTTCCGCATTTATTTATGCCGTTAAAAGTTCAACATGACGAGCAGCTTTCGCTGGACTTGACGCCGATGATCGACGTCGTGTTTTTGTTGATTATTTTTTTTATGGTGGCCACCTCGTTTTCGGAGATGGAACGCGACATCGAGCTAGAGCTGCCCGAGGTTGCCTCGGCTGCGGCCCTGACGTCTGCGCCCAAGCAACGGGTGGTCGTGGTTCAGGCAGAGGGACAGATTCGGCTGGATGGCGACCAGATTTCGCTGGGAGAACTCACCCAACGATTGGCGGCAGCGCGGCGCGAGTACCCTGAGCTAAGCGTGGTGATTCGTGGAGACGCGGCCTGTGCGTTTCAGCATGTTGCGGCGAGTTTGGCGGCGTGTAAGGAAGCAAAAATTTCGGACTTGGGCATTACCGTACGGGTTGCCGAGGGGCCACAAGCCCAACGACGTTAGCGCCGGCGGCAACTCCGAATCAGTACCCAGGAATCTGGCAAATCGTATTATGTTTGTCATATTTCAGCGAAGTGAAGAAGAAATAGGACGCGGAGGAACGCGGATTAAACAGATTTCCGCAGATAAAATAGGTGATGTTGTTCGTTTTTATGGTCACTGTTTTACATGCACTTGGCCAATAACTCTTGTTTTTTGATCAGCGGTAATCCGCTTAATCTGCGTTCCTCTGCGTTCTATTACTTCAGATGGCAAACTGTTACCTATGTTTTTATTCGCACCAACATTGGCTTACTGGGGCCTTACGTCTACGACGTGGCTGATTTTGTGGTCGGTGTTGGCTACGCTGACGGTGGTGTTGGTGGCGCTGTTGCGAACGCGCTGGGCCGGGGCGCGGCCTTGGCGGAAGTGTGCGATTCTCTCGTTGTGGGTGCATGTGTTGCTGGGTTGTGTGGCGACCACCGTCCGGATTGTGACCGGTGCGCCCGAGATCGGCAACGATCAGCCCGTCCGCGTGACGGTTGTTGCTGCGGCAGAGCCAGAGTCGACCCAAGAAACGCCCCAAGAAATAATCGAAGAAATCACGCCCGACTGGGAGCAACAGGCCGAGCCGCCGATGGTTGCCCCAGAATTGGAACCGCTCGAAGCACCGCCGCTCGAACCGGTCGAGGAACTTGAGCCACTAGCAGAGCTAGAACCAAGCGAGCCAGCGCCGCCGTTGGAAGCTCCCGCATTGCTCGAAACCGCTGAGGCTGCGAAACCGCAAGCGACTGAAGAGCCTTTGCCCGCAGAAACGGAACCAGAAGTTCCCGTCGACGGCAGCACCGAATCTCCCACAGAAAAGCAAACTGAAAAATCACTGCCCACAGAAACTCCCGACCCCCCTCCCCTGCCCTCCACCTACGCCGATCGGTTTGTCAAAGATCGCGATGCGCTGGTCGAGCAGCGTGGCGGCAGCGCGCAGACCGAACGGGCCGTCCGTGCCGCTTTGGGTTGGTTGGCTGCGACGCAATCGAAAAACGGCGGGTGGGATGCTTCGCAGTTCGGAGCAGGGGCCGCCCGTGTGGTTTTGGATCAAGACAGACGCGGCGCTGGCGGGCAAGCTGATATGGGCGTGACGGGGTTGGCGCTGTTGGCTTTTTTGGGTTCGGGGCACACGCATGAGGGGGGAGCTTACACGCATGAAGTTGCCGCTGGGCTGGAGTATCTGCGCCAACGCCAACGGGCGGATGGCGCTTTGCACGGCGATGCCCAGTTTTTTGCGAGGATGTATTGCCATTCGATGGCGACCTTTGCCGTCTGCGAGGCGCTGGCCCTGACCAAGGACGAACGGTTGGAGCCGATGGCGCGTGCCGCAGTTCGATACTCGTTGTCGATGCAGCATCCGACCGACGGAGGCTGGCGCTATCGGCGCGGCGATACGGGCGACACGAGCCAACTCGGATGGCAATTGATGACGCTCAAAAGTGCGCAGCTGGCGGGGCTTGATATTCCTCGCTCGACGTGGACACGGGCCGATCATTTTTTGCGTCGCGTACGACGAGGCAATGCTGGCGGGTTGGCCGCTTATCGTCCTGATAGTGGGCCGAGCCGTACGATGACGGCCGAAGCGTTTTTCTGTCGCCAACTGCAGCAGGAGCAGCAGCTTGGCCAGATGAGTGATGCGGCGATCGAAGAGGCGATTGCTGCGGTCACCGAAAAACTCCCCACGGCGTCGCGTCGCAATCTTTATTTTTGGTACTACGCGACGCTCGCCTTGCATCGCAATCAAACGCATTCGTCTGCGGCCGCCGAGGCTTGGGAAGATTGGAATCATGCGCTCACGACGACGTTGCTTACCACGCAGCAGGGGGACGGCAGTTGGGACGTCCAGACGACCTGGGGCGGCTGTGGCGGACAGGTTTATACGACGGCGCTCTCGGCTCTCTGCTTGGAGGTCTATTACCGCTACAACCCGTCAGAGACCCCGAGCGAGGTGGCCGACCGCGAGGGTTGGCACGGCGTACACCGGTAATCGGCGGTTTATTCGTGGCGGCTTGCCCTCGGGGTTTATGCGTGGCGGCTTGCCCTCGGGGGTCTGTGGAGTAGAATTAGATAGAGGGTTCCCAATTCGCCGAAGCCTTGGTGGCGACGGTATTTATGATTTATGCGAGCGGCGTACGTTGGGCAACGACGCTAGACGACGGCGCTCGCGCAACTAAATGATCGAGGTAGTCATGTCTCCTATAGTGGCTCCTACAATGGCTGCGACAGTTTTGGCGTTTCTTGCTCCTGGAATGGGACAAGTGCTTATCGTTGGTATGGTCGTCTTGCTGCTTTTCGGCAATCGTCTGCCTTCGGTGATGCGCTCGTTGGGCGAAGGCATTACTGAGTTCAAAAAAGGGATCAAAGGGGGCGAGTCGGACCCCAATGCCAACATCGAAGATCGTAGCGATTCAAACTCGTAGTCCCCCCCGAAACGATTTTCAGGCACGCCCATTCAATCATGAACACTTGGCAATCATGAACAGTTGGTTCTTTACGCTAGCATTCTGGAGTCCCGGCCCAGGCGAGATGATGGTTCTTGCCGTGGTTGCGCTTCTGCTCTACGGAGGCAACCTGCCTGAGGTCGCCCGTTCGTGGGGCAAGACGTTTGCCGAGTTCCGGCGTGGACTCACCGGACTGCAAAGCGAAATCAACGACGTCATCTACAGCGAGCCAGAGCAGATCGAGTATCGCGACGATGCGTATGTTCCGGAAGGCTACGTCGAGGAGGAATCGGTCGATGACGAAGTGGAATCGTTCGATGCTAAGAAGACAAATAGTGGCACCTCTGCAGATACTGTTGCTATCGAAAAGCCCACGGATTAGAGCCACGGCTATTCAACACCCTTGCTTGGTATTAAGATGGGGCATTAAGATGGGGTCATCTTAAGGGCGGCTAGCTCAGTTGGTTAGAGCGCCGTGCTCACACCGCGGAGGTCACCGGTTCGAATCCAGTGTCGCCCACTATTTGGAATTGCAGAGGGGGAATTGCGGGAAGTGCCCAAATATTGTTGAAACTTGAAGGTGGCCTCCCGATGCGCGACAATCACTCATCCACTCATCGCATTTCTCAAGTTTTAGACGTCGGCATGAACCAGCGGGGAGACCAGCATGAAAAATAAGGTGCCAGGAACCTTATTTGGAATATTCCAGAAAAGGTTCCTGGCACCTTTGTTTGCTTAATTTAGAGGCGTCCTTTTATGCACAAATACACTAAGCCATTTCCCAGCACGGAAATTTGGCCCCGCAGATTTCAGCTCCTATTGATAGTAGTAATCGCCATTTACTCTAGTATCTGTTCGACTTCTAGAGCCGAGCCATTGGCATTATTGCCACTAGATATTCCTGCGATCGAAGGTGTACCGATTGTTATCGTTGGAAATATACCACACACTACGCGAGAAGCTCTAAATTACAGTAATCGACGCTCAGGTAGCTGGTTGCGCATCATGCGACTTTCCGTAAACCCGGATATTTTCGAGAGATTAGCCACAGCGTATGAAAATTTCGGCATTAAAAAAGGGAAGAGCGCATCGAAAAGTAGTAAATACGCTATTGATCTTGCCAAACACTTTGTTTCTCCTGACGCATTGCGAAAGTACACCAAGAAGTCGGCCTCAGAGTTTGAAAAAGTCAGACTTTATAGGCAATTCGTAGACGACTACCGAGATGCATTTAAAGCCTTGTATAGTGAAACGCCAGGGACAATTGGAATTGCCAGTCAGGTCGTCCTTGGCGAATACAACCGCAAGGCCGAGGGTTTCCCATTTGGAAAATCCGGCGCTGCCCCTACTATCTGGCAAAGCAAACGTGACCGTACATTCCAACTCGTCGACCACACTTCTCAGCCATTAAAATTTTTACCCATGCCTCCTGATCAGGCTGAGTCTTTGCTGAAAGAGCTGAATGGGAGGCGTGAGCTTTTATGGATTTCGCGTTACGATGTTACCGATACTACTAGTCCAAAAGGCGATGGAGACGTAAGGATATCCTTGTCGAACGAAGTTCATCTGCTCTACAAACCGAATGATTTGTCAGCCGCGATATTCTCAATCGATTCTTCTGAGTGGATTGCAAAGAATGCAGCATCAAAGGTTCCCCGGGAACCTATTGAGGGCAGTTTGCGATAGCCCAGCACTTTCGGACAGTGTCGGGAGCCAATTTCTACACCGCTACTGCCGGGGCGTACTCGGCTTCGAACTGCTCGGGAGTTTTGTAGCCTAGCGTCTGATGAAGACGCTGGCCATTGTAGTAGGTTTCGATGTACTTGAACACACTCCGCCTTGCTGATTTCAAATCAGCGAACTTCTCGTGCTGGGTCCACTCATGCTTGAGCGACCAGAAGAAACGCTCGGCCACTGCATTGTCGTAGCAGTTGCCACGACGGCTCATCGAACACTCGATGCCCAACGTCTTCAATGTCCTTTGATAGCTGTCGCTTGTGTACTGACAACCTCGGTCGCTGTGATGAAGTAACTCACCAGGTTGTGGTCGACGCGACTCGATCGCGTTTCGTAACGCCTCACTCACCAACGGTGTTGCCAGCGAATCGCTCATCGCCCAGCCGACGACCTTGCGGCTAAACAAGTCGACCACGGTCGCTAAGTAAACCCAGCCCTCGCTACTCGGCAAGTAAGTGATATCCGTTACCCATTTTTGGTCGGGGCGTTCTGCCGTGAAGACGCGATCAAGAACATTCTTGGCCGGACGTTTCGACGGATCGGACTTGGTCGTGGTTGGCGAAAACGACTTGCAAATCCTGCTTTTTAGGCCCATTGCTCGCATCGCCTTCGCCACGGTGTTACGACACGCCGATTCCAGTTCATCCCGTTTGGCCAATTCTTTGGTAATCTTCGCTGAACCGTAAATTGTGTGATTCTCGTCGAATACTTGGGAAACGGATTCCCGAATCTTCTGCGTTCGCTCAGCACGCTTGCTTGGCGCCCGGTCGATCGAGTCGTAGTAGCCCGAGCGACTCACAGCCAGCACGCGGCACATCAGGGCGATAGGAAAGGAGTCGCGGTGTTCGGTAACCCAGGCGTACTTCATGTCGACTCCTTCGCGAAGAACGCCGTCGCTTTTTTTAGGATGTCACGCTCCATCTCCGCCTGCTTCAGTTGCCGACGCAGCCGCTTGATTTCGGCTTGAAATTGCTCGTGGGAAGCATCTTCGCCGCACGGTTTGGGCGGTGGCACCAGTTTGGCGTGCCAAGCTCGCAACGACTGCTGGCACACTCCCACCGCCTCGCACGCCGCTTTGAAAGAATACCCCTCTTCGGCTACTAGCCGCACCGCGTCTCGCTTAAAGCCATCACTATACGTTGGCCGCTTCTGCTTTGTTTGTTCGTCCATTGTTCGGACCTCCTTTAGGAACCATTATTCCGGCTCCCGACACTGTCCGAAAGTGCTGGGCTATCGCACACTCTTCTAAAGAGAATGGAGCTTCTGTTGCCGCTAACTTAGCAAGTGGATTAAGGGGGGCTGCGACGGCAGCAGCCAAAGGTACAAAACTAAAGGCTCTTGAATTACACCAGCTACCAACCGCTGATCTAGCAATCGGTAAAAAGGCATATCAAGAGCGAATTAGCACCGAAACTTTACAAGGTCATTATGAAAAAATCGACCAAATTGAACAGGGAATTAAACAGAAGAGGGCGACGAGTGAACCAGATGATCACGCAACGATCATTGACCGTGCAAAGCAATTAGCCCGTAATGCGAAAACCAAACTTGAAATAGAAAAATTACTTCGACAGCGCAAGGCAATCCTTACGGAAATGGGACGACTATGCGCAATACGCCATCTTTGGATACGTCTCTTGTGTTATCCAAGGAGATTAAAACCGCCCAACTGATTGCAGTTGAGATAAGCGAGCTGAGGAACAAACAAATTGAACGATCTTAGCAAGAGCCCAAGAGCTACAGCAAAGCACGAAACGCCCGAATCATCGCCAGCACCCTCGCCCGTACGGCGTTGGGCAGGTCGGCCCAGCGTTGAATCACCTCCGCCAGTTCAGGGTCATTCGGGGGCGATTGTGCAGAGAGTGCGCCGGATTCTGCGCCGCCTTTGGGGAGGATAGCCGTTTTCTTCGGGGTTTGGGGGGCTAGTTCGGGGCCAGTGTCGCCCACTATTTGGAATTGCGAGGGGATTGGCGTTTAGTCGCCGGAATACGATTTACGCAGCGCATTGGTAGCTTCAAAATCATTTTTGACGGCTTCCATGAGTTCGTGTTTTTGCTCGGTTTCGCTAAGTGCATTCTCTGTCTTGACGAGTTCCTTCGCCAGTTTTTCTTTCTGCTCTTGCAAGGTTGCTTTGCTGGACCGCAACTTCGCGAGCTTGGATTGAAGGGTTTTTGATTGGTTGGCGAACTCTGCTGTAGCCTGGAGGAAACGAGCTTGTTGGGTTGCTACCCGGTTTTTTTTCTTTTGGGTTTGCTGCTGCTTTTTCTGTGCTGCTAGTACGTTCGCCCTGGCTTGGGTCGATTGCTCCTCGAGCTTCACTAGGTCGGGCAGGCCGGCAGTTTCGTTGGTGACCTGCGCCAAAGTCGCTTCAGCCGCCTGAACGACTTTCTCTGCGGCCTGCTGCTTTTGGGTGGCTGAGGCCAAGTCTTCTTCGGCAGGTTTTTCTTGTTTTTGGAGAGTCGCGAGCTTTTGGGTGATTTGATCGTAGAGTTTTTTCTCAGTAGCGAGTTGGTTTTGAGCTTTTGTTTGTTTTTGCTCGTGTGTCGCGTGGGCTGATTTGCCTTGCTCGAAAGTAGCTTGCAGTGTGGCGAAAATATTTTCTGAGGACAAAAGTTTTTGCTGCGTTTTCTGGAACGCTTTTTTGGCGTCGGCTAAGCGTTGTGACAACCGTAGTGGGTTTGCCAGTAAAACGGTGAGCTGTTCTTTGCTCGCGACATCGAGAATCTGGACCTTGCCGGTGTAATCGCTAGCGATGACCTTGGAATTGTCGTGCGTAAAATCGGCCATGAGGGTCATGTTGGGGCGTTCGCTCAGGGTGGCGATCGCTTTGCCGTCGGACTGCCAAGTTTTTACTTTTCGATCGCGTCCGGTGGTGACCCAGTTGCCGTTTTTGGCAAAACGAACCGAAAGCACGCCCTTTTTGTGGGCACTGACGGATTGAATTTGTTTGCCTGCCGGGTTCCAAAGCCGGACGGTGCCGTCTTCGCTGGAGGTGGCGAGCATGGCGGAATCGGTGCGCCAGTCGAGCGAGGTGATTGGGCCTTGGTGGCCTTTGAGGTCAGAGCGTTCGTGTCCCTGGGCAGCCTGCCAAAGCCGGGCGCCGCCGTTGCGGTCGGCGGTGGCGAGCTGGCGTCCGTCGGGGCTGAACCCTAGGGCGGTGATCCAATCGGTGTGCTTGTTGATTTTGTAGGCCAGCGATCCGTCGGCGACGTGATAGACGCGGACGATTTTTTTGGGGCCGCCGAGGGCTACGAGCGACAGATCGGGGCTGACGTCGGCAGCGAGCACGATGTCGAGTTCATCTCCAAACGTGGCGAGTCGTCGGCCGGTCTTGACGTCGAACAGCGTCGCGCTGCCGACGGCTGCGTGGCGTCCCCCGGCGACGAGCAGAAGGCTGCCGTCGCGGCTGAAACGAACGACCGTGGGTACGCCGTCCAGGTAAGGAATAATTCCGAGCAGCCGGTACGAGTTGGTGTTGTAGAACGAAATTTGCCGTTGCCAGGCGATCGCCACGAGCGGTGCCCAGGGACTGGTGGCCAGGACGTTGACGGGGCCGGGCTTGGGTGTCCATAGGACGGGTTCGTGGAATAATTGCTTGGGGATCGCTGGCTCGCCCTCGGGACGGCCGATTTGGGTTGTGTCGAGTTTTGCAATTTTTGGTTTGTTGGATCGGAGGGGTTGGGAGCCTTCGTCCTTGAGCAAACCTCCTTCGATCCACCGGCGCAGCACCTCCAGTTTTTTTTCGGGCAGTTTATCGTCCGGCGGCATGTTAGGCTCTTCTTGATGGGTGACCAATTTCCAGAGCCGCGAAGCTTCGGGGTCGCCCGGCGAGAGGACTTGGCCGCTTGCACCGCCGTTTGAGATCCCTTCAAAGCTGTCCAAAGCGAGACTCGCCGTTGGGTCGTCTTGGTTGTGACAGGCCACGCAATGCTGCCGTAGAATCGGGCGCACCTGGTTCTCGAAAGTCACCTTTTCGGCAGCACGTAGCCACGGCACCGAGAGGAAGAATAAAAGTAGGCAGCAAACGGTTTTCATTGGTTTTTCTAGTGGTTAAACAAGAACTCCCGCGAGTTGAGCACCGCCCAAAAGACGTCTTGCAAGGCTCTTTGTGGAGCCGGTTTTTCTGGGAGCGCGGCGAGTAGCTGGTCACGCTCTTTTTTCGTAGGACGACGCGAGAGGCAACGGACGTAGATTTCGTCGATTACCTGCGAAGGTGTCTTACCCGTGTTGAGCCATTTTTTGACCAAACCACCTTGGGCAATTTTGGTATTGATGGCCTTGCCGTTGAGTAAATGCAGGGCTTGGGAGAGCGTCGGTTGTGCATTGGTTTCGCAGGCACAGACGGACTCGCGTTTGGCTCGACCAAAGGTGGTTAGGAAATAGTTGCCATCGCGTCCGTCGGCAATTTGTATCGCTCGTGCGCCAGGCAGGAGTCCGGGCAATTTTTCGGTCTTGCCGGTTGTTTGTGCTAAACAATCGAGCAAGACTTCGGCAGGAATACGTCGCGGCTGCGCACGGGCGAAGTTGGCCGTGTCGCGGAGGTTGGAATCGTTGGGATCGCACGAACGTTGGTAGGTGTTGGAATTGCAAATGTCGCGCACGAGGCGGCGGGTGTCGTATTGGTAGTCGACAAGCTGTTGGCCGAGTCGTTCAAACAGGGCGGGGTTGCTCGGCGGGTTGCTAACACGGATGTCGTCGACCGGATCGACGATGCCGGTTCCTAGGAAATGTGCCCAAATGCGGTTGGCGACGCTGACCGAAAAGTAGGGATTCTTGGGCGAGACAATCCAATCGGCAATCACCTCGCGTCGGTCGCGTCCTTGAAGTTCGGGCACCTCGCCGCCAAGAACCTTGGGCTTCATCACTTGGCCGCTGACGGGATGCTTGGTTTCGCCGTTGTTGCGGTTGTAGACGAACCATTCGCGGTAGTCTTCGCCCCGTTTGCGTGCAATCTGCGAGAAAAACGCGGTGAAACTGTAGTAATCGTCCATCGTCCAGCGGTCGAACGGATGGTTGTGGCAGTGGGCGCATTGGATGCGAATGCCTAGCAACGACTGGGCAACGTTCTCCGCAATTTTTTTAGTGTCGGGATCGACCTGATAAAAATTGGTGGTCGGTGTTTGGAACGTGCTGCCGCTGGACGAGAGCAGCTCGTGAATCATCTGATCCAAGGGTCGGTCTGCGGCGACTTGTTCGGTCAGCCATTGCCAGTACAAAAACATCGGCTTGTACTCGACGCGGTTGACTTCGGTACGCACCAGCAACAATTCGGCCCATTTTTGTGCCCACAGTTGTGCGAAATCGGGAGCCGTCAGCAGTTGGTCGATCTTCGCAGCGCGTTTGTCGAGAGCGTCGTCGGCAAGAAAGGCGTCGTGCTGCGCAGGTTCGGGCAGGCGTCCGACGATGTCGATGGTTACGCGGCGCAAGAATTCTTCGTCCGAGCAAAGCGGGCTGGGGTGGATGCGCAGCGTGCGGAGTTTTTGGTTGACAAGTTCGTCGATGTAATTGGCCGGCGGTTCTTCGTTTGGCTCAAACGGCTTGTCGGTTGCGAGGACAAGCACTTGGCTGCCGACCGTGTGGGTGTCGAACCGGGCCATGATCAATGTTTCGCCGGTAAGCGCCGAAGTGAGTCGTCCGTCGGGGTCGATTGTGGCCGAGGCGTCGTTGCTCGATTGAAAGAGGGCCAGACGCGTGACGTCGCGCGTGGAGCCGTCTGAGTAGGTGGCGACGGCGACGAACTTTTGCGTTTGGCCGTTGGTGCCGATTGCTGCGTTGGGCGGAAAAAGAGCAAGAGTGTCGACGGTCGGAGCCTTTTTTAAGTCGTTTTTCGCGCCGTCGGCGATCCAGGCTCGCAGCTTTTGGTAGTACTCGCTTTCCAGGTCAAACCGTTTTCCGCCGGTGTGCGTGACGGCTCCGGTTGCTTTGAGGAGCAATAAGCTCTCGTCGGGCAGCGCCAAGTTCAAGCGACGGGTTGCCAGCTCGCGCGTCAGCCGGTGGTAATCGCCCTGGGGATCAAATCCAAAGAGCGAGAGGCGAAATCCATCTTTGCCGCGTGACGAGCCGTGGCAACTGCCCGCATTGCAGCCGGTGCGTAGAAAGATGGGAAGGACATCGTGGCGATAGCTGACCGGTTTTTCTTGTTCGATATTTGTGGCGTTGATTTCGGCGGAGGCTTGTAGGCCGGCGAATTGAGCGACGATTTTTGCGGCTGCGTTGGCCGTTGCGGTGAGCTGTCCCTCAGCAAAAAGGATTGCGTTTTCGTCTTCAGCCATGACTTGCCAACTGGCCAATTGGGTAACGTCGAGCGTAACGCCATCGGCGCGCGTCGCGACGGCGATCACCTGCTGGAAATCGTCGGCGTGGTTCAGCGAGATCTGTGGAGGATAAAGGGCCAGACTCACAAATTGTGTGGGCGAAACTTCCTCAGCTTGCGCATAGTTGGTCCATGCGAACGCAGCTATCATCACGATAAGAAAAACTTTTGAAAGCAGATCGCTCATGATGTTTGGCCCTCGGTGCGATCTTTTTGAGCAGCGGTTTTTGCGTTGGGCGCTGGATCGACGCACAGGTCGACGTAGCCCTGGCGGTAAGCTACCGATTCGTCGTTGACCGTAAGTTTTACTTGGCAAGCTACGCCCCGATGCCGCCCAACCCTCGCGTCCTTGGCCACTTGGAGTTGAAAGGTAACCGAATCCTCTCCCGCCGACGCAATTGTTTTTTTTGCCGTGACTCCTGCAGGCAATCGCAATAATTCCAGCTCTGCTTCACCCGAGAACGACGAGCGATGTTCCAGGGCAACCGTCATCTCGACGGTTTCGCCCTGGTGTACGGTGAGCGAGGGGATTTTGAGATCGAAAAAAGGCTGGACGATTTGTAAGGTCATCAGCTGGGTCGACGATTCGACATTGCCATTGATGGAAGTCTTGCCGAGAAAAACGATTTGCCATTCGCCTGTGCGTGCTTTTGCGTTGGCCGTGATAGGGATTTTTGCTTCGAGTTCGTTCTTGCGAATCGAGCGGGACTGATTCGTCGAGACACCCGGCGGGTTGTAGAGTGTCCGTACGGCGATGGCATTTTCAAAACCGTCGTCGCGTTCGGCTATGATTTTTAATTCTATCGAACCGCCCTGCACCAAAGGGGCCTTGGGCTGCACACCACGAATCGAGTAGGGCAAGGCTTGTGTTACGGCGACCGGGGCACGCTCGGCCCTATGGCTCCAGAAGGGCACATTGTTGCGTCCCCGGACCAGCCAAGTTTGCTGCCGAAAGCGGCTGGTGATCGCCCGAGGTTTTTTTGTTAGCCGGGCGGTAAGCGTTGCTAGGGTTGCACTCAGCTCGGCTTGCGGATCCGCCGTAAACAGTACAGGTACCCGATTGTAGTTTTTTGCTAAGGCAACGGCCTGCGCTTGGCTACCAGCGGGAAGGCCGTCGAATTCGAGCTGGAGCGGGCCACCAAAATTCTTTCGTTTGACGGAGACCATCGCCGCCGTACGGCCGCCTTGCGGGATGTTGAGGACCTGCGCCTGGTAGCGACGACGCTCTTCGAGTTGCATTTCGGCGACCGGCGAGGGCTTGGCGATTTCGACGACGTAAACCATTTCGGGAGTCCCTCGCAGCATTCGGTCTTCGACGTCGAGGGTGTAGTCGCCATCCGTCGGGACTTTGAATCGCAAAAAGCTGTCGAGCTGCCCGCTGTCGTCGTCGTTTCCTTGGAGGTATTTTCCTTGGGGGTCGTAGAGATGCAGGACGGCATCGAGCGGCGACCGAAGCGTTCTTGCTCGTACGCGCAATTCCCAGACTTGCCCTTTTTTTGCTGCAAAACGGAAAAAGTCGCGGTCTTTTGGTTTGCCGATTACCCCGTAAGCAATGCCTGGGGCAGAGAGTTCGTTGGCGGATTTTTGGTTGTTGTTCGGTTCGACTTCGGAGCTGGGATCGGAGCGAGCGAGATAGATCGGCAAGCCCGATGGCGAAATTCCCTGCGCATCGACCGCATGGAGTTCATAGATGGGGTGGCTCGCTTCGGGCACTTCGACGCTGAGGGTCGAGTCGTCGAAGGTTGGGCCAAACCACCGGACTTGGGCCGGCTTGCCCGGGACCACCACCGGAGGAAAGAGGGCCGTCGGTCGTGGGAATCGTCCGACATGCAGCCGATAGGTCGACTTGTCGTCGCCCAGGTGAGCCGAGTCGCGTACCCAAATAAAGACGCGCTCTGCTTGGGTGGCACGTCGCGAAAGAAACGCGTCTTGATGTGCGGCAGGTTGATCGTCGGAGGAGGCCAGCAGCTTTTGGGAAGCGTCTCGCAATTCGAGGAGCGGATCGAACAGCGTGCGTCCCAAACGCAAGCCTTCGATCTCGACGCTCAAGCGTTCCCCCTTGGCAAGGTCGACGGCAAACACATCGATATCTCCCTCTAGGATCACGCCGTTGACGACCACTCCGGTTGAAATCACTTGCGGGGTGGCCGGTTGGTTGTAGGGTTCGACTTCTTTGATCTCTTTCAAGTTGCCGACGTGAAACGTGACCAAGTTGCTGAGGCCCGAGGCGGTTCGTAGTCGAAGGGCATGTCGACCGAGTCGGCAATCGTCGTCCAGCCGTAGCACGCACTTTACTTGCTTGCCATTGACTGCTTGGACTGTAACGACTTTGATGCCTGCTTCATAAAGCAAGACTTGATACGGCCCATCGTTGAGTCGTTGGCCAAAAGTTTGAACGGTTACTTGAGTACCGCGCTGGCCGCCCTGTGGCTCAAGGCGTTCTAGCACAGGGTCGGCAGCCTGGGTTGGCAAAATGCCAACCAGGAACATGCTCATCACGCAGGCTACGTTAAAACGCCAAGACACCATCACCGTGGGACTCCCGAGTCATGCTAAGAGTTCTTTTCGGACGCGGCCACCTTTGACGATTTCGATGGGGCGGTCGCCGGGGGCCATCAGTTCCTTCTGGGCGGCGATGCCAAGTTGGTGGTAGAGCGTGGTCGCCAAGTCTTCGGGTGAGATGGGGGTTTGTTCTGGCTCGTAGGCCGTGGCCCCTGACGAGCCGACCACGGCTCCTCGCTTAAAACCGCCACCGGCGACCACCACGCTAAAGACTTTGGACCAATGGTCGCGGCCCGCGTCGGCGTTGATTTTGGGTGTGCGGCCAAACTCGCTCGAGACCATCACCAGGGTTTCGTCGAGCAGTCCTCGCTCGTCTAAGTCGGCTAGCAATGCTGCAAATCCCTGGTCGAACGCCGGCATCAAACGTCGCATCTTCTGGGTGATTCCCCCGTGGTGGTCCCAGCCAGCGTAAGAGAGGGTGACAAACCGCGCGCCTGCCTCGACCAACCGCCGCGCCAACAACATCCGCTGCCCGGCTTGGTTCCGGCCATAACGATTTTTGAACTTTTCGGGTTCTTTGCTCATATCAAACGCATCGCGCGCGGCGGGCGAGCCAATCAAGCGGAAGGCACGCTGATAGAACGCATTCATCGATGACACCGCGTCGGAGGCCGCCCGTTGGTTGAATTGTTCGTTGGCCACTTCGAGCGCGGCGAGCCGACGCTCGTAGCGTTGTTGATCGACATTGCCGGGGAGATTGAGGTCGCGCACTTTGAACTTGGGACGAGCCGGGTCGTCGCCGACAGAAAAGGGAGCGTAGGCGGTGCTCAAGTACCCCGAGCCGGCGAAAGGGTTCGGCTCGTTGGGAATGCTAATGTAGGGCGGAAGATCTTTGCGCGGACCCAGCTCGTGACTCACCACGCTGCCGTAGCTGGGGTATTGCAACGCGGGGCTTGGGCGATAGCCGGTCATCATGTTGTGTTGTCCACGCTCGTGGGCCGCTTCGCCGTGCGTCAGCGAACGGATGACGGTCAGCTTGTCGGCCACCTGCGCGGTTTTCGGCAACAGCTCGCTAAACTGGACCCCTGGCAGCTTGGTCTGGATCGCCCCCAGCTCACCCCGATACTCGATCGGCGACAACGGTTTTGGATCCCACGATTCTTGGGCCGAGACGCCCCCTTGCAGGTAGATATGAATGACACTCTTTGCTTGGGGTTTTGGCGTGACGTAAGCGTTGCTCGCTGCTTGGAGCGACTCGAGAGCCAAAAAATCGCCCAGGCCGATTCCCAGCCCAGCGACGGCGCCGACCTTCAGAAAACCACGTCGGTCGAATCGTTCTGCAGAAAATTTCGCTGGAAACTGAGACATGAAAAAGTAGCCTCTTTGGGGAGAGTGTGGCGGCCGACCGGTGGGGGATGCTCGCTATTGTAACAGTTTTGCAATGACTATGTGTATCTGGGGGCTGGTTCAGGGCGAACTGCAAAGTCGTCGCTAGCAAGTATTTCAAAAAAGTTCACCACAGAGGACGCGGAGGAGCACAGAGGAAAAGAGATGGTTACTGTGTTTCTCTGTGCTCCTCCGCGTCCTCTGTGGTAGGTTTTTGCAGATGTTTTCGAGGGAAACCGGACTTTGCAATCCTCCTGGGGGGCTGGGTCTCTGTTTTGGGATCAAAACGGGCACCGATTTCGGGGTGACTCGACCGTTGGGCTGCTATTTTTCTCCTGGGGCGAGATTGTCGGGCTTGTCGGAGCGTGTTATTCTCGCTGCGAGCGGAATTGCACAGCAGAGATTTTTTGATCACTCATTGTTTAAGGCCTTTCTATGTCAGACGACTCGCGGATTGAAGCCAACCGGCAGATGCTTCTCGAAGCCCAGCAAAAGGGTGGGTTCGCCAAGCTCAAGACCTACACCAAGCTTTCGGGACCCGGCTGGATGCAAAGTGCGTTGACGCTGGGCGGCGGGTCGTTGGGCGGGAGCCTCTATCTGGGAATCTTGGCCGGCGTCAGCATGATTTGGGTGCAGCCCTTTGCCATGATCCTGGGCGTCATCATGCTCAGCGCGATTAGCTATGTAACGCTCTCTACCGGCAAACGACCTTTCCGAGCCATCAACGAACATATCAATCCGGTGCTCGGCTGGTCGTGGTTGATTGCTTCGCTCATGGCCAACATGGTTTGGTCGATGCCGCAGTATTCGTTGTGCTTTGCCGTGTTTGAGCAAAACTTACTGCCCGGCGTTTTTACCGGTGACGGGCCGCTGGCTGCTGGTGTCGATGGGAGTAACACCGGTAAGTGGGTTGTCTCGATTGCGATTTTGGTCTTCTGCACGCTCATCACCTGGAGCTACGGTAGCGGCAACGCCGGCGTAAAAATTTACGAGGTGATACTCAAAATAGTCGTAGCCATGATCGTCCTGTGCTTTTTGGGCGTGGTCGCTCGGATGTCATTTGTGGGGGACGGAATCGATTGGGCGGGCGTCTGGGCGGGGTTGATACCGAAGTGGCGCAATCTTTTCGAGCCGTCGGATACCCTCAAGCCCCTGGTGGATGCGATTGCTGACCCCGGTGCGCGAGCTTACTGGAGCGATATCATCGTCAGCCAGCAACGCGACATCATGCTTGCCGCCGGTGCCACCGCCGTCGGCATCAATATGACGTTCTTGCTGCCCTACAATTTGCTTTCGAGTGGTTGGGGCAAAGAGTTTCGCGGCTTGTCGATTTTTGATCTGTCGACCGGCATGTTCATTCCCTTTATCCTGGCGACCGGATGTATCGTGATTGCTGCATCGACGCAGTTTCATGCCAAGTTACCAGCCGGTTGCGAAATCACAGGCACAACTGTCCAAGTCCCGGACCATATGGCCGGCCAATACGAAAAAATCTTGGCGACTCGTCAGGCGGCGATTGGTGCGGGGGAATATGAAATTGCCGGCGAGGCGACACTCGAAGAGGCGAAATTGGCGGCCGTGCTGATCAAACGCGATACGGGCGATTTGGCCAATTCGCTCCAGCAGTTGTTTGCTGACGAAAACGGGGAAGGCGGAGGGTTTTTCTCGAATATCATTTTCGGGATTGGCGTGGTCGGGATGACGCTCTCTTCGATTTCGTTGATGATGTTGATCTCGGGATTCGTGGTTTGCGAGGTCTTCAATATCCCGCCCAAGGGTTGGATCTTCCGCATTGGGTGCCTTGCTTCGGCCTGTGGTGCGCTGTGGCCCTTGCTTTGGACTGGCGGGGCGAAGGCTTGGATGACCATCGTAGCCAGTGTGTTCGGAGCGATGCTGTTGCCGATCGCTTATGTCACGTTTTATTTGATGATGAATCAAAAGTCGCTCATGGGCGACGAACGCCCCAAGGGATTCAAGCGTTTGATTTGGAATGTCGCTATGGCTTTCGCGGCATTGGCGGCAGCCGGCGCAGGCATTTCGGCGATTTATAAAAAGGGCGGCAACTACGGCTTAATGTTTATTGCCGCTTACATTGCTCTGGTGCTGTTTGTGCAGTTCAAGCGTAAGTCTGCCGGTGCGACCACAGAGGCATGAGTGCCGGAGTGATCAGTATGTCGGAGCAGCCCGCCTATTGCCGTCCGGCTGCTTATCGGTTGTTCCAAGAGCAATTGGCGGTTATTGAAACAGGCGAAGGTCTGTTTCGTGCGGCGTTTGCCATTGCTTTGCACGAACGCCCCGAAGCCGATTTGGCCCAGGTTGAGACGATCCTCGAAAACCTGAGCGACACGGTCTCCAGCCGTGTCCGATCGCGGGCAACCCCCGCGCTGCTCGCGCATTTACACGACGTCCTGTTCGAGGTTTTCGGCCTGCGCGGCAACACCGAAGACTATTACAGCCCCGCTAATAGCTACCTGCCCGATGTGCTGCGTACCCGACGTGGGTTGCCGATCACGCTAGTGCTGATCTACAAACGCGTGGCCGAACGACTCGGCCTGACCGTCTACGGCGTAAACGCACCGGGGCATTTTTTGGCGGAGGTTGAAGTCGAGGTCGCAACCGAGGCCAAGCCGGGAGAGTCGCTCTATATCGATCCCTTTTTTGGCGGCGGCGTGTTGACCGAAGAGGACGTCGCGCAGCGGATTGCAGAAACGACTGGGCGAGAGGTGCCCTACTCCCCTACCCTGCTCCAACGGGCTACGCATCGCCAATGGCTCGCAAGGATGCTCAACAATCTGCAAGCCTCGCTGGCCGCTTTAGGCCAAGATCGCGACGTCTGTGCCATGCAAGAACTACAGGACCTACTGTAGGGTCGCTTATTGCCGCATAAATTTGAACCACGACGAAACGACGGAAACCATGAAAAACAAACGTCGTTTCCGTCGTTTCCGTCGTTTCGTTGTGGTTCGCTTCTTTACTATCCAAGAAAAGTACAGTTTTTTGACTTTGCAGTTTGCACAACGGACCAGAGCGCGGGAGTCGCCGGATTGGTGAGGGTTGGGTAGAATGAGGGATTGAGTTTCGCCATCCTACTCTTTCACGGCTATCGACTTGTTTTATTTGTTGCGAACTAGCTTTGCCCTCTTGATTTTCTTACTGGCTCGGCCTGTGGTGGCGGAAGTGACGGTCTTGGCCAACCGGACGATCTCGACGATTACGGTCGAGGTGATTCGTTCGGGAGAATTGCCCAAAAATCTTGCGATTCGCTCGGGGGAGTCCCTGCCGGTCTTTTTTCAACGCTCGTTGCAAGTTCGTTTTGGGCAGGGGCTTTCGCGACAAGAGTACGCTTTGCAGGCAAATAGTGCTTACTTTTTTTTACGTACTGCGGCGAGCGACACCTTACAACTAGAACAGATTGGCCTGGGCGAATCGACGGAGAAGAGCCAAACGCCAGTCGCGCCGAAGCTGGGACGCTTGCAACCGGCGGTGACGATCGGTGTCAAATTGTTGGTCGATGAAGACGAGCCAACGCACCGTAAAATTTGGGAGCCGAAATTGCGTAATCGCATTGCCAAGGCTTCGGCAATCATCGAGCGGCAAAGCGGCGTCCGACTCAAGATCGTTGCTGTCGAAACTTGGGCGTCGGACGACAAACAGCACAATTTTTCGCAAACCCTCCGCGAGTTCGAGCGCAAAGTCAAACCGAAGCCTAGCCAATTGGCCATCGGCTTTAGCAGCCAGTTTCGGGCAACACGCGGACGAACGCACATGGGTGGCACGCGATGGCCGCTCCACTCGCATATTTTGTTAAAAGAGCGCTCGAGAAATTTGCTCGAGGCCGAGCGGCTTGAACTGCTGGTGCATGAGTTGGGGCATTATTTGGGAGCTTCGCATAGCCCTGAGCCGCAAAGCGTCATGCGGCCATTGCTAACACGGGGGCCTCAGCGTGGTGTCGGTTCGAGAATTCAGTTCGACCCGGTCAACGCACTGCTGATGGCAATGACCGGAGACGAGATGCGGCGCAATGGTGTTCGTTCTGTCGCGAATCTTTCGCCTAGGACAGTCCTACGCATGGAGCAGATCTACCGCGTGCTACAGGAGACCATGCCCTACGATCCTGCGGCTCGTCAGTATTTGAGAATTCTTGCTCGCGCAAAAGCTCCTCCGCAGGCGGACGAGGCTGAGCAACCGCTCGTCACGCCCCTGGTCAAAGAGACGCGAGACATTTTAGAACACTTGCTGCAAGTTGCCCATCGGCAGAATGAAGCGGGGGCAGAACCGTACGTGGGCGATGAATTGACCAATTTTTATGTCCGGCAGGCCTGCCAGGCTGCGGGCCGGTCGCGGTCGGCCAACTCGAAGCGGGCGATGCTGTTGGCGCTCGGTATATTTATGGACGATGGCCAGATGCTCCGATCTTTCCCCGGGACGGGCGCATTTATTCGTGCTGTCGAATCGGAATCGCAGCGTGAAGAGCGGCTGCGCGTGATGGGCAAACCGACCATGCGAGAACGGCGCGACTTGGTCAAACATTTTTTTGTGTCGGCCCACTTGGTTGTCGTTGGCGGAGCCAAAACCACAGCGGGCGCTGGGTTGGCCAAAGAGATGCTTGATGCACGCGGAGGAACGGGGTTTAGTTTTATCGATATGGCAGCCAACCGTGCAGGCATTCTTTTTGCCGAGCGACTGTTAGTAAAAAAGTTGTCGTTGGCAAAGTTGTCGCGTGGTTTTCATGTCGACGATTATCTGCCGACGCTCGTCGGTTTGAAAGAGGGGCTGACCACCGAGGATTTGCAAAAGAGTTTTGGCGGGCCAGGACAGCCAACGGTTGTCCAGCAGCTCGATCAGATCGAGCAACGCGTGCTGAGTTTGCCGGTCTACGATACGCGTGAAGACTAGGCAATCGTCGTTTTTGTGGCGATTGTGAAGCTGTTTTGCTTCGGCTAGAATGCCGAGTCGTAAAAACCGCATCCCTAAAGGCAGGATCACGTGAGTAAAGACTACCAGCCAGAACACCCCTACTTCGTCGGCATCGACTCCGATGGCTGCGTGTTCGACTCGATGGAACTCAAGCACAAAGAGTGCTTCATTCCGACCTTCATCAACCACTACGAACTGCAAGGCGTCAGCAAGTTTGCCCGCGAGGCGTCCGAGTTTGTGAACCTCTATTCGCAGAGCCGAGGCTGCAATCGTTTTTTGGGACTGATCGAGCAGCTCGACTGGTTACGTAGACGCCCCGAAGTGAAGGCGCGTGGCGTTCAGGTGCCAACTCTATCGGGACTGGCAAACTGGGTCGAGCAAGAAACGAAGCTCGGCAATCCGGCGCTGGCGGAAATCGCGGAAGCGACCGGCGATCCCGATCTGACGAACGCCCTTGCTTGGTCGCGCGAGGTCAACGAGGCGATCGCCGCAATGGTTCGTGGCGTGCCTCCTTTTCCGTCGGTGAAAAAATGTCTAGAGCGATTTGCCGACCAAGCCGACATGCTGGTCGTCTCGGCGACGCCCAACGCTGCCTTAGAAGCAGAATGGGAAGAACACGGCCTACACAAGTTCGTCCGAGCCATCTGTGGGCAAGAGGCGGGCAACAAAAAGGAAACCTTGGCCGTCACCAAGCATTACGAAAAAGAAAAGTCGCTGATGCTGGGCGACGCGCTGGGCGACTACAAAGCCGCCGTGGCGAACCGTTGCCTCTTCTTCCCGATCAACCCTGGCAACGAAGAAGCAAGCTGGCAGCGGCTAGACGCCGAAGGAATCGACCGTTTTTTGAGCGGCACCTTCGCCGGCGAGTACCAACAGCAATTGCTCGACGAGTTTAATGAGTACTTGCCCGCAGAGCCGCCCTGGGCGGTAGAGGGTTAGAGGCCCGGAGGGCCAACACAACCCTAGCCGGTGCCGTGAGGCACCGGTAAATTGCCATCCCTACATCAAAGCTCTGGAGGAGCGACACAAAAACAAAAGCAGCCCCGGAGCCTCGAAATGCCCAGCACTCACCAGCAACTTCTCTATCACATCGTCTTCAGCACCAAAAACCGAAAACCGTATTTGGCAAACGAAGACCACCGCGCAAAAATCTTTGCGTACATGGCCGGAATCGCCAAAAATCTCGAAGGTTTTGCCTTGGAAATCAACGGTTGGATCGACCACGTTCACTTGCTAGTCCGCATTCCCGCGAAAATGGCGGTCTCCGATTTTGTTGGTCGTTTGAAAGCCAATACGAGCAAGCACGTGAACGAAACGAGTGGCTTGATCAAGAGGTTTGGCTGGCAGGAGGGATTCGGAGCGTTTACCGTGAGCGTTTCACAGAAGGACCACGTCGCGCGATATATCCGAAATCAAGTTGTCCACCACACGCGTGAGCCGTTTGAAGAAGAGTATCTCCGATTGCTCAACAAGCACGAAGTTGAATACGATCTGCGGTACGTCTGGGATTGATTTTGTATCGCCCCGCCGGGGCTAGGGGTGTGCAATGCACATTTGTTCCGGTGCCTCACGGCACTGGCTAGGGTTGTGTTGGCCCTCTGGGCCTATATGTTGCGTTGGCCCAAATAGCTGTTGGCTCTCGGGCCTAAACAGCCAGTGTGCCTCTCGCGTGGGTTGGTGCCTACCGCTGCACGCGTGCCGTCCCGCCTTCGGCCAAGTCTTCGACCTCCGAGAGCGTCGCCATCGACACGTCGCCGGTAAACGTCGTCATCAACGCCCCATGCGCCCACCCAAGTCGCAGTGCTTGGTTAGGTTCCTGCCCGGAGAGCATTCCGTAAATTAGCCCCGAGGCAAAACCGTCGCCGCCGCCGATGCGGTCGATCACGTCGAGTTCTAGCGTCGGGCTGACGAACTTTTCGCCTTCCAGCCAGAGGACGGCCCCCCAGTTGTGGCGGCTTGTCGATTTTACCTCTCGCAGCGTGGTCGCAACCATTTTGACGTTCGGAAATTCGGATTTTACTTTTTCGATCATGCCGAAGAAGGCTTCGGGATCGAGCTTGGAGGCTTTTTCGACATCTTGGCCTGTTAGCCCTAGGCCCTTCTGCAAATCTTCTTCGTTGCCGATCAGCACGTCGAGATTCGAGGCGATCTCGCGGTTCATGTCGATGCCCTTTGTCTCGCCGCCCGGCAGCGTCTTCCAAAGCTTGGCGCGGTAGTTGAGGTCGAACGACGCGACGGCCCCGGCATCCTTAGCCGCTTTCATCCCTTCGATGATCAGCGAGGACGTCTGTTCGCCGAGCGCTGCATAAATTCCGCCCGAGTGAAACCAGCGGACGCCCTTCTCGTGGATCGCCTGCCAGTCGATGTCGCCCGGCTTGAGCATCGCACCTGCTTCGTTGGCGCGGTTGTAAAATACGACCGGCGCTCGGACACCGTGGCCGCGATCGCTGTAGACGGTTGCGATGTTGGGGCCGCGCACGCCGTCATGCTCAAAATGCTTGTAAAACGGTCGGACGCCCATCTCGCGGACGCGGGCTTGGACCAGTTCGCCGATGCCGTTGTCGACCATCGCCGTGGCTATGCCTGTGTTCAGGCCAAAGCAACTCGCCAGATTGGCTGCACAGTTGTATTCGCCACCCGAAACATGGACTTCGAACGAACGGGCACGCCGAAAGGGGATCGTCCCCGGATCGAGGCGATGGACCAGCGATCCCAGGGCCAAAAAGTCGAGTTCGCACGGGTCTTGTTTAATGTTGAGGCCGGCCATCGAAGTTCTCTACGTGATAGGTGTTCTGGGAATAGTGGCAAAGCTACTGATGATAATCCAAGAGCCAGCTCTACACCAGTTGTAGGGCGGGCAGTGCCCACCAAAAACAGAGCAAAGACGCAAGAATTGGTGGGCAGTGCCCACCCTACAAGGAGAGACCATTGACCCGTGGCCCTCAACGGGCGATGATTTTAGGTTTGTCGAGTCCTGCCCCCTCTGTTTCTGGCTCTGTGAGGTCTGTTGTGAGTGAAGCTTGTGATTTTGGTTTGATTGGTCTGGCTGTGATGGGCGAAAACTTGGCCCTCAACGTAGAAAGTCGGGGCTACAAGGTTGCGGTCTACAACCGGACGACCAGCGTTGTCGACAAATTTATTGCCGGTCGTGCGAAGGGCAAAAATTTTGTCGGCTGCCACTCGGTCGAAGAGATGGTGAAAAATCTCGCTCGGCCGCGCAAGGTGATGATGCTGATCAAGGCAGGTCCGGCCGTCGACGCGGTGATCGAATCGCTCATCCCGTTGCTCGACCCGGGCGATATCATCATCGACGGCGGCAACACTTTTTATGAAGATACTGAGCGGCGGACCAAGTATATCGAAGAAAAGGGGTTGTTGTTTTGCGGTACGGGTGTTTCGGGCGGCGAAGAGGGCGCGCTCAAAGGCCCCAGCATGATGCCCGGCGGTAGTCCCGATGCGTGGGAACACGTCAAGCCAATTTTCCAAGCGATCGCCGCCAAGGTCGGTCCGAACGAGGATATCCCCTGCTGCGAATGGGTCGGCCCACGCGGCGCCGGACATTATGTAAAAATGGTGCATAACGGCATCGAGTACGGCGACATGCAGCTCATCTGTGAAGCCTACTTTTTGTTGAAAGAAGCCCTCGGCCTGTCCAACGACGAAATCTACGACGTCTTCGCCGAGTGGAACCGTGGTGACCTCGACAGCTATCTCATCGAAATTTCACGCGACATTTTTTCTGTGAAGGACGCCGACGGCAGCCATCTGGTCGACAAGGTGCTCGATCGTGCTGGGGCCAAGGGAACCGGAAAATGGATGAGCCAATTGGCGCTCGACCTGGGTGTGCCCAGCACGCTAGTGACCGAGGCCGTTTATGCCCGTAGCCTTTCGGCCCGCAAAGACGAACGCGAACGTGCGAGCAAGGTCTTAAAGGGGCCAAGTCCGAAGTACAGCGGCGACAAAAAAGCTTTTGTCGACCAAGTCCGTCAAGCGCTCTACGCCTCGAAAATTGTCAGCTACGCCCAAGGCTTTGTGCAAATGCAAGCCGCTGCTGCCGAACACGATTGGCCACTGAACTACGGCGATTGTGCCATGCTCTGGCGAGGCGGCTGTATTATTCGCGCCGTCTTCCTCGATCGAATTAAAGAGGCCTTTGACAAAGAGCCGAAGCTCGAAAATCTGCTGCTGGCCCCTTACTTTCAAGACGCCGTCCACAACGCTCAGGACGCTTGGCGACATGTCGTGGCAACCGCAGCGACCGCAGGAATCCCCGTCCCCGTTTTCTCTGCGGCCTTGGCCTACTACGACGGCTACCGTCGTGCAAACCTCCCCGCAAATCTACTGCAGGCACAACGCGACTACTTTGGTGCCCACACCTACGAGCGCACCGACAAGCCCCGTGGCGAGATGTTTCACACCGACTGGATCCGCGAGCGCAAGACGCCCTCGTAGGGGAATTTCCCGGAGGATATGAAGGAAGAGAGTACAATGAATCATAGCCTTAGGAGGTAAACAATGAAATTCATCGTCGAACAGCATAGCGATGGCTTTGTCGCCTACCCGCTTGGTCTGCGTGGGGTCGTGGTTGGTCAGGGCGATACGCGTGATGAGTCTTTAGCCGATGCTCAGTCCGCTGCAAAATTTCATGTTGAGACATTTGGCGATGCGGCCGTGGTTGAAGAATCACAGCCGATTACTGCCGAAGTGATTGAAGTGGGAATCGACAACTAATGGCAAAGTTTCCTGTCGATGCTCCGAAACGAAGGGTTTTGCGAGCGTTTAAGAAGCTGGGCTTTGACATCGTTCGTGAGGCTGAGCATATCGCCTTACGGCGTGAGAACCCTGACGGTTCGGTAACGCCAATGACGATTCCAAATCATCGAACCATGAAAGGTTCAACACTACGGATGATATGCACACAGGCGGGCATTCCAAGGGCGGAGTTTCTCGACGCCTATGACAACAGTTAAATCTTTTTTGGCAGGTACAAACAGTTGAGCAAAAACTACCTAGAAAAACTATTCGGCTTCGACGGACAAGTTGCCGTCGTGATTGGTGGCACGGGCGTCCTCTGTGGCGAGATGGCCGAAGGCCTTGCCCAAGCTGGCGCGCATGTAATCGTTGCCGGACGCAACGAAGAACGTGGCAAGGCGCGCGTTGCTTCAATTGTGGAGAAGGGCGGCAAGGCCTGCTTTGCGACGGTCGATGCTACGAGCAAAGCCTCGATTCAAGAGCTTTGCGACAAGGTGCTAGCCAAGCATGGTCCGATCGATGCGCTCATCAACGGTGCCGGCGTCAACTCGGCGACGCCCTACCTCGAGATCGAGGAAGACGAGTTCGACACGATCATCCGCTCGAATCTCAACGGCACGCACTACGCTTGCCAGGTGTTTGGCAAGGCGATGCTTGACGCTGGCGGCGGGGCGATCCTCAACATCGGCAGCGTCACAAGCTTTTTGCCTTTATCCAAAGTCTTTACCTACGCAGCGAGCAAAGCAGCGATTCTCAACCTGACTCAAAACGTCGCTCGGGAGTTCGCCCCCCACAAGGTCCGCGTCAATTGCCTCTGCCCCGGTTTCTTCCCTGCCGAGCAAAATAAAAAGATTTTGAGCAAAGATCGCATCGCCGATATCATGCGTCACACACCGATGGACCGGTTTGGCAACGCCGACGAGCTGATCGGCGCGATGCTACTGCTCTTGTCCAAGACAGCCGGGAGTTTTATCACCGGCGAAGCCGTTTACGTCGACGGTGGATTTACGTCGATGACGATTTGAAACGATGATTGATGAACGATAAACGATAAACGATGAAGGGGAATTGAGGCTTCATTTGGACGTGATACTCCCTGAATAGCCATTTATCACTCATCGTTTATCGTTTATCATTCCTTTCATGTCTCAAACCATCGTAATCTTCGGCGCCTCGGGCGATCTCACTAGCCGCAAGCTGATTCCGGCGTTGTATCAGCTCTTTCGCAAAGGACGGATGGACGGCCCGCTTCAGATTGTCGGGTTTTCGCGCAGTCCGTTTTCTCATGAGGCGTGGCGCAATAAACTTGCCGAGACGACGGCCACTTTTGTCGGCGAAAAGTTCGATCCCAAAGTCTGGGAAGAATTTGCCAAGCAAATTTATTACCACGCCGGCGATATCGGCAAGGCCGAAGATTTTCAGGCGCTAGGCAAGTTTCTCGACGAAATTGAAGCCGGCAACGAAAACGGACGGCTCTACTATCTCTCGATGGCTCCCCGTTTTTACAAGCCGGCGGTCGAGCATCTGGGCCAGTCGGGCCTCGCCGACGAGAGCTGTGGCTACCGGCGGATCGTTATCGAAAAACCGTTTGGCACCAATTTGGCCAGCTCGCAAGAACTCAATCGCCAGATTCACAGCGTCTTTCAAGAGCAGCAAGTCTATCGGATCGACCACTACCTGGGCAAAGAGACCGTCCAAAACTTGATGGTCCTGCGTTTTGCCAACACCATCTTCGAGCCGATTTGGAATCGCAACTACATCGACCACGTCCAAATCACCGTGGCCGAAGAGGTCGTCGTCGGCAGCCGCGCAGGCTACTACGATTCGGCAGGAATCATCCGCGACATGATTCAGAATCATCTTTTACAGCTCCTGATGGTCACCGCTATGGAGGCCCCGGTCCGCTACGAAGCCGACGCCATTCGCAACGAAAAAGTCAAAGTCCTACAAGCGATTGAGCCGCTCGATGCGAAGCAAGTGCAGACCGACACTTTTCGTTCGCAGTATCGTGGCTACACGGCTTCGGAAGGCGTCGAACCAACGAGCCGCACCGCGACGTTTGCTGCTGTCAAACTTTCGATCGACAACTGGCGTTGGCAGGGCGTGCCGTTTTACTTGAGAAGCGGCAAAGGAATGTCCTGCCGGACGACGCAAATTGTCATTCAGTTTCACGCCCCGCCGCACAAACTCTTCGAGGACAGCCCCCGCGACTTGGGCGAGTCGAACCGCCTCGTTATCCAGGTGCAGCCTGCCGAGGGCATCCAAATGCACTTTCAAACCAAAGTGCCCGATGCCGGAATGCGGATGCGGCAGACCGATCTCAGTTTTAATTATCAAAAAGAATTTCGCGGCTCGATGCCCGAGGCCTACGAACGGCTGTTGCTCGACGCGATGGAAGGCGACGCCAGCCTCTTCGCCCGTGCCGACGAGGTGGAGACGGCCTGGCGCATTTGCGATCCCATTCTCGACGCCTGGCAATCGTCCGACCGCCCGACCCTCTTCATGTACGACCCCGGTTTCTGGGGCCCCGACGAATGCCGCGAGTGGATGCTCAAGCAAGGCCGAGAGTGGTTTGATACGTGTCCGGTGTTGGGTTAGAAATTGCCACCGATGAACACGGATAAACACCGATGAGATTCAGTACAATAATCTGTGTCCATCGGCGGTTAAACTTTTTTGAGAGCACTTCGAATGTCAGAAAAACAACCACCAAAATCGGTCCGTGACTACCTGCTCTACACGCTCAGTCTGCCCGAGCGAGCGATTCGCACAACCACAGGCGTCGCCGGCGGCGCACTCCGCGAATCGGCGGCGCTATTGGTCCCGCAGGCCTTCCAAGACAGCAAGACGTATTCGATCCTGGTGGCCGAAACATTAAAATTTCTGACCGAGGATGTGGGCGGCGTAAAATCTGATACCGAAGGCGAAGAGGATCCGGCTGTTGAAAATTATGTAGCTCGCAAGGCGGTCGGCAACTTTGTCGAGATGGCCGGGCTGGCGACGCTGCACGTCTCGCCGATGATGTTGCTGGCGGTGGTCAGTGACGTCGCCTACGGTTCGCAGACCTATCTCAACGAGCTGACCGAAGAACTGAAGCGCGAAGGGGTGATCGACGAAGATTCGACGATCGACCGGGCGAGCGACCTACTGGCGGCGGTGAGCAATGCCTCGGGCGTCGCCGCAACCGCTTTTAATACGCCGCCCATCTCGGTCGACGGCCTGCGAGAAATGATTGAGCAGACGAAATCGGCGGTAGGCGAGATCGACCCGACACAGGTCTTGCCCCAGGCCGAGATGGAACGCATGTGGGACGACATGCAGGCGATCGCCAGCAAAGAAGAGGTCAGCATCTTCGAGGTCTCTAGTGCGATGGCCCTGCACTCGCTCGATCAGGTAGCCAACGTCGGTCGCGGCGCCCTCTCCTCAACCCGCGCCGCCGGCCGCCTGTTCGACCGCCACGTCATCGACCACTACCGCACCGCCCTCGCCGACATCGAACAAAAAGGCTACTACGCCACGCTCGCCGAAACCAGCCAACCCTACATCAACGCCGTCTGGACCAATTTTTCGACGGACAAGACAACGATCACCGAGGACGTTTTCTCTGGTAAACTTGTGGGGCAAGCCTCGAAGGCGGTGGGGCGGTGGTTGGGGATGACGGAGGGGGAGAAGGAGTAGGTGAATTGTTTGCGGTGGGGTTGGGGGGATGGGGGGCTGGTAGGTTGTGGTTAGTGGGTTATGCAGTTTGTTTGCACGGGATTTAGTCTTACGCATTTTTGTCGAACAACAAGTTTTCGGGGTGCAGAATGAACAGCAACGATCCGCAGGAAGCATCCGAGAACAAGGCAATGGCATCAACTCCAACTCGGCGTTTTTTGAGAACAATCGGAACGGGCATTCTTGGTGTAGGGTTGACGCTTCTTTCCTACGGAGCAGTAGGGTGTTGGCTCATAAAATCCCTACCGCCTATTAGCCTCGGTAGCGGGCGACTTCCCAGCCTTTATGTGATGGGAGTAGGGATAGTGCTAACGGTCATTGGTCTAGCTACACGAGATCTCCGCGTAAGTCGGTCAGCGGGTAAGTCGGAAAAAGAAATTCCAACCAGCTACGGGGTCTTGGGACTTTTAGCACTTAGTAATCATCTCAATCCTTTATATAGCTATTCGGTTATGATTGGAGAACTCAGAGGACGCGACACGCAGCAGTTCTCTTCTTGCCCCTCTTGACACGACCGAGTAAAATGCCCCGTAGAGGTATCTATGAGCGACCAACAACTTCTTGAACGTATCGTGTGTGATCCTAAGGTCATGGTCGGCAAGCCGGTGATCAAGGGCACGCGTCTGACGGTCGAAACGATTCTGAATGTCCTGGCTCACGGCTCGTCGACGGCTGAGGTGCTTGACGAATACGAAGGGCTCGCCACCGAAGATATTCAGGCGTGCTTGCTTTTCGCCTCGCAATTGGTTGCGGAGTCGGCGTGAATGCGATTTCTCGTTGATGAATGCACCGGGCCAAAAGTCGCTAGCTGGCTACGAGACCATTCCCACGAAGTCTTTTCAGTTTACGAAGAAGCACGCGGGGCTTCGGATGACGAAATTCTTGAGAAGGCCTATTCCGAAAAGTGGATTCTGATCACCAACGACAAAGATTTTGGCGAAAAAGTCTGCCTCGAAAACCGGCTGCATCGCGGCATTATCCTCCTGTCGCCTGCACGATGCACGGGCTGCTGCACACATTGATCCGATTCACAAACTGCTTGCTGAGTACCAAGAGCAGTTGGCCGATGCTTTTGTCGTAGTGACGGAAACGCAAGTACGTCGGTGGCCAGGCCTGGGCATATATGACACGCCCTCACCCAAACGTCCCGCTCAGCCCGCGAAGATATTCGATTGCCTCTTCCAGTTCGGGCGCCTCGACGCCCGGCTGTCGGCCGGCGCGGTCGCACTCGCCTAGCAAAACCAGATCGTTGTAGTATTCCGATTCGCGTAGTCGGCGGTGGGCTCGGCTGCCGAGGGTTTGGTCGGCGATGGCGTGGGTGAGCATGTGGTGTTCGATCAGCCAGGTGGTGCGTTCGGTGATCGTGTTGGCTAAGGCTTCGAGACCGGCGGTGACGTGGTCGGCAGGGTCGATCGCTTTGCCGACGTCGTGCAGCAGCGCCGCCACCAAAAACTCTTCGTCGTACGGCAACTCGTCACGGGCATGATCAAAAACTTGCAGGCTGTGGTAGAGGGCGTCCCCCTCGGGATGATACTTGAGGTTTTGCTTGACGTTTTCTAGCGGCAAGAGCAGCGCCTCGTAAACTTGAAAAACGTCGAGTGGTTTTTCTTGGGCTGCGGCGGCTTGCATTTTTTGCAGATTGTCGGGGCGAGGCTCCGTCGGTTCGAGATCAGCAAATTGCCGGATTTGCTGGCGAACGGCGGCATTCGTCGGCAGATCTGCCGAAGCAACCTCGCCCAGGCCAAGCACTTTTACCGCCTTCATTTTGGCTTGGTAGTAGTCTGATTCCTGCTGCTGGTGCATCAGCCGAGCAGCTTCTGTGGCAATCCGTTGGCGTAATTTTGGGTTCGACATCAGCTTTTTGTGTCGTAAGCGACGTAAGGCGAGCGGCAGCAATTCCCCAGTAGACATTTCGTAGACATTTCTAACATAGGGGAAGTTTCCCGATTGTCGACGGTAGATCGCTGGCAATCGTGGTTCGACAATCAGCGGTTTCTTGGATAAACTGGAGGATTCCCCCGTCCACCTTTTAGCAGAAAAAGCGGTCCAATCCATCCTACGGGATGAAGGGCACTCGACTAAAAAATGACCAACCAGCAACATCCGCTCCAGGATATCAATATCCTGAGTACCGAGTCTCTCACTTCTCCTGCCGATTTGAAGCAGGAGATAGCCCTCACCGACGAAGGCGTCGCGTCGGTCTACCACGCGCGCGAAACTGCCAAAGCGATTCTTCGCGGCGAAGACCGACGGATGATTGCCGTGGTTGGACCCTGCTCGATTCACGATCGCGACAGCGCCGTCGAATACGCCAAAAAACTGGCCCCCCTGGCCAAAACAGTCAACGATCGCATTGTCGTCGTGATGCGCGTCTATTTCGAAAAACCGCGCACCACGGTCGGCTGGAAGGGACTCATCAACGATCCGCACCTCAACGGCACCTTTGATATGTCGGGCGGCTTACAACTGGCACGCGAGATTTTGTTGGAAGTCACCCAGGCAGGTTTGCCGGCGGCGACCGAGATGCTCGAACCGATTACGCCCCAGTACATTGCCGATCTTGTGACGCTCGCGTCGATCGGTGCCCGTACGACCGAATCGCCGACGCACCGCCAAATGGCCAGCGGCCTGTCGATGCCTGTCGGTTTCAAAAACAGCACCGAGGGAAGCCTCGAAGTGGCGATCAACGCGATGGAAGCCGCCAGCGCACCCCACACGTTTTTAGGAATCGACCACGCCGGCAAAACTTGTATGGTGAACACCCGTGGCAATGATATGGGCCACCTCATCTTGCGAGGCGGACGCACCGGCCCCAACTACGACGCCGCGAGCCTAGCCGAAGCGAGCCGAATGCTGGCTGCCGCCAACCTGCCGCCTCGGTTTGTGGTCGACTGTAGCCACGCCAATTCCAATAAAGATTACACCAAGCAGTCGGTCGCCTGGAACGACGTCGTCGGCCAACGCGCGGAAGGCAACGACACGATCGTCGGACTGATGCTCGAAAGCAACCTCAACGCGGGCAAGCAAGGCTTGGGCGAAGACCTCTCGGCGCTCAAGCACGGCGTCTCGATCACCGACGGGTGCATCAGCTTTGAAGAGACCGAAGAGCTGCTGCTAGGGGCGTACGCCACACTCGCCGAGACGACGGCTGCCGTCGGGTGATTCGTGCCGCCTAACGCTTCGCCAGATGCTCTTGCAACCAGTTGGCTAGCTCTTCTTCGCTAAGGTTGCCCTCGGCCAGTTGAAGAAACTTCACGCACATCGATTCGTCGTCGGCCGTGAGGTCGTAGTCATTAAAATTGATAAAAGTTTCGCAAACGACAGCAGCAGTTCTTTTGTTGCCGTCGAGAAAAGGATGGTTCTTCGCTATCCCAAATGCGTAGGCGGCTGCCAGTTGTGCAAGGTGGGGAGTTCCTTGGCTGTAGGCCAGCAGATGTTGCGGACGTGCCAAGGCTGAGTCGAGAAGACCAGGGTCCCGTACTCCTTCGATGCCACCATGCTCAGAAAGCTGGCGCTTATGAATGGCAAGAGCAAGTTCAATGCTTATCCAGATGGGTGCAGGCATGGATGTCACTCCGCTAATTTCTTGAGTACATCGCGCCGCCGACGCATCACCTGCTCTGCCACTTCCATCTGCTTGGCAAACGCTTCATCGTACGGAGTCAGTTCCATGCCGTTGGGTGTTTCCGAGACAAACAGCGTGTCGCCTTTGCTAATACGCAGCCGTTCCAGCAGCTCCTTGGGAAGAACGATGCCCACGGAATTACCTACCGTGGTGACTTTTACCGTGGTTGTGTTGACCGTAGCCATGATCTGATCCTCTGTGGAACGAAAGTATTGCCCTCGTGCAATTATAACACATGTTATAACTCAGTGTCGACAGATCCTCTCCTGCTGCTTGATTCTCGGGTGTTTCGGTGTAACCTGTGCTGTTTCCAGCAGTTTTTTTCCACTGAGCACAGATGACCGACTCCCTCACGCCCCTCCCCAAGAATATCCGTAGCGTCCAACCTGGCGGCGGCAAGTGCTACCAGATCGAGCTTGCCTGGGGACATCTGCGCCGGTGGTATCTCAAGACCTTCCGCGCCGAATACGTCGAGCAGATGGCTGCGCTCCGTCTGGGCGATACCGACGGCGCGCCGCACGAAATTCTCGACCCGCGCGATCTCAAATACTGCTGCAACCTTTGCACCGCGCACTGGAAGCCAGAAGACGACCCCTTTTATTGGCGAGAGGGGATTCCGTTTGCCCGATGGGGACTGGCCGAATTGCAGCTCATGGGCTGGCCGTTGCTGTTTTTTACGATGTTGCTCTGGTGTGGCGGTGGATTTTGGCGGCTCCTGGCGGTCGTGCCGGCAGTCCTGCTCGGTTTAATCGTTTATTTCTTCCGCGATCCGTTGCGAGCAATACCGACCGACGCCGACGCTATTGTTTCGCCGGCAGACGGCACCATCGCCGAGATCACCGACCTCGACCATTACGATTTTTTCAATGGCCCTGCCGTCCGAATCGGCATCTTTCTCTCGATTTTTAATGTTCACATAAGCCGTGCTCCCCGCCATGCACGAGTTACCGCGATGGACTACAAACCGGGGGAGTTTCTCAATGCGATCAACCCCGAGAGTGCGCTGCGGAACGAATATATGTGGATTGGGCTAGAGGAGATCGACAATCCGCAGCGGAAGTTGGCCGTCCGCTCGATTTCGGGGCTGATTGCCCGCCGGATTGTCTGTGCTTTGAAGCCGGGCCAGGAGGTCCAGCGGGGCGAGAAATTTGGTATGATTAAGCTCGGTTCGCGGACCGAGCTGATTTTGCCACGCGATGCGGTCAAGGTGGAGGTTGCCGTGGGGCAGAAAATCCGAGCTGGCAGCACCATCCTCGCTCGGTATGTGTAGTCTCGCTCGGTACGTATAAAACTCTGGCGATCGGCTCGATCGCGGCTTTTTTTTCCTTTGATCACTGCATTTGAATGCGACAAATACGTGCTGTTGCTGTTTTGCCGACGCTTTTTACGCTAGGAAACCTCGTCTGCGGGTTCTTTGCGATCGTCGTCGCTGCGCGGATTGCCAAGCCGGGACTGATCGATTTTGTGCCTGCTCCGCAGTTAGAAAATGCAAGACAACTGATCGGCAGCATCGACCCAACCCACAATCTGATGCTTTGCGGCATGTTGATTTTTTTGGCGATGCTCTTCGATATGTTCGACGGCCAAGTTGCACGACTCACACGGACCACCAGCGATTTTGGTGGCCAACTCGATAGCCTCTGCGACGTGGTTTCGTTCGGTATCGCCCCCGCATTTTTGCTCGTAAAGATGTGCCCGCAATTTACGAATCTGCACAGCGAAGCGATTTGGTCGATCGCTGCCCTGTTCGCCTCCTGCGCCGCCCTACGCTTGGCACGTTACAATGTTGAAACCGACGAAGGCGACGATCACGGCTGGTTCGCCGGGCTACCCACACCGGCTGCGGCTGCGGTGGTGGCCAGTTTTGCAATTTTGTCGTACACCTTGCGCAACGAACTCAACTTCCAGCACCAGTTTTACGAAACTTTTGATTGGTGGATGCAACGCCTCCTGCCTCCCTTCGTCGCGTGCGTCGCGCTGTTGATGGTTTCGAGAGTACCCTATCCGCACTTTGTGACACGGCTCTTGCGCGGCAGACGGAGCTTTTCGCATGTCGTGACCATTGTCGTGACGTTGATTGCCCTGCTAACCGTCCGATGGTACGCGATTCCCATCTTGGGATGCCTCTATGTCGCAATCCCCGCACTACACGCTGCTTGGCTCCTCGTGACACAGAAAAAAATCTCCAAGTCCACAACGCCTAGTGAGGCGGCATAACGCATGTTTACCGGTTTGGTCCAAAGTCTGGCGAAGATAAAAGCGATCGTTCCCGAGGGACCGGGAGTTCGGTTGACGATTGCTGCACCAGGCATCGCCGAGCATGCGGCGCTGGGGGATAGTATCGCGCTGAACGGCTGTTGCCTGACCGTCGTAGCCCTCGAAGAGGAAACTCTTGCGTTTGAGGCTGGCCCCGAAACCCTAGCAAAAACAACGCTGGGCGAATTGGCCGTCGAAGACGAGGTCAACCTAGAAACGTCGCTCCGCATGGGCGACGCCCTTGGCGGACATCTGGTCAGCGGCCATATTGATGGCGTTGGCAGCGTCGACTGCCGCCAAGACGACGCCGACTGGTCCACGTTTTGGATTCGTGTCCCTGCGGGCCTCACCCGACAGATGGCTAGCAAAGGTTCGGTCGCGATCGAAGGCGTCAGTCTCACCTTGGTCGACGTCGAAGACGAGCGTTTTAGCGTCGCCCTCATTCCCCACACACTCCAAGTCACAACACTCGGCCAACGCCAAGCGGGCGACCGCGTCAACCTAGAAACCGACTTGCTGGCCAAGTATGTCGAACGACAACTCGAATGGAAGTCGTAATCGCCTAAAAATCAGGAATTTCGGCGAGGCGTAGCTCGCCGGCTACTTTTAACTCGCAACTCACAACTCACAACTCTTTATGTCCCGCCAAACCAAAACTTTCTTAATGCAACGTTTCCGTGAAGTCGGCATTCAGCCAGCGACACGGCACGGGCAAAACTTTTTGATCGATCTCAACTTGCAAGAGCTGATCGTCGATTCTGCCGATCTCTCGTTTCGCGATGTGGTGCTAGAAATCGGCACCGGCACGGGCGCGTTGACGGCGATCATGGCCAAACGGGCCGGGGCCGTCATCACGGTCGAGATCGACGGGCATTTATTCGAGCTTGCGAGCGAGTTGCTGCTCGACTGCGACAATGTGACGATGCTCAAGCACGATGCTCTCAAGAACAAAAATCAGTTTGATCCGCGCGTCATCGAGGCCATTGGAGAGGAGCTTGCCAAAGACCCCGAGCGGCAGCTGAAATTAGTAGCCAATCTGCCCTACAACATCGCCACCCCGGTGATTTCCAACTTGTTGACTTGCGGACACGTCCCGCATTTGATGGTCGCGACGATTCAAAAAGAGTTGGGCGATCGCATGGTCGCCAAACCGTGGTCCAAGGATTACGGAGCCTTGAGCGTTTGGATGCAGTGCCAAGCCAAAACCGAAATCGTACGGATCATGCCCCCCAGCGTTTTTTGGCCACCCCCGAAGGTCGAGTCGGCGATCGTGCGGATCACCGTTGACCCCGAACGACGCGCCGCGATTCCCGACTTGCGCTACTTCCATCAATTCGTCAAAGCGATCTTTATCCATCGCCGCAAATTTTTGCGAGCCAATGTTGTCGCCGCAATGAAACGCCACCTCTCGAAAGAAGAAGTCGATGAGGTGCTCGCCGAAATGGATTTCAAGACCGACACCCGTGCCGAGCAGCTTGATGTGCCAACGCTGTTGAAGTTGACCGAGCTAATCCGCGTTCGCGCACCCGATTGGACCCTCTAAGGCGTTTCCTTATCGATCACCCAGCTCGATCATGCGCACCGCAGCAGCAGACACACGCAACTGCCCCTCGACTTGCATGAACGGCAGGTCGCCGCTTTGTAGGAGCTGTCGCACCCGCCGCCGAGAGACGCCCCAGCGATGGGCCAAGTGCGTCAGCGAGTAGCTCTCTTGATAGTCGTCGTCCGACGCTCGCCGAGCGGTACATTTCATCGGTGCCATTAGAGGAGCCCAAAGGGAGTGAGATTGAAGAAGTACACGGCAATAGCCGGCGAGCTACGTCTCGCCGAAGCGTAACCGTCTGATTATAACAAACAAGCCGGTTGCAAGGCAAAAAGCCCCTTCCCACGGCAGTTTCTCGGCGGGCGAACCGCTCGTTCTCGGCGGGTGTCCGTGTTAGGATGGCCTATTCTTAGCTAGTGGGCTTTGTAAGTCGGCGAGGCGTAGCTCGCCGGCTATTGCCCACCTTCCCACCTGCCTACAGCCTACTATGCCTCGCACCGCACGTATTCAACGCAAAACTGCCGAAACTCAGATTGAGCTAGAACTCAATCTCGACGGTTCTGGCAAAGCCGACATCGAGACCGGAGTCGGATTTTTCGACCACATGCTCGAGCTGTTTACTAAGCATGGCGCGATCGATCTCAAAATCCGAGCGAAGGGCGATCTGCACGTCGACCAGCACCACACGGTAGAAGATACCGGCATCTGCCTCGGCCAAGCAATCCGCCAAGCCTTGGGCGACAAGACCGGCATCCGCCGCTACGGACATTTTACGCTCCCGATGGAAGAGACGCTCGTCACCGTGGCGATCGATTTCAGTGGACGCTACGCGCTCGCCTACAACGCCCCGACTCCGGCGGCAAAGATCGGCGACTTCGATAGCGAACTGCTCGAAGACTTTTGGCAGGCAACCTCAGCCAACGCACTGTGCAATCTGCACGTCCTGCTCCACTACGGCCGCAACAGCCACCACATTGCCGAAGCGGTCTTCAAAGCTTCGGCCCGAGCGCTGCGCATGGCGGTAGAAGACGACCCTCGCATGACCGGCGTGCCAAGTACCAAAGGGACCTTGGACGGTTGAAGGTTGACTCAAATCAACCATCGCACATTCCCCTACCGCAACTCGTCCCCTTGATCGACGTACGTTTCCAAAAACCGCGTCAGCCGCTGGAAGTCGCTATCGGCTTCGATATACCGGACCACCGTAACCAGCGTTTCGGGGTCGACCAAATCTTCGAACGGCACATATTCGAGCTGCAACTGCCCCGAGACCGACACCATCACGCCGTTCAGCCCGCGTTCGACCAACGCTCGGTAAGCACCCACGCCTAGCTGGCTACCAAGCATCACATCAAAGGCATGCGGCTTGGCACAACGCGCTTCATAGCCGATCTGCAGGCCGTTGATTTTGCGAGTTCGGCCCGTTTGACGGGTGTATTCTTTGGCAACCAAGTTGGAGAAAATCGTGTGCAGGTTGATCGCGCTGATGTTGATATGGCCATGATCGTCGCGATCGACCCCTTCCAGATAGCTGCTGGGCAAAAACTCCGCCAGCCCTTCGGCAATCACCAGCACGCCATACTCTTTGCCTTCGCGTTCGCGCGTGGTCATCGTCGCAACGATCCGAGGGATGACTTCGTCCATGTCCATCACCTCCCGCGTCTTTTTCTCGCCCGTCACCGGGTCGACCGTTTCTTCAACCGTACGGTACTTCCCGACAATATCTTCGACGCTGATCACTAGGCTCGCCTCACCCGCAATCGCCACGCCATAAGCCAGCCAGCCCGCGCTGCGGCCCATCGATTCGGCCAAGAAGTAGCTCCGGTTCGCTTCGGCATCGGCCAACAGATTGCGAACTTCTTTAGCAAGAAAATCGACTGCCGTAAAATATCCGAACGTAAAATCAATGCCACGATAATCGTTGTCGATTGTCTTCGGCAGATGAACGATCGGAATCCGATGCGCGTCGAGCGGCAAGCTCTCCTGGTAAAGTTTGAATTTATTCGCCGTCTTTAGTGTGTCGTCGCCGCCGATCGAAATCAGCAGGTCGACGCCGATCGATCGCAGAGCTTCGTAAACACGCTTGAGGGGAGCGCTGCGTTCTTCGTCGGCCAGATGCGACGGATGCGAAATCATCTTGCCTGGGTTCGCCCGTGCCGTGCCGAGCATGATGCCTTGCGAATTGCGTGTGCGACCGAGCATCTTGTGGTCGACCATCACATAATCGCGACCCTCGACCAAAGGTTCTTTGGCCGTGTAGTCGATGAGCTGCGAGTAGCCGTGCTTGATCCCGACAACTTCGATGTCGTTGCGCAAAAACGAAGTCGCTGCGGCCGAAATCACCGCGTTGGCCGCCGGGGCTGGGCCACCGGCAAAGAGAATCGCAACGCGACGATAATTGTGCTGCATCTTCGGAGGGCGAGAAAGCGTGTTGTCAGACATGGTGTATTCATCAATCAGGGGACAAAAGTTCAGGGGCAGAAAGGCCAACAGCCGCGATCCAACGGATCGCCGGAGCAGCCCCAGGTAGGATCAACGCAGCACCCATTGTAAGCCACTCCCCCAGAGTCGCAACGGGGGGCCAAAAGCAGGTAGGGGGACCATCGACCGACTAAGGATTTTACGGGTTTTGGTCCGCATAGCGGACCCTACCTAGCGCTCAAAACCGACAAGCAGGTCGAGATGGCAATCGCGGAGAAGCTCGCAGAATTCACCCATCGACTGAAAACGGTCGAGAGGCGATTTGGCGAGGGCACGCATACAGGCCTGCTCTAGCTGGGGGGGGATTTCCGCTGAGGGGGCTACGGCGCTAGGCAGTTCTGGCTCGACTTCGGCGACCATGCGCACCGTTTCCATAGCTGTTTTGCCACGGAGCGGATTCCGCAGCGTTAGGCATTCATACAGAACCGCCCCCAGGCTGTAGACGTCAGAGGCTGGCTGTAAGAGCGGGTCTTGGGCCACTTGTTCGGGCGACATATAGAGCGGCGATCCTTGTCGGCCCCAAAGGTTCTCTAGCCGTTGGTCGTCGGTTGCGGCTAGCGTGGTTGCAAGTCCCCAGTCAACCAGCCGCAGGGTGCCATCGCGGCTGAGGATCAGATTTTCTGGTTTGATATCGCCATGCACGATGCCTTGTTGATGGGCGTAGCAGAGTGCTTCGCCTGCTTGCAAGACATAGGCAATCCGTTGTTCGAGCGTAAGCAAACGAGGGTTGGGTTCGTTGCACTTGCGCAGATCGGCGAAGGCTGCAAAAAGTGTCTCGCCCTCGACCAAGGTCATCGTGAAATAGGGTCGTGCATGATGATCTCGCCCCAAATCATGAATGATCGGGATCGACCGATGGTCGAGCGAAGCCATGATGCGTGCTTCGCGCACTAACATCTGCTGCTCGATTTCGCTGCTCAGCAACGAATGGTGCAAAATCTTATAAGCGACACTCCTGCCCAGCGTCACATCTTGGCAGCGAAACACCTCTGCCTTGCCGCCCTGCCCTAGCGGCTCAAATCCCTTATAACGCATCGAACCGGTCAGTACGTGACGAGGCAAATTGGTTTGCAGCATGGCCGTATCCCATGCAGGTTCAATCGGAGCAGTGGTGGGCATAGATTCTCCCCCTCAATCAACATCTGAACGCCTATCTTGGGCGTGCACGAAAAGCAAAGTCGGAAAAGTTTAGCTAGGAGGTCACAAAAGAGTGGCTGTTCCCTAAGCATTGCAAACGTAGCTCGCCGAATCAGAAAATTTTGAAACCGGGAAGAAATACTCCAAGGAAATCTTCTGCGCGGCTTGTCGTGACCAGCTGCAGCGTGGCCCGCGATTCCGCAACAACAGTCACAATCGTTAGAGCAGACACCCCCCCGGCATTTTTCCGAGGAGATAGGGGAAAGACCTCCGCACAGAAGCAATGAAAAACGTACATTTCTCAAAATCTCGCGTAGTGGTGAATCTTGGCGGACTTCACACGTGTTTTCTACGGAGATGCATTGCCCTGTGCTGGGAGTACTTTGGTTGCTCCCAAGCCGCCCTTTGGAGTTTGAACATGTCGACCGAAACGCTTGATCGTCCAACCACTGGTAACGAAAAGAGCAGCGCCGAAGCCATTACCGAATTTGTCGGCGATCTCTCGAACACGCTGTCCGACGCCATCAACAAGATTGAAGACGTCAACTCGAATACCCACCTTTTGGCCCTCAATGCGCGAATCGAAGCAGCACGCGCCGGCCAAGCGGGCGCAGCGTTTAGCGTCGTGGCTCAAGAAATGCAGACCTTGTCGTCGCATACCGCCGAAATCGCCAATGCGATGGCCACCCAAACCAAAGCGTCGATCGACCAACTCCTCGACTTGATCGGCTCCAGCGTTCGCGGGGGCCGCCTAGCTGACATGGCCCTGACGAATGTCGACCTGATCGACCGCAACCTTTACGAACGCACCTGCGACGTCCGCTGGTGGGCAACCGACAGCAGCTTGGTCGACGCCCTCACCACAGGGACCGACGATGCCTACCAATTTGCCTCGCACCGCCTGGGCGTTATTTTAAGTGCCTACACTGTCTACCACGATCTGGTTCTCTGCGATCTCGACGGACGCATTGTTGCTAACGGAAAACCTCAAGAGTTTCAATCCACCGGCATGCAAGTCGGCCAAGCAGAATGGTTCCAGTCGGCAATGCAAACCGGTGACGGAGATCAGTACGGCTTCGAGACCGCGCACCGTTCCGACTTGGTCAACGACCACAGCGTACTGGCCTATTCCTGTGGAGTGCGCGAAGGCGGCCAAGCGCAAGGCAAACTGCTGGGCGTCCTGGGAATCTACTTTAACTGGGAAGAGTTTGCACAAACGATCATGGACCAAACGCCACTCAGCGTATCCGAACGGTCGCAAACGCTTTGCTGCATTTGCAACGACGAAGGCCTGATTCTGGCCGATTCCAGGGGGCATACCCTCGACGAGAAGCTAGAACTCAACGACCGCGAGCAAATTTTCGCCCAAGAAAAAAACTACCTCTTGGCCCAATACAACGGCAAAGAGTCTTGCATTGCTCACGCAAAAGCCCCCGGTTTCGAGACCTACAGCACCGGATGGCACTCGCTAGTGATCCAGTCGATGTAGCTCAGTAGGAAACCGCTTCACTCAGAAAACACACGCTCCACAAACGTCGTGTCAATCCGGCCTTCGACAAAAGCGCTGTGGCTGAGGATCTCTTGGTGGATCGGCTTCGTCGTGTAGATGCCATCGACCCGTAGCTCGGCTAACGCACGCTGCATCGTCGCAATCGCCTCGGCACGCGTCGGTTGGTGGACAATCAGCTTGCCGATCATCGAATCGTAATAGGGCGGAACCACATAGCCGCTGTGCGTATGCGATTCCCAACGGACGCCAAAACCGCCGGGGGCGATCAGACGTTCGATCTTGCCGGGCGAGGGTTGGAAATTTTTCGCCGGGTTCTCCGCATTGATGCGGCACTCGATCACCGCACCACTTTGCTTGATCTCTTTTTGTTTGAACGGTAAAGGCTCGCCGCTGGCGATCAAAATTTGCTGCTTGATCAAGTCGATCCCCGTGATCATCTCGGTCACCGGATGTTCCACCTGAATACGGGCATTCACCTCGATGAAGTAAAATTTGCCGTCTTTGTCGACAATAAACTCGACCGTCGCCGCATTGGTATAGTTCGACTGCTTGATCATCCGGCACGCCGCATCGCACATGGCGTTGCGCGTTTTCACATTGATGCAAGTGCTCGGACTTTCTTCGATCAGCTTCTGATGCCGACGCTGCACGCTGCAATCGCGTTCCCACAAATGCACCACGTTGCCATGATGATCCGCAAGCACTTGGACTTCGACATGCCGCGGTTGTTCAATGTACTTTTCGAGATAGACGTCGCCGTTGCCAAATGCGGCCTCCGCCTCGGCCTGCGCCTGTTGCAACGCCGACTTGAGCGCCAAGTCATTCGCCGCGACTCGCATCCCCTTGCCGCCACCGCCCGCCACCGCTTTGATCAGCACCGGAAACCCAACCTCATGGGCAAAGGTCAACGCCTGTTCAGCACTTTCAACAAGCCCGTCGCTGCCGGGGACGACCGGGACGCCGGCTTTTTTTGCCATAATACGAGCTTGGTTCTTATCGCCAAGCTGAGCCATTGCCTCGGGCTGCGGACCAATGAAATCGATCTTGCAGCTCCGACAAATTTCGTTGAAATGAGCGTTCTCGGCAAGGAACCCATAGCCAGGGTGGATCGCTTGCACATTGCCCACTTCGGCCGCACTGATCACATTCGCAATCTTCAGATAGCTATCAGCCGGTTTCGCCGGACCGACGCAAAACGCTTCGTCGGCCAGCTCGAGATAGTGCGATCCGCGATCCGCTTCGCTATAGATGGCCACGGTCTCGATGCCCAATTCGCGGCAAGCACGAAATATCCGTTGGGCAATCTCACCTCGGTTGGCAACCAGAATTCGTTGATACATAAGAGTCGGCTGTAGGCAGGGGCAGTAGGCAATAGCCGCGATGCAACGCATCGCCGGAGCACATTTCGTAACGAGAAGCTTAGCCAGTCTGAACTTTAAACAACTTCTGTCCAAATTCAATGGCGTCGCCACTTTCGACCAGACGGCCAACGATCGTGCCAGAACATTCGGCGGGAATTTCGTTAAACACCTTCATCGCTTCCAAAATACAGACGGTCGTTTCTGACCCGACTTGGTCGCCGATCTTCACAAAGTCGGGGGACTCCGGACTGGAAGCCGTATAGAACGTACCCACCATCGGGCTGGTGACGTAAGTGATGTTGGCTTCTTCTTCGACCGGCGGACTGTCGGCGGCGACCGGTGCTGACGGCGCTGGGGCAGCAACGGGCACAGGGGCACCGGCGGCGCTGACCACTGGGGCTTGTCCACGGCGCAGACGTATGCGGTCGTCGCCCTGCTGAAGGTCGATTTCTGAAAGTTCGTGTTCCTTCATCAACTCGACGAAGCGACGCACTTTTCGTACGTCAAAAACATCGCCACCGCCTGAACCACCGTTAGCCATGAATATCTCCGATATTAAATGACGAAATACCCAATGACGAATGACGAATGAATGTTGAATAACGAAGCACGAAAAACCATACTGTATTCAAGACATTTTCGTCATTTGTCATTCGGCATTCTTTCGTCATTGGGTATTTTGTCATTCGTCATTAATGAAATGTTGTTTAGCCAACCAAGCATTGATCCAACTCTTTTGGCACACAGGTCAGCACCTCGTGCCCCCCCCGTGTGACCAGTATATCGTCTTCGATCCGCACGCCACCCCAACCGGGGAGATAAATACCTGGCTCGACCGTCACGATCATCCCGGCTGCGAGAACCGTCGACTGCCCTCGGCTGAGACTCGGAGCTTCGTGAATCTCCAGCCCCGTGCCATGCCCAAGCCCATGTCCGAAGTACTTGCCATAACCGGCTTTGGCGATGATGTCGCGAGCCACGCGGTCGACCGCTTCGCAGGTAATGCCTGGGCGAATCGCCTTGATCGCGGCCAATTGTGCCTTCAACACCACTCCGTAGACTTTACGCAGTTTGGGCGAAATTTTACCGGTCACCAAAATCCGCGTCAAGTCGCTCATGTACAGCCCCTCGTTCACCCCCCAGTCGATCAGCAGAAAATCGCTCGCCGAGAGCCGCTGAGAGGTCGGATTGGCATGGGGCAGAGCCGATCGTGGGCCGACCGCAACAATCGAAGAAAAACTCATACACTTGCCGCCAAACCGACGCGCTTGGTACTCCAAGTCGGCGGCAACCTGCAACTCCGTCATCTCGGGCACCAGCGTCGCGCGTACCACTTCAAACGCCCGTCGGGCCATGTCGCAAGCAACGCGTGTACGGGCAATCTCGTCGCGGTCCTTCACCATCCGCAGCTTTTCAATCCAGCCCCCGGTAGCCACAAGCTCCGACTTCGAGAGCGCCGTCGCCAGCGCAGAATGCAACGCCACGGTCATCGACGCCGCCTCAAAACCAATCCGTTTAGCTTTCAGCCGCGAAACAACCTTCGCCACACTGCTGAGCATTTTCTTGCCGGGGCCACGAATTTCGAGTTCCAGGTCGGGGCATTCTTCTTCGAGCTGTGTCGTGTAGCGCTCGTCGCTAAGAACGATGCAGTGCTTCGGCGTAACGAGCAGATAGCTGTCGTCGCCGCTGAAACCCGTCAGGTAGCTGACATTCGTAAAATTGGTAACAAGCAGCGCATCAAGCTTCGCTTTGCGGATCTGGCTCCGAAGTTTTTCACAACGTTTGGCGAAACGAGTAGTCATGGGAAACAAGGCTTTCGTGCGGTCTTTGCAATGCGAACAGTTACGCAGTATACTGCCTGCCATGTTCCGAGTCACCCGCGAAATCGACTTCTGCTACGGCCATCGTTTGCTCAACTACGATGGCAAATGCCGCCATCTGCACGGCCACAACGGCCGCGCCGTCATCTCGATCGAAGGCCCAGAGCTTGACGAACGCGGCATGGTGCTCGACTTTGCCGACATCAAAAAGGCGGTCAGCACCTGGATCGACGAAAACCTCGACCACCGCATGATCCTCTGCCGCGAAGACCCGGTCGTCCCCATCCTGCAAGAAATGGGCGAGCCGCTCTTTCTCACCGACCAAAACCCCACGGCTGAAAACATCGCCAAGCTGATCTTCGACGCCAACGTCTCGGCCAGCGTACCCATCGTCGAGGTCCGCCTCTGGGAAACCCCCCGCTGCTATGCGACGTATGTGCCAGAAGCAGGCGAACCGCAAGCGTAAGCGACCGGAGCACGCAGCCCGCTACTACCCACCCCAAAAAAAACGCAGCCCGGACGAACGTTGTCGCCCGGGCTGCTAGCCCCCCTGGGTGTATTGTGCCAGCAGTTTGGGTGAGTGACCCGCGAAACCGCTGAGGTTGATTTGCTTACAGTGCGTTGGCACTGGGGAGCCTAAAGAGTATCGACGCCGCAGCCCAACAGCTTCGGTAAAGTTTGACAATTAAACAGACTTTGCCGCGCACCCCATCAGGCGAGCCTGCTTCAGCAGGCGGGTCAGCCAGTTCCCCAGCTACCCAGTTCCCCAGTTCCCAAAAACGCTAGCACCCCCCCTCAGCCTTTTTCCCAAATCCCCTAACAAACTGTAACGCTTGCGCCGATTGTAAGGAGAGACGAGCCGCTTTTCGTGCTTCGGCATTCGCTCGTCATTGGTCATTACGTCATTCCAAAGGATACTCATCGTGTCACGCGTTACCTCCTTTTCCGAGTGGTTGTTACGTCAAGCCTTCATCTGGGGTGGGCTTGCCTGTCTGGCGTTTTACGCCTTGGTTGTGCGCACTGCGGGCGAGGGTTCGTTTCTCGAACGCTACTTCGCCGGACATCCGGTGGCGTATTGCGCAACGGCCCTGTTTAGCATCGGCGCAGCTGCGCTGGTCATCAGACTCCTAGGGCTTGCCCTGCAATTCGCTACCCTAGAGAGCGTACGACTGCCCAACGACGCTACCGGCGCGCAGAACATCGACCAGACGCCCAGGCTACTAGCAAAGCTGGGCGAAGTTTCCGCAACGATGCAAGAAAGCTACCTCGTCCGTCGATTACGCGACGCGCTGCAATATGTACAGCGCAAAGGATCGGCCGATTCGCTCGAACAACAGCTCCGACACCTCGAAGACCTCGACCTGTCGCGCATGCACCACGGCTACGCGCTGGTACGAATTATCCTGTCGACCATCCCAATTCTGGGCTTCTTGGGAACGGTCATCGGAATCACCTTGGCAATCGCAAAGATGAATCTCTCGGGCGAGGCGATGGACCAATCGTTGCCGGCAGTCGTCGCCGGGCTAAGTGTCGCGTTCGATACAACAGCCCTGGCGCTGTCGCTGTCGACCGTACTACTGTTCGCCAAATTTTGCGTCGAACGCGTCGAAATCCGACTCTTGTCGTCGGTCGACGCCAATGTGGCCCACCAACTAGTTGGCCGCTTCGAGCAGCTCGGCACCGAAAACGATCCTCACCTAGCCTCGGTCCGCCTGATGTCCGAGGAATTACTCTCCTCGGTGAAGACCGGCATGCAAGAGCAAGCGGCCTCAGTTCAGACAAGTATGCAAGAACAAGCAACGCTGTTCAAAGATGCTTTTGAAGCGAGCAGCAAGCAGTGGTCCGACATTTTGAGCGACACGGCCTCGACGCTCGACGAAACCTTGTCGGGCGCAGTCGTCGAAGGAATGACGCACCATGCGACGGCCCTCAACCAAGGCGTTCAGAAACAAGCGTCCGACCTAGAGCAGGTGTTGCTTCGTCACGCAGAGCTGCTCAACGAAGGCCTCGTTCTCCATAGCACCGCCCTGACCGAAGCCGAACAACAGTTGGCTCAAGAAAATCGCCGCCATCTGGGCGACGTCGAAGCGGCCGTCGGCGAAGCCATGCTCGTAGCGACCAATCGCCAAGAAAAACTGATCAAGCAGAGCGAAACCCTGCTCAAAGAGATGCAAACCGCCCTGATCGAAGCGGCTGGCACAACCGTCGCACAGCAAGAACAGCTCATCAAGCAAGGCGATATCTTGCTGCAAGTCGTCGAAGCAACAGGCCAGGTCAAACAGCTTGAGGACGCGCTCAACAGCAACCTCAATGCTCTGGCCGGTTCGCACAACTTCCAACAAACGGTCGCAGGACTCTCGGCAGCGCTACAGCTGATGAGCGTTCATCTCGTCGGACAGCCGTTGGAGCTGGCCAGTGAGATCGAGTTGGCACACGAGCAAAAACAAAAGCGAGCAGCATGAACCATCGCGCGACCAACGAGGACGCGAACACAGTCAGCCTGTTTCCTTTTCTCGCCGTATTGCTATGCACCATGGGAGCACTCCTGGTGCTGCTCGTCGTGCTAGCGCAGCGCGCCGGCGAGCGAGTGGCCGCAGCCTCAAGTGCGCCAATTGAACCGGCTCTCCAGCAAGCTTTACATGAAAATCCCGAAGAAGCCGCCGAGCTAGAGCGGCAATTGGCCAAAGTCCGTGCGTATCAAAAGCAACTGGCCCAACTACGAAAACAGGCCGAAGCGCGTCTCCGCGCAGAGCAAGCCCGACTCAGCCATCTCGAAGAACACACACGTCAGTTGGAACACGAGCTGGCAAGGCTTTCCATCGCTGCACAGCAATTAGAAGCGACCGAAAATAACCAACTTGTCGATCAACAACAGGCCGAACGCGAACTGGCCCATCTCCAACAGTTGATCCAAGATACCGAATCGCAGCTCGACGACCTTCGCAAAGAGTCGCAAGGAAAACGCTCCTACGCGATCGTGCCCTACAAAGGCCCCAACGGAACCTACCGAAAACCGGTCTATATCGAGTGCCGCAAAGACGCCATCATCCTCCACCCCGAAGGCATCCGCCTCGTGGCACGCGACTTTGCCGACCCAAGTTGGCCCGGCAATCCCCTGGCTGCGGCGCTCCGCGCAACGCGAACCTACCTCAATGCCCAGGCTGCTAGCGCCGGCGCGCCCGAGCCGCCCGACCCTTACCCCTTGATTTTGGTTCGCCCCGACGGCATTCGCCAGTACCGTTTAGCACGCAAGGCAATCACCTCTTGGGATACCAGTTTTGGATACGAGTTTATTGATAGCGACTGGAAACTCAGCTTTCCCGAAGAAGCCGATCCCATACTTGCTCGCAAACAGCAACACGCCATCCTCCTCGCTCGCGACCAGCTAGAACGCCTCATCCGATCCGCCCCGCGTCGTTTTCGCGGCATGGCACTTGGCGGCAATGCTTCGAGTGCAAGTGGCGGACAGACAGACTCCAACGGCTATGGTAACGGTGCCGCCGAGGGAGATTTTTCCGAGGAGGGACCGCAGCTCGCCGAATCGCAACAGGGCGGATCAGCCACAGGCAACGGTTTTTCTGAGAACCCATCCTCTGCCGAGTCCACCAATCTGGCCGAAGGCGAAGCCCAACACGCCGAAGGCGAAACCCAATACGGTGCGCTCTCCGGCGGCTCGACCGGCGACCCAGGCCAAAAGGGTTCAACCACGGGCGACGTCCAAGAGACTGGCACCCCAGACGTCGGCGAGCGTTACGCCCAGTCGAACGGCAACGGAGCGGACGGAAACGCAGCTAGCTCCCCGCAAGGCGGTCCACCCGGCGGCAGCCCTGCTGGCTCCGCCAGGTCCGGCGGTACAGCCGCCAGCAATGGCGGTTCTTCGAGCAGCGGCGGAGCATCGGCCAGTATTGCCGACTCACGCGGCCAGAACTGGGCCGTCGAGAGTGGCGGCCGCGGATCGGTCCCCATTCGCCGAACCATTCAAGTCGTCGTCCGCAAAGATCAGTTGGCGCTGCTTCCCAGCCGCCACGCTATCGAGGGCGAAGCGGCCACCGGTCAAGTGATTTTGCTCAACCAATCGCAAGGTCAGATTTCCGACCAGCTGGTCGCGGCCCTGCGAACCCGTATCGAAGACTGGGGACTCGCAGGCGACGGCCTCTATTGGCGGCCCTCGCTAAAAATTAGTGTTGGCCCAGACGCCCAACAAACGGCCAAGCAAATCATGCGACTGCTCAAAAATAGCGGGGTCGAACTAAGCCTGCCCGACTCGGCCCGCACGGCACACGGGGGAAAACACGATGCGCCACATTAGATCGGAAGAAAAGGACGGTACCGACGACTCGTTCCTCGACGTGATTGCCAACGTCGTCGGCGTGTTAATCATCTTGGTTATGTTGGTCGGAGCGCAAGCCTCACGCGGCGTACTCCTCGCCGAATCCAATCAAGCGACCCCCGACCAGCAACGACTATCGACCGTCGAGTCGCCGTCACCCGACACCGCCGAACTCAGCAACGAACTAGAAAAGGCCACCCAAGCGGCACTTGCTTCGCAACGGGCCATCCAAACCATGGCCACGCAAGTCGTAAAAATCAACCACGAAGCCAAGGCCTACGACCAACAACGCATCCAACTAGCCATGCACCGGTCGGTGATGGAAGAAGAAATCGAGCGCCGCAAATCACGGCTCGACGAAGAAGATCAACAAGAGTTCGACGTCCAACGCCAACTACTAGAGTCGAAACTCGATCTCGATACGCTCAGCCAAGAACGCCTGAACTTGATTTCCGCGTCCGACACTGTCACCGAAGTCGAGTGTGTACCCACACCGCTGGCCAAGGTCATCGAAGGAAAAGCGGTCCACCTGCGGCTAAGCAAAGGGCTTGTCTCGATCGTGCCGCTGGAAGAACTCATGGCCGAAATCGACAACAACCTCAACGGTATCCGCCGAAGATTGCAAGAAAGTGGCCGAGTGGTCGAAACTTTTGGCCCTTTGGACGGCTATCGCTTAAAACTCACAGTAGCCAAGCGAAGATCTTCAGCGCCCGTCGGCGGGCCGCTGGTCGGACAAGTCGCGAGAGCCAAGTTCGATCAGTACGCCGAAATCCGCCCCACTTCTGAAACGATCGGTCAAAACGTCGAGCAATCGCTATTGCCCAGCGGCATGCTCTTCCAGCATCTCGAAGCCCGACGCCGCCAACGCCCTGCCGTCGTCGTTTGGCTCTACACCGACAGTTTTGACGAGTTCCGACCCTTGAAGCAAAAGCTCTGGGAAATGGGCTTCTCGTTAGCAACCCGACCGATGCGCCCAGGCACCCACATCGGTGCTTCGCCCAACGGCAGCCGTGCCGCTGCTCAATAGATTTTTCTCTTGAAGTGCCGACCCGCAAGAGTCGACCTAGGGTCAGTCGCTCGGGGCTTCCGTCCGGATTTCGATAGATCCCCAGTTCTTTCTTTCTGAGTCCAGGTCAGAGATTTTTACTCTCGCCAACCTTTGGCAAGTTGCAGCGCCAATGTCGCTGAGGACCTCTTGCAATCTTGCTTGAGCGGCCGCCGGAAGTGCATCCAGCGGAGGAATGGAAGGGGTCAATGGCCCTTCGGTAACCTCGAAAATTTGCAGCAGCGTGATTTCCGAGGCAGGCCCCAACAAAGAATAGCCGCCGTCAACGCCTCGCGTCGATTTGAGAATGCCGTGATTCACCAGATTACGCAGGATTTGCAGTAAAAATCGCTCCGGCATTTCTCCAACCTTGGCCAATCGACTGCAAGGAACTGGCACACCTGGCGGAGAACTCGCCAGTTGCAACACCGCGCTAACGGCGTACGCAGTGGACCGCGACATACGCATCGTGTCCTCGCTTTCCCCCGGCGAGCGCACCCACAACATTCGAGCAAGTTAGAAAAATAAGCCGCCCGTAGGTTGATATCGCCTTGCGTTCGCTAGGTGGTATTCCCCTAGTAGTGAAAAGTCCTCAGCCGGCGTGTCCTGTGTGCTAGTCCGGCCTGCCCAATGTGCTAAACAGGTATCCAGGGGGAATTTCTGAGCCTTTTCGCACACTCCATGTCAACTGCCGCTCAGTCTGCCAAAAATTGCGTAGTTATGTCAAGCTGATTTTGAATGACTTTCAGTACAGTTGCACGTTGATGCAAATCGATGCGGCTACGAGTATTGGTAACGCGGATTTCTTGGTAACGTGAAGTGAAGACCGGGACAAAAAAACAACCCGATTGTCATTCCGTTCAAGCAAGTAGGGTCTGTTAGGCAGACCATTTTTACTTTCGCTCTCAAAATGCTTCCGGCCCGCTCAGCGGACCCTACAAGAGTGCGCACTAGGTGTTGCGCTGGGAGTCGTCGTCTTGGGTAGTTGTCGGAGCCTGTACAAAAAAGAAGGCTTGGATCATCAGCAGCCCTGCGCCACCCACAAGAAGCGCATCGGCAATGTTGAAGTTTGGCCAGACCAGACGGTCGTCCCACTGCACCAAAATCCAATCGCGAACCGCATAAACCGGTTCGCCAGTTCGCGCAGGATTAAAAAAATCCCACCGAAGTCCCGGCAGCCCAACACGGTCGTACAGATTGCCCAAAATACCTCCGGTCACACAACCCAAGGCAAAGTTCAAAATCCGATCCTGGGCCGCCCGAAACCAAAACAACCAAACCGGGATGGCAACCATCGCCGCAATCGCAAAGATCGCAAACAGCCAGACCTTGCCCTGCCCCATTCCAAAGAGCGCCCCTTCGTTCAGACTTTTCTGAATGCCCAGATGTCCCCGCCAGAGCCACCACTCGCTGTTGCGGTAGAGCTGAGGATGGGCAAATACAAGATGCTTTGTCAGTAAATCGGCCGCGCAGCCAAAAATAGCCAAGGCGAAGAACCAAACAATGCGACTTTTCGGCAGGAGAGAAGATTCGTTCATGACGCGAGGATAACACGACGGGCTGCGGACGCGAAGAGCCGCTCAAAAAGCGGGCAGGAGTCCAGCAGAAGAAGAGAAAACTTGCCACAGAGAGCACAGAGAGCGCCTTGTTTTCAGTACTCTGAGTCCTCTGTGCTCTCTGTGGCTCATCCTTTTGTCGGATTGTTTTTCGACTTTGCAGTTCTTCTGCAAAAGCGGGCCACTGCCGTCTCCTGGCTACCCAGCCATGTTTTGGTCGCGCGTCGAGGCACACTTCACGCACATTGGCGTGTAGGGCAGCGCATTAAGGCGGGTTTTGGGGACAACGCCTTCACAGCCCACGCAGGTCCCAAACGTGCCGACTTCGATCCGTTGCAGCGCCAATTCGATCATCCCCAAGGTGTCTTCCTCAGAAGCCATCAGGCTGAGGGTAAACTCTTGGTCAAAATTTTCGCTTCCCAGTTCCGCCATATGAATGGGCATACTCGAGGCCTCAGATCCCTCGCCCAAAGCCGCCTCAGCTAGCGAGGTAACATCTCCGCGAAGCCGAGCACGCAGCTCGAGCAATCGCAGCTTATAAACCTTCATGTCCGCTTTCTTCATAACTTCCTCCAAAACCGCACTCTCCCGGCGAACTCCGTCGGGCAAAGGCCAGACCCGCCATTGTATTAAGCCCATGCACCGACGTCAAACGGCTGACTGCCCCTGGGGTTTGCCGTAAGTCTTGTCTTAAAAACAGGTTACGTAATTTCTTGCGGGTTTTTGAGGCGATCTGAATGCTTCCTCCACTTCTATGCAGCGGGCCTCACGAAGTTTGGCCGCTCCAAGCCACTCCAAGAACAGGGGGGGCCAAACCAAACCCCAAAGGCGACATCCGAGGTTTGAGCGATTTTTCATCAGCCTCGTTTCAACAACATGCCGAAAACAAGAACGAGCGCAGAAGGAATTGAACCACGACGGAACGAAGAAACCACGCCATTTTTTCGCTGTTTCCGTTGTTCCGTCGTGGTTCAATTTTTTGAAGAGCATTTCCTGGCGTTTGAAAGGGGCTTTGCAATCCTCTTGGGTCTCCACGGACGCTTGGTTGCGGCTACCGGCGGGGCAAAGTAGACTGGCTATAAGTTGTTTTCTCATTGGTGCTTACCTTCATTTCACCAGTTCCTAATCAATCGACCCTACGGAGACTCTCACGGTGGCTACTTCGGTGCAAACCAACACCGATCAGGTGTTCCAACGTTGTTTGGCGCCCGATTGCGGCGCAACCTATGACGTAGGAGAGGCACTTACCTCGTGTGCCGCCTGTGGCAGCTTGCTCGATGTTTCCTACGACTGGGACCGCCTCGAAGTGCCCGATTCGCTGCGCTGGTTCGAGAAAAAATGGGCACGCCGCAACGATCCCCTTTGCCGAAGCGGAGTCTGGCGCTTCCACGAACTTCTGCCCTTTGCTCCACCAGAAAAAGTGGTGACGGTCGGCGAAGGCCAGACCATGCTCAGCCAATGCGACGGCGTCGCCAAGTACGTTGGCCTCAACGCCGGCCAGCTCTATCTAGAATACGAAGGCCTCAATCCCTCGGGCAGCTTCAAAGACAACGGCATGACCGCCGCCTTTACCCACGCCCACACGATCGGCGCAAAACGCGCAGCCTGTGCGTCGACCGGCAACACCAGCGCCTCGCTAGCCCTCTACTGCGGCGTCAGCAAACTCATGCAGGCGGTCATCTTCATTGGCTCCGGGAAAATTTCCTACGGCAAGTTATCGCAGGCCCTCGACTACGGGGCACTAACCATCCAAATCGCAGGCGACTTCGACGACGCCATGCAACGCGTCCGCGAAGTCAGCCAACAGCTTGGCATCTACCTGGTGAACAGCGTCAATCCGTTCCGCCTCGAAGGCCAAAAAACCATCATGTACCGCGTCCTCGAAGGCCTCAATTGGGAGGTCCCCGATTGGATCGTCGTCCCCGGTGGCAATCTGGGCAACAGCAGCGCGTTTGGCAAAGCGTTTATGGAACTGAAAGAACTGGGGCTGATCGATCGCGTCCCACGTCTCGCCGTCATCAATGCCGCAGGAGCAAACACCCTGCACGAGCTTTTCGAGGTCCGAGGACAACGCTGGAACGGTGGCCACGTCGAGAACCAAGCCAAGTCCGGCTACTACGACGAAATGGACAAAGAAAATCGTCGTGCGTCGACCATCGCCAGTGCCATCGAAATCAACCGACCCGTCAACTACGAAAAATGCCTACGCGCCCTCGACTTCTGTGACGGTGTCGTCCGAGAGGTCGACGACCAGCAGATTCTCGACGCCAAGGCCCAGGTCGGTGCCAGCGGACTCGGATGCGAACCGGCCAGCGCCGCCAGCGTCGCCGGAGCAAAAATGCTACTCGCCGAGGGCATCATCGCTCCGTCCGACCGCGTCGTCTGCATTCTCACTGGCCACCAGCTCAAAGACCCGACCGCAACAGTCGCCTACCACACCACCGACCAAGAGGAGTTCAACCGCGTACTGGGCAGTCGAGGAGTCAAGCGAGCCGAGTTCGCAAACCGGGCCGTCGCCGTCGCCAACGACCTCGACGAAATCGTCCAAGCGATTCAGCTCAACAGCTAACGAAGAGGAGTACGCCATGACGGTACAAACATTTCGCAACTTGCTGGCAGAAAAACCATTCAAGCCATTTCGTTTAGTCATGTCGAGCGGCCAAACCTACGACGTTCGGCACCCCGAGATGGCAATGATTACGAAGACCGATCTCCTGGTTGGCATCGACATTGAAGACGATGGCATTCCCGCAGAATTCAAAATCTGCTCCATGCTGCACGTCACTGCAGTCGAACCCCTCCAATCCAACTCCAACGGCACGTCAGGATGAACCCCGGCAGGGAACCCAGCAAAAGGAAAAACGCAGTATGTCGCTGAAAATCGCTATTCATGGTGCCGCAGGACGCATGGGCCAACGCGTAACCGCTTTGGCCTGTAGTCAGGCCAATACCGAAATCGTCGCCGCCCTCGAGTCGGCGACCCACCCTGCCCTGGGCCAAGATGCCGGCACACTGGCAGGCATCGGCGACATCGGCGTCCCGCTAACAGTCGTCGGCGAATCCCAGGCCGACGTCGTGATCGATTTTTCCGTCCCCGATGCCGCAGTCGCCGCGGTCGCCCATTGTTTGGAATTCAAGAAGCCGCTCGTGATAGCAACGACCGGTTTCGACGAAAAGCAGGAAGCCTATATCCGAAAGACCGCAAAGCAAATTCCCCTCGTCTGGGCACCCAGCATGAGCACCGCCGTCAACTTGGTCATGAAGCTGACCGAAATCGCCGGCCAAGCCCTGAAAAAACTCCCCTCAGGCGTCGACGTCGAAATCATCGAGCGGCACCACCGATTCAAAGAAGATGCCCCCAGCGGCACCGCCCTACGATTCGGCCAAATTGTCGCAAACTCGATGGGCCAAGACTCCCACACCCACGGTCGTTCGGGCCGCCCCGGCCAGCGTCCGCAAGGAGAGATCGGCTACCACGCCCTCCGCACCGGCGACAACCCGGGCGAACACACGATCGTCTTCGGCATGTTGGGCGAAACCATCGAGCTACGCGTCGCCGCCAGCAGCCGCGACTGTTATGCCCAAGGCGCATTGCTCGCTGCCGAATGGCTCCACGACAAGCCCGCCGGCTTATACAACATGAACGACGTACTCGGCCTGTAAAAAACGTTCAAAAAACTTGCGCCCAGCGCCTAACCCCCAGCGCCTCTTCACTATGGCCAAATGCGACGAAGGCTACCTCTGCGAAGTCTGCGGCAAAGACGTCGCAACGCTCACCGACAGCGATCTCTACCTGCGCTACGTCGTCGGACTGCTCGACCCCGAAGTCCTGCACACCACCCCCGAACGCCACATCCTCTGCAACCCCTCGCTCGCGCAATACATCGTCGCCAAAGATTTCCAGCCCGTCCTTATCGAAGGCCCCTTCGACAAACGGACGCTCGACGCCACGTATGTCGACCAACAAGAACAGCTCCTCACCCGAGGCTGGCAACGCCTCAACCAAGTCGCCGGCCAAGAACTCCCAATTATCGAATACCCCCTACCCGAAGTCCTCGAGACACAAAAAAAACGCTCCCCAGGCAGTTAGCGCCGTCGGCAACGACGAACGCCCCACAAATCAGGCTAGCTCCCCCACCCCAACATTCCCCTCCGGCGCCCCAATCCCCTCTTGTAGCGCACCGCCACGCCCCCCATAATCGCCGCATGGCCACCCCCAATTCAGTTGACGCTGCACACCCCTCTGCCCTCCCCACACTCTACGCCGACCGTAGTTTTTGGGGCATGACCGTTACCCAATTCTTCGGCGCGTTCAACGACAACCTCTTCAAACAACTGATCCTCCTCCTGTCGATCTCAGCCACCGGCAAAGACAATCAAGGGATCGCCATGCTCGTCTTTGCCGCCCCCTTTTTGGTGTTCACAGGCTTCGCCGGTTTTCTCTCTGACAAAATCGGCAAACGCGGCATCGTCATCGCCTGCAAAGTGCTAGAAATCGTCGTCATGCTGTTAGGCGGAATAGGATTTGTGGTGTACGTTTCGCAAGGAAGCCTCTGGTTGCTTTACGCCGTCCTGTTTTTGATGGGAGCACAAAGCGCCTTTTTCGGCCCAGCCAAGTACGGCATCTTGCCAGAGATGCTCCGCACCAGCGATCTCCCACGCGCCAACGGTTTTATTTTGATGACCACCTTCCTGGCGATCATTTTTGGCACGGTCGTCGCAGGAAAACTGCTGGAAAATTTTTCCGACCGGCTCTGGCTAGCTTCTGCAGCGTGTGTCGCGATCGCGGTGATCGGTACGCTCTCCTCACTTCTGGTCCGCCGCGTTGCGCCGGCCAATCCTGAGCTAAAATTCGAGCCAGCAGCCCTCACCGTCCCTCACGACATGCGCCAACTGCTCCGCGAAGATCGTTCGCTACTCCTGGCACTCCTCGTGTCGAGCATCTTTTGGCTCCTAGCCGGCATGGTCCCTTCAGCAGTCAACGCCCTCGGAAAACTAGAGCTAGAGCTGGGCGACGGCACCACCAGTATCCTGGCCGGCATCATCGGCCTAGGCATCGCCTTAGGATGTGTTTTAGGCGGATTGGTTTCTGGAGGCAAAGTCAATTTTACGCTCATCCGAATCGGCAGCATCGGCATCGTCTGCTGCCTAGGTCTCATGGCAATCCCCGCCAGCGGAGACCTCTCGCTGCTCAAAGATGCCGAGGGAAATCTAACGCGGCTTCCCTCCCTGGGTGAAGGCCCTCAATGGCTTGGATTTTGGGGAAGCTTACCGACGCTCCTCCTGCTGGGCATTTCGACAGGACTGTTTGCCGTGCCGCTCCAGGTGTTTCTTCAATCCAAACCGCCCAACGACAAAAAAGGCCGCATGATCGCCGTCATGAACCAAGCCAACTGGATCGGCGTCCTGCTCTCGGCCGCTTTGTATCAGACACTCGCATGGCTAATCGAAAGCCAACAATGGCCACGCAGCCTCATGTTCCTGTTCATCGGCACGCTCATGCTACCCGTCGCACTCTTCTACCACCCCCGCAACGAGCCGCTACCTTAGCGCAGTTTCTTTTCGTGCTTTTTCGTGATTTTCGTGGCTAATTTCTTCAGAAGTGGCTAATACTTCAGCGAATGACGCAATTACTTTTCAGCCGTCAGCAACCTGGTATTACTAAACTGATAGTCCACCAAAGCCGCTACAGCCGCTTCGCCATCAAACAGAGATTGGTCCACCGCGACGATCGCCTTCTTCGACTCGAAATCAATCTTCACATCCTTCACGCCCGTCTGCGCGGTCAACACTTCCTTCACCTTCGCTGCGCACGAATACTGGCACATCATGTCCGGCACATGCATCTCGGTGGTCGGCGCACCCTCCACATTAAAGGCAACGGGCGTCGTTTCAACTTCAGCCGTTCCGAGTTCCGTGGTGCTTACCGTTTCGGTCTGACAGCCGGCGGCCATCAGCAGGGCTGCGGCAAACAAGGCGAGAGATTTCATGGCGGGTTCCTTGGTAAAGGAAAGTGGGGAGGGAGGTGGGGGTAGGACGGGGAGGCAGGATGGAATCTACGATTTATTCAGTGTTTCAATCTCCGAGAGTTCAACCAACTCACCACGAGCAGCCATATCACGGATATCCTGGGTGATTTTCATCGAACAATACTTCGGTCCACACATGCTGCAAAAATGCGCACTCTTAAAGGTGTCCTGCGGCAGCGTCTCATCATGATAAGCCCGAGCCGTCTCGGGGTCCAATGCCAGTCGAAATTGCTCGTTCCAATCAAAAGCAAAGCGTGCCCGAGACAGCGCGTCGTCGCGATCACGCGCACCGGGCCTTTTTCGGGCAATATCGGCCGAATGGGCCGCAATTTTATAAGCAATCATCCCCTGCTTCACGTCTTCCCGCTCGGGCAGCCCCAGATGCTCTTTCGGCGTCACGTAGCACAGCATCGCTGCCCCCGCCCAACCGGCGATCGAAGCACCAATGCAACTCGTGATATGGTCGTAGCCAGGAGCAAAATCGGTCACCAGCGGTCCAAGCAGATAAAACGGCGCGCCGTGGCAAACTTCAATTTGCCGTTCGACGTTCATCTTGATCTGGTCCATCGGAATATGCCCGGGGCCTTCGACCATCACCTGCGTCCCACGATCCCAACCACGCGTCGTCAATTCGCCCAGAACATCCAGCTCGGCAAACTGCGCTTCGTCGCTCGCATCGGCCAACGAACCGGGTCGCAGCCCATCGCCCAAACTCCAAGTCACATCGTACTGCCGCATGATGTCGCACAAATCATCAAACGCATCGTACAACGGATTCTGTTTGCGGTGCGTCATCATCCACTTCGCAATCAACGAACCGCCCCGACTCACAATTCCCGTCACACGGTTGGTCGTCATATGCAAATGTTCGTATTTCACGCCACAATGGATCGTCATGTAGTCGACCCCTTGCTTCGCCTGATGCTCAACCATGTCCAGAAAATGCTGAGGACGCATCTCTTCAATCTCGCCGCCCAACTCTTCCAACATCTGATAGATCGGCACCGTTCCGATCGGCACCGGCGAAGCCGCGATCAGCGTCTTGCGAATCGCATCAATGTCCGAGCCGGTCGACAAATCCATCACCGTGTCGGCACCATAGTGAACCGCCGTGTGCAGCTTTTCTAGCTCCCCTTCTTGATCGCTAGTAACCGCCGAGTTCCCAATGTTGGCGTTCACTTTGCACGTCGCCGCAATCCCAATCGCCATCGGTTCCAAATTAGAAGCCAAATGAACGGTATTCGCCGGAATCACCATCCGCCCCACAGCGACTTCCTCTCGTATCGTCTCCGGAGCAATAGCTTCACGCTTCGCGACGAACTCCATCTCTGGCGTAATCGATCCTTCGCGGGCATGTTCCAACTGAGTAATAGGGGTAGGCATCGACGGCAAACTCCGTTTGGGTTCTGAATAACTGCCCTCATCCTATCGAGGCTCTCCCCAGGCTGTCAATCAACACCGCCATTGCCCTCCCTAGCCGAAACCACGACAATTCAGCGATCTCACCCCCGGCAAAAATCATTCGAGACCCGCAGACGTGCCTCCAGGACGAACGCTAGCCATCGGCGATATTCACGGCTGCGCCACGGCTCTGAAAACCTTGCTCGCAGCACTCCAGCTAGCAGCCGAAGACACGCTCGTCGTCCTAGGCGATGCCATCGATCGCGGTCCCGATAGCCGCGACGTGCTCAAACAAATCCTCACGGTTAGCCGTACCTGCCGCCTCGTCCCGATCCTAGGCAATCACGAGCAAATGCTCCTCGACGCCATCGACGGCAAAATGCCCCTCTCCGACTGGCTCGTCCACGGCGGTGCCGAAACCCTCGACTCTTACGGCCCCGGCGCAGCCCTCACCGAAGTCCCTAAAAAACACCTCGATTTCCTCCGCACCTGGGGCGACTACCACGAAACAGACGACCACTTTTTCGCCCACGGCAATTATCTGCCAAAGAAAAAACTGAAAAAGCAGCCGTGGGAAGAAATGCGATGGCGCTCCCTAAGATATGTGACACCAGGGTCGCACACTTCCGGAAAAATCGCCATCCTAGGCCACACCGCCAACAAACAAGGAAAAGTCGTCAACCTGGGCCACCTCCTCTGCATCGACACCTATTGCCACGGCGGCGGCTGGCTAACAGCGTTGGAGCCCGCAACAGGAAAAATTTGGCAAGCCAACGAAGCGGCGAAATCACAACAGTCCAAACTACAAGGAAAGTAGGCCGGAACAAGCCTTTTGCGCAGTTCCGGCATTACACGCCGCAGCGCTAATCCGTAACACACTGCCGGAACTACGCTACCACTTGTTGCGGCCTACCTTCTTCAAAAACAATACCGACAAGGGCTAAGCAATAGCCCTCGTCGGTATTCTGAACCGCTGTCATTCTGAACCGCGTCATTCCAAACCGTTGTCACCCGGCCTTTGTTAAGTGCAGATCAGCTTTCGTCATCGCTATCATTTTCCTCACTCGATCCCCCAATCGGCCCAGACAGCAAATCATCAAAACCGCCGGCGGCGAAGATCTTTTGCTTGATCTCTTCCGTAATTTTGGGGTTTTCTTTGAGGAACTGACGCGACTTTTCTTTGCCTTGACCAAGCTGCATCTCGCCGTAGCGGAACCAAGCCCCCGCCCGCTGGACGATCTTTTGCTCAGCACCCAGGTCGAGGATATCCCCTTCGTAGCTAATACCGTCTTTGTGCATCATGTCGAACTCAGCAATCCGGAACGGCGGAGCGACCTTGTTCTTCACGATTTTCGTCCGAACCCGTTGCCCAACAACCTCTTCGCCATCCTTTAATTGACCAATACGTCGAACGTCAATCCTGCAGGAACAATAAAACTTCAAGGCTCGCCCGCCTGGAGTCGTTTCGGGGCTGCCAAACATAACCCCGATCTTTTCGCGGATTTGATTGATAAAGATGACCGACGTCTTGCTCTTAGCGATCGCCCCCGTCAATTTTCGCATCGTCTGGCTCATTAGCCGAGCTTGCAGACCAACGTGCGAGTCGCCGATTTCACCGTCCAGTTCCCGTTTCGGCACCAAAGCCGCGACCGAGTCGATCACGATGACGTCCACGGCATTCGATTTAATCAGCATCTCGGTGATTTGCATCGCCTCTTCGCCATGTCCCGGCTGACTGACAAGCAGCGTCTCGAGGTCGACGCCAATTTTTTTCGCCCAACTCGGGTCCAACGCGTGCTCGGCATCAATAAACGCCGCGATGCCCCCCTCTTTTTGTGCCTGAGCAATCACATGCAAAGCAAGCGTTGTCTTACCGCTCGACTCTGGCCCATAAATCTCGATGATCCGACCCTTAGGAATCCCCTGTCCGCCCAGTGCGATATCCAACGACAAGCTGCCCGTCGGAATCCCCTCGATCCGCTTGAGATTGTCCGACCCCAGCGGCATGATCGAGCCTTCGCCAAACTGCTTCTCGATCGACGCGACCGTATGCCGCAGATCGTCGCTATCTTGCAGCATCTTTTCGGCGGGCGAGCCTTTGGCCGCTTTCCCAGCCGCTTTGCTAGCTTTCTTGTCCGATTTCGCTTTGCCTTTTTTGGCCATAGTATCTCTCGTGGGTCCGTTTTTGATTGTGCCGTTCTTAGAAGAGCCATTAGAATCGCCCGTCTTAGGAGCGATTGTCTTTGTAGCCGTTGCTGTCACCATAGTTTTGACCCTTTATCCAACAGTTTGACGATGCTTGCAAGCCGCCCGTGCGACCCCGATGAGATACTGTACGCACGAATAGTGTATCGGTGTTCACTAGTTGCTGCAATATTATTTTCGCCAGAAAAATCGGAATATTTTGCCAGGGGCGGGTTCTCCCCTTTTCCCCCTTCTTTTTTCGTGTATTTCGCCTTTTTCGTGGTTCACTTCATTGATCCGCGATCATCCGCCAAATCCGCGTTTCTCCGCGTTCTATTTCTTCCACGATCTTCCTTCATGGGAATGACTTAGGTTTTCTACGGGGCGTTCGTCTTGGCAGACGGCGCTAAGCCTGCCTTTACCAATTGGCCACTTGGTAGTCCTTCAAGAATTTCCCCCAAACGTGCTCGCCCGAATTTAGCCCCGAAAAAATCGGGTCGCAAATCCTCGCCGCCGCGTCGACCAAATCCAGCGGCGGGTGGAAATCGAGTTCGTCCCGCTTGCGCTCCGTAATATGCTGCGGATCTTCGTCGGTAATCCAGCCTGTATCGACGCTGTTCATATGGATGCCGTCCCGAGCATAATCCTGAGCCGACGTCCGCGTAAGCATGTTTAGCGCCGCCTTGGCCATGTTCGTGTGCGGATGCTTGTCGGTTTTGTATGCCCGATAAAAAACGCCCTCCATCGCCGAGACGTTCACAATATGCTTGTCCGGCGTCGACACCCGCATCATCAGCGGTTTGAGTCGCGCGTTCAAAATAAACGGCGCGATCGCATTCACCAATTGCACCTCAAGCAGCTCGACCGTCGACACCTGGGCCAGCCGCAGCCGCCAACTATTGACGTCTCGCAGATCGACTTGCTGTTGGTCAACGTCATATTGCCCTGCCGGAAAAATCTCACCGCCGCTCACCTCATCCCCCGGCGCAAGCGGAATCTGCGAAAGCTCCGCCGCTTTGGTGATCCCGGCAATGCTACTGCTCGCCATGCTTAGCGGCGTTTCCACAGCCGTCATCGCGCCCGTTGCCCGCAACGCATCATACGAAGCCAACAACGGCCTCGCCTCGCCCGGCAACGACTCCGACAACCGGCGCTCCCCTTCCATCAGATGCGCATAAAAACCGGGCGGGCGGCGAACCGTTTGGCACGCGTTGTTCAACACAAAATCAAGCTGCGGAAGTGTCGCCACCAGATGATCGGCCAACGCTTCGACGCTCGGCGTATGCCGCAGATCTAGCCCGTGCAGCTCCAGCCGGTGCCGCCACGCGTCGCTATCGGCTTCCTCCAAAAACCGGCCAACGCCATCCCGCGGAAAACGGGTCGTCACCACCACATGCGCCCCCGCACGCAACAATTTTAATGCCGCCTGATACCCAATTTTCACGCGTCCGCCGGTCACCAAGGCGTAACGACCCGTGAGGTCCGACGTCTGCTCCCGTTTCGTCCAATTCAGCTCCGCACAATCGGCGCACATCGCGTCATAAAAAAAGTGAACACGGTCATACTCCTGCTTACAGATATAGCAAGTTCGTGCGACCTGAAGCTTCGGCCCAAAATGTTCCTCAGGATGCTCACCCGTCGGCGGCCTAGGCGGATCAAACGGCGCAGGCGGCGAAGCCTTTTTCAGTTGCCGGACACTCGTCGGTGCGCCGCGCATTCCGGTCTCGGCAAGCAGCCGCCTGTCGGCCTCACGCTTCGCTTCGAGACCTGCCTGCTTGCGCTGCCGATTTTTGCGCTGGATTTGCCGCCGTGCCGTCCGATCCGGAAAAGCAATCTTGTTGGCAGCCTGCAAAAGCCGTTTCCGCTGCTCGTCCGAGAGCGAAGCCAACAAGCCTCGCTCGGCAGCAATGCGCTCGAGTTGGTCGACCAAGGCGTCGAGGTCTTCGTCTTCTTCCGCCGGTAATTCTTCGTCGCCCAAGTCGTTTGCTCTCCAAGCTGCTAATCAGAGGGTTCTGCTGCTTCCTCCAGTATGGCCTTTTCTTCACTGGCCGTCACCCGGGCCAGATCGTCGGCGGTGGTTTGTAGCTCAGACAGAAAATCGTCGTTCGAGGGGTCTTCCTTCACCAGTTGCGAGAGAACCCCCTTCGACTCTCTCAGTCGAGCGATTGCTTCCTGACGCTGGCCGTCCAGGGCCAGCAGCTTGCCCGCTTCGCGTAACGACCGCCCCAAATCGAGACGGAACCGAGGAACCGACTCGGTCTGTTCGATCAGTTCGTACAGCAAGTCGATCGCCTGATCGAGTGATTCGAGGGCCGCTTCGGTCTCTTTTTGCTTGGCCAATTCCAAACCCAAATGGAGGTAAACACCGGCAAGGTCCGAAGAAAATTCGAGCAGGTCAGGGTTCCGCATTTGCAAGGCTTCCAACGCCTCCTGCGCACGCTGATAATACTCGGTCGCCTTGGCCGAATTGCCCAGCTTCCCCTCCAGCTCGCCAACCATACGATGACAGACAGCCAGCTTGCGGCGATTGTTCATGTCGTCCGGGTCAATGGCGAGCAGATTATCAAAAACCCCGATGGCCGACAAAAAGTTATTTTCCGCCTGTTGCGTCTCCTCGACAGCGCTGTAGGCGAGCGCCAAATTGTAGTAGCCCATGCCCAAGTCTCGCTGCAAATTGGTGGCGATGTTTTGCTTGTTCGCCGTATGGGCCATCCGAATGCCCTGCGCCCGATTCATCTGAAGAATCGCCCCCTGGTAGTCGCCCTCCATATAATGCACAAAGCCCGAATTCATCACACTACTAGCCAACATACGGGCTGACTCTACATCCTCGGCATCCTCTTTTGCCAGCCGGTCACGCACTTCGATTGCCTGCCCAAAATAGTCGCTCGCCTCGGCCAGCCTGCCCAACCGTAGCGAGGCATCGCCCATCGCGTTCAGCGTTTTGCCATACGCCGTCGCAAGGTCTTTGGTTTCTGGAGATTCGGCAAGCAACTGCTGCTGCGCTTCGGCAGCACTCTGGTAGTGCGGCAAAGCCTTAGCCGGCGAATCGATCGCTTGCGTGATCTGCCCCGTGAAAAAATGTGCCTGCGCGACCTCCTCGAGTAGAGTCAAATCGTCCTGACGCTCCTCGAGAAAGCTTTGGTAGTAGACCAACGCCTGCCGCAACAAATTCTCGCGCAACGGCTGCATGCCCGGCTGTTTCAGAAGCGTCTCTTCACTCACCGAAATGTAGTATTCGCGCACCGCATCACGGGCCAGACCAAAATTGCGCTCAGCGCGTTGACGCTCTCGGTCAGCTTCTCGATAGCTCCGAGTCGCCTCGTCGCGCGAAGCACGCACGCGAACATTGGCCGAGCTTAGCATCACCACGCTCACCGTCATCGCCGTCAGCGTCACCGCCAATGCCGCTGCCGAACTGTAGACCAGCGGTTTGTGATAGCGAATCCACCGCCACGCGCTCGCGGCCAGCGGTTCTTTGTAGGCCTCGACGCGCTCGCCAGCCAAATAGCGTTCGAGGTCAGCAGCCAGCTCGCGGCCCGAGCCATAGCGCTCGCCCTGCATACGGGCCATCGCCTTCAAGCAAATGGCTTCGAGCGCACGCGGCACGTCCGAATGGACCTCGCGAGGTTGAGCAAATCGGCCCAGTTGGACGTTGGCGAGCACTTCCTCCTCGGTCCCCGTAAACGCAACCTGGCCCGCGAGCAAATGGTAGAGCGTCGCCCCAAGACTATAGATGTCGCTGCTCGGACCAAGCGAGTCGAGCCGTCCTGCGGCCTGTTCGGGGCTCATGTAGGCCGGCGTTCCAACGGCACGCCCGACCATCGTTTGGGTCGACGAAGCCCGGTCTGAAGTCGAAACCGGTGCAACAATCGAATCTTCAGCATCAAACCCCTCAGACAACGTCTTGGCCAATCCCCAATCGACCACCAAGGTCTCGCCATAGTCGCCCAGCATGACGTTGCTCGGTTTCAGGTCGCGGTGAATCACACCACGGCTATGGGCATATTCCAGGGTGTAGCAAACATCAATAAATCGATTCAACAGTTGGCGAAATAGTAATTGCTGGGCAGCCGTATCTTTTTTCGCCTTGTGAAAGTCTTCGAGTGCCATCTGCAAATTCATGCCGCGGATGAATCGCATTGCATAGTAGGGACGCCCATCGGCAAATTTCCCCAGACTGTAGACCGGCACGACGCCCGGATGCTCGAGCGCGCCGGTGATTTCGGCCTCGCGAATAAATCGCGAACGATTTTCAATATCGTCGGCGTGCGAGGCCAGGATTTCTTTCAACGCAATCTCTCGATTCAGCTCTTCGTCCAGCGCAATCGAAACACGCCCCAACCCACCCTTCTGATGCAATCGCAACACCTTGTAACGCTGCTGCGCGTCAATCGCTTCCGACGCCTGGTAGGCTTGGGTCGAGAAAGAATCCTCAGGCGGCCTCATCGGCAGCGTGTCGAACTCCAGCGTCGAGTGCTCGCCAGTACCCTCCAACTGGTCGAGCGTCGATCGAATCGATTCAAACGCTTCGATCGATTGCAGACTCTGCCGAGGATCATTATTGTTGCGCTCAAGATGCTTTTGCACCACGCTTTCAACCAGTTGCGATTCCTCAACGCTAAGTAATTTCTGCTCGACAAACACTTCACCAAGCGGCCGCCCCGGGTCCAACTTCCCACGCTTCGTCGCAGCGATCAAATCCTCTCGTGACACAAAATCAAGCTGTAACGCCAGCACACCAAAAAGCAAACTGCGATCAGCCGGAACGGGTGGCATGGGCGAATTCGAGGGAGAGTTGCAGGAAAAGTGCGGTTGTTTTGCACGCCCAGTCTACAACGAGAGACGCTCACTAGCAAAGCTAAACGTAGCAGGTCAGAAAGGACGTTGGATTTGCATGTTGTATTCGAAGTCGAAACCGCGATTAGGATCTTTTTTTAGTGGGGCAGTTGCGCCATGGGTAATGACCCAGTTCCCCATATCTGCGGACAGCCCTACGACTGCGTTGACGATATCTACCCGATTGTCGCGATTACCGACGGTTATCCTATCAAAGCCGGGAAGCACGGGAATAGATGCACCAAGGTCGAGTGGGACAATATGAAGATTTGCGTCGTTGAGTGTGCTCGTATAGTGGACTTCAAAAATCCCGGTCAACTTTTGTATCCAGTCCGCTTGCTGGTTTTCCGAAAGGACATAACCAAAACCCAGATTCAAACGCATCAACGTTTGCGCCTGTATTTTGGACCCTCCAAAGGGTCCAATCGTCTGGAAAGCAATGAAATCGTCAGCGGGATCAAAAGGGTTTGGAATACCATCGCCGCTAATGTCAAACGTAGCTATGCCAGTGGCGTCAACCGTGAAGAAAGAATCGTTAGCCGCAACTTCCACTTGCAAGAAGCCTTGATGAAAGAACCGCGAATCTTTTTCTTGCCAGATCCAAGAAAGAAATGGAGCTAGGTAAATAGTTTCATTCGAGGCGATTGAAGCAAGGACAATTTGGTAGCGAGCTAGTACGGGAGAATCCACAAAAGTCACAAACTCATCGATCACGGCTCGGTAGCTTACGTCGCGCGCTGTCGGTAAGGTTACACCCAGGCCCGCCGAGACAGCAAACGTTTCTTGCTCGAAAAGTAATGCTTTAAATATCATCGAAATATTCCCCAGCTCGACTTGCCTGTCTCCTTTACCATTTAAGCCCGAAATCGTATCTCGCCCAGGAAAAAGGGTTGTCGAAACGGGGTTGACGGCATAGGTGCCGATTTCAGAATTCAAACGATTTTCGATCGGCACACGCACTTCAAAAGAGAGCATCTTGTTAAAAAACGTCCGCTCCCCGCCTAGCGTATGGCGGTCAATATTGAAATTCTCCTCAAATTGAAACACGCGTGTCGGCGTTGCGTTTTGGAAATGGCGATAACTGTAGTAAAACCGATCCGTAGGCAACGGTGTGTTGGCCTCCGAGATATTCAACCGACTGCAAGCCAAGGTCGGATGGGCCAAATCCACGTCCAGCAAACCTCCAAAGGACAAGCACGTCCCTGCACCCGTGTCGCCAATCATAAACGGAACACTCGCCAGGCCAACACTCGCACTCCGTCGCGCCAACGACGTCCGTTGCGGCCGCAAAGCCATACGTGTCGGCCGCGAAGACCCTCGCTGTCGCGCAAGCATTTGCACAGGCGTAACCGCGTCGTCGGGGGCTCCCTCTTCTGCTGTCTCTGCGGACGCATCGTTTTCCAAATTGGTCGCCAAACTGGTCGATAGAGGCGACCAGTATTCCCCGACCTCGTCCAACACAGTCTCGTCCAACAACCCCGGTAACTCTTCTGCGGAAACCGCTGAAACCAAAGTCGAGACGACACACAACAAGCCCAATAGGCTGACCGAAAAAGTCTTGCTAATTTTCACCAACACAGTCGAGATCCTTCCCTGGATATCATTTTGTTTTTCGACGCGGTCGCCCACCTTGTCCGGGGCGTTTTATTCCGCTTCCAACGCTTTGATCGGTGAAATCAGTTAAGAGGAAGCACTGGATCAGAACGATCACAACGAAATAAAGTGCTACCACCGCCAGTCGTACGGGTTATCCCGAAAATACCGACACCCGCCCGCGTTACGAACGGCACAATCAGAAAAGTTTGTCAAGCAAACCTAGTGGTCACCCACCACCCTGTAGTGGGGCACGACCAAGCACATGGTAGCTCGGCCCGTCGCGCGTGATTTCGCTGCCGAAGATCAGCACCTCGTCGACAAACATCGTCCCCTTCTCAAGGCTAGACCCATCAGGGTCGCCCATCGTCCCCAGCTTTTCGCTGAGCGCCGTCCCCCCATGACTCCCCTGGTGGACTCGCCCCAGCGTGAGATGCGGCGTATAACGCTGACGCTCGGGACGAAAACCAAGATCCGCCATGCTCGCTTCCACCGCATCTTGAAGCTCGCACAACCGGTCGCTCCCCTCCCCCGCCCCCAACCAAACCGTCCGAGGCTTTTCGTTGTTCGGAAAAGCCCGGACACCCGCCGAACCAAGCTCAAACGCTTGCTGCCCTGCCGCGACCTTCGCCACCGCCCGACAGACTTCAAAAGTCTCGATATCCTCGACCTCGCCCAAAAACTGCAACGTCCAGTGCAGATTGTCCGCCCCCGTCCAACGAACATTCTCCGTATGCGGACTCAGCAATTTAATAGCCGCCAACGCCTGCGCATAAACCCCGTCATCCGCCGGCACCGCAATAAAAGTTCGAGTTCTAGACATAAAATAAAGCGGAAAGCGGAGGGGGGAAAGCGGAAGGAAAGGCGTTGGTTTACAAAGTTGCTTCAGGATTTTTTTCGTTCTTTTGTCTTGCGTATTGTTGTGACTGTGATTTTCAGGAGTTCCTCGGTTTCTTGGAGTAAGAGAGTTAGCCGCTCTTTCTTGATGATCTTTGATTCGGCCAAGAGTTCGAGCCAGAGCATCGTTTCATCGAGTTCTTGTTCAACAATCCCCATCTTTGCAATAAACTCGGCGTCACTCCTTGCTCTCGACGCTTCTCGGAAGTTCGCTGCTACCGAAGTTCCAGATCGCAAAACCTGCTTGCCAAGCACCTGTGCCTGCGTCGATTTCTCTAAGGCCATGTAAACCCGGATGATACGTAAAGCAAAATCCTTAGTCCGCTGGCGCAACCCTTTCATTCTCATAAAAGTCTCCCCAGGGTTTTCCGCTTTCCCCCCTCCGCTTTCCGCTTTGCTTTCCCGCTTTGCTTCAAAAGCTCAGCATTTGGCGATATTCGGTCATTCGACTTTCGATGTCGTCGCGCGTGATTTCTTTCATCCGCTCCAAACCAAAACCTTCCACATTAAAACTCGCGGTCAACGTGCCATAGGCCATCGCCGTCTTCAGCGTCTTCGGATCAAAATTGTCCTGCTCCGAAAGATACCCCATCATCCCGCCCGCAAAACTGTCGCCGGCACCCGTCGGGTCGATCACCTTTTCAGTCGGATAGGCGGGCAACACGTAAGTTTCGTGCTCGCTAAAAAACATCGCCCCATGCTCGCCCTTTTTAATGATGACAAACCGAGGCCCCATCTCGCGTACCTTATGCCCGGCCAACACCAAGTTTTCGGTCCCCGTCAGCAATTTGGCTTCGCTATCGTTGAGCACCAACCCATCGAGTTGCGTCAACAGCGTGTCGAGATCTCCACGGGCCGTGTTGATCCAAAGGTCCATCGTATCCGCCACCGCCAACCGACGCCCAGGCACTTGAGAAAGCACCTTCATTTGTACCGCCGGTACACCATTCGCCAGAAAAACATACTTGGCCTGCCGATATTTCTCGGGCAATACCGGATTGAATTCGCCAAAAACATTGAGTTGAACGTCGAGCGTATCGCGATCGTTCATGTTGTCATGATATCGCCCCGTCCAAGTAAACGTCTTTCCGCCCGCCACCGTCTGCAGTCCCGAAGTATCAATCCCACGGCTTTTTAGCAGCTCCGTATGTTCCGCCGGCCAATCCGACCCCACCACGCCGACAAGCCGAACGCTGGTAAAAAAGCTAGCCGCATAAGAAAAATGCGTCGCCGACCCCCCAAGCAAATCATTACGACGCTCCGTAGGGGTTTCAACATGATCAATAGCAACCGAACCAACAACAACTAAAGGCATAGCACTTCAAGGGGGGGGAGGAAGGCGGAAGGAAGAAACCAAAGATTATGCCCCCTAAGCCCCTACCCTCGCAAGGCCTCACTTCCCCCGACCCTTCACCTTCGCCCAAGTATCACGCAGCGTCGCCGTCCGATGAAACACCGGCTTTCCCGCCACCGAATCGACCGGGTCCACATAAAAATACCCCGTCCGTTCAAACTGAAAATACTCCCCCGCCTTGGCCGTAGCCAGCGAAGGCTCCAGCTTCGCCTCGGTCAGCACCTCCAGCGAATCGGGATTCAAATGGTCAAGAAACGTCTCGCCCTCAGCCGCTTTGTCGGGCCCCTTGTCGGGATTGGCGGTCGCAAACAAGTGGTCGTACAGCCGCACTTCGGCGCTCACGGCATGTTCCGCCGACACCCATTGAATCGTCCCCTTCACCTTGCGCGACATATCCGGGTCAAACGTGCAATGCACCTCCACCACTTCGCCCGCATCATTCTTGACGATTTCTCCGCAGTCGATGATTCCCGCCGAACGCAATCGAACCGACCCGCCCGCCTTGAGCCGGAAAAATTTCTTCGGCCCATCTTCCATAAAATCACCCTGCTCAATAAAAATTTCGCGCGTCAGCGGCACTTCGCGCGTCCCCATCTCCGCATTCTTAGGATGATTCGACGCCTCGCACATGCGATCCTCCCCCACCGGGATATTCGTCAACACAACCTTCAACGGCCGCAAGACAGCCATCGCCCGCGGTGCCCGTTCGTTAAGGTCTTCGCGCAGCGCATCTTCCAGCCAAGACATATCGATCATGCTGTTCACCTTGGTCACACCCACCCGCTCGCAAAACGCCCGAATCGATTCCGGCGTATACCCCCGCCGACGCAACCCACGCAGCGTCAGCATCCGAGGATCGTCCCACCCGTCGACATGTTTTTCTTGGACCAATTGCAAAAGTTTGCGTTTGCTCATCACTGTGTAAGTGATATTTAGCCTGGCAAATTCGATTTGCTGAGGATGGTGGATCCCCAACGATTCGCAAAACCAATCGTACAACGGTCGATGATTCTCAAACTCAAGCGTGCAGATCGAATGCGTAATCCCCTCAAGCGAATCGCTTTGCCCATGCGTAAAATCGTACGAAGGATAAATACACCAAGCGTCGCCCGTCCGGTGATGGTGCGCCCGCTTGATCCGATACATCACCGGATCGCGCAGATTTAAGTTCGGCGAAGCCATATCAATCTTCGCCCGCAGCGTGTACGTGCCATCCTCAAACTCGCCCGCTTTCATCTTCGCGAACAGATCAAGATTTTCCTCAACCGCCCGATCTCGCGACGGCGAATTTTTTCCCGGCTCGGTCAGATTGCCACGGTACTCGCGCATCCCCTCCGCATCCAAGTCACAAACATACGCCTTGCCCGCCTCGATCAACTGCACCGCCCAGGCATACAATTGCTCAAAATAGTCGGACGAAAAAAAGAGCCGATCCTCCCAGTCCGCCCCCAACCAACGCACATCGTCCATGATCGAGTCGACGTACTCCTGCTCCTCTTTCGCAGGATTCGTATCGTCAAAACGCAAATTAAACTGCCCACCATACTCGCGTGCCAGCCCCGCATTCAGACAAATACTCTTCGCATGGCCAATATGCAGATAGCCGTTCGGCTCCGGCGGAAAACGCGTATGCACGCGACCCGCGTTCTTGCCGGCAGCCAGATCGGCATCCAAAATCTGCTGAATAAAGTGCCGCGAAGCACCCTTTTCGTCACCAGAATTCTCACCCTCAGGCGAGCCAGCTTCAGCGGGCGGGTTCGGTTTGGCAGGCATCGTAGATCCTAGGGCTAACATTTGGTCGAAGCGGCAAACAAACACCGCAAACCCCAATCTACCAAATCTTCCCCTGTCGCAGTACGCCAACTCTAAAAGCCGCCGATTCTAGAAGCCGCCAACTTAAAAATAGCCGGCGAGCTACGCCTCGCCGCCCACCTCAGGCAGCTCATACTTCCGCAGCCCCGTCAGTTGCAGCGCCGCCCGCATCAGAAACAGCGGATTATTCTTCAGATACCGCCTCCACAATCGACGCGGCTCTTTGCAAAGTCGAAACAGCCACTCCAACCCACTCTGCTGCATCCAACCCGGTGCCTGCGGAATCAGCCCCGCATGAAAGTCAAACGCCGCTCCCACACCAAACATCACCAGCGGCTCAGACAATCGAGGCCCTTTACCCGTCGACTCCGCTCCATAACGGCTCAAAAACCCCGACATAAACCGTTCTTGCTTCGGCGTGCTCAGCCCCACCCAAACGCAGTCGGGCCGCAGCTCATTAAGTTCTTCGACCAGCCACAACTCTTCGTCTTCGGTCAACGGCCGAAACGGCGGCGTATAGGTTCCCACAATCTGCGCATCCGAAAACTGCTCCAACAGTTTTTCTTTCAGCAACTCGGCAACCCCCTCGCAGCCACCAAAAAAATAGTGCCGCAACCCCTCGCCCGCTCCCCGATCCAACATCCGAAGCATCAGATCCGGCCCATAAACGCGGCTCATCTGCTCGGCCCCGGCCCCCTGCAAACGTCCCATCCAGGTCATCGGCATCCCGTCGGGCGTCGACAACAACGACGCATTATGAATCCGCCGCAGCTCCTCGTCCCCCTGACATTCCGAAACCCCATGCACGCCCGTCACCGTCACATAACCTTGACGCCCCTCGCCCAACGCAGCCAACACTGCGTCAACCGCCGATTCAAGCGTGAGCCGACTAATCCCAACGCCCAGAACATTAATACGAGGAGGTAAATTCATAAGTACGTTGTCACAGAGGTTTGAAATTAGGGAGACTCAATAGTGGTACCGACAAGCCAGCACGCGGATCTTTTCGTCAAACACCTGATACACAAGTCGATGTTCTTGGTCAATCCGCTTCGACCAGCAACCAGCCAGCTCGTGCTTCAGCGGCTCTGGCTTGCCAATTCCGCCAAATGGATCCCGCTGTGTTTCTTGGAGAAGGCGTAAAACGCGAAGCGCCTTTTTACGATCTTCACTAACCCACCAAGTCAGGTCTTCCAAGGCGTAAGCATCAAATTCCAAGTTTCGCACGGACGTCCTCAAGCGAGATTCCCTCAGTCCGTTGCCGTGCCTCAAGAAGGCGTTTCTTCATCGAGTCGCTCTTCAGCAGATGCGCCGTTTCACGCTCCGATTCAATCTCCTGCCAAATCTCTATCGGCACGATAACAGCGATGTGATTCCCCGCCTCGTCCGAAACGTATTGCATGTCGGGTTCGCTTGGCATGGCTAGTAAGACCGTAGAGAGTAATGGGGCGTTGAGTGAGAGCGTCGTACTTCTCGAGTCCAGTATAGTCTCAGGCTCACGGTTATGCATAACAAAAGCCTACGGAGTCGAGTCGCCCTCCTCGTCGTCGCTACTTTCCTCCACCAAACTCCCCCATTCCGCCTTGAAATCATGCTCGCACTTCGGACACCGCACACTTTCGCCAAGAAACGCCGGCGGCACGTCCTTCCCAAAATCACACTCAGGACACTCAATATGAAAACGAATCGACGCGTCCGTCCCCAACGCATCAATAACCTCGCTCGGCACCTTCTTGAACTCAATATCCTCTGGCTCAAGCATCGTCAGTTGCTCGACCGAAAGGTCCGCGATCTCCGCGATCCGGTTCGCCATCCGGCGAATCGCATGTTCAAACAAATTCCGCGAAGTCCGTCCATTGCCAAAATAGCGGTCGCGCCGCTGGTAAAGATAATCAAGCCCCACAATCACCTTCGCCCGCGTCAGAGAACGCAACTTGTATTGACTCTTGTTGCTCATTAGCCCAAAAATCCTCGACAGCTCGAGCGCCGTGTAGTCAATGAACTCCAGATTGCGACTAAACCGCGAAGAAAGCCCAGGATTCGATCGCAGAAGCGTCTTCATCTCGCGCGGATACCCGGCCAAAATCACCACCAACCGCTTCCGATCGTCTTCCATCCGCTTCAACAACGTCTGGACCGCTTCGTGCCCAAACGGATCTTCGCCCTCCGACGAGATCAGCGTATACGCCTCGTCAATAAACAGCACCCCGTCCAGCGCCTCGTCAATCTTCTTGTTCGTCTTCGGACCTGTTTGACCCGCGTATTCGGCGACCAACCCCGAACGATCGGTCTCAATGAGATGCCCCTTGCTCAACACCCCCATAGCCCCAAACACTTTTCCTACGATCCGCGCAACCGTTGTCTTGCCCGTTCCCGGATTGCCGCCAAACACCATATGCAAGCTTAGCTTCGTCGCCGGCAACCCGGCCGCTTCGCGTTGCTCCTGCACCTTCAAAAAATTCGCCAGCGTACGAACTTCCTGCTTGATGTTGTCCAACCCAATCAACCGATCCAGCTCCGCTAGCGATTCCTCAAGCGTCAGCTTCGGTTCTTCGCGACTCGCGGTTTCGCCCTCCGCAGCCTCGGCTTCCACCTTGACTTTGCCAGGATCATTTTGCGTAGCCGTCGAATAGCCGTGCGTATCGGGCAGCTTGCCCGCATCCTCCAAAATCTTCTTAATCGACTTGATGCGTGCCTCGTGCGTGTCTTCCTCGTCCGCCGCCGGATCGTCGATCGGTATCTGCCGCAAATGCAAGTGCAGCTCGTCCTGAATCATTTTGATATGCGCCGATTCGCTCGACCGAATCGGGCCATTCGCACGCGCAATAATGTTCGCCAGACGCGTAACAATCGTCTCCAACTCGCCTACACGGTCACGCAGCGGCGCAATTTGGTCAAACGGACGAACCAGGGCATACCACTTCAGCTTGCCCGCCTTCTCCGACATTTGCGCCAACGCCGCCTTCAACGGCTCGTCGCTCAGCCACTCGCTCCAAAGATGGAAGACCAACACCTCGCCCAAAAACTTTTCGTTCTTGCTCCAACGCCGGTCCGCTTCACAGATCGCAATAAAAATCTTCACCAGAAGCGCCCGGTGCAGATCGTCCATCAGCCGAACAAAATGCTCTTCCGACTTGGGCAACAGATCAGGATGCTCACGAGCAATCAATTGCCCGCTCGAAACATACAACTCCCGGCATTCGCCCAGAAGCTGTCGGAAATGGGAAGGCAGATCAGGAAATTCAAAAGTAGCCATGCCGCCCATTATCAAGCAACAGCCCCAGAAGGCAACCAGCACTTTTCCGTCCTGGGTGCCACTGCTGGCTTGCCCAGCAGTGCGAACCACGAACTAGGCCCAGCAATCTTTCGTAGGTAGCAGTTAGCGCCGTCGGCCACGACGAACGCCCAACGTTTAATTCACTCTAGCGTCTTACGCCTACTCCGGGGACTTACGCCAACCGGTTCGCCTCCCCCCGGCCAAAAAAACAACGCGCATCCCCCAGCAAAATAAAACACAATTCTATCTCTTGCTCGCTACCAAATGAAAAAAGCCTCACGCAGAGACGCAGAGGCACAGAGAAAAATTTTGAAAAACTCTGCGGTCTCTGCGTCTCTGCGTGAGGCTTTTCACCAACCCCAACAAAAAGGCCGCCACCACGAACGTATACTCCCCAACTTTTGCAGCAGCCGCGTTGCAACGCAACGCAAGGAGCAGCACCAACCAAAACTCCCAGCAACAAAACCCCCCGACTTTCGCACCCAATCCTGGGGCCCCCCAGCAATCAGCGACAAAAGTCACCCCCAAAGGCCGTATTGCAACGCAATACAAGGTGAATTCAATAAGACTTTTGCACTTTTGCTTCACTCAACCCAAAACAAAAAGCCCTCACGCAAAGGCGCGAAGACGCAAAGAAAAACATCTGCGTTTATCTGCGTTCATCCGCGGTTCCTTTTCTTTTTGCGCCTTTGCGTGAGGCCCTTAACGCGAGGCTTCCGACTAAACCAAGCCCTTACGAACCGCCCACACCGCCGCCTGCGTCCGGTCCGAGACGCCCACCTTCCGCAAGATATGCTGCACATGCTCCTTGACCGTCTCATAGCTGATCGAAAGCGCCAAAGCGATTTCTTTATTGCTCAACCCCAGGGCAAGCTGCTTCAGAACTTCGCTTTCACGCTTCGTCAGCGGGACTTCCAGATCAACTGCCACACGCGGCGTCGACAACGCACCCGTCACGCGCCGAAGCTCTTCACGCGTCCAAATCGATTCGCCCTTAGCCACCCGCCGGACCGCTTCGACCACTTCTTCTCGCGAAGCTGTTTTGACCAGATAACCGGCCGCGCCCAGGGCCACGGCACGAGCGATATAAGTCGGATTGTCGTAGGCACTAAACATCAGCACCGGCAACGCGGGCAACTCAGATCGGAGCCGACCCAGGCAGGCGATCCCGTCGGTCTCCGGCATCCGAACATCCAGCATCACCACATCGGGTTGCTCTTGGGCAGCCAACTGAAGGGCTTGGGTGCCGCTGCTCGCTTCAGCAGCGATTTCGATTTCGCTACCTTCCATCATCGTACGCAACCCTGCCCTCACTACGGCATGGTCGTCGGCAATCAAAAGCCGAATCGGCATTGCTGTTTACTCCGTCCCCTGGAAGGGGAATCTATTGGTAGGCAAAGGATTGAACTGGAGTGAAATGCGGCGCAGCCGAGACGCTAAGAACTGGGACAGTAGCTCCATCAGCAAAACAGCCGAAGGAAAGCGATCTCAGCGCTCGCGCTAGCAACACCTGCATCGAATCACCAGTGCCCACGGTCCATACATTCGACCGCAGTGATCCATATCCCCAAGCGAGGTAGTTTCCCGAATCTCCCAGGCAATAAGTCTGGCCTAGCTTTGAGCTAGGCCAAACTGCAAATAACAGCCCAGGCATTCCAGCTACAGCGCCAACTCGACATTCGTCACTAGCGGCAACTGCACAAAAGATACGGGAAACCACTCGCCCCTGATACACTGTATCAGGAATGGTGGTCGGGGCAATGGGATGGAGGAAAAAACGCGGACATTACGCTTACTGGTAAGCTGGTCCCGAACCCCTGGACCGGGACATGGGATAAACAACTTTTTTGGCGGAATTGCCATCTGTCGAACAGCGAGAATCGACTGATTCTGGGAACTCCACAGGTCCAGCTTTACACTATTCGGGCAATTCCCCATACTCAGCCGCTACTGAGCGAAGCTCCACTTTCTTTTGAACTTACGTTGCCACTTTAACGAAGAATGCAGAAATACGATGCCAAGTCCTCGATTGTCGATGAACGAAGTGACCACGTTTCGGTGGTCGTTCGAGGAAGATGTACGCAATTATCTTGCGGCGGGTTACCAAGCGATCGGCGTATGGCGTCAAAAGCTTAGCGATTTCGGAGAAGAGGACGGCGTCGACCTATTGGCCGAAAGCGGACTGAAGGTCACCAATTTGCTTTGGGCGGGCGGTTTTACTGGCAGCGATGGACGAAGCCTCCAGGCGTCGATCGACGACGCCGCGCATGCCGTCCGTCTGGCCGGGGCGATGGACGCCGGCTGTTTGGTTGTCTACACAGGCGGACGCAACAACCATACTTTTCGACATGCCGAGCGCCTGTTGCGCACGGCGATTGACCAGTTGCTCGGGTTGGCCGAAGCGGCCGACGTCACGCTGGCCATCGAGCCGATGCACCCCGCCTGTGCAGCGGAGTGGACCTTTCTTACCGACTTAGAATCAACGATTTCGCTGGTCGACAGCTTTCAAAGCAAACATCTAAAACTAGTCTTCGACGCCTATCACTTTGGCCACGATCGAGCCGTCTTGGCGAATTTGCAAGAGATTGTGCCCTACATGGCCCTCGTGCAATTGGGAGACCGCCTAACCGCCCATAGCATCAACCATGACCGCTGCGAGCTGGGGCAAGGCGTGGTGCCGTTGGCTGAAATTTTGTCGAGTTTGCAGGAGGCTGGCTACGAAGGCGATTTTGACGTCGAGCTGGCCGGACAGGATATCGAGTTACGTGACTACCAAAAGCTGCTCTCGACCTCGCGACAGACGTTCGACCAGTTGCTAATACCTGCTCAGTAATAATACCTGCTCGGTGAATGGTGAGTCTATTTCATGGCGCGTTTGTTAGTCATCAATTCGAGATTGCAAATCCCGGCCAAAGAGCTTTCCCTTTCGTTCGCCCGTAGTGCGGGGCCGGGGGGACAGAATGTTAATAAGGTGAACAGCAAGGCGGTGCTGCGCTGGAATATCGTGGCAAGTTCGAGCTTGCCCGAGGACGTCAAGGAGAGGTTCTGCAAGCGTTTTCCCCGTCGAATCAACACCCTCGGCGAGGTCGTCCTCGACAGCGACTCCCACCGCGAACAGTTGCGGAACATCACCAATTGCTACGAGAAACTGCGGCAACTGATACTTTCCGTCCTAGTCGCCGAGCGTCCGCGCAAGAAGACGCGGCCCACACGGGCGTCGACCGAACGCCGGATCAAAGCCAAGCGACACTCGGGCGAGCGGAAGCAGCGGCGCCGATTTCGCCCCGGAAGCGACGACTGAGGGGTCGAATTCAAATTTTTCTTTACAGTCGCTAAGTTTATACCTGTAAAAGACTTTCGATTTTTTTGGAGCCGCTCGGCACCCCTTCTTTTGGGTGGTTGGCTAGGCGGGTGTCCGCAGATTTGGTTAAAATGAGGAGGCTCATCGCAGAACGCCCCATCATAGGGGGGACGACGCATCTTTGATTGACACAAGCAGCAAGCCCAGGAGGGGGGCCTTGCTGTTGCCGCCACAGAGGGCGGCAGATTGTCCGGGGGGACAATCGTTGGGGGTATGTAAAAGCCACCAACCGGAACTGAGACAAATTGGATGACTCGGAGGGGGACAGGCACCTGTGTGTCGCGACGGTACGACCGTTGGGACGAGGGTGCCGTGGTCGATGCACCGAAGTGCGCGGCCAGGCGATCCCGTGATAGGCACAGCCTTGCCTATCGCAAGTAAAAAGTATGGAGGGCAATACAATGCACGGAATTGACACTCGTTCGCAGGCGAACGTTGCTTGGATGGAACACCAGATTTTGGACCACGTAAAGCAGGCTTTGCGTGTGACTCTTGGCTGGCAGGTTCCTTCGGTCGGTATGCCTCGCAAGCTTTCGAGCTTGCAGTTTACGTTGAAGTCGTTTCAGCGGCATCTCGAGCGGTTGATGGACATCGAGGAGGAGGATGGCTATATGGTTTTGGTTGCCGAAACCAAACCCAACTTGTCAGCTCGCCTCGCGGAGCTAGAACAGGACCACGACCGTTTTCGTCGCGAGATCCGCCACTTGTTGCCCGAGGTCGAATCGCTGAGCGAATATCAGAGCGAAGAGTTCGAGCAAGTCTGTAGCGAAATTAGCGATTTGCTAGAGAAGGTCGATCACCACGATACGGAAGAGATCGAACTACTCCAAGAGACGCTTCTCTACGACGAAGGGGGCGAGGGCTGAGCGGCTCCCGCTTTTTTCAAGTCAGGTTATCGAGCTTTTTCTGCGGCTTTTCGACCGAAATTCTCCCCGGTCGTCTCGCCGAAATTGGTCTGCGTAAGGTATAATTCTAATAGTAGAGCCAATGGAGCTCTCTGACGGACCGTGTTTGGGTTATTGCCTTAGGGAGTCTATGTCTGATCGTTCGCAACATTTTGATCACTTGCTTGTGGACTGGCCCTTTTCTGCAGGCCAAATTCTGGTGCGGCAGATCCAAGGCGAGGACGGGCGCGAACTGCTCCAGATGCGGGTCGACATGGGGATCATCCAGATGGAGATCAGCGGTCGTCCTGACGGGGTGCGGCACGAGGGGTTTGATACCTATTATGAGTATCTTGCTTCGCTCTCGTTTGCCGAGGGCGAAGCGTTTCAGCTCGACGACGAGCGTTGCCTTGAGATCGACCGGGAGTTTTACCAGTTCTATCATCGCCGCATCTGTTGGCTGACTCTTAAGCGTTATGAAGAAGCGGCGCAAGATGCACAGCACACGCTCTCTCTGATGGATTTCAGTTCGGCCTATGCCACCGATCCCGAGTGGACGCTGCTGCACGAGCAGTATCGGCCGTTCGTCATGTTTCATCGGATTCAGGCGATGGCGCTGCTTGAATTGGAAAAGACCGACCCCGAGGGGGGCATTGGCGTGATCGACCAGGGGCTTCAAAATCTTGCCGAGGTGTTTGAAAAGCACGACGCGAGCGAGCACTATGAAAAAGATGCCTTTGTGATCAAGCTGCGCGACATGCGCGATTCGATCAAAGAGCACTACGAATTGGGGCCGACGTTGACCGAGCAACTGGCCGAGGCGATTGCCGCGGAACAGTATGAGATAGCCGCCGAACTGCGCGACCGAATGGATCATCGCGGCGGGAAGTAATCCTACAAAGCAAGCATTTCGACACCTTGCCGTCAAAGTCTTCCTAGCTTCCCTAACCCGAGGTTTTCTCTCGGAAGATTTACAATCGTTTTGGTAAATGTTCACCACTGGGTGAACATGCTGGCAATGCAGCTATAAACGTAACTTGTTATCTAGCCAGTAAATACAAGGAAATCGGGGAAAGTTACGCACCCTTGGCATGGACTGTGCGTATAGCTATTGCGTGTCAACGCGAAATTGACAGCAAGTCTGTTGGTTTTGCAAATCGCTCTTTTCTTTCGGAACAGAAAAGAACCTTTTCTTATTAGCAAGGGAGTGTGCCATATGTTAGTCCTCACACGGAAGCAGAACGAAAAGATCCGCATCGGCGAAAACATCACCATCACGGTGGTTCGGATGAAAGGCAAGTCGGTACGACTCGGCATCGAAGCGCCCAAGAGCGTGAACGTGCTTCGCGGCGAGTTGGTGTTTGAAGGGGCGGGCGACGACGGCGATATTCATGGCGAGTCGATCGATTGCGAATCGGTCGACATTGTGCAAGAAGCGTCGGACACAATTATAGAATGCCGACTCCCGAAGGCGAGCCGACCGACGCTTCGTGCTACGAAGTCTTCTCAAGCGACTTGCTAGTCTACTAGCGGACGAGCGCTGCCGGCTCTTTGGCGGCAGTGCTCACGGGCGGCTGGTCCTCAGATTTAGAGGCCGCTGCTTGTTGAACTCCGCCCTCGTAGGGGAAAGTTCTTAGCTCTGCGATGTGTTGCATCAAGATGCGGCGGACTTCGAGGATCGATTGCGGGTGGCGGTGGACGTTGGAGTGGTCGGCGGGGACGACGATTTGTGAAGCGACTCCGTCGAGCTGGGCGCTGGCCAAGGCAACCACGCCATCGCCCTGCCCTTTCGAGAACCAGCCGGTGACGCCGCTCTTGGGAACATCGCCAACGACGTTATGGTAGCGGACCCAAGAACCGGTATGGGCGGTGAGTAGGACGGGCAATAGTGGCGAGTCGGGGACCAGCGAGTCGATGCTGGTGGTGATGTCGAGCGGCGCGTTGGCGCGAAAGAAGCCAGGATTGCGTGCGATCAGCTGATGGCGGCCTTGCAGAATCATGCTGGGGATTTTGATCAGTTTTCGACCGACCCAACGGGTCGTGTCGTTGGCAAACTCGCTGCCACGATGCGGGGTGGCGATCGTAATCACCCGGCGGATCGAGGGATTGGGGTCGAAGAAAAAGGTGCGGGCGAGACCTTGCCGAACTTCGGTATCTGCCTCGACTTCTGAGAAGGGACGTTCGCTCAGCGTGTTCCAAAACTGGTTGCCGCTGTCGACGGTTTGGAGCTTAGAAACGAGCCCGCCCATGCTGTGGCCGACGAGTACCGTTTGATCGAGAGCCGCGTGCCGACGTTCGGGATCGACGGCGTTGCGTACGTGGGCCAAATCTTCTCGCATCTCTGCGGCACTAAACCAAAAAGGTTGTCCGGTTGGATAGAGGTAGAACCAGAATTGATAGTTCTCGCGCACCTGTGGATCGCTTCGTAGGTCGTTGAACATTTCCATCCATGTGACGGGACTCGACCAGAGGCCGTGGACCATGACGACCGGGATCTTGTCGGCCTGAAACGGTTCGAGCATGTAGAGTCCACGCAGCTTGTCGGCTTTTTCTGGCTTGAGCAGGCCGAGGGTCGAGAGGCGGCTGTCGTCGAGCGAGGGTTGGCTAAGCGTGTGGGCGAGCGGCGTGCTGAGGTCGGTTTCTAGCGGGACTTGCGTCTTGGCGACCTGGATTTGTGGTTGTTCGAGCGGATTGTAAAGCTCGAGGACGGCGTGGTCGGGACGGGCATTTTCTTCGTTGCCGATTTTTACGCGGAGAAATGCGGTGACCGGAAACGAGAGATCTTCGGGATAAAATTCTTCGCTGGGGTCCATTTCAGTGTGCTTGCGCCGCACGGCGATCAGCGGTACGCCGAGGCCAAAGTTGTGGTAGTGGTTGCGCAGTCCGTGGACTTCGTAGTCGGTGACAAACTGAAAATGGTCGAAATCTTCGTCATGCCAGTCATCGCTTTTGAGCTGGATGTCGAGTTGGCAGTTGTGGTTGGCGGTTTTGATGACCTGCGAAGTGCCGGGACGCAGGTTGCCTTGGGATTGGACGATTCGCAGAGTGCCTTCCAGTGCGCCATTGTAGAGATCGCAGGCTTGGCGGAATTTGGGGTCGTAAGGGTTCGCCGTTGGGCCGTACTTGGTGTCGAACAGATAGCGATAGGCGTGTAGCACGGCTGAGCCGTAGAGTTCCAGGGCGCGATCGATGTGTTTGGAACGTTCTTCGCGTTTGGCGCCGACGTAGGCGAGTTCGGCCATTGCGTAGGCGTGGACGCGGCTTGGTTCTTTTTGGTCGATTTCGTCGAGGCGGGCTAACAGCTTGGCACGGTCGTCTTTGAGTGCGTCTTCGAGGTTGTAACGGCGTAGGAGTTGGATGGTGCGTTCGGTTGGTTTTGGGCCTTGCCGCGTGACGAGGCCGAGCGTGTCGGAGAGCGGGTTGCGCGGTGTTGCTCGGAGAGCGACCCATTTGTTGGTCGACGTCGCGCAGCCGCCGGTGATGCACGCCGCCAGCAGCACCATCGCTAGAAAGCGAAAGCGTGTTTTGCTACTCAACAAAATTGCAGGTGAGGAAAAAGCCATGCACGAACCACGATTGCGTGATACTTGCGGTCAACTGCGACTGACGCAGCGCCGTTAAAATAGGGCGGAAGAGTAGGCGAGAGAGCCGCCGGGCGTCAAGAGACGCTGGGGTGCTAGCGTAGTGGGATGAGCCCACCCTACGAATTGGTGTAGCGGTGGGTTGGCTCGGGGCGGCTGGGGCGGAAGTGCTGGACTTCGGAGAGTTGGTAGGTGAGGTTCAGGGGCTTGGCTACTTTGGCGATTGATGCTTGCACCAACTGGGCCAGGGTGTCGGGGTCGCCGTGGACGCGGACGTTGACGAGGGCGTTGGCGGCGGTGACGTCGAGGTTCGAGGCGACGCTCAGTTCGACTGGGGTGTCGGAGGCGACCCAGTTGGCGATTGCGGTGCTTGTTCCTGAGGATGCCAGCACTTTGACGTGGCCTGGCTCCATCTTGGCGGCGAGCAATGCGGCGCTGAACTGTTCGACCAATTGGGTGGTGAGCTGGTCGAGTGACCAGGGCAATTCATTCTTGCTAGAAAAATGAACGCCGCAGTTGAGCCAGCCGAGGGCCGCTTCGCCTTGAGCGTAGGTGTCGTAGTCGATCTCTAGGGGTTGATCTGTGAAACCGTTGTTGGCCTCTAGGGCGGTGATTAGCTCGGGAAATCCTTCGCCGGTGGTGCCGCTGGCGGGCAGGATTTTTTTGTTGGGAAAACGCTGGTGGAGCAGGTCGATCAGCTCGGCCTGCTCGGTTTCGCTGAGTCGGTCGACTTTGTTGAGTACGAGGAGCTGGGCTTCTTCGAGTTGCTTGAGAAAAATATAGGCGGCCTGGGGCGAAAAGCCGCCGGAGCCGCCGCCGAGGATTTTGCGGCCATGTTCTGGCTTGCAGAGTACGGCTAGCGGGCCTAGCTCGTAGCGGTCGCCGAAGAGGTGGTTGAGCGGGCGGAGGACGGTGGCCATTAGGTCGGTGCAACTGCCGACCGGCTCGGTTAAGATGATGTCGGGCTGGGCGTCGGCACCGAGCGAGGCGGCGGTCTCGACCAGATCGTCGAACTTGCAGCAAAAGCAGGCACCGGGGACTTCGCCGACGTCAAAACCTTGGGCACGTAAGGTTTGGGTATCGACGAGGCCGTAGGCTTGATCGTTGGTGACGAGGCCGACGCGGAGACCCTGGTCGGTGTAGTGGCGTGCAAGGCGGGCGATGGTGGTCGTCTTGCCAGCGCCGAGGAAACCGCCGATCATGAGGAAGCGAGTTTTTTGCATTACGGGATTTTTGGAATTCGGATTGCGGAAAAAAGTGCGTTAGCGCCGTCGGCAACGACGCTGAACACCAAAGGAATTTTACCCCTTTGAGCAACGATTTGCGAGGCACTGAAATGCAGGTGACGGAAGGCCCTTTCGATTGGCCGTTGGGGGATGACGAGGTGCTTGCTGCGCTGGAGGGGGCGTATCGAGATGGGAGCTGGGGGCGGTATCAGGGGCCGCATGGCGTGGGATTGGCCGAAGATTTGTGCGAGCGATTTGCTTGCGAGCATGCGCTGCTCTGTTCGTCGGGGACGATTGGCGTGGAGCTGGGGCTGCGTGGTTGTGGGGTGGGGGCTGGGGATGAAGTGGTGCTGGCGGGATACGATTTTCCGGGCAATTTTCGGGCGATCGAGGCGGTTGGGGCGCGGCCGGTGTTGGTTGATGTGCGACGAGAGAGTTGGTCGCTCGATGAGGAGAAGCTGGCCGAGGTTCGCGGTGAACGGGTGAAAGCCGTGATTGTCTCGCATTTGCATGGGGGGCTGGCGGATATGCCGAGAATCATGGAGCTGGCCGGCGAACGCGGCTGGTCGGTGATCGAGGATGCCTGTCAGCAGCCGGGTGGGCAGCTCGAAGAAAAACCTGTGGGTAGCTGGGGTGATGTGGGGGCGCTTAGCTTTGGTGGCAGTAAGTTGCTGACGGCGGGGCGTGGGGGGGCGGTGCTGACGGGGGACGCACAGATTTATCAGCGGATGAAGGTTTTTGCGGAGCGGGGGAACGAGGCGTTTCCGCTCAGCGAGTTGCAGGCGGCGGTGTTGCGGCCGCAGTTGGCGAAGCTTGACGGGCGCAACCGTAAGCGGGCTGAACGTGTTGCGACGATTCTGCAAGCGACCGCAGGGTTGGGAGAATGGTTGCGACCGATTGTTTGTGGTGCGAATGCGGAACCAGCTTATTACAAGCTGGCGTGGTCGTTCATTCCTGCCGAAGATCGGCCCGAGCTGCGTGAAGAGCTGCTCGGAAGGCTCCAGGCAGCCGGTGTGCCGATCGATGTTGGCTTCCGTGGTTTTACGCGGCGGAGTGAGCGGCGCTGTGAGAAGGTGGGCGAGCTTGAGACGAGCGCGCGACTGAGTCGGTCGACGCTGCTGTTGCATCATCCGATTTTGTTGGCAGAGGAAAAAGCTGTGCACCAGGTTGCCCAAGTGCTGGACGAGGAAGTCCGGCACTTGGTTTCCTGAAGCATGGCCCAGCGTAGAAATCTAGCGTAGATTTCTAATCCAGGACATGCGCCTCTAGTGACTCATCGACCACCTCGCTTGGAGCGGGAGTCTTGGACGATATAGTTTTGGAGGGCATGATGACGGTATCCTTGGCAGACTCCGAAGTGCCCAGGGCAGTACCCGAGTCTTCGAGGACCTCGAATGCCCGTGCGGCTTCCATGAGTTCGCCACGCAGAATCCGTACACTTTTGGGGGCGTTGATGGCCAGGGTAACGCGATTGCCGGCGACGCGGCGTACCTCGACGAATATATCGTTTCCAATGTGAATTCGTTCGCCAACCTTGCGACTTAGAACGAGCATCCTTATTCTCCTTGTTAAGCTTTTTGTTGTAAGCGCGTCCCTCGCATTGAGGGCGGCTATCGCGTGTTGCGACAAGAGATAGTTAAGCAAGACCTGTGCCAATGGATCAGAAATCATGCGGGTAGTTGATGTAAGTCGTTTATGCAACTTGACTTAGGTGATGTTTCTGGTTTTATGGGAGTCTCTCCTGGGGGTAGGGAATGGCGAATAGTCGTCTCGAAATGAGATTTTCGTCCAGTAACTGGACACTTTTTCGTGGTTTTGACTGAATTTTGGCTTATGTTCCCCTCTTAAATACGAAGGGCGTGATAGCGTGGATGACGATTTTTATGGGGTTGATGTTGCAGCATGCCGTGGGCGGCAGCGCCGATTGCTGGCGGAGATGGAGCTGGCCGGGCTGGAGATGGTGGTGCTGACGCGGGGCGAGTCGGTGCAGTGGCTGACGGGTGCGCAGGTGGGTGGGCTGTTTGCGCCGGCTGCGGCGATGGATGCTGCCGGGCATGTGACGCTGGTGTTGCCTTCTCGGAAAGTTACGCCGACGTTGGCCGCTGATGAGGTGTTGCCGTATGAAGAAAAATGGCATTCGACTTTGCGCGATGAACAACGGGCGGCTAGCAATCGGGTTTTGTTGGGAGCATTTCCAGAGGGGTTGCGGCGAGTTGGTGGCGAGTGGTCTTGTCTGGGGCCAGAGTTGCTGGGGGCATTGGGTGACGAAGTGGCGGATGTTGAGCCGACGTTGTTTCGACTGCGAAGGCGGAAGGACGCGGATGAGTTGCGGATGTTGCAGCAAGCGAACGAGGCGAATCGGGCCATGTACGCGCGTGCCCGTGAGATTGTTGAGCCGGGGGTGAATGAACTGGATGTGTATAGCGAGCTGCAAGCTGTTGCGGTGCGCGAGCTGGGCGAGGCGCTTACGTATTTTGGCCAAGACTTTCGTTGCAATGCACGGGGCGGGTTGCCACGGGATCGACGGGCGGCGGCTGGCGAGCTGTATATTCTTGATTTGGGGGTTGGATTTCGTGGGTATTATAGTGACAACGCGCGGACGATTGCTGTGGATGGTTCGCCGACCGACGAGCAGCAGCTTGCCTGGGAGCGAATTTGTGAGGTGTTTGCGCTGGTGGAATCGACGGTGAGGCCGGGGGTGAGCTGCCGTCAACTATTTGAAGATGTACAGGTGTTGTTGGACAAGAGTGCGCCGTGGGTGTTTAACCATCATCTGGGGCATGGCGTGGGGCTGTTGCCGCACGAGGGGCCGCATTTGAATCCACATTGGGACGATGTGTTTGAGGAAGGCGACTTTTTTACGGCCGAGCCGGGGCTGTACCATGAGGAGTTACGGCATGGGATTCGGCTGGAAGAAAACTATGTGGTGACGGGTGACGGCGTGACGCGTTTGACAGATTTTCCATTGGATTTGTAAGTGTGTGTTGATAGGCACACTTAGGATTATTGATTGTATCGAGATCAAAAGGGTAGTTATGAAAACAAAACCGCAGGTTGAGTTGTCTTCAGAGCGTCTGCTTTCGTTGGATGTTTTGCGTGGCTTTGACATGTTTTGGATTGTTGGCGGGGCGCAGCTTGTGTCTAGCTTGGCGAAAGATACCGGATGGAGGTGGTTGGATCGTGTGACTGCCGAGCTTGAGCACCCAGAATGGCATGGGTTTACGCTTTACGATTTGATCTTCCCGCTGTTCATGTTTATTGCGGGAGTTTCGTTTGCTTTTTCGTTGTCGAAGCGTCGCGAGCGTGGCGATAGCGAGACGGATTTGCACTGGCATGTTGTGCGACGTGGGCTTTTTTTGGTCTTGCTGGGGGTTGTCTACAACAACGGACTGTTTGTGGCCGATTTTTCGGACCATCGGTTTGGTAGCGTGCTGGGGAGGATCGGCTTGGGCACGATGTTTGGGGGACTCATCGCGATGCACGCTTCTTGGCGTGGGCTGATCTCTTGGTCGGTGGGCATCTTGCTGGGGTATTGGGCCATTTTGAAGCTAGTGCCGATTCCGGAGTTTGGGGCGGGCGACTTGGCCCCAGGGCATACGGTGGTTGGGTATGTCGATCGGTTGTTGATGCCTGGGCATTTGTATCAGGTGGTGCGAGATCCTGAAGGGTTGCTTTCGACGTTGCCTTCGATCGTCAATGTGCTGGCGGGAGTGATGACGGGGCTGTGGCTTCAGAAAAGTGGGAAGGCGAAGTCTCGCACGGCTGGCATGATGGCGTTGGCAGGCATGGCGGCCTTGTGGGTAGGCAAGGGCTGGGATTTTGTGCTGCCGGTGAACAAAAACTTGTGGACCAGCTCTTTTGTGTTGGTGACGGTCGGATGGAGTTTGCTCCTGCTGGCATTCTTTTACTTGGTTGTCGATGTTTGGAAGCTGCGGAAATGGACGCTGCCGTTGGTGGTAATTGGGGCGAATCCGTTGGCGATTTATATGGCGGTCCGGTTTATTGACTTTCAGGCGATTGCGGAACTGGTACTGGGCGACGCGGCCTCGCGGCTGCATCCGACGCTTGTCGGTAGCGCCGGCTTTGGGTTGGCTTGGTTGATCTTGTATTTGATGTACCGTAATCGGATCTTCTGGCGGGTTTAGTGCGGGGGAGTCTGTGGGATGCGTGCAGCGATAGTGGAAAGACCCTAGTTTTTGTTTTTGATGGGCCGGATTTGCCAAATTTGTGGTGTCTGGTGATAATAATAGGGTCTTGACGGTTGCCACACACACACACACAAAAAAAAAAAATTAGGGTATTAGCAAAGGAGAACTAGAGAGATGCATGATTTTCTTTATCGAGTTTGTGGAAGGGTAATGGCGGCGGTTTGCGGTTTGCCTTTTGGGGCTGCGGTTGCGCTGGCGTTTTTGCTTGGTGCGTGTTCTGTCGTTGAGGCTGCGCCGGTGACGTTTGAGTTTGAGGCGGTGGTTAATACTTCTTTTAATGATTCACAAACAGGTAGCGTGCCAGAGATACCGATTGAAGCGGGCGACACTTTGACGGGCCAATTTACATTTGATCCCAATGCGCCAATGGCCTCTGGCGGTAACCCTTCCGCTACCGTTTACACGGCCAAGCTCCAGTTCCATTTGAATGACATTGAGTTCTCCACGGATGTATTCTCCGTTGAGGTGTTCGATGACGCATTTTCTGTGGGATCACTGGCTGCGCCTCTTGCCGTTGAAGATTTTGATGCAATTTCACTTGGTTGCTCTCCTAGTCTCCTTGCTGAATGTCAGCCAGAAATGATTGACATACCAGGCGTTGGCCTTTTTCGCGTATCCATGCAAATTACTCTGCTTGGAGACTTAACTGTCTTGGACTCTACGAATGTCCCTGGGCAGATTGATCTGTGGAATGGCCTCACTTCTTCCCGCTCACTCGGACTTTCGTTTGATGCAGTGACCCAAATATTGAACCAGTACTCTATTCAGCGACGTTAGCTGATTTCACAGTAGTCCCAGAGCCATCGGCTATTGCGTTATTGGTACCGTTTGCATTTATTTCGTTGCTTTTTAGTCTGTAGGGTGCGTGCAGCGATAGCGTAACGCACCTTTTTGTTATTCAGACTGTTCTTGGATTCATCGCCGTACCATTTGTCGGCGCTACTCTGTTGATAGTGTGTTGTGGGCATGGTGCGTTTCGCTGACGCTGCACGCACCCTACGGACTTGGCAGTCCTCCTAGCTAGCACGGCATCTGTCTTGACCGGGGGCGCTCGCTCGCTATACTCGCGTGGCTCTTTTTTACCGGCCTTTCTATGGGGTGACTGCTGTGCATCGCGGTTTTGTTGATATTCATTGCCATTTGCTGCCTGGGATTGATGATGGGGCGGTGGATTGGGAGACGACCCTGGGGATGGCGCAGATGGCGGTGGCGGACGGGATGCGGACGATGATTGTGACGCCGCACCAGTTGGGGAATTTTGCTCAGAATCGGGGCGACGACATTCGTGCGCGGACCGTGCAGTTGCAACAGGTGCTGGATCAGCACGGAATTGCATTAAATGTGATGCCGGGCGGTGATGTTCGGATTGAAGATGGGATGCTTGAGGGGTTGGTGAGTGGGGAAGTGATGTCGTTAGGCGATTTGCGGCGGCATGTGTTGTTGGAGCTTCCTCATGAACTGTATTTTCCATTGGAGGGCGTGCTAGCGGCGCTGGTGCGTCAGGGGATGACAGGGATTTTGTCGCATCCTGAGCGGAATCGAGGTTTGTTGCGAGAACCTGATTTGCTGCCAGGGTTGGTCGACGGGGGGTGCTTGATGCAGGTGACGGCTGGGAGTTTGATGGGGACGTTTGGTTCGGCTTCGCAAGCGTTGGCGGAGTGGATGCTTGGCGAAGGGTTGGTTCATTTTATTGCGACCGATGCGCATGGGACGAAGTCGAGGCGGCCGTTGATGCGACGGGCCTTTGATCGCGTGGTCGAGCTGACTGATGAGTCGACGGCGGTCGATCTTTGTTGCAACTCTCCGGCTTTGGTGGCTGCGGGTGAGCGTGTGCCGGCGGGACGGCGGACGGTGTCGCGACGTGGAGGCTGGCGGGGACTCTTTTCATCGAAAAAGGTTTCATCGAAAAAGAAGGTTGGATAGTGCAGGGATTATCGCGGCGACGATTTTTGGCTGTTGGCGGAGCTGCGGCTGCGTCGCATTGGGCGGCGGGTGCCCTGCCCTGTCGGGCTGCGCCGCAATGGCTCGATCAGAACTCTTATGGTCCGTTTCAGTGCCGGGCGACGTTTCCTTTGGTGCAGATGGGATCGTTGTTTCAGGAGCTTTCGGCGTTGGAGTTGGAGTTGCAACGGACGCTAGCAGTGCCGCCGGCGGCGCAGGCGATCGATGTCTATTTGCTGGATAGCAAGCAAGCCCACCGGGCGTTGCTGAGCGAGCTTTATCCACGGGTGCCTTATCGGCGTGCGCTTTATGTGCAGCGTGCTGGCCGGGGCAGCGTGTATGCGTATCGGCATCGTGATCTGGCGGTCGACTTGCGGCACGAGTGTACGCACGCGCTGCTGCATACGAATCTGGCGATGGTTCCGCTTTGGTTGGACGAGGGGTTGGCCGAGTATTTTGAGATGCCAACGGCGCAAAGGGCTTTTGATCATCCCCATCTTGCGAAGCTGCGTTGGAATTTGCGTTTTGGGATGATCCCGAATATCAGTTCTCTGGAAGGCTGCCGCGATCTGTCGGATATGGGCGGGGCGGAGTACCGGTTTGCTTGGGCTTGGGTCCATTTTATGCTGCATGGGCCGTTGCCGGTGCATCGGGCTTTGGTTCATTATTTGGCTGACATTCGGCGCGGAAACCCGCCGGGGCAGCTTTCGGAGCGATTGGACCGAGAGGTTCCCGACTTGCAGCGTCAGATGGTGATGCATTTTAAGCAGTGGCGAAGGTGAGCCTTGCGTAAGTTTTTCTTTTTGTTTCGATCAGCGAAGCTAGGCAGAAGGTCTGGGGTGGGAAGAGCTTGCAGTGCATGTAGTGACGGTATTGCATCGAATTCGTGTTTTTTGGTGGTTCGCTCTTGAGGTGGGGAGGTTTGTTGGCCGATATCGAGCAAGGAGTTAGGTTAGACAGGGTCTACTAGCTGCTTTTTGACCAGAGGGGAATCGGTTAAGACAGTGAGGCACTTTCTTTGTAGAAGGGGCCCTACTGGCTAGGAAAGCAAACTAATTAGTTCAGTTCTCATGGAAGAGTGAAAAAATGAAAATCAAACAATTCAAGGTTGTTGTAGCCGCGCTCTCGTGTGTCGGCATGCTAGTTTCTCCTGGAATGGTGGCAGCCTCGCAAGTGACGGCTATTGCTGTGGCACCAGCGCCGCAGGATGTCAAGTTGCACGAAGGTGGTGTGCTGACGGGCCAGGTTTTGAACGCTCAGGGCGCGGCCGTTGCGAATAGTCCGGTGTCGGTTCGGAGTGCTGGCAAAGAGGTTGTGCGGGTTCAGACGGACCAGGCCGGCAAATTTTCGATCGCTGGTCTTCAAGGTGGTGTTCATGAAGTTGTGACTGTCGAGAGCCAAGGCGTTTATCGTCTTTGGGCACCTCATACGGCCCCACCAGCTGCTCAGCAAGGACTCCTGTTGGTTTCCAATGGGGATCTTGTTCGTGGCCAAAGCTGTGGAAGCGGCGTTGGTTGTGGCAGCGGCTGCGGAACTGGTTGCGGCGGCGGGAGTGGTATCGGTGCTTGGGTTGCCAATCATCCGATTATTACCGCTGGTGCGATTGCTGCGGCGATTGCGATTCCACTGGCCTTGGACGACGACGATGCTCCTGCGACTCCTTAAGAGGAGTTGCTGCTACGGCAGGTTTCTTATTGAAGCCCAGCTTTAGAGATGAAATTGAGAGACAACGGGGAGAGTGGTGAGCTCTTTCTTGCTAGCGGCAAAATTGCCCTTGGTGAGAAGTGAAGAGCTTGCTACTCTCCCCGCCCTATTTGATGCGGGTATCTGGGACAGATGCCGCCCTGTTTCCAGGGAAGTTCAAATAGAGTGGGACGTCTTTCACTTTTACTTGGGTGGGGAAAAGGAGTCTGTTGATGTCTTTGTATTCTCAGAGAGTCATGCGAGGAGTGACTGCTGGGGTAACGACTGTTGCCTTGGTTTTTCAACCTCAGATGTTGGTGGCTGACGAAGTGGCTAGCCGTGTTTCGGCGCCTTCACAAGCCGTGTCGATCGCTCAACGTGTTCAAGCACCTCGCGATATTGTTTTGCAAAGCGAGGGTGTGTTGACGGGTCGAATCGTTGACGCTCAAGGTTTGGCTTTGGCAAATACGCCAGTTGCGGTTCAGACGGGTGGCAAAGAGGTTGCTCGTGTTTTGAGCGACGCGAAGGGTAACTTCCGCGTTGCCAATCTTCAGGGCGGCGTCTATCAGGTTACTTCGACGGGCCACCAGGGCGTTTATCGTCTTTGGACAGCTCGGACGGCTCCGCCAGCGGCTGCGGAGGGTTTGAATCTCGTGTCGCAATCTACGGATGTGGTGCGGGGTCAGTATTGTCCGCCACAAGGGCCGAGTGGTCCTTTTGCTACGGTCGGACAGTGGGTTGCTGAGCATCCCCTTCTGACTGCTGGTGCTGTGGTTGCGGCGATTGCGATTCCGCTAGCCTTGGACGATGACGATGATCCTGTAGCTCCGCCGGCCACGCCGTAGTGCGAGCCGCTTGAGGTGGATGGAAAAATGACCAACGAAATCCGAAGGCCGAAAGTCGGCTTCGGATTTCGTTGTTTTGTTACGCTCTTTTTGGTGGTGGTGCTCTCTTTTCAATTCCTCTGTATGTGGAGTCTTGCTGATGTCTCTGCGGTATGAAAGTCTTGTTCGCGTGTGGGTCTACCTAGTACTCGTGCTGACAGTTCTGGTGCAGCCTCGTGATTTGATGGGGGCTTCGGTGTTGCCAGCGATGTCGGTGGTGCAAGTTGCGGACGTTAAACTGCATGGTCGGGGTGTTTTGTCAGGGCAGGTTGTTGACGCATCGGGCGCGAACTTGGTTGGCGAAGTGGTTCAACTGACGCAGGGGCCGCAGATTTGGAAAACACGAACGGATGCAGAAGGTTGCTTTCAACTGACAGGTTTGTCCGGGGCGACCTATCAGCTTCAGACGGCAGGGCAAACGCATTTGGTGCGAGTCTGGGCGGCAGGGACGGCACCCCCTGGGGCGAGTCGAGGTTTGTTGGTTTTGCAAGTTTCGGACGTGGTGCGCGGGCAACGCTGCGTTTCGCCGAATACGAATCAGTTTTTTCGGGTCGCAAAAAAACGGCTGGCCAACCCGTTGGTTTTTGGCGGGATCGTGGCGACAGCGGTGGCGATTCCTGTGGCGATTCATAACGCCAATGCGGACGAAGATGTTCCGCCGGCTACGCCTTAGGGTTTATTGCACGTCGCAAAACCGTTTGGAAGTGCCAGTTTTCACGGCCGCTGGCACCCTCCCGCAGGGTCCTGGGATAGGCTCTTAGTCGAGCTTTAGGCATTCAAGAGTGAAACGACCAACGGAACAGGATTATGCGATAAGGCCCAAAGTGCGCCGGCGTTTCACGCCGACGCGTCGAAACTGAGACATAGGTTTCGTTGCTCGAAATGCATCGCTAACACTTGTGGGGTGTATTCTAATTGAATGGGGGACGTTCCTGCCTGAGCGTATTCAAGTTCATCCAGATGTGAATGACCGCACGAGAGCCGCATGGTAAGCTTGCGATAGCCCAGCACTTTCGGACAGTGTCGGGAGCCAATTTCTACACCGCTACTGCCGGGGCGTACTCGGCTTCGAACTGCTCGGGAGTTTTGTAGCCTAGCGTCTGATGAAGACGCTGGCCATTGTAGTAGGTTTCGATGTACTTGAACACACTCCGCCTTGCTGATTTCAAATCAGCGAACTTCTCGTGCTGGGTCCACTCATGCTTGAGCGACCAGAAGAAACGCTCGGCCACTGCATTGTCGTAGCAGTTGCCACGACGGCTCATCGAACACTCGATGCCCAACGTCTTCAATGTCCTTTGATAGCTGTCGCTTGTGTACTGACAACCTCGGTCGCTGTGATGAAGTAACTCACCAGGTTGTGGTCGACGCGACTCGATCGCGTTTCGTAACGCCTCACTCACCAACGGTGTTGCCAGCGAATCGCTCATCGCCCAGCCGACGACCTTGCGGCTAAACAAGTCGACCACGGTCGCTAAGTAAACCCAGCCCTCGCTACTCGGCAAGTAAGTGATATCCGTTACCCATTTTTGGTCGGGGCGTTCTGCCGTGAAGACGCGATCAAGAACATTCTTGGCCGGACGTTTCGACGGATCGGACTTGGTCGTGGTTGGCGAAAACGACTTGCAAATCCTGCTTTTTAGGCCCATTGCTCGCATCGCCTTCGCCACGGTGTTACGACACGCCGATTCCAGTTCATCCCGTTTGGCCAATTCTTTGGTAATCTTCGCTGAACCGTAAATTGTGTGATTCTCGTCGAATACTTGGGAAACGGATTCCCGAATCTTCTGCGTTCGCTCAGCACGCTTGCTGGGCGCCCGGTCGATCGAGTCGTAGTAGCCCGAGCGACTCACAGCCAGCACGCGGCACATCAGGGCGATAGGAAAGGAGTCGCGGTGTTCGGTAACCCAGGCGTACTTCATGTCGACTCCTTCGCGAAGAACGCCGTCGCTTTTTTTAGGATGTCACGCTCCATCTCCGCCTGCTTCAGTTGCCGACGCAGCCGCTTGATTTCGGCTTGAAATTGCTCGTGGGAAGCATCTTCGCCGCACGGTTTGGGCGGTGGCACCAGTTTGGCGTGCCAAGCTCGCAACGACTGCTGGCACACTCCCACCGCCGCGCACGCCGCTTTGAAAGAATACCCCTCTTCGGCTACTAGCCGCACCGCGTCTCGCTTAAAGCCATCACTATACGTTGGCCGCTTCTGCTTTGTTTGTTCGTCCATTGTTCGGACCTCCTTTAGGAACCATTATTCCGGCTCCCGACACTGTCCGAAAGTGCTGGGCTATCGCAGTATTGTTTACTACATCACGCTTGTAGATTGGATGTACGATGCAGCATATTTCTGGAAGGGTATTCAGAACGGACCATCCCTCGTTGAGCTGGGACTCGCGTTACTAGCAATCTTAATTCCCGGCACTCTAATGGGTTACTTCGGCGGTGTGTTAATTGGTGGCGTCTTTTTGGTGGCAGAGTATCTACGCAGATTTCTGAATCGGCGTCATTCCAAGCACGAGGGCGACCAGTATCCAAGAAATGAATCACCAATGGAGGATTGAAGCTATTTGAGTCCGTAGGGTGCGTGCAGTGATAGCGAAACGCACCATGAATGCTCATTTCATGGTGCCATGTCGAAATGAGTCGCTCTAGCACAAACGAATCTAGCAGGCTGTTTTTCTTCCTTTTTCCGTTACATCGCCCTGGGGGAGTGCCCCATCGAATGGAGTCACGCGGACGTGTGGTACGGAGATGAATTTAACAGTTTGAATAAAAAGGTGCGTTACGCTGTCGTTGCACGCACCCTACGGACTTAGCGACCGGCGGAATTCGCCGCCCGCTGGCTGCCCTTCGCGTGTGGGCAGCGTGAAGTCAGCCATTATTTGCTCTCCTTCAGTCGACTCGAGGTGCGCACGAGTGATTTCATCGCAGTAGCCACGCGTCCGGCTAATTTCTGATCGACAAGAGAACCATCTTCCGCAAACGCTTCGTGAGCGGCTCCGACCGCAACCTGTTCTGGAATAACGACCATCCCGATGTTTCCCAGTAACGAACGCAGGTGAACCAGTCCTCGAAGGCCCCCTAACTGACCTGGAGATGCACTAAGCAGTCCAGCAACCTTCCCCGAAAACGCGGCCAGTGGCGGTTCGCCATCGCGGGGACGTGAAATCCAGTCGATTGCGTTCTTGAGGACGCCTGAAATCGAGCTGTTGTATTCGGGAGACGCTATGAGCAAGGCATCGTGTGATTTGAAAAGCTCATACAGTGCCGTAGCGTGTTCCGGCGAACCCTCCGAATCTTCGAGGTCTCCGTCGTAAAGTGGCAGAGGATAATCGCGTAAGTTAACGAGAGTCACCTTTGCCCCTGCTTCTTCGGCGAATGCGGCGGCGGCTTGTACCAACTTTTTGTTGAACGAATTGGCCCGTGTGCTACCCGCAAAGGCTAGGATTTTTGCTGCCATGTTCTGGGATTCTCCAAGAGTTTCTTCCTAGTGATTTCTACTTTAGGTATACCATGAATACTTGGTACCCCGGGTCAAGAAGGCACAAATTTGTAACTGGGTATGCTCTATGGCAAAGAGCTGCGACGGACCATTGCCCCGTAGAACGTGTTTTCCGCGTGTTCGGCGGGAAGTGGAAATCCACGAACCTCTTCTATTTGGAAGAGAAGGGAACGTTGCGTTTTTGATGCTTTTCTTTGCTGCCGTTTCTTGCTGGCAAGTCTGATAAAAAAGCCAGGTGCACTTTTTCCGACTGTGGGCTAAGTTCAGTCTCGATTCGTTGTTTGATCGTCGTTGGTTGATCGTTACAGGGGGGGAGTCGCCGTGTCGGAAGTCGAAGGTGTTTGCCGAGAAGTGGGATCGGAAGCGTTGTGTAGCTTTTGTTCAAGCCGTCCTGTCCAGTATTGGCGGCGTCCGACAATTTTTGGCTTGGCCAATTTTTGCGGCGAATGTTTGGCAGCTTACCGCGTGGAGTTGGGGGTGGCTGTTGGCGTGGTGAATGGGGAGGGGGATTTTTGGGGCGAGGGCGAGGCTGCGTAGTTCGTAGGGTGCGAGTAGTTTGCGAAACGCACCATCAAATTCGCGTGGCCAGTAAAAGGTGCGTTACGCTTTCGCTGCACGCACCCTACAAGCTCGATTGAGGCTTGCTCTAAACAGAGCTGCTGGAAGCCTATTCTACGGGTGCTAGGCGGCACGTAGGGCTTTGGTTGGGATGGGTTGGCCTGGTTTTTGGATGGGGATGATTTCTCGTAGGGCGTTTTGGACGGTGGTGTTGGGTTCGTCGACGAGTTGGGCGAGGTGGTTGATGTCGTGGATGACGCTTAGTAGGGGGCGTGGGGTGCTGGCGGCTGCCATGATTTTGGCGTGCGTTGTGGGGCGATGCGTTTCGCTGTCGCTGTAGAGTTCTTCGTAGAGTTTTTCGCCTGGGCGTAGGCCGGTGATTTCGATTTCGATGTCTTCGTCGACGCGGAGGCCCGAGAGGCGGATCATGTCTTTGGCCAGATCGAGGATACGGACGGGGTCGCCCATGTCGAGGACAAAGATTTCTCCGCCCTGGCCCATTGCTCCGGCTTGGATGACGAGCTGTGCGGCTTCGGGGATGAGCATGAAGTAGCGAATCATCTCGGGGTGGGTAATGGTGAGCGGGCCGCCGCGTGCGATTTGCTCGCGGAAGATGGGGACGACGCTGCCTGCCGAGTCGAGGACGTTTCCAAATCGAACGGTGACGAGTCGGCACGGGGAGGTTTCTGCTCGGGACTGGACGTATTGCTCGGCTAGGCGTTTGCAGGAACCCATGACGCTGGTTGGGTTGACGGCTTTGTCGGTCGAGATCATGACGAAGCCTTCGGCATGATATTCCTCGGCGATGTCGACGACGTTGCGGGTGGCGAGCACGATGTTTTTGACGGCTTCGCCGACGTGTTGTTCCATGAGGGGAACGTGTTTGTAGGCGGCGGCGTGGAAGATGATTTGTGGGGTTTGCTCGGCGAAGAGAGCTGCGAGTCGGTCGCGGTCGGTGAGGTCGGCGAGTGCGACGACGATGTTGGCTTCGGGGGCGAGTCGGCGTAGTTCGCGTTCGAGGAAGAATTGTCCGGTCTCGGTGCGGTCGAGGACGATGAGCTTGGAGGGTTTGAGTTTGAGGATTTGGCGGCAGATTTCTGAGCCGATGCTGCCTGCGCTGCCGGTGACGAGGACCGTGCGTCCGGCGATCCATTCGGTAATTTTTTGATTGTCGAGCTGGACGGACGGACGTCGGAGGAGGTCGGCGATCGCCACGGGACGCGGGTTCATGGCGACGTGGCCTTGCAGGAGTTGCTCGTAGCTGGGGAGGACTTTGACACGAAAATCGTGTTGACCGCCGATTTCGATGAGTCGGCGGACTTCTTTGCCCGGGAGCGAACCGGCAGTGAGGAGGACTTCTTCGATGGCATGTTGTTTGGTGAGTTCGGGAAGGTCGTTGTGGGTGCCGAGGACGGGAAGGCCGGCGATGCGGCGTCCTTGGATTTCGGGTCGACGGTCGACAAAGCCGAGTGGACGGTAGCCTAGTTCGGGGTTTCTTCGGAGGCTGCGAAGTAGGATTTCGCCGGCGTCGTTGGCACCCACGATGAGTGCGGTGGTGCCGGTCGTTTTTGCGAATCCGCGCCAGGGGGTATCTCGAATGAGGCGTGGCAGGGTTCGGACGGTGGCTAAGAGCATGAGTGAAACGCCCCAGTCGAGCAGGACGATGCTTCGGGGGATGGTCGTGTTGCTGAGTAGCATGGCGTCGATCAGAGTGATTCCGATGGAGCCGATGGTGACCGCACGGGCGAGGGTGAGCATGTCTCGAAAGGTGACGTAGCGTGTGTATTCTTGGTGGAGTCGACTTTGCAGGATGGCAAGCGACTTGATGCCAACGGCCCAGCCCAGGGTAGAGAGGGCAAGCTGTTGTTGTTCGCTATTGAGCGCGCCTCCGAAGCGCAGGAGGAAGGCCAGGTAGTAGGCTGCGGCTGTGAGGGGCGCGAGAATCGCGATGCCGTAGATTAGCCGATGTTTTTTTAGGATGTTGATCATGGGGCGTTTGCTGTTTGAGATTATTGGTATTGTTGTTGAGTGGTTTTGCCGGCGGTGTTGGAAATTTCGTTCTTGGTGGCTTGGACAAGTCCGTTGCGGAGTGCGGTGTCGTTGGGGTGACGGGCTAGGCACCAGCGTAGATGAGGTTCGGCCTGTTGGTAGCGTTGTGTTTTGAGTAGCTGTTGGGCTAAGGATCGTCTGATTGGAAAGTTGCTTGGGGTAAGTCGATAGGCGTAATGCATGCTGGCGAGGGCTGCTTCGGGGTGGTTTAGTTCGGATTGCATGTTGGAGAGGGAGCGCCAGATGTGGGCAGCTTGCTGAGGGTTCTTTTCGAGTGTTTCGCGTTGTGCGGCCGTTTGGGCGTAGGTGAGTAGGGTTTCTGCATCAGCATTGCTGCCTTGCAAACGGAAACGCTGCCAGACGTGGTGGAGTGTTTTCCAATTAGGCTCGAAGAGCTGGAGGAAGGCTTCTGCGGGTATTTGGCCTGCGAGAAGGCTGGTGATTTTTAGTTGATGGAGGCCGGGAGTGGAGTAGATTTGCTGCCAAAGCTTGAGGGCTTCTTCGCCTTGTCCTTGGATGAGTCGTTGTCGTCCGACTTTGAATACGATGCCGCCATCGTGGGGGCGTACCTGGAGGCTTTGCTGGAGGTAGGAGTCGATCGCTTGGGTGGTGTTTCCTTCGAGGAAGCAGAGGTCTGCGAGAAGGAGATAGCCTTCGCCTTGGAGTGGACAAAGTTGGAGCGATTTTTTTGTGTGGTAGTGTGCTCGGTAGAGTAGGCGGCTGTTTTTTCCGAATGCTTGGGTGAGCCACTGGTTGAGTGCTTGTGCAGAATCGAATTGCGAGGCAAACGCAGCTCCACGAATTTGGTCAACGGACATCGCGTTGCCGGAAGTGAGCTGACGTTGGTTGAATAGCCGAATGTATTTTGCTGCTAGGCGAAGATGGGCACGGGCGGAATGGGGGTCGCGTGTGATGATGTTTTGTAGATTGCGAATCATCGACTCGTTGCGCAGCAGTTGGTCGTTTTTCTGATTTTGGAGTGGAGCTTTTGCGACGAGCTGGTTGTGGGTTTGCTTTTTGCTGATTACTGCTGAACGTAGGTATCTGTCCCAGTGGAATGAAGCCTTGGCGGGTCCGATGGTGGTGGTGATTGCCCAGATGGCCGCGCCGGAGGCGATGGCGGTGATGCCGACCCAGCGAAATTTTTGGAAGGGGGCTGCGGGGAGAGTTTTTATTGGGGTCGCTTGTGTGAGTTGTGCTAGTCGGAGTGCGCAGGCGGCTAACAGGATGGTTAGGGACATGCATGCGGGGATAAACCAAACGAAATCGACGGCCGAGTGGACGAGGCTGGTTGCTAGGCTGGCCGTGATTGCGCCGGCGAGGGCTAGCTCGTTGCTTGAAGTCGCGTTACGGAGTGATTGCCAGCACCAAGTGGCGATCATGGCAATCGTGAGCGTCAGCAGAGCGATGCCTGTGAGGCCGTTTTCGGTGGCGATTTGTAAGTACCCGTTTTCGGCATGGGTGTATTCTACGGTAGGTGGTTCGGGGAGATAGATGGGGTAGATTTCTCGGTGGGAACCGGCGCCGGCGCCGAAGAGCGAGCCTTCTTGAATCGCGGCGAGGTTAGCCGCCCAGATTTTTCGACGTCCTTGTTTGCTGTCGAGTTGATCGATGGATCCCGCCGTAAAGTCATCGATTTGGTGGGTTACTTTTTCGTAGCCTGAAATGGAGAGGGCGCCCACAATGAGAAAGCCCAATAGGATTAGGCCGTGTAAGTAGGTGTTCGAGAGCAACCCTCGCCGGAAGTAGATGGCGATGGTTATCGTGCTGGCAACGGCGAGTGCTAGGATGCCGCCGCGTGAGAGGGATAGGAAGACAGCTAGTGCGATGATCCCTAAGCCCGCGTGAAGTGCGATGAGGGGTGCCCATGTTGCAAGTTGATTGGCGGGTTGTTGGCTTGTTTTTTTGTGGTTGTTTCGGAGTTGGAGAACGATCCATGCTAGGAGCGGTCCCATGCCTAATACGATGAAATGCGCAAAATGGTTGGGTGTCGCAAAGCTTCCTTTGGCCATGCCGGAAGTGCTGGAATAGGGATGTTGGTAGAACCAGAGGAAGAGGCCGTTGGAGGTGTAGTATTGGAGGATGCCGAAGGCGGCCATGAGGATTGCGGCTAGGGCGATCCAGCGAAGGAGTCGTTGGATATCTGCCAACTGTTGAATTCGGCCGACGGTAGTCATGAATAGCAGGACGTAGGCGATTAGGGTGGCTAGGGCGATTTTGGTTGAGCTAGGGGTGAGGGTTAGGGTTTGCCAAACGCCTAGCTGGTTGTTTGAGTTGGGTGTCCAGAGCGTGAGGAGGGAGGTGTTGCGGGGCGCTAGCTGCTGGAGCCATTGTAGGGGGAGAGGTAGGAGCTGTAGGGCAACCAAAGAAATCATGGCCAAGCCGAGGGCGTTGGCCCAGGTGCGTGTTGTGTTGCTAGGCTTCAGTAGCGCTTGTCGGGTGAACCAGGCGATGGCTGCTACGGTTGCTAAGAGGATGAATACGAATCGTCCGAGCAGGTATCGGCCTCCAAAAAAAAGTGGGGCCAGGAAGAGGGTTCCGAGGAGACAGGCGTCGACGATTTGTAGACAGAGGGCGGCTAGCGGGGATTCGTCGGTCGCTTGGGAAGCGTTGGACGGAGGCCGTTTAGCGGGTTTGGATTGCCAGGTTTGCATCGGGTTTTGCCTTCGGAATGGGCAGTCGCTAGGCAGCCCGGCGTGGCCGAATGGTTGTCGGGGGAGAGTTTGTTTTTACTGGGGTAATCGTTGGTAGGGGAAGCGTTTGGTTGGAAGGTGGGGAAGCTGCTCGCATCGACGGGACGCGAGGCGGCTCTGTGGCTTGGGGAGTGTGCGTGGCAGTTTCGTCGTCGTGTCCGTAGCCGTATCCGTAGCCATAGCCGTAACCGGCGGATTCGTTGGAGAGTCCGTTGGCGACGACTCCAAAGACGTGGCAGCCGGTGGCTTGGAAGCTTTCGACTGCTCGCATGACGGAGCGGCGATGATTCTTTTCGGGTCGGACGACTAGGATTGCTCCGTCGACCAGTTGTCCGACAATTTGTGCGTCGCTGACGGCAAGGACGGGTGGGCAGTCGACGATCACTCGATCGTATTTGGAATCGACCCAAGCGAGTAGCTCGACGAATGTTTTGCTGCTGAGTAACTCGGCGGGATTTGGTCTTCTGAGGCCTACTGGTAGTACATCGAGGCCCTCGACGTCGGTTTTGTGAATGAGTGGAGGTGCGGAGATGGAGGGTGGCTCGGAGGAAGTGAGGACGTCGGCGACTCCGGGCTGGCCTTTGAGATTCATGAGGGCGGTGAATCCGGGGCGTCGTAGGTCGGCATCGATGACGAGTGTTCGGTTCCCTGCTTGTGCGAGGGCGACGGCCAGGTTGGCCGAGACGGTGGTTTTTCCATCACCGGGTTCTGAGCTAGAGATGAGGATACGGTCGCACGATTGTTCGTTGAGCGAGAGTACGGTACGCAAGGTACGGAAGGCTTCGGTTTCGGGGGCATTGGGCCGCGCGTGGGTGTGGATGGTGTCGAGGGATTCTCCAGGGATTGGATCGAGCTTCCGCACCATTGCGAGTATTGGGACGCCTAGCTGTATCGCCATTTCTTCGGGGGAGTTGAATCGATCTGCGAGGACATCTTGAGCGTATGCGATACAAACTCCGAGCAATGTTCCGCCTAGCAAGCTGACCATGGCGATGAATCGGAGCTGTGGAGTTTTGGGGCTTCTGCTTGGGAGTGGTTCGCTGACGACGGTTGCTTGGATGGGGGCTTGGATTTGTCGGATATCGATGTTTGCAATTTTGTCGGTGAGCATGTCTCGCTTTGTTTCTTGGCGAGCGACTTCGCGTTCCATCGCTTTGAGCTGCATCAAGGAGTTGCTGTGGGCGGTAGCTTCGTCGCGGGCCAGGTCGAAGGACTTTTGGACCTGGGCCTCTTTTTCGTAGGCCTGTTGAGTCGTTTGGCGGAGTAGTTTTACGATGACGTCGCGTGGTATGGCTTTGCCCATTGCATCCAGGCGTTGCCCTGCGCCGGCGTGGTAGTTGTCGAGGTACTGGGTGAGCGATTGGACTTCTTGTTGGAGTTCGAGGATTCGGGGGTGGTTGGGTCCATAATGGAGCCGTAGGCCTTGTGCCTCTTGTTTGGTGGCTAGGAGTTTTTTCTGTTGGGCGCTGATGGCTTGCAAATCTTGGGGGCTCATTCCCATGGAGCTTAGGAGGACTTGCTTGCCGAGGGTCGCTTCGAGGTTGATTAGGTGTTGATTGAGATCTTCGCCTCGGCTGTAGGCCGCTTCGGCGGAGACTTGGTTGGCTTGGGCACTGAGTCGTCTTTCTTGTGCGGAGAGGAGGGTGTCGTTGAGACGCATGACGCGTTGGATCATGGGATCGACGGAGCCGTCCTCTGTCGAAACTGCGAGGTGGCCAACTTCTTTCCGGAATTCTTGGAGTTGCCGTTGTTTGTTTTTTAGCAGAACTTCGGTTTGCACTCGCTCGTTGTCGAGGATTGCCATGATCTCGCTGGCGGATCCTTTGTGGTGTTTTTCTACGAAATCGAGATAGGCACGGATGACGGCTCGGACGACTGCGGCGGCGGCTTCGGGGTCTTTGGAGCGGTAGGTGACTTCGATGAAGTTTTTCTTTCGTGGGACTCGTGTCCGTAGGCGTGCGACGATACGGCGTACCCAGACTCTTGGTGGTAGCTCGTGTATGTCGATGCGATGTTCGGGTGCCAGGTACTTGATGGCTTGTTTGACGACAACGGGACTGGCGAGCAAGTCGCTGTGCGTGTCCATGATGTTGCTTACACCGCTTTGGTCGCCCAAGGTGGTGACACGATCTTGATTTTGCTCGTCGATCAAGATTTTGGCGGTGGACTCGTACAGGCGAGTTGCGGTTGAGTAGTAAGCTGCGCCACAGATGGCGGAGAGGTAGAGTGCCGTCAGGATTGTTTTTTTGCGAATCATCAACATGCGCAGCAGTCGCATGAGGGTAGGGACGAGATCGCTCTCGGCGCTGGTCTCGAGGGCAGGTTGTAGTGGGTTGGGCAGGTTTTGGCTTGTCACGGGAGACTCATGAGAGACAAAGTATCGGTGTAGAAATTGCTGGCCAACTAGCTTGCATTAGAAGAGTGTTGCTCGTCCGGCGACTCCGACCGAGAAGCGGATGAGTTTGGTGAAGACGTCGACGATGACGGTTTCTGGGGTTTGTTCTACGCTGATCGTGTCGCCGGCGGCGAGGCGGAGATTCTCTAGGCCGTTTTTCTTGGCTTTCCGGAGGCTTGCTTTGATGACGAGTGGCTCGGGGTTGTTTTCAATTCGGCGAATGACGATGACTTTGTCGGCGATTGGCGAGCTGAGTCCGCCTGCTAGGGCGACAACATCGAGTAAGTGGATGTCTTGTTGGTGAGGGATTTCAAATTGGCCTGGGCGGGTCACGAGTCCCGAGATGTGGACGACTTCTTTTTGTCGTCGGACGACTCGCACGACGTCGCGGTCACTCAGTCGGTAGTCGGTGTTGCCGTTGAAAGGGTTTTTTGAAAGATCGATTCGGATGGTTTGTGAATTTGGAACGGTTGGTGGTTGTGGGAAGGCGTTGGGGGCGGGTGGTCTTGCTAGTTGTTGGTAGGCAGCGAGCTGTACCTCGCCGTTTTGTTTTTCGTCGGGGTTGGGCGTGGTGAGTGCAGGTTCTTGCGAGGCGTGTCTCGAGGAGGTTGCGGTAGGCTGGCGTACGATTTCGATGAGGGTGTCTGCGTCTTCGGTGAGACCACCTGCGGCGGCCAAGACGCTGAGGAGATCGCAGTTGCCTCGGGGTAATTCGTGGACCCCTGGTTCTTTCACCGCTCCGAAGACGGCGACGCGGTTGACCGATTTTGCTTTGATTTCGACGGTGATGTGGGGATGGAGGTACATGCCGCGTTGAATCGCAAGCTGCGTGATGTTTTGGCTTGCGTCGAGTGCTTCCATACCCGCCACCGTGACGAGGCCAATGATGGGGAGGTTGATGGTGCCATCTTCGGCAACCCGTGTGGAGATGGGCTTGGGTCTTTCGTTCTCTCGACCGGTTGTTAGCGTGACTTCGAGTAGATCGGTCGGTGCGATCACCGATTGGCTCGATCCGGCGAGCGCAACGCGGGAGAGATCGATCGGGTTGGCATTTTTGGATGTGGTTTGGCGGAATTGAGGCGGGAGTTGTGCGGCGGTGTAGCTGGTCGAACGGCAACCGGTCGTCAGCAGTGCTGCTAGGAGCAAGGTTAGGCTCCACCCTAGAGGTTTGAGGGAGGGAGCGGTCGGTTCTCTAAGCATGCTCATGATTATGGTTAGCAGAATCGTTTTGGTGCTGGGTAATGTAATAACGACAAGGGCATTTTTGTTACCTACCTCGTAGGTCGTAAACGCTTTTTGCGGATCGCCGTTGAAGTCGTACGGGGGGTGAGTAATTACAGATTGGGTCGCGATTCTGCAAGGGCACTCCTAGCGTTCTTGCTTGGAGACGGCCGGGGTTTGCTAGCAATGCTAGTGGTGAGGGTCTTTGAGGGGGGCCTAGCCGAACTGGCATTGTGTGGCCCTGCTAGGCTTCGTAGATTTCTCTTCAAGTGAGTCGTCAAATTTCTTTGCTTATTGTCACACGGTGTCCGACCTATGCAATTACTTCTGGGAAGCATCTATTTGTTGCTGATCGTAGTGTTGCTGTTGGTGCTGATCGACCGAGCTTGCGGCAGGGTGCTAGCATTTAAGCGTTGGCGTCAGGTCATGCGGTTGTCTGCGCTGACTTGGTTTGGGATGTCGCTGTTGAAGAAGGCTTATCTGGATAGTCTTTTTCCGCCTGGCGATGCGATTTTGCACGAGGCGATTGCGCGTGACATTGCCGAGTTGTTGACGACTGGGTATCTGGCCGAGGCGTTTGATTATTTTGGATTTGGGAACCCGGCGTATCGATTTATGCTGGGCGTGTTCTATGCGGTGACGGCTGCGCCGGAGGTAGTGGTTTATGCGATCAACGGCGCGCTCGGTTTTTGGGGGATGCTGGCGTTGCTCGAAGTGCTTTGTCAGCACGCGGAATGTGATCGATTGCCGGCAAGGGTTGTTGTGCCTTGCCTTTTCTTACCTTCGGGGCTGCTTTGGACGACGGCGAATCTGAAGGAAGGGATCGTGCTTTGGGGTATTTGCATGATGCTCCAGTTGACGTTGTCCCATCGTGTGGGACGTTCTGGGGCACCTCGCTTTTTGCCTGTGCTGGGGATGGCCATGGTGGGGCTTGTTCGGCCTCATATTGCCATTATCTGGCTTGTCTCGATCGGTCTTTTGGCGACTTGGCGGTCGCGGAAATTTGGACTGTTTGTGTTGACGGTCGTCGGGGCGTTGGCCAGCGTGTTTTTATTGAAGCAGGCTGCTCCGGTCTTGTTTGAAGCCGCTACAGGGCAAGGCGTTACGTCGACGCTGGGAGGACGCTATGAATATCTCACCAATAATAGTGACCTAGCGAGTCGTCATTTTGTAAATACGAATCCAACGCCTGTTTTGACGGGTGTGATTTTAATTTTGTTTCGTCCGTGGCCCTGGGAAGTTGTTCAGTTTGGTGAGTTACTGGCTGGTGCGGAGGTTTGGTGGCTAGCGTTTTTGGGTTTTTGGGGATGGTTTCGCGTGCCGGACAAGATGGCTCAAATGAAGCACCCTAGTGTAATTTCGCTGTTGGTCTGCTTGGCGTTTTTTGGGTTTTTCTTTACCTACATGTACAACATGGGATTGGTTGTGCGGCAGCGATTGATGGCTTTTCCGGCGGTTTGGTTTCTGTACTCGTGGCCGGCAGTTTGTGGTAGCTCTCAGTCGGTGCGGGCTGTGGTTGGGTCGCGGCGCTCGGGAAAATTATTAGGTCGCCGCTCTCAGCTTGGTATTCCCTCAGCACGTTACCAAGGGTCTTGATGTCTGCGCAGCAATTACCGGAGTCCCGCGACTCGACGTCGTCGTTGCCCAAGGAGGGTGGTGGAATCCGCCCTCAGGGATTTGCTTGGAGCGCGTTTTGGTCGGTGGTGGGCAATGTCTCGCTCCGTGCTAGCCAGGCGGCCATATTAATTGCGTTGACGAAGTTGGGGGGTAAAGCAACTGTCGGGGCCTATGCGATTGCTCTGGCTGCATGTAATCCTTTGATGCTGTTTAGTTACTTGCAACTGGGATCGGTTTTGGCGGCCGATTCTACTGGGCGGTATCCTTTTGCCTGCTATTGGCGATTGCGTGTGTTGCTTTGTGGGGCTGCGGCAGTTGCGGTTATCGGGCTAGCTTTTCTGTTTGGAGCAAGTGCATCGCAGTTGTCAGTGATTAGTGTTTTGGCGGTGGCGAAGGTGTTTGAAGGGATGAGCGATATTCGGCATGGCTTGCTCAAGCGAGCCGACCGGATGGATTTGCTTGCGGTTGCTCAGTGTGTGCGATCGTTGGTGACTTTGGTTTCGTTTTTGGCTACTTTTGCTGTGACAGGCGATCTGTTTTGGAGCGTTCTGGTCTTAGGCTGTGGTTGGGCATTGTGTTTGGTTTTGATTGATCTGCCGTTGTCGCGCAAGGTGATGTTACCGCAAGACTTCGTTGCTGCGGGACGTCTTGCGTCGGATACCAGTCGCAAGCAATGGGTGCCCTTGGCGGTCGCTTCGGTGCCGCTGGGGCTGATATCGCTGGTAATTTCGGTGTATGCCTATTTTCCTCAGTATCTTCTTGAAGCGGGGTGGGGAGAGGCAGAGCTAGGTCTCTTTGTGGCGGTTGCCTCGTTGCCGATCGTGCTCGAGACGGTTGCTCGTTCGGTGGCTCAGGCGACGATTCCTCGTTTTGCTGGGTACTGTGCTAGCGGTGATTTGATTGGTTTTCGACAGCTGTATCGGCGTTCGCTAGCACTGTTTGCTGGGCTGGGCGCTAGCGGTATTTTGCTTGCTTGGCTATTTGGGGAGCTGGTGTTGAGCTGGTTGTTTAATGCCGAGTTGGCTGAGTATCATTCGTTGCTGTTGCTGATGACGGTGGCTGCTGCGTCTTCGTTTTTGTGCAGTTATGCCTCGATCTTTGTTGCGATGAAGCAGTACGTGGCATTTCTTAAGCTTTGGTGTATTGGTTTGCTGTCGCTCGGAGTGTTTGGAGCGCTGCTTGTCCCTGGCTACGGAGTGTATGGGGCTGGTTGGGCGATTTTGGCGGGCAATCTGATTAGGATTGCCCTGGTTCATCATTCTATTTATAAGTTGCTGGGTACTTCTTTTACTCAAGTCCCCAGGATACCGAAGTCGTCTCGTTTGGGTGCGAAGCAAGCTGCTTGAACGAGTCGCGGCTTGGTGTCTCATGCGAATTTACTGCTCGTGTCTGTCGAATTAATCCCACTAGAAAAGCATGGTTGCTACTCAATTAGTCAGCTCAAAGCGTCCGGAGGAGAGTGGTCCTTCTGATGGATCAGGGCGACCTGGTTTTTTTATTGTTGGTGCTCCGCGATGCGGAACGACGGCTCTTTATCGTTGGCTGCGCGAGCATCCGCGTATTTATTTGCCGCCAGTAAAAGAGTGTCATTACTTTGCTTCGGATTTGGAGAAGTACCGTACGATACGGACGGAGAAAGAGTATTTGGGTTTGTTTCGTGGCGTCGGTAGCCATCATCAGGCGGTTGGCGAAGCGTCGGTCATGTATCTTAGCTCCGAGGTTGCCCTAGAACGCCTGCTGGCGTTTGCTCCGGCGGCGAAAGTTGTCGTAACACTCAGGAACCCGTTGGAGATGCTTCCGTCGTGGCATGGCCAGTTGTTGGTGACGCTGCAAGAAGAGGTTGCTGATTTTGAGTCTGCCTGGGCGATGCAGGAGGAGCGACGTTCGGGGAAGGCGATTCCAGGCACTTGTGTCGTTCCGGAAGCTTTGCAGTACGCGGAGATAGGTCGACTTGGTGCGCAGGTGGAGCGTCTTTTGAAGCAATGCGACCGGCAGCAGATTCATTTTGTGGTTTACGACGATTTGAAGCGTGATCCGTGCGCGACGTATGACGCTTTGCAGAAGGCATTAGGAGTCGACTCGGATGGTCGTAGTGACTTTGGCAAGGTGAATCAGAATCGGGAGATTACTTCGCCCATGCTTCGTCGGTTCTGGCAACGTAGTCGTCCGATTCGTCAGCGGTTGAAAGTGGTACGACGGGTGGTTGGCGATTCGTTTTACGATCGTACTCGCGACTTTTTACTTCCCCATTTATCGCGCCCGACGCACCGGGAGCCTTTGTCGGCGAAGATGCGTGAGGTGCTCGTTGCGGAGTTTCGTGACGACGTTTTGTTGTTATCCGATTTGATCGATCGTGACTTGAGTCACTGGCTGACGAGTGATTCGTTGTAATGGTTGATCGATATTCGTCACCAACTAGTTTCAAATTTGTCTAATCAAGAAGGTAGGAAGCCCATGTATCGCGAAGATGTGATTTTGCCGTTGGTCGGTGGGAAGCGAGTGCTTGATTGTGGTGGTGTCGACCATTGTTTTGTCGAGCATAAGCGTGAGGAGGGGTCTTGGTTGCATGATCGAATCTGTGAGAAGGCTGAAGACTGTGTGGGCGTCGATATTCTCGAGGATCGCGTCAACCAGCTCAACGCGATGGATGGCTACAAGTTTCTTGTGGCGAATGTTGAAGAGCTTGATTTTGAAGAGGAATTTGATGTCGTCGTGGCTGGGGAGCTGATTGAGCATATCTATAACGCAGGCCTCTTTTTGGATGGAGCTTGGAAGGCCCTCAAGGAGAACGGGACGCTTATCATTACTACGCCGAATAGCCAGGCCTTTTCCAAGATGCTTTATACGGTGGTTCAGGGGCAGGAAGTTTGCCATGAGGAGCATACTTGTTATTACAGCAAGCAAACGCTGAGCTATTTGGTCGAGCGTCATGGTTTTGAAGTGGAGGAGTTTCATATTTTGAAGCGGCCAGCTCGCACGCGCGTAAAACATTGGGTGCGTAGTGCTGTTCATGCGGTTCGCCCTCAGTTGGGCGAGCAACTGGTTCTGGTCGCTAAAAAGAAGAACCAGCAAAATAAATACAGTGACAAATGGTAGTCTGCGAACACCTTTTCTCTTCAACGTCCTGCTTTTCGGTTTCCTATGCTCTCCTCAAGTTTTCAGCCTGCCCCAAAGCGAGTTTTGCACCTGGTGCATTGGCTTAATCGTGGGGGAATTGAAACGTGGTTGTTGGCGATGATGCGGCAGGCTTCTCGTGAATCGTTGGAGATGGATGTCTGCTGTAAGGGGCCGCAGTCGGGTGAGTTGGCGGAGGACTTTTGTCGAGCAGGTGCGAGGTTGCATCATTTGCCGCAGCGGGGGGTGCCGTTGCGATTTGTTTGGGCGTTGCGGAATCTGTTGATTCGCGAGCGTTATGACGCGCTGCATGTTCACACAGGGGTTCATAGCGGATTGGGCGTGTTGGCTGCTCGTTTGGCCGGTGTACCGGTGGTTACGACGTTTCATAATACGCAGTTTCCGCGAGAGTCGGCTTGGTCGTCTCGGTTTTTGGTAGGCGGTGCTATAAAAAAATATGCGAGCCAAAGTTTGCGTTACGCCGTGTTGAAATCAGAAGTCTCGACGGGGGTCTCTCAGGGAGTTTGTGATGTGGTGCAGCGAGTAAGCGGGCTGGAGGCTCCTGTTTGTAAAGTGAGCTATTTGGGAGTTGCTGATTCGACGCCACTTTCTCAGAAAGAGATCGGTCAGAAACGTAGAGAGTTGAATATTGCGCCCGAAGAAAAAATGATTCTTCATGTGGGTAGTTTGACGGAACAGAAAAACCATTTGGGGCTGCTGGAAGTCTATCGGAGGATCTGTAATCAATTGCCCGAAGCAAAATTGTTGATTGTTGGTGAGGGTGGAGGACGGGGAGCAATCGAACGGCGGATTGCGGAGCTTGGTTTGGACTCTGGGGTGCGGATGCTTGGGCTGAGGAGCGATGTGGGTGCTTTGATGCAGGCGAGCGATTTGTTTTTGTTTCCGTCGATCCGGGAAGGATTGAGCCTGACGCTTATGGAGGCAAGTGCTGCGAGGTTGCCGATCGTGGCTTCGAGTATTCCGGGCAATGTGGAGGCGACTGCCGGGGGGACGTCGGCACGGTTGCATGATGTGAACGATAGTGTGGCGATGGCCGAATCGGCCTGCCAATTGCTTCGTCAGCCAGCTTTGGCGACGAGACTTACTGACAAGGCTCGGGAAATTTATGATGGCAATTTTTCGTTGGAGGTTACGTCCGACTGGTGGCAGCAGCTCTATGAACGTGTGATTGAGCAGGCTTCCGGTGGGTTGGATTTGTCGGAGTGTGGACTTCCAGCCGGAAAGGCCGCCTGATGTTTGGGATTAAGAAAAGTCCTGCTGGAGAGCCGGTGCGTGTTGTTCATATTGTGGCGGCGGCTTGCACGGCGGAGTTTATGCGTGGTCAGTTGGGCTATCTGCGTTCGCGTGGCTATCAGGTGACGGTCATTGCTTCGCCTGAGCCTAGTTTGGAGACGCTTGCTGGGCGAGAAGGAATTGAAATTGTTCCGGTGGAGATTCCTCGCGAGATGCGGCCCGTTCAGGATTTGATTGCTTTGGTAAAGCTTTTTTTTGTCTTGCGTAAAATTCGTCCTCACGTTGTGAATGCTAGTACTCCGAAGGCGGGGCTGTTGGGAATGTTGGCGGCATGGTTATTGCGAGTTCCGGTGCGGATTTATACATTGCGCGGCTTGCGACTTGAGACAACCGATCGTTTGCAGCGGCGGGTGCTGTTTGCATGCGAGTGGCTGACGGCTGCCTGTGCTCATCGAGTGATTTGTGTGAGTCGTAGCCTGCGAGAGGCGTATCTGGAACTTCGGTGTACGAAGGCTGAGAAAACGTTGGTGCTTGGGTCCGGTTCCTCGAATGGTGTGGATGCCGAGAAATTTCGTTCGACGCCGCAGCTTTTGAAGTTGGCGGCTGAGGTTCGTCGGGAGTACGAAATTCCGGTCGATTCGCTTGTGCTTGGATTCGTTGGGCGATTGACTCGCGACAAGGGGGTTGCCGATTTGCTGGACGTTTTTGAGCAGATCGAGCCTAAATTTCGTGGTGTGCATTTGTTGGCGGTGGGTGACTTTGAGACAGGCGATTGCGTTCGCCCTGCCCTGCGTCAGCGGATGCTGGGGCATGACCGAATTCATGTGACGGGGATGGTTGACTTGGATCGGGTTGCTTCGTATTACCGAGCGTGCGATCTGTTGCTGTTTCCTTCTTTGCGTGAGGGATTTCCTAATGCGGTGCTTGAAGCGCAGGCATCGGAGTTGGCCGTTGTTGGCTATGCGGCGACGGGGACTCTTGATGCGATTGACGATGGTCGGACGGGGGTGATTGTGCCTTTGGGAGATCGGGAGGGGTTGGTCGCGTCGGTTGTGGAGTATCTTGCTGATGAGCAGCTTCGTCTTGAACATGGGCGAGCAGGACGTGTTCGCGTTGAGAAAAGTTTTCGTCCTCAGGGGATTTGGGAATCGCTTGCGGACTGTTATGAAAAAGCGTTGTGTTTGCGTGGGCTGGGGAAATTGCGAGAGAATCAGCAGTCAACGGTTTCTACTTCCCAGGTCAAAGCGGCCTAAAACCAATCCAACACCGGCTGTTTGTATCGGCTAAATCTTATGAAGAATCGTATTTATCGTCGATTTGCAAAACGCGGATTCGATTTGCTTGTTGCTTTGACGTTGCTGGTGTTGTTGGCTCCGTTGTTGCTGCTTCTTGCATTGCTGGTGCGCACGCAGCTTGGTGGGCCGGTGTTGTACACGCAGACGCGTATTGGGCGGGGGAATCGACGGTTTCGGATCGTGAAATTTCGGACGATGACGGACGCACGCGATCGTTCGGGTGAGTTGTTGGCAGACGAATTTCGATTGACGCGATTTGGTCGGCTTCTTCGTGCGAGTAGTTTGGATGAGCTGCCGGAGCTTTGGAATGTGGTGCGTGGCGAGATGAGTCTGGTGGGCCCTCGGCCCTTGTTGGTTGCGTATTTGCCGCTTTATACGGCTGAGCAAGCCCGTCGGCACGAGGTGTTGCCGGGGATCACGGGGTTGGCACAGGTGCGGGGGCGGAATGCGATTTCCTGGGAAGCGCGGTTTGCTTATGATGTTCAGTACGTTGAGGAGCTGTCTTTTCGTCTTGATTTGCAGGTTTTGCTGGGGACGGTGGCTTGCGTTGTGAATCGTAGGGGAATCTCGGCGGAGTCGCACGCAACGTGTCCGATGTTTTTGGGTTCGGAGGATGTTGAAGGGAAGGTTGGGCAGAAAGCAGCATGACACAAGCAACGATTCAGCCGAGGGAAGTACAAAACATGGGTGATCCGTCCTCTGAGGCGTTGCCTGCCTGGAGCCAATTGCTTCGTCAAGAGGACGAGCGGTGGCAATGGTATGGGCAGCAGCTCGTACACCGTGATCGTCGGGCAATGGAAATTCCTCGTCGGCCTACTAGTCGGTTGCAGCAGTGGGTGGTCGAGCATGTTTATGCAGCTCAGAAGCAATCGCGGCAAGTGCAGGTCTGTCTTGATCGTCTTTTTCAAGAGTTAGGGTCGACGCAGTGGGGACTCAATTTGGGAGCGGGGGATACGGATTATCATGATCGGGTGATCAATCTTGATATTCAGGATGCAAGCTCGATTGATATTTTGAATTTGGGGACCGAGCTTCCTTTTGCGGATGATTCGCTCGACTTGGTGATTTCTCAGGAAGCGTTGGAGCATATCGAGGAGCCGTTTCATACGATCGCAGAAGTACACCGGGTGCTGCGGCCGGGCGGGAGGTTCTATTGCCAGGTTCCCTTTATTATTGGTTTTCATCCTGGGCCAAGTGATTTTTGGCGTTTTTCTCGTCAGGCGCTTGAGCATTTGTTTGAGAACGAGCAGTGGAAAATCGAGGAACTAGAACTTGCGCTTGGACATGGTTCTGGATTTTATCGGATTCTTGTCGAGTTTTTGGCGGTGAATGCTAGCATCGTTTCGCAGCGACTCTATCGGCCGGTGAAGGGGTTGTCGGCGCTCTTGTGCTGGCCATTGCAGTGGCTCGATGTGCTGACGCCGCGCTCGGCTGAGAAGGATCGAATACCGGGTGGGTATTTTTGTGTTGCTACGAAGCGTTAGGTCAATTGACGTGTGCCGGGCAACCGAGAACTGCTCTGTCTCTTTTCGAGCTGGAACGCTATAGAATAGGCGTATTCTTAGTGTTTTGCCCAGGGATGGGCTTTCGTTGGATCGGTAGGATGTTTCATGTTTGGTCTCTTCAATCGACTCTCGTCGCAACCGTTTTTGCGTCGATTTGTCTTGCCGCTGTTTGCCAAGTGTAACCCTGGTGATATTCGGATTCGTCATCATTATACGGGCGAGCCTATTTTGCTGCATTCGTTTCGGCACAAGGGTTACTGGTTTCATGGTCGTCGTCGTGAGCGAGAGACGATGGACTTCTTTAGCCGGGCGATTCGTGCTGGCGATCATGTGCTCGAAGTGGGTGGGCACATCGGGTACATGACGGTCTATTTTTCTAAGTTGGTTGGCGTTTCAGGACGAGTCACGGTTTTTGAGCCGGGATCGAATAATTTGCCTTATCTTGCTCCTAACATTGAGAGCTTGCCGAATGTTGAGTTGGTCGCCAAAGCCGTTTCTGACGAGGACGGGGTTGCTCATTTTTTTGAGGAGGAGCTAACGGGTCAAAATAACTCGCTCCATGCGGATTATCAGATGTTTGCGAAAAATTGTGAGATGGCGTTTAGCGAGAATGCGTACGAGCAACGTGAAGTGGAAACCGTTCGTTTAGATACTTATTTGACTGCTGGGGTCGTTGCGCCTGATTTGATGAAGATCGATGTCGAAGGGGCGGAATTGCTTGTGCTGGAAGGTGCTCGACAAGTGCTTGCCTCGCAGTTGCCCATTCTTGTTGTGGAAGTTACGCAGCAGAAGCAAGAGGTCTATGCGCTGCTTTCCTCGCTAGGTTATGCGTTGTACAACGACAACGGCGAAGCGCTTGCTTCGGCAGAAGCGATTGATTTGAATGTTTGTGCGTTGCATCCGGCAAAACATGCCGAGGTGATTGAACGTTGTGGCTGGAAAAGGCTTGCAGCAGCGTAGTTGTCGGGTCGGTGTTCTGGAAATTCTTTGTGCAATTCAAGTGGAGATGAAGTCGGTGCCTAAGAACGTACTCCTTACCTCAGCGGGACGGCGTGGACTGCTTGTGCAACTCTTTCAGCGTGAGTTGGGCAGTCTGTTTCCAACCGCGAGTGTCTTTGCAACGGATCTCAGGCCCGAGATCTCTTCGGCCTGTCGGTTGGCAGATCGGAGTTTTCAGGTGTTGCCGATTGCCGATCGAGGGTATGTCGATGAGCTTTTGGATCTTTGTGTAGAGCATGAGGTTGGTCTGGTCGTTCCGACGATCGATACGGAATTGATGCTTTTGGCGGAGCACCGTGCTCGGTTTCTTGAGCAGGGTATTCATGTGGCTGTTTCGGAATTGGATTTCGTACGCCAATGCCGTGACAAACGGCTGACGAGTCGGCTGTTTTCGGAGCATGGGATTGACTCGCCGAGAGTGGTTGAGCCTACGAAGGATGCGCCTTATCCACTCTTTGCCAAGCCTTATGATGGGAGTTCGAGCAACAATCTTTTTGTGCTGAATTCTTATGAAGACGTGACGCCGATGATTGTCGATGATCCTAAAATGGTTTGTTACGAATATCTTTCGCCTTGCGAACATGACGAGTATACGGTTGATATGTACTATGATCGGAATAGTGAGCTGCGGTGTTTTGTTCCGCGATTGCGGATCGAGACGCGTGCGGGCGAGGTGAGCAAAGGGCGGACGGCTAGGATTGCTTCGCTGGAGATGTTGAGAGAGAACTTTGGTCGTTTGGAGGGAGCTCGCGGTTGTTTGGCGGTTCAGTTTTTTGTTCGCCGATCGAGTGGAGATGTTTTCGGGATCGAGATCAATCCTCGGTTTGGCGGAGGCTATCCTTTGAGTTATGAAGCGGGTGCCAATTATCCGCAGTGGCTTATCCGGGAGTACTTGCGTGATGAAACCGTTGACCATTTCGAGGGTTGGGAAGATGGACTTACCATGCTCCGCTACGATCATCATGTCCTTGTCCGAAGTGCTTCTTAGCAGCGAGAGTGTGGTCGTCTTTGATCTGGACGATACGCTTTACGCGGAGCGCGATTTTGTGCGGTCCGGTTTTCGGGCGATTTCTCGTCGTTTTGAAAGTAGCGATCAGGCGCGCGTCTTTCGACTGCTTGAGTCCTTTTTCGATAGCGGCGACGCTGATCCCTTAGGCTCGACACTGAGGGAGATGCGTTCTCGTAAGGAAAAAGCGGCGCTGTTGCAGGTTTATCGAGAGCATGAGCCTTGCCTTGAACTTGCGGTCGCTGTGCGAGAGTTGCTTGAAGGACTGACGCAAGCGGGGCATCGGCTGGGCATTCTGACGGATGGACGTTCGGTGACGCAGCGGAATAAGATCGAAGCTCTGGGGCTTGGTGCGTGGGTTCATGAGATTGTTATTTCGGAAGAGTTTGGTTCTGGAAAGCCCGATCCGAGGAATTACCAACATTTTGAACGAGCTTTTTCGAGTGCGAGCTACGTTTATGTTGGCGACAATTTGACGAAGGATTTTGTGTCGCCCAACCAGTTGGGCTGGGTGACGGTCGGGGTTTTGGATTGCGGTAAGAATATCCATCCGCAATGTTTAGATCAGGTTAAGCCGGGCTATGGTCCTCAGTTTTTCATGCAAGAGCTTGCCTTGTGAGATCGGTAGAGGTTGTGCTAGCAGGTCGTGGGTCTTTTGCATTTGGCGGCAAGAACTCCGATGGTCGCCGTGGGCAAATCTTCTTAAAATGCTGTCAGTTCTGGCAGGTTTCGTAGTTCGGTGATTAAGAAAGACGCTTAAAGATATGTCTGATCCTGTAGCCCAAGCAAGCAAGCCAAATCGTATTTATCTTTCGCCGCCGCATATGGCGGGTGAAGAATTGACGCTGTTGAGCGAGGCTTTTGCGTCGAATTGGATTGCTCCGTTGGGACCTCATTTGGATGCTTTTGAGCAGGAGTTTGCCAGTAAGTTGGGTGTCGATCATGCGGTGGCGCTTTCGAGTGGTACGGCGGCATTACATTTAGCGTTGCTGGTAGCGGGCGTGCAGCCGGGGGACCGGGTGATGACGTCGACGCTTACTTTTGTGGCGACGGGGAATGCGATTCGTTATACCGGTGCGGAGCCGGTGTTTCTTGATAGCGATTGGAAGAGCTGGAATATGGATCCGCAGTTGTTGGCGGATGCGTTGGCGGACGCTGATCGGTGTGGGCAGCTCCCGAAGGCGGTGGTGGTGGTTGATATTTGTGGTCAGAGTGCCGATTGGAAGGCGATTGGTGAGGTTTGCTCGAAGTATGAAATTAGGCTGATTGCTGACAGCGCGGAATCGTTGGGTGCGACTTACAACGGACAGGCGGCGGGCACGTTGGCGGATCTTGGTTGCTTTTCGTTTAATGGTAATAAAATTATTACGACGAGCGGCGGCGGGATGTTGGTTACGAACAACGGCCGCTGGGCGGAGCGGGTGCGTCATTTGGCGACGCAAGCGCGCGACAGCGCGCCGCACTATCAGCACTCGGTGCAAGGGTACAACTATCGCTTGAGCAACTTGTTGGCAGCCGTGGGACGTGGGCAACTGCGTGCGCTTGATGAGCGTGTGGCTCAACGGCGCGCGGTTTATCATTTCTATGAGGAGACGCTTGGGGATCTGCCTGGGTTGGATTTATGCCAGAGGCAGAGTTTGGCAATTCAACGCGTTGGCTTACTTGTTTGTTGCTTGATCCGAGTGTGTCGGGGGTGACGCCTGAAGAGTTGTTACACGCTTTTGCGGAGGAAAATATCGAAGCTCGTCCGATGTGGAAGCCGATGCATTTGCAGCCGTTGTTTCAGGACGCGCAAGTGGTGGGAGGAAAGGTTTCGGAAGCGATTTTTCAGCGGGGTCTTTGCCTGCCGAGTGGTTCGAGCTTGTCGCAAGAAGATTTGCAACGTGTTGCGTCGGTGTTTCGCCGTGCGTTTTTATCGTGTCAGAAGTCGCGCGTAGCGTAGTTTAGGTACTAGGGGCAATTGCAGGTATGGCTAGTTGGAATCGGTATGTATTGTGCTTGGCTTGGCCGATTTTGCTGTTTCAGAGAGTGGACTTGGCGGCTGCCGAAGCGTTGCCTAGCGTGTCGATAAGCGATGTTGTGGTCGAGGAAGGGGACGAAGGGCTTCGGGGTGCGAAGTTTGTGGTGCGTCTCTCTGAGCCGCTTTCGGAAAAGCTCGTGCTAAGTTTTGCTACGGTCGACTATACGGCTGTTTCTTCTGAAGACTATCAGCCTCACTCCGGGGTTTTGACCTTTCTTGCTGGAGAGACTGAGCAGGCAATTGAAGTTTTTCTTAGTGGTGACGAGAAGGTCGAGCCGACGGAGGTCTTTTTTGTAGATTTGACGGGTGGCTCTCAAATTGATCTGACGAAGTCGCGGGGTGTTTGCAGTGTTGTGTCGGACGACCTGGGGCGGCGGGGCGGCAAGATTGCTTTTGACTCGCAGGCGAGCCACCAGCGATGCCAAGCTATTTATGTGATGAATGCCGATGGGAGCGAACTTTGTCAGCTTACCGACGGAGTGACGATTGATCGTGTGCCCGAGTTTAGTCCCGATGGGTTTCAGATTGCGTTTGTTTCGTGGAGAGATGGAAATAGTGAAATCTATGTGATGAACGCGGACGGTTCGTCGCCTAGGCGCATGACCTCTCATGGGGCGGTCGATTCTTATCCGCGTTTTAGCCCTGATGGAAAATGGCTCGTTTTTTTTTCGGATCGAGCCGGCAGCAACGATATCTATCTTCTTCCGGTGGACGGTAGCCTTGAGCCACAACAGCTAACCACCGACCCTGGCAATGATTGTGATCCTGCTTTTGCGCCGGATGGGAGCTGGATAACGTTTAGCTCGGACCGAAGTGGGAGTTATGATATCCTTGCGATGGATCTTGAGGGTAAGGATCAACGGAAGTTGACTGAAAGCCCGGGCGAGGATATTCACTCGACGGTCAGTCCGGATGGGACGCAGATTACTTTTCGTAGTAGTCGTACTGGGAATTTTGAGAACTATGTGATGGCCGTTGATGGTTCTTATGTGACGCAGCTAACGAGTCAGGGAGGCTCGGTTCGGCATCCTAGTTTTAGCCCTGACGGAAAAAGTGTGATTTTCCACGTTGTGTCGAAGCCGGGAGCTGCCGTAATTCAGACGGTTGAGATTCGGACGGGCGTTGTGCGGAATTTGACGGGCGATGCGGCGTCGAATCTCAACGCAGTTTGGGCACCGGGTGAAGTGGAACGATCGTTGATGCCTGTTCGCGAGAGGTCGCTGTTTGCCAAGCTGCGGACTTATCGGCCTCGCTATTTGGTCACGCGTTTGGCCATTTCGGTGTTGTTGATAGCGTGCCTTTGGGGCGTGACGCGCGTGGTCATGCGTCGTCGGAATCGACAGGCCCGGACTCGATAGGCGTCGTCGATTAGGCCCAGCTTCCGAGAAGATCGAAGACGGAGTCGGCCGCACTGACGTCTGCGGTGTCGTTGCCGCCGTTGAGCGAATGGGCTTGGACTCTGGCGAAGTCGTTTGCGTGGTTGTTGAAGCTGGCGCCTGAGAGAGTCACGAGTCCTGCGGAAGCATATACACTGTCATCGCCGATCGAGTCATAAAATTTTGCGAGATCATCGCCTTGCGTTGAGGTGGCATAGGTTTGATCGAAGAGACGGGCGTAGTTGTAGAATCCGGCGCCGGACATCATGGCTTTGTCGTGGTAGGCTCGGTAGGTATCGTTGCCGGCGGAATCGTGGAAAATTGCGGTATCATCACCCGTCGAGGCGTAGGCGTAGGTTGCGCTAAACCCGCTGCCGAAGTTGTAGAACCCGGTGCCGCTGAGGGAAGCCCGGTCGTGGTAGGATTCGTAGAGGTCGTCGCCAGCGGAATCGTAAAAGCGGGCGACGTCGGTGCCTTGCGAGGAGTAGCCGTAGTTTTCGAAGAAGCCATTGGCTCGATTGTAGAAGCCGGAGCCTTGCATGGTGGCACGGTCGGCGTAGGCTCGAAAATCGTCGTCGCCGGTGGAGTCAAAGAATCGGGCGACGTCGTTTCCCTGGGTCGAAACTGCGGTGACTTTGCTGAAGAGGCTGACTTCGTGGTAGACGCCGGTTCCGGAGAAGGTGGCGTGGTCGGAGTAGGCTTCAAAGAGGTCGTCGCCGGTGGAGTCGTAGATGAAAGCGATATCGTTGCCAGCCGTGGAGTACGCGTAGTTTTGGCTGAAGTATTTCGCTTGGTTGTTGAAGTTGGTGCCAACTAGTTTTGCATAGTCGCTGTGCCCGATGTAGGTGTCATTTCCTGCGGAGCCATAGAAGCGGGCAATGTCTTGGCCGTTGAGGGAGAGGGCCTGTGTGCGTCGGAAATTCTGCGCGGAATTCAGATAGCCGGTGCCGGTCATCGTGACTTGGTTGTCGTAGGCTAGTAGCTCGTCGTTTCCGACCGAGTCATAGAATTTGGCGAAGTCGTTGCCGGTGGTCGAATGGGCGTAGTTTTGGTCAAAGAGGCGTGCGTAGTTGTAGTATCCGCTGCCGGAGAGAGCGACTTTGTCGTGGTAGGCTCGGAAGGTGTCGTAGCCGGCGGAGTCGTAGAGATTGGCGATGTCATTGCCGGTCGAAGCGTAGGCGTAGGTGAGGCGGAAGTTGTCGGCGCGATTGTAGAATCCGTTGCCTGTGAGAATCACGTGGTCGGGATGGGCGGTGTAGGTGTCGTCGCCTGCGGAATCGTAGAGGCGTGCCGAATCGGTGCCTTGGGTGGAGTACGCTTGGCTTGTGTCGAAGTTGCGTGCGGAGTTGTAGAATCCGTTGCCTTTGAAGACGGAGCGATTGGAATAGGCTCGGTAGTCGTCGTTGCCGGCGGAGTCGTGCATCTCGACATGGTCGTTGCCGAGAGTCGCGTAAGCGTAGGTTTTTGAGAAATTGGAAGCGGTGTTGCTAAATCCGTTGCCGGACAAGGTGACTACCGTGGGGCGGGCGACGAGGGTGTCGTCGCCGGCGCTGTCGAAGAAGGTTGCGGTGTCGTTGCCGCCTCCGCCGAGCACGATGGAAGATTCAATGCCGGTGGCCGTGACGGTGTAGTTGCCGTCGGTGAGTTCAACTTGCCCGACGCGAAGCTCTGCGGTTTCGTCGGCCGAAGTTCCTTGGAAGATCACGGTGTCGTTACCTGTGCCGCCGGCAAATTGAATGTTGGAAACAGCGATCGCGGCAAAGCTGTAGGTGACGCCGTTGACGGTGACTTGGTGGGTGGAGCCTGCGGAGAATGCGAAGGCGTCGTCTCCGGCGGTTCCGGCTACGTTGACGGTGGTGCCGTTGACCGAGACGAGGTTGGTGAGTTGGAAGTCGACGTCGGCGTTTGTGCCTAGGACTTTGATAAAGAGTTCTTGGCCAGCGGCGGCGTAGGTATCGACTCTTGAGGTGCCGTTATTGGCGGTGCCGGAGTCGACCAGTTGTAGGTTCGAGTTGTAGAGTTCTAGGCTGACTTGATTGCCGGCGGCATCGAACTGCGTGCCCACGGTGAAGTAGCCTGCGTTGGCGGCTTCGACGCGATACCAGGTGCCGTCGGCGACCGAGACGTTTTGAATTTGGCTCGAGGCGATGGAGCCCCAGTCGGTGAAGGAAAAGGAGGATTCGGCGGTGATGTCGAGATCGTAGTAGCCTAGGCCATCGTCGGACAAGAAGCCGACGGTGTATTGTTGGCCAGCGACGACATCGACGGTCAACGTCTCGTTGTTGGCGCCGCTCCACGAGCTTGTGCCGCCCGTGACGTCCCAGTCGGCACCGACTTGGTGCGTCATGTTGGAAGCGGTGAAGCTCACGGTGCCGTTGTTGCCAGCCGTAAATTTGAAATAGTCGACATCGTTGAGCGTGGTGATGGCTCCGCTCATTAAGCTCGAGGTTGAAACCGACGCGTTGATGGTTCCAAGATTGTAAGCCGTCGCGACAGTCGAACCATAGTCGTCGGCGGGCATCAGTGCGTCGATGGCGGCTTCGAGGTTGAGGCGGTTGTAGAATGCGCTGGTGGCAGAGTCGTAAAACGAGTCGGCGGTGGCGATCATGTGATCGTAGATGGTGTCTTGATCGATGTTGGTGTAGCCGGCGAATTCCATTGCTTCGCGGATGATGACGCTGGCTCCGGCGACGTAGGGGGCGGCCATGCTGGTGCCGGAGAAGCTGGCGTAGTCGTCGGTGACACCGTTGTTGTCGCCTTTGTAGTCGGGGACGGTGCTGGTGATGCTTCGGCCAGGAGCGGCGATTACGCGCGAGTTGCGTTGGCTGAAGTAGCTCAGCAGGCCGCCATCGTCGACCGAAGCGACGGGGACGACGTATTGGCTGGCGGCCGGATAGCTGAGTCCCGTTTGGTTGAAGCTGGTGTAGCTGTTGCCGGCCGAGACCGAGATGAAGATGCCGTCGGCCTCTAGCTGAGCAAATGCTGTTTCGAGGTTTGCCCAGGAGGGGATACTGTCGGAGTTCCAACTGGCTACGCCGAGCGAGAGATTCACGGCGGTGATGGGGTTTTCAAAACTGTTGCGGTTGTTATGAACCCAGTTCAGTGCGTCATTGACCCAGGAGAAGTAGCCGGCGCCTGCGTCGTCGAAGACTCGTAGTCCTACGAGGTCGACTCCGGGTGCGACGCCGTTGTGCGCGCCAGCGTCGCCGCCGATGATGCCGGAAACGTGGGTGCCGTGCGAGCCTGAGGGGCCATCATCGTAGGGGTCGGCGTCGTTTTCGCCGGTGAAATCGTAACCGCCGACGACGCGGTAGTTTTGGCCGAATCCGCCGCCTAGTGCGTAGTGGTCGTAGGCGATGCCGGAGTCGATGACGGCGACGGTTTGTCCGATGCCGGTGAAGCCGTAGTTGCTGCGTACTTGGGTTAAGCCAGTTTGGTCGTGTGCGTTGGCTAGTTGCTGCTCGATATCCCGCAGCTCTTGTTCGATTGCGTTTTGGTTTTCGGAGCTGATCCAGAAGTCAGGGAGCGATTCGGTGTGATGATCTAGAGCGGGTGCTTGTTCGGCGACGACGTGTTGATCGAGACCGGGGAGATCGTCGATGAATGTATGCTGCTGGACTTGGCCGCCTAGGAAACCGCCTAAGGGGTCTGCAGACATGACGAGTCGGTCTTCGAGCTGCTCGATACTTCCCGACCAATTGAATTGTTGATGAGTGTCCTTACGCATACGTGTTCCTTTTGCGACAACCTTCGTACGTTTCAGTGCTCGCAACGCGCGGGTTGCCGGGCAAAAACGAACTTGATGCTTACGCTAGGTGTGTTGATGAGCCGAAGACTTTGCCGTGGTAGGAATTTTGGCGCAGTCAAGAAAAGCCTCAGGGAGGATGCCGTGGGCAAGAGTTTGGGTTCTCGGAAGAACCGGTTCTTGCTGTGGCACATTAGAAGCTTAGTTCAAGATTTGCTGGTAAGTCGGCGCATTTTCAGACGAATAGCGTGGCTCAAGACAGAACACGCTTAACCAAGAAGTTCGCGCGTTCTGATTGTCGGGATTTGAGGCCCTCTCCTTAGAGCGTGTTGACGAACCTCCACGTTGTCGTCAGTCCGCGCTGATTTTGGACAACATGGTGTTGTCCGCTTGCCACCTAGAAATAGTACGTACAGTTGTTGGGTTCGGTTCGTCGTTGCTTGTGGTGAGGGGGCTTGTGGTGAGGGAGATTCGACTCGCGTACCCTGTCCCTGTTAGCAATGCCAAAAACGCCTGCCCGCTAGCAGTATCTCAGCTACGTGTGCATCTGTCTAGTATCTGGTGGCGGGCGTTCCCGGTGGGGTGAACCTCGTGTTGTGCTTGGTGGTCTTTTGCTAAGACTACCCACTTTCTACGGGGCCGAAATCTGCGTAGGCCGGAACAAGCCCTAGCGCAGTTCCGGCATTTTGCATGGGTATTATTTTTCCGTGGTGCTGCCAGAACTGCGCTAGGGCTTGTTCCGGCCTCATGGTGGTTCGCCCCAATCGTCTTCGTTATGTGCGATGTGGGTCGGTTCGGTCTCGCCCCAAGTGATTTCGTACTGGCCTTCTTGGGGCAAACCGATGAAACGATGACCAGGGGTAGTCGCGTACACGCATAACAAGTTTGTGCTTCCGAGGGTTCCAATGGATGTAGTCGACGCAACGCTCTAGGTCGTCTTCATCTTCAACGGCATGTTCCCAAAACCGAGGCTGCCAGACACCTCGCTCGCCCTTATTCCGTTGCGCAAGAGAGACTTTTGCTTCTGTCTGTCCAGCCTCCAGCCACGCGCGGGTAAACTCTTCTTTGATTCGCTTTAAGCGAGTCGAATAGTCCGTGTCGCCCGGCGGAAGTTGCAGAATCAAATGCCAATGGTCGGGCAACAAAGCCGTAGCAAACAGACGGAATGGGCGTTTCGCACGGATCTCGTTGATGGCATCACGAAGAAGCTTGCGACCAAGATCAGATGTCAAAATGGGCTGCCGACCGTAGGTGACCACAGTAAAGAAGTACGTCCCACCCGCAAGAAAGTAGCGTCGATAATCCGACATGCCCGCATCGTAGACACGCCTCCGGACCAAAACAAGTATTTGTTGCAAAATAATGGCCAAAATCTGCGTAGGCCGGAACAAGCCCTAGCGCAGTTCCGGCATTTTGCATGGGCACTATTTTTCCGTGGTGCTGCCGGAACTGCGCTAGGGCTTGTTCCGGCCTACCTTCTCCTTCGGCCTACCTTCTTTCGCTGTTGTCACACCTCCGGCGAACCTCCCTCCCCGTTTCAGCCTCCTTTCTTTACTTTTGTACCCCACTTTCTACTCAGCGAAAATATGCTTAAAATGCTGGGTCTCTATTTAATTGATGTTGCCACCCTAGTAAGCTGCCCTAGCAGTCTGATAACCATGACCGATTCTGCGAATTTCCCGCGTACGCTGTTTCAAAAGATATGGGATAACCATGTTGTCCATTCTGAGGAGGGGCGGCAGACGATTCTTTATGTTGATTTGCAGTTGGTGCATGAAGTGACCAGCGCGCAGGCGTTTGAGGGGTTGCGGCTAGCGGGGCGGCAGGTGCGTCGTCCGGAGCGAACGGTTGCGACTGCGGATCATAATGTGCCGACGAGCGATCGTAGCTTGCCGATTTTGGATCTGATCTCGAAGCAGCAGATCGATACGCTTCGCGATAACTGTAAAGAGTTTGGCGTTCGGCACTATGATTTGGACGACCCGAATCAGGGGATCGTGCATGTGATTGGCCCTGAATTGGGATACACGCAGCCTGGGATGACGATTGTTTGTGGCGATAGCCATACGTCGACGCATGGTGCTTTTGGTGCGTTGGCGTTTGGCATTGGCACGAGCGAAGTCGAGCATGTGCTGGCTACGCAGACGCTGTTGCAGTTTAAGCCGAAGACGCTTGAGTTGCGGGTGGATGGCGAGTTGCGACCGCATGTGACGGCCAAGGATCTTATCCTTTATCTGATCGGGCAGATCACGACCGACGGCGGCACAGGGTATTGTGTCGAGTACACGGGCGACGTGGTTCGCGGATTGACGATGGAAAATCGGATGACGGTTTGTAATATGTCGATCGAAGCGGGCGCTCGGGCGGGGATGATTGCTCCGGACGAGACGACTTATGAATATCTTCGTGGGCGGGAGTTTGTGCCGAAGGATTTTGAGGCTGCGGTCGAGCGTTGGAAAGCGTTGCCCTCGGACGAAGGAGCTACCTACGACAAGTCGTTGGTCTTCGATGCGGCAGATATCGCTCCGCAAGTGACCTGGGGAACCAATCCTGGTTTGGTGGTTGCTGTGGACGGCAAGGTGCCGACGCCGGCGGATTTTTCGGATGCAACGGAGCAGAAAACGGCTGCTGGGGCGCTCGACTACATGGGTCTGCAAGGGGGCGAGTCGATCACCGATTTGAAGCTTGACCGGGTGTTTATTGGCTCTTGTACGAACGCTCGGATCGAGGATTTGCGAGAGGCAGCGGCAGTGGCCAAGGGACATAAGGTCTCTGGTCACGTCAGCGCGATGGTAGTGCCAGGCAGCGGGCAGGTAAAACTGCAAGCGGAGAAAGAGGGGCTTGCCGATGTTTTCAGAGAAGCCGGTTTTGATTGGCGCGAGGCGGGATGTAGCATGTGCTTGGCGATGAATCCGGATAAGCTCGAGCCGGGCGAGCGATGTGCTTCGACCTCGAACCGTAATTTTGAAGGCCGCCAGGGCAAAGGGGGCCGAACGCATTTGGTTTCGCCAGCGATGGCTGCTGCGGCTGCTGTTGCGGGACATTTTGTAGATATCCGGGAGTGGAAATAATACGATGAAAGCATTTACTACGCATACGGGGCTGGTCGTTGCGATGGACCGGGCTAATGTTGATACCGATCAAATTATTCCTAAGCAGTTTCTCAAGCGTATTGAGCGTACGGGCTTTGGGGAGTTTTTGTTTTGGGATTGGACGAAGTTGGACGATGGTTCGCCAAATCCTGACTTTGAATTGAATCAGCCAGAGGCGACAGGAGCCACGGTGCTGTTGGCTCGGCGCAATTTTGGTTGTGGATCGAGTCGCGAACATGCACCTTGGGCGCTGGAAGATCACGGGTTTCGTGTGATTGTTGCTCCTAGCTTCGCCGACATCTTTTATAATAACTGTTTTAAGAATGGGATGTTGCCTGTTCAGCTTTCTGAAGAGCAGGTGGACGAACTGTTTCAGCGTGCGTCTCAGCACGCTGGTTATGAGCTGACGGCTGACCTGGAGGCTTGTACGCTGAGCGATTCGCACGGTTTTTCGGTTTCGATCGAGGTGCAGCCTTTCCGGCGTCACTGTTTGCTCAACGGCTTGGATGATATTGGCCTGACGCTTGAGCATGAGGATAAGATCACGGCCTACGAAGCGGCTCAGGCTTGATAAAGATATGACGTTGGAAAAAGTATCACGCAGAGTCGCAGAGACGCAGAGGACAGGAGGGATGGCTCTCTGCGTCTCTGTGACTCTGTATGAGGCTTTTTTGATTGCCCTGCTGTTCTGTGTTTCCACGGTGCATGCTCAGTCTTTGGTCAGCTTTGCTCCTGTTGGGGACGAAACGGCTGATTTTGAGATGCAGGTGTTGTTGTCTGACTTAGACAATCCCGTGGGATTGGCATTGCGTCCTACGCAAGCGAAGCGGGGGCCTTATGAGTTGTACCTTGCGGAGAGCGGCGCTGGTCGGATCGTGCGCGTGGTGACTGACGCACTCGAGCAGGTCGATGGAGTGATTGTCAATTTTGCAGTGGGCGAGCAACTTGGGTTTCGTACGGGGCCGTTGGGGCTGGTGTTTATTAATCGCAAGAAGTTGGTCGTTGGTTTGTGTGATGAAGGCGAAAATTCGGGCAAGCTGGTGAGTTATGCGTTGGGCGAAGCAGGAACAACGGTTGACGCTGGTGAGCAAGATCATGCTGTTGGGCCGTTGAGGTCGAAGCTTGGTTCGGGGAAGGATCGCTTGAGTTTCTTTGGTTTGGCGATGACCGAGGCCACTTGTTATGTCACTTCGAGTCGGTTGGGTGCCGATGGGCTGGTACTGAAGGCGGGGGTTCGTGCGAACCGATTGGTGTATTTGCAGCCCTTGATTGATGTGGAGAAAGAGGTGGGTTTTGGGGCACCAGGAGGCATTGCCGTGATCCCACGTCCACGGCCTGCTTTTTTGGTGGTTGCGTTGATGGGGAGTCGCGAAACTCCGCAGGATAGTCGGCTGGTATTTTTTTTGCCGTCGACCGGCAAAGTGGCCCTTAGTTTGCCGACTGGCTTGCATGATATTTTGAGTCTGGCTTATAGTCCTTCGGGGCAGTTGTATGCGGCCGATTTTAGCTGGCAAGACGCGCAGGCAGGCGGGGTTTATCGCTTGGATGATGCGCGGGTCGAAGGCAAGCAAACCTGTCGGGCGGTGAAAATCGCGTCGGTCGTCCGGCCGGTGAGTTTGGCTTTTGCGCCGGATGGTTCGCTTTTTGTTACGGCACTTGGAGCGGGTGAGAATGCTAGGCACGGTATGTTAGTCAAAGTTACTGGTGAACTTTAAATGCGCAATTTTTGCCCGCGGATGACGCGGATGAAAACGCGGATGGGGGAAGTGGAACCACGAAAAAGACGAAATGCACGAAAGTATCTGAAGAAGAAATGCGGCGTCCTCCGCGGGTTAATTTTTTTGAAGAAGGAAAAGAGCATGGCGACGCGACGCGAGAAAATTGAGGCGATGTTGGTCGAGGATCCTACGGATACGTTTCTTCGATACAGTTTGGCGATGGAACTCGACAAAGAGAGCGAGAACGACGAGAGCTTGATCAAGCTGAGCGAGTTGGCCCAAAACGACCCGCCCTATGTGCCTGCTTTCTTTATGGCGGGGCAGCAGTTGGCTCGGTTGGATCGCATTGCAGAGGCACGCACGGTTTTGCGTGACGGGATCGAGCAGGCGCGCACTCAGGGAGATTCGCACGCTGCGGGTGAGATGAGCGAGTTTCTGGCATCGCTCGGGGAATTTGGGGAGTGATGAAGAAGAATAGGACGCGGAGGGACGCGGATTCTACGGATGTACGCGGATAAAAAAAGGTCTTTTAATCTGTGGCAATCAGCCTAATCTGCGTTCCTCTGCGTCCTATTCTTTTTTCTTTGTTCCACAGGCAGCCGCTACTGCGCAGGAAGTGCAATTGTCGCAGCCGCCCTGCCCCATTGCTGCTTCGGTGCCGCAGCCAGGGCCGCAGCCTTCGGCGAGGGTTTCGGCGAATTTGCGAAACTCGACTGTCTTTTCGTACTTCTCGGCTAGTTGCTGGGTGAATCGCTCGGCTTTGGGGGGGACCTCTCCGAGGAAGTAGAAAAAGAGTCCGGCACCGTCGAACAGATGTTCGACGTCCATGAGGGTGGCGGGGATGTTGTGTTCGGCGAGTAGGGTTGAGCAGGCCTCGAAAGCGCTGTGGCGGTGTTTTTCGAGGCGAGCGACCAGGAGATCGTCTTCGACGGTCATCTTACGCAAGATTTGCCCGTCGGGGTGTGCGAGGGTTGCTGATGGCGCGGGTTCGGCAAGTACCTCGCCAACCTCGAGTCCACGCGTGCTACGGACGATGACACGCGATTTTCGTGGATAGAGAGACGCATCGGCGGCGACGAATCGGCCGATTTCTCCGAGCAGGCTGTATCTGACGAGGTGGTGTCCCATGTGTGGGATTGTGACGTATGCGGTTGTGTTTGCCAAGCAGGATGCTGGGTGGGCATTCTCTTGAGGCTTGCCTAGCAGGTGTTTTCACTGGTACAACGGGGGGCAGCCACGTGACCTTCCTACGGAAATTGATAAGCACTATGCCGATCACCACGACGACCTCAACACCTTCTCATTCGGTTAGGCCTTGGCAAGCGATGGCTACTCGCGTGCTTGCTGGGGAGATTCTGACTGCTGATGAGGCGCTCGAGGTCTTGGCTGCGCCCGAGACGGAACTGCTTGATTTGCTGCAAGCTGCGTATCGGGTGCGATCGCATTATTTTGGCAACCGGGTGCAGCTTTACTTTTTGATGAACGCGAAGAGCGGGCTTTGTCCGGAGGATTGTAGCTATTGCTCGCAATCAAAAGTCTCGGAGGCGGAGATTCCTAAGTACAACTTGCTGAAAAGAGACGATATTTTGGCTGGCGCTAAGGCGGCTGTTGAGCGACAGGCGAAGACGTATTGTATTGTTATTTCTGCGCGGGGGCCTAGCGAACGCGAAATGCAAGCGGTCGAAAAATTGATTCCTGAAATTAAGAAGCAGTACGACCTGGATATTTGTGCGTGTCTGGGGTTGTTGACGCCAGAGCAGGCGGATCGGTTGAAGGCGTGTGGCGTGAACCGGGTGAATCATAACCTGAACACGGGCGGTGAATTTTATAGCGAGATTTGCACGACGCACACTTATGAGGATCGGCTGGATACGCTGCGTGCTGTTCGCAAGGCGGGGATGGAGCTTTGTTCGGGCGGGATTGTTGGAATGGGCGAGAAGCCGCGCGATCTGGTTGATATGGCGCTTGATTTGAGGGAATTGGGCGTGGAGTCGATTCCGGTCAATTTTTTGAATCCGATCGATGGGACGCCGCTTGCTGGCAATGCCTGCGGTGCTGACGGGGCCGACCTTACGCCGACCTATTGCCTGAAAGTGCTGGCGATGTTTCGGCTGGTGAATCCTGAGCGTGAGATTCGGATTGCTGGGGGACGCGAAATTCACCTGCGTAGTCTGCAAGCGATGGGGCTTTATGCCGCGAATTCGATTTTTGTCGGCGACTATCTGACGACCCAGGGGCAGGTTCCTGAGGCTGATTATGCGATGATTCGTGATCTTGGGTTCGAGGTGGTGCAGTCGGCTGAGGTCGAGGCGGCTAGCAAGTAGGGTGGGCACTGCCCACCTTTCAAGGACCATCCAACGGCATCCGTTTGGTGGGCAGTGCCCACCCTACTGCGCTGTTTTGGTCCGCATAGCGGACCCTACGAAACTCTCTAAAGCCCCTAGGTTACTGGACCAGAATAATTCTTAAAATCGGTTTATCTTTGCAGGTCTGATCTGCCGATACGTTTCTTCGGGGGGACTTTTTACACGCTTTGCCTTTATGCGCAGGGATGCGAATATGTCTCGTCCATGGATTTTTGGAATTGTTTGTTTTGGCTTGCTTCTCGGTACGACTTCGATCGGCTGGGCACAGGAAGAGGACTCCTCGCAGAGTGTCTCGTTGGTCGAGCGGTTTGCGTCGCTGAAGAACAGGTTTCGGCGAGAGCAACCTGAGGCTAAGACGCCGACGAAGAAGTCGTCGCAACGGTCGAACCGACATCATTCTCGCCCTCGCCAAGGGGGTAAAACCTCGGCGAAGCGCAGCCAGCGTTCTCCGGAACCCAAGGTAGCGAGGCTCCCTGCGAGCGCGCCTTCTAAGTTTGGGATCCGAGCAAGCGACTTGCTGCCGGATGCCGTTTTTGTTCGTGAGAACAATGCGTCGACGAGGCCGTCGAGGCCACAAGAGCCTTGGGACCTGACTCGAACAGCAAATCGGCCTCGTGCGGGTAGCAAAGTTAGCTTGCCGGCGACGAAGCAGTTGGCTCGCAAGTCTCCTACGACGTTACGAGCGAACGAACTCAATGACGCGCTGGCTGATCTCTTGCAAGAGAAGGACGCGGAGCGGAGTGTGCCTGTGACGCTGAAGCCGAGAAAGAAGGCGAAGTCGGTAAAACGTTCGACGCCGCCGACGCCTCAGGTTTCTGCTTCGGTATTAAGCAATACGTTTGATCTGCGTCAGGCGCTGCTCGATGGCGAGGAAAAGGCGACTGAAGATGCTATTGAGGTTGCTGAGACGCCGGAGGAAAAAACGGTTGTTGTGCAACCGGTTGAGGAGATCAAGCCGCAGGTGGTCGTTGCTCCGGTGATTGTGGCCGTTCCTGCGAAATCCAAGCTCGTAGAAAAAGTGATCGTACCTAAAGTGATCGTACCTAAAGTGATTGAACAAAAAGTGGTTGCTGGTACTTCTGGCGGAGAAGCTAGGCAGGCATTTGCTGGCCCTGGGCAGACTCGAAATCCAATGCGGTCGTTCTTGCCTACCGTGGAAAAGGCGGAACCTGTTAAAACCATTGCGGCTCCTTCACGCGACGTGTTGCGTACGGCTAAGCAGCCGGTGATCGTTTCTCATGTTGAGGGGCCACGTAGTATCTTGGTTGGGCAGGAAGCGACCTTTCAGGTGACGTTGGAGAATACGAGTAATACACCGTCGTCGGATTTGTCAGCGGAAATTCGCGTACCGGAATGGGCCGAGTTGGTGGATGCGATGTCGACTGGCGGCGTTGTCGAACGGGTGAGTCAGGGGACGAAGGCTGGCGCGTTGGAATGGAAACTTAGTGAACTGGCTCCGCACGCGTCTCAATCCTTGCGGTTGCGGTTGATTCCTCGTAGCGGGCGACCGTTGAAGTTGGATGTTCGTTGGAGTCAGGCTGCGGTCGAGTCGCAAGCGATTGTCGAAGTGCAAGAGCCGAAGCTGGAATTGTCGATTAGTGGTCCAAAGGAAGTTCACTTTGGTAAGCCACAGCGTTATCGGCTGACGCTGCGTAACCCTGGTACTGGGGTAACCGAAAAAGTGTCGGTACGGTTGGTTCCGCCCGGCGGAACTGCCCAGGATGCGACGACGCAACGTATTGGTGATTTGCAGCCGGGCGAGGTCAAAGACCTTGATCTGGAGCTTACGGCGCGTGAGGCTGGCGAACTGTTGATTCAGGCCAGCGCTTTTTCGGAAGGTGGTTTGAAGTCGGCGATGAACAAGAAGGTACTTTGCCGGAAGCCAGAATTGGAAGTCGACTGGCGTGGGCCAGAGAAGAAGTATGCAGGTACGGTGGCAGCCTACTATTTTCGGGTGAGCAATCCGGGGACGGCGGCGACCGATTCGGTCAAGATGAGCTTGAAGCTGCCGGTCGGGGCCAAGTTTGTTAGTGCGAGCGATGGCTATTCGGTGAACTCGACGACGGGCGTCGTGAGCTGGGAGTTAGGGGCTATTGCTGCGGCCGGAGAGCAGTTTGTGCAGATGCGTTGCAAAATTGCGAAGGCTGGGAAGAACGATTTTGAGATTTTGGCGAGTGCCAACGACGGAGAGCTGAATGCCAAGAAGGCTTTTCAGACGGAAGTCGAGGCGTTGGCTGATCTGAAGTTGGAGGTTACCGATCCGCAGGGGCCGTTGCCAATGGGTGAACCGGTGGTCTATCAAATTCGGGTGTCGAACCGAGGGACCACAGCTGCCGAAGGGATTAGTATTGTTGGTTTGTTCTCTGAAGGAATTGACCCGACGACGATCGAAGGTGCTCAGTTTTCGGTACGCGACGGGCGTGTGAGCTTTCATCCTATCAAGAGCTTGGCGGCGGGCCGAGAGGTCTTGCTACGGATTCACGCGAAGGCGAGCCAAGCGGGCACGCATATCTTCAGGGCGGAAGTCGCTTGTCAGAAGCTGGACATCAAACTGGCGGCAGAAGAGACGACTCGGTTCTTTGAAGACGAGCATCGCTGGGAAGATGGCGAGACCCCTTACTCTGCTGAACGCAAGGCGAGCGTAGCTCGGTAGTCGAAGCGAGAAATTTGATTTGTAGTAAGAAATTGAACCACAACGGAACCACGGAACAACGAAGGAACCGAGAAGGGCATACGTTGTTCCTTCGTTTCGTTGTGGTTCGCTTTTTTTGGTCTGAATCTGAAGTCAGTTGACATCGTCGAAGGTGAGCGGGTCGGTTGCTTTGGCGTTGGCGATTCGGATTGACTTTTTTCCGTTGATGAGATCGTCGATTACGTTGCCTACCAATTCGGCACGCCAGCCTTGGGCCAGGCTTGGCAGGTTTGCAGAGCCGTTTTCTGCGGAATCGTTTTCTGAAAGGCCCATGCGATGGGCGATTAATTCTCGGACGTCGGAGGCGGTGCCGACCATGCTGGTGGCGATTTCGGCCCGTCGGCAGATGGTTCCTAGGGCTGGGGCTAAAAATTGTCCGAGCAGGTTGAGTTGCGGAGGAGCGTGTTGGCGTGGTGCTCGGGGCATGTGTTCTAAGGGAGCTTCTAGCCCGCGACGGACGCAAGCTGCGAGTTCGTCTGCTTTGCGTCGTACGGCGCTGCGTTCCATGCCGCGTATGGCCATGATTTGCTCGGGGCTGGCGACTTTGCGTTTGGCCAGTTCGACGATAAGGTCGTCGCGGAGCAGACGTTTTTGAGGTTGGTTGCGGCGTTGGGCTTCTTCGTAGCGCCAGTTCCACAGCTCGCGGACGATGGCCAAATGGCGTGGGCTGAGCTTGCCAATTCCAGAAACTCGCCGCCAGTCTTTACGAGTGAGAGCTACGGTAACCTCTTGCTGCCAGTTGGCCATGTCCTCTTCAAACCAAGACAAGCGTCCGGTCTCGGTGAGTCGTTCGACGAGTCGTTGGTGGAGCGGCAGGAGGTAGCGGACATCTTCTAATGCGTAGTTGATTTGGGCGGCGGTGAGTGGCCTTTTTCGCCAGTCGGTGCGCTGCTCGCCTTTGGCCGGTTTGTGTCCGAGGAATTTGCTGACCACGGAACCGTAGGCTGAGGGATATTCGTTGCTGCAAAAGCCTGATGCAATTTGGACGTCGAAGAGGCGTTTGGGTGTTGCGTCGACGGCTCGCAGCATGAAGTTCAGTTCTTCGCGCCCGGCGTGAAGAATCGTGATGTGGTCGCCCCCGGTCAGCATTTCCCAGAAGGGCTGAAGGTCTTGGAGGACGCCGGTGTCGATGACGGCCATCTCGTCGCGCGTGGCGATTTGGATCAGGCAAAGTTCGGGGAAGAAAGTGTCTTCGGAGACAAATTCGGTGTCGATGCCAATGAGATCAGCGGTTTGCAGGCGGTTGCAAAGTTGCTGGAGTTCGGCTGGGTCGGTGATCGTGGGAGAGGACACTTTTGAGGCTGGAGGCTTTAGGATTTTGACTGGAGGGAAAACCCTGATCTAAATCAGACCAAGGCGACCGCTATAGTCTACAGCCTAGGGCCTACGGCCTCTAGCCTCTCGCGGAGGCTTTAGGTTGGAGGCTTTAGGCTGTAGGGAAAGCTGATGGTATTATTCCTACGGTCTACTGCCTAGAGCCTCTTGAGGAGCCACCATTGCGGTGGGAGCTGCTTCTGCCTCGGGGGATGGAAAATAGCGTAGGTGAGTTAGGAAGAGGATCGGTAGCAGGATGACGCAGCTATAGGCCATGTAGCCGAAGAAGCTGGGCATTTTGACACCCGCTTTTTCGGCGATTGCCTTGACCATGAAGTTCGGACCGTTGCCAATGTAGGTCATCGCTCCCATGAAGACCGCGCCCATGGCAATGCCACGTAAGGCCATCTCAGGAACTCCGCCCGTGGGACCGGCGAGGGTTGGGTCTTGTGCGGCTTTGAAAAAGACGAGGTAGGTTGGAGCGTTGTCGAGGAAGGAGGACAAGCCGCCGGTGGCCCAGAAAAATCCGGCTGGGCTGAGCGATTCTGCCAGTACGGTCCCCTGCTCGGCCAAGATTTGCAAAGCGGGTTGCATACAGATGAAGATGCCGACAAAGAGCACGGCGACTTCGATGATGGCGTGGTAGTTGAAGGTGTTTTTCTCGCGGAGGGCCTTGGAACCGAAGTAGAGCGAGGCGGCGACTAGGCCGAGTTGGACCATTTCGCGTAGGTACATCCAGGCGTGCCAGTCGGTGCCAGGTAGTGCTTTGTTGGGGTCGAGCAAGGCAACCGCCAGGACGACGCCCAGGAGCAAGGGGCCGTTGAGAGCGAGTCCGCTGATGCGGATACGGCGTGTTTGAGTGACGTCGCGCTTGATGTCGCGGACCGACTCTTGGCGATAAAAGTAAAATTGATCGGCGAGGCAGTAGGTCAGCAGCAATAGGCCGTTGACGAATAGCCACTCTTCCCAGAGTCCCAGCGTCCAGGTGAAGCTGACGCCGTGGAGGTAGCCAAGGAACAGCGGAGGATCGCCGATGGGCAGCAAGCAGCCGCCGCAGTTGCAGACGATAAAGATAAAGAAAATGACGGTGTGGCTGACGTGCTTGCGCTCGCTGTTGGTTTCTAGCAAGGGCCGAATCAGGAGCATCGCCGCGCCGGTCGTGCCGACAAAGCTGGCGAGCAGTCCGCCGATGGCCATGAAGGTCGCATTGGTGAGCGGGTTGGCTTGGACGTCGCCTTCGATACGGACGCCGCCGGCGATCGTGTAGAGACTGAAAAGTAGGATGATAAAGGGAATGAATTCGGCTAGCAGTGCATTGCCGAGGATGGCTCCTACAAAGCCTGTTTGGATTACGCCTTCGCTAGCTGCGATGACCGAATGGGCGGGCCAGTGGCCTTCGACGGGCGAATGATGGAGGAATGCGTAGTAGCCTAGGGTGAGACAGCTTAGCAGCGCGGCGACTTTGAATCGGTTGGTGTTGTTTTCCCACCAGTGTTCGGTTTTTCGTAGTAGCGGGAAGAGTGCAATTGCGCCGAGCAGACAGACAAAGGGGAGGATGGTCCAATAGGGAGGAGCCGTAGGGCTTTCGTGGTGCTCAGCGCCGGTGTGGAGGTGCGCTTCGCTGGAGTGGTGGTCGGCGGCAACTTCGTGGCTGTGGCCCGCAACGACTATCTCGGTAGCCAGTTGGGGAAGGCCAAAGAGTGCACAGGCTAAGTAGATGCCAAAAGCTACGAGGAGCGCTCCTACGACCTTGTTGCCTTTGCTCTGATGTCCCGTGGAAGCCATGCCTGCTAAGTCCATTGCCATGTGGAAGTCGACCCTTCTTGCGGTTGGGCCTTGGGGGCATTTCCGCACGATTTATAAGTTTTTAAGGTTACGAAGTGACTAGCAGTTCGTCTACGCCTGAATAAAATCGGGTGACTTGCTGCAACGGTTCGGTGGGGGCAGAACGTAGTTCGTAGGGCAGCTTTTGTGAAACCGCCTGGGAAAAGTTAGGTTACGATTTGGAGGTAAATCTCATTGAATGGCGAGACTTGGGTAGAAACCCACCTGTTTTCGTTACTCGGAGGTTGCTGGAATCGTTATAACCGGCCGGAGTCTCCGCTTTCTGGGTCTTCGCTTTCTGGCCGCTTTCTGACGAGGGTTTCAGCCGGTACACTCTAACTCTGCCCTAGTGATGGTTTGATTTCCCTGAAATGAGCGTATTGTCCGTATTTTATGACCGAGATTTGGCTACACTCGAACCGGCGCATTCTGATGTTGGCCATGGTGCCGGTGGCGTTTTTGGCGGGGCTAGGGCTGTTATGCCTGCGAAGCCAGTGGATGGCTGTCTCGAGCTTTTTGGGCGTTTTCTTGTTGGTGATTGCCCTGCTGTTGATGTTTGGGCTTGTGCGACAGATTTTCCGGTCGCGAATTGCTTACCGTAATGGGCATGTGCTGTTTTCTCTTACCTCGGGTGCCCCGATCGAGGTTCCCTTGCAAGTGGTGGAAGCGTTTTTTCAAGGCGAGGGGCCGGCGCACTTGCCTAGCAAACCTGGACCTGGGTCGGGGCAACCGACGAAAACTGTGAATTTGGTTGCTCGGCTTTCGCAGGGAGAGACCGACTGGTTGCAGCGTGATGTGAAGTCGGCTTTGGGGCGTTGGGAGGAGGGGTATATCACGATTCGTGGGACTTGGTGCGAGCCGATCACCGGCGAGGTGATTCGACGGCTCAATCGACGTTTGTCGGAAGTTCGACGCGAGCAAAAATCGCAGGCCGAGGGTGTTGTCGACGTATGAAAAAGACGGTGACCAAGATTAGCGGGCCGAAATTGTTGGTCAGCGTACGCAACGCGGGCGAAGTTGAGGCTGCGTTGGCGGGTGGGGCTGACTGGATTGATCTGAAAGAACCTACGGATGGCGCTTTGGCTGGGGTGGAAGTGGAAGTAGCGCGCGAGGCCGTGCAGTCGTTGGCCGGGCGTCGGCCGTTGTCGGCGGCGCTTGGCGAGTTAGGTGATTGGCCCACTTCGCCGACCTCGGAATTGCTTGATGTGGATGGGATCGGCGTTGTGAAGTTAGGGCTGTCAGGTTGCGCTGTACGTCCCGGTTGGGAGTCTGGATGGCTGAGAGTGGCGAAAGCAGTGGCCGATGCGAACAAGCTGCTTGCCGCCGTGTTGTATGCCGATTGGGTGCAAGCGGAAGCTCCCCGTCCGGAGGAGATTTTGCAAGTAGCGCGGACGGAGAAATGTCGGTATCTGTTGATCGACACCTTTGGTAAGCGTCGTGGCTCGATTTTGGATCATTTGTCGGGCGCAGAATTGGAGGCGATCCTCCAGGCGGCACGACAGGCTTCGATGACGACCGTGGTTGCTGGAAGCCTTTCTCTAAGAACGTTGGGACAGCTTCCGTTGAAATACGTTGATGTGGTTGCTGTTCGAGGGGCGGTCTGCGAGGGCGACCGTACGGGCGTTGTCGTGGCGGAGCGGGTGCGAGAGTTTCGTGCTGGGTTGGATTTGCGTCTTGAATATGCCGAGAAAAGTTGATTTTGCTTGACAGTTAGCGGGAATCCGCGATACTCATAGTCAGGGGTAGGTCTACCCCCAGCCAGGGCAAAGAGGGTGCGTGTCGGATCTCTTTTTGGCGTCTGTTGGCACCTTTTCGCATGTTTTGGGGAGAACGTCGTGACGAAGTCTGTCTTGGAAGCAATCAAGCAGGGAGAGTGGAGTTACGAGCCAGAGCGGGTCGATGAAAATCGCTATGATGCGACGACCGCTATGCCTGGCACGGATGAAAAGCTGACGATCATGGCGGCGCGGGTCGAGGCCGGCTTGCCATTGTGGCATGGTCACGACCGGACGGAATACGACGATTTGGATTAGTGGAGAGGCTGTAGACCGTAGGCTTTAGGCTGTAGGAAAGCAGGCTGTAATAGTTACATTTTCCTACGGCATTCAGCCTACAGCCTATTTTCATTTAGGAGAAAAAGCGTGCCGAAGATTAACTTAGAGATTCCCCATAAGCTGTCCGCCGAAGAAGCTCGGGAGAAGTTGGAGCGTTTTACGCAGAGCTTGCCCCAAGACCAAGTTAGCGATCTTGAGCAAAGCTGGAACGGCAATACGTTGTCGTTTGGCTTCAAGACTTTTGGCATCAAAATTAAGGGGGATTTGACCGCAGCGGACCAAAAGCTTTTGGTGGATGTCGATTTGCCTTTTGCGGCGGCGATGTTTAAGGGCAAGATCGAGTCGGAGATCCAGAAGCAGCTTGAACGGCTGGTGGGCTGAGTCGCGCGATTCTCTCTTGGCCGATTTCTGTTTGTCGAAGCGTGTCTTGCTGGCGTTTGAAGTGGTTTTTTCGGAAGAACCGCTATATTTGCCTAGGAGGCAGGTTTGCTTGACAGTCGGTTGTCGTGACCTATCTTTCGTTGTGGCTTCGCCAGAGAAATGGCGTTGTCAGACATTTTGTGCGGAAGATGCCTAGTGGCATAGTTCCGTGTGGATGGTAGCTTTCTGAGACTCAGACCTGATTGAAGGTCTGCTGGAAAAAGGCACAACGATGAGTACACGAGTTCTGGTTGCAGACGATTCGAGCACGATGCGGAAGATTATCCTCCGTTCGTTGACCGCCGTTGGTGTTACCTCGACAGTGGAGGCGGCCGATGGCATCGAGGCCGTCAACCTGTTCAAGCCTGGCGATTTTGATTTGGTCTTAACTGACTGGAACATGCCCGGCAAGAATGGCTTGGAGGTAATCACCGAAATTCGCGCCCAAGACGCCAATATACCGATCATTATGGTTACGACCGAAGCCGAGAAGTCGCGTGTGCTTGAAGCAATTCAGGCTGGCGTTTCTGATTACTTGGTCAAACCGTTCACTGCCGACATGCTGAGAGAAAAACTGGAAAAGCACGGTTGCTAGTGCAAGTGTGCCGAAGACCCACAGCTCGAAAACAGTTTGACGCTCTTCACCGTTATGGTGGAGAGCGTTTTTTGTGCGAGCCGCACACGCATTTTCCGCTAGCAGCCTTGGCGTACGAGTGTCAAACGGTTGTTTGAGCGGAACTCGCAATTGATTCTTGCTCTATTGCGGCGGCTTTTCTTGGATCGTGATCTGCTTGTCTTTTCGTTGATGTTCTAGCCCTGCGGGCGCTAGGATGCTCTGAAGGAGTTCGTTGAGCTTGGCATTCTTGATGTCGCACGAGATGTGTTGTTGGCGATGCGATTCCCGGTTTGCGATTTTTTGATCCCACACGATTTTTAAGTTCAATTGTCGGGCCAGTTGCTCTAGGACAGGACCGAGAGGTTGATTCTCAAGGCGTAAGGTGAATCGCTGGTGAGAGGGCCGGCTTGTTCGCGTAGGTTTTGGCTTGGTGGGCGGCAGAGGATCGTTGGGGACGACCTCGAAAGTAGGCTTGAGGGGGACGATCTGGCAGGACTTGCCGTCGGGCGTGATCTGGCAGGTTAGGTCAAAGCCAGCGAGGAGCAGAAGCAGTCGGTCGATAAGTGGGGATGGCGGGAGGGAGTTCGCTGGCCAAAGATCGTGAGCGATCGGTTGGCTGTCTAGCAGCGTAAGACGTTCTTCGCGAAGCCAATTGTCGGCCAAGGTTCTGGGTTCGCTTAGCCGAGGCCAGCTTGTTGCTTTGGGTTTTAGCCAGCGTCGCCGGGTTTGGGTGGGAAGGCTTTCTAGGCTTTTGTGCGCTTGCCGGATGAGGTTGGGTAATTGGCGGGCCGTTTGCTTTGGGCCGATGTAGAGGAGGTTGCCGAGTTGGACGGTCGCGAGCGACTGTTTTTGGGCGAGCTTTTCTAGGGCTTGGTAAAGAGGTAGGTCGTCGAGTTCGAGCGTGACGGTTTGCTGTCGGTCGACGCGGCGATCGAGCCAAATGGGGATCTGTGCGGTATCGGCCAACCGCTTGACGGCTGTTGCCAATTCTTGCCCTTGCCAGGTGACGGTTACTCGCCGTTGTAGTTTTTCTTTTAGCGACGGGGTTGGCTTTGCTAACGAGTCGTTATAACTCAGCAGCAACGCGAGAATCGCGACGGCTAAAATGCTGACATGGCGTAGCATGATTGGGCGTTTGCACATTTTCCAGTTCATTGCTAGCGATTCTTATTGGCCATCAGCTAGGTTGTCGGTCCCCTGCCCTGTTCTCAGTTTGAGGGGGAGAGAAAATCGGGAAAGGGAGTTACCACGCCTGTTTTGTCAAGTATTTTATCATCATAACCTTTTTTCGGAGGACTACTAATCCTTCGTTCAAAAAGTGGGACATTCCGCAGTAAATTACAATTTTGTTGAGAAATCGGTCAATGCAATTACACTGAATGTATGGGGACTTGAGAGCGGACGCTGGGGCGGGTCGCTTTGCCTAGAAGTGGATTTGAGAAGCAGGCGACTGCTTTTTAACTGCGGCTGGCTGCTCTTCGGCATCTTTTTTTGAGTTTGGCCTTGGTATAGAGAAAAATTGTATGAGTCACGAAGATCATCAACGTCCGTTGCTTGTTTATCACTATGATCGCTATTTGATCGATCAGAATGTTAGTGCGTATGTCCGTAGTGTGACGTCGAGCTATACGATTGGTAGTTTGGAGCGATTGGCTACTGTCGGCGATCGAATGGCTCGTCGAGGGGCTGTGCTGGCGATGTCGCGTCTGGCCGATTACCGTTCGAATGCTACGCTTGGTCGCGCGTTGATCGATAGTGATCGTGGCGTGCGCACGTTGGCCGAGAACGGGATCCGTCGGCTCTGGATGCGCATCGGGACGCCGTCGCAGCAACGCCATCTAGTTGCCATTGGCGAACATTTGGAAGAGCAGGACTACGAGCGGGCGGCTCAGTTGGGGACCGCTCTGGTTGAGGACGCTCCTTGGATAGCCCAGGCTTGGTACTATCGTGGCAAAGCGTTCTTTCAACTTGGGCAATATGAGGCCGCGATTCAGGATTGCCATCAGGCGTTGGAGGTCAACGCTTACCATTTCTTGGCCGCGTCGGTGATGGGGCAGGCCTATCAGCTCCAGGACAATCCGGTTGCTGCTTTGGAGGCGTTTCGCCGTGCGCTGCGGCTTAATCCTAGCATGGAAGAAGTGCGTGCGCAGGTGATTCACTTGCAGCGTACGCTCAAAGAAAAGTAGGTTGGGAAAAGTAGGCTGGGAGAAATAGCCGATGGCGACGAATCGCCATTTGGCGTGCGTCGCCCAATCTAGACGAGTTCAATCTAGACGATACGCTTGCTTGGCCAGATCGTAGACCAAGGCTCGCATCATGGCTTGGGCATCGTTGTCGTCGATCATGTTGCGGACCAGTAGGCTGGCGAGCCAATCGGCGCAGGAACGCCGCCAGACATCGTGCCGTGCGGGGATTGACGGGTAGGCCCGCGTGTCGTCGTTGAAACCAGCGGTGTTGTAGATGCCGGCTGTCTCGGTGACTTGATCGAAGTAGCGACGCATGCCGTTGGGGCTATCATGGAACCACCAGGGAGGGCCTAGCTTGATCGCTGGATAGTGTCCGACGAGTGGGGCCAGTTCGCGGGCGTAGGTCGATTCGTCGAGTGTGAATAGAATGAGTGCGAGGCGTGGATCGTTGCCGAACTCGTTGAGTAGGGGTTGTAAATTGCGAGTGAACTCGGTTGCGAGCGGGATGTCGGAGCCTTTGTCGGCCCCAAATTTTTCGAATATCTGGCCGTTGTGATTGCGGTAAGAGCCGATATGCAGTTGCATGACGAGACCGTCCTCGGTGCTTAGGCGAGCCATTTCCATGAGCATGTGCCCTCGGAAGAGCGTGGCCTCTTTGGCGTCGGCCTTGCCAAGTAAGGCACGTTGAAAGAGGGCTTCTATTTCGGTCGACGAAAGCCTTCCGGTGTAGGCGGTTGTGGCGGCGTGGTCGGTGGCTTTGGCACCCAAGCTACGGAAAAATTCGCGGCGTGTTTCTATGGCCTTGAGATAGGTTGCAAAATCCCCGATCTTTTCGCCGGTTAATTCTCCTAAGCGTTCGATGCTCTCTCGCCAGTCGGCCCTGTCGATGAGGACGACGTCATCGGGTCGAAAGGTGGGTAGGATCTGGGCGGGCCAATCGGAGTCGCGGATCGCCTGATGGTGTTCGAGCGAATCGGTTGCCATGTCGGTGGTGCAAAGGACTTCGATGTTGAATTGTTCGTGGAGTTGCCGAGGGCGGAAGGCGTCGGAACGGAGCTTGGCGTCAATCTGATCGTAGACGGACTGCGCGTTGTCGCTGGTTAGCTTTTCTTCGATTCCGAAGACCGACTCAAATTCGTCGGTCAGCCAACCACCGGTTGGTGTGCCTCGAAAGAGGAAAAAGTTGTCGGCGAAGGTTTGCCAAATACGTCGAGGATCGGTTTCGACGGGGGCTTTGCCCTGCTGCGGTATTCCGAGCGACTCTAAGGGGATGCCCTGGGAGTAGAGCATTCGGAATACGTAGTGATCGGGGATGATCAAGGTTTCGGTGGGAGAACCAAACTGATAGTCGGGATCAGAAAAAATTTGGGGATCGACATGGCCGTGGGGGCAGACTAACGGCAGGTCGGCAACTTGGTTGTAGAGCTGCCGAGCGATCTGGCGTTGGGTCGGGTCGGGGCTGAAATATCGGTCTTCTGAAAGCATGTCGTCGTTCTGGCGTGGGGCTAGTGATCGATTTTTCTACGGAAAGTTGGAGCCTCGTATTGTAAGTGTATCGCCGAGTTAATTCAAAGCCTAGGGAGCCGATTGCAGGAGAACTGCAAAGTCAGGTAAGAAAAGAAAAAAGCCACAGAGTTCACAGAGGACACCGAGAAAGCTTTGTTTTCAGCACTCTGTGTTCTCTGTGAACTCTGTGGCTATTCCTTAAGGCGGCTTGTTTTGACTTTGCAGTTCTCCTGGAGCCGATTGACCTAGGGGAACTGCAAAGTCCTGCGGTTGCTGGGCGAACCGTTGTGAGGTTTTGCGTCTCAAGCTTCCTTTAGACGACTCGAAATGAGCAAGCAATTTTCGTCGAGCCGCCACATTTTTGTGGCCCCAAGCTGAGTAGCTAAATTGAGTTTGCTCGATCACTTTCCTGGAGGGTTTGCTTTCTGAGCGGTGAAGTAGCTGAGAATCAGAAAAGAGGTTGCTGCGATGAACCCTCCTGGCAAGCTAACGAAATAAATTGGTATTCCAGCTTTCAGCACCAGGAGCATGCATATGACTTATGACTAGAGTAAGCAGCCATGCTATTGCAGCTGCCGTTAGTGTACCGTTAGTTCTGTAAATAGCGTTGCAGTACATGGCCCGGCTTCGTCTTTTGAGCGTAGCGAAAAAGGCGAAGCCGGGCCGGGCCTACTTGAAAGGGTGGGTCACATCGGTCTCCTAGATCGTTTGTTACCAAGCAAGCGGAAGGAGCCTCCCATGACCCACTCTCAAGAATCTACCCCGACCTGATGATCCAAGTCCTCGACCCCCTGTCTTCCGAAAACTGGGGGCTTTGAAGGCATGGCCCGTGCCATTGGGACTCGCGTATTTAGAGCCAGCCTGTCCCCCAGGCCCGCTCTTAGCCCCTCCCCGAAAGTGGGGAGGAAGATAGATTTGGGGCCCCCGAATTCCTCTGCTAGAGAGGGGGGTAATTTAGCTGAATCCTATAACTGGCAGTTTGTCTAGCAATTTGTGGAGAATTACTTGAAAATTGTCCCGCTAGAGGGGGCTGAATACCTAACCTATAAACGTGATGTCTTGGCGGCAGTAGTGCCTAAGTTCCTATCTTAAGTAGGGTAATAAACTAAAGCGGGACGGCTAGTTTGATGGATGATCAACAGCAGGAAGTCGTGCGTTTATTGATAGAGCATCGAAGTGCGGTGACTGCGTACATTTTTGCAGCAATGCGCGATAGCGACGCGGTTGAGGAAGTTTTCCAGGAAGTTGCAGTAACGATTTGCGACAATGCAGCGAGCTTCAAGTTGGGGACCAATTTTAAGGCGTGGGCCCGTGAGATTGCCCGTCGGCGCATCGCGGCCTACTATCGGGTACGTACGCGGGGTCCTCAGTCTCTGAGTTCTGTTGAGTTGCAGTATCTGGAGGATGGTTTTACAGCGGTTGAGTCTGAGGCGACGACGCAGGAGCGTTTGGCAGCACTGAGCCAATGCCTTGCGAGCTTGCCTCCGTTCGTGCAAAAGTTGTTTCGCATGCGTTATGGCCTGGGGCACAGCCTGCAGCAAATCGCAGATGAGGTTGAACGGCAATCGGAAAGTGTGCGAAAAGCGTTGTACCGAGGGCGTCAGGCTCTACGGGCTTGCATTGAAACTAGGCTGTAGTGGAAGTAATTGTTTTATGTAATTGGATTTATTAGGAGTGAGTCGCAGTTTTAAAATGGGCAGTTTTAAAATGGATAACAAAGCGTGTAAAATATGAGTAAGTCAATTGATAATGACGTTCGCGCGGACTGGGAATCATTGATTCTGGATTACCTTGAGGGCGATCTCTCGGGGACGCAATTCGATAAGTTCCGTGGTTTGCTGGACAAACCAGACTTCCAAAGGTTGTTGGCCAATCATGTGGTCGATCAGTCTCTTCTTCGCGAATTGACCAGTCCGGAAGAATTGTTCAAGGAATTGAACACCTCGCTTCAGTCACTCGGATTGCCTTTGGTTCGATCTGAAGCTGGGAGTTCGGGGATCTCCAGCAGTGCACTGAAACGCACGCTCGTCGTGTTCTTTGCAATTTCTGCTGTGCTGTTAGTCATGGCCACGGCACGCCTCAGCTTTTGGACTGATTCCTCTTTGCAAGCCAAGTCGGATTTGCCCCGAATACGATCTATGGTGGGTAATGTTACCGTACGGGGCGGAACGGCGAGTGTTGGAACACGGTTGGTTGAGGGAGAAAAGATCAGCACGAAGAGCATGACCAGCATCGTTCGTCTTGCTTATGACGATGGAACCTTGGTGGTGCTTGCCGGGGATTCCTCGGTGGTCTGCGACCACCAAAATGACCAAAAGCGGATAACAATTAGGCAGGGCAATATTTCGGCCTCCGTTGCACCGCAGCCTGCAGGCAAGCCCTTGTTGCTCATTTCCGATTCAGCGGTCATGCAAGTATTGGGAACCCGTCTAGCAGTATCTGCCGACAAAAACACGACACGCTTGGATGTGACGGAAGGAAAAGTTAATTTTCAAGAACGTGCCTTGGGCACCGATGTCGATGTTTCTGCGGGCAAATATGCGGTTGCTAGTCTTGGTCAAGCTCTCCATCTTGCGGCACAAACAAAAGTTCCTGATACTTGGAGTGTGAATTTTGAAGAGGGTTTACCCAAGGGTTGGAAGTTTGGGATCTGGGAGCGGGAAGGACTGGGTAAAGGCTTACTCGGGAAACCCTCTTTGGGGGCCGTAAGAGCAGCGTTTCGCCCGAATGACGGATTTTATTCGATCTTTTCGACCAACGCTTGGTCTGAAGGGTTGTTTCGAATTGAGGAGAATACCGTCCTTCATTATCGGGTCAAAATGGAACGCCCCGACTGGTACCAGGTTTTGTTGCTGACCCGTGACGGGGAGTTTCGCGTTTCCGAGTTTCAAGGATCGTATGAATATCAGGAGCTAAGTTCGCGAGAGGCAGCCATGGGTATGGCTGATCCACTTGCTTGGCGAACCGTTCATGTACCTGTGTCTGGATTTAAGCGGTCGGATGTCAGAAGCTACCCGTCGCTTGAGACGCCCTTTGGCGAGCGTCCTGTCGATCCACCCGTGCTTGGAAATGTTGTGTACAGCGTGATCTTCAGTACGCAGGATGAAGACCGAGGGCTCGTGGTCGATGATATCTCGATCACTGTGGACACGCCGTGAGCAGTGCCTTGCTGTAAGGTAGCTCCTCCATCGCCTGTGGTTGTAGGCTGTCCCGTATTAAGCCAGCCGCCTCGTTCTTCTCATGGTGAGGCAGCCGAGTGTTGTGAGCAGTAATGCAAGAGATGCAGGCTCGGGGACGATCACGCTCAGGCTTTCACCGCCGACGGCAAGGAGGTCATTGATCTGGTTGATATATCCGGGAACAAACGAGTCGCCAGAGAAATCGGGGGAGCTGTTGTTGAACCAGTGGATACCAACCAAACCGAGTTGGCTGCCGACCGCGATGAAAGAGGGTCCTCCGGAATCGCCACCTTGAAGAAACGACTCGTCGGCTCCGACGCCGCCCGGATCGTCGAAGTCGTAGAGGTAAGAAAGCGTCGTGTTCGAGCCGTCGGACCGAGAAGAGATGCTCCCCGGATCGATCGTGTTGCGTCCCAAAGCTTGCGACGTGGATGCCGATCCAAAGTCTTTTCCGAAGGTGTAAATTTCTTCGTTGTAATAGGCCGAGTTTGGCCCTAAGTCGATGACCGAGTATCGAGCCACATCGGTAGTTGGCGCAGTTGCTAATTTCCCAATCCAGAGGTCGGTGCCCGAAGCAGGGACAGCAGGATTTAAGAATACCTGTTGTCCTGAATCAATCGTATGGTCTTCAAAAGCTCCGGTCGGATCGTTCGAATGATAGAAGCGAATGGTAGCGCCGTCCGCAGCGTGATGATGGTTGGCCGTGATGAAATAGTGCTCGGAAATCATCGTCGCCCAACGGTCAGCGCCGCGGCCTACTCCTGAAGCGTCAAAGGCGGATCCGATGAAGTTTTTATCGCCGCCCGTGTAGAAACGATAATGATTCTTTGCAGAGTAGGACTGCAAAGTAATTTTGGCAAACGCTACCTCTGTATAGAAAAGGGACGTGCTGAGCCCGATGAGGACACAGGAAAAGATCGCACGTTGAGCGTGCGAGAATAACTTTTTGATCATGGAGGCGCTCCTGGAAATGTCCAATAAAGTTATGGCAAGTTATGTCTACGGCAAGATTACGGTAGTGTCTTGAAACGCGAGCTACGACTGCGCAGACCAAGGAGTAGAATCCAAGGGAAGCTCCTTAGTGAACTGTACCAGCCAAGCGAGAGAATCAAGGTTTACTACGATCTCTGTGCTGCTGGTAAGGAGGAGGTGAGAGCCACCGACCCTCCATGTACGCCCGGTGGCGACAACAGACAGTATCATTATGATACACTATTCGAGGCTCCGACGCAAGCTCCGCGTTTCTCAGCGGCCAGATCAGTATGTCTACTGGTTTAATTCGACGACAACCACCGTGGCGATGGGGTCGGGGCATAGCTCCGGTAAGTGGATCACGATCTCTTCGCCTTGTCGCTCGTTGTTGAGCTGCGTCTTTGTTTTATCAGCTAAGAGATAGGCTTGTTTTACGTCGATGCCTTCTGCTGAAAGAGTAAGTTCAGAGTCCTTAGGCCAATCAAAAATATGCAAGTAAAGTTTGTCGTTGGTTTGCGTGCAACGTCCCCATTCGGGCTGGCCTATTGAGCTTTGGGTGGTGCCATGAATCGATTCCCGATTGATGGCCATCCACTTACCGATGGCTTGAAGGGATTTGACGCTTGGCGCTGGGACCGAGCCATCCCCCTTGGGGCCGATGTTGAGCAGAAAGTTTCCGCCTTTGCTTGCGATGTCGATAAGGTGGCGTATCAAGACTTGGTCGCTCTTCCAGGCGTGGTCATGTTCGCTATAGCCCCAGGTCGTGTTTAGGGTCATGCACGTTTCCCAGTCAATGCCGGGCATTCCTTCCTCAGGGACGTGTTGTTCGGGGGTGATAAAGTCGCCATATTTGGGGTCGAGCTTCATAACAAACCCGTCGACTCCCATGCTTTTCCATCCAGCCTCAGGAGTCCGAAAGAGGCGATTGTTCATGATGATTGCGGGTTGTTTTTTGCGAACCATGTCAATTAGCTCAAAGGCTCTCCAGGCCTTCTCGCCTGGAAAGTCGACTGTGGTATAGTCCCACCACATGATGTCGACTTGCCCGTAGTTGGAAACTAGCTCGTTGGCCTCGGCGTGCAAGTAGTCAATGTACTTGGAATGATCGCGTTGGCCGTCGGGGTAGGGACTGTTTATCAAGGGATGGGGTGACTGTTTTGATTGGGCGTAGTCGTACTGGTCGTGGTGCCAATCGATGACGGAGTGGTAAAACCCGACCCGAAGGCCCTCGTTGCGACAGGCGGTGACGATCTCGCGGACTAGGTCACGATTCAGGACGGATCCTGCATCAAAATCACTAACCTTCGAGTCATGTAAAGCAAAACCATCGTGGTGCTTGGTCGTGAAGACGAGGTAGCGACACCCGGCTGCTTTTGCGAGCTTCGCCCATTTGCTAGCGAAGTTTTCGGTCGGACGAAAAAGCGGTATTGCCCGTTGGGCGTAGGTCTCGGTGTCGGCTTCGACCCGTTGTTGAATCCACTCCATGCCGCCCGTTTTTGCTACGGGTTTGCCTTCCCAGGTTCCTGCCAATCCGGAGTAGAGTCCCCAGTGGACAAACATTCCGAACCTGGCATCTCGCCACCACTCCATACGGGCATCGCGTTGTTCGACGGACTCTTTTACGACTTCCTCTTTTACGACTTCTTTTGCAGTCCCAGAAGAAGTGGTCATGAGTAGGAGGGTCAGCAAGACGATTAGAGTTTTTTTAGACATCAATTGGGTAGTCCTTTGACAGGCGAAAAATGTACGGCTTGCCGGCGCGTGTGAGGATGTAGAATACTATAAAGGGCCTACATGGATCAAACGAGCATCGAACTCATTATTGCAGACTTGCTAAACTTGTGACATAGGCTTGAATCGTCAAGACTAGGTGCCGAAGCACAATTTGCTGTATTCAGTAGGGATTCCCCGAGAAAGAAAATTGCATTTATCATGAAACTGCTATCCGTTCGACAAAGCCTAGTTTCTCGGCCCCTGGAAGACGTTGCCAGCGAAGTTCGCAGGCAGCTTGATGCGATCGGCTTGCAGGCACCCTCGGGACCGGTGGCGATTCCGGTAGGTAGTCGTGGAATTGATCAAATCCCTGCCCTCATTCGCACGGCAGGCGACTGGCTTCGAGAGCAGGGAGCCGAGCCGTTTATGGTGCCTGCGATGGGGTCGCACAATGGTGCCACTGCGGATGGGCAACGGCAGATGATTGAATCGCTCGGCATGACAGAGGCAGCGATGGGAATGCCGATTCGAGCGAGTATGGAATGCGTCAAGCTGGCGACGGTCAGTACCGGTGACGTCTGGATGGATCGACATTGTTTTGAGTCGGAGGGCGTGTTGGTGATCAACCGCGTGAAGTTGCATACCTGTTTTTCGGGGCCTGTGCAAAGTGGCTTGACGAAGATGATGGTGGTTGGAATGGGCAAGATTCAGTCGGCTCAAACTTTTCATTCCTGTCCTACACCGCAGATGAAGGAAATGCTTTTGGAGATGGGGCAGGTGATTCTAAATTCCGGGAAAATTTTGGGAGGCTTGGCGATCTTGGAAGATGGGTTTGATCGGACGGCTGAAATTATTGGTGTCGCAGCAGAAGAGATTCTGCGACGTGAGCCAGATCTTCTAGAGCGACACACAACTTATTTTCCGCGACTGCCTGTTGATGAGTTGGAGGTGTTGGTCGTTGATACGATTGGAAAAACCTACAGCGGCACGGGCATGGATACCAACGTGATCGGCTACCGGGGTGTGAAGGGGTATGAGGATCTCGATCGCCCTCGGATTGGCATCATTGCGGCGTTATCGTTGGCCGAGGCTTCTCAGGGGAATGCGATTGGTGTGGGATTGGCCGATTTTATTACTCGGCGGCTGCGTGATGCGATCGACGAGGACAAGACCTTTCTCAATGTCTACACGACCGGCGACATGGGGCGGGCAAAGATCCCCGCAACGCTTGCCGACGATCAAGAGTTGATCGAAAAAATTGCTAGCCGTTACGGCGACCGGCGTTGGATGTTTATTCCCAATACTTTGCATCTTGGGCAGCTCTACGCCAGCTTGGACCTGCGCGAGGAGCTAGAAGCCCATCCGCTCTGTCAAGTTGGAGCAGAGCCGGTCGAGCTGACGTTCAGTGAGAGTCGCAGGTGCGTCTTCGGGTAGCGCTTGCGTACTCAACGGAAGAAGAAGCGGAATATTCGAGTGTGATCTGCTCTAGGCCCGTCGCGGTATACCCGCAGATTGCAAAATCTTGTCGAGTGCGGCACTTGTCCGCTCGAGCAACCCTTCGTTGTAGGGCAACATCTCTGCGACGATCGTGTCGTTGTATCCGATGGATTGCAGAGCAGCCATGGTTTCATCCCAGGGTACGTCGCCTGCGCCTAAATCGCAGAACGAGTAGGTTCCGCCCTCAAAACTGTCGGCGTAGCCTTTCACATGAACACGCTTAATCCGCTTGCCGAGAAATTCGATCCAGTGGGGAGGATGCTGGTGGTATCGCAGTAGGTTGCCAACATCTAAGTAGATTCCTAGGCGGGAGCTTCCAAACGAATCGATAAATGTAGCAAACTCGAGTGGCGAGAGGAAAAGGCCGTTCCAGACATTCTCCAAACAGAGGTCCACGTCGAGTTTCTCGGCGGTCTCCAATAAGCGGGCGACGGAAGTACGGACCCTTTCGATGGCCACGTCGTAAGGAACGTGTTCGTCGGGGGCAATCGGGCTATTTACAACCCCAGGGACAAAGAGCATTGCTTGGCAGCCGAGCCAAGCTGCTCGCTGCAGGGCGTTGTCATGCAGCTTGGTGGCTTGTTCGCGAACGGTCGGGTCATTGCTCGTAGGGTTGAATGCCCAGGACATGCCACTGGCCAGTGTCTGGACGATCAGGCCAGAGCTGTCGATTTGCTTCCGAATCAATTCGCACTGGGATTGCGAAGCATCAGGCGTGAGAACGCCCTCAACGCCAATGCATAGCTCCAAACCCTCGAAATGGGCCGCTTGAGTCATCGCTAGGGCATCTTCGATAGGACACGTACCGGCTAAGCCGTCTGGTAGGGACCAGTAACTTATAGATTTAATCACGGCGCAATACCTGCTAACTGGCCTATCGCGGATCCCGCTGGATGAGGATGGTTTTTATACCACTCAATACCACTCAATGATTCAGCGGCGGGAAGATCAAAGAATCGTCTAAGAGCCGCTTATCCTAACACTCGTGGCAGAATAATCTACCTGGCAGGTGAAAAAAATATCTAACTTCTTGCAGTTGGGGAAGACAGGCGTTATACAAGCAACCATTAATCAATATCATTTCATTATGCATGGGTTAGTCTGCGCTTTTTGTGCGCGGCCATTGCCATGCTGCTGTATCTGGCTCGACCAACCAGGTTTTATTTTCCTTCGCTAATTGTATTGGCAGATCGCCTAGCTCTTCACAAAGGTTTTAACATGCCCCCTGAGACAGAAGCTGTGTTTCGACAAACGAATTTTAGTGTTGTCGATTGGGCGATTGTTTTTACCTATCCCTGCATCTCGCTGTTGATAGGGCTGTACGTCCGCAAGTACATTACGAGTATGAAAAGTTTTGTCGCAGCAGGACAGGGCTTAGGGCTGTGGCTTGGTATTGCCACGATGACCGGTACCGAATTGGGTTTGATCACGGTCATGTATAGTGCGGAGAAAGGATTCAAAGGGGGGTTCGCCGCTTTTCATATTGCTCTGGCTGCGGGTATTTCTACCTTACTCGTAGGGATGACGGGCTTTCTGGTTTACCGTTTGCGCGAGATGGAAGTGCTGACGATCCCCGAGTTTTACGGGAAGCGCTTTGATAATAAGACGCGAATTCTTGGCGGGATCATGTTAGCCCTGGGCGGCATTCTAAATATGGGGCTGTTCTTGAAAGTAGGCTCCATGTTTATCGTTGGCATCACGGGACTTTCCATGTCAAGTCTGGCATTGCCCATAACGATGGTGTTTTTGATTGTGCTTGTTCTCATTTATACCTGCCTTGGTGGGATGATTTCGGTGGTCTTGTCCGATTATGTTCAATTCGTTGTCTTGTCTTTTGGCCTGCTTGTTGCGTCCTACTTTGCTCTTATGCATGTAGGCTGGGAGAATATTCTTGAGACCATACAAAGCGAGATGGGGGCCACGGGTTTTGATCCGATGGTTTCTGAAGGCGCATTTGGCTGGCAGTACATGGTGTGGATGCTTTTTCTAGGACTTGTCAGTTGTGGTATCTGGCCGACGGCTGTCTCTCGTGCGTTAGCGATGAAAAGTCCGGAATTGGTTAAGAGGCAGTATATGTTTGCTTCGATTTCTTTTACGATTCGTTTTCTGATTCCCTATTTTTGGGGAATCTGTGCATTTGTGTTCATCATGCAGGACGATTCGTTGAAGACTCTTTTTTATCCTGCTGGTTACCCTGCTCCAGAAACGCTGCCCGATGGTCAGACGGCTCTTGATAGTATTTTTGCCATGCCGGTTTTCCTGGGGAAGGTTCTGCCGGCTGGGGTTATTGGTATCATTACGGCTGGAATGATCGCTGCGTTTATGTCCACCCATGATAGCTACTTGCTTTGTTGGAGTTCGGTGCTCTCGCAAGATGTCGTGGCACCCATTGCCGAAACCCTTGGCCGTCCTTTGAGTGGTCAGGCAAGAATTACGCTTTCGCGGTTCTTTATTGTTGCCATTGGTTTGTATGTTCTGTATTGGGGCTTGATCTACGACGGGGACGACGACATTTGGGACTACATGGCCATTACCGGCGCGATTTACTTTACCGGGGCCTTCGCCGTTTTGCTCGGAGGATTGTATTGGCAAAGAGCAAGCACAACAGGTGCGTTCTTGTCGCTTCTGTCAGGGTTAAGTGCAATTGTAGGACTTGGACCGGTACGGACAAAAGTTTCGGAGCTTGTTGGTATGACCCTTACCAGTGAGGGTGTAGGGCTATTTACCGTTGCGTTCTCTCTCTCGGTATTATTCTTCGGTTCTCTTCTGTTTCCTGACAAGCACCCTGCCCCAAGCACTACAAGATCGAACCCTTTGTCAGCGGGGACAGGAAAAGCAGCGGCAGCTCTGGCGGTCGCTGCTGGAGTGCTACTCTTTGTCGTTGCCAGATACGATGCGTGGCAACTGTTTTGGACAGCCGTATTGATCATTGGAGTCGTGCTGTTCGCGTTGCTAGCAGTGGTCGTCTCGATTGGGGGAGCGATGGATGTTCGCAAGTTGTTCCAGTCCATGGAAATCGAAAGGCAAGAACACCAAGCTGAAGTAGATAGCCGCGAAGCGTAGAATGGGGGGTTGCGACGCGCTGCGGTCTGTGATTTTATTGAGGCGTCTGGCTCCTCTACATCCCTCCGATAGCACTTCCTGTGGATTTGGTCGCCCATGCAAATGGATAAGTTCATGACGCCGAGAGTGACAAGAACGTTGCTGCTTGTTTTGGTTACGCTGACTTCCGTCGGATGTCCCAAGACGACGACCGAAATGGCTCGGGAAGTGACAGCGGAGGTTTCTCGCGTTGAATTCGGTCGCTCTGGCCGACTGCCGCTTCCGAGTTCGCTCAGCGTGGCCGAGTATGAAGGCCATCTTTTTGAGTTTCTTAATCAGCGGACGTATAAATCTCTTGGATGGGTTCGTGATAAGCGGGTTCGGGACACTGGGCCGTATCTCAACGGAAAATACTATGGCACCCATCCGGCGGTTAGTATTTATTATTCTCCGGAGATCATCCGTTGGTTAGAGGATGGGAAGCGGAGCGCCATTCCCGACGGTGCCATGATTATCAAAGAGCAGTTTGAGCCGCCGGCCGCTCGATACGAAGGTCTCGACGACGACCAACGCTTTGAGCAACTGTCGAGCTGGACGGTGATGGTCAAAGATGCGGCCGGTTCGCATGATGGATGGTTTTGGAGCAATCCGGCCAAAGATCAAAAGGTCGTTGATAACCACCAGTATCCGTTCGATCACCCGATTTCGGGTTTTGGGATTTACTGTGTTCGTTGTCACGCCTCGACAAAAACTCACGGGGAGACCAACGAGTTTACGTTTGCTTCGCTACGTAACATTGAGGGGTTTCCTGGCGAGCCGCTTCTTTTTCGCGTGGATGATTCGTGGCGCAAGGCGGTCGATCACGAAGTGCCCGAAACGGTAGACGCACCAGTTGACGAGGAGAGTGACGAGAGCAACGAAGCTCTGCTCACGCTCGCATTAGAAAAAGCGGCCTTCGCAAAACAAACCGCAGCCTCTAGCCATCCTCGCTGTAGCGACGCAGAGCATCCTGAGCTATGTGCGGCGGTGCTCAACCAGGAGTTTTTGGAACTTTTCCCGATGATTGCTAGTGCGTCTCGCGATGGTATTTCTCGTTTTCCGCCGGTTACTCACGACTGGGTTCCTCGGCGGCCGGCGGCTGCGCAGAAATCGCAACCTTTTGTGACTTCCAATCAGTGTATGAGCTGTCACGCGGGTTTGCTCGAACCGTTTGGGCCGACGATGTTTTTTCCGACGGGCGATAGCGTTGAATACGGCGCGCCGGGTGTGCATCTTTCGCCTTACGGAGAATGGCGTTGGACGCCGATGGGGCTTGCTGGGCGGGATCCGATATTTTTCGCGCAATTGGAGAGCGAAATTGAGTTGATGCGAAGTGATTTTGCTGACGATCCTGAGCAAGCCAAGTTGTACATCGACAATTTGGTCGAGACTTGTTTGACTTGCCACGGCGCGATGGGTAAGCACCAGTACCGCCTTGATCACGGCGAGGACGCGGAGCCTTTTGGCTTGGATCACGTTATGCGAAACTCAACCGAGAGCGATGCGGTGGAGAAGAAGGGCGGAGAAAAAGATTGGCGTTACGGAGCCTTAGCGCGCGACGGCATTAGCTGCACGATCTGCCATCAAATGCAACCACGTGAGCAGCCCGCCGACGACCATCGGCACTACCTTGAGTTTTTCTTAGAAACCTCGATCACGGGCAATCTGCATGTCGGCAATCCGAACGAGCTGCACGGTCCGTTTGAGGATAAAGAAATCTCCCCCTATTCGATGGAGCACGCGCTGGGGTTCAAGCCGAAGCATAATTCGTATATCAAGTCGTCTCGGATGTGCGGCACGTGTCATGTGGTGAATTTGCCGATTGTAGACAAACCCTTGGAGCCAGGAGAGGAGGCCGACGAGTTGGTCGCCGCCGAACAGAACCCGCTGTTCAAAAAATATCATCACCACGTCGAGCAGGCAACGTATCTGGAGTGGCTTAACAGTGAGTTTGAAAACGAATTTGACACGGAAAATCCGAAAGCCAAGACGTGTCAAGACTGCCACATGTCGAAGGATTATCACAATGATGATCTGGCGTTGCACTTAGAAAAGATTGTGACGCGTATTGCTGCAATCCAAGACGACACATTCCCTGATGCGGAAAACTTGGCCGAACAGAAGGAACTGTTGGTTCGGCTGCGGAAGGAAGGCTATGCCCGGCATAATTTCCGTGGATTGAATGTTTTTTTGCTCGAGATGTTTAATCAATTTGATGACCTGCTTGGCGTGCGAAAATATGACTTTATGACGGGATCGAAAGAAGACATTCCTCATGCAGTCGCCGATTTTATGCGACAGGCTAAGAACGATGTAGCAACTTTGGAGATTGAGTCCTCTGTGAATGACGCGAACGAACTGATTGCTACGGTCCAAGTGCAAAACAAAGTCGGGCACCGGTTTCCTAGCGGTGTTGGATTTCGACGTGCATTTATTGAGTTTCTGGTGATTGAACAGCCGACAGAGGAAGGTGCCGAAGAGCGGATCGTTTGGTCGTCGGGTAGAACCAATGCGTTGGGCGTCTTGATCGATGCAGAAGGCGAACCTCTGCCCTCCGAGTTTTTTGCAGACGATCCTAGCAATCAGGATAAGGAGGCGGGAAAACAAGTCTCGCAGCAGCACCACGAGGTGATTGATTCTTCCGATCAAGTGCAGATTTACGAAACGCTATTGCATAGTGATAAGCATCGATTTTCCACGAGCTTTATTCATGCCTCAGAAGTGATCAAAGATAACCGTCTGTTGCCACGTGGCTGGAAAGCCGAGGGGCCGGGCGAAGGATTGCGTGGCGAGTTTTTGAAAGCGACGCACCCTGGTCCTCTGGCGAAGCTCGATCCTCTCTATGGCGACGGTAGCGGTAGCGATGAAGTGACGTATCGTGTTGCCCTGCCGGCAGGTGTCGATGCAAAGCGACTCAAAGTCAAGGCAACGCTCTACTACCAAGCGATCCCCCCCTACTTTCTGCAAAGCCTATTTAAGACCGCTCCTGACGGCCCGGCTACGCGGCGGTTGCACTACATTTGCAGTAATATCGACTTGCAGGGGACGCCCATCGAAGGCTGGAAACTGTCGGTAACGTCTGCCGAGGCGGAGGTGCGTTAACGCTTAGGCAATTTCACCCTGCTCTTACGGCTAGAATCCGTTAAGATAGGGCTTCTGTGTGCATGTCGTTTGCTTCCTGTGGTTGGTTGGGACCCTGTAGTTGGTTGGGACACTGATGAGCAACTCAAATTCTTGTGGCGTGCTGTTCGATTTGCAGTCCAGTACGGAGGAGTTTCTCGCAGACGTCGTTGCCGGTCTGCTGGCATCGCCTAAGCAATTACCGTCGAAGTATTTGTACGATCAGCGAGGTTCGCTTCTATTCGACAAAATCTGTTTGCTCGACGAGTATTATCTGACTCGCTGCGAAGATCAGATTATCAAACAGTATGCTCAAGAGATGGCCGACCAAATTGGTCCTGGCGTGATGCTAGTGGAATACGGCAGCGGCAGCAGTACGAAGACCCGGGCGTTGCTCCAGAAGCTTGACGATCCGGTTGCTTATGTGCCGGTTGATATTTCGGGCGAGCATTTGAGCCAATCGGCAGAGCGGCTTTCGCGGTCGTTCACCGCCCTTGAGGTCTTGCCGGTTTGCGCAGATTTCACTCAGCCATTTGCCTTGCCGACCGCTCGACGCAGGCCGACGCATTCGGCGGTGTTTTTCCCGGGTTCAACGATCGGGAATTTTGAAAAGCCGGCCGCCCGTGCCATGCTTAAGCAGATTGCAGATTTGTGCGGACGGGGCGGAGGCTTGCTTATTGGCATTGATTTGCAAAAAGAGGTGGGCGTCATCGAGTCGGCTTACAATGATGCGCAAGGCGTGACTGCTGAATTTAGCCTCAATTTGCTCAGGCATATTAACCGTGAACTGGGTGGCGATTTTAACTTGAAGAATTTTCGCCATCAGGCTGTCTACGACATTGCAGAGAATCGCATCGAGATTTCTCTAATAAGTCTGTGCGAGCAACGTGTCATGGTTCAAGGACAATCGTTTTTATTTGAGAAAGGCGAGCCGATTCTTACGGAGTATTCTCACAAATACACGGTGGAAGGGTTTGCGGCGTTGGCAGCCGAAGTTGGGCTGACTTTGCGGCGTTCATGGATGGATGATCGACAACGGTTTGCCGTTTTGCACTTTGCACTCCTTGCGAAGGCAGGGGCATGATCGAACTTCGTAACGTCTCGAAAAGGTACGGCGCCCATCGGGCCGTCGATCAAATCGATTTTGATTGTCCGCAGGGGCAAACGCAGGTGCTGATCGGGACGAGTGGTTGTGGGAAATCGACCCTCCTGCGAATGATGATCGGTCTGGTGATCCCCGACGCAGGCTCTGTCTACTTCGAGGAAAAACCACTTGCCGAGCAGGCGATTAGCGAAGTTAGGCAGCGCGTAGGTTACATGATTCAAGAAGGAGGTCTTTTTCCTCATTTGAGAGTACGCGAGAACGCGGCGATTGTGCCCCGATTTCTTGGCTGGCAGGCCGAGCGGACTGACGCGCGTATCGAGGAGTTGCTCGAACTCACACAGTTGTCGCCCACGATGCTCGACCGTTATCCCCGCCAACTCTCGGGTGGCCAGCGACAGCGAGTGAGCCTTATGCGTGCGTTGATGCTCGACCCCGACGTGTTATTGCTGGACGAACCGTTGGGCGATCTCGATCCGATGATTCGAGCCGAGTTACAACAAGACTTGCGAACCATATTTCGAGAACTTGGCAAGACCGTCGTCCTTGTTACTCACGATTTGGCGGAAGCGGGGTTTCTTGCTGATCGCATTACGCTGCTTCGTGCTGGAAAGATTGTGCAACAGGGAGAGTTTGCCGATCTGATCGAAAACCCTGTCGATGAATTTGCAGCCAAATTTGTCCAAGCCCAACGGCCCCTACTCTCATGAAACGTTTTTTCTTGATCGGATTGATTTTGCTTCTCCTGGCGGTAGCGCCCGGCGGTTCGTCGCCGCGCGGTATTCGTGTTGGATCGAAGCAGTTTACGGAGTCGGTTATTCTGGGTGAAATGTTGGCACAGATGATACGCTCGACCGGTGAGGAAGCGACGCATCTTTCAGAACTAGGCGGTACGCGGTTTGTCTACGACGCTTTGAAGCGTGGTGAGGTGGATCTCTATCCCGAATACACCGGAACGCTCGTGCAGGAAGTCTTTTCGAGCCACCCGGAGGCGTCTTCCGAGAATCTGAAGGAATTGCTCGCGAAAGAGGGGATTCGGATGAGTCGACCGCTCGGATTCAATAACAGCTATGCCCTGGCCGTGCGGCGCGAGACTGCTGAGCAACTCGGCTTGGTTACCATTAAAGACTTGGCCGCGCATCCTGATCTGCGGCTCGGATTTAGTAACGAATTTATGGATCGCGATGATGGCTGGAAGAATCTTCGCAAGCGTTATGGACTGGCACATCAAGAAGTGGCAGGCATGGATCACGACTTGGCCTACCGTCAGCTCGAAGCAAAAACCATCGACGTGCAAGACGTTTATACTACCGACGCACAACTGGCCAACCTGGACCTGGTGGTTTTGGTCGACAATCTGGAGTATTTTCCGCGATACGACGCGGTCGTGCTATTTCGCGACGACTTGAGCGATCGATTTCCGGGCTTGGTAGAAAAGATATCGCTGCTTGAGTCGGCCATCGGACAGGACGAAATCATAAAACTGAACGCTCGTGTCGCTTCGAGAGAAGTGAGCGAGTCGCTGGCGGCCGCCGATTTCTTGTTCGAGAAATTTGCGATTGAGACGCGCGTCGAAGACCCTTCTATCGCAGCGCAGATTTGGCAGCGTACCCTAGAGCATTGCGACCTGGTCCGCCGGTCGTTGATTCCAGCGATTTTTGTGGCGATACCCTTGGGCATCCTTGCCGCCAAGCTTCCGCGACTTGGCCAGCTCATTTTAGGAGCGGTCGGCGTCGTGCAAACAATCCCAGCTTTGGCTCTGTTGGTTTTGCTAATCGCTCCGGTTGCCTATCTGAAACTAAACACGCTCGGGGCTGGTTCGGTTACGGCCATCGTGGCTCTTTTTCTCTATAGCTTGCTGCCAATCGTACGGAATACTGCCACGGGCCTGTCGTCGATTGCGCCCGAGTACAGAGAGTCTGCTGCGGCTTTGGGGCTTTCGTCTTGGTTTCGGATGCTGCACATAGAACTTCCGTTGGCGTCACGCTCGATTCTGGCGGGGATCAAGACGGCTGCCGTTTTGAATGTTGGTTTTGCTACGCTTGGTGCTTTGGTCGGTGCACGCGGCTATGGGCAGCCAATTCTCACAGGCATCCGGCTGAACGACACGGGTCTCATTTTGCAGGGTGCCGTGCCGGCTGCCTGTTTGGCGATCGTTCTCCAGGTGTTTTTTGAATTAGCGGAACGCTGGTTCGTGCCCGAGGGTTTACGGCCACTTGCTTCTGGAGATGGCGATGTCGGGACACGATGAAAACGAGCCTGCCGTGAGGCTCCAAGAACTTTTGGCAAGATATCTTGCTGTTCGTTCCTTTACTGAAAAACTTTGTGAAACACTCTCGCCCGAGGATTGTTGCCTTCAGTCGATGCCCGCCGCTAGCCCGGTGCGCTGGCATTTGGCCCATACGAGCTGGTTCTTCGAGACTTTTTTATTGAAACAAGATCCGTCCTATCGAGTTTTTAATGAGCAGTACGAGGTTCTCTTTAATTCGTATTACAACGCAGTGGGGCAACAGTTTCCTCGGCACCAGCGGGGCTTGCTTTCTCGACCGACTCTTGAGGAGACGCTTGCCTATCGACAGCATGTGGATCGAGCTGTGGCAGATCGGTTGGCGGCCGCGAGAGGGGATGTGTCGCTTGTGGTCGAGCTGGGCATTCAGCACGAGCAGCAACACCAGGAATTGATGCTTACCGACGTAAAGCACCTATTTTCTTTGAATCCGCTGCTACCAATGTTTCGCCAAGGAAAACACGTAGAGGCGCAGGCCTCTTCTGTGGAGTGGCTGGACTCTGATGAGGGGATCTACAACATCGGCCACGCGGGCGAGGGGTTTGCCTATGACAACGAAGGTCCGCAGCATCGGGTCTTTTTAGAATCGTACGCGATGGCGAGCCGTCCGATCACGAGCGGCGAGTTTTTGCAGTTTGTTGAAGAAGGTGGCTACCGGCGGCCAGAATTGTGGTTGTCGTTGGGCTGGGACCAAGTTCAAAAGGACTGTTGGAGTCATCCTCTGTATTGGTTTGAGTGCGACGACGGATGGCAGGAATTTACGCTTGGTGGTCTGAAGCCGCTCGATCGTGACGCGCCCGTTTGCCACGTTAGTTTTTTTGAGGCCGACGCCTTTGCTCGCTGGGCGGGTGAGCGTTTGCCGACGGAGGCGGAGTGGGAAGTGATGGCCGTCGAAGCGTCCTTCTCCGGAAATTTTGCTGACACGTTGCTTGCTGAGGGCCGCCTTTTGCACCCCAGTGGCCTGTCGGGGACTCCCGAAAAAGCTGTGCAAATGTTTGGCGACGTTTGGGAGTGGACTGCTAGCCCCTATACGCCCTATCCAGGTTACCACGCGGCCGCAGGTGCTTTGGGTGAATACAACGGCAAGTTCATGTGCAATCAGTACGTACTTCGTGGCGGGTCGGTGGCAACCTCGGCGAGCCATATTCGCCGGACGTATCGGAACTTCTTTTCGCCGGAGTCGCGTTGGCAGTTTTCTGGGTTTCGCTTGGCGAATTAAGCATTCTTTTCCGCTACTCCGATTCTTTTTTCGGATAGCTGCCCATTACCTGTGAAGGGTGCGCGGTCGAGTAGCCTTCTTGCCGGAGTTTTTCGACCAGATCGGTGCCTAGGATCCCCTGGACTTTGACATGCAATTGCGGAGCGTCCTCGAAGAGTGTCCTGAGCTGATCGGCGGGCCAGGCAAGATAGTTGATCGGGTGGCTGGCGAGGACGCTGGCGCTGGCGTGCTGTTGCGTCAAAAATCCCATTTCGCCCACAAATTGGCCGGGGCCTACCTCTGCAATAGGCCGACCATCGACTTCCACGCTGCCTCGACCGGAAGAAATTAAAGCTAGGCAGGCAACGGGTTCGTTCTGGCGTAGCAAGGCTTGCCCCTTGGTTGCTGTTTTCCATTGGGCGATGGAGACCAGTTTCATGAACTCGCGCGGCGTAAGGCTGCGAAAAACCATGCGGTAAAGTTGCAGCTCGTCTTCGCCTAGAAAGACGGGGCGTCGCTCCATGATCAACATGCCTATTTGCACTAAGTTGACGATGGCGAAGAGCGCATTCCACCCAATGGGGGCGTATAGCGGTGTCGCGCTGCAGCAATAGTAATACGGAATCATGCTAATGATGGCTACGACGGTGAGTATCCGAAGCCACAGAATGTCTCTCACCGAGTAGGAAAGCAGGTAGAGAATGTTGCCAAGATGGAGCCAATAGTTCATTGTGCAGATCCTGCTCAGGGGGGACGCCTATCTTACCTGCGAGCAATGCTGCATGCAGAACCGCCGTTGTGGCGATTGTCTATTATTACCGGGGAGCTGGCATATTCCCAGGGGAGCTGCTTGGCCAAAGGCAATGCTTCCTTGCCACGAGGAATTGTCAGGGAAGTCGGTGAAACAGCCATTCGTCAGACACCGCTATTGTGCCGGTACACACATTGCTCGCTTAAGAGATAGGGGCAGTTCCTTGAGGCTAACTCTACTTTTTCGTTATTCTCCCAGGCTAGTGCGAGCCGCACACGCGTGTTCCACTAGCAACCCTGGTATGCGAGCGTCAAATGGCTGTAGAAGCGGAACACTCGATTGGGACTTGCTCTAAGTTGCATCTTGGCATCGAAATTGCACCTGTTTTGATACCTGCTCTAGCGTTTTTGATATATTGTTTTTGTCTGTGTCTTTATGCACAGTCTTTATGCACACTCACAAAAAGCAACCGGCTATGACTGAATTGAATTTGGATCTATTGATTGTTGATGACGATGACGAGCTGCGCGAGGGGCTTGCCAATTATTTTAGCCAACTGGGGCACCGAGTCGCGCAAGCGGCTGATGGCGAATCGGCTCTCGATAAAATGCAAAGCCGAGCATTCGAGGTGGCGATCTTAGACATGGCCATGCCGGGCATGTCTGGCATTGATTTGCTAGAAAAGATCAAGGGAGACAACTCGGAAGCTGAGGTCATTCTGCTTACCGGAAAGGGGACGATCGAGAAGGCGGTCGAAGCGATGAAGCTGGGGGCCTATGATTTTCTTGCGAAGCCGATTCGCATGAAGCAGCTCGAGGCGGTCATTCAAAAAGCAGCCGAATCGAGCAGGATTCGGAAGGAAAATCGACAACTACGTGCACTGATAAAACAGAGCGTTCCGAAGCATCGGATGATTGGCAATTCGCGGGCAATGGCAGAAGTCTTTCGGTTGATAGAACGCTCGGCCCCCAGCGACAAGCCGATATTAATCCAAGGCGAGAGTGGCACGGGAAAAGAACTGGTTGCTCGTGCTTTGCATGAATCCAGCGCTCGTGCGGATAAGCCGCTGGTCGTGATCAACTGTGCCGCCTTGCCAGAGCAGTTGCTTGAAAGCGAGTTGTTCGGCCACGAAAAGGGGGCCTTTACTGGCGCTGTTGCTTCTAAGCAGGGGCTATTTGAAGTAGCCGACGGGGGGACGCTGTTTATTGATGAAATCGGCGAATTGTCGCCGGCGCTGCAGCCAAAACTGCTCAGGGTGTTGGAGGATGGTTCGCTTCGGCGTGTAGGGTCGTTGAAGGAACGCCGAGTCGACGTGCGAATCATCGCTGCGACCAACCGAGTTATGGCGGAAGAGGTCGAAGCCAAGCGGTTTCGCGAGGACCTCTTTTACCGTATAAACATAATGACTATAGTGATTCCACCTTTGAGAGAACGGCGAGAGGATGTGCTGTTGTTAGCCGACCATTTTGTGGGGGCCGGCTGGGAATTTGATCCGGCTTGTCGTGACACAATTGCACGTTATCCTTGGCCTGGGAATGTTCGCCAGCTAATCAATGCCATCGAGCGCGCAAAAATGTTGGCGGATGATGAGATTTTACTCAAAGAAAACTTGCCGCCAGAGGTGCTGGGGAGTGTCGGGTCGGGGAAACATGTCCTGCTTTCCCAAGAGGGGGATCTGGCTTCGCTAACTCGCGCCCGTGTTGTCCAAGCTCTACAGCAGGAAAACGGCAATAAATTGCGATCCGCCAAAGTGTTGGGGGTAAGCCGCCGCAGCTTGTACCGACTGCTCGAAAAGTACCATATCGATCCGATGGAGATAAACAGCTAAATGCAGCCAAGCGGGAACCCCAAAAAAACGTCTGATCGCGATGATTTGGTTGCGGCTCATACGCCTGAGCGCATTCGCCATCGTCTCGAGACTCCCACGTCGCACAGCTATTTGCGAGACTTTGTCTATGGAGCGATCGACGGCACGGTGACGACTTTTGCTGTGGTGTCAGGAGTGGCCGGAGCCGGTCTGTCGACAGGGGTAATTCTTGTGCTGGGAATGGCGAACCTCGTTGGCGACGGATTTAGTATGGCTGCCAGTAACTACCTGGGCACAAAAACGGAAGAAGAACAGCGCAAAAAAGCTCGTCGGACCGAGGAACATCACATCGCCCACTATCCAGAAGGCGAGCGAGAAGAGATTCGCCAGATCTTTGCCAGCAAAGGTTTTGAAGGCGAAAAACTCGAACATGTTGTTGAAGTGATTACTGCCAATCGCGAGCGCTGGGTCGATACGATGCTCGTAGAAGAGTTGGGTTTACCGCTGAAAGGCCCTTCGGCGATCCGCGCGGCGATTACCACGTTGGTGGCTTTCGTGCTGGTTGGTCTGATTCCGTTGGTCGCGTTTATCTACAATTATTTTTCACCCACGGGATGGGTGAATCCGTATGTAGCAAGCACGGTACTAACGGGCGTCGCTTTTTTCTTTGTTGGGGCGGCCAAATCTTGGTTTGTCGACGAGTCGTGGTACCGGGCTGGAATTGAAACGCTCTTGATTGGCGGCGGTGCGGCTAGCTTAGCCTATATCGTCGGAGTGCTTTTGGGAGCCGTGGTCCAATAGCTCTTAAAACTACGGCGTGACGTTTACCCAACCTGCATTGGCAACGAGCATCGTCCAGCCTATCACAACAAGCGGCGCGATAAGGCCAAGGACTAGTCCTGCTCCGAAGAGGTCGGCCGTCTTTAGTTGCCCTGTGCCGTAGACGATGGCATTGGGTGGCGTCGAGATCGGCAGGCACATCGCTGCGGAGGCGGCCAGAGCGATGGGGATGATGAAGTGCGATTGGCTTGCCCCTAGCAGGGCCAACGCTAATGGAAGAATCACGTTGGCTGCTGCCGTGTTGCTCATCAGATTCGAGAGTGCGGTTGCCAGATATGCCATTCCCATAGCGATGGCAATGGGGCCAAGCCCCTCGGTTGGCAATTGAGCGACGATCCATTCGGCAAGGCCTGTGTCACTAATCGCTACGCCGAGCGACAAGCCCCCGGCGATGAGCAACAGCACATCCCAAGAGATACTCTTGACGTCTTCAGCGTCTAGGGTTCGCGTTGCCGTCAGAATGCAGATCGGTAGGAACGAGACAACGGTGGTCGGGATTCCGTGGAGCGGGCTGGTCATCCACATCAGAATCGTGCCTGCGAAAGTTAGGATAACAAGCCATTGTTGGACTTTAGGAACGGTGTTTGGGGGTTCGCTAAAAGAGATCTCCAGATTGTTGGCCGATGAAAATGCGCCGCGGCCCAGGTAAGCGAGCAACAAGTAGCCCCAAGCGATGGCCAGCAAGAAAATTGCTGGCGGGATGCCAAAGATCATCCATTCAGCGAAGTTCACTCCACCGACACTGCCCAAGACTCCGGCGGCGATGGCGTTCGGAGGGGTTCCGATAACGGTTCCCATCCCGCCGATGTTGGCGGCCATGGCGATCCCCAGCAAGAGGGCCCTGGGATAGTTTGATTTATCGGCGGCGCCCGTCAGCAACGGGGCCAGCATTGCGACCATCATCGTAGCCGTGGCGGTGTTGGATAAAAACATCGACAGGATTGCTGTTGCTCCCATGACCCCCAGTAGTACGATGGCTGGTCGGTTGCCGAGTTTGCCCAATACGCATGACGCCATCCACAAATCAAGACCGGTCTTCTTTGCTGCCGCTGCCAGAATAAATCCTCCGAAGAACAGCCAAATAAGAGGACTACCCCAAGTGGCGATGTACTTCTCCCAGTCGGGTTCGTCGCTTGCTGTTTTACCGAGCAAAGCAATCTCTAAACCAATGGCCAACAGGCTCACCGCGAAGGCTGGCATCGCTTCAGTCACCCAAAGGCCCGCGCAGAAGATCAAGATAAAAAGTGCAAGTCGACCTTCTTGCAAAAGACCGGCATGAACGGGCAAGAATGCGCCTGCGAGAGCGATCCCAAAACAAACGGCAACAAAAAAAAGCGATCTCCTCGCTGAAGGGGTGAGTTGTCCGAGAATTTGTTGGGCCGTGTATCGAGTGGCAGGGCGTTCCATTCTATCGAGGTCTCCGAATTGCAAAGTGCGCTAATACGCACGGGTGTGCGAAGTAGCACACTAGTTCTCATTCAGGTAGTTCTACAAAATCGCTTTATCAAGAGCATATTCGATGTAGGAGCGAGACTCTAGCACCCCACTGATGCTGGCATAAAAATTGCACAAGGGCAGCCGGGCGGGTGTTAGCCCGAGGAACTTGAATCGAATTTGGAAAAAACTACTGGAGACTGGGTGGCAGAGGAAAAAGACCACGATTCGGAACCCGACCGCCGACGTTTTTTCTCGGTGACGAGTACGCTAGCGATGGCCACCGGGCTTGCCGGCGGATATGGCACTTTTTTCGCGATGGCTGGGCGTTACTTTTTTCCAAGTAGCTCGAACCGGGCGTGGATGTTTGTTGCCGCAGCCGAGGGAATTGAGCCTGGAGGCTCCGTACCGTTCGAGTCGCCGACCGGCGTGCGAGTTGCGATCACACGGCACAGCGATATCGAAGAAGCATCTCCGACGGGCGAGAGCTTTTTGGCACTGTCAAGCGTTTGCCCCCATTTGGGTTGTCGTGTGCACTGGGAAGCGCATAACGATCGGTTTTTCTGTCCCTGTCACAACGGCGTCTTTGATCCGAGTGGAAAAGCCACGGGTGGGCCGCCTGCGGCTGACGGCCAAGATTTGCCTCGCTATCCGCTAAAAGTTGTCGACGGTGCCCTGTATATCGAAATGCCTTTCCGCAGCGTGTAACCGATTTTATCGAACTATTTTACTTACTGAGGAGTCTATTTCGTGTCAGGATTGGGTGATTGGTGGAAAGAACGAGTTCCGGTCAGCGGCGAGCAGCTGCGCGAACTCACGAACGAGCCGGTCCCCAACCACATGAAAAAATGGTGGTTCGCCTTGGGGGGTACGCCAGCCTATTTGTTCGTCGTGCAAATCGTGACCGGGATCATGTTGGCGATCTACTATCAGCCAGCTTCGACGACCGCTTATGAATCCATTCGACACATCACCGAAGATGTTACGTATGGCTGGTACTTTCGCAGTATCCATAAGTGGGCCGCTACGCTGATGATCGCGGCAGTGGTCTTGCATCAAATGCGGGTCTATTTTACGGCCGCTTATCGTTGTCCTCGCGAGTTGAATTGGATCATTGGCATGTCGTTGCTCATGGTGACGCTTGGGCTAGGTTTTACTGGATACAGCCTTGTCTTCGAGCAACTGAGCTACTGGGGCGCGACCGTCGGTGGCAACATCATGGATACGGTTCCCATCGTCGGAGGCCCGCTCAAGCAGATGCTCCTGGCAGGAGACACGTACAATGAGCAAACGCTCCCGCGATTCTATATTCTTCACGCGGCGATCATGCCGGTGACGCTTATTCTGTTGATTGGCGTTCACATCGCCTTCATTCGGCTGCACGGCGTAACGGAGCTCGAACCCGACGTTGATCCCGAAGACGAGACCAAACATTTTAGTTTCTTTCCCGATCACATGCTCACGGAGCTGATGTTGGGATTGTTCTTGATGATTTTGCTGAGCGCGCTGGCAACGATCTTTCCTGCCATGCTAGGTCCGCCAGCCGATCCGCTGACAACCCCCGACGTCATCAAGCCCGAATGGTTTTTCTATGCGACATTTCGATGGCTCAAACTTTTTGGACCGACTTTTGCCGTACTGAGCATGGGGTTCATCGTCTTTCTGATGTTCGCATGGCCCTGGATAGACAAGCTGCTGATCAAAATCACGCGAAATAAAGAAACAAGCACATACATTGGCATCGTTGCCGTATTTTTAATCATCGGTTTGACCGTGTGGGAGGCGGCAGTCGCGCACTAACGTGCCCTCGCTGCTGATAGAAATCTACTTATGAATCTAAAAGCTAAGCAACTATTGATCGGCGCACTAGGATTTATCTTTTTGGCGTCGCTGCTGTTCGTACAGTGGATGGAAGTTGCACGCAAGCACGAAGAAGCCGGACTAGTGGCTCATCATGTTTCGATCCCCGCTTCGTCGAACGCCTGTGTCGAATGCCACGACAAGCTCTCGCCCGGCATCATCGACCACTGGAAAGGTTCGACCCATGCGGTCAAGGGTGTCGGCTGTGTCGAGTGCCATCTGGCTGATGAAAAGGACGCCGATTCTTTTCATCATTATGGCGCAACGATTGCCACGATAGTCACGCCTTTGGATTGTTCGCGTTGTCACCCGAAAGAATTCAACGAATTTGAGCATAGCCATCATGCCAAGGCAGGAAATATCCTGGCCTCGCTCGATAATTTCTTGGCAGAAACCGTGGAAGGTTCGCGGGTGCCGTTTAATCCTCACTCGCCAACACCTGGGATGGAAGTCGATATGGTGAACGGCATGGCAAGCGTCAATACAGGCTGCAAGCAGTGCCACGGTAGCAAAGTGGCACTGGTGGGGACCGACGGAAGTGAGATTACTGCCGACGATCTCGAACCGGATGAAAAGGGCCGACCTACCAACCTAGAAGCGGTCGCCAAAATTCTTCGTAATGAAGAGAACCAACCCGTTTTGCACACCGCGTCTTGGCCGAACACAGGCATCGGACGTATCAACCTTGATGGATCGCTTGGCTCTTGCTCGGCATGTCACTCGCGTCATGACTTTTCGCCACGGCGAGCGCGGCAGCCAGAAAACTGCTCGAAGTGTCACCTTGGCCCCGACCATCCCCAAAAAGAGATCTACGACGAATCGAAGCATGGCGTTGCTTTCCGCGATCTGAAAGACCATATGAACCTCGACTCTAGCAAATGGGTGCTTGGCGAAGACTATACGCAGGCCCCCACTTGTGCGACTTGCCATATGTCGGCGCATTCACGTGGGCAGAGCGTAACGCATGACCCGGGCCAACGGATTTCGTGGACCAATCGGCCACCGGTCAGTTTGCTGATGGACACGGACGTTGATCACAAGGTCATCAAAGAAACCGATCCTACCTTGCGGCAAGAGCTTATCGACGCAGGCGGCGATAGTTGGCAAAACAAACGTGACCGCATGAAACAGGTTTGTCTGCATTGTCATACGAATAACTACGTCAACGGGTTTTACGCCCAATACGACGAGTTCATTATCAATTACAACGAAAAATTTGCGAAGCCTGGCCAGAAGATCATGGCCGTACTGAAGGAAACCAAGACGCTCACAGAGACGCAATTCGACGAAGAGATTGAATGGACTTGGTTCTATCTCTGGCATCACGAAGGGCGTCGTGCCCGTCATGGCGCGTCGATGATGGCGCCCGACTACGCCCATTGGCACGGCATGTTCGAAGTGGCCGAGCGATTTTATAAGGAGTTTATTCCACAGGCTCGTGAACTGGCCGAACATGCCGCTGAAGAAGGCGAGCAGGAAGTCGCCGAGGCGATCGAAAAGGCGATCCAGGACGTTCTCGATCGGCCTGAACACGAGTGGTATCAGAAAGAAACGAAACGCCTAGAGGCTGAACGTGCCGCTGAAACGAGGGGTGAGCAAAAGGCTACTGCGGCAGTTCAATAATGAATTCTGCTCCACCCTCTTGCCCCTCGGTTCCCACAGAAATCGTGCCTCCATGCGCCTCGACGATGCGATAGGCAATGGCCATCCCTAGTCCGGTGCCCTTGGCCTTCGTTGTGAAAAAAGGTTCGAAAATCCGCCTCGCTTGCTCTTCGTTCAGTCCTGGGCCGTCGTCGCCAAAAGTAATTTGCCACATGTTGCCCTGCTCACTGTGCGTTTCTGACACAGTAATCTTGATTTGCACAGGGTCAATGCATGCAGCAAGCGAATTTTCCATCAGATTGCGAAAGACTTGCCCCAGGCGGAATCGATCCAAATGGCATACGATTTTCTCTTTGCAGACTTCCTCTTGAAGGCTTGCCTTTCGTCCGCTGCGCGACGGCAACGTTGCTTGCCAAGCCTCACGCCAGATTCCCTCTAGCGAGGTGTTTGTCTTTTCGAGATTCAACGGGGCAGCATAGTTTTTGACCTCGTCGAGCAGTGCGTCCAAGTCGTCGCTCGAGTTTTCGATCGAATCTAGTTGAGCTGCCATCAGAGTATTTGCTTCGCACTGAATCCTTGCTGTTTCCACGGCGATCTGTATCCGCTGAAGGGAATTTCGACTTTCATGGGCAAGCCTGGCCATGGCTTCGCCTAGAGCGGCAAGACGCTCGGATTGGACGAGCCGGCGTTCGGTTTCTTTTCGCTCGGTGATATCTTGAATAAAACCAGTGAAGAGCCTGCGATGTTCGAGCTGCACCTCGCTGACGGCCAGATGAATCGGAAACTCTTTGCCGCTCTTGTGCCGGCCAATCGCGTCGCGACCAACGCCGATGATTTTTCTTTCGCCCGTTTGCAAGTAACGATCCAGGTATCGATCATGCTCTTCTCGATAGGGCGAAGGCATGAGAAGCGAAATGTTTTTTCCAAGGACCTCTTTTGCTTTGTAGCCAAACATTTCGACTGCGGCCGTATTAAGCGACTCGCACACGCCACGCTCATCGATAGTAATAATTGCCTCGACGGCCGCATCCAAAATAGCACGGAGCCGTGCCTCTTGATCGAGACGTGCTTCTAGAGCGGCATTTTGTTGATCCATAGCACTAAGCACTTGAGTCGCGGAGAAGTTTTAGCCATAAGCACGAAGACATCGTCAAATTTACAGTCTTTCTGTATTCTGGCTTGCAAGACAATGGCCTGCAAGGTGACAGTGGGCGATCCGGCACAGCAATTGAGCTAAGGTACAATGCAACAGCGAGGAATTACGCTATCAAACCCCTAATGAGGTACTGCTTAGTGTTGGCACGTCAATTGCAGCTTATGGCATTGGAGAGTGAGAGAGTAATCGTTGCCTGTTGTAGAGAGATTCTTTTTTCGTGAAGGGAGCTAATCCATGAACCTCAAAAAAATTTTGTGCCCCACTGATTTTTCTGATTCTAGTGATTTTGCTTTGGAGTTTGCCTCCTCGCTAGCAGCTGAAACAGGATCGCTTCTGCAGATCATTCACGTTGGCAACGAGTCGTCAGCTTACCTTGCTGGATATGGCGACTTCGGCACGGTGGCAGATTTGGTAGATCGTGAAATGCGAGAACATCGTGCCTTGCTTGAACAAGTCCGACCGTCGAGAGCCAAGGTTGATTTTGAACACTGCTATCTTAGCGGCTCGCCAGGGAATGAAATACTGGCCTTTGCCGAGCGTGAGAACGTAGATCTGATCGTCCTCGGTTCACACGGTCGAACAGGTCTCACTCGCTTGCTGTTAGGGAGCGTTGCAGAAGCAGTGGTTCGTCGCGCAAAGTGCCCCGTACTCACTGTCAAGCAACCAATCACCGAGGATTTTCAGGCGGGTGGCGATCAAGAGCACTCACAACCTTGTGGGCCTAGGGCCAAACACAGTTTGCACTAGGGTTTGGTCAAGCTTAGTTGGAAGTGCGCAACTCTAGGAATTTCCTTACCCACAGAGACTGCGAGTCCTTCATGAGTAATGCAATGGAATACCTGCAAAGGCTTCTTGTCTCTGACTTTATGAGTCAGGATGTGATTAGCGTCTCTGCAAACTCGACTATGGCAGAAGCCGCAGAGGTGCTGGCAAAGCATGACATCAGCGGCGTTTCGGTAGTCAACGAACTTGAGCAATGTGTCGGTATCCTCAGCGCAACAGACTTCGCCAGAAGAGAGTGCTCGCAGAGCGAGAGTGATACCCTGTCGACACCAGCAGGTGAATATATACTCGTCCATGAGGTGGGGGCTGGGCCATTTCAAATTGAGCATGTTTCAGAGGACCTTGTTCGCCAGCATATGAGTCGGGCACTCCAGACGATTGATTCCCAGCAAACGCTTATCGATGCAGCACGCTATATGCTAGGTGAGCATATTCACCGGTTGGTCGTCGTGGACAAGCGTGCGCGCCCCGTCGGCATCGTCAGTTCACTTGATATCCTTGCTGCTTTGGTCCAGGCTGTGGATGAGCAAGTGACACCCGTGCCGCCTAAGAATTGAAAGGAGCAGGAAAGATGAATTGGTTTGATAACAAAAAACTGTTAGTTCCTATCGATTTTGGCGAAGGGTCGCAAAAAGCAATAGACGCGGCACTTCAAATGTCGACTTCCACCTCTAACGTCTATGTTGTTCATGTTGCGCCAGACCTAACCGTTTCCTCACCCGAGGTTGTTTGGGATACCCTGTCGGACGAGGTTCGAGAGGAGAATATCGAGAAAGCGTTTCACGAGCAATTCGCTGCCGCCAAATATCACGACGTCCATTTTCATGTGCTATTTGGTGATCCTGGGCATAGTATCGCTGCTTACGCTGAAGAACTTCAAGCGGATGTGGTGGTGATGCCCTCGCACGGAAGAACAGGACTCAAGCGACTGTTAATCGGGTCTGTGGCCGAACGAGTTGTACGGCTTGCGCATTGCCCAGTGCTCGTGCTACGAGAGTAGCAGAGGTTGGGTGGCAAGGGCTATTTTGGCGAGAAGAGTCTCTGAACGCACGGGATTCGGTGGTCTCTTACAACTGAAAAATCTCTTTTGGTTTAGGAAATCCGCAGCGAGTGGAGCTTTGGGGCGTCGCCAGGAGTTCGGCGATCGTCCGACTGCCGAGTACCTTTCGGATTTGCGCAATTGCCTCGTCGAGTTCGGAATGGAGCGGGCAGAGCTTGATGTGATCTGGCAAGCCGAGCGGGCATTGTTCGATGCGTTCGATGGGATCGGTGGAATTGACTACGTCTAGCATCGTCAAGGCAGCGGGATCCACCTTGAGGCGAATCCCACCCCCCTTCCCTCTTTGAGCTTCGACAATTTTTGCGTCGCGTAACTTGTTGACTACTTTGCGAAGGTACGGCGCGTTGACATGGATTGCTTCCGCCATTTCTGGAATGGTTGATTCGTGTCTTGGGCAGCTGGCTAAATGGGCTACAGAACGTAAGGCATAGTCCGTCGTTTGTGAGAACAAGATAAAACTCGATCTTTCGATAACCGAACCTTGACATCCAGTTATTCCAAGTTAAATTGAGCGAACGAATGAATTGTCAGCATTCTTAGTGATAGTGATTTTACATGCCCTACGGTCTGCCGTCTACAAACGACTGGTTCTCGACACATTAGACCAATCATTTGCCTGGGGAGTTGCGACTTGCCTCGGAGTTATCTGAGTTTCCTGCTATTGCTGATTGTAGCTTTGCCGCTGCCAGGGTGCCGCCGCGCAGTTCCGCCAAGCTTTTCGGCTGGTCCAGAAGTGCTGAAACTTCTGGAGGACATGGAGGATGCCGAAGAGGAGGAAGTCGAGCTGTACCGCTCTCTGCAGACAGAAATCGCGGAGAAACTAACGCAGCTAACGGGTACGCCTGAGAAGCCAATCCTACTCGGCACGGAAGAAACAACCAACCAGTTGCGGCATGGCTATGCCCTTTACTCGCATTACTGCGTGCAATGTCACGGTGTGAACGGCGATGGACAAGGGGCCGTGGCCGAGCATCTCGATCCTAAGCCGCGTAACTACACCCTTGGGGTGTTTAAGTTTACTTCGACACCCTACGGCAGCAAACCACGTCGCGCCGATCTAGCGCGGACCGTTCATAATGGTGTGACGGGGACGTCGATGCCGTCGTTCGACCGATTTTCGAAGGAGCAGACCAACGCCGTGGTGGAGTACGTTTTGGCGTTGACCCTTCGCGGTCAGCTCGAGCGTGAGCTGGCAGCGTTTGCCTACGATGACGAAGAATTGCCCGACGAAGAGGGCCTCCAGGAAACGATCGCCGGGATTCTCGAACCGTGGGAGAACTCTTCCAGCCAAATCGTGATGCCCGTCACGCTCATGCCCCCGATGACGGAGGAGTCTGTACGCCTTGGGCATCAGACCTTTTTAAGCTTTGCGTGCAACAAATGTCATGGCAAGTTTGGTCGAGGTGGGTCGATCGGCAATGTCGAAGTGGGGAAAGACGCTTGGGGGAATAAAGCTTCGGCTGCGGATCTTTCGTCAGGAATGTTTCATGGCGGTGATCGTCCGATTGATCTTTATCGCCGGATTTACTCGGGTATTAACGGAACCCCCATGCCCGCATTCGCCAAAACATTTCAAAGCGACCCCGATAAAATTTGGCATTTGGTTCACTTCATCAAAGCGACAGGCAATCGTCGACGGCAGGGCAAGGCTCCGTTGAGCGAAGCAGACCTTCCCGCCGAGCCACCTGTGCAAGAAGCCGCCCCGATACAAGACGAAGAAGATACAGAAAAAGAACTCGAAGCCGAGAAAACACTCCAGCCTGCGGCCTAGTACCATCGACCTATGGATACCCAATCAAAAAAATCTGAACTTGCTGAATTGAAACAGCGCGTAGCCGATCTCGAAACGCAAATTGCGACCGAGACCGAGCATGTGCCGTTCCAGCCATCGGGTTACTACACGGCCTACTACGCCACGACAGGTTTCATGCTGGGTATTTTTGGAGCGATGGCCAGTCTGCTTTTTAATGTCATTGGTTCCGTGCTTACCGGAAAGCATCCCTTAGAGCTAATTCGCACCTATCTCACTTTCCCTTTGGGCGACGGAGCATTTGATCTGCCGCCAGAGCAGAATGGCCTGATGCTAGCCATCGGCTGCTGCCTGTACCTTGGCACGGGCATGGTCTTGGGCATTCCCGTTTATTTGGCGATAATGCGTTGGGGGGGTGGCAAGTCGTTATCCAAAAAATTGGTCGTCGCGACGATCGTATCGCTTGTTATTTGGGTCATCAATTTCTATGGCATCTTGTCATGGCTCCAGTCGGAAGTGATCGATATGTCTGAAGAGAATCTCATTATCAATCGTGTTCCTTGGTGGGTGGCTGCGGCCACCCATCTGGTCTTTGGGTGGACCATGGCCTTGGTTTCTCCCCTAGGCGAATACGTTCAACGTGTATCGGAGCGGCAATGAGCGAAGCAGCACAATCGCACGGCTTGCCGGCGGGTGACGAACTAGAGGCCCAGCACAGCGATCTGGTCATCGAGCGCCTCGTTTGTTGGTATTTTATCGCGGCGTTAGTTTATCTATTCATCTCCTTTGCCGGCGGCCTGCTCATGGCATTGCAGTTGGTGCAGTGGAACCCATTTCAGAGTAGCGAATACCTTTCACCAGGGCGTTGGCGCATGGTTCACACCAATGCCATTGCTTATGGTTTCATTGCTAATTGTTTTCTCGGCGCTTTGCATTGGGCTGTGCCGCGTCTGACGCTGAAGCCAGTTCTGCATAAAGGGCTTTCTTACTTCATCTTCGTTGCTTGGCAGATTGTCGTCACTTCGACCGCTGTGGGCATCTTGATGGGCGAAGCGCAAGGTGTTGAATGGGGCGAGACACCCGTCTGGATCGACCCGCTGGCATTGCTAGGACTCGCACTGGTCGCGGTCAATTTTATGACGCCGATTGTGCGAACCGAGGGGCCGCTCTACGTGACGCTGTGGTATTTCATGGCTGCTTTTGTCTGGACTTTTCTCACCTACGCGATGGGCAACTTCGCGCCGGAGTATTTTGTGTCCGGCACGAGTGCGGGTGCCATCGGTGGATTGTTTATTCATGACTTGGTCGGGCTGTTTGTCACGCCCTTCGCTTGGGGATTGATGTACTATTTTGTTCCGATCATATTGCAAAAACCGATTTGGAGTCATGGATTGTCGCTGGTCGGTTTTTGGGGGCTAGCATTTTTCTATCCCCTCAACGGCATTCACCATTTTCTCTACACGCCAATTCCCGATTTCCTCGAGTACGGTGCGATTGTCTCAACGATTGCCGTCGAGTTTGTGGTCACGACGGTCATCATCAACTTCTTCGGAACGCTCTGGGGTTCGGGACGCGCGATCGTAACCAACCTGCCGATCCGTTGGTTCTATACCGGAATGGTCCTCTACTTTGTCACCTGTGCCCAATGTGCAATGCAAGTGACCCACACTTTTCAGAAACTGATTCACTTTACCGACTGGGTCGTGGGACACGCCCATTTGGTGATGTTTGGTGTCTTTACTATGTGGTTTTTTGGAATGATGACCTATCTGTTCCCAAGGCTATTAAAGCAATCGTGGTATAGCCGAGCACTCTGCGAATGGCATTTCTGGCTCTCGCTGAGTGGTCTCGTGGTGATGTTTATCGACCTGACTCTGGCTGGCATCTTTCAGGGGTACTACTGGGCTTCGCTGCAACCGTGGGATGTGTCGGTCGAAGGCTCCTATCCTTTTTGGGTGACGCGGTTGTTTGCAGGGCTGGTGATCATTGCCGGTCAAGTGGTTTTTGTATTTAATCTTTGGATGACTTGGCGACTTTCTAAAAAGTCTGCTTAAAAATCTACGCAGGAAAAACGCACAGGCTTAAATCCTATGTTTGAAAGCAAATCGGGTATCTTGCTAATTGGTGGTCTGGGATTTTTCCTGTTTGCCTTCCTCTCGAATGCGCTCGTGCCGATCTTGCTGTATCGGCACCTGCCAGAGGAAACCATCGAAGAGTTGGTCGATAACCAGAATCTCATTTATCAGTTTGAAGACCTGAGCGTTCGTTACCCTGAACAGTTCAAAAAGTATTACGGCGAGCCGAACCAAAAGAACTTGGCCGCTGCCCTTGAAATTGGTCGGAAGAGCTATGTGGGCGAAGGTTGCTGGCATTGCCACAGCCAGTTTATTCGCCCGGTGTCGAACGAGAGTGTTCGGTGGGGAAAAGTTTCTTCCTCGGACGAGGTCCAAAATGTGCTAAACCGGCCTGTGATGTGGGGTACTCGACGCGTCGGGCCAGATCTTTGCCGTGAAGGCGGACGACGTGGCAATGACTGGCATGCGGTTCATTTCTTTGATCCCGCCTCGCTTTCGCCCAGCTCGCCCATGCCCAAGTACCCTTGGTTCTACGACGACAACAACCCAAGCAAACCCAACAAACGCGGCTTGGCGATCATCACCTATGTCCAGTGGCTTGGCTCCTGGCTAGAACAGTATCCGCTCTACGAGGATTACGTTCCTCTCGAAAAACAGATGCAGGATCCTTTGGAGTAACCCATGCTATGAAAAACCGCGTCATTCAAATCATGTCGGTCGTGATCCTGGGATTCTGCCTCTTCGGTTTCGGCAGCAAGTTTATTGAGCTAGTGCGCCTGGTCGTCTCGGACAGCGATACTGCGCAAGAGGGCGCGTTTGCGGTGGCTCCACTGACCAACTATCTCTTAGCCAGTGCGGGCTTCCTATGCTTGATGGGCTGGGCAGCCACACAAGGAATGTTTCGCGACATCGAACAGCCCAAGCAAACCATGCTGGAGGTGAACGCAAAGCTTGATGCAGGCACCGACGACCTCAAATTTTGCAGCTCGGTATTGAGTAAGGACGGTTCAGGTTCATGAGCGATTACCTCGAAACTTCTGCGGAAGAAGAGCCCGTCAAAAATACGGGGCCAGAAGCGGAAAGCCGCTGGCATAACTACGTGGGGAGCCGTATCCCCTGGTACGTAAGATTCATCTGGCTGCTCTTTTGGGTTTTTGCCGTCTACTATACGATCGCCTATTTGTTCCCAGCGTTACGTGTAGAAATTGTCACCCCTCCCTGATGATGCCTAGTTCATGAACGGCCAAGAGAGACCCAAGTACTGTGCTTTCTGCGGACTGCCCTTGCCCAAGAGTTTTTCGTTAGGCCACGGACGGACCAAGGGCGAAATCGACTACTGCTGTTCGGGTTGCCGCGCCGTGGCTAGTGTTGGCGAGGCGAAGCAAGAACAGGGCAGCGAAGCCAGGAGCTTACTGCGACTGGGACTCGCCATATTCTTCACGATGAACGTGATGGTCTTTACGATGGCGCTCTGGAGTCGAGATATTTATCCCGAACAATCGTTCGACAATGACTTGTCAGACGTGCTCCGCAGTGTATTTCGCTGGGCCAGTTTGCTATTTTCTTTTCCGGTACTTTGGCTGCTCGGCGGACCGATTGCGCAGGGTGTTTGGCAAGCGCTGCGCCGCTGGGCAATCACTACCGACCTGCTCATTCTGCTCGGTGTGAGTGCGGCTTACGGCTATTCCGTGATTTCGGTACTGCGCGGCGAAGGCCATGTCTATTTTGAAGTCGCTTCGATGGTGCTGGTATTCGTCTCGCTCGGTCGCTGGTTAGAGGCGAAAGGAAAACGACGCACCAGCGAATCGCTCGATGCCCTCTCCAATTTATTGCCCTCGACAGTCCGCCGATTAGACCGGCATGGTATTTTTCAAGAGACGCCGCGCAAACAAGTTCTCACGGGTGATGTACTCAGAGTCCTTCCAGGCGAACGTTTTCCTGTCGATGGGCGAATCACCCTCGGCGAAGCAAACGTCGACCAGCAGATGGTGACAGGCGAAAGCCTGCCTGTCGAAAAAACGCTGGGCGATGACGTCTATAGCGGCACGCTGAACGTGGATGGTGATCTTCGGGTCGAAGTCACCGCAGCCGACGGACTTGAAACCGTTTCTCGCCTTATTGATCTGGTCAGAACGGCACGTAGCGTCAAAGGACGGCAGGAATTGCTCGCTGATCGTATTGCGATGTGGTTTGTGCCCTTGGTTTGTGTCATTGCCGCGCTAGCCGGGTGGAACCAAGGCCGTTTGCAGGGAGTCGATCAAGGTATCCTCGCAGGTTTGGCGGTGGTGTTGATTGCTTGCCCGTGCGCTTTGGGTTTGGCTACGCCGATGGCCGTATGGACGGCGCTCGGCCGCGCGGCCGAATGTGGTGTGTTGTTTCGCAGCGGGATGGTGATGCAGCAACTCGCTTCGGTCGATATTGCCTGTTTTGATAAGACGGGAACCCTGACAAGCGGAAAGCCGACAGTAGAAAACATGCTGGTAGCCGATCCGTCGCAGTCACGTTCATTTTTAGAGGTAGCTGCTTCGGTCACGGGCGGGTCGACCCATCTACTCTCGCGGGCGATCACGGACTTTGCCAAGGAGCAGCTTGAAGATTGGCAGCCGGCCGAGACGCCCACGGTTACCATGATTCCCGGCAAGGGCTTGCGTAGCGAGCTAACGACTTGCAGCGAGGTGTTTGTCGGAAGCCGTCGCCTGATGGAAGAATTCGAGTTGCACTGGCCAGAAAAATTCCTGACTGAACTTGCCGAGGACAAGGCGATTCAACAAGTTTTTGTGGGCTGGGAAGGCGAAGTGCGAGGCGCCTTTTGTTTTACGGAGCTAGCACGCCCTGAAGCGGCAGAAGCCCTGGCAGCTTGCCGCCAACTCGGTTTGGAATTGCATTTACTCACTGGTGATAGCGCACAACGGGCCGCGATCATTGGAGAACAGTTTGCTGTGACTACCCAAAGCAATCAACTGCCTGACGACAAACTTGCTGCCATCAAAGAGTTGGCCGTGCATGGGAGTGTGGCGATGGTTGGCGATGGCCTCAACGATGCTCCCGCATTGGCGGCGGCGGACGTTGGTGTTGCCTTGGGGTGCGGCGCGGATATTTCTCGCGATGCTGCGGGCGTCTGCCTATTGGCCGACGATTTGAAACGCTTTCCTTGGGCAGTTGGCCTTGCCCGTCGAACGACCCGTGTGGTCAAGCAAAACCTGTTCTGGGCTTTTACTTACAACTGCCTAGGGATTGCTTTGGCAGCCACTGGTCAACTGAATCCCATTTGGGCTGCGTTGGCAATGGCGGTGAGCAGTTTGATGGTCGTCACCAATTCTTTACGTCTGGGGCACTATCCCGAGTCCCTAGCGGCGACCTCCTCTGTCGGATTATCTCAGAAGGACGCCGGTTCCCCGTTGCCGCTAAATGCGGCATCTCAACCCTCCAAGTTAGCGACAACGCCCTCATGATCGAATTACCACTTATTTTCGTCGGCGGTCTCTTGGGTTCTGCCCATTGCATTGGCATGTGTGGACCGTTGGCGGTTTCGTTGAGTGCAAGTACCCCCGCAGGCACGAGCTTGTTGCGTCGGCAACTCGTGTTTAGCGTGGGCCGCATTTTTACTTATGGCTTCTGCGGAGCTGCAGCCGGTCTGGGGGGGGCTTGGCTTTCTGCCGGTTCACGCGGGTTTGTGCTGTCGCAGGCTTGGCTAGCCATTTTGGCTGGACTGGTGCTGGTGCTGATGGGCCTAGTCACGGTCGGAATCCTGCCCAAGCCAGCGACACGATTTTTGGCGGGACTTCCCTGCGGCACCGCCTCTTGGCTCAAGACTTTTCTCTCCTCAACAGGATGGGCAGGGCCGTTGTTGGCCGGCGTTTTCACGGGATTTATCCCCTGTGGACTGGTCTACGCATTTCTCTTGAAAGCGGGCAGCTCGGGCAGTCTCTGGCTAGGTTGGCTGACGATGATTGCTTTTGGGTTCGGAACGGTTCCGCTCATGGTGCTTGTGGGCTATAGCGGTCTTTTTCTTTCGGCGAGCAACCGATCGCGGCTCTTTCAAGTTGCCGCTTGGTGTATCGTACTGACCGGAGCGATTTCTATCGCGCGAGGTGCCGCTCAGCTAAACACGCCAAGCCTCGCCGAAACGGCGGCGTGTCCGTTTTGCGAGACGGAGTAGATTACCTTGAGCCTGCTAGGATGTTGGCTCTTGGATGGACAACGCGGCTAGGGCAATCCCCAGTCCTAGCACATTCAAAATGACGATCATCAGCCCAACGCCCCACAACGTGCGATTGCCCGTGTCTGTTTTTTTGCCAGTAGCAGCAGTCCCTCGACGCTTGCGTTGCCAACTCTCTAGCACCCCACAAATCCAGGTCCAATGCAACATGACGTGTAGCAACACCGTGGCGAGCATGACGCAAAGCGTCGCAAACTGGAGGTCGGTCCACGCTAGATAGTCGAGTCCCCACAACGTCCAACCCCCAGACTTGGTTGCTACTGGGAAAACGTAACGAACGACGACCGAACTCCAGCACAGCAGCAGAAAAATAACGAGTAAAAAAACGTCTACCCAGAAGTTGATATGTGTTTTATTGAATTGCTTTGACATTTCCATGAAGCTCTGATTCTCGCAGGGCTGCGAGAGGCTGATACCGTTGGATCAATTGGCCTTCGTCCAAAGCGGACTCGTGTAAGTGTACTTAAACATACAGTTACGTGGAATTGCATTTTACCGGCAATCCTTGATGCCTTGATCAACCCGATTCAATTTCAGAGAGCCGCTGCGCATTGGGTTGAAGAGGCGAGCAAACACGGAAAAACACCAATGCAAGCAGAGATTGCTCTAAGGTCGAGGCACCTTGATATTAAGCGGCAAATCGGCAGTGTCGACCACCAACGGAGTCGTTACGCCACGGGTGTATTCGCGAGGGATTAAAAGTTTGCCTTGCTTATCCGTCGCATAATGTATCGTGACTTTATGTTTCCCGGGCGTGAGGCCGTCGCCGTATTTGTAGCTAGTCACTTCTTGGAATCTACCCTCGGGTCCAACAATCACGGTGCCAGGTCTTGGATAGGCATCTCCGATCGGTGGAGCTTGCGAGTCGAAGATCAGCTTAATCCCTCCGGCGGGTATCGGGGTGCCATCTTCGTAGCTCAGTTTTCCTTCTACCGAAACGTAGTCAAAAGGCGAAGAGGATCCACCACAGCCGAGCGAGAGTGCCATCGCTACGAGAGTTAAGCTAAATTTTTTCAAGAGTCGTTACCTATGAGTGTAATCGTAGCTGGTCTTGACGCTGAACAAACAGGTCCTAGTTCTGCCCTGGTACTATAAGACTATCTTTGGAAATGTTAAGCCTCTGCCAAGCACGCAACTCGACGTCTGGTTGGAAATTGGGAGTTTGAAAACCAATATAGTGAAAACCGCCCCCATTGTTCTCGATAAAGTCGGAAATAAATCGCACGCTTGCATCTGCAAAGGCCACAAAGGCACCGCCCGAATGTAGGCTTCTGACCGTCGACTGCGCGCTCGGACCTGAAAAGGGAAACATGCACTCTTGCAGTAGTGTGGCTCTCCCAACGTCATTGATGATGTCGTCGCCTTTGTAGACGTCGTCTGTTCCTTCTCCGCAGGAATTGATGCCACCATTGCCGTTCCAAGCATGGCGGCAATGGAAGTTGGAGCCACACATGCTCATGGCCCAGACGCCACGGCGGTCTTTCTCGCTTAGCCCAACACGCTGTTCGGCAAGCATGATAGTATTCGAGGTGCCATCGGTGATTTGTCTGATGCCGAGGCCGTGGTTGTAGCTACCCATGCCGAGATTGAAATCAATCATAGGAGTAAACTCAGAGTCCGTGGTGGTCCCTAGAACATCGGTGAACTGGGTAATGCTTAGAGGAGGGAACTGAAATGCGTTGTACCCGTAGTTCAAGCGTGCCCAGCTTCTGGTCGTCGATCCAGGCGGACCTCCAATGAATCGGCTACCCAGTCCTGAATCGCTGGGGCAGAGATACAGAGAGATTTCAAAATCGATGAGCTCAGCATTAACCGCTGCAGTAACTCTTGAGAGGCCATCGCTGCTAGAGAAGCGGAGGTCAAAGCGGTCGTGGAGGGCTTGCATTTCGATGAACGGTAGCAAGTCGATCGTCCAAGTATTCAGCAGATTTTTGTCATTCTGTATTGAGTTCACGCGGTGGTCGGGCGCAGGCGAAGAAGCCGGTGCAGGGAACTTATCAAAAACATCGTGATAGTTCAGCATGCTCAACGCAACATTGCGTAGGTTATTTTGGCAAGACGCACGCCGCGCCGCTTCGCGTGCGGCTTGTACTGCCGGCAGTAATAAGGCGACAAGAACTCCGATAATCGCGATCACTACCAAAAGCTCCACCAGGGTGAAACCATGCTTGCAAAACAAGAGAGGACGACCCTTGGGGTTTTGTAGGTTCTCGTGTTCGCTGGCATCCGTCAGAGCAGGTGTTCTCATGCTTATAACCTATTCAAAATGAAACACAGTTGGATTGGCTTTCTTTTCACTGTCAACATACAGACCGGCTGCAGGATAGGTAGGCTGACGCGATATCCGGGACAATGAAACTGGAGAAAGGAGCGATATTGGCGGGGAATTGTGAAGCGGACCCGCGGGTGATACCAGTGTTTAAGTTAGTGTTGGGGAGGGAGGTCAAGGAGGTCACTAGCCTGCCTTTCCAAGCGGACGAGGTACCAGGAGAAATAGAGCACATCCCGAAGTGTTTGGGCTTAAACAGCCATTTGGTGATAACACGCCAGGGCTGATAGCAGAACTCGCGTGTGCGGCTCACACTAGTCTTGCGACTATTGGTGTTATCTTGGAAGGGATGCCCCCTTTGGCATGGTTAGGGGCCGGTGGCTTCGATCATTCGCTGGCGATAGTGCTCGTCGGATCGGCCCGCAATGCGGTTCACTTGGCTGCGTTGCATGAAGGTGGGGCCGCCTGCTGCGAGAGCGCCAACAAATACACGGGCAGATTTTTCTGCCATCAGCAATGTTGCCACTACCTGCTTTGCCGTTTTGGCGATGGCGATGATGCCGTGGTTCTCTAGGAGAATAGTCTTCGGAGTACCGCCGGTGCGTTCCATAAATGCCTGTACTTCCTCGGCAATGCGTCTTGCTAAGATCATTCCAGGATCGACGTAAGGAATGAGAATCGATTCGGCACCGCAGTAGACCACCTGATCAGGGAATAGACGGCGTTCTGTAAATTCTTTTGCACGGGGCGAGCAGAGCAGTTGATTGACGCAAATGGGATGGGTATGTCCAACAAAAGCAATTTCTGGAAGGTCGAGGAGCCAAGCATGAAACAAAGTTTCTACTGAGGGCATCAATGCTTGGGAATCAACGCGGCTAGCGAGCAGCAGCGATTCGACTTGCTCGTCACCCATATCCTCACCAGCAAACGCTTGAAGAATGGGTTGAGATTTTACCTCGACCAGCTGGCTAGCGGTTTGCGTGCTTAGCTGCGTGCCGCTTGCTTTGACCAAAAACGTCTCTGTGTTGAGTTGCCCCGAAACATTGCCTTCCCCAAGGATTGCCATCTGCTCAGCCGTGCCAAGGTGGTGGGCAAGCTGAAGGAGGTCGGCGAGGATCTTTTCTTCGTGGGGTTCCGAAGGTGGGTTGTTAGTCATATGTTCTTTTACCTAAAGTAGTTAGGGTGCCGAAATCTTAAGCTCGATCACTCGGGCATGCTCAATAATAACTCAAGCCTCGTGCCAGGCCTCCCCAGCAATGCGTGTCCCACAAAGATGCACTTCTATTCCCAACTGCTGTGCCATTGAAGCACGAACCAAGAGAGCTTGATCGGCACTTTCGGCATTCTTACCATAGACAATTTGGATATGGTTTGCCTGATGGCGAGCCATCATCTCATCGCGGCTCACGCCGTAAGTCACGCCGTGCATGATCGGCCATTGGGGCGTGGTCGAATTCCAGCGACGCTCGGTTTCTTCCCGAGGCAGCTCAATCGCCGCGCCACGACCGAGATCGAGGTGCAGATGGTTGTCGCGAATGTAAATGCGTGACCAAACGATTTCTCCCGGTTTGGCGATGCCACGGAGTGTCGATCCGCCCAGCGGGAAGTACATGGGCGGCTGACGAAATCCTTCGCTGCCTGCCCAGCCGTCAACATGATGTTCGACCGGTGCGGACCCCGAGATTTCAAAAACCCAAACGTATTCGTCCGTCGTTTTCGTTGCATCCCAATCGCCCCAACGCAAGTCATGAAGGGTCGTTTCCACCGGCTGGGCAAGCTCCGAATGAACTCGTTGAATCAACAACGCATCCAGCCCAGCAGACTCGTCGACTTCGTTAAAATGAGGCAACGGTTTGCCAGGATAAAGTTCACGTGAACCATCGCGGCTGTGTACCGGCGGACGTTCGCTGCTATTGAGCGTTCCTTCAACCAAGTCCGAGGCTGGGAGCAAATCCTTAAGCCCTTGTTGGTACTGTATGCCTATAAGATCGCAGCCAAAGTCATCGGCGATTCGCATGGCTGCAATGTACATCTTGCATTGCAAGAGAACCTGCCGCTCGGTCAAATCATCCTCTTCGTTGGAGCCAAGGTGGAACTGGAATCCCCTCTCTTGGTACCACTCGAAAACGCGCAAAGCTTCTTCCTCGGGCACCTGAGTCGTTTCATAATAAAGAGCCGACTGGCTAAGTCGTTCCTTGAAAACGCCTAGCGGGTTGAGGAGGTGGTCGGGAACAATCGCGTTATACATCCCCATGCAACCTTCATCGAAGACGCCCATGATTGCCTTTTCATCGACGAGCGTCTTCGCAAGCTTTTGGCCCGTCGCTTGCATTTCGTCGGATAAAAGGTTCTCGGAGAAGGGGTGGACGTGATCGGTGCGATGCTCGCACTTTCCCGATTCGAGCCATTGCTGCATCCGAGAAAGAAAATAGTCGTCGGTAGTAAAATCTTCGCTCCACAAAGTTGAATAGGCTATGCCGGCTTTCGTCAGCGAGCCATTGAGGTTCAGCATGCCGACCAGCCCGGGCCACTGGCCCGACCAATTTGCCACGGTAAGGATCGGCCCACGATGCGTCGAGAGCCCTGCTAAGAGATGATGCGAATACTGCCAAACCGCTTCGGCGACGATCAAAGGCGCGTCGGGGTCGATCTGCTTAAAGACTTCTAGCCCTTGGCGTTGGCTTGCGATAAAGCCATGCTGAGCCTCTTCGTCATACGGATGGGCGCGCAAGAGCTCAAAGCCAAAGCTGGCGACCGCTTCACTCAGTTGTAGCTCCATCGCCTGTTGAGCAGGCCAGCAGACGCGATTCGCTGCTAGGCGTAGGTCGCCACTGGCGACCAAGGTAATGGATTTGGAAGCTGACATAGGTTTCTATTTCCGTAAAGCAGGATGGTCAATGGTTGTTGGAAAACGATTAGTGAAAGATTAGTGAAAAGTGAAGAGGTTCAAGGATTGAATGTTCGTGCTTATAGGCAACAGTACCCCAAGCCTCTTGGTTCTCCAGCTTTCATTGCAAAGGATTCTTCATTGTAATGGTCGATGCTGCGCAAATATTGCAATGCTAGTATACCAGGATTGCAGCGGAACACGCGTGTTCGGCTCGCACTAGAAGCTTATTTCCTTTACCTCAGGCTTACCTTTTTCGGGACCTCTCGGTGGAGAAAACACAACTTTGCGCTCCCCCACCAGCACTGTCACCCGTTCAGGCGATTGGCCTTCCAGATCGGGCTTGCTAAAGGCGATGCGCAATCGATTGCCAGACATTTTGCGAACAAGCAAGATGCATGGGAAATCAACGGCAAGGTCCGTCATACCCACGCATTTTACTTTACCGGGAGAGTGGAAGGCAGCAGCCATGATGCCCAAGCTCTTGTGCCATACAGCCTGCAGGTCGTTGGAGTTACTGAGAACTTCGATGTCTCGTCGGTGAGAGAGAGACGCCATATCTGCAGCATTGACATCCGGCAAGATTTGGTAGACGTATTCTGCATCCTTAGGTTTCTCTCCGTGCTCTAGCCAGCAACTAAAAACGGACCCAGTGATCGAGTCCCCAGGTCGCGATCGGTTAATACTCTCCCAGCTAGCGCTCTTTTCCATCGTTTCTATGTGTATGGTGCCTTCTCCCTGGAGCAGGTATCCGATGCCGTCATGATGTACCCAACCCGGGCCAGAAAGAACACCACCTTCTGTAGCGAGTTGCACATCTTCGGAGACGGTCACTTTGCCACTGCGTCGACACTGATTGAGTGTCGTTGTGACAGGCATTCCGGATTTTCCTGTAATCCCTGCACCCAGGCAGACAATCTCACGATCGAAGAAGAACCACGCCTTACGGGCGCTGAGGGTCACAGCCGTGTCGTCAATCCGCCGAGCCTTCTGTCGGCCAAGCAACTCACCCGTCAGCGGACCCCGAGCAAAGTCCATCACAGCGACGCCGTAATCCCCATCCGAAACACCCCCGACAAAGGGCCGCACACCTTGCGTCCGGAGATTGTCCCACTCCAGCGTTGGGTTCCCATCTTCCACGGTCGTCCCAGGAACCTGACGCCAATTCCAGAGAGGATAGGTGCCTGCGTATTCGTTGCCAGATTGCATGAGGCACATCGCACCATCCGACAGGTGATGGCCGAGTAGGTTCTCGTAGTTCACTTTGTCGGTAGAAACAATGTCTTGCGCCAACATTCGCACTGAGGCATAGTACCCCTTTCGACGATGAACCATCATTGCCGAGCGCCAAAAGAATCGGTTTCCCACCAACTCGCGATTCTCGGGAGACAAATCCCCCTGCATCCTCGCCAGAAAGTCACGCCGCTGTTGGTGACGGGGTCCAGAAATCTCTGCCATGTACCGCCATTGAGGCATCGGTCCGGTCTGTTTGACAATGTGCTGCCGCGTAAAAGCACGTCCGGCGGTCAAGTAGTCAAATTCTGCACCGCGCACAAACCACTGCTGCCCGTCGAGAATAAAATCAAACAGTATCGCCAGCTTGTCGTCAGAAAACGCAAACACGGTGCCTTGCCCCAGCCAAGCCAGTTTGGCGAAATTAATCGAATAGCTCGCACCATAGGTCGTCATGTGAAGGCACGCGCCATGCTGGTGAAACGATTGATCGGGCTGAATCCCATCTTGCGTCGTCACCTTCAGCTCTTGCGCGGCATACTCGAATGCCTGGGCGATCGCGTCGGGCGAGTTTTCGAGGCATCCCAGCAAAACATTATTGCGGGCGAAGGCCAGTAGGTTCGAGCCGGTCCTCAGGCTCTGTCGTCCTGTGAAAGAGCTGCGTTGTCGGAGTCTCTGTACAACGGCATCGTGCTGCGCACGAGGCACCTTTTCGCCAAGCAGCAGGCATACCCCTCCCAGTTTGTGCGGGACGAACAACTGCTGGTGGTACCAACCACGGGAGCGAGTCTCCTCGGCGAGCCAAAAAGTTAGTCCGTCGAGTATTCTTTGCAACAGCAGGTCGTTGCCCGATAACGGCAGAGCGGACGAGGCGTAGACACGGGCCATTTCGAACAGACGCTTGGAATGCCAAGTCGCTTCCCACTTTTCCTCGTCTTTATTGGTGTAGTCGATGTCCGGCCAAGTTCCCTCCGGACTCATCTTAGCGACGTAACTCTGAACGGTAGCATTCAACTCCTTCGACTCTTGGCTATCGGGGTCGTCTGGCAACAAATCCGTGACAAGTCGTTTCCGCACCGTCATCACAGCGTCCAACCCAGCGATCGGTTTCGCTGCAACTGGAACCGAGACTTGAAAATTCTTATAGCGGGCAGCCCGAGTGTACATGTGGCGCAAGCCAATGCGGCCTTCGGAGATTGGCGGCAACGACTCGTTGCGCCAGTGACACAGCTTCTCACGACCGTCCCCACGAACGCTCATAAAGAGATCCTGCCCTCGTTTGATCACCGTAATCTTGTAACGCACCCCCGTCTTGAACAGCCCTGTGCGCAAAGCGTCTGGTTTCAACTCGGTTCTGCTCAAACCCTTTTTGCGCAGGGGCATGTATCGGCGCGCACGAATATAGTCGGCCTCCGGATCGGCATTTTCCATCCCAAACCCGGCGTAGCTGATGTGCAGCACATTCATATGGTTGAAGTACGTTTTCATGGCAGGGACTCTGCGTAGATCTGCCCATGTCGAGATATCCTTTTTGTAAGCACCCACCCCGTCACCGGTTGCCTGGACATAGAGGATGGTGACCGATCCTGAGGTGTTTTCATCCAATTTTGTGTACTCGTAATCGATACGGACGTCGCCACGATAGCTTTCCCGCGTCCACAGCACCGCATGGTGCGAGTCGTTGCCGTATTCTGGCCCCGCGTGAAAGCCCATGCCCTCTTTGCTGTGCGTGATGCGAGCCTTCTCGCCATCGAGTGTCCAGTGCTCGGACCAATTCTTCGTGCAAGAATCAAACAGCACCTCCCGCCACTCCGCCACCTCAACCTGATGAAAAAGCTCCTCGCTTTTTGGCTCGCCAATGGGATGCTCTCCGGCGATACCGTGCGAGCAGGACGTTCCAAGGCCGAACCACAATGCAGTGATCAGAAGTCGATGTAACATGTCCTCAGTGCTCTTCACCAGAATCATTTGGTAATCAGTGGGTAAATCGAGGAGGACTTAGCGAGTTGACGATTGGATTTCCAGGGGCCTGGCTCGGGCGTCACTGGTCTGAAAAAGACTGCCCTGGAGAGGATACCCTCAAAGCAGCGATTTCTTGGAGTGGTTCAAAGAAAAGGGGGATCTGTGCATATTTGGTGTGCACCTCTCTTTTCGAGACTCCCCAAGGACTCCACAAAGTCGGGCCGACAGGATTCGAACCTGCGACCTTTTGACCCCCAGTCAAACGCGCTACCAGACTGCGCCACGGCCCGAAACTCTGGACTCCTGAGACTTATCGTCGACGTTCAAGCACTAAACAACCCATGGCTGGAGAAGCGGTACGGACGCGTCCGAGAAGCCCTTAAAGCCAAATATTGCTAGACTCATAGGTCTCGATAAGTCTGCTTTGTACCGGGAACAGCATAGTCTTAAGGCAGACCAAAGGGAAGCCCACGCTTCTTTACTCGCGAATAGGTTCTCCTAGTCTGGGGCAACCTCAAATCCAGGATACCTATCAAATCTCCTACTTGCATTTCCCATGAAGCTGGACCACACTCAGGCCCGATAGGGCTACCTGGTGAAGCCCGGCATTTCAGGCGCATAGTCAGTGGCTGTCGCCGGGTGTCTGGGCCTTAACAGGATGCGATGATGGAAAAAGTATGCGAGCTAAATTCCGGTGGGGTAGAACAAAAAACATGGGCTGCTATGCCGATAAAAAAACAGACATCCGTGTGGTTGCCGCAGAACTTTATCTCCTGCCGGTTCGCACCCGCGTGCCATTAAAATTTGGTTCGGAAACGCTCACCGAAGTAACTTGTGCCCGTGTTAAGTTGTCGGTCGAGAGCCGAGATGGGCGCGCCGCTGAGGGTTGGGGAGAAACGCCACTCAGTGTCCCTTGGGTCTGGCCCAGCGAGTTGAGTTACGCAGAGAGGAATACGGCGCTCGAAAAATTCTGTCGACGTCTTACCACTGCCTGGGTCGAGAGTCACCGTTTTGGCCATCCGCTCGAGGTTGGAAGCGATTTTCTCGACTCGCAGTTACCAAAGCAACTGACACAGTTTAACAAGTCGCGTCCGGAAGACGCCGCGATGCCTCATCTTGCGGGCCTAGTTTGTTGTAGTCCGTTTGATATTGCCTTGCACGATGCGTTTGGAAATCTGGTTGATCGACCCGTCTACGAGACCTACTCTGCTGAGTATATGAACTGCGATCTGGCACATTTCTTGGAGCCTGCAGAAGACGCCACAGTCGATTTTCGGGGCAAGTACCCGCAAAATTTTCTGACGCTACCCCCTCAAAAAAAACTGCCAGTTTGGCATCTCGTAGGAGGACTCGATCCACTAAACAGTAGTGACCGGACGGACTCGGCCGCAGAAGACGATCATCCTGTGCTGCTACGCGATTGGATCAAATGTGATGGCTTGCGTTGTCTTAAAATAAAATTACGAGGGAACGATCCTGTTTGGGATTATCGGCGTCTCGTCAGCGTGGGGCAGATCGCCATCGAACAACAGGTGACGCATCTGACGGCAGATTTCAATTGCACCGTCACAGACCCCGCCTACGTTATCGACATCCTCGATCGGCTTCAGGTGGAACATCCCACGCTCCATGACTTGATTCTCTACGTCGAACAACCTTTCCCATACGACTTGGAGGCCAATCATATTGACGTTCACAGGCTGGCCGAACGTAAGCCGTTGCTGATGGACGAGAGTGCTCACGACTGGAGATTGGTTCGTTTGGGACGCTCGTTGGGTTGGAATGGGGTCGCTTTAAAAACATGCAAAACACAAACCGGTGCCCTTCTCACGCTCTGCTGGGCAAAAGCACACGGCATGCACTTGATGGTCCAAGACTTAACCAACCCGATGCTTGCCCAGATCTCTCATGTGCAACTTGCCGCACATGTCGACACGATGATGGGTGTTGAATCCAATGCAATGCAGTTTTATCCTGCGGCTTCCGATGTGGAAGCAGAGATCCACCCGGGACTTTATCGGCGAATTTCAGGACACCTTGATCTGACGACCATTCAAGGCTCAGGGTTTGGCTATCGTGTTATGGAAATTAGCCGTCCCCTGCCCTCGCCAGCGGCTTCGGCATGAATAACCTGCTATGGAGACTTGCTCTAGCGACCGTCACCGCCGATCTTCGCGGCTAAGCCAGCCAATGAGAAATGTCGCAAGCAAGGCAATCGCCAGCAGAATCGTACCCATCGCCAGACCACGGGCGAACTCGCCTTTGCCCGTTTCGAGTGCGGTAGCAGTAGCCAACGTCCGAGTACGATCTTTGATATTGCCGCCGACAATCATCGCGATGCCCAGTTCAGTAACACAGCGGGCGAACGCGGTCAGCACAGCGAGTACGACGCCAACACGAGCTTCAGAGACACAGGTCAGCCCACGACGCAGCGGCCCAGCGCCGAGCGTCCAAGCCGTCTCGCCAACACGCGGATCGAGCGATTTTATTGCGCCGTGGCTGATGCCGACGATAATTGGTAGGGCTAAAAGCAGCTCGCCAAGCACGATGCCGCTGGGCGTGTAGAGCAACTCCAGCGGTCCGAGCACGCCGCGACGAGAAAAAAGTGCGTAACAAACCGTGCCGACGAAGACCGTCGGTAACGCCATGCCTGCGCGAAAGGCGAGCACGACCCAACGGTTGCCGGGGAATTGAGTCTGCGCGAGCCACACCCCAAGCGGGAGCCCAAAGAGCGTTGCCAAGGCTACAGCTAGAACTGAGATCCCTATCGTCAGGCCCGCCGCGCCAAGAATCAGCGGGTCGCCCGTAAGAACCAGTTGGACGGCTTGCTGCAATCCTTCCCAGAGGAGTTCCATGTTCACACCATCGGGCTAGGGGAAGGCGGGGGCTAGGGGAAGGCGTAGTGGCACAAACAACGCTTCGCCAGACAGCCGATAGTCGGCAATGATTTGTTGAGCTGTCGGCGAAATTAGGTAGTCGACAAAAGTGTTGGCGAGCTGCGTTTTAATAGCAGGCGACTTTTGGCCGTTGACGACCATGATACCATAGGGATTATGCAATTCCGCCGATTTCGTCGTCAAGGGAACTAAGTCGATCTTCTCGCGAAAATTGAGAAAGGTGCCACGGTCGGTGAGTACGTAGGCCGACATTTCGTGGGCAATCGTAAGTGTCGCCCCCATACCTTGACCCGTTTCTCGATAGCTGGGCCATTGTGATGGTCCTCCTCCGCTTTTCCAAAGTAATTGTTCTCGCTTGTGGGTACCAGAATCGTCGCCACGCGAAACAAACGGAAAACCGCCGGTGGCAATTTTTTGTAAGGCAACCGAAGTTTCGAGTCCGCGCACTGCCGCAGGGTCGGCTACGGGTCCAAGTAGCTCAAAAGTGTTGTACATCACCTCCTCACGACGCGTGCCGTGTCCTGCGGCCATAAAGGCATCTTCGGCTTCGCGAGCATGGACCAGAACGACATCGACATCGCCCTGCTCCCCCAGTTTCAAGGCTTTGCCCGTCCCAGAGGCAATCACGTCGACTCGAACCTGGTGCTGCTCTTCAAACAAGGGCAGTAGCTGCTCGAGCAAGCCAGAATCGCGAGTACTGGTCGTAGTGGCAAGCCGAAGTACCGGCCGTTGGTCGGAACCACAGCCACACCAGCCAACGAAAAGTAACAACAGGCCCCCCCAATGCCATGTCGGTCGAATTGGCCAGCGATTAGAATACCAGCGATTAGAATAGTTGAGCATTGTGGTTAGGATGGCTTACCCACTTCGAAATCACAAGAGCCGAATCCTCAGGTAGCAGCGGATGCAGATCACCGTCGAATTGTTTGGAATCCCTCGGACGAGGGCCGGAATTGCAAAGACAACCACCCAGGGAGATTTCCTAGGCGAGGTTCTCGTTGATTTAGCGGCTCGGTACCCTGAACTGGCCAAGACCTGCATCGACGGCCGCAACCTCCGCCCAGGATACACCGCCAACCTCCGAGGAGAACAGTTTGTCACCGACCCCGAGACGGTTCTCAAGGACGGAGACACCCTGTTACTCTTGAACTTGGATGCCGGAGGATAAGATTATGGAGGGACAAAATACTCAATGACGAAGCGAATCCCCCCCCCCGTCATTCGTCATTTTTAATTTCGTCATTCGTCAGTTGCAAAATGTTTGGTTATCACAGCAATTATCTTCGCATAGATGTCGGTACCCAGGAGGCCCAGCAGGTCGAACTGGAGGAGGCCGTGCTACGCGCCTATGTTGGCGGCAGCGGACTGGGAGTAAAGATTTTGCTAAGCGAAGGGGCTGCGGAATCGGATCCTCTCTCGCCAGAAGCGGCGATCGCTTTTGTCTTTAGCCCCTTGGTAGGTAGCCCGTTAACAACATCGGCCAAGTTTGCCGTCGTCAGCAAAAGCCCGCTGACCGGACGAATCAACGATTCGCTCGCAAGTAGCGGTTTTGCGATTGCCGGGAAAAAGACAGGGCACGACGCGATTCTCATCGTAGGACGAGCCGACCAACCGTCGATCTTGGTCATCGACGACCAAGAGGTCCGTATCGAACCTGCCCCAGAGATTTGGGGACTGAAAACAACCGAAACGCAACTACGATTGCGAGAACGACTTGGCCCGGACTATCAGTTTGCGGTCATAGGCCCCGCAGGTGAGCGGCAGGTCCGCTTCGCAACGATTTCGCACGACGGTCGTCACGCCGGGCGTGGCGGTAGCGGGGCGGTGCTCGGCTCAAAAAACATTAAGGCCATCGCCGTTCGCGGAAGCCAACGCTGCGAATGGGCAGAGCCAGAACAGCTCATCCAGTTGGCTAAGGGCCTCTCTGAAAAATCGTTTGGACCAGCTACAGCGAAATACCGCGAACTCGGCACGGCGGCGAATTTATTGGTCTTCAATCGGTTGAATGTGCTGCCGACGAGGAATTTTCAACAAGGGTCGTTCCCAAATGCCGAAGCACTCTCGCCAGAGCAAATGGCAGTGGGTCGAACCCGGACACGGGCTTCTTGCGTAGCTTGTACGATTGGCTGCGAGCATATTTATTCGTTGGGCGACAGCCGCGATGGCAGCACAGGCAAGGTCCGGCTTGAATATGAAAACCTGTTCGCACTAGGTCCGTTGTGCGGTGTTGCCGATCCGGAAGTGGTGCTTCGTGCCTCGCAAGTTTGTGATGAACAAGGAATCGATACGATCAGCGCGGGCGGCACAATCGCGTTTGCGATGGAATGCGCCGAGCGAGATTTACTCGACGCCCCTTGGCTCCGATTCGATGACGGCCCTGCTCTGCTCCGTGCGCTGGACGAAATTGCCACCGGCACGGGCCTAGGCCCACGACTCGCCCAGGGTAGTCGGCGCTTAGCGCACGAAATTGGCCAAAATACGATTGCCTTTGCCCCACAAGTCAAGGGACTCGAGATCCCCGGCTACGATCCGCGCGGCCTACAAACGATGGCCCTCGGTTTTGCCGTCGGGGCGCGCGGGGCCGACCACAATCGTTCGGGCGCTTATGAAGTCGATTTTTCGGAGGCCGTGGATCGTCGCGAGGTTGGCCCGGAAGCGGCCGTTCTAGCCGTCGAAACCGAAGACAAAGCCGCAATCATGGATTCACTGATCTTGTGTAAATTCTTACGTGGCGTGTTCGTTGACTATTTTGGCGAAGCAGCCGAGATGCTACGGCTCGTCACAGGTTGGCAGGTCTCGGCTGACGAGCTTCGGAAAACAGCCCAAAGAATCGTTGCTGCAAAAAAAGAGTTCAACATCCGCGCCGGCTGGACGCCCGCCGAAGACACGCTGCCTGAACGAATGCTGCGCACACCACTCCCCGACGACACGAAAGCCCAACTTTCGCCAAAACGTTTACAAGCTTTAGTCGAAGCCTACAATCTAGCCCGTGGCTGGACCCGCGAAGGGTATCCAGAGAACAGCATAAAATCCTAGAGCAAGTCCCAATTGGGTGTTCCGCCGAAACAGCCATTTGGCGCTAGTATACCAGGACTGCTAGCGGAATATGCGTGTGCGGCTCGCACTAAAACTTCTTACTTCGACATTCCTTGTTCGACATTCGATATTCAATTACCTTGAAGGCCCAATCTTCGCCCAAGAGAATCACCCATGTCAGAAACCTTTATCCTCATCCCCGGCCGAACCAGCGACCAAGGTTGCGGCATCAGCGAGGGGAAATTTCAAGAAAAGTATCAGACCGAGATCAATTCGCTCCAGGTCGCCCCCGGCGATATGGACCGCTTGGGGCTAGATCCGGGCGACCGCGTGCGGCTGACCAGCGAGCACGGACAGCAGGCCGAAGTCGCGGTGATTCGGGCCAAAGGCGATGAACTGCCCGAGGGACTACTATTTATCGCCTACGGCGACATTTCCAGCCAGCTCATGGGCGGCGACACCCACGGCTCCGGCATGCCAACCAGCAAGGGAATGGACGTCGAACTGGAGATTCTCAAGTGAGTGACCATAAACAGGCACCGGAGACACGAAGAAAGCCCTCCTTTTCCGCCCTGTACCCTCCATGCCTCCGAGGTTTTTTCCAGATGGTTTTTTGCGCGCTGTTGAAATAGCCCCCCCTTTGCCGACATAATAGGGGGACCGGCGTTCTGACGCCGTACGGACCGGAGCAAATGCTCCCGTCGCCCCCTCTGCTGTGGTACGACAGCAGCCTGGGCGAGATTAGATGCGATTCGTGCCATGGAGTCCTTTTTCCATGGCGACTGTTGAAAATGATGCCCCTGCGACTGCAGGCGGATTAAAAATTGTTAAAGACGCCACCTGCACGTTTTGCGGCTGCGTCTGCGATGACATTGACCTAACGGTTGAGAACAACCAGATCATCAAAGCCCAGCGAGCCTGTGTGCTTGGCAAAGCTTGGTTTCTGGGCCATGGGATCGAAGACCGGCCCTCTTGCCTGATTGACGGCAAGCCGTCGACGCTCGAACAAGGCTACGACCGTGCCGCCCAGATTCTCACCGGCGGAAAATATCCGATCGTCTACGGACTAAGCGATTCGACTTGCGAAGCGCAGCGCGTCGCAGTAAGCATCGTCGACTGGATCGATGGCACCATCGACACAACGACCAGCGTTTGCCACGGCCCCTCGGGCATGGCGTTTCAAGGCGTCGGCGAAGTGACCTGCACGCTCGGCGAAGTCGCCAACCGTGGCGACTTCATCATGTTCTGGGGATCGAACCCCGCCGAAAGCCATCCACGGCACTTTACCAAGTACAGCCTGATGCCGAAGGGCATGTTTTTGCCCAATGGCCGCAAAGACCGCACTTGTGTGATCGTCGACGTACGAAAAACAAAAAGCGCCAGGGCCGCCGATATCTTTTTGCAAATTAAACCGCGCAAAGATTTCGAGGGGTTGTGGACGCTTCGAGCTTTGGCCAAAGAGATCGAACTCGATCCCAAACTGGTGCTTGAAGAGACCGGCATCGAGTTGGCCGTTTGGCAAGATCTTATGGACCGGATGAAAGCCGCCAAGTTTGGCGTCATCTTCTTCGGCATGGGCCTCACCATGACCCGTGGAAAACATGCTAATAGCGAGGCCCTGCTCGCCCTGACCCGCGACATGAATGCCCATACCCGGTTTGTTGCGAAGCCAAACCGTGGTCACGGTAACGTGACAGGTGCCGATAATGTCGTCGCTTGGCGGACCGGCTACCCGTTTGGAGTGAACCATAACCGTGGCTATCCGCGATTCAATCCAGGCGAGTACACAACCTCCGACACGCTCGCAAACGGCGAAGCAGACTGCGGCATGATGATCGCCTGTGACCCGATGGCCAACTTTTCGCAGCCAGCTCGCGAACACCTAGCGTCGATCCCCTTTATTGCGCTCGACGCCAAAGAGACGCCGACCACACGGGCGGCCGCAGTTGCCTTCACCGTAGCGACCTACGGCATCAACACCCCAGGGACCGTTTATCGAATGGATGACGTGCCGATCCCGCTACGCCCGGCATTCGACTCGCCCCATCCAAGCGATTTAGAAGTGTTAACCAATATCGAAAACCGCGTGAAAACCCTCCGCGGCATCCGTTGCTAATGTTACTATTATGAATCACGCAGAGACTCAGAGTCGCAGAGAAAACAATAAGCACACATTTGTTATGTCTCGTTTGCTCTGTGTCTCTGCGCCTCTGCGTGAGACTTTTTTATGTCGGATTTAATCAAAATCTATCGTGGTACAGTCTACGACCCGACCAACGGCATCAACGGCGAAGTCCGTGATCTGTGGATCGAAGGCGGGAAAATCGTCGAAGAGCCGAGCGACCCCTCAAAACCTGTCAACCGCACGATTGACGCCAGCGGTATGGTCGTCATGCCCGGCGGCATCGACATGCACTGCCACATTGCCGGGCCAAAAGTAAATGTCGCACGAAAAATGCGGCCCGAGGATAAACGCAAGGCAGAACACATCAAGCGTACCGACATTACGCATAGCGGCACAATGGGCAGCGTGCCAAGCACGTTTGCCACCGGCTACAAATATGCGGGCCTAGGTTATACGACCGCCTTCGACGCTGCGATTCCCCCGCTCGGCGCTCGCCATGCCCACGAGGAGTTTGACGATACGCCTTGTCTCGACAAAGGTTTTTATGTCCTGATGGGCAACAACCACTACGTGATGCAGTCGGTCAAAGAAGGCGAGCCGCAGAAATTAAAAGCGTTTGTCGCTTGGTTGCTTTCGGCTACAAAAGGGTTTGCACCCAAACTGGTGAACCCCGGTGGCGTCGAGGTCTGGAAGCACAAACAGGCAGGCAACGTCCACGGACTCGACTCCTTGGTCGACCACTTTGACGTGACGCCGCGACAGATTATCAGCGGCGTAGCCCAAGCCGCCGAAGATCTACGGCTTCCGCACCCAGTCCATATTCATTGCAACAATCTCGGTATGCCGGGCAACTGGGAGACGACCCTCGAGACGATGAAATCGCTCGAAGGCCGTAAGGGGCACATCACGCATATCCAGTTCCATAGCTACGGCGGAGGCGACGGCGACGAAAATACGTTTAATAGCAAAGTCATTCCGCTGGCCGAATATGTCAACACGCATCCCAACATCACGGTCGACGTAGGGCAAGTGTTGTTCGGCGAAACCACAAGCATGACGGGCGACGGGCCCCTCGGCTACTTCTTGTCGAACGTCTATGGCGGAAAGTGGTTTAGCGGCGACACCGAGATGGAAGCGGGCTGCGGCATCACGCCGATCAAATACAAAAACAAATCGCTGGTGCATGCCCTCCAGTGGGCAATCGGCTTAGAGTGGTACCTTCTGGTCGAAGACCCTTGGCGCGTGGTGATGAGTACCGACCACCCCAACGGCGGCTCGTTTCTCGCTTACCCGCAGATCATCCGTTTCTTAATGGATCGCACCTATCGGCAAGACGTGCTAAAAACCTGCCATCCGCTGGTCGGAAAACGTTCGACACTGCCCGACATTGAGCGCGAATACACGCTCAGCGAGATCGCCATTATCACGCGCGCCGGCCCAGCAAAAATTTTGGGACTCAAAAACAAAGGTCACCTAGGCCCCGGCGCAGACGCCGACATCACGATCTACACACCGCATGAGAACAAAGAAACCATGTTTGAAATGCCACGCATGGTCATCAAGTCGGGACAGGTCATCGTCGAAGAAGGCGAAATGCGAAACGCCCCGATCGGCAAGACCCTACACGTTCAGCCCGCCTACGACGTAGAGCTAGAAACCGACATCCAAGCCTGGTTCGAAAAGTACTATTCCATCCGTTGGCGCAACTATCCCGTCGATCCAAGCTACATGCACGACCCCGAAGTCATAGGAATGCGAAGCGAATAAGGTAGGGTGGGCACCGCCCACCAAAAAAGACACCACGCAGTTCCGGTAGGCGGTACCCACCCTACGGCCCCAAGCGTTGCAGTGCCTTTTGATAGTCCTCGGGGCAATTGAGATTTTCGAGAGTCAGTAATTCGGAATCGACAGCTCGTAGTTCGTCGACCGAGACTTCGTTCGTAAAAAGTTCTTGAAACAAGAAAAAAGGACGTAGCCGATCTGCTGCGAGAAGTTGCCTGACATGGTCGAGTACCGACACACGATAGACGGCCGCCAACGGATGGTGGAATTTTCCATCCTTGGGCACGGCAATCTCGTGGTCGCCCAGCAACTCGAACATCCGCTCAACAAAAGCAGGAACCAGCAGCGGAACATCGCAGCTCGTCGCATAAACGGCATCCACCCGATCCTCGAACGCTGCCAGTCCAGCAGCCAAACCCTCCAGCGGCCCACGATCTTCCCTCGCATCGCAAGTCAGCAGCACCCCGTCAGGAAGCGTCGGCAAAGTTTGTCCCACCGCAGCAACAACGACAATATCCCCCTTGGCAACGACTTGGCTCATCAAACGCAGCACACGCTCGAGCATCAGCTCTGGCCCGAACGGCAACAACGCCTTGGCCGTTCCCATTCGAGTCGATTTGCCTCCACAAAGAATAATCGCACCGGGTCGCATTGCTGTTTCCCAAACTAAATTGAAGTCACCGATCACCCGATTATACAAAAAAGAACACTATGTCGCTCAAACTAACTTACAAAGCCAAAACCTCGGTGCCCGTCGAAATCGAAGGGCTGACGCCCACTTGGGCCGTCGACAAGACGCTAGAGCAAATCAAGCAATTCGAGATCTTTCATGGCAACGAAAAACTTGCCCTCAGCGAGATGTTTGACGTCGAGGGCAACGCCGCCGATCTGCGGTTCGACTTTCACGGCGATCTCGCCGGCGTCCATTGGATCGGCGCGCACATGAGCGAAGGCGAAATCCAAATTCACGGCCCAGGCGGACGGCACATCGGTAGCGAGATGGCGGGCGGCACGATTCACGTCCACGGAGACGCCAAAGGTTGGGTCGGCGCTGAGATGGTCGAGGGACTGATTCACATTCACGGCAACGCCGGGCATTTGGTCGGCGCAGCCTACCGAGGCTCGGCCAAGGGGATGCTTGGCGGCACGATTTTGGTCGACGGCGACGCGGGCAACGAGATCGGCCTGACGATGCGCCGCGGTATGATTGCCATCGGCGGCCGCGCGGGCGACGTCCTCGGTTTTAATATGATCGCTGGCACGGTTCTCGTCTTCGGCGAATGCGGAATTCGCCCCGGTGCTGGAATGCGCCGCGGCACCCTCGGATTACTCGGTCCCAACCCACCAAAAATGCTCCCCACCTTCCGCTACGCATGCACGGCTCGCCCGCAAGTTTTACCCCTCATGCTCAACGAACTCCGCAACCAAGGATTTTCGGTGGACGACGACCTGCTAACCGCCGAATTCCAAGTGTTCAACGGCGATTTAGTGGCCCTGGGCCGAGGAGAAATTTTGGTGCGCAGCTAGAACAATCTGCTCTAGCCTCACGCCAGTCGCAGTTGCTATCCTGACATTTTTCCGTTGACCGGTTCTGCCTTGCCATGTCTAGCCTCTCCCCTGCTCTAACACTACCGATAGCACAGTTGCCATTAGTCGACGGCGAGTATCGTACCTCGCCACGACGCATTTCGTGGCTGGCTCGCACATTTCCAAGCGCCGTATTTTACCTACGACTAGCGACTCTCGTCTTCCACGCAGCGATCAAAGCCAAATGGTCGACTTACACTGGCCAAGATTGGACAAACAGTAGTCTGAAAGTCTTGCACGCACTGGAAAAAGTCGGCGTTGAATTCGAAGTCACCGGCGTCGAACATCTCCAGGCGGTCGACGGGGCCTGCTTAGTGGTCGGCAACCACATGGGCACACTAGAAACAATGATCCTGCCGGGCATCATCCAGCCGATTCGCAACGTGACATTCGTAGTAAAACAGGCATTGGTAAGTTATCCAATTTTCAAGCACGTGATGCGCTCCCGAGATCCAATCGCCGTCAGCCAAACCGACCCACGCGCAGATTTAAAACTGATGCTCACCGGCGGATTGCAGAGGCTAGGCAACGGCATTTCCCTCGTTGTTTTTCCTCAGGGAGAGCGTTCGCTCACTTTTGAGCCAAGTCAATTTAACTCGATTGGTGTGAAGCTAGCCAGTCGATCCAAAGTACCGATTGTCCCTTTGGCATTGGTCACCGACGCCTGGGGGCTAGGCTCGGTTGTTTCCGACGTCGGCAAAATCGACCCCAGCAAAAAAGTTCGATTCGCGTTTGGCCCTCCCCTAACCGTCGAGGGTCGCGGAGCGAAAGAAAACGAAACGGTGATTCAGTTTATCAGTGAGAAACTACGCCAGTGGGATCGTGAAACTGCGCCAGTAGGGTAACGAAGCTTAGAGCAAGTCCCAATCAGGTGTTCCGCTGAAACAGCCATTTGGCGCTAATACACCAGGGCTGCTAGCGGAACATGCGTGTGCGGCTCGCACTAATCGTATAAGAATACGTCCACCGTCGCCCCAGCAGCCAAGCCCGCCGTTTCGGCAGGGACAACCAAAAAACCGTCGGCTCGAGTTGTTGAACTCAACACCGACGCTCCACTGCTGCTGACCGGCGTGACGTCGCCCTGCTCGATTTGGATGCGAACATAATCAAGTCGTCCAACTGGCGAGGCGATCTTTTGTGACAGCGTGCCTTCAAGTTTTCGGTAAGGCCAGTCGACCCCCCGACCGCCTAAGCTGCGAATGGCTCGACCCGCCAACAAATCGTAGCCCCACAAGCAAGCCACCGGATTGCCAGGCAACAGAATCACCAAACGACCCTCAAGGGTGCCCATGCCGATCGGACCAGCCGGCCGCATGGCAACGCCGTGTACCGCCAACTCGCCATGCTCGGCCAACAGCGTCGGCACATGATCTTCTTGCCCAACGCTTGATCCACCCGAAGTAAGAATGACGTCGGCCTCTTCGTTCAGGGCGTCCAAAATCGTTCGGCGATTGTCAGGCACAATTCCTGGGTGATGGGCTAATGCGCCGTCGCGATCGGCGAGCGCCATGAGCATAGGCCCATTGGCATCGACGATTTGGCTCCCTTGGGGCTGGGAACCGGCAGGCAACAATTCGTCGCCCGTCACGACGATCCGAACTCGCGGACGACGCACTACTTCCACTTGGCTCTGCCCGATTGACGAGAGCACGCCAACGTCTTGGGGACGCAACACCCGCCCCGGAGTCAACAAAACGTCGCCGCACGCGATGTCTTCGCCGACGCTACCCAAGTGTTTGCCAACAGACAGGCTTTTCAACGCGCGCACCTGTCCACCAACCTTCTCAGTCTGCTCGACCGGCAATACAGAATCTGCACCCCTAGGAATCGGCGCGCCGGTCATGATCCGCACCACTTGGCCCGACGCCACTCGGCCTGAAAAATCCGCACCCGGAAAGCAGTCCCCGAGAATGTCGAGCGTAATCGGGTTTCCCGGCGAGGCACTAGCGATGTCGGCTGCTTGCAAAGCAAAACCGTCCATCATCGCTCGCCGGAAATTTGGGACATTTACGTTGCTTGTGATTTCTTGACCCAATACACGGCCAGCGGCTTCTTCGAGCGCAACTAGCTCCGTCGAAAGTCTTCCCCGACGCTCTAGCTCGCCATCAAGCCATGCAAGTGCTGCTTCGACGGAAATCCGCTCGGCAAAACCGCGCATACGGACATCGGCGTTGGGGTGTTGAGAACCTGGAACGGACATGGGTTTCGGCTTCCGAAACGTGTGACAAAAGAGCCTGTATGATAAGTCATGCAGCCCTGATCCTCCAGTCCGGCGATCCGTAGGATCGCGGCTAGGGGCCGATAGCCGTTTGGCTGTCAGGCTGATATAATTACATTTCCACTTCTGAGTCCCTCCCAGTGGCCCCTCCTTCGAGTATTTCGTGGTGCAAGTAATAGAAGACGTCGCCTGTACGGTCTGTGGTTGCGTCTGCGACGACCTCACTTTAAGTATCGAAGACGGGAAAGTGGTCTCTGTCGAGCGTGCCTGTGCATTAAGCGAACCTTGGTTGCTACAGCAATCAGAGAACCACGACGAACCTGCCAAAATCGATGGCAAGGCGACTTCCTTCGACAACGCCGTCCGACGCGCCGCCGAGATACTGCTGGCAAGTCGCGCCCCGCTGATCTACGGGCTTTCAAACAGCAGCACACCGGGGCAACGGGCCGCCTGTCGCTTGGCCGATCTCATCGGGGCAACGATTGATACCACTGCCTCGACCTGTCACGCGCCGTCGATCCTTGCCGTCCAGTCGGTCGGCGAAAGCACCGCATCGCTTGGCGAAGTAAAAAATCGCTCAGACCTAGTCGTCTATTGGGGAAGCAACCCGTTAGAAAGCCATCCTCGCCATGTCGAGCGGTACGTCGACGCCCCAGGGATGTTTGTTCCCGGCGGAAGAAGCGATCGGCATGTTGTCGTCGTCGACGTCGAACGGACCGCGACGGCTCAGATTGCTGATCGATTCGTGCAAGTACAACCGGGAAGTGATTTTGAGGTTCTCTGGGCTTTGCGAGCCGCGATCCAAGGAGTTGAGCTTCATGAAAACGCCATCGGCGGTGTACCCAAAGAAGAGATCGAGTCGTTGGCCAACTGCTTAAAATCGGCTCAATACGGCGCGGTCTTTTTTGGCCTGGGACTGACGCGACACGGCGTCCCACAGGCCAACGTCGAGGCTTTGCTACGCTTGGTGACCGACGTCAATGCGCATGCCCGGTGTATCGCTCGCCGAATGCGCATCCCCGGCGACGTAGCCGGCGCCGATAGCGTGCTTTGCTGGCAAACCGGATTTCCGTTTAGCGTTAACCTAGCCCGCGGCTATCCACGCTACAACCCCGGCGAGTACACTGCGAATACAATGTTGGAAGAAGGCGAAGTCGATGCAGTCGTGCTCGTTGGCAGTGCAGGAATCCCGAAACTTTCGCCTACTGCACAAAGACATTTGGCCAAAATTCCTGTGATCGTCTTGGACCCGCCTGCTACAGAAAGTGGCTTAGAGCCAGTTGTACACTTCACCACAGCAATTTACGGCATTCACCGTCCAGGGACGGCCTACCGGATGGACGAGGTGCCAATCCCGCTTCGCCCCGTCCTCCATAGCGATCTGCCAAGTGACGAAGAAGCATTGTCAGCAATTCAGGTGGCAATTTTTGCGCACTCGTAAGCGAGAAAAATTTGATTCAGCAGCCCAAAATAATTTTCGTTAGAATAGGCTAGTGATACAGTTGCCTTTAAGAAGGAGAAACCGTTTGAGACTTTTGATCCAAAGAGTGCTAAAGAACATTTGCGCAATGCCGATATTGTGCTTAGTAATCAGCCCGTTGTCTGCCGAAACACTTGGCATTGTAGTTGACGAGCCAGAGGGGCAGCGCTGCGTGGCCACCGACTCCGGCTACATGGCTTCGTACACCGAACGTATTCCCGGCACTGACATCACGTTCGAGATGCTCCCAATTCCTGGCGGCGAGTTCTTGATGGGAAGCCCCGACGACGAAGCAGAACATAACGCCGACGAAGGACCCCAGGTGCGCGTGCAGGTTGCTCCGTTTTGGATGGGCCAATGCGAAATCTCATGGGCCGAATACCATACCTACATGGATAACTACGACCGATTCAAGTCACTTAACAAGCTGCGTTACGAAATGCGCCGTTTCGGCGACAAAAGCGAAAAACTCAAATCGTTGCCCGAAACACAAAGCTTTTTACAGCAAGAATCACTCGACCTAGACGGGGTGACGTCCCCCACGCCGCTCTACGATCCCGATACGACCTATACCGCCGGAAAGCAAGACGATCAACCTGCCGTGACCATGTCGCAGTTCGCAGCGAAACAGTACACCAAGTGGCTAAGCGGCATCACACAACATCAGTACCGTCTGCCGTCCGAGGCCGAATGGGAATACGCAGCACGCTCGGGAAGTACGACGCCCTACTCCTTCCCACAGGGAAAGTCGTTAGACGACTACGCTTGGTATGCAGCAAACGCAGACGACCAGCTACAGCCAGTGGGCACAAAACAACCCAACGCCTGGGGCTTGCACGACATGCACGGCAACGTGGCCGAATGGGTCTTAGACGAATACGACGAGAAACGATACTCTCTCCTCAATACAAAGTTGCTCCTCAATACAAAGTTGGCTGCGGCCGATGCCGTGCATTGGCCTACAAGTCTTTACCCTCGTGTGATTCGCGGAGGCTGTTGGTTTGACGAGGCAGCCCAGTGCCGCAGCGCGGCTCGTCATAAGTCCGACGACCCAGAATGGACAATGTCGGATCCCAATCTGCCGGTCAGCCCCTGGTGGTTTACAGAAGACCCTGCTGCTGGCGTCGGGTTTCGCATCATACGCCCCCTGGCTTCGATGGACGCAGAACTCAAAAAAAAGGTTTGGGAGGCCGATACCGAAGAGATTCGCCTCGACGTGTCCGACCGACTCAAAGAGGGCCGTGGAACGCGGAGTGCCGCCGACCCACGCCTGATCTCGGCTTTACAGGAGCTAGAGGCTGCCGGACTGATCGATTGACGACCAAAGCCCACTAGCATTACCTAGCTCTGGAAGTGATAATCAGAGTTCCAACGACTACTTATAAATCCGTAGGGTGGGCAGCCCCCCTATTTGCTACTTGCATTGGAGATAAAAGATATGACTCAGCCAGCAGATCCCACTTCTTCGCAGACAAACAAGTCTTCTCAGACAAACAAGCCCACACGACGCGAATTTGTAAAAACCTCGTCGGCATTGATAGCCGGCGGTGCTGCCCTCGCCTCAGGGTTGAATATCGCGAAAGCCGCTCACATCGCGGGTGACGATGAAATCAAAGTGGCGCTCATCGGCTGCGGTGGTCGAGGTACCGGCGCTGCAGCGCAGGCGCTATCGACCTCCGGTAAAGTCACGCTTTGGGCAATGGCCGACGCGTTCGAGGGACAACTGTCCGGGTCGCTCCGTCGCATCCGCAGCGAAGTTTCCAAGGGCTACGACAGCCAAAAAATGGGACCACTAGAAGATCGCTTCAAAGTCACCCCAGAACGCCAATTTTCGGGCCTCGATGCTTACCAAAAAGCAATCGATAGTGGTGTCGACCTTGTGATTCTTGCCACTCCCCCCGGTTTTCGTCCCCAGCACTTCGAAGCGGTTGTCGCTGCTGGTAAGCATGCTTTCGTAGAAAAACCGCTCGCCGTCGATGCCCCTGGCATCCGCAAGGTTTTGGCAGCAGGCAAGCTAGCCGATGAGAAAGGCTTGGCCGTAGGCATTGGACTACAACGCCACCACGATCCGGGTTACATCGAAACGATTCAGCGGCTCCAGGACGGTGCCATCGGCGACATCCCGCTGACGCGCGTCTACTGGAACAGCGAAGGTGTTTGGGTTCGCTCTCGGGCCGACTTCTTTGAAGCCCACGGCCACGAGCCGACCGAGATGGAATATCAGGTCAACAATTGGTACTACTTCAACTGGCTCTGCGGCGATCATATCCTAGAGCAGCACATCCACAATATCGATGTTAGCAACTGGCTCAAAGGTGCCTACCCGATTGCCGCCAACGGTATGGGAGGCCGCGAGGTCCGCAACGGCGAAGATCACGGACAAATTTTCGATCACCACGCTGTCGAATTTACCTATGCCGATGGCTCGACCATGTTGAGCCAATGCCGGCATATTAAAGGCTGCGACAGCCTCGTCGATGAGTTTGCGACCGGAACCCAAGGCAAGGCCCACATCGGCAAATACCATATAACGATGCCCGGCGGCGATTGGCAATACAGTGGCCCGGCAGTCGACCCTTACCAACTTGAGCACGACGATCTGTTCGCCGCGATACGCAACGGCGATCACTACAACGAAACCGAGTACGGTGCCAAGAGCACGATGACCTCCATCCTCGGTCGCATGGCGACCTATTCGGGCAAAGAGGTCCGCTGGGACGACGCCATCAACTCCCAAATCGACCTCTCCCCAGCCAGCTACGATTTTGCGGCCGATCCACCCGTCATGCCCGACAAAAACGGTCGCTATCCCGTGCCAGTCCCCGGCAAGACCGTAGTCGTCTGATAACCCCTGCCGTCTGCCCCACCAAAACCACACACAACAGCCGCGATCTTACAGATCGCCGGAGTGCACCTCCAATTACGCTTCTGATGGCGAAGGGATGCACAACTAAATATCACTTCAACCAAAGCATCAACCGGCGTGCCAGCGAGGGCTTGTCGTTTTCGATTGCTTCGTCGATCGAATCAGTTTCAGTAGCAGCAGTAAGTTGTATGTCGGAAGAAGCTTCCGCTTCGACCGAGGCACAACCGCAAGACGGGCAGCAGCACCCGCCATTGCCCGACCCAATACACTTCACCTCCCATTCGTAGCCACACTTCTCACAAGTGGTTTCGTGTTTCTCCAACACCTTGATGCAGCGAACACGGCCACACGTGGGAGGGCAATCGCAGCAACTTCCGCTGGAGCAGCACGAGTCACCGCAATCGCACCCGCATTTGTTTTTGCACCGTTTTTTCCAGTTGCATTCAAAACGGAACCCCGGGATGCAGACCACCTCGCTTTTGACTTTCCAGCAATGTTTCTTCACGTCTTCCGTCACACGCCGAGGACAACAGACCGCCTTGTCGCTTGCGGTTTCGCCACCGCAGCAGGAACCCCCACAACAAGAATCGGCACAGCCCGCAGGTGTCACGTTCAAATCACGCTCAACAACAGGTGCCGAGCCAGCAGCAATCGTACTCGGCTGCTCTAGTTGCGGCTCAGCAAAGGCTTGAACGCCGATCGCCAAAGTCAAACAGCTCATGGTGGTCAGCAATCGCAAGGTTGGACTAAGCATGAAATTTCCTTGTTGTTATTCTCCGGCGATCTGTAAGATCGCGGCTATCTCTAATGGCGAATGACGAACGGTTACGAACTCAGAAATCAATCATAAAACGCGCACCGAGAATAGTGTATTCTCCCGACCTCGCGTCTGCCGGATTGCCCGTAGAGTCTCCGTTGCTGACCGCAGCATCATCGATCTCGCCGTAGATGGCGTTAAACTGCATCCGAGCATAAGCGTTCCAGTACCAGTTCAGCCCCAGCGTGTGGCTGTTGCCTCGACCGCCAAAAATATCCTCGTCATTAAAGTCGGCGTACGACCAACGATAGGCAATCTGCCAAGCACCCCAGCCACCCTGGATACCATCGCAGCAGGTGTCGACTAGAAAAAAGTTTTCCAACGGCTTAATGCGATCAAGTGTCCCTGTACGACGATTCCAGGGCATGTGTTCACCGGTCAAAAAATAAGAAACGTAGACATAAGCACCGCTAAAATTCAGATCGGGCCCAAATCCGGCGTCACGCTGGAGCCATACGTTCTGCGCCTCGCCGACCAGTTGCAGCGAACCAAAATTCCAAACGTTTTCTAAACCAAGGAGCTGATAGTTGTCCGCGCCCGCGATACGACCCGTATTCAGCCAACGATTCGACGAGCGTGCTTCCGGACGATGGCGAAAGCGCGCCTCGTTCGAGGCACGTCCCGGAAGATTCGAACCGTCTGGATGGGCTGCTGTCCCCGAAACAGCCCAGTGTGCATAACCACGTCCATTCGAGGCCTCGTCATACCAAAAAGTATTGGCCATACGTCCGGCGAACTCAAGCTGCCAATGGTCGCTTCGATAGGTGCCCTCGTCTTGAATCAATCGTTGATTGAAAACGCCATAACGCCAGTTCCAATTTTCGTTTTCCGAAACGCCGTACGACTGAACACCCAACCGACGAGCATCTTGGTTGAACGATTCGATCACGAACGGACGTTCGAGAAAGACGTTGTACCGGCTACTATTGAGGTGATCCAGTCCGTAGGGACGTTTTTGGTTACCAACCAAAACCTGCTGCAAGAGCGGAAGATCTTTCCAGCCAAGATAGGCATCCCTGAACTCCGACTTATTGCCCCCAGCAAACTCCGCTTCGATCTTGTAAACCATCGTCTGCCAAAGGTTGCCCTTTATACCAAAGCGCAAACGGCGAAACCCAAACTGGTCTTGGGGCGTGACCAGCGGGTCGCCAGATTCAAAGGTATTGATCGCGGCATCGCTATTAGGAAAACTCCACATATCGACATGCACACGACCGTTCACCTTCATCGTGGCCTCGCCATGCCCAGTGGCTGCCAACGTCTTCATTTTTTTCTTGAGCCCCTTATACTCCTTCGCCAACTTGCCATAGTCGTCGCCCAAGTCCGAGTAATTTTCTTCAAGCTTTGCGAGACGCTCCTCGACCGTAGGCTCTTTTTCCTCCCCCTCACCTTCCTCCATCAGGAAATTGCCATAAAAGGCTACGGGCTTAACTTCCTGGACAACCGGCAACGCTCGCAACTCGTAGCTCTGCGCCTCGACTTGACCGACTAGGCACAAAGCCAAGCTGCCGCAAAGACCAAAGAGGCATGTCTTCCGCCACACGCCCTTTGCTCGATAAACAGCGGTTGTCAGCAACTTTTTCATCTTCGAGGGTCTCTCTAGGTACAAAGGCTTCATGGACTGCTAGCGTCTTTTCACGCCTGCCGAATACAGCGGTATTGTCAGTATTGATCGACAGTCCGAGAGTATGGCATTTAACGGTCGTCCGCTTTCTAGCTAGAGAATGCTATGAAGATTGCGTGAACAAACAGAATAACCAGTACAATCCGAAACCTGGTAAGCCCCTAGCCCTTCTTGCCAGCAGGAGGCAATCCGCAAGGCAAGCGTGACCCGCAAAGCTTAACAATTCAGGCGCTTTGTCAACGAAGCCAAGCCGTCAGCAACAAACATGCAGCTTACTGCTAGGCCTACGTCCCTCTTGAAGAGAGTCTGGAAATAGCAAAACGTGCGACCAGCGGAAAGAGCCCAAGCAAAACCAACGCACCAAGAATCTTCGGCGTCAAAATACCGCTCGTCCCACGCTCGGCAAGCTGAGCAAGCGTCGGCACCGAAGACCCGGCATAGACATAAACGAAAGTTGCAGGCAGCATCCCCACTTGACTCACCCACCAATAGGTAAAAGTTTTCAGCGGCGTCAGCCCCATCACCACATTGATCACAAAAAAAGGTATCGCTGGAATCAAACGCAGGGTGAAGAGATAAAAAGCCCCTTCTCGCTGCAAGGCTTCGTTAAATCGCCGTAACCGCTCGCCGAATTTTTTTTGAATAGCTGAGCGAAACAGATAGCGGCTTAATAAAAAAGCAATCGTAGCACCTGTTGTCGAGGCAAAGCTAATCAGAACCACGCCCGCCACCAAACCGAAAAACCAAGCATAGAGTAGCGAAAGAACCGTTGCCCCAGGCAACGAAATCCCCGTGACCCCGGCATAGATCAAAAAAGCAAACGCATAGGTCAACCAGGGATGGTCTTGCTGATAGCCGTGCAATAACTCCTCTTGCGTCGCCAGATAGTCGAGCGACAAAATCCTGCCTAGCTTCAAATAGCCGAACGCTAGGAGCACGACGAGCAGAGCACCGACTCCCAGTTTCCGCCACATTGATCCTCGCATGTTCAATTGCTCAGCGTCTAAGGAGGATTGGAAAACCAGACGATGACTGTTGGAAGAAGTCAAACTCCCCCAACTTACCTGAAATCACGACACTTTTAACCCTCAGTTTTTCCGCGAAGGTCACGCCACTAACCATTTCAACACCTGCACCATGCTCAGCAAGCTGTTATAATCCTGGTTTGCAATCCTAAGTAAACCTAACCCCGTTGTGAATTCATGGCTTCAGTGACACTGGAAAATGTCTCGAAGGTTTATCCTGGTGATGTTTACGCAGTGCGTAATCTCGATTTGGAAATCCACGATGGCGAGTTCCTCGTCCTCGTCGGCCCCTCAGGTTGCGGGAAAAGCACAACGCTAAGAATGATTGCCGGACTAGAAACGATTTCCACCGGTACACTCAAAATCGGAGATCGCGTCGTCAACGACGTCCATCCTCGCGACCGCGACATTGCGATGGTGTTTCAGAACTACGCGCTTTATCCACACATGACGGTCGAGCAGAATATGTCGTTCGCCCTCAAAATGCGAAAGACACCCAAACCGCAGATTCAAAAAAGTGTTGCCTGGGCTGCCGAACTGCTAGGGCTTCAGGATTTACTCGACCGCAAACCAAAGGCTCTTTCTGGTGGTCAGCGCCAACGGGTTGCGCTAGGGCGTGCTATCGTTCGCAAGCCAGCCGTCTTTTTGTTTGACGAACCACTCTCGAACCTCGACGCCAAGCTCCGTGTCGAAACCCGTGCCGAAATCAAACGGCTGCACCGTCAACTCAAAACCACGACCATCTACGTCACCCACGATCAAGAAGAGGCGATGACGCTCGGCGACCGGGTCGTCGTCATGTGCGACGGACTCAAACGCCAAAGCGATTCGCCTTTACAAGTCTACCAACACCCGGCCGATCGCTTCGTCGCAAGCTTCTTGGGTATGCCACCGATGAATTTCCTTGAGGGGCATTTACAGCAAATAGACGATAAGCTTTGGTTCGTCGGCGAAGAGGCAAAACTTCTCCTCGATCAAAACCCTACAGACTGGTTGGCCGGCGAATCAAAACGCCCCGTAGTGGCTGGCATCCGCCCCGAGAGTTTTCAACTCAGCGAGTCTGCAACCGAAGGCAACAGCATTACCGCCACAATCCAAGTGATCGAACCGCTCGGCAGCACGATGGACGTCTACCTCGAAACCGCCTCAGGCAAGCGGCTCGTCTGTCGCATCCCCGCCAGACCACTCCAAGAGGGCCAAGCCATCGTCGCCCAAGTCTCGCCCCGAGAGATCCACCTCTTCGAGCCAAACGAACCGGGAGACCCCCATTCGCCGACGCACTATGGACTCAGCCTCAAGGCCCGGCAAGTTCAAACGATTTAGTCGTCACCTTGAATGTAGGTCTGCCCTCGGTAAAATTGCGACCAGACGACAAAGATCATTGCGGTGACAACCATGATCACTGTGAAGAACCAGAAATAGCTAGCTCCAGCCAAGACTTCAACTCCCTGGTCCTTTTGATTCTTGATGTACCAGTTCACACTCGAGGTAAAGACATTGCCAAGCGTGATCGAGAGCAGAAAAACGCTCATCAGGAGTGATTTCATCCCCTTAGGCGCTTGAGTGTAACAAAACTCCAACGCGGTAATCGAGACCATCACTTCGGCTGCTGTCATCAGGGCGTAGGCAGATAACTGCCAAACAAGATGAGGCGTTTCTCCCGAATCGATTCTCATTTGTGTCCACGCAACAATCGCAAATGCAGGACCCGTCAGAAGCAAACCAAGACCAATTTTTCGGAGTGGCGTGACTCCCCAAATACGATTGAAGAACGGGTAGACGACATAGCTAAATAGCGGAATGAACAGCATGACCAAAATCGGATTTGCCGCTTGGATTTGAGAAGGAAGTATCTCTTGCCCAAAAACCACACAATCTAGATCGCGTGCTTGGTGAACCCACGACGACTGCGTTTGGTCGAACAGTGCCCAAAAAGGAGCGAGCAACAAGAAAATTGGTGCGAGATTCAGCAACGCTCGTAGGCCATCGGGACTAAAAGTTTCAGAGAAAAATTTCTTGCCTCCTGGCGGAACATGCACAAACTTATGTCGGCCCAACCAAAACATGAAGGTTGCTATCGCCATCAACACGCCAGGAGTTCCAAAAGCAACCCCGGGACCATACTTGTCTAGCAACCAAGGGGTAAGCAACGTAGAAATCGTCGACCCTAAGTTGATCGCAAAGTAGAACCAACTATAAATTTTGGTAATGAGGTGCTGATTGCTTTTTCCAAACTGGTCCCCGACATGCGCTGAAACACACGGTTTAATGCCTCCCGCACCAAGTGCAATAAGGCCCAAGGCAATTGCCAAGGTCGTACGGGGATCAAGGCCTGTTAACGCCGGATAATCGATCAACGCCATGACCGCGTGGCCCAGGCAATAAACGAGCGAGAGCCAAAGAATCGTGTGATACTTACCAAACAGCCAATCGCTAACAATCGCGCCTAGCAGCGGAAGGAAGTAGACCGCTGCGACAAAGTTGTGCTGCCAAATGTTCGCTGTGAGATCATCCATCGGGTCAAGTTGCCCCGTGGAATCGATCAGATATTTCGTCAGAAAAACCGCCAGTATCGCCCGCATCCCATAAAAACTAAACCGTTCCGCAGCTTCGTTACCGACAATGTATGGGATTCCACCGGGCATGCCAGTCGTGGAGGTCGGTGCGTTGCGGTACTGCGAAGCTTCTTTGGACTGGCTCATAGCAGACGATCCATGCTGGAAGGAAAAAGGAGTTTCGCAGCAGTTTACCCGATCCGACCCAACAGAGCAGCCGCAATCTACTCCCGCTCGGTCGGCATTTCAGCGGTCCGTCGCTCCCAACAGTACGGACAAGACTCGCCCGGCACGTAGTGCGGCGATTCTTGCTCGTCCGCCGTCAACGGGTTTTGACACGCATAGCAGAGCGTGGTCGCCGTCTCTTGCAGCTCCGGGTCTAAGGCGGTCCGCTTGTCGAACACAAAACAGTCACCATGATAATGTTCGCCGCCGCATTCTTCAAAGTATTTGAGGATGCCTCCTTCCAACTGATAGACCTCGTCAAAACCAGCTCGCTCCATATAGGGCCCAGCCTTCTCACAGCGGATACCCCCGGTGCAAAACATCACGATCGGCTGATCGGGCAAGGCCTCCCCAAGTTGGTCGACCGCCTCCGGGAAATTACGAAAGTGATCCACCCCAATCGGCACTGCACCAGCAAACGTCCCAAGCCGCACTTCGTAGTCGTTGCGCGTATCGAGCAACGTCACAGGCCGCCCCTCATCAAGCCACTGCTTTAATGTTTGCGGCGATATTTTTTTTGACGGGGCATTGAGCGGGTCGATGCCTTCGATGCCAAACGCAATGATCTCCTTTTTAAGCCGCACCAACATCCGATTAAAAGGCTGGTGGTCGCTAAAGCTCTCTTTGATCTCAAACTCACCGATTTCTGGATCCTGCTGCAGCTCAGCCAACAATTGCTCAATAGCATTCCGACTACCAGACACGCAGAGATTGATCCCTTCGCCACTAAGCAAAATAGTCCCTCGAAGCTGCAACTCAAGGCAGAGTCGACGCAAATGCTCGCGACGCTCTGCTAGCTGCGTCAGCGGGGCAAACTTGTAAGCGGCAACATTAAGCACCGAACGGGCTGTTTTCGTTTCTTCCATGCCTCGATTATGAAACATTTATCGACGGCTAGAAACCTCGTTGAACAAGAATGTTGCCAGAAACCCGGTTTTATGGCGTCCCAAACCCGCAGTCCTAGACCTCTGAACCTTGCTTTTCTATCCAGTGTCCGCCAGAACAACACACGGATAGTCCCGCAGAATAGCAATCCAGTACACTAGGTAGCCCCAGCCTCAAACTTTCAGAATCGACAACCTTGTGACTTCGACCCCTCCCTCAACCTCAAAAGAAAAAGATGCTTCCTGGTGGCGACGTCCTGCCGGCGGACGCGAAGTCCTACAGGTTGCGCTCCCCTTGGTCGTTTCGACGGTCTCGTGGACGGTGATGACTTTTGTCGATCGAATGTTCCTCAATTGGTCGTCGAATACGGCCATGTCAGCCGCTTTTTCAGCTTCGATCGTTTGGTTTGCCCTACTCTGCTTGCCGCTGGGCATTTGCAGCTACGTCAACACTTTTGTCTCGCAATACCACGGCGATCAACAACCCCATCGTATCGGCCCCTCAATTTGGCAAGGCGTTTGGATCGCCCTTATCGCGCTTCCGTTGGTGCTGCTCGTCGCCCCCTTGGCACCAATAATTTTTGAGATGGCCGGACATGGCACCGAAACCATTCAGCAAGAGATTACCTATTTTCAAATTCTCTGTTTCGGCGGACCGGGAATGCTGATTGCCGCCGCCCTTTCGGCCTTCTACAGTGGCCGAGGAAAAACTTGGGTCGTAATGCTCGTCGACACGGTCGTTGTCGTGGCTAATCTAGTACTCGATTACCTTTGGATCTTCGGCTACGGAGGTTTCCCAAAAATGGGGATTGCCGGTGCCGCTTGGGCGACGGTCGTTGCGCTCTGGCTCAAAGCACTGATTTATCTCCTCCTCGTCCTCCAACCAAAGCACCGAAAACCCTTCCAAACCTTAGCCGGTTTGCGTTTTGAACGGCCCCTGTTCAACCGTCTACTCTATTTCGGCCTACCCAGCGGCGCACAAATGATGCTCGATATGCTGGGCTGGACTCTCTTCGTCATGCTTGTCGGCAAGCTTGGCGAGATCGAACACACGGCGACGACCCTTGCCTTTAGCATCAGTACGGTTGCCTTCATGCCAATCTTTGGGTTTGGTATGGCCACGAACATTTTGGTCGGCCAAAAATTGGGCGAAGACCGCGATGACCTCGCCTCGCGCGCCACCTGGACCTTGTTCTGGATTTCGCTCGCCTACATGTCGGTCATTTCGCTGCTCTATGTGCTGACCCCCGACCTGTTTCTCTCGTGGTTCTTCGCCGAAAGCAAAGCGTCTGTCCAAGAGCAGGCCGCCATACACACGATGGCTGCCACGCTGCTCTGCTTCGTAGCAGCTTACAACCTGCTCGACGCAGTACAGATTGTTTTCGTCAATGCGATTAAGGGCGCCGGCGATACACGCTTTATTCTCAGGGTTACCACCCTTATGGCCGGGCTACTAGCGGGTCTCAGTTGGATGGCCGTCGAAGTCTGGCACGCAAGCATCTACGCCTGCTGGACCCTTGCGATCGGCTGGGTCTGGAGCATGGGCACAATCTTTTTCTGGCGATTCCAAACCGGCAAGTGGCGGTCAATGCGCGTCATCGAACGCCACAAATCTACCGAGCAGGAACCAATCGGCATCGAGCCAACATCCGCATCCGCCAGCTCCGAATAAATCCTACCCGCGGTCGTCATACCCACGCGGACGCTCTTGATGCCACTTCCAGGCGCTAGCCACCACCGCTTCGATGTCGGTGTACTTCGGCTGCCAGTTGAGCGTCTTGTTGGCCAGACTCGCGTCGGCGACAAGCTCCGGCGGATCGCCTTCGCGACGCGGCACAATTTCTGCTGGGATCGCGTGACCGGTAATGCGCCTGCTCGCCTCGATCACTTCCTTAACGCTCGCGCCGCGCCCCGTACCAAGGTTCAATTTCAGCTGAGCACCCGGCTCCAACAATCCTAAGGCAGCAACATGCGCCGTAGCCAAATCATCAACATGAATGTAATCGCGAACACAAGTCCCGTCAGGCGTTGGATAATCGTCGCCAAAGATTTTAATGTTCTCACGCTGCCCGAGCGCCACCTGCAGCACCAATGGAATAAGATGTGTCTCAGGATCGTGGTCTTCACCAATTGGACTATCATCCGAGGCCCCTGAAGCGTTGAAGTACCGCAGCGCCGCAAATCCCAATCCGTACGCGTTCGAGTAGTCGGTAAGTGCGTGTTCGATGGCCAGCTTGGTAAACCCATAGGGATTGATCGGCGCTTGCGTTTCTGCTTCAGTGATCGGCACCGTTTCAGGAATGCCATAAGTGGCGCAGGTACTAGAAAAGACAATCTTTTCTACTTTTGCCGCTCGCATCGCGTTGAGCAACGAAAGCGTCCCCACGATGTTGTTCTGATAATACGGAGCCGGATCGGTCACCGAGACTCCGACATAGCACGAAGCCGCAAAGTGGATCACCGCCTCAATCTTGTGCTCGCGAAACACCCCTTCCAGCTTCTCGCCATCCATCAAGTCGCCAACAATCAACTTATCTTCAGGCACCGCCGACCGATGGCCCTCCGAAAGATTATCGTAAATCCAAATGTCATGCCCACCCCGATGCAACATCCAGGCCGTATGCGACCCCACATAACCAGCACCACCAACAATCAACACTCTCATACTAAGACTCCGACCTGCTTTCATGAAAAACACACGCGATTCTCCATCGTACCATACCCAACCCGCTGCCGACGACCCTTGATGACTACGGCCAACCTGTCATCATAAGGCGTTACTTTCCCATTCTAGCTTGGCAGGATACCGATGCCACGAAGCGTCGACCAAAATTCACCTGCCAAATCGCATCGCCCCAAACCCAAGCTACGCTGCCGGGCACAGGGCGAGATGGCCCAATGGTTAGCTGCCTCGGGTGGCAGCCTAGCAATTACCACCTACACATCAGGAAAGCTCGTCTTGGTCAGCAGCTTCGACAACCGCTTACGGTTTCGCACCCTCCCCTTCACCCGCCCGATGGGAATCGCCCACAAAGGCAACCACTTGGCTATGGCCGTCCGCGAAAAAATCCTGCTTTTCCGTAAACAGAAAAACACCGAAGGGACGTTTGCCCTTCAGCAAGAATACGCAACCGGCAAAGTCGATGCCCATGACTTGGCCTTCGGAGAGCGGCGCATCTATTTCGCTAACACTCGCTACAACAGCATCGCACGCGTCTCAAAGAAAAAACGATTCCTCCACTGCTGGCAACCTCCGTTCATCGAAGACGCCGCGCGAGGAGATCGCTGTCATCTCAACGGACTCGCAGTCCGCGACGACCAACCGCAACTGGCGACCGCTTTTTGCGAGACGGGCCACAAGGGCGGATGGCGCGAGCAAAATCGTTTCACCGACGGAGTGCTGATCGATATCCCACAAAACAAAGTCGTCGCCCGTGGACTCTGCATGCCCCACTCGCCCCGTTGGCATGCCGGCCAGTGGTGGCTATGCAACTCGGGCCTTGGAGAACTCTCAACGTTCGATCCCCAATCCGGAAAATGCACCAAGGTCTGCTCGCTGCCCGGTTTCACACGCGGCCTTTGCTTCGTAGGCGATTACGCCTTAGTCGGCCTCTCAAAAATCCGCCGCAAACACATCCTCGACGCCCCGCCAGTCCGCGCCCACCACAAAAAAATCTCCGCCGGCGTAGCCCTTGTCCATCTGCCCACAGCCAAACACGTAGGCCTGTTAGAATTTCGCGAAGCAGGCCGAGAAGTATTTGACGTCCTCTTTTTGCCAGGAATACTCAGGCCAGGGTTGATGCTGTAAATGAACCGCGAATGCGAATCAACCGAGATTGCGAATTAACCGCGAATGCGGCGGCAGCACGTAGCCGTCGGCGTGAGCCGACGTAATAGCCGCGTACGCGGCGGCAGGCCCCCCCAGTTACGCTGGGGGCCTAAAACTGGCGTGGCGTTTGCCTTACCCAACATCCCCCAACTCCAACGCCTTGCCGTATCGCACCAACATCTGTCGCCGTAGCCTCGCATGTTCACTTTGTTTTAACCCCGGATCGGCCGTTACCAACAACTGCGCCTCGCGGCGTGCTTCTTCCAACACCTCCCGGTCGCGTACCAGGTCGGCGATCCGCAGTGGCGGCAATCCATGTTGCTGCGTGCCAAACAAATCACCCGGACCACGCAACTTAAAATCGAGTTCCGCCAACGCAAATCCATCGGTCGATTTGGAAAATGCCTCTAAACGTTCGCGGCCCTGTTCGTTGACCTCGTCGGACATCAACACGCCGCAAAATCCGGCGTGGCTCCCGCGCCCGACGCGCCCGCGTAGTTGGTGAAGTTGGGCGAGGCCAAATCGCTCGGCCCCCACGATGGTAATCACCGAAGCATTCGCCACGTCGACACCAACCTCAATGACCGACGTGCTAACCAGTACCTGCGTCTCGCCCTCACGAAACGCCGTCATCACCGCCTGTTTTTCTGCCGCCGACATCCGTCCATGCAGCAGCGCCATACGAAACGCTTCGAGTTCGCCGTTGGTCAGTTGTTCGTAGGCGGCCGACACGCTAGGTGCCGAGACGGTTTCCGATTCGTCGACCAACGGTGCCACGACAAACGCCTGCCGCCCCTCGCCCAGACGGTCACGCACAAATGCCCACCAGCGTTCCTGCTTCTCTGGTTCCACCAAATAGGTGTTCAACGGTTGACGTCCGGCGGGCAGTTCTTGCAAAGTCGAGACATCCAAATCGCCGAATAGCGTCATCGTCACCGTGCGCGGTATGGGCGTCGCCGTCATCACCAAAACATGGGGCGACTGATCCTCCTGCCGTAGCGCCGCACGCTGCTTCACGCCAAACTTGTGTTGCTCGTCGATGACGATGAGGCCAAGCTGCTTGAATCGCACGTCCTCCTGAATGATCGCCTGCGTACCCAGCACAACGTCAATCTCGCCCTCAGCAATGCCGTCAAGGATTCTCGCCCGGTCGGCCTTCGATGTCCCTCCGGCAAGCACCGCAAAACGAACACGGCTAGCCGTCAGCAGCTCCGAAAGCGTCTCGGCGTGTTGCCTCGCCAAAATTTCAGTCGGCGCCATCATCGCCGCCTGCTTTCCGTGGGCAATTGTAACAAGCATCGCATAGAGCGCAACAATGGTCTTCCCGCTGCCAACATCGCCTTGCAACAGTCGGTTCATTGGCCGAGCGAGCGCCATATCCTCCGTCACTTCCTCGATTGCTTTTGTTTGACTCTCGGTCAACTCAAACGGCAAGAGGCGGCGAATCCTAGCGTCGATTTTCGTACTGGTCGGCAACTCCGCAGCAAATTGCATCTGCTGCTGCAAACGCCGAATAGCGACCGCCAACTGCATGACAAACAGCTCTTGGAAAATAAACCGCCGACGGGCCTGCTCAAGCGTCTCCTGATCATCTGGCTGATGAATCGCCCGCAATGCCTTGGCCAGCGGTAGTAGTTGGTACTTCGCCAGAAGAGCCTCTGGAAAAACTTCCTCCGGCACGTCCGCAAACTCTTCGACCGCCGCCTCGGTCATCTTTCGCATAGAGTATTGCGAAATCCCCTCAGTCAGCGAATAGATCGGCAGCATCTTCTTGCCGTCCGACTCCGCCTCTTCCTGGGCCAAATTCGTGATCGTAGGATGCGACATCTCCCACATCAACCCCCGCCGTTTCGGTTTGGCGCTCAGCAGCACCGCCTGTCCCTCATAAAATCGTTTGCTAATAAACGGTTGATTGAACCACGTCGCCCGCAGATGGCCGCTCGCGTCGCGCACCAGCACCGACACTCGTGTTTTCCCAAAACCGTTGTTGCTGGTTGCAATTTCCACCACGGTTCCACGCACCGTTTGAAGCTTTTCCTCTTCCAACTCCTCAATGAGGCGTTCGTCTGAAAGATCGAGATAGTCGCGTGGAAAGTGAAACAGCAAGCCGCTCGCCGTCCGGATATCAAGCCGGGCCAGCAATTCGGCTCGCTGACGCCCAACGCCGCGCACGTTTGCCACAGGCGTGTTTAGCCGTTGCTTAGCGTTGCGAGGCAAATCCTCGGAAGTCGATTCGACAGGTGATTTCATCACCTCATTCTACTATAATCTTGGAAGTAGCCAACATGTGCGACCAATGAACAAAGCCCCGATGACTTACACAAAAAAATACACACAACAACTTGAATCAACGGGGCTTCGACCGTGGATGTTCTATTCTCTCCTTACTTTGTTCGCTACGATCAGCCCGCTTCTCGCCACCACTGCCGAGATTGATTTCAACCGCGACATTCGCCCGATCCTTTCCGACAAGTGCTATTTCTGTCACGGCCCCGATGCAGAGAATCGTCAGGCCGAGCTACGTTTCGATACGCCCGAGGTCACAGCGGCCGAAGTCTTTGAGTCAGGAGAATTCACGCGTCGAATTCTCAGCAACGACCCGGACGAGCAAATGCCCCCGCCAACAACCAAGCTGTCGCTCTCAGATAAAGAAAAGGCGTTGCTCCAAGCTTGGGTCCAATCAGGAGCCAAGTATGCAAATCACTGGGCCTTCGAGCCTTTGCCACCGACCGTAACCCTGCCACCAGTCAAAAGTAAAAAGTGGCCGACACAATCGCTCGACCGTTTTGTGTTGGCCAGACTTGAAGCGGAGCAACTCCAACCAACCGCCGAGGCAAACCCTCTCCGCTGGTTCCGCCGCGTCACTTTTGACCTGACCGGACTACCGCCAAGTTTGGCCGAAATCCAAACCTTTCAGCAAGCACTGAAGACAGACCTCCAAGCTGCCTATGAAGAGGCCATCGATCGCCTCCTCGCATCTCCCGCCTATGGCGAACACATGGCGGTCGCCTGGCTCGACGCCGCACGCTACGCCGACTCGTACGGCTACCAGTCCGATTTGCTCAACACCCAATGGCCCTACCGCGATTGGGTCGTCCAAGCTTTTAACGATAACCTGCCCTACGACGATTTTCTGACGTGGCAACTCGCCGGCGACCTGCTCGAAAAACCAACTCGCCAGCAACAACTCGCCACGGCTTTCAATCGAACGCACCGACTCAACAACGAAGGCGGCGCCGTCTTCGAGGAATGGCGAATCGAAAACGTCGCCGACCGGGTCCACACGTTTGGCACCGCGATACTCGGCCTCACGATGGAGTGCTGTCGTTGCCACGACCACAAGTACGATCCGATCACCATGCGAGACTACTACTCGCTCTCCGCGTTTTTTAACTCGATCGACGAAAACGGCCTCTACGACCGTACCGTCACTGTCCCCTCGCCAACCATACTCTTGCCAACCGCCGAGCAGGAGACAGCCCTCGAAGAAGCAACCAAACAGCTCGTCGCTGCCGAAGCTGTTTACCACGATGCCCTCACTTCGGCAGCAAAACGCAGAACCGCTTGGATGAAGCAGAATGCGAACGCTGAACTAAAGATTCCAAATCAGCGGTTGGCCCTCAGCTTCGACCAACCCTTGGACAAGAAACAAAGAAAGCAAATCTTTCCTTCCACCGACAACCTGAAAACAGCAAGCCCCTTAAAACGCGTCGAGGTCAAAGGATCCAAGATTCCCCGCATGCTCCCTGCCGAAGGGCCAAGAAAGGCAATCCTTCTCGACGGCGATCGAGGCATTGCCGTCAAAGACATCGAACCGTTCGACCGTTGGACGCCCTTTAGCTTCCTTGTCACTTTCCGCGAACCGCAACGCGAATCGCGTCGTTCGATCCTCGCCCAACATACCCACGGAACCGGCGCAGGCTACAACGGCTGGGAATTGACAATCGAAAACGGCCACGTCGAATCACGCCTTGCCCGCGTCTGGCCCGGCAATGCGATTAGCGTACGTACCATCCAACCGATTCCTGCCGACCGCTGGCAGCAACTCAGTGCGACTTACGATGGCTCCTCAACCGCCACAGGATTAAAAATATTTCTCGACGGCCAACCGCTCGCCACCGAAGTCCTTCGTGACAAAATCCTTAAAAGTGCGAACGTCAAACTCGACACCGGCGGACAACTCGTCATCGGCCAGCGTTTCCGATCTCGCGGATTGGCAGGCGGTCTCATCGACGAAGTCCTCCTCTACCAACGAGAACTAACCCCGACCGAGCTTCTTCACCTTGCTACCGGGGCGTCGCTTTCCGCAACCCCCGCTTATTTTGCCTCCGCTATTGATAAAGAATGCCGCGCTGCCTCAAAAAAACTTCAAGAAGCGCGACACGCCTTTGTCATGATCGAAGAAACAATTCAAGAAGTCCCGGTCATGGAGGAACTCGACACCCCCCGCCCGGCTCACGTCCTTGCCCGTGGCCAATACGACGCACCCACCACAGACGAAACCCTAGTCCCCCGTGAAACTTTTGACAAAATTGGCCCTCCCTTCCCGAACGATGCCCCGCGCAACCGACTCGGGCTTGCCCAATGGGTGACCACCCCCGACCATCCACTCACCTCGCGAGTTGCCGTCAATCGTCTTTGGGACAACTTTTTCGGCGCTGGCCTCGTTCGCACACCCGAAAATTTTGGCTCACAGGGCGAACCGCCTACCCACCCTGCTCTGCTCGACTGGCTCGCCCGCGATTTCGTTGCCCACGACTGGAACGTCAAACGCTTCTGCAAAAACGTGGCCCTCTCTGCCACCTACCGTCAGAATTCATCCCTTGCACCCGAACTCCTAGCTCGCGATCCCGACAACCGCTTGCTCGCCCGTGGCCCCTCCTATCGACTTAGCGCAGAGCAGATTCGCGATCTGGCGCTGGCGGCATCGGGGCTGCTCAATCGCAAGCGAGCGGGGCCGCCCGTTTCGCCCTACCAGCCCGGAAAAGATCTTTGGAAAGAATCGAACACGATGTCGCCCGCCTACCAGCAATCGGTTAGCCAGTCGCTCTATCGCCGTTCGCTCTATTCCGTTTGGAAACGGACGGCCCCCCTGCCGAATATGATGGCATTCGACACAACCAGCCGCGAAGTCTGTACCGTCCGACGCTCTCGCACGAACACGCCACTCCAAGCCCTCGTCCTAATGAACGACGTCCAATTCGTCGAAGCTTCTCGCGCACTCGCCGAACGACTTTTAATTGCAGGTCACCAGGACGACCAAAAACGTCTCACCGCCGCCTTTATTGCTTTCACCACACGCCACCCCGACCCCTCCGAGCAACGTACGTTGTTAGAATTGCTCGTCCAGGAGCGAACGTATTACCAATCGCACCCCGACGAAGCTCAAAAGCTAATCACCTTAGGCGACACCCCACCTAACCAAAAACTTTCCGCGACAGAACTTGCCGCCCTGACCACCGTATGCCAGGTAATCCTCAACCTGGACGCCACGATTTGGAATCGATAACCGAGATGAAGAACGTAGCCCCAAAAAATGTCGACGAATTGCTTGCCGTCAACCGCCGGCATTTTTTCCAAACAAGCGCCACCGGTATCGGCGCAATAGCCCTTTCGCAATTGCTCGGCAATTCGGCCACGGCCAGCACCGGTTCCCATTTTACACCGACCGCTAAACGAGTCATCTACCTGTTTCAATCTGGGGGGCCTTCGCAGCATGATTTGTTCGACTACAAACCGTTACTCAACAAAATGAACGGCCAAGAGCTTCCCCCCGAAGTCCGCGGCGAGCAGCGTCTCACCGGCATGTCGGTCCACCAGTCTTCACTCCCGCTCGCCGGCTCTCAGTTTCGCTTTGCTCAGCACGGCAACTCCGATACCTGGCTTAGCGAACTCCTTCCCTACCACCGCGACATCGTCGACGACGTTTGTTTTATCAAGTCGATGCACACCGAGGCGATCAACCATGATCCGGCGATCACCATGTTTCAAACCGGTTCGCAAATCGCAGGCCGCCCATCCCTCGGCGCATGGCTCTCCTACGGACTAGGCTCCGAAAACAAAAATCTCCCTTCCTTCATCGTCCTCGCCTCTGCCGGTCAAGGCGGCCAGCCTCTTTACGCACGCCTCTGGGGATCCGGATTTCTCGATTCCAAGTACCAAGGCGTCCGCTTTCGCGCCGGCAACGACCCGGTACTATACCTCTCCAACCCCGATGGCGTTTGCCACTCTCGCCGCCGCGCCCAGCTCGACAAACTCAACCAACTCAATCAGCACCAGTTCCAAAAAGAACTCGACCCCGAGATCGAATCACGCATCGCCCAATACGAAATGGCTTTTCGTATGCAGACAAGCGTGCCCAAGGCGACCGACCTCTCTGACGAATCGGAATCCACGTTCAAACTTTATGGCGACGACGCGCGCAGACCCGGCACTTTCGCCGCAAACTGTCTGCTCGCAAGACGGCTCGCCGAGCGCGACGTCCGCTTCATACAACTCTACCATCAAGGCTGGGATCAACATTCCAACCTCCCCAGTACAATCGTCGGCCAAGCCAAAGAAACCGACCAAGCTTCTGCCGCATTAGTCAAAGATCTCAAACAGCGCGGCCTGCTCGAAGACACCCTCGTCATCTGGGGCGGCGAGTTTGGTCGTACTGCCTATTCCCAAGGTATCCTCACCGCCGACAACTACGGCCGCGACCATCACCCGCGCTGTTTTACAACCTGGATGGCCGGAGGCGGCGTAAAGCCCGGGATCACCTACGGCGAAACTGACGAGTTTGGCTACAATATCACAACCAACCCTGTCCACGTCCACGACTTCAACGCCACGATCCTCCACCTCTTAGGAATCGACCACGAACGCCTAACCTACAAGTACCAAGGCCGACGCTTCCGTCTCACCGACGTTCACGGCAAAATTGTCAAAGAGATTCTCGCCTGACGGGTCTGGCGTAGTATTTCCTCAGAGAAGAGTGGAACGAAGCCAAGCAGCGTAAAAGGAAAAGAGCCCTTCCGAGTTTGCCGCCATCGGTATAACGCAGGCTCTCGAGTTAGCCCGCGACGTACTGAGTTTTCGGTCCAGTTAGCCAGCGGCCCCCACCTTCATGGAAAGTGGCTTGTCGAAAGGGCTCTTTCACACTCGTCAGGTTAGGACAAGAGCCGCTGCTTAGGCAAGTCGATGCCGTTTTCGTCGAGAAATAGGGCACCTGAAACAAAATTAGCTCGCACTACCGACGCAACGTCCCGCCGCCACCGGCGTCCATACGGTTCATCGCTTGACGCACACCAGCCGCATACCGGTCCGGCTCGCTCTCGAACCGAGTCATCGTCGCCTTGCTCGCAAACAAGTAAAACGCACCTCGATACTCGAAACCAAATTTACGGCTACCATCAACCGTTTGGTTTTCGTCGAGCAGTTTTACGGGGTCTTTCCCCGCAAAGACTGGACTATAAGCGTCCGGATTGGCCAAAAATTGCTGACGCTCCGGGTCACCTGTGAACAGATAAGTACGACCACGGTGAATCGCACCAAATTGTTGATTCCCTTGAACCCACTTCTTCGCACTTTTCAAACTGACCGGACAATAGCCATCGAACGCCAGCGGCGGCGTGTTCGGCGGTAGCTGCGGCGGCCAAACCGGCTTAGCAACTGCCGGAGCAACTGGAGCAACGGACGCTACTTGAGGGCTTGTCGTTTGAGCGGCCTTCATGGGAGCCGGAGCTGTCGCAGTCGGCGTGATCGGGGGAGCAGCGGCAACCGGTGGAGACGCAGGAGGCGTGACCGGGACTTGAATGACAGGAGCTTTCGCGGCGGCAGGAGCAGCAGCGTAGCGATCGCGGTAGCTATTGGGCATCGCATTCGCGGGAACAGCTACTTGAACGGCTGCTGGTTGTGCGGCTGGTTGCTGGGGAGGCGCAGTAACATAAGGATTTTGAGTAACGTGAGGAACTGCTGGAGCCGTTGCCACCGGTTGCGTCTGTGCCGTTGCCGGGGTCACCGATTGGCGATTGTACTGCCCAATTTGCAAACCAGCATAGGCCCGATTAACAGTAGGCTGGGCCGATCCCGTCGTTTTATTCACGGTCTGACGGTAGTGCTGCGAGACGTTGGCTAGCTGCGAGGCATAAGCGGCAGGCTCCAAGGGACAAGAAAGTTTCGTGACGACACTTCCCTGCGACGTAAGCACAACCTCCGAAGGAACACGGCTAATTTGATAAGCGTTAGCCAAGGCTGGCGAGACATCGGCATTTATTTTTACCGGAACGAAATCTTTCTCCATCGCAATTCCGATTTGCGGCTGCGAATAGACATTGCGGTCTAATTTTTTGCAGGGGCCACAACTGGGAGTCCAAAAGTGCAAAAGCACCAGCTTCCCCGTCCGACCCGCTTCGATCTTGGCTTCGTCGAGACTACTTCGCCAGTGAATGCCCTCAGCCAGGGCGCCCTGCGAAATCCAAATGCTGCTAAGGAGGGCGAGGATCAAACAGACTGAAACATTTCGTCTTGTAGACATGGCGATTCCGTTCGCGTTTTTTGGATAAGTACCGGCTTTTTACGTCTGGCAAAGAACGCCAAACGAGTAAAGGCCAAGGGGCGGAAAAAGCCCCGCTTTCGGCTAAATCGACTGGCCGAGCCGAAAACTTTGTCAAAATGTACCGATTGCACCGATTTTGACGGATGTTTTCCTTCGAGAAACCCTAGGATAGTAGTAGATCAAGACGCTTAAGATTTACGTAAGTCATAGTATATAAAGCATTTGTGTTCTTCTGTGAAATCTCAAGCACGCTTGTCCTGAGAGATCTGCTATACTTAGGCTAGGGAAAGCAAGCGGACGCCGGGGAAGGCCCTTCGGGGCCAAGTCAAGAAGCCTACGAGGGAGTTTGAAAAGCTTCTCTTGTTGAAGATTTATTCCCCGTTTGCACAAGCAAGCTTGACAGACGGACGCCTGTGGCTAATATTACCCAGGTGTTCACAACCTTGCCGTTTTTCGGCAGGCTCTACAAGCCGTGTTTCGGCTTCTTTGCTTCGGCTAGTTCTGTTTGCCTCGATTTTCTTGGCACAAATTTCATAGCCGTTCAAAGAATAAGTAAGATCTCCCACTGCTACTCATAAATTAGTTCTTAGGGATGGGTTCTTGGGTAGGCTGAGTAGTGGGCACGTAGTACATGACATAAACCCTGGGGCATGTCTCCTGGGGTGGTGATTCGCTGATCTTCGGAAACTAAGTCACAGAGGACTTGTCGAAGAACTCGCTTGTTAATGAACATGTTTGTAAATTCAAGCGACTTTTTGATTTTATAGGCGAATCAAAACGAAAAATTCTGTAGGATAAAGTCACTCGCAGCGAAGACGAATTTGCTAGGAAGTCCTGGCAAGACAATCTTCTATCGCAGGGCCGTCGTCTGGCAACCGATCAAGCGGAGCTTGGTATATTGAAGCTCTCTTGGGACGTCACGCTTCGCGACTTCTTACAGAACGACCAAACGACAGATGAGTCGTTTCTCGACAGAATGATTTCTGGATGTCCTCTCCTTTTCTTCTTGAAAAGGCAAGGACGCGAAAATGGGTTGCATAGCCACTGGCAAATCCTTCTCACGAAGGTTTTGCCGCACGGTGAAACAACAGGGTGTTGAAATAAACTTAGGATTTTTTTTCTGATGGCGAAAAAGCAAAGATCGGGCGGCAGGTATCGTGGCCGCAATAATAACAATAATAATAACAACAATAACAACGGTCGATCGAATCGGTCGGGTGGACGTGGCGGCAATCGACGCCGCAGCTCCTACAACGACAACCGCAAGGAACCGGATTACACCGAAAGCGGCGATCCGTTGCCGCTCGTTCCCGGTTCGGGCGTGCTAGAAATGCACCCCAACGGTTACGGATTCCTCCGCAACCCCTCGAACAATTTTACCCGTGAGCGGTCCGATCCGTTTGTCCCTGGCACGATGATCGAAAAGTTCGGCCTCCGCGAGGGACTCCTGCTCCACGGCATGGTCCAACGCCATCGCAAACAGCAAGGGCCGCGTTTACGCGAATTGCTAGACGTCGATGGTATGCCTCCAGAAGACTACGCGAACGTGAAGACGTTCGACCAGCTAACGCCCATTACGCCTGAGAGATGGTTCAAGTTGGAAACAGGCCCCGAGCCGATTAGCACACGCGTGATGGATCTACTGACCCCGCTAGGAAGAGGGCAACGTGCCTTGATCGTCGCTCCGCCGCGCACGGGCAAAACCGTTTTGATGCAGCAGATCAGCAACGCCGTTTCGACCAACTATCCCGACGTTTCGATGATGATGCTGTTGATCGACGAACGCCCCGAAGAAGTCACCGACATGAAACGCAGTGTCCGGGGCGAAGTTTTCGCCAGCAGCTTGGACAACGACGTCGAAAGCCACGTACGGCTCTCGCAACTCGTCGTCGCCCGTTGCCAGCGATTGGCCGAAATGGGCAAAGACGTCTTCATGCTCATGGACTCGATCACACGCCTGGCTCGCGCATTCAATAAATGGGTTGGTAATACCGGCCGTACGATGAGTGGCGGTGTCGACATCAAAGCGATGGATATCCCCAAAAAGCTATTTGCCACGGCCAGAGCCTTTGAAGAAGGTGGGTCTCTCACGATCATTGGCACAGCGCTGATCGACACGGGCAGCCGGATGGACGATCTCATTTTTCAAGAGTTCAAAGGAACCGGCAACATGGAGTTGGTGCTCGATCGCAAGCTCGCAGACCGTCGTGTCTGGCCGTCCATCGATCTTGAGCAATCGGGTACACGCCGCGAAGAAAAGCTACTGCCCCCCGAGACCCTGCACGCCGCCACCATGCTACGACGCACCCTATCGTCGATGCACCACATTGACGCGATGGAGCAACTCACCAGCAAACTTGGCAAGTTCAAAAGCAATGAAGAATTTATCATGCTCATCCAAGGCGCCAGCTCGCTGGACTAGTTCGTGGCGATTTAGCAAACCCGCCCCCCTTATCAACGCTACCAACGAAGACTCCCCCTAGTTAGCGTTGCCAAGAAGTGAAGCGGGTTCTATGATTCACGTCGAAGAATTCACGTCGAGCAAAGCTCGATTTGGAGGGTAAGCGAATGGCTAGCGGCCTGCTTGGAATGCAGGTGCTCCGCAAGGAGTTGTGGGTTCGAGTCCCATGCCCTCCGCTACGTTTCTAATGGTTTCGTTTCTAATGGTATCTTGGTTGTCCCCGTTTTCTGTCGTTTCTTGTTCAACATTACGGCTTTGCGCTTTTGCGTGAGGCCTTTTTGTTTGGGGTTGGGGTATTCAAAAGTGCAAAAGTCGGGTGGGATTCACCTTGTATTGCGTTGCAATACGGCCATTGGGGGTGACTTTTGTCGCTGATTGCTGGGGGGCCCCAGGGTTGGGTGCGAAAGTCGGGGAGTTTTGTTGCTGGGGGAGTCTTTTGGTACTGCTCCTTGCGTTGCGTTGCAACGCGGCACTGCAAAAGTCGGGGAGTTTACGTTCGTGGTGAAAGGTCTCACGCAGAGGCACAGAGAAAAAGCATAAAAACCCTGCGGTCTCTGCGACTCTGCGTGAGGCTTTTTTGTTTGTGAGCGCGTAAGATAGGATTGTGTTTTATTTGGGTGGTGGATGCGCGTTGTTTTTTTGGCCGGGGTGGGAGCGAATAAGGGTGAAGGGTGAAAAAACTGGCGAACCGCGACCGTAAGGGACCGGAGTGCGTGGAAGGAAAAATTGCCCGCGGATGGGCGCGGATGAAACGCGAATGCGTTATTGTGGAGTGGGCGGGTTGCCTGTTTGGATTTTCTTAGATAAGGTCCCTGACAGGCTCTGTAGAAAACTTTATTTTTGAACGCTTTGAAAAAAAAATACCACAGAGGACGCAGAGGTACACGGAGAGAATTACCTTTGCCTAGGGGGACAAAAAACACTTCTCTGCGATCCTCTGTGTCCTCTGTGGTTTATTCAAAGAACAAAGAAGTAAGTTTTCTACAGAGCCTCCCTGACACCTTATTTGGTCCTGGGTTCTTTGGTTCAGTTGATTTTTTTGACCTTACGGGCCAAGAGGTCGTGGGCGACTACGTTCATAATGCCAAATTGTACGATCATTGACCACGCAAATAGGCTGAACGCGTAGAAAGGATAGAGAGGTTCGACACGAAACACTATGACGGGAACAAAAATCATTAACATTAACGCACCAATTCCGACAATTAGCGATGTTACAAGAATGGTACGTATTCGTATTTTAAGCAGATGCATTGCGTCGGCGTCAAGAGCCATCGTGCTTGCTTGATCTTGTAGTGCGGGGCGGAGACGATACGTTTTGTGTCGCCACAGGAGAAGGGCAAGAATAGCGATTGAAGCGAAAGCAGCCGCATTCCAAATGCTTTCCAACCAGCCAAGCCAGCCAAGCAATGGTGTAAGTGCCAAGAGTATGCGATAGCCCAGCACTTTCGGACAGTGTCGGGAGCCAATTTCTACACCGCTACTGCCGGGGCGTACTCGGCTTCGAACTGCTCGGGAGTTTTGTAGCCTAGCGTCTGATGAAGACGCTGGCCATTGTAGTAGGTTTCGATGTACTTGAACACACTCCGCCTTGCTGATTTCAAATCAGCGAACTTCTCGTGCTGGGTCCACTCATGCTTGAGCGACCAGAAGAAACGCTCGGCCACTGCATTGTCGTAGCAGTTGCCACGACGGCTCATCGAACACTCGATGCCCAACGTCTTCAATGTCCTTTGATAGCTGTCGCTTGTGTACTGACAACCTCGGTCGCTGTGATGAAGTAACTCACCAGGTTGTGGTCGACGCGACTCGATCGCGTTTCGTAACGCCTCACTCACCAACGGTGTTGCCAGCGAATCGCTCATCGCCCAGCCGACGACCTTGCGGCTAAACAAGTCGACCACGGTCGCTAAGTAAACCCAGCCCTCGCTACTCGGCAAGTAAGTGATATCCGTTACCCATTTTTGGTCGGGGCGTTCTGCCGTGAAGACGCGATCAAGAACATTCTTGGCCGGACGTTTCGACGGATCGGACTTGGTCGTGGTTGGCGAAAACGACTTGCAAATCCTGCTTTTTAGGCCCATTGCTCGCATCGCCTTCGCCACGGTGTTACGACACGCCGATTCCAGTTCATCCCGTTTGGCCAATTCTTTGGTAATCTTCGCTGAACCGTAAATTGTGTGATTCTCGTCGAATACTTGGGAAACGGATTCCCGAATCTTCTGCGTTCGCTCAGCACGCTTGCTGGGCGCCCGGTCGATCGAGTCGTAGTAGCCCGAGCGACTCACAGCCAGCACGCGGCACATCAGGGCGATAGGAAAGGAGTCGCGGTGTTCGGTAACCCAGGCGTACTTCATGTCGACTCCTTCGCGAAGAACGCCGTCGCTTTTTTTAGGATGTCACGCTCCATCTCCGCCTGCTTCAGTTGCCGACGCAGCTGCTTGATTTCGGCTTGAAATTGCTCGTGGGAAGCATCTTCGCCGCACGGTTTGGGCGGTGGCACCAGTTTGGCGTGCCAAGCTCGCAACGACTGCTGGCACACTCCCACCGCCTCGCACGCCGCTTTGAAAGAATACCCCTCTTCGGCTACTAGCCGCACCGCGTCTCGCTTAAAGCCATCACTATACGTTGGCCGCTTCTGCTTTGTTTGTTCGTCCATTGCTCGGACCTCCTTTAGGAACCATTATTCCGGCTCCCGACACTGTCCGAAAGTGCTGGGCTATCGCAGTATGCAAGGGATCACCAGCCATTTTACAAAGTATGTTATCCGCAGTACCGTTTCTGACATTGTGACATCTTTCAATCGAGATATATTTGCTCAAATTGAAAACGCTAGCTGAAAGGGGAGAATAAGGTGTCAGAAACCTTTTCGGGAAATTTCCGAAAAAGGTTCCTGACACCTTATCTGGGCCTTCTCGGTAATGGAATTCGTAACTCAGTGTATTGCCATCTTGATCCTGCAACCTTGGAATGAAAACACCGAAAGTGTCACCTGTTCTCACTAGAACGATTTGGACGTTATGTACTGGCTCGCTGACAGCATTAGAAGTCGCTCCAACTGGCATACATGAAGACGCAAAGCTTGCTAGTTGATAGCTGTCATACTTGCGAACAGCTAGTGGAACAAGAAGAGTAATCGGACCAATCAACAGCGCAGCGCCAAGAAGTGACTTAAGACTAAACCGAAACACCCGCTGACGTTTCATAATGACATAGCAACTCACTTGCTAACCAACTCCAAGTCACTGGCTGGAAATGCTCCGGCATCAATTGCTCCTGAATAGTTAATTTCTTCCGAATCCGTTGGTTTTTGTCGTTCAGGATCAAGAATGAGTTCGTCAAAAACAACCCAGTAAATTCTAGTGCTTAGGTCAATTCTATCGTGTTCCTTCTTCCAAAAGTCACACCACTGTGGGTCGACCTCTGCAACTACATCTGGAGGACGCGATACTGTACCAATCGCACCCCAGAGAGACTGTTCGTAATGGCGTTCGGTTACACGAACGCGATCATCAAGCTCAAAATTATCGGTAATCATACAACTGAATCTCTTGCTATCCCAATTGTTCATTATTTCGGTGCAGGACCGCAGCCGCCAAACTTTCGAAAAGGTCCAAAGCATTTACACGTTTTAGGGTTCTGGTGGTATTCAAAATAGTGCCAGTGTGTGTTACTTCCGGTCTTCTCTTTGCACTTGCCATGATCGTGCGTAGTGTCTGTTTGCGATCCAGGCGGTTTTGGACACGGTGGACACTTACCTTTGCCGCAAAAGCAAGTTCCACCGCCATGATACTGTCCCCATGAATAAAAACAAAAACTGCATGTTCTAGTTATTGATACACAATTTTTCATCACCCCGCCAAGCTCACCTTTAGCTTTACACGAGGCTTGGCACGCAGTCTGGTCAGCAGCAGTGCATGGACGCTTGACCGTGACCCAGGGCGTACAGATCGCTTGTCCCATAGGGTCAGTACCAATAGTTGGCATCCCTCCTATATACCCATACAAATTCCACCCGTCAGCATACCCAATCGGATCCCGATTCACCCACCGCCCTAAACCAGCCGCATAAAACCGATTCCGATTCAGTTGCAGCCCGGTCTCTGGGTCGAGTCTTCGTCCAGTATACAGATGCTCGTTACTAATGGTACTAACATTGCCTGGAACCGCTGAAAAATTGAGGTCGAGAATCGTCACCTCCCCGTACGGGGTATAGGAGTAGCGTTCTTTTACGGTTCCGGTATTATCCACCACGGCGGTCACATTAAAATTGGCGTCTTGCAGGTAGTAGTGTTCGTCGCCGTTGGCGTTGAGGCGCATGGCGATCGCGTCGACGTAGTGCGGTGTCGACGTAGAGCGGTGGCTGAGAAACGGGGAGGAGGTCACAGAATGCACGTGCTCCGAAAGGAGTTGCGTGCGAAGGCTTCTGATAGATCTTCGTTATCGGGCTTCGATAATTTCCCCACCTTGTGACGTGCTGAGAGCACGCCAGGTATCTAGGGCGATATCGTCGGAAACAAAGGATCCTGAGCCATCGCAATAGGCAACTTGAACTCCACCGGGGTGCCTACTGCGTGCTGCATTGGTCATGGGGCTCGAAGGGGTGTGCGGGTCGGTACAGGGCGGGTTGTCTGGTATCGAATCATCGCAATACGTGGTGTATTGCATGATATCAGGGAGATTCGAGTTCGGGGATAACTGCGTGAAGAATCCAGATCCCCATCCCCACCAAGTCATACCACGATTATCGGTCCCGCCCGCTTGGATCACTTCTGACAGCATCAAGGTATTGCTCGTGCCATCGGTAAGCTCCGACATTTTCACGAAAATTGGGTCGAAGGTATCCTCCCAGCCACTGAGGTAAAACGGTGCCCCGCCAAATCTGTTGGGATTGCCATTGGTCTGTTGTCCGTATTCTTCGACGGGAAGATTGGTGCCGACGATGTGTGAGGTTCCAATTTGCCCCGTATTGCCAAAGTTGACCACGAGGTTGTGCCTACTGACGGCCGTGTGTCCGGTTGCGGTCGTGCCTCCCTGCTGTTCATCCGACGGGCAAGTCATCGCGCTGATGTACTGTCTGGTTACTGGAAGATTATTTCCACCAAAATACCAATTTCCACTGCCGAAACCCTCCCACTCCCCCTTACCCACATACTGGCTGCTTTGGTTGCCGCCTTCGAGATAGGGTAAGATTTCGATAATCCATGTGCCCCAGCAGCAACCGTAGGCTCCATTGGGAAACGTCCCTCGGGCACTCTCGTAGTTGAGCACAGCGAGACTCGTCTGCTTGAGATTATTCAGACACTGGGATCGGCGAGCCGCTTCGCGAGCCGCCTGAACGGCTGGCAGCAACAAGGCGACTAAGACGCCGATAATCGCGATCACGACGAGTAGCTCTACCAAGGTGAAGGCCGAGCGTCTGCCGTAATGGTTTTGTTGGAAGTGTGTTGGCATCCTCTTGTCCATCCTGCGCGAAAGAGAAATCTAGTAACAAAGAAAAGCTGCAACGCCGGGACGAGTACTTCAGATGACTCATGTATAAGTGCAGGCTAAACAACCAGGAAAACGCGTCAAGTCATTGGTGATTGGACACGAAGGCGTTGGTTTTCGGCATGGCGAGTTTGGCGTGAACGCACGCAGCCGCACTGAATCCAGGAAACCTTGGAGAGCCCTTAGTTTCAGGTGTTACTTGCATTCAGGAACAGAATACGGAAATCTCGGTGTGTGTAGAGGCAGGCAAGCAATCACAGTATGACAATCTCTAAGTCCTCTGGCTTGTCGATTCGAGCTTAGCGTCGGTTTACTGTTTCCATGGTTCGACTCCCTGTCGCGGTCAGAGCTACCAGTGCAGAGACAGATCTGTGTGATGTAGGCAGCACTTACATTAGTGTTGTTTATTTGTCTAAAGGCCTCTCCTGCTTGGAATGAGATCGTTCTTTGACGCACTCAAGCCAAGGCTGTCCGAGGCAAGATTGGTTCAGTAAATGCTTGAATACTTGGGATTACTTGACCGAATGTGTGCCTCCAGAGTTTTGACATTTGGCTCGAAATAGCCACTCGCTTTGTCCTTGGGGAAACCCCCAAGCTCCCAATTGCAGACGCGTCGTTCTTGTAGGATTTTTAGGGATGAATATGATAGGTAGGGGTGTCTAGTGACAGTATTCATTCAGGCAGCTGATAAGTTTTACGTTTTTTCTTCTAACAACCAACCGTCTATCCGTCTTTCGATATGCCAACCAATCAACCTCGCCTACTCATCCTTGCCGCCCATCCGGATGATGCAGAATATTACGCTGGCGGCTTGGCCACCCTCTATCGACGGTTGGGGCGCGAGGTCAAAATCGTTTCGGTTACCGATGGCCGCGTGGGGCATAACTTGCGGTCAGAGGAGGAGCTAATCTCGATGCGGCGTCGCGAAGCCGCTCAAGCAGGGCATGTGATCGGCTGCGAGTACGTAACGCTTGATTTTGCCGATGGTCAATTGCAGCCGTCGCTAGAGGCGCGTGCCCGAATCATTGGGGAAATCCGCCGCTTCAAGCCTGACTTGGTCATTTCGCATCGCACCTGTGATTACCATCCCGATCACCGGGCCGTCGGCCAACTTGTCCAAGATGCTTCTTACTTGATCACTGTGCCTCGGGTGCTTCCGGAAGTCCCACCCCTGCACAAACCGCCCGTATTTGCTTACATGACGGATACTTTTACACGACCGACCCGATTGCGCGCGGACGAAATCCTTGATGTCACCGGTTGCGTCGATCAGATCGTGGGTATGCTCGCCTGTCACGTGACGCAGGTTTTTGAGTGGCTTGCCTACGAAGAAGGGATTCTCGATACCGTCCCGCAAGATAAATCGGAGTGGATGGCGTGGGCTCGAGCTTGGTACGTCAAACACATGCAACTTCGGCTCGATCATTTCCACGACGAACTGCTGCAAGAGTTTGGCGATCGACTCAAAGACCAAGTGAAGTTTGTCGAAGTATTCGAGATTGGCGAGTATGGCACGGTTCCCGATAGCTTAAGACGTCGTGAGTTGTTCCCTCGTGCCGAAGTGCCTTCAGGTGAACGGTCGACGCAGTTCCATGGCAGTCAAGTCCACGCACCGATGGCGGGACGTCATGGCAGCGTGCCCATTCAAGGGAACGGCGTCGAAGGGCTGAACGGCAAAGAGAAAAATAGCAATGGCTACGCGAAGCCAATGCAAGAGCCTGCGGATTCTTAACCGGGTGCGAAGGTACCACGGGCTAGAACGGGCGTAATTTATGCTGCTTTGATCTCGATATCAGAAGCTCGGGCACGCTCAATCCGGATGAAATTTACTTTTTTTCGTACGAAGGAGAACTTTCCCTTGCATTTCCGGATCGAATCGCGCTTGGTGATTTTTGCACAGTTCTTAGTGTTCGCCGCAGTCGCTGGATGTGGATCGGACAACCCGCTAGGGCGTCAAGAGATTCGCGGCAGCATCTCCTTGGACAGCCAGGTGGTGAAGAAAGGCCGGATTGCATTTACGCCACGCTCACCCCAGGGCGTCAGCTCGGGTGCGAAAATTGTCGATGGAGAATATCTGATACCGGAGAGCAAAGGCCTTCCCCCCGGTCCTTACTTAGTTCAAATCTACGCCCCCAAGACCTCGAAAGTGGTTGAAGAGGCCTTGGCCAGGGGAGAGATGCCCGATATCAATCTCCCTCCGAGCGCCATTTTGGGGATAGAGGTCATTCCACCCAAGTACAACATTCGCTCCACCGAGTTGGTCGAAGTTTCTGCTGAGGGATCGAATCGATTTGATTATTCGATCGAATCACGATAGCCAAGGGTGCAAGCGATGCGAAGAATCTTTCAAGCCGCAGGATTTCAGGTCTGCTGACAGTAAGAAAACGCAGCGGGTCCATCGAGTTGTCATTTGGTGAATTGGCTCTTGTCATGCTCTAAGAAGAGTTTCTTCGACCAGACGCAAAACGATGTAAACAGCTTGGAACACAGAGTATTCTTGCATCCTTCGACTCGTCCCATTGCCTGTCTATTACAAACTTTGAAGACGCCTTTGCAGATAGCCACAACCCTACCCTAACGCAATTATCTTGACGCGTATTCAAGACCGTTTAGCCTATAGCGTAGGAGAGGGTACGTCGATTTGTAAGCGAATCCGCACTGGCCGCAACGCCTGACCAGATTGTTTTTTTAATCATTGAGGGAGAAAAGTCTCATGAAGATGAAATGTCATTGTCTAAGTTTGGCAGTCATGCTCTTGGCTGTCGGAAATGCGCATGCCGCGATAATCGAGGTGACCTCAGATCGTGATCTCGGTCTCTACACGCAAGTAGCGGCTCCAGTCGCTGCCCCTGGCGTTATGGGAACGCAACGCGGTGCTGGTGGGCGAATGGATGCCGCTGGCATTTCGGGCGCAGGTGGAACTTCTCTGATTAGTTTTGACCTCTCGGGCGTCGTGCCCGTTGGCGAGGTCATTGTTTCCGCTAAATTAGAACTCTACTCGGCCAGAAACGGCAGTTGGGATGCCAATGTTGTTGCCTATCCTATGGCTGTGTCCTGGACGGAAGGGTCTGGTGATTCTGGAACGCCTGGTGATACTGGTTTTCCTTGGGGTGACGCAGCCGTGGGCGACTCGGTCTACAGCTTTCAGTCGACCACTGCAGTTATCAACGGCGAAGGTCCTTCTTGGGGCCCAATTATAGTGGCCTCGGCAGGTACCGCATGGAACACTCCTGGAGCTCAAGGGATTGGCTCCGATTTGCTCAATCGCCAAATGTTTTCAGTGGCTGTAGCTGGCTCCACAAGCGGCTCCGGCGAGCTGCTCGGCAGTTTGGACCTTAGTACTGACGGTGTTGCCGTGCTTAACGAGTGGGCAGATGGCTCGCTGGCCAATAACGGATTGAATGTTTTCTTTGATTCGGGAACTGCGCCCAGTTGGCAAATTGCCACCCGCGAATTTGCTGACACTGCAGATGAGTTTGCACCCAGACTCGTCATCGTCACTGCGGTTCCAGAGCCATCGACGACCCTGTTATTGGCACTAGCCGGGGTACTGGGACTGGGCCGTCGCATGCGGAATCACTAGATTTCGCTCTTGGCAGTTTTGATCTACGATGCCCCGAACTCTTAGAGAAGGGTGACGGGGCATCGTTTTTTTCATCCTCATTTATCTTGATTCTTATTCGGAACAAAGATTGGGAACAAAGGGAGTTGAAGCATGAAATTTTACTTGGGACTTTGCCTGACCGTCGTCTTGCTACCGTTGTCGACTGTCGGTGCGGTAGATCGACTAGCAACCTTCGATACAGCTCCGCTCTATGAGCTCCCCTTGGACAGTGGCTTGGAGACTACCCTTGCAGCCGGTGAATGGGGTGTGGAAGAGGATGGACTCGACAATAACGTAGGCGGCTTCGTCACTGGACCGCCCACCGTGCCTCTCTGGAACTCAGGAGGCTGGTTGCAGCCTATCGGTTTTGAAACCCCTGCCACGGCCCGACCGGCTATTGGCCCGAATCCAATTGGTGTCAACGAAAACGCTATCTTGGCCCAACTAAATACCGGTGTGGTCGTCTTCGACAACACGAGTTGGGGGGATGTTTCCAATGCAACGCACGTCACCATGGATGTGAAGGGCAGCTTTGCTGGCTCTGGAGGTATCACCGTAATTATTTCTCATGATTCACTTATCACAGCGGACGCTAATGATGTGGGCAGCTTGCAGTATTGGAGCTGGGCAGCCGCAGCATCCGACGTCTCGGTGGGCTTCAATCCGGGCGACGTCACAGGGTTCACGACGATCCAAATCCCAATCAACAAGCCTGATGGTGGTAACCCCTCTGGGAATAATGGTACCTGGGGAACCTTTGGTGCCAATTTTACAGACGCTGGCTGGGATGAATTGTTTTTAGACATCAATTCCATAGAGATTGTGGGACTGACCCCCGATACGGAAATCGACAACTTGGGATTTGTGATCCCCGACGCTGGCCCAGGCGATTTTGATGGGGACACCGATGTCGACGGGGCTGATTTCCTCGAATGGCAACGTGACCAGACGGGCAGAGACCTAGCCGATTGGCAGACGAACTACGGCAACGGCACACTGACTGCGGCGTTGTCTGCAGTTCCAGAGCCAAGTTCCCTAGTCTTAGCTGCAGCAGGCCTGCTGGCATTGTTGGGGCGACGGCAGGTCCGGTCCTAGCTCTGCGTGAATAGTCTAGAAATGCTAAAACTGATTGCCCTGAGCTGGGCGGCTGTCGTCGTTAGCTTGTTGGCACTGCCGCTCTCGGCATCTGCGGCGGTCTACAACCTGTCGCCGAGCGATGACTGGTTTAGTGTCATCGGATGCGACGGCTGTGCTGCGGCCGACCTGCTACAACCTGGCGATGAAGTGATTCTGCAGTCGGGAATCTATAGCGACCCTCGGCGAATTAATCTCTTTCACCGGGGTACGGCTGCAAATCCGATCGTGATCCGCGCTGCCGAAGGTGCCAACCCGATCTTCGAGCGTCCTTTCGATCCGACGCAAAGCACCAACCATGTGCTGAACCTCGAAGGGGCGCAGCATTTGACTCTGCGAGGCCTGGAGGTGCGCGGAGGTGCCTGGGGTATTCGAGCCGGAAGCACGCTACGCGACCCGAATCCCAGTTTCGTTCCCAATAGCCTTCCCGACGCGGGGCCGCTTGCGGCGGCCATGGCCAAGTACATCACGTTGGAAAACAATTATGTCCACGACACGGGTGCCAACGCCATCACGGCCAACATGGATGGAGACGACTACGAAGGATTCGTCATCCGTAACAACGAAATCAGCAACACGGGGATTTTTGGCGAGGGGCTGTATCTTGGCTGCAACAACAACGCCTGCCAGTTCCACGACGGGTTGATCGAGGGAAACTACATCCACCATCTGAACGGACCGCTGGTGGACCAAGGCGACGGCATCGAAATCAAGTATGGTAGCTACGCCAACACCGTACGGCACAACGTCATTCACGACACGCGTTATCCTGGAATTCTCGCCTATGGGACCGCAGGCAATGGTGATAGAAATCTCTTTGAAGGCAACGTGGTTTGGGGCAGCGAAACCCAGACGATGCAGATTGCCTCCGACGCGATTATTCGCAACAACCTCTTGTTCAGCAGCGAAGGACAAACCCTGCTTATCCAGAATCACCAAGGGGCAACGCCTGGGAATCTAGATATTCTCAATAATACTCTCATCTCCACGTATGCTGCCACGGTGTATGTTGCTAGCTCCGTAACCGCTCCCATCTTGATTGCAAACAACGCTATCTATTCGGAAAGTGGTTGGTCGCTGGGACTCACGGACCTCGACGGGATAACGCTTTCGGGCAACGTGGGGACGGGCTACATGTCGCACGCGCTAGCGATAGCAGCCATCGATCCTACTGGAAATTTCCAGCTTGATTTTGAAGGCCTCGATTGGACCGGCCCTGGGCGGGATGCCTTTCCCGCGTCGGGGTCGGCGCTGGTCGGCGCAGCGGACGCGGCCTACCTGCCCGAGGTCGATTTCAACGGTACGCCGAGATCTGGCTCGCTCGACGTAGGGGCCTATCGGTTCGACGCCAGCGGAAATCCCGGCTGGACAGTAAGCGAAGGCTTCAAGCAATTGCCGGCCGACTTCAATCGAGACTTTGTGGTCGACGACCTCGACTTGGCACTTTTTCTATCCGCTTTTGGTCTTGGCCCAGAAGCCGATGCCGATGGCGACGGCGATTCGGATGGGGCTGACTTTTTAACTTGGCAACGTCGGTTCCAGGGGCCGGCCTCGCCTGCAAACGCATCGGTCGGCGTGCCCGAACCGGGATCCTTGGTTTTACTTTTGCTCGGGACTTTCACGGCCAGCAGGCAACGTCCCAGTAGGCAACGTCGGAGTCGTCTTCGGTAGAGTGCTTACACCACTTTTCCAAGCTACATGCATCTGTGTTGTCGAATGCGTAGCCGAAAACCTCGCGTCGGACGACCTCGGTTCAGTGCCTAAATCTCAGTTCTTCAACTCAAAGTCGAAGGACTCCTGCCCTCCTGTAATGGTGGCACTCAGGCGTGTTGATGCGTCGTAGTGATACCGCTCCGGGATAGACTTTCCTCCACTTTCGACCATTTTGAAATCGGAGCCTTCCCTGCTCTTCCCCTTTTCGTAGGTGATTTTAGGCGAGACAGTTACCTTGTATTTACCTGGTTTCAGGCCATTGTTAATGAGGAGCAGCGTGTAGTTGCCCTCCTCACCCAACGAGCCTTGGGCTACGCTCCCGGTGCCCGGGTTAATAAAAGTCACGTCGCCGATGGTGACCGGCTTTCCTTGGAAAGAGACCTTTCCGCTGATGACTTGGTCTGGTCCAGATTTTTGGCAGCCGACTGCCAGTAACGCAACGGGTAGTAGCAGGGCAAGGCAGTAGCAGCGGACCGGGAATGGAACAGTTTTCATGGGTTGGCTCAATCCTTGGCTAGTAGTTAGTCTTTGATTGCGGCATTTATTGGAGGTTCACTATGTTTCCATCGCCCTTGTTTGCCATATCGTTGAGGGTTTGTAGATCTGTCGAATCCGAGAGGAAATCGACGTGCCCGTCGGCAAAAAGCACCATGGCCCCACCCGGGTGGGCCGATCGGAAGGGCTTATTGCAACCCGTGAAACCCATGTGCCTAAAGTTGTAATCTTGCGAGTTAATTGGGTAACGCACGGTAGTCATGTTGTAGCAGCGACCACAGTTTTGGTGGGGGCAATTGGGTGTACGCAGCGAGTTATTACCATCAACCCTGGTGTGATAGGAGTTGCCAGTGAACGCACTGTGTCGGTTGGAAGATCGTAAATCGACCAAGCCGGGGCCTTCCTCGTAGCCGAAGTAACCTATTGTGTGCGGTACATACGTAAAGTCCGAATCTTCGCCTACCATGATGGTATTGGAAGTTCCATCCGTACACTCGCCTATCCGCGTATGGTGCCCCAGGACGAGTATGCCTCCTCCGCCAACCGTTCCATGGTGCTCCTTGGGAAAAGAGTCTGTGGTCGGAGCGTAGTCTTCGGTCGCCACGTCGCGAAATGTGCCACCGCTGATTCCGACGTAGCTTGTTTCTGAAATTTCGACGGTCACGCCGCCGGATTCAAACGGGTAGGAGCGTGGTAGCCCACTACTAGGGCAATGCAAGACTCCGGGCAAAAAACCATTCAGTGGCCCGCCATTCCTGGCACCATCTGCGGCATCGTCGAACCAGAAGCTCTCTCCACCACTAAAGTCCAATTGTGAAAAAGCCGAGTTCGCTTCGAAGTAGGGAAACACCGAGACGATCCAGGTTGGTCCGTGTCGCCAATTTTGTGTGCCATCCGTGTTAAGCATTGCCTCGGAGATGGCCGGGAATTCTTGCCGCGCCGATTCGTAATTCAGCAGGGCCAGACCAAACTGCTTTTCATGGTTCATACATTGCGATCGGCGGGCTGCTTCGCGGGCCGCTTGAACCGCCGGCAACAACAGTGCTACTAGGACGCCAATAATGGCAATCACGACCAGTAGTTCAACGAGAGTAAAAGCGTCAGATCTTTTTTTGCTGACAGTAAGGGCTTCCATTTTGTGTTCACACATGGCCAACCTCGATCGGGTTTGTGGAAAAGAGCAGAAAAGGCATGGGTCGTTTCGATCAACGCCCATTTGCTCAGTGTATCTCTCTTTGGAAACAGCCTCAATGTTTATGAGGGCGGAACCAAGCGCTTGTTTTTGTGTCTATGTAGCGGGTTCTGATGTTGCTCACGGTCAGGACGACATTTTCTTGCCCGTCTCTTCGTGACCAACACGCATTCTTTTTTGCGAGCGACTGCGGGTGGTGCTGGCCTGCGGAGCGATTCCCATTGCTTCCAGAGAAGTTGTCTTCGGCCTTAGAGTGGATAGACCAATAGACAAGGGCAAAGTCGGGGCGTGAAATTGATCGAGATAATCTGCAACTGCGTTATAATTGGTTTCATCAGTGTGAGTTGGCGTGTGAGTTGTGTACGCATCCTTTTCTTTTGTCTAATCGAAACCCAACTTCCTGTTGCAGCGGATATTTGAATTCCAAAGATGCTCGATACTTGACGTGTGATTTTGTGATTTTGTTTCTCTTGTAGAAGCTTATTGCATGCAGAGGCTTATCTGTGCAAGCGTTGTGGTTGCACAAGTTTTTAACGTTAGAACAACGAGGGTTAATGAAATGAAGAGAATATTTACTTATGGATTTTTACTGTTGGGCCTAGTGGTCCTCGGATCCTCGGATGCGCAGGCGGCGTCACAGACGATCACGGCCGACGTAGAAAATTTTGGTGCTGCTGATGGTGATCCAGCGTTCTTTGCGGGCACAGTGAACGTGGCTTCGGTTACGCTTTCGCTCCCAGCAATCACCAGTTTTGATACGATTGACATGGAATTGGCTCATGCCTATCTGTCTGACATCGAGTTCAAACTTACCAGTCCTACTGGTGAGTTCATTCTTATCACTTATGAGGACGAGATAATTGCGTCTGGGGCACACGACGATAGAAATCCTCTTGGAAATGATGGCTCTGTCGACCCCCTCTTGTTAGTGGAAAATTCGCAAAACTCCGGCGACAAGGCAATCTTGCTGACTCAGACGGTTCTCTACACATTGGATCCAACTGCTTCTGCGCAGTTGAATGATCATTTTGGTCCACCGAATTTTAGCGATCCCAATCCTCCTCTTCCGGCAGGTAGCTATCGTACAGGGGAGCCTAAAGAGGGAGACTACGACCTGGATCTAGATGTCGACGGGGCTGATTTTTTGTTTTGGCAATCGACTTATCCAGGCTTCTTAAATCCAGGCAGATCGCTAACCAAGTGGCAGGATAACTATGCCGATGCAACCATCCCTGAGGCTGTATGGCCAACCGGTAGCTTTCCAGCAGGCGATTGGACATTAACAATTACAGATGGCTATAGCTCGAACGACCCAGGCTCGCTCGGCGACGTCACCTTTAATTACACATTGGTTCCCACCACATCGGCAGTCCCAGAGCCAGGCTCGGCATGTCTTCTGTTGGCTGGTTGCACGCTCCTTGGGTTGACTCGTAGAAAGTTGCGCTAGTTTGAGTTGCTAACTCTGCTTGGCAGTTTTCTATCGCATCCAATAATTCCAATCGCCCCTTCTCCGTTTCTGCGGGGGAGGGGCTTTTTTGTTTGGGATTCCACCAACGTCTCACGCCGCCCGAAGTGAGCGCAGTGGTTTGCGCGCGTGCTGATTATTTTGCACCTAGAACACACAAATACACAACTGCATAGTCGCGGTGATAATTATCCGCTGAACTTTGGATTGAATAACTAGAATGAGAGTGTGGCTTAGCACTCGCTGAGTCGCGTAGACTTCTTCCTACCACAAACGGGACTATGTGGGGCAGCTAGGAAGATCGGCTTTTCTTTTTTTGTGCGAGGGGTGTCCTCGCATTTACGTTGAACCTTTGATGTGAGGGCTAATGACATGTTAAGAGTATGTATGACTAGTTTTTTGATGGTCGCTTTGGCGACCTGCGCAACGTCGACTGCACTAGCAGTGACAATGACACAGACGGTTAACGCAACTTTTGGTGCTGGAGATCCAGGCGCTGACGGTGATCTCGGGTCGGAATTCTTTGCATTGACCTTTTCGCTCCCGGCAATCGCCAGCTTCGATAGCATCGGCCTTCAGTTGGCCCACGGTTATGGATCGGACGTCGAGATTCGACTTGACGCCCCCGGTGTTCCTGGCTCGCTCGTGGTCGTCGTAGGCGACGATCCCATTGTCGGGAATGGCCACGACGACGACACCATGCTAGGTGACGGTGCCGGTGTTCTTGTGGCGAATGTTGTTGACTACACTCTAGACCCAACCGCTGGCGGTCCTTTTATGGATCATGTCTTCGGTGGGGTTCTCGCTAGTGGTTCTTACACCCCCGACGCATGGGTAGCAGCTGGTGCTTTCCCAGCAGGCGACTGGGTAGTGCGTATTTGGGACACGTGGGACGCCAACGATCCTGGTGCTGTCGGCGACGTAAGCGTGAGCTATACCGTCGTTCCCGAACCCGCGTCGATCGGCCTTGCCGTTCTGGCGATGGGCGGCATCCTCGGATTGCGGAGACGCAACAGCTAGTGATCAACACGGCAGAGTCCGTGTGATTGCGTCTTTTTGTAGAAGCTCTATCGACTCCCCGCCACAACGTTCGCTGTGGAGCATTCGCTGTGGCGGGGTTTTAATCTGACAATCCTGAAACTCTCTATCTCGCTATAAGTTTCGTCTCGACGAATCGGAACTGCAGCGCGTAGGGAAACACTTCTTATGATTTATGTTGGGAGGGTGCGTCTTATGGAAATTTTGAACCGATGGGCAGTCTTCGCTGTCCTTGCCAGTGTGACCGCGGTACATTCCCAGGTACGTGCCGCTGTGATCTTGGTCGACAACTTTGAAAGCTATACAGCTGGGTCGTCGATCAACGGCCAAGGAGCTTGGGAGGCACAGGCGAGCAGGACGAATGGTACTTTCTTGACGACCCCCAGGGCCGACAACGGAAATTCCAACGTCGTGCTCAGGGACGGCGACAAAGCGTTGCGGATGGTGAACCGAGACGCCGCGATTCCTGATGATTTCATCACGGTCTACACTTCGATGGCGCTGCCTTCGACGATTACGACCGGCACCATCTATATGCGGTGGATGAAGAGCAGCGAAGGTGCTGACGACGTAGGCAATCCGGCCCCGCCCATTCGAGGCGACATGATTCTGGGCGTCAACGGCTTGCCAACGGGTTTCGATCCAGATGGCGATGGCGACGTGGTTACGGGCGGACCTTCTCAGGGGTTGGGCAACTTTGGTGATCATTCTGCTTTGGTAGGCCTTTTTGCGACCGCCGGCGGAACGCAGTTTCATGCACGAGAAGGTGGCGCGTATCAGGATGTCGACACGCCCTTTGCAGGAAATGTTGTACACGATCAGTGGTACGAAATGTGGATGCAGGTCGACCACACCGCCAACCAACAGACTCGCTACTATCTGGCCAAGGATGGAGAGGCCCCGCAGGTGGTTCTGAATCCCACCGGAGGAGAGTGGTGGGCACACCGAAATACGTCTTATTCGGAAGCCACAGCGATCAAGTTTCTTCAAGGCGGTTTTAACGTTACCACGGAGGTTTCGGTTTACGTCGATACCTTGGGTGTCGACACCACCAGCTGGAGTACCAATTCGCTTGCCGACGCGGTTCCAGAACCCACCTCACTTTTGATGTTGGCGATGGGTAGCACTCTCGGATTGTGGAGGCGAAACCGCTAACGCAACGCTCGACAGAATTCGACGAGTTCGCGCGTTATGCAATTTTTTTTGAAAACCTCGTCCCAGCGCTCGCTGTGGCGGGGTTTTTATGTATCCTATCCTTACTCTTATTCTGCGAAGCCTTACTCAGATTCTGAGAAGTAAGTCCAGTTCGCCATTCGGCTGTGTTTTTTGGTAATGAAAATAAAAGGGTTTTTTGGTATTGAAAGGTTGCGGGATGGCCAAAATAGCCTGGCAAACGCTTAAGCTCTTCGTAGTTCTTGTCCAAGTTTGCCTTTGCGCCTCGCCACCTATTCTTCACGCGGAACAAAAAGTTGTGTCCTCGGCCCTAGGCGATCCTCAGCTTCGCACCGACCACCCGTGGTTTCCCGGTGAGCTCTCTTGCTCGACGTTCGAGAGGCTTTTTGAAACCCAGGCGGCGCTCTACCAAAAACAGACCGGCCGCAACGTCGCCTCGGACGAAGATAAAGCGATCGCCTCTTGGTACTGGCGGAACCTGAACTACTACCACGCAATATGTCCCCGCGAACCTTTTTGGAAGGACGAACTCACCCACGCCATCGAATCGCCCCATGAAGCGGTCATGGACTATTGGACCGGACTGTTTGGGTATGGGTTTTCGCTCTGCTACACAACGCATCAACAATACACGGCCGAGATGGAGGAATTGCTGGGCCGAGGCCGATCGCGGTCGGTCGATGTGAATGGCCATACTTCGTTCGAGGTGTTTCTGAAAGCCGATTCTTATGGCAGCGAAGGGGACTGGGCGCTGCTCGACCACGATATCTCGACAATCGTATTCGACGATCCAGTGAACAATACGCGATTGATCAATATCGCAGACATAGCGTATGCCACCGAGCCACCCGACCTAAGCCCGCGATCCGTCACCGAGCAAGAATCACTTTTAGACAACCGCACTGCCCCCCATGGCAATCGAGGTTGGTTCAAGTCAGGACTCTATTTCCCCAACGAAGATATCCGCAACGCAACCGACTCGGATGCGCTCAGCGGAGTCTACACCGAAATCCTTAGCACAGCGCCACACTCTGGTTACGCTGGGGTGCCACCGATGGTGACGCTTAAACGCAACGAAACCATTCGGCGCTATCTACAGCCAGGGCTTGGCGGCGATACCTACGTTTATTGGGGACCGAACTATTGGGAATTGAGCCACGAAGACCCGCCTATTCCAGGTCCAAGCCGTGATCGCACTTGGGCCTCGCAGCCCGGGCGTATGTATGGCGCTACGCAGGACACCGAGATAAGCTTTGCACGCTACGGAAATGTCGTTTACACCTATCAGCCCAACTTTGCTGATGGCAGTTATCGCGATGGCGTGATCGCCGAAGACGAGCTATCGGTCACTTTTTATTTTTACTCGCCGTATGCCATCGCCGCAACGCCTCAGCAGGAAGCAGCCAAGCGTATTTGGGCGGTTCTTGAGAAGGGTTGCACCGAGGGGCTGATCGTTTCGGCATTGGGCAACCAGGAATGCACGGTACAAGTTTCGACGGATAACCGATCGACGTGGTCCCCAGAGCTTCGCCTGGACACGCACTTGGACCTAACCGACTTGGTAAAGGGACATCACAGCTACCATTTCAAACTGAATGCCCCGGCGAGCGAACTGGCCGAGAGCCAAATCAAGATCCGCACGGTCTGTATGGCCAATGATCGGCTGATGCCGCATGTGAAGTCGGGCGGCACTTCGGTTTCATTTGCTGCTTCGGGCAAGGCCGTCTTTGCCGCAGGCCCTAACGTCGATCAGATCAAGCGTTTTGTCACTTCTGGCGGTCTAGGCACAGATCAAATCGAAATGTGTGTGCCAACCCCGAATGATGCGCCCCTGTTGGAAGTTCATGCTGCTGCGATCGTTAACTCGGGCCCGGCCCCTGATGCGTCGGTCCGCTATCAAATCGAATGTTCGACCAACGGCGGAGCGACCTGGCAGCCCCTTGTCAAAAATTGGCGAGTCAAGACGATGGGATATCAAGTCGGGGACCGAGCGCCGCAGTCGTACTTTTTTGGCAATCTTGATGTTTCGAATTCAGGGTCGAAAGAGGCCCTTGTCCGTTTTTCCAATTCCGCAGGAATTACTTACGAGCGTGTCGAGATCTCTCTGGTTTATCAAGTGGGCAACAAGCAGCCTGTTTTGGTAACATTCGACTGGAATGAACAGCAACTCAACAAGTCGGCCTCCCATACTTTTGAGGCAGCCGGCTCGCAGAGCCAATCCCCTTGGGAAATCGAGACCGGAGAAGTCACGCAAACGAATTGGGTCGAGATGAAGCTCGCCCCCTAAACAGACTTGGTACCCGTAGAAGGAATTTTTGAACAATGCCTCTCCCCGCAGTCCGAAAAATGATGCTGGCGCTGAGCGCCGTAGGCCCCGGCCTTTTCTTGATTGGCTACAACATCGGGACTGGTAGCGTCACGACGATGGCCAAGACGGGGGCCGAGCATGGAATGCAGCTTTTTTGGGCGCTCGTGCTCTCTTGCGTGTTCACCTATTTCTTGATGGTTGCCTACGGACAAGTCACTTTAGTGACGGGGCAGACGGCGCTACGGTCGATTCAACGCTGGTTTTCCTCTTTCTATCTCGGCAAGATCCTCGCGGTCTACATTCTCGTCGCCTTAGTCCTTGGCGAGTTGCTCGCGCTGATGGGTATCATGGGAATCGTGGCCGACTTACTGCAAGAGGGTTTTCGTATCGCCCTCGATATCGAAGTCAGCACCCTTTGGATCACCGCCGTCTTGGCGACCGCCATTTATGCGTTGCTGTGGAACGGCACGTATGTCGTCTTCGAGAAACTATTGATTGGTTTCGTCATCCTGATGGGGCTTTGCTTTTTCGTCGTGTTTCTGATGGTTAGGCCCGATTGGTCTGCGATGGGACAAGGGCTTGTGCCAAGTATTCCCAAGGTCGATGGCGCGTTCGGACTCATTGCTGCAATTGCAGGAACGACTTGCTCGGCAGCCGTTTTTGTGATGCGGAGCACCGTCGTTGCGGAAAAGGGCTGGAACATCAATCACCTCCAACGCGAAAAACGAGACGCCTTCGTTTCGGCTACAGCGATGCTGTTTCTCAGCGGAATCATCATGGCAGTCGCCGCAGGAACGCTTTTTGTCACGCAGCCCGACCAGCCACTAGAGAGGACCGTCGACCTGATCCGCTTGTTTGAACCCTTAGGGGGCAAACCGGCCGCCTTGATCTTGATTCTCGGCATCGCTGGAGCCGGTCTTTCGACTCTGTTTCCGATCATCTTGATCGCCCCTTGGCTCGTTTGTGATTTCAAGGGTTGGCCTCGTGATTTGCGTTCGCCTCTCTTTCGCATTTTAGGACTCATGGGTGTCCTGTTTTGTTTTGGAATGCAATTTATGGACGAGCGGCCGATTGTTTTGATGGTGTTTTCGCAAGCCTTCCAAGCCTGCATTCTCCCTGCGGTGGCGATCAGCATTTTTGTGTTGATCAATCGCTCGGACGTCATGGGCGAGCATCGGGCCGGATGGCTGCTTAATCTGGGTTTGCTCGGTGCCTCGATTTTCGCGGTCGTGACCTCGTATCTCGCCATCCTCGAAGCGACATCCCTTGTCGGAGATTTTTTTGCGGCGGGAAGAGGATGAACAACGGAACCCGATTTCTAATGACTTTCTTTGTGCTACCCGCGTTGATGAGCCCACTGGCCAAGACTCTCCAAGCGACGGAGTCCGGCCTTGCCGATTGCATTTTGCACAACGGAAAGGTCGTCACGGTCGACGATCAATTTTCGATCCAGCAAGCGATTGCAATCCGCGAGGGAAAGATATTGCGGCTGGGGACTGATCAAGAGGTGCTCGCCACCCGAGGCCCAGGCACAGAGGTTCTCGATCTGGCTGGCAAGATGGTAATGCCAGGGCTAATCGATTCACACGTGCATCCAGGCTGGGCGAGTATGCACGAGCTTGACCACGAGGTTCCCGACATCGAATCGATCGCGGACGTCCTCGACTATATTCGGAGCAGAACCCAAGTCGTCGTCGAAGGCGACTGGATTTGGGTCAAGCAGGTGTTTATCACGAGGCTCCGCGAACAGCGCTATCCGACACGCGCCGAACTGGACCTAGCGGCTCCAAAGCATCCCGTAGTTTTCTCGACGGGACCCGATGCCTCGGTCAACAGTTTGGCCCTGTCGAAGAGTGGCATCGACAAAAATTTTAAGTTCCTCGGATCAGGCAGCATCGAAAAAGACCCCCAGACAGGCGAGCCGACCGGGATATTGCGAGGCAATACCAAACGTTATCTCCAAGACGATTCGCCAGAACCTCACGTAAGCGAAGCAGACCGCTCCATGCGTTTGCAAATGCTGCTAAAAGATTACAACTCGGTAGGGATTACAGCGATCGGCGACCGCGACGCATCGGACTCGGACATCGCTCGCTATTTTCAGCTTCATCAGAGTGGTCAGCTGACGGTCAGAACGGCAATCTCTCGCGGCATCGATCCAGGCCCCAAGCTTGAAGTGATCCGTGAAGAAATTCGTCAAATCGCCCAGCATCCACTTCGCCAGGGCGACCCGATGCTGCGTATCATCGGGGTAAAAACGTATCAAGATGGCGGTATGCTAACCGGCAGTGCTTATATGCTTGAGCCTTGGGGGCTCAGCAAAATCTATTCGATCACCGATCCGCGTTATCGCGGCGTCCTGTTCATTCCCAAAGAAAAGCTCTTAGAGATCGCTCGCGCGACAATCGAAAACGGCCTTCAATTCACCGCCCATACTGTGGGTGATGGGGCCGTGACCAACCTCGTTGATATTTATGAAGAACTCAGTCACCAAATGCCAATCCGCGAGACACGGCCTTGCATCACGCATTGCAATTTTATGACGCAGGATTGCCTCGAACGCATGGCAAAACTGGGCGTCGTGGCAGACATCCAACCTGCTTGGCTTTATCTGGATGCCCCGACTCTTACCAAGCAGTTCGGCTACCAGCGATTGCAATACTTCCAGCCGCTGCGAAGCCTCTTTGAGCAGGGCGTGGTTGCCGGTGGCGGGTCTGACCACATGCAGAAAATTGGCAGCTTTCGCGCGATCAATCCTTACAACCCATTTCTTGGCATGTGGGTGACACTGACCCGACGTTCTCGAGGGAGCGACTCGCAGCTTCATCCCGAAGAGTCGCTTTCGCGCGAACAGGCGATCCGTTTCTACACTAAGAATAATGCAGTCCTCCTTTTTTTGGACAAAGTAACGGGTTCGCTAGAACCGGGGAAGCTGGCCGACTTGATCGTCCTCGACCGCGACCTTCTCGAATGCGATCTCGACGACATCCAACAGACCCAGGTGCTAAGCACCTACGTCGGCGGTAAGCTTGTTTACTCGCAGGACGAGTAATTGCCAAAATATTTTTCATAAGGATCTAACGCATGAATACACTTTCAATCGAATGCAATCGTCGTGTGGCCCGCGACCCTGCGTTTTTGCTTGCCCTGGCGATACTCGTACTTGTGCCGCTCTCGCAGCTTTCTGCGAACCCGCCCGCGGATGAAAAACCGCTGTACAAAACGACTTACCCGGTGATCGACTTTCATCATCACACGGACACTCCAAGCCTTCAAGCGGTCGAAGCCAACCTCGAAGTCTTCGATGCATTGGGCATCGACAAGCTGGCGGTTCTTGACGGAGGATGGACTCAGGGCACCTTGCTCGACTGGGTAGAAATCTACAAGCAACGTCCCGACCGCCTGATTTTGTTCGCAAACGTCGATTTCAGCAAAATCGATAATGCGAGCTTTTCGCAAGACTTGGTGACCGAGGTCATCGCTCAAAAGCGTCTGGGAGTTCAAGCCATCAAAATCTACAAAGCCCTTGGGCTTTTCGTGCGCGACCAAGAAGGAAAACTGCTGGCTGTGGACGATGAGCGGCTTGATCCCTATTGGGCAAAATGTGGTGAGCTAGGGTTGCCCGTTCTCATTCATACGGCCGACCCGAAGGAGTATTTCTTTCCGCGCACTTATAACAGTTTTCATTATGGGGTGCCGAATCAAGGTGGCGCGAAATCAGACCTCGTGAAATGGGAACAATTTGGCGAGCCGGAGTATTGGAAAGATTCGAGCGTGCCAAAGTTTGATGACTTGTTAGAGCAGCGTGACCATGTGCTAGAAAAGCATCCCGGAACGACGTTCGTCGGCGCGCACATGGGCAGTCTCACTTTTGACCTCCAGCGTTTGGCCGAAACACTCGACAAATACCCTAACTTTTATGTCGATTGCTCTGCCCGGCTACGGATTCTTGGGAGACTCAATCCTCATGCAGTACGCGACTTTTTCGTGAAGTACCAGGATCGAATCCTGTACGCGAGCGATTTCACCTCGCTGATGGAAACCGACCCCGACGATCCTGAAGCCGTCACGCTTTGGAAAGAGCGTGCCAAGCATCTCTACAGCCGGCATTTAGAATACTTTGAAACGGACCATACAGACATCGTCGAACCGTTTGGCCACCAACAGCATTGGCTGCGACTGGCCGGTGTCCAGCTTCCCCCCAAAGTGTTGGAGAAATTTTATTATCGCAATGCGATCAAGTTGATTCCTTCGTTGAAGCAATACCAAAGAAAGAGTGCCCGCTAGTCTAGCGTTTGAAGAAAGGTTGATTGCCATGAAGCAATTGCGATTTTGGTCTGCCTGCTGGATAGGCTTGCTCCTAGGGGAACCCTTGTTCGCACAAGGTCCAAGTCCGTCGGAGATCAGTGTAGGTGCGATTGAAAAGACAATCACGCTTTCGGCGAAGGACCTCTTCGAGGGTCTGGAAGCGATTCGTATTCTTTCTACCCCGGAAGGCTTGGCCGTCGACACCCGGAGTCAAACCGAACCACCAATGCCTGCCCAGATTACGACCGACGTTATCGATCTGGGCGGCAACCCGATTCTCACCGATCCGATCGAAATCGTTCGATGCAAGGTGACCCTCAAAAGCAATGCCAGAGATGCTGACGCAATAGAAGTTCAACTTCGCAGCGGCACCTCGTTTTTCCAACACGACGGGACATGGAGTGACTGGTCCGTCGATACCCAAGATTTCCCGATTGGCCGTTACGTCCAATTGCGTATTCTAGTTCCCTCGCAACGAGAATCTCTTCGTGTGAAGAGTGCCACTCTGATCTACTCATGCCGAACCGAAAAGAAATTTCGCTCGACGATAACTCTCCTCGAACAGAATATGCAGCAAATCGTCAGGGCTACGATTCCCTTTGGATATCAAAACCCCGGTCACCCTGATCTGCTCTGGCTGAGAGAAACATTTCAGCTCGAAAAAATCACGGCCAAAGCGCCGTCGGAATTTGAAAAAGTTAATGCACTTTGCACTTGGGTCTCCAGCCGAAAAAATGATCGGCACGAAGGCTGGAATACCGAGTCATTTTACCCCTGGAATGTCCGTAAGTTGCTCGACGAAAAAAATGGGGGCACGATCTATGGCCATTGTGCCTCTTACTGTTCAGTCTTCTTGGCCTGTTGCCAATCGCTTGGCTGGCAAGCCCGGCATTTTGCAGTCGAGGGCTATCGAGAAAACTGCCATGAAGTTGCCGAAGTCTACATCAACGCACTCGGAAGATGGATCTATTTCGATGCCTCGTTGGCAACGTACTACCGCGACCGAGTCACTGACGAGCCTTTGGACATCCTGCAGATGCACGACATCTACTTGGCAGCACAGTTTAATCAGCCAGGAGATACGGTTCCGAACCGTGAATTTGATTACGCGGAACTCGACCGACGCCGGAGTGCAATCGATTGGCAGAAGTTCCCCGGTCAACCTGTGTCAGAAGATTGGATTTATGGTGAGAAAAACGTTTGGGATTGGACCAAGGCCCAAGGGATATTGACAACCGCTTGGCTGCAAATGACGCCTCGATCCAATTTTCACGATCATCCTCAGCCCGTGTTCCGCGACTTCGGTGAAGGCCCGACCGGAGAATGCGGATTTCCGACTTGGGTCGACAGCCGCACGCCGCCCCGTAGCCTCAAGACGCACGAGTTTTTTTCTCGGCGGCGCGATTTCTATTGGACACTCAACCAAGCGAGTTTTCGCCTCGAGCGTGTCGAAGAGAATGCGGTACGGGTAGAACTAGGCAACAGCCAGCCCTTTTTTTGCCGCTATCAGATCGTCGCCAACGGAAAGACGAGTTACCAGTCGGCTCCCTACTTTCGATGGACCCTTCAACCTGGCACAAATCTTCTCCGCGTCCAATGCGAAGACCAGTTTGGAAAAACGGGGGTTCCAAGCCAAATTGTACTGGCCTACGATGTGCCACAGAAAAATTAGAGTATTTGCCTCAGAGAAAACATTTTGTCGACACGCTCTCCTTCCCACTCTGCCGAGCTGAAAATTCGGCGAATGACCCCAGGCGATCTCCCCGCTGCCGACAAGCTTCGGTCTGCGGTCGACTGGAATCAGACCCCGGCTGATTGGTCGCGACTGCTTGCGTATGAACCTCCAGGCTGTTTTGTCGCGCAGTGGGATGAGGCACTTGTCGGCACTGTCACGACGACCTGTTACGCAACCGAGTTGGCATGGATCGGCATGATGCTGGTCGACCCTAAGTTTCGTGGACGTGGGATAGGGTCGGCTTTAATGCGCCGCGCCTTGGAGTATCTGCACGAAGCACAAGTGGACTGCATTCAGTTAGACGCTACGCCTGCCGGCAAACCGGTCTATCAAAAACTTGGGTTTAGGGAGCTATCGACCTTTCATCGTTGGAGTCGCGCAACGAATGCAGCTTCCAAGACGAAGTTGCCCACCCAGCCCAGTTTTCAATGGACATCGTCGCATATCGACCTCGATCGCACAGCCTTCGGAGTTGATCGCAGCGATTGGTTGCGCCAAGTCGCCGCAGATTCGGTGGTCGTGGGGGACGCCGAAGGGTTCGCGATGCGACGTGCTGGTGCGCTGGCCACGTACTTGGGCCCAGTGACAGCTTCCAAGCCAACCTTGGCTCGACAGCTTATCGAATCGTTACTCTGCGACATCACCGGCCCTGTCATTTGGGATGTTCCTGCTCTGAATCTAGCGGCAGAGGCAATGGCCGCCTCACTTGGTTTTCAACCATCACGAATGCTGACACGTATGGGAATTGGTACGCAGCAGCCGCCGCCCGATCCATTATTACAGTTTGCCTTGGCTGACTTGGCCACCGGTTGATTGTCTTCAACAAATTCCGCAGAAAGTTGAAGCATCTTCGTCGCTGCCAGAGACATTTGGACTATATTACAAGCTCGCTTGTTCCTTGTGGAGATGAAAAAGATGCTGTTGCCAGAGTTGATCGATTCTACGGACCAGTTGGAAGAGGTGATGACGCTCCCCTCGCCCGCGCTGGTGGAAATGATGGGCCGCCTGGAAGGGGACATAATGATCCTTGGAATCGGCGGAAAAATGGGGGCGACGCTTGGACGGGTGGCCCGTCGGGCGATTGACGAAGCGGGCGCTACGAAACGGATTTACGGTGTCTCCCGCTTTTCTGACCCGTCGGTACGCGCCTCGCTCGAATCGCTTGACATCGAAACGATTGCCTGCGATTTACTCGACCGCGACGCGGTTGCCCGCCTACCACAAGTGCCGAATATAATATTCATGGCGGGTAAAAAGTTCGGGACTGCCGGGCAAGAAGACCTCACCTGGGCCATGAATACGGTGCTCCCCGCCCATGTGGGCGACCATTTTCGGACGAGCCGCATAGTGGTTTTTTCCACAGGCAATGTCTATCCTTTTACGCCCGTCGCTGCGGGTGGCGCTAACGAAGAAACGCCGACAGGGCCCTTGGGTGATTATGCCCAGTCATGCCTGGGGCGAGAACGAGTCTTTTCGTATTATTCGAGATTGCACCAGACTCCCATGCTGCTTTTTCGGCTGAGTTACGCGATCGACCTGCGCTACGGCGTTCTGCACGACATCGCAAAAAAGGTGCTTGCCGAACAGCCGATCGATCTCTCGATGGGTTTTGCAAATATCCTCTGGCAAGGAGACGCCAACTGTCAGGCATTGCTTTGCCTAGAGCATTGCACGAGTCCTCCGAATCGCATGAATATCACGGGCCCCGAAACGATCTCGATCGAAACCGCTGCTAGGCAGTTAGGCAACCTGCTCGGAAAGGAACCGCTTTTTCGCGGCGCTGCCCAAGAGACCGCTCTGCTGATCGACGCCTCGAAGGCGACGAAGCTGTTTGGCTTACCACGGGTTTCTGTAGAAACGTTAATCCCTTGGACGGCCCATTGGATGAAAATTGCGGGCGGGTCGCTCAACAAACCCTCACATTTTGAAGTGCGCGACGGAACTTTTTGATTCCGGCCCTCTCTTGCCATAAGGAAATAATTCATTGCCCGAACAACAAACTTCCAATCAAAACGGTTCTCCGGGCCTCTTACGTCGGTGGGCCCAATCGATCGGCCCTGGGCTGATCACCGCCTGCGTGGTGATTGGTCCTGGGAGCATTCTCACCAGTTCAAAAATCGGAGCTAGCGAAGGCTACTCCAAGGTGTGGGTCGTCCTGGTGTCGGTCTTTTTTATGATGATCTACACGCAGCTCGCAGCCCGTTTGGGGGTCGCCTCGCAAGATTCTGTCGGTGATCTCATTCGTCAACATGCGGGTCGCCCGCTGGCCATCTTGATTGGCCTGGGAGTTTTTTTCATTTCTGCCGCCTTTCAGTTTGGAAATAACCTCGGCGTGCATTCGGCCTTGGCCACTGTCGCCGATTTCGACTATTGGATTATTCTGATTAATGCCGTTGCCATCGTCTGTATGTTCAGCTTCCGTAACCTCTACCAGGTCTTGGAACGACTGATGACTTGGCTAGTCGGCTTGATGCTTGCTTCCTTTGCCCTCAACCTCTGGTTTGCCAAGCCGAGTGCGGGAGAGTTTTTCGAAGGCATGGTCCCGACTTTTACCTCCGAAGGCTTTAGCATTACTCTGTTAGGACTAGTCGGTACGACCTTTGTTATTTCTGGTGCCTACTATCAGGCTTACCTCGTGCGTTTTAAGGGTTGGGGAAAAGAAGATATGCAAAAAGGCTTGATCGACGCACGCACCAGTGCCGTGTTGATGGCATTGATCACGCTGATGATTATGTCGACCGCCGCTGCCGTTCTCCGGGGCAAAGAACTTGCCAGCGTGAGCGACGTCGCCAACCAATTGCAACCCTTGTTCGGCGACAAAGGCCGCCTAGTCTTTGGACTCGGACTGTTTTCAGCCGCCTTTTCTTCGTTCCTTGTCAACTCGATGATCGGTGGATTTATCCTGTCCGACGGGTTCAACCTTGGGGACCGGCCAGAGCAACTGGCGCCTCGGATTGCCTCGGCTTTGGTGCTCCTCGTCGGAATGTTAGTCGCCTTGTATGTTGTAAAAACTGGGATCAAACCGGTAGGCGCGATTGTCGCGGCTCAGGCAGTGACGGTACTCGCCGCGCCGCTGCTGGCCGGCATGTTGTTGTGGCTGACGAATCAAACGGCTGTGATGGGGACGATGCGAAACGGACCCTGGCTTAACGCGGCGGCAGGCCTAGGACTCCTGCTCCTGGTCGCGATGTCATGCTATGTCGCGACCGAAAAAGTTTGGCCTGCGCTGCAAGGCATATAAACACATTTTAGAGGTGCTTACACTTCTATCGTGTGCGGCTCTCGCACTAGGGCCGACCGAATGCCCATGCACCGGTCGAGGGAAGCCCCTCTTGGCCGAGTGCATCAACGGCGACGACATAGTAGCGGCGGCGTTCGGCACGAGGGGTGTCGGGCCAATCAAAATACTCTGTGCCAAGAACCGGGGAGGGCGTAAGCAGGATGGGGCTGGCCAGGGTTGCCGAATCCATGCGATAGACTCGATAGCCTTGTAGTTTTTGCTCGGGCGAAGGTGCCCACGAAATCTTCGTTGCTCCGCTCGGTTGCTCGACCGCACGAACGCTTGGGACCGATGTGGTTAGCGTAACAACCTGGGCCGAGGGGCCGCTCTCGCCCCCTTTGCCGATAGCCTTCACCTGATAAACACGAACATAGTGGTTAAACGTCCCTCGGGCACTTCGCAAAGGCCGCTTGTCGAGAAAGCGATGCTCGCCTGCCGACAGAGGCTTTTTGGTTAACTTTTTGAACTCCCCAATACTTAGCCACATTTCGGTCGGATGCAGTCTGCCGACTTCGAGCGGGGCAGATTCGACAGAATAGCCGGTTACGCCCTTGGACGGTTCCCAGCGGATTTCGACGCTGCGATCAGGCAACACACTGACGACCACGCCTTCGGGCACCGACGGCGTATCGTGTTCGATCTTCGCGAGCGCGTCTTGCTGATCGGAAGAGCGGCGATCGCTCGGATGCTTGTGCTTGTAGGTCCACACTTCGCTCACGCTTAACAGGTCGGTTTTCCAGCCAAGGTGTCCGCCATTCATCACAAAAACATTGTGCTGCGGATCGTAAACGACATCGACCTCGTCGTGATGCGGCGACAAGCCCTTGGCACGCGGCACTTTAGCCCACTCATTCTTACGCGGGTCGAATCCCCAGACATGTGTGCCCGAATAGTCGTTCGAGCCAAAGTGAAGGGCCCGACCCGTCACGGGGTCGAATCGTGCGGGCCGCTGGAAATCTGGAATGTCGCCCCGGGCATGGGTGTTTTTCCACTCATTGATGTTCAGATCGTAGAGCCACGTGTTCTTCGGGTTGCCACCCCACGACCCACCGACCAGCATCATGCGATTGATGTTGGGCATATAGCACATCGCCTGATGAACGCGCCCGGGTGGAAATTCGCTTGTGGGCAGCGGCAAGTGGGTCCACGCGTTGCGGTGCGTGTCGTAGGTCCACATGCGAGCGCGATCGTTCCCCTCGAAATGCCCCATCTGTCCAGCCCACAAAAGCACTTTGTGTTGACCCGGGTGATAAGAGATGGGCGAATAACCACGCAGCCCAGGGCCTTCTCCGGGAATAACGATTTGCATCGGCGTCCAGCGGTCGCGGCGTGGCGAGTAGACCCAAGGATAGGCTTGCCGCATTGCCAAACCGCGCCACCATTGCCAGCCATGATTGGCCCCTTCGCTATGGGCAGCCACTACCGCATCGTTAGCGGGGTCGTAGATGATTCCCCAGGTGCCGCACGTGCCATACGGTTCGACCGGCGCTCGACTGCGGGCCCATCGATTGCTGGCCATGTCGAAGAGCCAGGTCTCGCCCAATTGAGGACAATCGCATCGTTTTCCGTGGCTGCCCCATTTGACGACGCGATTACGCTTGGTATCAAAAGCATGCCCCACCTCGTAACTGGTATTGATCGCGCGATCATCGTCTAAGTCGACCGGCCAATTGCGCAGCACCCAAGTATTCTCCGGTTGTTTTTCGAGCGTCGGCGGTGGGGTGACAATGGCTCTGAATAGCGGGTGTCTTCTTAACGCCTTGCGGACATCTTTGCGGTGAAAATACCACCGCCAGCGGAGTTGGCGCATTGCATCGTAGGCGATGGACTCGGCGGGGTGGTTCATTAGCGAAGTGAGAAGTGCGACGGCTTTGGGGTCACCGATGCGGCCCAGAGCTTGCACCGCGTATTGCAAGCGATCGTCTTTGCTTTTGGGAATCGTTGTAATCAGCGCATCGACAGCCCGAGGATCTTCGCTCATTTCCAGACCGTGAACGGCGATTCGATCGGTGGCCGTGTTGACCTGGTTGACCAACCAATCGATCACCTCTTGGTTATGCCCGGCGAGTCGTACCGCTGCATGTCCCTGGTAGCGAGCCAAGTTGTCGTATTCATTATAGGTTTTCAGCATCGTGCGCATCGCTTCGGGCGTACCGATTTGCCAGAGGGCGGTGTAGGCGTAGTAACGCAGCTTCGCCTTTTCGCTCTCCAGACATGTTGCCAATGCGGGTACGGCGTCGGGGCGAAGTGTCCAGCCAAGCGCGAGCGCGACCATCGAAATCGGTTGATCGGTTTTCGGAACGTACTCGTCGAGAGCTTCGACGACACGCTTGCTCGCAATCATGCCGAGACTTTGCGCGGCCAGCTCGCGATCTTCTTGCAGTGCTTTCTCGGCAACCAAAACGTGCATCAAAGGTGCGATGGCTCGTGGATCGGGCGAACGACGCAAGCCGCGAATGGCCCCGCGACGTATATGCATGTTTTCGTTCGCTAGTTCCTCGATCAAAGTGCCCCAAGCCTCTGGCCCTCCTTGTTCGCCTAACGCCAAAAGTTGCTCAGCCCGGTTGGTCGAGGGGTCGCTTGTATCGCGCTTGGCCGGTGCAGGATTCTTCTTTGCCGACTCCGACGGCTGGAGTTGAGCAATCCCCCAAGCCGTCAGTCGCTTGCCCGGCTTGTATCCCATCTCTAAACCAGGTTGCAAGAGTTTTGCGTTACCGTCGCAGCGTGCCAGCAACGAGGCCGACCACAGCCACTGGTTGCTCGACGCGTGCGGTGCCGATTTGAGCAAGGTTTCCAGTCGACGCGTTGGGAGGTTTTTTACCAGCCCGAATACCGAGACTCGCCCAGCGGGCTGGTAATTGGCTTGAGTCAGCGGCAACGGACGATCGTTGCCGAGCGCGGGCCGGAGGTCGCGTTCCAAGCGATCAAGCGAACGCAGAGCGTGGTGACGGACCGATTCGTTTTTGTCGCCGAGCGCCTTGGCCAAGGGCGCGATGGCTTGCGTGCTACGCGTGTTGCCCAAGAGATAAGCAGCCACGCGACGTTCGTCGGGGTCTTTTGATTTGAGCTGGCGCTTCAACCCGCGCAGTTCGTCATCCGACAGTTCCGATTCGAGCAGCACCACGTCGTCGATCCAAACAACCTTGCCAGCCAACTGGGTGACGAGATCGCCGACCGTCGCTTGACCATCAAAAGGGGTCGTGTCGATCTGACGCACGAGCGACCGAGAAGCAAAGGCATAGCGGACGTCTGTCTGATCGTGGATGGCCCGCAGGATTTCCTTTGCATCCATCAGGCGAAGAGGTAATTCGACCTTGCGGTCAGACGGTGGGACTGCCCCTGTGGCAGTGTCAACAAAAGCCAGAAGAACCACAACAGTTGAAAGTAATTTGAGCATGATTCTCTACGGCGTTGAGATGTTTTGAGTGGAGTACCAATCACCAAGTGGTGCAAACTCCGCCTGCACCCGTGGGCTTGCTTCAATAAATTTTATGGGCGAGGGTGCTGCCAGCGCTGCGAGTTGTATGAGATCGAATCGTTCGAGTAGACCAAAGCAAAAAAGTTCTGGTCCATCGCGGATGTCGAGGTCTTTTTCTAGAACCTCTTTGAGGCTGCCGTAGGACTGTTCGAGGCTTGTGCGTGTGATTAGCGCCGGTTGTAGGGCGGCCGTTGCGAGGGCAATCACGCTGGTCCGAGGCCCGACGGCGCGGAGTTCGACAGGGGCTGAGAAATGCTTGTTCGCCCACTCAGCGAGAGCCGTTAGTTGACGGACCTGAATTCCTAGCGGCCGTTTGCCAACTGCCGAGACGACCAGCGAAAACAAAAAATCTTCTTCGGGGATACTGGATTCACCAAAGTAAAAAGGGTCGATGGCAAAGACTCGATAGCCTGCTGCGAGCAATGCTTCTGCTTGGCTCGCTACGCTCATGCGTCCCTCGTCGGCGATCAGCAGGACGGTCGCTTTGGCCTCGCCTTGCGGTTGGAGGACTGCTGCCGGGACGGTCCACGCATTGCCGAGGCGAAATCGCCAAGGCGTGGCCGTAGTTTGGCCCATCTCGCTCGATTTTTCCGAGTAAGCTTGCAGGTCGTACTCCTCGAACCGAAGGATTTCGGCCAACGCTTTCCGACCGTTTTTCTGCCAGAGATCGGTCGCTGCTCCTGCGGCAGGCAGCGCTGGCTCACGGGGCAATGCGGAGGCGAGATCCAGCGCAATCGAATGAAAATCGGCATTGTTCTCAGGCAGCGGAACCGAGAGTTCCTCTTTTGATTTCAGCTCGTCCTCCACAGCAATTTCTTCGGCGCTGTAGTTCTTGTCCTCCGGGAAAAAATGGTCACCGAGCATACGGTATAGTTGTTGCCGATTGTCTTGGCCAAAGTTGTGGGTGCCAGGGTCTTCGTTGATGTGCGTACGCAAATGGTCTTCTTTCGCATAGAGCTTGTAGACTGGCATCGCCGCTTCCAATAGCGGCGGCAGCGCGTGGCCAGCGCGAAAACAGCAATCGTCCTTAGCGTTGTAAGTCAGCAGAGCAGGCCGCGGGGCCAGCAGCGCGGTCAGATGCAAATAGTCTGCCGTCATGCCAAGGTCGACCGACGTCTGCTCTGAGTCGCCAAGGTCGGTGAAATTGTCGGTGTAGTGATAAAGCCGTTCACGGAAGCCCGAATAACCGGCGACCGGATTGCTTAGCGTCACCCGCGTATCCAAGGCGCTAATCGTAATTGTTTGCCACCCGCCTCCTGAGATGCCCGTGACAGCCACCCGCTTGGGGTCGGCATTTTGGTGGGCCAACAAGAGATCGAGCCCACGCTGCATCGCCAGGAAATGCGTACCGACGCCGCTGGTGCCGCACAAATCAATTTGGTTGATTCGATAGTGTCCAAAACCTTCAGTCTGAAGCTGTCCCATACCGAACCATTCGGGACTTAGCGCAATCATGCCCCGCTTGGCCTGATTGATGCAACGCGTTTGCTTCTGGTGCGATGCCTTGCCGATTTCGCGTTCGTGTCCGTTGACATTCAGCACAACGGGGACTTTCCCGACGAGCTTTTCGGGTTCGTAAAGCAGGGCCGGAACCCAAAGACCCGGCACCGCTTCGTATCGCAGCTTGCGTATCCGATAGCCAGGGCCGCCTTCGATCGTTTCGAGCCACTCGACTTTGCAAGCCGCATCACGCCATTTGGCCGCCTTACCACGGTAAAAAACGCGTTGCAGCGTTTCTTCACGTAGGTGTTTGGCATAGCGTTCCCACGCTTCCAGCGAAGCAATTTCTGGCATAGGCAAAATATGCGATTCGCAATAACGCTGAACTTCTTCGAGCGGAAGACGCTGGTCGAAGGTGGGGCGGCTCAAAGCCGCTTCGATCGGGCTTTCCACGCCAAGCCCCTCTTTCGCAGAAAGCGGAAGAACTATCGTACTGACGAGCATCACGGAGAGTAGAAGGGGCTTGCCTATCATCGTTGGTATTTTACCTCGTTAAAAACAGGAACGAATTAGCGAAGATTAGCGTCCCCCCCTTTTACTCACGCGTCTTCCAAACAGGGTCGACATGCGAAGATTCCGACGATTGGAACCAACGCGTAAGCGTCGTTTTTTGGCGTGTGTAAAAATGGACGCTCTCGGTGCCCTGGAGGTGGAGGTCACCGAAGAATGATTGGTTCCAGCCGGTGAAAGGGAACCACGCCATCGGGGCGGGGACGCCGACGTTGATGCCGATCATGCCTGCGTTGAAGTGCTGCTTAAATTCGCGTGCGGCGTAACCGTCGCGGGTAAAGATCGAGGCACCGTTGCCGTAGGGGCAGTTGCGGCCGATTTCTAGGGCGGCTTCGAGGCTGTCTGCACGCATGACAGACAGGACAGGCCCGAAAATTTCCTCGTTCGCCAGCCGCATCTCAGGCTGCACGCCATCGATCACGCAGGGGCCAAGCAACAAACTGTCGTCGTCCAAACGTCCGTCGAGCGCGACAGTGGCACCTTCGCTACTAGCGATGTCGATGTAGCTGCTGACTCGGTCGAGATGTTCGCGGCGGATGAGCGGACCAACATCGACCTGGTCGTTGCCGTCGGTAGGGCCGACGCGAAGAGAGCTAGCATGGTCGCACAGCTCGCCGACGAGTCGATCGGCAATGTCACCGACCGCGACGGCCACGCTGCCGGCCATGCAGCGCTGGCCAGCACAACCGTAGGCACTCGCAGCAAGGGCTTTTACCGATTGTTCGAGATCGGCGTCGGGCATGATGATGAGATGGTTTTTTGCGCCACCCGCCGACTGGACACGTTTGCCGTTTTTTGTCCCAACTTCGTAGATATATTTTGCGATTGCCGTTGAACCGACAAATGAAATCGCAGCAACGCTCGGATGATTGAGCAGCGCATCGACACAATGCCGATCGCCGTGCACGATGTTGAACACGCCGTTAGGCAGCCCTGCTTCAACGAGTAACTCGCCCAGGCGAACCGACGAGAGCGGCACTTTTTCGGACGGCTTGAGCACAAAAGTATTGCCGCAAGCAATCGCAACAGGGAACATCCACATCGGCACCATCAGCGGAAAATTGTAAGGCGTGATGCCAACGCAGACGCCAACCGCATGGCGATTGGTTTCGGCGTCGACACTGGTGGCGATATTGGGCAACGTGTCGCCCATCAACAGCGCCGGTACACTGCAAGCGTACTCGACCATTTCGACGCCCCGTTGCACTTCGGCTCGTGACTCTGGCAACGTTTTTCCGTGTTCGCGAGTGACCAACTCGGCGAGTTCTTCAAAATGTAATTCCATCAACTGGCGATACTTAAACATCACCCGCACACGTTCGACGGCTGGTATGGCAGACCAGCTAGGCAGCGCCTTGGCCGCTGAATCGACGATGGCGGCTGTTTCGGCAGCATCGCACAGCGGCACGTGTGCGATGACTTTACCGGTCGAAGGGTTGAGTACATCGGCAATGTTGGACGAGTTGCTGGTACGCCACTTGCCGCCATCAAGGAGGGGAACGTTGGGGATCATAAGGTTTTGTGCGATCGGCTGACCGGTCCAGTTCAGGAATTCAAAAAAATTGTCGGACGGGAGCTTGCACCGTCGTTCCTGCACAGTAGTTCCTCGTTGGCCACGACGCCAGGAGGGTCGGGCAAACACAATAAGACAAGTGTATTGACGGGCCAGGGCTTATGCCATGACTTTTTATTCCCTGGTAGCTAAAAAGGAGTCTCTCCCGTAGCCTTTGGATTCGTCGATCGGGAACTACGAAAAAGACATAGGAACCTGCCTTCCACGAGGAAAAACATGACTAAGCTTCCCACGTTACCGATCATCGACCACAGCCCCACACCTTACGAGGGGCCAAGTCGTGACGAGGTGATCGCCCTGCGTCATCAGTACGTCTCGCCGGGCGTGTTGACCTATTATCGCGATCCATTGATGATCGTCGAAGGCCATATGCAGTATCTGTGGGACGAAACTGGGCGGCGCTATCTTGATGCGTTTGCTGGGATCGTGACGGTGAGCGTCGGGCATTGCCATCCAAAAATTATCGACAAAGTGCGCGAGCAGACCGGGCGGTTGCAACACACAACGACCATCTATCTGCACCCAGCAATCGCACAGTTCGCCGAAAAGCTCGCCAGCAAAATGCCCGAGGGCCTATCGCGAAGCTATTTTACGAACAGCGGTAGCGAAGCGAACGAAGTAGCGATCCTGTCGTCGCGCGAGTACACCGGCAATCAGGACGTGATTGCCCAACGCAACGGCTATCACGGCGGCACGTCGGTACCAATGAGTCTCACGGCGCACGGCACTTGGAAATTCCCGGCCAACAACCGATTGAATGTACATCATACGCACGCAGGCTACTGTTACCGTTGCCCCTACGGGTTGGAGTATCCTTCCTGCGATTTGAAGTGTGCGCACGACATCAAGAATGTGATTGAGTACGAAACACCGGGAGAAATCGCCTGTTTCATCGGCGAACCAATCCAAGGCGTCGGCGGCACGGTCGTGCCACCTAAAGAATTTTTCGGCATCGTCTACGACATCGTTCGCCAGCATGGCGGACTCTGCATCGCCGACGAAGTGCAAGGCGGTTTTGGCCGCACAGGAAAGCACTATTGGTCACATCAACACTGGGACGTCGTGCCCGATATGATTACGATGGCCAAGGGCATCGGCAACGGCATCCCGCTCGGTGCGATGACGACAACCGAGCCAATCTCGGAGATGATGGCCAAGAAAATTCACTTCAACACCTTTGGCGGCAACCCGATCAGTATGACGCAAGGTTTGGCAACGCTCGAGGTGATCGACGAAGAAAATATCCAGCAAAATGCCCTCGAAGTTGGCGAGCATTTGAAAGATCGGCTGCTAGAACTTCAGGAAAAACACGCACTGATCGGCGACGTGCGAGGAATGGGCTTGATGCTGGGGATCGAGTTGGTTACCGATCGTAAAACCAAAGAACCGGCTTCGGCCCAAGCGGCAGAAGTGATGGAGCGTTGCAAGACGAATGGCCTGATTATCGGTAAAGGCGGCCTGCATGGCAACACACTGAGAATCAAACCGCCGATGTGCATCACCAAAGACGATGCTGATTTCATGGTCAATTGCTTGGATTTGGTGCTAGGTGAAGTCTCGAAATAGGGTGCCAATACAAGAGTCCGGCAAGCTGCTTGGCTTTTGTGGATTAGCACCGCCGACTTTTTCATTGTCTTTCGGTCATAAGTGATTCCCTCACTGGAACTAATTCGTTTGCTATCCTAGGGGTTCGGCACGGTCACGTTTTAAGGACCGTTGCTGCTGAATGATCAGAATCAATAGGGACCCAAAAGGAGTGGAGGGATGTTAGTCGAGTTGGAAGCTTTCTCCGAGGCGACTCGGCAGCACCCTACGTTCATTCTATTTGTCTTAGCCGCCAATGTCGTTGTGGCTGAATTCTTGGCCCGTCATACGATTTTCCGACATTTCGGCACAACGATGACCGTGCTGATCACGACGGCCATCACCGCAAATCTTGGGATTATCCCTTACACCGATACGCCGACCTATAGCGGCATTTTTAAGTACGTTGCCCCGATGTCGATCTTCTGGTTGCTGCTTGGAGTCAACTTGCGAGACTTGCGCAAGGCGGGGGCCTCGATGATCTTGCTCTTTCTGATCGGTTCGGTCGGGACAGTGTTGGGCGTCGTCTTAGGCGTTTGGCTGGTCGATGGGCATCAAGTGTTTGGCGAGCTTTCCCGCGCGGTCGGCGGTACCTATGTAGGCACGTACACTGGGGGCTCGGCAAATTTTAATGCCGTGGCGCTAAGCTACAATATCAACGGCAAAAACCCATCGCTTTTCGCAGCGATGAGCGCGGTCGACGCCTTTTATACCTTGGTGTGGATGGTTGTCACGTTTCTCATACCCAAAACATGGGCCAAGTTTCGACACCAGGAAGGGACACAAGAACAAGGGACACAAGAAACTGCGGAACCTTCGTCGGGCGACCTACCTACAGACATCGAAGAAGATACCGAAACGGTTCATCCGCTCAACCTTGCCGTTTTGCTCATGGCAGCAGCCGCTACTCTTTGGATTTCGGAAGTAACGGCAAGCTGGATGTCGAGTGGCTTGACCTCGCTGGCGCAGAATTGGTGGGGCTCAGAGACAACTATTGCTGTTCCCAAAATCCTCCTGCTGACGACCATCGCACTTGCCGCTGCTCAGATACCCGGTGCAAAGAAATTCTTTCGAGGTTCGCAGCTCTTGGGCATGTTTGCCATGTACCTTTTTCTCGCCACGATCGGAGCCTATTGCAGCATCAGCGCGATTGCCCAGATCGGCGACCTAGCCATCACACTGCTGATTTTTGTGGGCATTGTGATTGCTGTCCACGGAGCAGTTACCTTCGCGGCTGCGGCGATCTTTCGTATCGATGTCCATGTCGCTGCGATTGCTTCGCAAGCAAACATTGGCGGTGCTACCACCGCGCTCGGCTTAGCACGAACACTCCACCGCAAAGACCTTGCTCTGCCTGCGATCCTTGTCGGCGCGCTCGGCTACGCGGTCGGAACGTATTTGGGATTCTTTTCAGCAGAAATTTTGCTGAACTGACTGGCGAAACTGATGCGGTGAGACTGATGCGGCGAGACTGATACGACGAGACAGCGATCGACAAGCAAGGCATCAAGGAATTCAACAATGCGGCAACACGGAATACGAGCACTCCTTCTGCTGGTACTAAGCATGACCAATAGCACTCCGGCAGTAGAACCCAAGGCGTCTCCCAAGCCGATCGTCTGGAAGTTTGATCGTCTCGACCGCATCGGTGGCCACGAAACTACGGTGGTGGGTGCCCCTCAGCTTCTCGAAATAGATCACGCCAAAGCGATTGTTTTTGATGGCAAGCGTGACGGGCTATTTTTCGAGGTGCATCCCCTCGCCGGGGCAAAGCAGTTTACGGTGGAGTTAATCTTTCGCCCGGACGAGGACGGAAGACCCGAGCAGCGGTTTTTTCACATGCAGGAAAACGAGAGCGACGATCGCGTCATGTTCGAGACCCGACTGGTCGGCAATAACGGCAATAAAAAGTGGTTCCTCGACACCTTCATCAAGTCGGGCGAGCAGGAAAGCACGCTTTATGCCGAGACGCATCACCACGCCATTGGCCCCTGGTACCATGCTGCTCTGGTGGTCGACGACCGCCAGATGCGGCACTATGTTTCTGGAAAACTCGAACTCACAGCCGATCTCGACTACCAACCCCAGCAATCGGGGCGCACTTCGGTCGGCGTCCGGCTGAACAAAGTCTACTGGTACCATGGAGCAATACGCGAAGCCCGATTCACCCGTCGCGCGCTCTTGCCCAAAGAATTCACGAACATCGCTCCTCAATAGAGAAACATTCTACCTAGAGAAATCGCAGGACTTTGCAGCATGAAGATACTGGTACCCATCAAACGTGTTCCTGACCCAGATCAGAAAATTTTGATCCGAGAGGATGGCCGTGGCATCGATCTCAAAAACACTTCTTTCGTGATGAATCCGTTCGACGCGATTGCGTTGGAAAAGGCGGTCCAAATCGGCGAAACGTCCGAGGCCAATGCCGTCGAGATTGTGGCCGTAGGGATCTGCTCTGTCGAAGCAGCCGAAGAAGAGTCGGAACTCCGCGAAGCGCTGGCCATGGGAGCCGATCGGGCCTTGCTCGTCGTGGTCGAGGCGAAACCCGACCCCTGGAACGTCGCCCGGTTGCTGCAAGCCCTTGTCGAGCGTGAAAAACCCGATCTCGTACTGATGGGCAAGCAGGCGATCGACGACGATTCGAACCAGACGGGGCAGTTCCTAGCGGCTCTGCTCGGATGGTCGCAGGCGACGTTTGCTTCGTCGATCGAGTCGGTGGATGGCGGCTTTCGCGTCGGACGAGAAATCGACGCCGGCATCGAGCACCTACAGGTCGGCCTGCCAGCAATCATTACGACCGACCTTCGGCTTTGCGAACCTCGCTACGCATCGCTGCCAAGTTTAATTAAGGCAAAGAAAAAGCCGTTGGAGCGGATCGAGGGCCAAGAGTTGGGCGTCGAAATCGAGCCACGAATCGAGCTGCTCCAACTCAGCACTACTTCGACCGAGAGAAGCTGCACGCAAGTCGATAGCCCAGAGGAGTTGGTCGAAAAACTCCGCAGCGAAGCAAAAGTCATTTGAGAGGAGACGAATCATGAAAATATTAGTCGTCGTCGAACATAACCAAGCCGGAATGCGCCCCGCTAGCCGATGCGCTTTCGGGTTTGCAGCATCCGTCGCTGCAGAATCGCAGGGGCAGGTCGCGTCGCTCGTCCTCGGGGACCAAATCGCCGAGGTCGCCTCGCAATGTGCAGCCTACGCGCCAGTGCTCAGCGCAGAGAGTCCGACGCTCGCCAACCCGATGGCCCAGCGCTATGCCGAAATCATTGCCAAGGTCGTTACCGATCGCCAAATTGATATGCTCGTCGCCGCCGCGACGACTTTTGCCAAAGACATCGTAGGGCGTGCTGCAGGGCTGTTGGGTGGGGCAATGGTCAGCGATGTCACGGGCCACGAACATCGTGACGGAGACTTGATATTTCATCGCCCTATGTACGCCGGCGGCGTGACGGCCTCGGTCAAAGTGCTTGGCAGCCCGAAGATTGTCACGATACGCCCCGCAGCTTACCAGCCACCTGAGGAGAGCAAAACTCCACACGACATTTCCCCTTGGGCTGTAGAAGAAAACACCTCTTCGGGTCGCATCGAATTCCTCAACCAGGAGGTCAAGGCAAGCCATCGGCCCGATGTGACCGAGGCACGGGTCGTTGTCTCGGGTGGTCGTGCGTTTAAGAATAGCGAAGATTTCGAGCAGCTCGTCGGTCGGCTGGCCGATGCCCTGCAAGGCGCGGCCGGTAGCACCCGGGCTTTGGTCGATGCAGGTATTACGCCGAATGAATTGCAAGTGGGGCAGACAGGCAAAATCGTCGCGCCCGAGTTGTACCTTGCCCTTGGGATTTCGGGGGCTGTACAACATCTGGCAGGAATGAAAAGCTCGAAGGTTGTCGTAGCAGTCAATCTCGATGCCGAAGCGCCGATCTTTCAGGTTGCCGACTATGGATTGGTCGGTGATGTGTATGAAGTCGTTCCCCGTCTGATCGAGATTCTCAATGCCGATTGACTCCATGCCGATTGAACAGCTCACCCGCGAAGTGCTGGGCAACATCGACACGCTGTCGAAGTGCCTGATGTACGCGTTCGCTACGGTTTCGCTCGGCATATTTTCTTGGGGAGTCTGGCGGCGCGTACGGCTCTGGCGGCTCGGGCAAAGTACGAATCAACGTGTATCGTGGTCGGTCGTTGCGTCGCGATTGTTGACCAAAGTCCTGCTGCAAAAAAAAGTACGACAAGGACGACTCGGTGCGGGGCGTGCCCACTTGCTCTTGTTCGGCGGTTTTGTAGTGCTGTTCATCGGCACCGTGCTGATCGCCATCGAACATTACGGCGGAGCCCTGCTCGGCTACGGACACGGAAATCCTTTGTTTCACAAAGGACTCTACTTTGTGGTTTACGAATTCGTTCTCGACACGGCCGGGCTGGCACTTTTGGCGGGATGTTTTTGGTTTGCGATACGCCGACTCCGAGCGAATTCGAGCATGGACCATACCTGGGTCGATTGGCTGGTACTCGCCTTGCTGGCCACGATTGCGGTGACAGGCTATTTCACCGAAGGGCTGCGGATCATCCGCGAACAGACGCCCTACCCTGCCATCTCGTACGTCGGTTGGGCTGCGAGCCACTTACTGACGAGGCTCGGAACGACGTCTGGCAATGTTTCGGTCGTTCACTTAACGCTTTGGTGGACGCACACCCTGTTGGCGTTCGGTCTGATTGCTGCGTTTCCTTTCACCCGCTTGTTTCATGTCATTGCTGGCGCGGTGAGCCTTGCGACAGCCGAGACGCAGCATGGCGTTATGACGCTGCTCACGATGGAAGAGGTCGAAGAGACCGGTCTCATCGGGGTGGGCGAGGTGCAAGACTTTTCGACACACAAACTCATGGCATTGGATGCCTGCGTGAGCTGCGGACGTTGCGAAGATGCTTGCCCAGCGCACGAAGCAGGCAAACCCCTTTCACCACGCGACGTGGTGCAAAATTTGCGATCGCACTTGAACGAAGTTGGGCCTGGATTACTCGCTGGCGGAGAGACGCAAGGGACACCGCTCATCGGAGAGGTCATCTCCCAAGAGACGGCTTGGTCTTGCACGACGTGCCACGCTTGCGCCGAGGTTTGTCCCTTGGGCGTCAACCCGATGGGGCTGATTACCGACATGCGGCGCAGCATGATCGGCGAGGGCCAGCTTCGCGGATCGGCTGCCGTGTCGTTGCAAAAGATGCAGCGGTCGGGCAATCCTTGGGGTTTGCCCGCGAATGAGCGGTTTGCGTGGGCGGAAGGTCTTGAAGTACCAACCGTCGAAGAGCATCCAGATTTCGAAATTCTGTACTGGGTTGGCTGTGCTGCTTCGTACGATCGCCGCTTGCAGCGCGTGGCACGCTCGGTTGTCCAATTACTCCGCGCAGCCGACGTCAATTTTGCGGTGCTCGGATCGGAAGAACGCTGCACCGGAGAATCTGCGCGACGCATGGGCGATGAGTTTTTGTTTCAAGAATTGGCTCAAATCAATCTGGAAACGTTGCAAAAACATCGTGTCCGAAAAATCGTGACCCACTGCCCGCACTGCCTGAATAGCTTTAAAAAAGATTACCCGCAGCTTGGCGGCCAGTTCGAGGTCATCCACCACAGTCAACTGCTGATGCAGCTTGTCGAAGAAGGAAAGCTGCCTGATGCCGCCGCCGAAAGCCTCCAAGGTACTGACGACAAAGTCACTTTCCACGACCCGTGCTACCTTGCCCGTGTCGAGGAAGAAGTCGAGGCACCGCGAAAAGTCTTGGCCAGAACGAGTAAGGAACCCCTGACAGAAGTCCCCCGCAGGGGCCAGCAAACGGCTTGCTGCGGAGCAGGCGGCGGCCGTATGTGGTTTGACGACGCGGCGGACGAACGCATCGGCAGAGACCGCGTCGACGAGCTTCTGGCAACCGGTGCGAAAACGCTAGCAGTCGCCTGTCCGTTTTGCTTGACGATGCTCAAAGATGGCGTCGCCGCCAAAGGCAGCGAAGTCGAAGTCGTCGACATCGCCGAGTTACTAGCCCAAGCACTCGACAGCAACGAAACTTGAAACAACCCGAACACAGCATCCTTCAACTTACGGAATAGAAATATGGCCAACCAAAATTTTGATGCGATCATCGTCGGAGGCGGGATCATTGGCGTTTCCACCGCGTTTCAGCTTGCCAAACGTGGCATGAAGCGCGTTGCGATTCTTGAGAAAGGGCCGCATGTCGGCGTAGGATCGACCGGACAGTCCTCTGCGGTAGTGCGTCAACGCTACGGAAACATCGAAGTCGTACGGATGGCCCAGTGGGGCGTCCAGATGTTTCATCACTGGTGCGACCGATTGGAACTCAAGGAAGACCGTTCCGGATTTGCGCCCGTGGGCGTCTTGTGGCTTCCCGACGAAAAGGGTAAAGACGAATCCCACTTCGAGCAGCTCTTTCGAGAAGCAGGTGTGCCTGGGGGCATGACCCCCGTCGCGGAAATCAAAAAGCTTTACCCGGCGCTAAACCTATGCACGCGCCGCCTCGATTTGGAAGGTGCTGAGCATGACTGCGTCGACCCGGAATCTCTCTTTCTGGAACCTGATGGCGGATATGCCGATCCCCAGGGAACCACCGAAGACCTTATGCTGGCGGCTTCCAACCTGGGAGTCGAACTGTTCGCACGCCATGAGGTTGTCGAAGTAGAGTTCACTGCAGGTGGGCATACCGTTCGTTGCGCTGGCGGCGAAGAATTTTCTAGTCCGTTACTACTGAACGCCTGCGGCCCTTGGTTCCAGGGACTCAACGACTTGGTCGGAGTCAAGCTGCCGATGAACCTCACGCCCGTGCGGGTACAGATCGCCATGCGAGAACGACCTGCCGAAGTGGTCGGCGATTTGCCGGTGCTGGTGAGCGCTTCCGATCAGGTCTACGCCCGCCCAGAAGCAGGCGGAACCCAGCTGATCGCTGGCTCGACCGCCCCCGAAGACGAAAGCGAAGAGATCGACGACCCAGAAAATTACGACACGAACGCCTCGTTAGAGTATCGCCAGACAATCATGCACAAACTGCATCACCGCTTGCCGATGAAGACCCGCGGTACGGTGCGCGGCTACGCAGCCCTCTACACGGTCAACACCGACGACTGGCATCCGGTGTTGGACACGGTTGGACCCGAAGGATATTTTGTGGCCAACGGATTTTCAGGCCACGGCTTCAAACTCGCCCCCGCCGTCGGCGCATTGGTCGCACAGATGATGTCCGGTATCAAACTTCCGGACGATCCGCAGGTCGACCCCAATTTCTTTGCGGCAGACAGAAAGCCAATCGCATCCAGCGGTGGCGTATTGGGGTGATTTGCTTAAGCGAAGAGCAAGTGACGCGCTGTCGACCGAAAAAGTTCGGTATATCAGCCAATTTACGGGGATCCCCTAGGCCAAATAGACAAATAGACAAGTGCAGTGTCGCGGTGCGAATTCTCCCTGGGATTTTGCCCGATCAGTTATAATGGGGCAGAGACGCAAGGCGGCAAGGATGAATAAGAGGTGCGAGTTTCTTGCCTGCGTCAAACGGGCTTCGGATGGCCTCCCTCAAGACGCAGCGATGCTGGAACCACGCTGTCCTCGCCCGGTTTGAATCTCTCCCTACCAAAGAACCCTCTGGAGTTGGCGTCAAAGAGTCCAGTGACAGGGCATGAGTCCAGCGACAGGGAATGCCCGTGCGAGCCACGCTTACCTTGCTCGCGTGACGCTCAATAAAGAGGACGTCGCTTCGCAGGACGAGAACAAGAACAGCTCCTATTTCTAACAATCTAGTCGGAACTTGAATATGCTGAATAAAAGTTGGTTGAACACGCTTTTCGATCGCTCTTCGAGTACTAGCCTTTCGAGTCGTAAGCAGCGCAAGCGTGCCTATCAACGTCACCAGCGCAAAGACCTTCGTGTCGAAGCGCTCGAGCAGCGAATCCTCCTGTCGCACACGCCGTTGGTCGCACCAGCCTCCGACGACGCAAGTGACGAGGTGAGTGTGGCCGCTTTGGAAAGCCATATCCCCCAAGCGAGTTCTAGTCTCCCTTACATTGCAAGTTCCGGAACGTTGCCCCTATTTACAGAAACCCAAGGCGACGGATCTTTGCCGACCCTGGAAGTTTTGGAGGCCCACCCCGATCACATTACAGGTATCAATCACCAAAACCAGTTAGTCAGCGTTGGAATTCCACTGCAAGAGGGTTCAGGCATTACCTCGGTCAGCCAGCTCGGGTTGCAGGGAATCTCGGATGCTCAGTTTCGCGCATTGAGCCACTATCCCAATGGCGAAATACGTTGGCTCGACATCGATTTTCTAGCGAATGTCACCGCCGGGGGAACGACCCTGGTGCAACTCATCGAACTTACGACCCCGCCGCCAAGCAATGATCTCGCTCAAACAACCGCCAGCGGCGTCACCGTCGATACTGGGGTTGCGCAGTTCGTCATCGACGAAAATAGCTCCTCGCTCCTCTCCTCAGTCATTGTTGGTGGAGTGCAACAACTTGCCGGCTCGATGATCGTCTATTCGATCAAAAATGGAGAAGAGTACACTTCCGTAGCAGACAACAATACCGAAGTAAGCATCGAAGAAAATGGCTCGGCAACAACCGTTGTCAAAGTCGAGGGACGACTCAAGAAATCCGACGGGACAGGCCACCTCTGGTACACGGCCCGCCTTCACTTCGTAAAAGGCAGTTCTGACGTTCGGACGGAGCTCACTTTTCGTAATGCGTCCAATCAACTGCTGACCGCGCAACAATATGATGGATATGGCGTCCGCTTTGATATCGTTAATCCGAATCCGACCGTGACTTTTGTCACCGAAGATGGTCAAAGCTTTCAGGATACGTTGAGTGCCGGTGAATCTGCCTTGGTCTATCAAGGACTCGCCGATAATCACGCTCTGAATCAGGAAGACACAGAGTTGCATAGCTGCTATCTCTGGGACCCGACAACTGCCGGCACCTGTAGCACCGACGGCAATTTCAATTACACTTTTGACCCCACCTACAAAGGGGTCCGGGTAGTGATGGCTGGCAACACCCTGTTACAAGGAGGAAACGCTCTCAGTGTCTCCCATGCCAAAATAGTCAGTGGCAACCAGACCATTTCCCTGGCACAACGCTGGATGGCCAACTATTTCCCTGCCTCTTTTGAGATCGATGACACGGGTCGAGTCGATATTGGTTTGCATTCTCAGTACAGTGGCAAGAGCAACCAAGATTTCAATTGGGGCGGATATGTCACGCGAGAATTTACCGTCGCCTTTGACAATGCCGACTCTGCCGACGTGCGCCAAAATCTGGATTGGCCCTTGGTAGCGCGAGTCAACGATTTTAACTACTATCGCGATGCCAATGCGTTGTTCGGCGAGAACCGAATTGTTTCGTACAGCGAACAGGAAAGTTATTTCACAAAGTACAATACGGTAGAGTCAGGGTTCACCAAAGAGACCACTACCCCAGAATTCAAAGTGCTGCGATTCACCCACTGGCGTCGCCACTACATCGATCACGCAAGAGACGCCGTCGATTTCTGGCGAGGTGGCAGCCCACTGTACATGGCCCGTTTTCTGCAATTGACCGACTACGAGTCCGATGCAGCGATCGTCCACTCGGATGGCTTTGATTTGGCCGAAAGCACTACGCTCTTTCTGCCTGGACCAGACGACCGAGGGATTGCCAAGTACGACGCAGGGCATCAACTAACTCGCTACTTGCCACTCGCCTATCACCTGACGGGTAACGAAAGCCTCAAAGATGCGATTACCGATTATGGTGAAGACCAACTCTATGACGAGCGAGTTAACTATTTCCCGTTCCCCGAGACAGAGTTTTACCGTCCCTGGTTGCGTCGGATCGAAAACTTTTCTTGGCTTTACCAGTTCACCGGCGACAACCGCTATCTGAGTGAAGTCAAGGCGGGCATTGATCTTTTGGTTGGGGGCGTGTCGACAGAAAACGATCCTCAGGCGCGTGGGCAAGATCAAGCACGCGGATTTTTGAATATGGCTTTGGGAATTATTCCTTATAATGGCAACAAGCGAGTCGTCCATAACTTCTTTGGTGCCCAAATTGCGGGCGAAGCCTATTATCACGTCTTGCGTTCTCTGCGGCAATCGGGGATCGAATACAAGACCGAGGACTTAGAAGATGTCGTCCTCGGGCATGCGTATTTTCTGTTCCGCGAGTCGATGCGCAACGAAGACGGGACCGTCAGCGGGCTTCCAGGGGCTGACTATTTGGCGGATGTTTCGAATCCGACTACAGGGTTAGCAGGTTCGGTCTACAACGCCGATCGCTTCGCGCTTCACATCTACGACATGTTCGGTGTCGACATTGTCGACGGTATTGATCTGTTTGATCACTCCTTCGATCTCAATGTTCAGCGTGGTCTGACCTATCAGCCTGCGTTGATGTCCAACGGCCAGCAGCAAGCGTTGATGTACACCGACCTGTTCCGTCCTGCTCCTAAATACGGCTACCAGGAGTTGCCATTCACCTCCAACGATAACGGCGATGGCACCTATACCCTAAGCTGGACAGTCCCCCAGGGGGCGAAAAGCTACCGTATCAAAGCCGCCAAAGACAAACAAATTGTCGATTGGCTAGGCTATGGCAAGACCTCGCAGCAATTTGCTATTTCTGACACCACGAATGTGCCTTGGTTTGCCGCGTTGAATCTGAAGAATGAACCCGCGCCGCAGGCCGAGGGGACCGTCCAGACCTGGGTGGTCAACCAGCTACCCAACGCGGGCAATTGGAATTTCAGCGTCCACTACGAAACGCAATCCGAAGGAACGAGTACGGGCAACCTTCCCCCCACGGCAGTCGACGACACGGCCACGATCGCCACGGGTTCCTCAGTTCCGATCAATGTGCTGGCAAACGACTCCGACCCCAACTCGGGCGACACCCTCTCCGTCCTGTCGGTCACAACACCCGGCAATGGCTCGGCCGTCAACAGCGGCAACGGCATCGTGACCTATACGCCAAGCACCGGGTTTAGCGGTAGCGATACGTTTGACTACACCGTGGGCGACGGAAATGGCGGAACCGATGTTGGCACCGTCAACGTGACCGTCACCCCGGTAGCGACAGGTGGTTTGCTGCTTCGTTACGATTTCACGAATGGAAGTGGCGTTTCTGTCGCTGACCAAAGTGGCAACAGCAATGGAGGCACGCTGGTCGGATTTGTCGATACGGCTACCAACGCGGGAGCCTTCGACGTCAGCGAAGGTTGGGTCTCTGGCGGGGGCCTCAGCTTCCTGTCGGATGGGCCTGAAAACTATGTCCAGACGGGACTCTCACTCAATGCTTTGGCTGGCAAGGACGTGACGATCGAGTTTACATCCAACTATACCGGTGCCGTTTTCCAGGTCCCGACACCGGCGATTGCCTCGGATGTCTCTAGCTACAACACGGCAGATGTGTTCGCACTAGGCATTAACTCAAGCCAGAATGGCGTCTATGCTCAGAGTCCTAGTCCTTCGGGCCTAGGCACCGGATTCTCGGGCAATCCCTGGACGTCCACTGGCTCGCCCGATCAGCACCACATCGTGATGACGTTCGATGCCTTGACAAGCGAGGTCGAACTGTTTGTCGATGGGGTTTCGCAGGTCACCGTCCTCCAACCCGGATTAGATTTCAACAGCACAGCGCATTTCCGAATTGGAATCACCGGCTGGACCAATTACGAGCAGTGGGGTGGCGTGATCACCGGAGTTGCCATCTCAGATACCAAGCTGTTCCCAGGAAGTTTCGTCCTGGAAACAAGTCCGAATACCCCCGGCGATTTTGATACCGATGGCGACGTCGATGGATTCGATTTCCTCCTGTGGCAACGTGGCTTTAATGTCACAACCAACGCAAACGATTTGGTGGATTGGCAAAACAACTATGGCACCGAAGCGTCAGGGCTAGCAGCCCTTTCGACAGGCCCGGTAGCAGCCACGGTTGCACCTTTAGCACAGGTTGCACAGTCAGCCCCGGTTGCACCGTTAGCGAGTGCTTCTGTCGACAAAGCTATCCAGGAGACAGAAAGCCCGGTCTTCCTGCTTTCGCTCAACCCGTATGCGACTCGCGCGAGCCAAGAGTCTACGGAGACGGTGCTTGCCGAATCGTTCGCAGCCTACAGCGAAGACTCTGGAAATGTCTTACAGCAATACCCGGTACTCGATTCGCCAGTAGCTTCCGAGGGACTGAGCGAACGGTCGTTGAGCCCTACGGAGGAATCCTCCGAAGACGCTGCCGAGGCTTTCGCTGATGTCTTGGACCAAGCGTTTGAGCTGCTATAATTCCCCAGTAGAAAACGCCAGCCAAAAAGGACACGTGAAAAGAAGGATCTTGTGAACGCACAAACGGCACTCGACGATTTGCTTGCCTTGCTCAAGATCGCGGCTGGCCCCGGCCAAGAATCCAAAGTGGCCGAACATCTTACGGCGATTTGGAATACTCTGGGGATCCCCAACAATGCTTGGGAGACCGACGACACGCATCTGCAAAGCGAAAGTGACGGAGGGTCCGGAAATCTGATCCTTCGGATGGAGGGACACGGACAAGGCGAACGTCGGCTGTTATCGGCACACATGGATACGGTGCCCTATGCCATAGGTGCCGAGCCGGTTGTCGACGGCGATCGTATTTGCAATGGCGCTGACGATTGTGCGCTGGGCGGCGACGATCGGACAGGCTGCGCGGCGCTGCTCCAAGCGATTCGAGCTTTGGTCGCTAGGAAGGGAGACCACGCGCCGGTGACCTTCGTTTTTTTTGTTCAAGAGGAAATCGGCCTCGTCGGATCGAGAGGATTGAACGCTGAAAGATTAGGGAACCCCTTCCCCACCTCCGGCTACAATTTCGACGGGGAAAAACCCGAGGTCGTCAGCAACGCAGTCATCGGCACCGAGCGATTTCATATCGAAATCCAAGGCAAAGCGGTTCACTCGTCCATGCCCGAAGAAGGACTGTCTGCCGCTTTGGTTGCAGCCCATGCTCTCAGCGAAATTGCTCGCACGGGCTGGTTCGGACGGATAAAAAAAGAACAGGGCGAGGGCCTCGCCAATGCAGGAGTGCTCAGCGGCGGACAAGGAACGAATGTTCTGGTCCCCACCTTGTTGATCCAGGCCGAGGCGAGATCGTTCGATCCAGAGTTCCGGAAAAAGATTATTGGGCAATGGAAAGAAACCTTTGAACGAGCGGCGCGAGAAGAATCAGAGAAGACGGGCCATGAGGCGAAGGTTCGATTTTCCTCAGGCCCCATTTACGAGCCATGCCGGGTGCCGCTCGATCATCCCGTCGTTACACAAGTGGCCGCTGCGATCGAAACCTGCTCGTTAATTCCCACCTTCGAAGACGACTCCGGTGGAAACGATTCAGTTTGGCTCAATGCAAAAGGAATCCCCACGGTCTGCCTAGGCACGGGACAAAATCACCCGCATCAAAGCAGCGAATTCATCGACCTGCCAGCATTCTACCATGCGTGCCGCATTGCAGAGGCTTTAGTGACGTGCTCGAACTGAAAACCCATGCGTAGTTTCCTTCTTGTCCGCATCGTTCCGAAGCCAAGTAAAAGCAGGATCCAAGACGAAGGCTCAGGGACTTGCTCCGTAATGGTTAAGAACTGGTCAACGGCGAGATTCGAGACGGTTTGCACATTGCCGCTTGGCCAAAAGATTTTTATTTCGTCGATCGAAGAGGCTGTGCCCAAGCCGAATTCGACGGGCAAATCGTTCTGTGAGCCGCGCCCTGCCCCGCCACTGACTTCTTGCATAAAAGTGCCCAAGCTGGTCGTAATCTCGATCCTGGCACCAATCGCGCTGGCGTTGCTTTCGACGCCGGCCAGCTTGAGGGTGATCCAGTGATGGTTGTTGACGGTGTCATTCCGCCAGAGCCGCGTCGATTCGCCAGAGTCGGCAGTCACCAATAAATCGAGATCGCCATCGAGGTCAAAGTCGGCGAAGGAAACCCCGCGTCCGTCGAAAGCAGCCCCGCCTTCTAGGGTCGAAGTGACATCTTGAAACGTCCCATCGACGTTTGTGTTATTCCGAAACAGGACGTTGGCAGTCGAGCTGGAATTAAATCCGTTGGTGATAAAAAAGTCGACCCAACCATCGTTGTCGATGTCGCCGGCGTTGACGCTGATTCCCCAGCCGAGCGCGTCGAGTGTTCCCGTGTCCACCGCTGTTTCGGTGAACGTAGGTGTAGCATCGCCATTGTTGCGGTAAAAGGCGTTCGATTTGGGCGTTGGGCCAGTGCCGGGCCAAGTGGTCCAATAGAGGTCCGTGTCGAGGTCGTTGTCATAATCAATCGCCAAAACACCCATGCCCAAGCCAATTTCCGCGATCCCCGAAGCGACCGTCGAATCGACAAAAGTACCATCCCCGTTGTTGAGAAACAGCCGATTCGGATCGGACGAACGGTTGCCGGTAAACAAATCGATCTTGCCGTCTCGATTGACATCCGTGGCTACGACGCCCACGCCTTGTCCGCCTACACCGGCGATCCCTACCGCCGCAGCGACTTCCTCGAACTGTAGATTTCCCTTGTTGTGGTAGAGCAGGTCGTTGCCAATCGCGTTGACGTAGATGTCCAGCAGCCCATCGTGGTCGTAGTCGACAAACGCCATTCCTCGACTACTTCGCTCGAAGGTTGTTCCAGCAGCCACTGAGATATCGGTGAACTGATAGGCACCGCCCGGGCCGGAGGGGCCGTCGTTGCGGTAGAACGCGTCCGGTCCGCTGCCGAAGTTGACTACATACAGGTCCAAGTCGCCATCGTTGTCGAGGTCGCCAAAGGCGGTTCCGACGCTGAACAACGCGTTGCCCACGCCGGCCGTCGCCGTAACATCAGTAAAAACCCCGGCCCCATCGTTGCGAAACAAATTGTTGGCACCCTTGCTGGTGAGATACAGATCGGGATCGCCATCGTTATCGTAGTCACCCCAAGTGACCGACTCGGTCAGTTTTTCCGTCAGGCCGATACCTGCCGATGCAGTGATGTCGGTGAAGACAATCCCTTGCGCACGCGCGTCGGGAGCAAGACCGAGGCTCAACCCAAAAAAGCTTGCCAAGAAGCCCATCAAGCAGACGCGAGAAAAACCATTCGCCAAGTGCTTAGGTTTGGTGGTAAAAAACCAAAAACCGACCGCTGCAAAACCGGCAAGAAGCAACGCCGAAGGTTCCGGCACTGCCGTTTCTGTAACGGTGATCTTCATGTTGATATCGAGATCGGTCAGACGCTGGGTGATTCCGCTGGGCCATTCGATGACGACTTCGTCGATGGTTGTCACATCGTTACCCAAACCAAAATGAGCGGTGAATTCACTCTGCGAAAGATAATGCGTCCCCGCATCGACTTCTCGTACTATAAAGCTGGCCGGCTCGTCGAGATCGGGCGTCACACGAATCAGCGCGCCAATACCATCGCGGTTCGAGAGCGTTCCTTCGAGGTCGATTCGCAAAAAACCATTGTCGTTCCCGCCATCGTTGCGATACAGAACCGGCTGCTCGCCGTTATTTGCAAGAAAAACATCCAGGTCGCCATCGTTGTCGTAGTCGAAGGTCAGCAAGCCGCGTCCTTGGCCCACATGATCGAAACCGACCGTCCCGCCGACTTCGGTAAAAACACCTGTCCCGTCATTCTCAAACAGTTTGGTGGGGTCGTTGAAAAAACCAGGAAAGGAAACAAAACCATTGGTCGCACCAATGTCGAGGTCGCCATCATTGTCGTAGTCGAACATCGCAGTGCCCCATCCCCAGTGAGCGTTGCGCACGCCAGCGGCGGTCGTTTGATCGCTAAATTGGCGATTGCCGTCGTTGTGCCACAAACGATTGCCGTTTTCATTTGCTGGCACCGAACCATCGTGCCGAAAAATGTCAGTGATAAACCAGTCGAGTCGCCCATCGCCATCAATGTCGCCGATTGCTGAGCCCATGTCGTTGAGGCCCGTGGCAATGCCCGCTGCTTCGGTGCCATCAGAAAACGTACCGTCGCCGTTATTCCAAAAAAGTTGGCTCGACTTGTTGTCGCCGGTAATGACCAAGTCGGGATGGCGATCTCCGTCGAGATCGGCAAACCGAGGCGAGAAAGACATGGAATTGCCGATAAACACACCGGGAGCCACTTCTTTCGTCACACCAGCCGCAAACGTCTGGTCGGTAAATTCGCCGGGTGCTGCTGCGCCCCGATTGTGTAGCAAGCGAGCATAAAAAGGCTCCCGAAAGATCGAGCCTGGTCGCCATTCCGCGACAAACATGTCGAGGTATCCATCTCGATCGTAATCGCCTAGAGAGATACCTGAACCATAGATCGGGTCGGTGCCATTACCTACGCCAGCGCCTCGCAAGACAGCCTGTTCCGTAAAAGTACCATCTCCCTGGTTGATGTACAGCAGATGCTGGTTTTGCCCTACAACGCTCACATAAAGGTCGAGATCGCCATCGTTGTCGATGTCACCCCAGGCAGGTGCGTTGGTCGAGGTGCGGATCGGATGGGTGCCAAAAGAGGAGGACGTCACATCGGCAAACTGACCATTGCCCAGGTTGCGGTAGAGGATGTCGGTGTTGTCGCTGCGAGTGACAAACAGATCCGTCCACCCGTCGCCGTCGAAGTCGCCGGCAGCTGCGCCGCCGGTGTGGACGATGACCGTGGCAAGACTTCTCTCGGTGAGCGCTGGACCCTGCACATAGTTGATCCCTGCCGCTTGGGTCACATTCGTGAAGGTGGGCCGCGCAGCGAGGGCTGGCCGGTCCATCGCCAGAGCCATAGCACCAGCTAACAGCACAACGGTCCCCAACAGCCCGATTTGTTTGTTGAGAATTTGCAAGAGAGTAATTTCCTTGGTTCAAATGGCCCATTGTGCATGGGAAAAAACAATCGAAGTCGATCGTATGCTTCTATCTCCATTGTAGGTCGAAGCACCGAATAACTCCATGAAATTCAGGCACTTGCGACTAGTTTGCGGCAACCCTCGCGTACAGCGCGCCAGCATTTTGACGCAAGATAGAATCGGCTTACGAAGAAGCTGGCGGATCGATCAAATCTGCGATCTTCACACGCTGTCCAGTTTCGATCGACTGGCGAGCGGCAATACCGATAAGGCTTGCCATTACGCCGGCCCGGCTGTCGGCAAGTTTCTTGAGTGGGTCTTTTGCCTCGGGGTTGAAGAGCAAGTCCTTGAGCCGCGCATCGGCTCCCCCGTGGCCTCCCCCTTCCGAGTGAACTTGCCACGTCTTGGACTTCCCAAAGTTCTTGGTTTGTCGAAATTCGGCCGAAGCTTCGACCTCCCACGGCTGACGGAAAAACAGTCGTGCGTCGAGCCGCCCTTTTTCGCCATTGAAGGAGATACGCTGTCCTTCGTAGGGCAGAAAAGCATTGAGCGTATAACTCAGCAGCGTCCCATTGCTGTATTGCACCTCGACGGTCATGCTGTCGTAGGAATCGATTTTTTCGTCCCACACACACCCATCGCGGTAGTAGCCATCCTCGTCTTCACAAGCGACATAGAGTTCCATCATCCGGGGATCGGCCGTAATGTCCCAGTGGAATTTGCATTGGTCAGTAAATTGGCAGCCGCGGCAATGGTCGGAACGAAAAGCATGGTTCTTGCCGTAAAAGGCAAGCTTGCCGAACGCATGGACTTCGACCGGTTCAGCATCGAGCCACCAGTTCATCTGATCGAAATGATGGGAGGCCTTGTGGCAAAGGAGCGAGCCTGAAAACTTTTGCTTGCCATGCCAGCGGCGGAAGTAGCTGGCACCATGTTCGACATTCAAAAACTCCTCAAAAGTGGCCGAAACGATCGGCCCAAGATCCTCAGACAGCAGAATACGCTTGATCTGCTCAGTCGACTCGCCGTGCCGCGCGTTGAATGTCGAGGTCACCTTCTGGCCAGTCTGTCGCTCTGCAGCTAGAAGGTCACGGCACTGCTGTGCTTCGGTCGCAAGAGGTTTTTCGCAAATGACGTCCGCGCCGAGCTGCATTGTGCGGATTGCATAGGGGACATGAAAACAGTCGGTCGTAGTAATGATTACTGCGTCAGGACGAGTTTCACGCACCATCTGGTCGAAATCGGAGGCAACAAAGGTGGGTGCGTCAACGCCGCAAAATCCCGGCGCAAGTGCGACCCGCTTGGGGTTGATGTCGCAGAACCCGACGAGTTCAACATGATCGCCTTGCTCCTTGATCAAATCCCGCCCCCAGGTCTGAGTCCCGCGAATCCCGGTACCGACCATGGCGAGCCTTTTTTTGCCATTGCTCGAAGAAGTCTCGGCACGCAGTTGGCTACCGGCCAACTGAAACGCCAGCGAGCCTGCGGCAAGCTTGCTCGTTTGCTCAAGAAACTTTCGTCTACCAACGCCGAAGGGTTTGTCGTTCATCGTGGGTTTCCTAGTCGATACGTCAAATGGGAATAGATTCAAACTGAAAAAGGTTTCGCACCCAGAATCGACCAGTCAAGATCACGATTCCGCGCAACGATTTTTCGGGCATTTCCAAGCGTGCTAGAACTTGGCGCGACGAGAACATGCCTCCGACGCAGGACTTGGATCGTAACATATTTTTAGCGGCTCCATTCGCCAAACCGCATTCTTCGCTAACGAAAGCGGCTCGAAGAGCATTGGCCTCGAAACCCCGTCTTTTACAGCAAAATTCGCTTGAAAACATGGGACGCGACAAAGCCATTGTGATTGTTGTTAATTGACGAAATAGCGGCGAAGAATTAGTGTGGAGGGAACGAGGCGCTAGGCATCTACCGACACATATTGACGGTGGTCGAACTGGTTTTACAACCCCCAAATTGTCGGTCAGAGAGAGACGCAACGATGACTAGTTACAGCACTTCCGAACCGCACAGGATTTTTCTTCGAGTCCTGGCTGCGTTAGCCCTCATGGCTGGCGTCGGAGACTTTTCCTCTAGGAGTTCGGCCTCCCTCTTGCTGGACAATCTCCAGCCGGGCCACTGGGTCGAAGTGCCCAATTCACGTTTAGATGCGGTTGCGCCGGTTCCCTTGCCGCCGGGCAACACCACTGCCAACGGCTCTCCCTTTGGTATCGTGAGTGCCGAGAGTGGAGCGGCATTCGACACCAAGCGAAATCGATTCATGGTTTGGGGGGGCGGCCATGGCGATTACTCGGGCAACGAAATCTACGCCTTCGATGTCGACACGCTCGCTTGGGGTCGTATTGAGGATCCAACGCCAAATAATCTGATCAGCGATTTTTCAGGAGGCCCCGGTGAAACCTATTCTGACGGCAAACCGGTCTCGCGACACTCCTACGACTCCCTTGTTTACCTTCCCGAGCAAGATGCTTTGTGGACCCAGGGCGGATCACGCTGGATGAGTGGAGAGGCCACTTGGGCCACTTGGCAATACGATCTCACGCTAGGGACGTGGGAGCAAAAGACAGATGCCTCGACCGGTTTTCCTAGTACCTATGGTGTGAACGCACAGTACGACCCCGTTACCGAAAAAATCATTTGGCGTAATTCCGTCGATACGAATCCTAAACGGGTACAGGAATATGATCCGGTAACCGAGGTGTGGACCCTCAGGAACGCTTCGCCTTCGACGGGGAGCACTTCCTCGACTTCGGCTTTAGATCCGGGACGGCGGACCGTCGTGTACGTGGGAGTCGCCGACTACGCCCCCTTCGGAACTTCTCCTAATCAGTTGTACACCTACAATATCGACACCCATCAGTATCTCAACCTGAGCATGGTGGCCACCGGCGACACTGAGATTCATGCCGGTAGAGCGCCAGGTTTGGCGTACAGCCCGGTGGCAGATACCATCGTCGCCTGGAAGGGAGCCGATGTGTTCTCCGCTGCCTCGGACATCTACACGTTCGACATAGACACGAATGTTTGGACCAAAATTGCTGCCGACCCGGCAAACACCGTGACGCCTACCCAGCCGGCCAATACGGGCACCTTTGGGCGTTGGCAATACATCCCCTCCGAGGATGTCTTTATGCTCTACAACGACGTTGCACAAAACGTCTTCTTCTACCGTTTGGCTTCGGCAGGGCCTGATGGCGATTTCGACGGGGACAACGACGTTGATGGCGATGATTTTCTCGCCTGGCAACGCAATCCGGGCGTGGGCGATCTAGCCGATTGGCAGAGCGATTACGGTCTCTTTTCTGCGACCGCTGCGTCGACTTCGGTTCCCGAACCAGGCTCACTCGCGCTGCTGCTGACAGGCTTGCTCGGCATCACTAAGAGTCGTTTTCTTTTTTTGAAAAGAAACCAATAAATAATGTCTATCAGATTATTAAATAATCTACGCAGAAATGCTTCAAAGGTGTTGGCAGCGCTTTGGCTGAATTTCGTAGGATTTTCGTTGACGGTTTCCGCTTCGGCCTTGCTCGATAATCTCCAGCCAGGGCATTGGGTGGAAGTGCCCAACTCGCGCCTTCGCGATGTCGCGCCGTCTCCCTTGCCTAGCGGCAATTCCGGCCTCGACGGGTTAACGGCTGCCTGGAGCGGAGGTGCCTTTGATACGACTCGTAACCGACTGATGATCTGGGGCGGCGGCCATGCCGACTACTCGGGCAATGAAATCTACGGTTTCGATGTCGATACGCTCTCATGGGGAGTGATCGAGCAGAATACCCCAGTCAATCAAATACCGACGGTAAACGATCCGACCACCGAAACGTACCCCGATGGCAAACCGGCGGCTCGACACACTTATGACGGACTCGTTTACCTGCCCGATCAAGATGCGCTGTGGAATCAGGGTGGATCGTTGGCCTGGGGAGGCGATGCAACTTGGGGCACGTGGCAGTACGATCTCAGCCTCGGACAGTGGGCGCAAAAGGCCAATGCGCACTCCGGATTTGCCAGCACCTATGGCGTCAATGCCCAGTTCGACCCAGTGACCGACAAGGTGATTTGGCGAGATAGCTTTCAGGGCCTTTCTCAGATCAAAGAATTTGACCCCGTGACCAACGTTTGGACGCAGACATTCACGGGCGACGCGCCTCTCTCGAACGACTCCACGACCTCTACTTTGGACCCCACCCGTCGGACCGTGGTATTCATGGGAAAGAGTAATTACACGGGTCCCCAGTTTTTCTCTTACCACATCGACACGCACGTTTTTTCTGAGCCTGCTACCACGGGCGATACCGAGATCCTCGCTGCCACGGCACCAGGCGTGGCATTCGATCCAATTTCAGACAAAATCGTCGCTTGGAAGGGCGGGTCGGACGTCTACTCACTCGACCAAGACACCCTCGTCTGGACACGCATAGCTGCCGATCCGGCGAACACCGTGACTCCCACCAACGCCACCGTCACAGGCACGTATGGCCGCTGGCAATATGTTCCCTCCGAAGATGCTTTTATCGTTTACAACGACGTCGATGATAACGTGTTTTTCTACCGCCTGCCGTCCGAGGGGATCGAGGGCGATTTTGATGCGGACGCCGACGTCGATGGCAACGATTTTCTCGTGTGGCAGCGAGATCCAGGCGTAGGTGATCTAGCGCACTGGCAGAGCAACTATGGCCTCTCTGGTGGACTCGCTGCGGCGGCCTCAGTTCCCGAGCCAAGCTCGCTTGCTCTGCTGTTGTTGGGCTTGCTGGGTGTTATCAGGAGACGCGTTTAGTCACTCTTCTCACTTGGTTGGCAAAGCAGCGGTGCTATCCGATTCATGCAACTGGTAGGAAACCAATAGGTGCTCAGGTTCGTGTTGCCTTCCCACGTCAATGGCCTTCAGGATCATCTGGACGGCCCGGCTACCAAACTGCTTCCAGTCGGCCCGAGTGCAAGTAAGGCCGGTGACCTGCTCGCCACCACATCCGACCACGCTGAGATCGTCGGGCATCTCTAACCCTTGCTTTTCTGCTTCGGCAATGACTTGGCTTGCAAAGGTGTTGTGAAAACAGATAATGGCAGTAGGGCGAGGCGAGAGTGTAAGGATTTTTTGGACCACTTCGGTGGCCCCTTTCGCATTCAGTTCTACCTCGACTTCCCAGGCCCTCCGCAAGCTCAACTTGGCAGCACGCATCGCACGCCGATAACCCCAGGTGAACCAGGGGTTGAGGTCACTCTGACGCCAAGTAGCGCAAACGATCCTTTGGTGCCCCAATTCGAGAAGATGCTCGACCGCGAGGACTGCGTTTTGTTCCGAATCGCTACGGATCGAACCAATTTTTGGCAGGTTCATGTCATGGTCGATGAGGACCACGGGGAGGCCTTGTCCGCTGAGCTTGCGTAGATATTTTTCATCACTCACACTGGCGAAGATGACCCCGTCCAAGGTCCCCGCCTCGGCTTTCATGTTGTCGAAGGCCTCGCGCAGATGGAACGGCTTGGCACTGTGGGCAACGAGCCGGCACTGATATTGCTCGGCTTCGGCGACCGCTCCTTCGTACATCGCGCTGCTATGAGGCAGCGAAACCGTTTCGGTGTTTTCGCCGTCTAATTCATATTCTTCTTGCAGGTAGCCTAGGACATATTGGGCATCCGAAACGTCTTTGTCGGACTCGGCAGGTACGTTGGTGTAGATTTTGTTATGCTCTCTTTTGACGAGTAATCCCTCGCGCAAAAGTGATTGGAGCGCCAGCCGAACGGTCTCTCGGCTGACTCCCAACTGCCCCGACAATTCCTTAAGCGTGGGCACCTGTCCGAAAGGAAACCGTCCCTCTCGAACAGCCGCCCGTAGCGCCAATTCGACCTGCGAGATAAGAGGCAACGTTCGAGTAATACCCGAAAATTGCTTTTCTGGAGGCGGTTCTTTGATCACCTCGGGTTCGAGAGGAGAGACTTTGGGTTTACGTTTAGCCATGCGCTGCTTCCTGGGTTCTTTCTTCAGAGAAGTTTGTCTGCCGAGGCCCCATCGGTCAAGCTGGATGGAGTCTCTCAAAGACGATAGAACCACAACGTTCTTGAGAGACCTCGACTAGCGGCGTACGGCTTCTATCCATGAGCAGAAGTAGCAAAGGGCCAAGCAAAGACTTCGTAGGATACACAAAGATAATTATAGACCATTACACAACCCCATGGTATCCCTCCCGGAAACCTGTCTACATTCCCCGATACCAAATACAGTGGACTATGGAGTGTGAGGAATTGTAATTCGAGCAATTGCTGGGGCCAAAATTGGCAATGTCGAACGGCTTGTCCCTCTCAGGACACGCGGATTTACGTGGATTTTTTATCTATCGGAACAGAGAAAGAAGTTTTTCATGAAGATTCAAATGTTACGGCTTACGTGTTTGGCAGGCACGATCGGCACCGTCTTGATGTCGACCCCGTTGTCGGCAGCCATTGTGAATATTACGCCGACGAGTAACTGGGTTAGCATTCTCAATAACGCGAACGCTCTCCAGCCGGGCGACGAGTTGGTGTTCGCGGCCGGAACCTACAGTACAAATTCGCGATTAAGCCTCGGCTTCCGGGGCACGGCCACCCAGGGGATTACGCTCCGCCCGGCCGAGGGTGCTGAGGTGATCATTAGAAGGTTCAACCAAAATCAAAATACCCTCAATCTAGAAGGCGCCCAATATCTGACACTCAAGGGTTTTGATATCACCGGCGGGAGTGCTGGGATTCGTATCGACAGTGCCAATGGGTTCCAAGCCAAGTTTATCACCTTGGATGGAAACCATATCCACCATGTTGGCAATGCAGCGATCTCGGCCAACATCAGCGGAAACTCGTACCAAGGGATGCACTTTCTCAACAACGAACTCGACCATACCGCGGCAGAGGGCGAAGGCATGTATCTCGGCTGCAACTATGATGCCTGCCAATTTTTTGACAGCGTTATCGAAAATAACTACATCCACCATCTGAACGGGCCGCTGGTGGAACAAGGCGATGGTATCGAACTGAAATTGGGCAGCTACAACAACCTGGTTCGGAATAATGTCATTCACGATACCGGATTTCCAGGAATCCTTGCGTATGGCACTGCGGGCAATGGTGACCCCAACATTTTTGAAGGCAACGTCGTTTGGGGGAGTGATAACGAAACGGTGCAAATTGCTTCCGATGCGATCGTTCGCAACAACCTTATCTTCGCTAGCGCCGGTGGAAGCTTTCTCAGTCAAGACCATCAAACCGCGACGCCAGGAAATCTCACCCTCGTCAACAACACGATCATTGCCGACACCCAGAATGCGATCAGTATCAACAGCACCGTGACTGCCCCCATTGTCATCGCGAATAACGCTATTTATTCCAGAACAGGCAGGGCTCTCCAACTGCCCGGTCTCAATAACATCACTCTCTCCGGCAACGTCGGATCGGGAAGCGTCTCGCCGGGGCTTTCTCAAACCCAGTTTAATTCCACGGGCAATTTGGTTACCGACTTTCTCGGTCTCGATTGGTCAGGCCCAGGAAGAAACGCCTTTCCGGCCCTCGCTTCCAAGCTGATTGGTGCCGGCAACGCCACGCTTCAGCCCGCCGACGATTTTAATGCGACCTCTCGCACCGGCTCCAACGATGTGGGTGCCTATGTTTTTGATCCGGCTGGCAACCCCGGATGGACGGTAGGTGAAGGTTTTAAGTTTCCCCCGCAGCCACCCACCGAGACAGTGAGCCAGTCGGTCAATGCGGTTTTTGGGTCTGGGGACCCGGACAACAGCGGAGGTGCTTCGGCGTCGCTTTACGAAACGGTTACGTTTTCGCTTCCAGAAATCTTCAGCCTGAACAGCATCGGCCTTCAACTGGCCCATGACTATGGCTCGGACGTCGAGATTCGACTGGTTGACCCGAATGGGAATACCACCGTGATCATCGTAGGGGACGATGCTCCTGGCGGTACCAACGGCCACGACGACAACACCAAGTTGGGCGATGGTAACGGAAACGGTTTAGCAAATGTTGTGGACTACACACTTGATCCAACCGCAGGCTCCCCATTCATGGATCACGTAGCCGGTGGCCTGCTCCCCTCCGGCACTTATAGCACCGACGCATGGGCCAATGGCAGTTTCTCGGCTGGTGACTGGACGGTGGAAATTTGGGACACCTGGGACGCAAACGATCCTGGTGCCATTGGTGATGTGAGTCTCACCTATACGCTACCTGTCCAGGATGGCGATTTTGACTCGGATAGCGATGTCGATGGCAACGATTTTCTTGTTTGGCAGCGCGACCCAAACGTGGGCAACCTGGCTGATTGGCAAACCAATTACGGCAACATCAGTACCCTCGCTTCCTCGACAGCCGTTCCTGAGCCAAGTTCGCTGGCCCTGCTACTCATCGGCATGTTCGCCTTGAGAAGCAATGCCAGAGCGACCCGACCGATGCGGCTTGGCTCATGAATTCCTTGCTCGCGACAATCCCACCTTCGAGCCAGACGACTCTCCGGCTTTTGGCCACCGCCATTATTGTTGGACTGTCCGCGCATTGCATCGCGCAAGACCGCCTCGAAAATCTTCCAGTCAACAATTGGGTCAAGTTGTCGCCCCTCGATTCAACGCCCCCAAGCCCGACCCTAGGTTACGAAGGTGCCTGTGTTTGGGACAGCAAACACCTACGGCTCATCCGATACGGTGGGCACAATCAAGGAGGCGGCGGAGAACAAAACTCCGAAATGTGGGCCTTCGAGCCGCGAAGCGCCCGCTGGCAATTCTTCCAGCCCAATCTCCGCCCGCCGGGCATCTGCTGCGGACAGCAAAACATATTCGATCCCGTGATGGGCCGCTATCTTCGGTTCCCTGCGTTTAGCCATAGTCATGGTTGGCAATGGTTTCGCGAAGTCTATTTGAACAACTCGTCCGTCTGGTCCTTCGACCTCGATCAAAACACCTGGCGAGAGATGCGCCCCCTGCCAGCGCCGCATCCTCAAGCCCTCCGGTGCGCGTCCTGGGATTCCGAGCATCAAGTGCTTGTCCTCTTTGCTGGCGAAGCTAGCCATGAAGGCACCTGGGTTTACGACCCGTCGCGGAACGAATGGACCGAAATGAATCCGCCTGTGCAGCCGGCCTTTCGGAGCGCAGGAAACATGGCTTACGATTCCCACCACAAACTACACATTCTGTTCGGCTCGCAGTACCAAGACGACCGCCACACCTGGGCGTACGATCTCGCATCCAATCGCTGGATCGACAAAAAACCCAAGACGATGCCGCCCACCAAAAGAAACGATGCCGTGCTGGCCTACGATTCGGTCAACAAGCGGGTGTTGGCAGTTCTCAAATCACAGGCCGATACCGAACAGCAAAAGGAAGACGACTACGACATCGTCAGTCACTTGGAGACCTGGAGCTACGACACGACGAAAAATCGGTGGAAGCAGATGAAACCGCCTCAGCAGCCCGACCCTTCGGGCGACCGTTCTCGCCAGTTGATGTTCGCCCCCGAGCACAACCTCTTCCTGCTCGAAAACCGTGCGGCTGGCATAGATGAGGACACCGTAGGGGAGCAGCAGATTTGGGCTTACCGTTTTGCAAAACCTACGGAAGTGGATGGGCTACTGCCGCCCCGTGGGCTCTCGGTCGATACCCAAGCAGAGGCTGTCACTCTCAGTTGGAAAAAACAGGAGGCCGCGAACGGCAAACAGGCCGAGAAATTCCGCATTTTTCGCGGTACAGGCGAAAACCCCTGGTCGGTTGAGTTTCAACAACTGGCGGAAGTCGTTGCCTCTAAATCCTCGTACGTTGACCGTACGGTCGAGCCTAAAACGATTTACCATTACTACGTCGCGGCAGCCGCAGGCTCCGAAGAAAGCGGACCAAGCCTCAAAGTAAAAACGCAACCGCCTGTCGTCGACGAACTCGTCGTGTCGGTGCTCACAGCCCAGAGCGTCGCGCTCCATTGGATGCCCACGGAACACACCGACATCGTCGGCTACCATGTCGAAAGGGCCGTTGTCAAAGTCTATTCCGAAGACGAGCTGGTACTGCTCAAACCGCGTACTCCCCCGCTCGACGAACCCTCGATCGGTGCCTTCAAAAGCTATGGACCGTTTCGCCCAGTCACAGCCAAGCCGGTCGCTGACACGAAATGGGTCGATCCCAGCGTCGACCTCTCGAAGCCCGTGACCCTCGACGGCGATCCCATTCATGTTTCGAGTGTCCCCCCGCGTCATTTGGATCCCAAAGGAAAACCGTACCGCTTTGCCGTGTTTGCGTATCGAATCCGAGGCGTCAATCGGCTAGGTTGCATCGGCGGCCCCTCACCTGCGGTGCTGACCGTGCCTGCTCCGGTCGAACAGCTTTTTGCCACCGAGGACGGGGCTACCTGCAAGCTGCGATGGAAACCGAATCAAGAACAAGGAATCAGCGGCTATCGCGTTTATCGCTTGGACGGTCGCTGGGACGAAGTCGACGCCGTCAGCCGTTTGACGCCCGAAGCAATCGATGCCCTCTCCTACGACGACACCAAAGCAGCGCAAAAAACCCGACGCTACCATGTCCTCGCCGTCGATGCCCTCGGCCAAGAGGGCCAACCCTCGCCCCCCGTCTGGTACGACCGTCGTTGGAAACGCTATTACACCCCCTTCGTCTCCGACTGGCACCAGTGATCCGTGTTCCGAAGACTACTACCTTGCCAATGGCTACTGCTTTGTCATTGCTCTGCACCTAGCTAATCCAATCCTTGAAAGGAGCGGCAGGCGGTTCTCTGCGTTGACCAGAAATTGATATTCCAAAGTCAAAACCTTGTTTGAATAGTTTTTTCTGACTGATAAACTAGCGTGAGGCTCCGGAATTTCGCCGTTCCTTCGCCTGGGATGCTCAGCATAGTTGCCCTCCTACCACCCTGCCGTCCAAGGTGTCAATGACCTGCAGACTAACGGAGGAGGCGTTTTGTTGACAATAGCTGGCCACGCCTTAAGTTGTGGGTTGGAAGAAACCGATCATTTGTTTTTGGACCAACACAGAATTTTCCCAGCACGCCCCTACAGCTTCAGCGAGAGCATAACACGATGTCGAAACCAATCACTCGAAGACGGTTTGCAAAAAATACTGCCCTAACGGCTGCTGCCGTTCTCAGCGGCCCGCTCGCAGCTTCGCAAGCCGACCAACAACCGGTCGGTCCGAACGATCGCATTCGCGTAGGAATGATCGGCGTCGGCAATCGAGGCAGCCAATTGCTCGACGCGTTTCTTGCCCACGACGACGCCGAAATTGTTGCCATTTGTGATATCTATAAGCCACACTTAGACAAAACGGCCGCAACCTTCGATAAGCTCGGCAAGAAGGTCGAGCAATACACCGATTTTCGCAAACTGATCGAACACCCCAATCTAGACGCCGTGGTCATCGCCTCACCCGACCACTGGCATGCAATCCAAACGATCACCGCCTGCCGTGCTGGCAAAGATGTCTACGTCGAAAAACCCTTGTCAGTCACAATCGGCGAAGGCCGACGGATGGTCGAAGTAGCGCGCGAAACCGGTCGCGTCGTGCAAGTCGGCACCCACCGCCGCTCCTCGAGTCTCTGGAAAATCTTTGCCCAAATGGTTCAGAGCGGCGACATCGGCCAAACAACCGTCAGCCAAGCATTCCGCCTAAGTAATATGTATCCCGACGGCATTGGCAGGCTACAGGCATCCGAGCCGCCGGCCGATCTCGATTGGGACATGTGGCTCGGCCCTCGCCCTGCGCGGCCCTACCAGGACAACATCGCCCCCTACAAATTCCGCTGGTGGCAAAGCTACTCTTCACAGATGGGCAATTGGGGCGTCCACTACCTCGACGCCATGCGCTGGTGCCTCGGCGAAGAAATGCCAACCTCCGTATGTGCCATGGGCGGACGCTTTGCCGTCGACGACGATCGCACCATTCCCGACACAGCGCAAGCGATGTTCGAGTTCCCTTCCGGCCACCTCTCGCTCTTCGGAACCTTCGAGGCAAGCGGCAATCCAGCCCTCCCGCCCGGTGCCGAGATGGAGGTCCGTGGAACACAGGGAACCGCCTACGTTGGCGGCGACAGCTATCGCATTATTCCAGAGCAAGGCGGACAGTTCCAAGATCACGCGCCCCGTATGGAACCCGTTGAACTTACCATTGCTCAGAAGCACTACGAACAGACCGCAGCCCATGCTCGGAATTTCCTCGACTGCATCAAGTCACGCGACAAGCCCGCAGCCGATATCGAGATTGGCCACCGTTCGACAACCATGGCGCTGCTGGCCAACATGTCGCTTGCCGTAAAGAGCCGGCTCGAGTGGGATGCAGAAAAAGAAATCGTCACCAACATTGCCGAAGCAAACGACCTCCTGCAGTACGAATACCGCTCGCCGTGGACTTTGGACGGGTAGCATTGGCTCGACCATAGAAACTCGACCATAGAAATAGGTGCTTTTGATGACTTCGTGTTACCGTTTCGGCTGTGCAGTGGCTGTTTTTTTCGCACTCTCCAGCCGTTTGGTGGGCCTAGAGCCGATTCCAGAGAAGCTGATCGTGCTGACGTTCGATGACGCAGTGCGTTCGCATTTTACGGTCGTACGCCCGCTGTTGCAGAAGTATGGCTTTGGGGCGACTTTTTTTGTGACCGAGGGGTTTGATTCTCCCACGAATAAGAAGGACTACATGACGTGGGAACAGATCGCTCAATTGCACCACGACGGATTTGAAATCGGCAACCACACACGCGACCACATGGTCGTGACAGCCAAGGACTTGCCGCAATTGAAAGAGCAGTTGGAGGGGATTGCTACCCGCTGCAAAGAACACGGCATTCCGCGCCCGACCAGTTTTGCCTATCCAGGCAACGCCATTGACGAGGGGGCATTTTCCGTCTTGCGAAACCACAGAATCCGCTACGCGCGTCGCGGCGGGTCACCCGAATATCCCTATAAGGATGGCCAAGGATCTGCCTACGAGCCAGGACTTGACCATCCGTTGTTGATCCCCAGCACCGGCGACGCGCGTCTCGATTGGGAGATAGGAAATTTTGAGAGCGCGGTTGCTCAGGCACGACACGGTCGTATTGCCGTGTTGCAGTTTCATGGAGTGTCCGACAACGCACACCCTTGGGTTCATACGCAGCCCGACAAGTTCGAGGCGTACATGCGCACTTTAGCGCGAGGCGGATTTCAGGTGATCGCGATGCGCGATCTGGCGAAGTATGTCGATTGGCATGTTGCTCCGATTCGGTACGACGACGTGATCAAAGATCGCCAGCAAGCCATTGCTACCAAAACGAGCCGCGACAACTTTCGCTGGATAAACGATCGCACGCAAGCCAAATCGTGGCTAGAAAACATGGCCGTGTACCATCGGTTTTCGACCAGCGAAATCTGCGCAGCGACCGGCCTGTCTGCTGCGAAGGTCGAGCAATCGCTGGCGGATTCTCAGATCAACGATCGGTCTTTCCCGTCGCCCGAATCTGGACAGCCTCTCAAGTTGCTCCCCTACCCTGGCGGGCGGCATCCGAGGATCAGCTTTTTGGACGGTGCCATTCGCCCGCAACGCGAAACGAAAGCAAGCGTCTTTACGCCCTGGCATGACGGCAGCTATGTGGTGATCGACCTGCCCGAGGCGCTTTGGGTGGACCATGACAGCCAGCCGGAGTTGTTCTATCTGGCACACACGCATGTTCCTTTTCCTACGAAGTGGGATCGCCAGAACGTCGTGCTTCCAAAACTCGAATGGACACAACCGGATGAGCATTCCTTGCAAATCGTGCGACGATTGCCGAATCAGGTTTCTTTTGGCGCGAAAATTACTTCGCATCCGGATCGAGTCTTGATGGATCTCTGGATCGAAAATGGGACAAAGGCTCCACTTACGGGGCTTAGTTCTCAGAACTGCGTCATGCTCAAAGGGGCTCCCGAATTTTCGGAGCTGACGAATGAGAACAAAGTTTTCGCGGAACCCTATGTTGCTTGTCGAAACAACAGCGGAGATCGCTGGGTGATCGTCGCCTGGGAAGGCTGTAAGCAAGCTTGGGGCAACGAGCATTGCCCGTGCATGCACTCCGACCCTCGTTTCCCCGATTGCCAACCGGGAGAAACGACGCGTGTCCGAGGCTGGTTGTCGTTTTACGAAGGAACCGACATTCATGCGGAGTTTGAGCGAATCGACAAATTGGAGTGGCATGAATAGCGCCCGTGGATATACGTGACGCCTTCAAAGATTGAATTTACCCGTTAGATTTTCGAGACCAATTCTATGAATCCTGTTCGTTCGTCAATAAATATGATGTTGTTTGTGGCTTCAACAGCCGTTGTCATCGCTCTCGTGCCAAGTCGGGCCACTGGTGCAGAACCCCTCCGCATCGGCATCATCGGCTGCGACACTTCACACGTACCGAAATTTACACAAGCATTCAATAACGCGAAGCCCGGCGATCCGATTTCCGGCGGAAAAGTCGTAGCCGCATTCCCTGGCGGTAGCCACGACATCCCCTCCAGCCGCGACCGCGTCGGACTATTCACCGACGAGCTACGTGGTATGGGTGTCGAAATCGTCGACTCGATCGACGCCCTTCTCGAACGTGTCGATGTCGTACTCCTCGAAAGCGTCGACGGACGCAAACATCTCGAGCAGGTTCGACCCGTCTTTGCCGCTGGCAAGCCCGTGTTCATCGACAAGCCACTCGCCGGTTCGCTAGCCGATGCAATCGAAATCGTCGAACTGGCCAAAAAACACAAAACCCCCTTTTTCTCCAGCTCAGCAATGCGATACACCCCCGATATTGCTGCCGCTTGCGACAACCCTTCGATCGGAAAAATCCTCGGCTGCGCAGCTTTCAGTCCATGCACGCTCGAGCCGACCCATCCTGATTTATTCTGGTATGGAGTGCATGGCGTCGAAACGCTCTTCACCATCATGGGCCCCGACTGCCAACAAGTTACACGTACCCACACCGACGGTGCTGAACTTGTGACTGGAGTCTGGAGTGAGGATCGTATTGGCACATTCCGAGGCATGCGATCGGGCAAACATGACTACGGGGCACTCGTTTTCGGCTCCAAATCCAACCACTACATCCACGGTTTCGGAGGTTACGAACCACTCGTCGTGCAAATCGCTCAGTTTTTCAAAACCGGCCAACCCCCCGTCAACCCGGACGAAACGATCGCGATCCTCGCCTTCATGGAAGCAGCCGACGAAAGCAAACGCCAAGGCGGCAGGCCCGTCACCTTAAAAAGCGTAATCACCAAGGCCCAAGCAAAAGTCGCCGCCCGCCGGCAATAGATTTCCTTCCTTTGAACTTTTAGGAACAGAATAAAAAATGCCTCACGCAATCAACCGTCGCAGCTTTCTAGCCCAATCGAAGAAGGCAGGCCTTGGCCTGGCTGCAGGAATCACTCTGCTGAGCGATGCCCGTTCGGTACGAGCCACACCAGCCAACGAAAAAATCGTGTTAGGACTCATAGGCGTCGGAGGACGAGGCCCGAATCTCGCAAGAGGGTTTAACGAGCGGAGCGACTGCACCATCGGCGCAATCGCCGACGTACGAACCGAGCTCCTCGACCCACGGGCTGCAGAAATCGCCAAAAACCAAAACGGTCAGTCGCCCGCAGTCTACCAAGACTTCCGACGCATCCTCGACGACCCCTCTATCGACGCCGTCGTCATCGCCACGCCCGACCATTGGCACGCACTAGCAACCATCTGGGCCTGCCAAGCGGGCAAGGACGTCTACGTCGAAAAACCGCCCACCCACAATTGCTGGGAAGGCCAAAAAATGATCGAAGCGGCTCGCAAATACAACCGCATCGTCCAATGTGGCTTTCAAAACCGAAGTGCCCCCTACAACATCGAGGCCCAAAAATACATCGACGACGGAAAACTGGGCGACATCCACCTCTGCCGCATCTACAACCAAAAGCCGCCTTGGGGCAATTGCCCCGCGGTCGAGAACAGCCAAACTCCCGAAGGCCTCAACTGGGATATGTGGAATGGCCCCGCGACAGAACAGCCCTACAACACCAGTCGGCACAAATGTTGGCATCACCAGTGGCAATACTCAGGCGGAGACATGGCCAACGACGCCAGCCACCAAATCGATCTGGCTCGCTGGCTCTTAGGTGTAAAATACCCCAAAACGGTTTACTCAACCGGAGGCCGTTTCGCCGAGCAATCGGCTGCCCAAACTCCCGACACCCAGATCGCCGTATTCGACTTCGAAAAACTGCTGGTCAGTTTCGAGCTAACGCTGTTCGCACCCTACATCCTCAAAACCGACCGGGGCGTGCGCGACGCTGACATGTTCCCCTACTGGATGCAAAACTCAACTCGCATCGAAATTTACGGTACCGAAGGAATGATGGTCGTCGGTCGCCACGGCGGCGGCTGGCAAGTCTTCGTCCGTCCCAAGAGCCGCCAGCCAGTCATCAAAGACCAAATGTATGGCCGTTTCCCCGACCCAGACCACAAAGAAAACTTTTTTCAGAGTATCCGCTCCCGCAAGCCACCTAGCTCCGACATCGCCGAAGCCCATGCTAGCGCACTGCTCATCCACTACGCCAACATCAGCTACCGCCTCGACGGCCACAAACTGGCCATCGACCCACAGACCGAGCACATTCGTGACAACGCCGAAGCCATGCAGCTCTTCCAACGCTCCTACCGCGACCCTTGGGTCGTCCCCGAACAGGTCTGATTTCTGTGGCCAATTTTTCTACATGACTTTGCAACTTTCCTGCGGAGTTGACCGGACTCGGTCGATCAACGGACAGCGATCTGTTACAATACTCCCGTTCTGTACGAGACCGAGCTATTTGAAAGGGACAAAACTTTGAAGATCCATATTGAAGCCGAGAAAACCTCTATGGGCCGCATCGCGGCTTCCAGCACCGCTGCTTTTATCCAAAAAGCTCTCGACACCCGAGGCGAGGCCAATGTCATTCTCGCCACCGGAGCAAGCCAGTTTGAATTGCTCGGCGAGTTGGTAAAGCTCGATCTCGACTGGCAACGCGTCACTTGCTTCCACCTGGATGAATATGTCGGCCTGCCCGAATCCCACCCGGCCAGTTTTCGAGGCTACCTCAAAGAACGATTTTGCAATCAGGTCGAAGGTCCAAAAGAATTTCACTGGGTCCACGGAGATCACAAAGACCCGGTCGCCGAATGCCAACGACTAGGGAAAATCATCAGCAACCACCCGATCGACGTCGCCTGCGTAGGTATCGGCGAAAATGGCCATCTTGCCTTCAACGATCCCCCCGCCGACTTCGAGACCGACGAACCCTACCTCGTGGTCAATCTCGACGAGGCCTGTCGCCGTCAACAAATGGGCGAAGGTTGGTTTGCCACGCTCGACGACGTCCCCGCCCAAGCCATCAGCATGTCGATTCGTCAGATTATGAAATCCGCCGCAATCGTATGCACCGTGCCCGACGAGCGGAAGGCCCAGGCCGTCAAAACTTCCGTCGAAGGCCCAGTGACCGTCGACGCACCTGCCTCGATCCTTCAGCAACACTCTCATTGCGAACTCTTTCTCGACAAAGCATCGGCCTCCTTGCTCGCCAAAGCATAGTTGCCTTAAACACTTTGCATCAAAAGCAACTTCTATGCTGCAAGATAATAAAATTCCTCTCTGCGAGGGCTATGTCGATCTTCAGGTAAACGGCTACGCCGGCGTCGACTTCAATGCCGACAATCTAACCGACGAAGCCATGCACAGCGTCTGCGAGCGCCTGCGATCAGACGGCGTAGCCGGCTTTTTGCCGACAGTGATCACCGACGATATCGAGACCATGGCCACCCGTCTTGCCCGGTTGGCCGAAGTCTGCAAAGCCGATCCGCTGGCCCAAGAGTTGGTCCTCGGAGTTCACATCGAAGGCCCGTTCATCAGCGCCACGCCTGGCTATGTCGGGGCACATCCCGCCCACGCCGTCCGCCCGGCAAACATTCCAGACATGGACCGACTTCTCGAGGCTGCCGACGGACTAACACGCATCGTCACGCTCGCCCCCGAGTACGACGAAGACCTCCGAGTGACACAATACCTAGCCGATCGCGGCATCACCGTGGCCGCCGGACATTGCGATCCTACCCTCGACCAGCTCCACGCTGCAATCGACGCCGGACTCTCCATGTTCACCCACCTGGGCAACGGCTGCCCCGCCCAATTACACCGCCACGACAACATCATCCAACGCGTTCTCAGCCTTTCCGACCAACTTTGGATCAGCTTCATTGCCGACGGCGCCCACATTCCTTTTCCCACACTGGGCAACTATCTGCGATCCACAAACTTGGATCACTGCGTGATCGTCACCGATGCCATCTCTGCCGCAGGCCTAGGCCCCGGACGCTATACCCTCGGCAACCAGAGCGTTCTCATCGGCGAAGACCTCGTCCCGTGGTCGGCCGACCGTTCTCATTTTGTCGGTTCGGCCACAACCATGCCCCGCATGGACGAAAACCTCTCCCTCCAGCTCGGACTCTCCAAAGACGAAGTCCAGCAACTTACCTCGACCAACCCACGCCAGATCCTCCGAAGCAAGCTTCTACCTTAGCGTCCGTTCACCGTCACCCCAGGCCAATCGTCGGTGCGGAACGGGGTCAGCGGCAAACTCACTCCACTAAACATATTACACACCGGGTTATCCGCCCAAGCATAGCGGACTGCCACCGGATCGCTCACCTCGCTGCTCGAAATCTCAATGCGATTGCCCTCAAGTAGCTTGGCCTCCGCCCAGACAAATTTCCGGTCTTCCCCAGCGATCGCAAAGCCAACAGGCTCTTTGACATCAAACGGACGCCAGCTTCGGTTGACGTGCTCAAACGACAAAACGATTTTCCCAGCTTGCTTCTCCATCGAGCTGTAGGTCGGACTTTGGCAGGCGATCTTCACGCCATATTGATTGGCAAGTGCCCAACGCGCCAGCCGTTGCCCCACAATCACTTTGTTGCGAGGATGAATGTCCTTCCCTTCGCCGACATCAATAATCACCGCTTCGCCCGTATTCGGTAGCCTCGACATCGTCATCGTCTGAGCCTCACGCAGTTCCGCCCAGGAACTCTCGCTAGGTTCGGCCTTTTCTGGAAGATAGTCGGCAAGTTGGACCCAATAGAACGGAAACTCGCCTTGCCCCCACTCCTCACGCCAAGCAGCGATCATCTTCGGAAACAAATCTCGGTATTGGTACGCTCTCCACGCATTCGATTCCCCTTGGTACCAAATCGCACCCCGGATACCAAAACCCAAATGCGATTTCAGAACCCCATTGTAAATGTTGCCCGGCCGCTGATTGCCAACCATCAGACCCTTGAGTTTTTCCAGTTCCGTTTTGTCCTCTTCCGAAAGCTCAGCCTTGGTCGAAAGTAAGTCGAGATTTTTCTCCATCGCCAGCCAGCGATCCAAGGTCGGCTTGTAATCGGCGTCAGCCTCAAGTAAATCACGATCGATCCAAGCGTCGACAGCCGAACCTCCCCAAGAATCATTGATCAAACCAATCGGAACATCAATCGCCTGGAAAAGCTCTCGACCAAAGAAGTATCCCACCGCCGAGAACCCGCCGACAGTCTCGGGGCGACAAACCTTCCAAGACGAATTGCCATGAGTCCAGATGGGTTCCTGACTCCCCTTATTCGGATAGTTGATCATCCGAATTTTTGGATAGTTGGCCGTCGTACGCACAAGGTCGGCATCGTTGCTGTTGGCAACCGGCCACTCCATGTTCGACTGGCCCGAGCAGATCCAAACCTCACCAACAAGAACGTCCTGGAACACCAGCTTGTTGGTTCCAGAAATAGTTAATTCATAAGGCCCCCCAGCCGGCAGCGGTTCCAACTGAACACTCCACGCGCCCCCGCGATCCGCCACAGTCTCCTGAGTCTTTCCATCAATACTAACCCGGACTTCCTCACCCCCATTAGCGCGACCCCATATCTTATTTTGCTGGTTTCGCTGAAGCACCATATGGTCGCCAAAAATATTCGGAACCGAGACTTCCGCCCAACTCACCAGCGGCGACATACAGACCAAAACAACGAGGGTCAAAAAAAACAGTCTCGAATTACGAAGATTCATGAAGGTTGCCTTTGTGTTCGGGGGGGGGCAGTTCGCTTGTCCCAAGAGACACTTGTCCCAAGAGAACTGTCTATCGGTTTGAATGCGTCGATGGCTTTGAGCAGAAAATCGACTCGCCAGCTAATCCTAATTCTTCGTCCATCAAAATGATAGTTCTACCCCAAGAAAACCAGCAGAGGATCGTCTGCCCGTGAGGACCGTCGTTACCTGTCGATCGCAGAGCCTAGAACATGGCCTAAAACATGGCTTAGAATATGACTGAGGCGATTTCACATTCGAGACAAAATATGGTAGCTTTAGGGCCACCCAAGAAGCTCCTTTTGCCGTCTGCCACTGTGCCCCCCCCCGATTGGCTCAGGGCTTTACACCCAGGGTATCGTGCCGAGCATGAAGCATACCTCTCCGATCGTCGCTGCCGACTGCGAGCACTACCGTTCACTGGCTGAAATGCCTTTGGAACTAAACGACCGCCTGCGCCTCCACGCACGCAAGTTTGGCGATACCTATGCGTCTTATCTCGCTACCGAAGCAAGCCGCGAGTATTTTTGGGCACCCAAAAAATTAGGCGTTGTCGCTTTTTGCCGCCGGGGTCGCTACCTCAACGTCGCCGACGGACTACTGGCTGCTTCCGAGGACCGCGAACAATTATTGACCGCCTTTCTTGCTTTCGCCGAGCAGAACCACTGGGTCGCTTCGTTCATGAACGTCCCGCGCAACGAAATCAATATGTTTCGCAACCAGGGGTGCCAAGTCACCAAGTGTGGCGAAGAAGCAATCATTCAGCTCGATCAAACCGATTGGCAAGGAAAAAACTCGCAATGGCTTCGCCGACAAGAGAACTATTGCCGGCGCCACGGTGTCGAAGTAAGCGAAGTCACGCCCGACCCGGCTGACCCTGCCTATCAAGACGAGGTCGTTCCGCAGCTCAAAGCGATTTCGCGTGATCACATCGCCTCGACCTTGCATCGCCGAGAGATGCAATTCTTCGTCAGCCATTTTTCCGCAGACATGCTCGGCGACCGCCGCCTTTTCGTCGCCCGCAAAGACACACGCATCATCGCGTTTATCGTTTGCAATCCTGGATTGAATGACAATTTTTGGGCCGTCGAAGTCTATCGCCGAAGCAAAGACGCAGTCCGAGGCGTCATCCCTTGCGTCATCATGCACGCCATGCGAAAAATGAAGGCCGAAGGAGTCCAGTATTTTTCCTTGTCCTTAGTCCCCTTCTTACGCTGCAACCCAGTTCGAGGCGATAGCCCCGTCTTTCGGTTTGCAGCCAACTTCTGGTGGCGAAATCTCAACTCCATCTTCGACGTCCAAGGAATTTTTCACTTCAAAAGCCGATTCCGACCCGACTACCGCGAGATGTACCTAGCCGTCCACCCTGCAACCACCATCCGGTCACTCCTCGTCATCGCCTACATCTGGAAGCTTTTTCATTTTAATCCCCTACGACTCCTAAAACGCAACTTCCGATTCAGACGCGGATCGAAACAGCGTTCGTTGGCCATGCCCGAGCAGCGCTCAAAGCGCGCAATCCGACAACTCCGCCACAAACCAGATCCCAACGACGCCCTGCCACTTCCGGTCACCACCCTCTCTCAGCAAAAAAATGACGAAATCCACGCGCACGAAGACCTTCCGATCTGAGTCGAGCCTATGGATGGGAATGGACTTCTTTGCATGGCTACGCCTTCTCAGTAAAAATCGGTTCGCTATCAGCCTTTCAAAACTACCGCTCGTCCTACTTATCACGCTCGTCTCTCTCTTCAACACATGCTTGCGCTGGCTACAGACGATTTGGTATGGCTTAGCGGTGCGCAAGATCGAGGTCCCCAACGATCCCATTTTTATCATCGGACATTGGCGCACTGGCACGACCATGCTTCACGAACTCCTCGCCCTCGATTCAAACAACCGTTGCCCGTCGACTTATGAATGCCTTTCGCCCAACCATTTTTTGCTAAGCGAGCGCCTTGTCTCCCGTCTCGCTTGGTGGATCCTCCCCCGCACCCGCCCCTTCGACAATATGAAGATGAGCTTCGACCGCCCCCAAGAAGACGAGGCCGCCCTCTGCCTACGAGGCCAACCCAGCCCCTTTCTGTCGGTAGCTTTTCCTGACCGGCCACCACTAGATCAGCAGTACATCTGCTTAGAAGGCCTTACCCCACGCCAGCTAGCCGCCTGGAAATCAAAACTGCTCAGCTTCCTACGGCTCTTGCTCTTCAAAAAACCAGGTCGCCTCGTCCTCAAATCGCCGCAACACACCTTCCGTTTGCCCGTCCTCAACGCAATGTTTCCCCAAGCAAAGTTTATCTACCTCGTTCGCGACCCCTACACCGTCTACCCGTCGACCGTCCATTTTTGGAAAACCATGTACAAAACCTACGGACTCCAAGACTTCGACGAAAAGGCAATCGGCGAGCAGGTCCTATCCACCTTCGAGCAAATGCAAACCCGTCTCGAAGCGACTCGTAGCCAAATAGACCCCAACCGCTTTTACGAACTAAAGTACGAAGATCTCGTCGACAACCCTCCCCAACAAATAAAAAGCCTCTACGACTTCCTCGACTTCGACTACGAACCCGTCCGCCCCGCAGTAGAAAAATACGCAAAACGATCCCAACAATATCGAACCAACGAATACGCCCTAGACGCCACAACCCGCGACACCATCACCCACCGCTGGACAAATAAGGTGTCAGGAACCAAATCGCCAATTGGTTCCTGACACCTTATTTCATCTGACACCATCGGACACCTTATTGCCCCTACTTAGAACTATGACTCGAACTCCCTCAAAAGCCTTGCAACACCTAACCATCCTCGTCCTATTCGCTGCTGCCACGCACTTGCACGCTCAGCATGCAGCAAAGGCCCCTGGCTGGGTCGACCCGCCAACAAACATCGACTTCGTCGATTATGCCATGCAATGGTCGCATGCTGAGGAATCGCTCGTCGATCTCTCCGGCTATCTAGAAGCACCCGCCGGCAAGCACGGCTTCATCAACTCACGCGACGGCCACCTCTGGCGACCCGACGGCAAACGGTTTCGCATCTGGGGAATCAATTTTGCGGCCGACGATTGTTTCCCGCCCAAAGAAATCGCACCACGAATCGCCGCTGACCTAGCACGCCTAGGCTTCAACTACATACGCATGCATCACCTAGATGCGGGCTTCGGCCCCCCCAATTTGTTTCTTGAACAGAAACAAGACACACGAACGCTCGATCCAGACCGCCTCGACCGCCTCGACTATTTCATCGCGCAATTAAAACAGCAGGGAATCTACACCAATCTCAACCTCAATAACTCGCGCAAGTATCGATCAGGCGACGGCGTCCGCGATCGCCGCCCACTCGAAACGGCCAAGTGCGCCACCTACTTCAATCCGCATCTCATCGAGTTGCAACATGAGTACGCGCGCAATCTCCTCGACCGAGTGAATCCCTACACCGGCAACCACTACCGCGACGAGTCCGCGTTAGTTGCTGTCGAAATGGTGAACGAAAACGCGCTCTTCGAAGGATGGTTGATGGAGCGGATTCACGGACCCAATTTGGCAGGCCAAGCGATGTTCGGATCCCTGCCCAAGTCCTACGCCGTCGAACTGACCGTGCTATTCAATCAGTGGCTTGCCGAAAATCGCCACGAACCGGTCGTCGAATCATTGCGTAAAGAGTCTGGCACAAAGCTGGGCGAACTGATCCCACGGCTTCGCCCAGCCGAGTTCAAGTCAGCCTCCAAAGAACGTTTTGTTGCCGAAACCGAGTTTTATGTCTCCTTAGAAAACCGCTTCTTCACCGATTTCAAGCAACTGCTACGCAAACAGATCGGACTACAATGCCTGCTCGTCGGCCCGGCAGATCATAACGACGGAATCGCAACTTTCCCGCACATCAAAACCTTGGCCAAGCACTTCGACTTCATCGATGGCCATGGCTACTGGGAACACCCCTTGCTGGAAACCCCAAAGTGGGTCCGCAATACGCCTATGGTCAACGACCCCCTCGATTCGTCCTATAACCAATTCGCCCGGACGCCCGTCTTGGGAGTCCCCTTTGTTTTCGGCGAAACGAGCGCTCCCTACCCGGGCGACTACGGCGCAGAGGTCTTTCCAATCTTGGCCGCCTACGCGTGTCACCAAGACTGGGACGGGGCCTGTTGGTTCTACTACGGAGAGGGTCGCAAGTCGGGCGACAACCCCGCGATCGACGATGTTTTTGCGCTCGGAAACGACCCAGCACGCATGGCCTCAATCGTTGCCGCGAGTCAGTTGTTTCATCGAGCCGATGTTGCCGTCGCAAAAAAAACAATCGTCCGAGGCTACGATGAAGAGACCACAATCGAGTCGATGCGTTGGGAGCGAAAACCAAACCGGCCCTTCTTTCACCAAGACTACGATCTCTCCACCGCACTGCGCCATGCCGTTCGCCTCACTTTTGATCCCTCCCAAGCGACGCCGCTCCCCCATTGGGACGACACCGGCGACTACACAACCGACACCCAGGAGATCTCCTGGACGGGCGTAACCAAAAAACGAGGCCTCGTCGCAATCAACACACCCAAGACGCAAGCCCTAATCGGCTTTCTCAACGACACAGCGCACAACCTGCCGCATCTCGATGCCGCATTAAAAAATCCCTTTGCGACGATCGTTCTGACGAGCCTCGACAACAAAACAATTGCCCGCTCCCATAAAATGCTTTTAGTCATCGCAAATCGCTCTCAGAATACCGGCCTAAAGTTTAAGCCAGACCACCAAACGGTCACTTCACTCGGCTCAGCACCGACGCAGATCGAACGCATCGAAGGCACGATCACAATCACAGGACTCCAACAAGCAAAAACCCTAAGCATCACCCCCCTAGGTGCCGCAGGAAATCCCATAGCTCCACCCTTCCTAGCCAAAATCAACAACGGCACCGCAACCATCCCCCTAGGAACCCCCCCCGCTCTCTGGTACCAAATCACAAAATAAGGTGTCAGGAACCTTTTTCGCGTTCACCACAAATTATATGTTGAACCTGTTTTCAATTAGAGAATGAACACCATCTCAAGATAGGAGAAAAGCTTAGCCATGCCACCTCTCACGCGTCGTAACTTTCTTCAGGGCACCGCTGCCCTAGGTGCCGCCATCACGCTTCCAGCTCGCACGTTGTTGGCGGCCAGCGCAAACGAACAAGTCAACCTGGGCATCGTCGGTTGCGGCTGGCGCGGTGGCCAGTTGTTCGAAGCTTTTCAACAACTACCTGGAGTAAAAATCGCAGGCCTCTGCGATGTCGATCAAGAGTTGCTTGACCAATTGGGAGAAAAAGCTCCGGCTGCAAAAAAATGGACCGACATGCGCCACATGTTCGACTCCCCCGACATCGACGCCGTCGTGATTGCCACTTGCAACCACTGGCACTGCCTAGCCGCCATTTGGGCCATGCAGGCAGGCAAGCATGTCTACGTCGAAAAACCGCTCGGCCACACCCAATGGGAGGGCGAACAAGTCATCAAGGCCAGCAAAGTCTACGGCCGAATATGCCAAGTCGGCACCCAACAGCGCAGCGACCCGATGCAAGCCGAGATCAAACAATTTTTACACGGCGAAAATACGATCGGCAAAGTCGAGTCGGTCCGGGTCAATCGGTTTGGCGTCCGCGAATCCATCGGACGACGCGCCAAGCCCTTAACGCCACCCAAAAGCGTCGACTACGACCTGTGGCTCGGCCCCGCTCAAAAAATGCCCCTCTATCGCGAAAAACTTCACTACGATTGGCACTGGGATTGGAACACTGGCTCGGGCGAGATGGGAAACTGGGGCGTCCACATTCTGGACGACGTCCGTAATAACGTTTTTCAAGATGCCGTCGCAGCCCCCCAGGCAATCACCGCCGCCGGGGGACGCTTTGCTTGGAACGACGCCGGCAATACCCCCAACGTCCATTTTGCCCTCTTAGATGCCGGAGGCGTTCCCGTTGCGGTTACGCTCTCCAATCTGCCCATCGATCAAACGCAGATCACGGTCCCAGGTCCTCCGAGTGGTTACATCGCCTACTGCGAACATGGCCGCCTCGAAGGACAACGCGCCAAAGCCGAGGCTTTCGACGCAGACGGAAAACTGATCAAGAGTTTTACGGGCACCGGCGGTATGGGCCTTCACCAGCAAAATTTTATTGATGCCATACGAGAGAACAACCCAAGCTTGCTGGTCGCCCCTGTGCAAGTCGGCCACGACTCGACCACCTGGTGCAACTTAATCAACATCGCCTCGCGCGTGCCCAAGCCCAATCACTCGGAACCGGCACCAAAACTTGCCACTCCTATCGGCTCTCTATCGTCCGCCGCCATCTTGGAGCAAATGAACGCAATTATTTCCTCCAATGCTTCGACAGAAGCAGAATCCGTCGAGCAGCTCCCGCTAGGCCCTACTTTGCGTTTCGATGCGAATCACGGACAATTTGTCGGCGAACAAGCAGACGCCGCCAATCAACTATTGCGCCGCCAATACCGCGACCCTTTTGTCGTCCCAGAAGTTTGAACGCCTGACGGCCAACGACGGTCGACTCCTTGTAAGGTTTGCCGGCTGTTAAGGTTGACCGGCAGCACCGATGGTGTTGGGCTTACCGCTAGGACAAATCCGATGGTAACGATAGTCATTGGTTCCATCGTCCATCGTTCTGCCTATCTGGTGCAATTCGAGTTAGAACCTGTGTGTGTTGTGAAATAAAAATGTGCGATGCGAAAGGAAACGTGTCGAAGCCTAAACGCTGAGCCCACTAGTGACCAGCAGGGTACCAAAGTCTTCATCCTCCTCGGTTTCCTGAGATTGCTGCCCCAACTGTTGGAAAGCATCATCGAGGTCGCTCGAAGTATAAGGGTCAGACAACAAGCTGCCGTTGGACTCATTCGCTTCCTCGGGTTCCTCGAGCAAGAACAAAGCCTCGTCCGTAGCCGAGAGCTGCTGCGACTCAAGAGTGAGACCTGTTAGGAAGGAATCATCGCTACCGTTACTCGCTGCAAAAGCACTGCTGCCGCCGCGAATTGGAGCCGGCAAGGCGTGCGAGAAGCTTCCGCTAACGGTCTTGATCTCATCAAAGGAACGCTCAAGAGCCTCGGTGTACCAGACGTGACCCGTGGTGATGTAAGGATGGATTCCGTCTGATGAGAAGACGGGAGTTCCATTCTGAGAATCTGCCGGGGCTTCCATAATAATTTGGCCCAGAGCGGCCTTTTCGGCCGAGTCTTTGCCCATGTGGATGGTCGGAATACCATAGTAATCAGCGACCTCTTCAAACGCTGCGGCCGACATCTGGTAGTAGCCCGCGTCCAAAGTGGCAACATTATCAAGGTCGCCACTCGGATGATTGAAGGTCTGTCTGAACGTGGAAACAAAAACAATATCGGTAGTGGCGTCGCCCTCCCAAATCGTACGAACTAAAGTTTCCATGTTGGCGACACTATCTTCGTACGAGGAGAGAAGACTCTCGTCGTTGACGACAAACTCAATGAAGACCAAGTCAGGATTTTGGGCGACCAAAGTATCAATACGACCCAGCGCGAACGCCGTACCCGTTCCACCTACGGCCGAATTAAATTGAGTCACCGTGGACGTAGGATACATTGCCTCGAACATATCTCGACTTTGATCTCGATAGCCTCCAGGCTGTGCCGTAATGCTGCCACCCATGTAGGCGATCTTCACATCTTCGCCGTTCTCCAACTTTTGAATCACATTGGGTGTATTGTCCCGCTGGATCAATTCTTGCAACGGCCTGCTCTGGTAGACCTGAATCTCGCTCAGGGTAAGCCCTTGGTTCAATACCGATAATTCATTGACATAGTAGCGGATGTACCGAGCCGTAACGGGGGCAAACAAGTTGTCCATCCGATGAGATCGCAAGCCGTTGGTTTCTTGGTGAGCCACCGACCAAGCATCGCCGCTGTTGAGCTTGTACTGAATTTCATAGTCCGCCGCAGCATAGCTGATGGCACCCATGTAATACTGCAAATTCACCCGATCGATGTGGCTGTAGGCCTGCCCCAAATCGACTTCTAACCAAGGGTTGGGAGTTGCCCCGGCCGCAGGAGGTGCAAGACTGCGCCAGTGGGTGGCTGTCACCCCATCGACGGCGTCATCGCCGGACTGTGTCGAAGAGATTTCGTTGGACACCGTCACCGCCTTGTGCAACGCTAGATTCTCAGCACCTGTGTTGGCGGTCGCGTAGGTCGCAACGAGGGTAATGTCGCCCGCAGGCATGTTCAACGACGTACTCGCGTCGTAAACGTTATCCAAGTTGGTCGTATCGCCCGTCCAAGCAAAGAAGACATCTCCTGCCGGAGCAGCGGCGGCGGAAATAGCAACAGGTGTTCCCGTCGTGTACGAACCGTCACCCGAGCCGCCAGTGACCACCAAGTTGAAGGGGCCCGCAGCCACGTAGGTTGCTGTGATGCTCGCTCCCTGGGCCGGCATTGAGAAGGTTGTTGACGAAGCATTTGCGTCCGCGACATAACTCACGTCGCCGGTCCAGGCCAAGAAAATTTCGCCCGACGGAGCAGCATCAGCGAGGATATCAACCGACGTACCAGCCGTATAGAATCCGTCGCCCGATCCTGAAGTGACGTCGAGGCCATACAAGACGGGGACACGCGAAATTTGTATTTCGCTCACAGCAACAAAACCATCGCCATGACTCGTATCGACACGAATGGCTAGGAACGATGCCGTGCCACCCAGGCCGATCGTATCGGTGCTGGGCAGGTTGGCTAAGCCGGTCGCTTGGGTGAACTGCTGATCGGTAATCAGCGGTGTCCAGCCTGTTTCGTTAAAGGCAAGGCCCGAGTTATTTGTGTTGACACCCGGATCACTCTGGGCCACAAAAATATCAGCCTGCTGGATACCACGTGAAGTCAGCCCAGGTTGATTGCCATTCCAAAATTCCAGCGAATCGAGAGTGTAGCTTCCCCCCAAGTCGACCTTGATCCACTCGCCAGCTGCGCCGCCGCCGTTGGACAGCCAGCCATCCCCCCAGAGGCTGTTATGCAGATTGCTACCATTCAAGCCATCACCGTTAAACGCACCAGCAATCTCCCCGCCACCATAGTTGCCAGAGCTAGTAACAGAAAGCTCGCTAAACGGAATGACTTCGCTGCCGACACCCACAGGCGCATAGGTTGCGGTGAGGGTCGTATCCACATCTGTCATCGTGAAAGTAGTCGTCGGAGAATTCACATCTCCAAAATTACTGACGATACTACCTGTCCAAGCCGAGAAAACTTGTCCAGACGGAGCCGTATCAGCCGCGATAGTAACCGATTCGCCCAGGAGGTACGAACCGTCGCCCGTTCCAAAATCAACCGTGAGATTATGCGGCGTAGCTCCTGTCGAAGAAGCCGCGTAGATTTGCATTTCTGCTAGCCCGGCAAAATTGCCGGCAAAACTAGAATCGACGACGATCGCAAGATGCGAAGCCGAGACGTTTGGCAGGGCGATATTCGCGTCGGTGTTTGAAATCGATGAGCCCCCAGGGGACTGTGTGAATGACTGATCGTTGACGAGAGTATTCCAGCCGGCGCCGTCAAAAGAGGCTCCTGACAAGTGGGTGTTATTCCCGACTCCTGAGGTTGAGTAATAGAGGTCGGCCTGCTCAATGCCACGACCGGAGAATACGGGCTGATTGTAATTCCAGGCACGAAGATGATCTAACGTATAAGTGCCCCCTAGATCGACGATGATCCACTGACCGGCCGCACCTGTTGGGCCCGAAAGCCAACCGTCGGTGTACACATCGTTATGCTGATCACCCGTTAAGCCAGAACCATCAAAAGCACCCGCAGCATCAGCAATACTGTATTGGCTCGAACTGATGACCGTCAGGTCGCCAGCGGGAATTACCGCGTTACCTGTACCCACAGGTGCGTAGGTCGCGGTGATGGTCGTATCCACGGCCGGCATCGTAAACGTCGTCGTGGAAGAATTTGCATCGGCAAAATTACTGACGGCACTACCTGTCCATCCGGCGAAGATTTGCCCTGTCGGAGCGGCGTCGGCAACGATGTTCGCCGACGCGCCTGGAAGATACGTACCATCGCCCGTGCCAAGATCAACGATCAGGACGAAAGGAGTGATCGGCACATAGTTGGCTGTGATGGTCGTATCGGCTGACTGCACCGTGAAAATCGTGCTAGCTGCATTGACATCGGCTACGCCCGAGACATCCCCCGTCCAGGCCGAAAAGACTTGGCCTGATGGAGCTTCGTCGGCAGCAATCGGCGTATCGGACCCGACTTCGAACACGCCTGAACCCGAACCGCTAACGACCGTCAGGCTCGAAGTAGCAGTGGCTGCCGTGGAACGCGAAATTTGCATTTCACTCACCGCCACAAAGCCACCGCCATGACTCGTATCGACACGAATGGCTAGGAACGATGCCGTGCCACTCAGGCCGATCGTATCGGTGCTGGGCAGGTTGGCTAAGCCGGTCGCTTGGGTGAACTGCTGATCGGTAATCAGCGGTGTCCAGCCTGTTTCGTTAAAGGCAAGGCCCGAGTTATTTGTGTTGACACCCGGATCACTCTGGGCCACAAAAATATCAGCCTGCTGGATACCACGTGAAGTCAGCCCAGGTTGATTGCCATTCCAAAATTCCAGCGAATCGAGAGTGTAGCTTCCCCCCAAGTCGACCTTGATCCACTCGCCAGCTGCGCCGCCGCCGTTGGACAGCCAGCCTTCATGCCACAAGTTGTTGTGGAGATCGCCCGTCATGCCAATGCCATTGAACGCGTCAAAGATGTCACCGCCTGGGTAATTGCCAGAACTGGTGACGGTTAGCTCGCTGAAGGGTATCACTTCGCTGCTGCCCACAGACGCGTAGGTAGCCGTGAGGGTCGTATCCACGGCCGGCATCGTAAACGTCGTCGTGGCAGAATTTGCATCGGCAAAGTTGCTTGCATCGCTACCAGTCCAACCCGAGAAGACTTGCCCTGTCGGAGCGGTATCGGCAACAATGTTCGCCGACGAGCCTGGAAGATACGAGCCATCGCCCGTGCCAAGATCAACGATCAGGACGAAAGGCACCGAGGCGTAGGTTGCTGTGAGGGTCGCATCACCTGCTGGCATGGTAAACGTCGTCGATGCCGAATTGACGTCGCCGAAATTACTCGCGTCACTGCCTGCCCAAGCCAAGAAGACTTGCCCCGGTTGAGGGGCATCCGCAACGAGAGAAGCCGACTCGCCGGGAAGATAGGATCCGTCGCCCGAGCCAAAATCAACCGTCAAGTCGTAGGTTTCTACGACGTAGTTCGCCGTAATCGTGGTATCACCCGCTGGCATCGTAAAGGTCGTCGATGCCGAATTCACATCTCCAAAATTAACAGCATCGCTACCGGTCCACCCCGAGAAGATTTGCCCTGTCGGAGCGGTATCGGCAACAATGTTCGCCGACGAGCCTGGAAGATACGAGCCATCGCCCGTGCCAAGATCAACGATCAGGACGAAAGGCACCGAGGCGTAGGTTGCTGTGAGGGTCGCATCACCTGCTGGCATGGTAAACGTCGTCGATGCCGAATTGACGTCGCCGAAATTACTCGCGTCACTGCCTGCCCAAGCCAAGAAGACTTGCCCCGGTTGAGGGGCATCCGCAACGAGAGAAGCCGACTCGCCGGGAAGATAGGATCCGTCGCCCGAGCCAAAATCAACCGTCAAGTCGTAGGTTTCTACGACGTAGTTCGCCGTAATCGTGGTATCACCCGCTGGCATCGTAAAGGTCGTCGATGCCGAATTCACATCTCCAAAATTAACAGCATCGCTACCGGTCCACCCCGAGAAGATTTGCCCTGTCGGAGCGGTATCGGCAACAATGTTCGCCGACGAGCCTGGAAGATACGAGCCATCGCCCGTGCCAAGATCGACCGTTAGGTCAAAGGGAGTCGCTGGCGTCGCATCGGACGCAAATATCTGTATTTCGGATAGGGTCAGGCGATTACCGCCATAAAGGGAATCGACCCGAATAGCCAAGTGAGCCGCTTCTACCCCCTGAAGGTCAATGAAGGGATCAGAAGGGCCGACTGTTGTAGAAGAATACAACGCCTTCGTGAAACTTTGGTCAGAGATCACTTCTTGCCAGCCGGTCGGATCGAAGGCAACATTCGATTCTCCCGTATTCTGATCAACCAAATCATCGTCTGCGATAAAAATATCGCCCTGTTTGATACCGCGGTGAGTCAACGCAAAGGCGTTACCATTCCAAACCTTTAGGTGTTCAAGGTTGTAGGTCCCCCCGAGATCGACAGTAATCCACCATTTGCCGGCAGCGTTTGCCGCGACGGTTGCCCAGCTGTCATTAAAGCTATTGTTATGCAGATCACCGTTCAGACCATCGCCATTGAAAGCGCCAGCGACGTCAGAACTACCATGATGCGTCGATGCCGCAATCGTCATGTCTGCATAGTCAAGCTGAAATGGCGTACCACTCAGCATTTGCTTCGACTCTAGCGACTCAAAGCGTAGCGATTTTTTCTTAGGCAATACGCGACGTTTCGAGACGCGGGAATTATACAACTTACGTAAAAAGCGGTTTCTTGATCTGGACACTTTAAAACCCCTGTAAAGAATTGTATGGTTGAGCGATAAAGTCAAATCTCTTTGTGAAAAGCAGTATCAGAAGAACAGTTTTCGTATAGCTTCCCCAAACTCCAAAGAACCGTTCACTCACAAAAAATTGAATGCAATAGACCAATAGACATTGAGGTCACTTGATAACCAGATGAGGGGCTAGCGGGGATTTTTGACTTCGCTGCTAGGCGAACTCCGAATTGAAAAGCAAAAAAATGTGACAAGAAACAGCAAAAATACAGGCAAGGCCGGCTAAAGACCTTCTCCTCACAAAGACTCAAAAGGTGCTATTGCAAAGCCCCAAATGGACACCACTCGCAGTGAAGAACGACTTTCAAAGGCACAATCTCCACCTTGCGGGACTCCCTCGTTCTAATCAGCGTGTTTTTATATGTCAAGTACATTTTGATATTTGCATTTTCCGACGAAGGGAAGGTTAGGTCTCTCAGGCCGACGACAGCCCCTCTGGCATGTACCAAAAGGGTAACGAGAGCAATAGATATCCCCCCGTTTAAGGGGGTCCCTTAGAGCAAATGAATGCAATTATTTCCTCCAATGCTTCGACAGAAACAGAATCCATCGAGCAGCTTCCGCTAGGCCCTACTTTGCGTTTCGATGCGAATCACGGGCAATTTGTCGGCGAACAAGCAGACGCCGCCAATCAACTATTGCGTCGAGAATACCGCGTCCCTTTCATTGTCCCTGAAGTTTGAACGCCTGACGACCAGCGAAGGTTTTGACTTCGTGTTAAGGTTTGCCGGCAGCACCGATTGTGTTGGTCTTATCGCTAGGACGAATCCGATGGTAACGATAGTCATTGGTTTCATCGTTCTGTCTTTAGGTGCTTAGGACTCGAAGTGCGCGCTGCTAGCATTCCATTCTGTGCGGTCATTCTGTCAGGAATTTTCCTGATGCAGTCTGCGCTGACCTATGCCGAGAAGCCAACCCTATTGCCTCCGATTCAGCAACCAGAAACCCAGCAACCAGAAACTGTTGGCCAGCCACCCGAAGCCCTAACGAGCGAGCCAGTCGCCCCACTGCTAGCGTCGAATTGGAGCATGTCGCTTGCCGACTTCGAGGGGCTAGCCCTCGCTAGCAACCCAGGCATCGCTCGCACCCAGGCACTCATCCAAGCAGCCAAATGCGAATGCCTCCAAGTCGGTTTACGGCCGAATCCAACCGTTGGCTATGTTGCCAACGAAATTGGCAACGAAGGCCAAGCAGGCCAACAAGGTTTTTTCATTGGCCAAAAGTTTATTCGAGGCAACAAGCTCGAGTGGAATCGCGCCGTCGCTTCCGAAGAAATACGCAAACGCGAACAACAGTTGGCTTCTCAACAACAACGCGCTTTGACCCAGGTAAGAACCGCTTATTTCTCTGCCTATCTCGTGCAACTCGAGTTGGAACTGGCCACCAAGCTCATGGATTTGAGCGAAAAATCCTCGACCACCGCCCAAGATTTGATCCAAGCCAAAGAAGGCCGCCCCGCAGACCTCCTCTTGGCAGAAATCGAAGTCGAGCGAAGCCTACTCAAACAGACACAGGCCCTAAACCGCCAGCAGCAAGCTTGGCGGCAACTGGCCGCGCTCGCCGGCCAACCACAGCTCACAGTCACAACGCTTGAAGCCGATATCCATCAGCTCGCGTGGACCGACTCTTGGGAAGTCACTTTGCAGTCCCTCTTAGCGCAAAGCCCCGAAGTCGCAACTGCAGCCGTCGAAGTCAACAAACGTCGCAAGGCAATCTGCCTGGAGTGCGCCAAAGCCGTCCCTGACGTCAACGCTCAAGTCGGCGTCCAATACGATGACGCCACCCACGACACCGTCACCAGCGTCCAAGTCTCTTTCCCCGTACCCATTTGGAATCGCAACCAGGGCGGAATCGGCAAAGCCCGTGCCGAGCTGGTTGCCGCCAGACGCGCACTCGACACCACCGAGCTACGTCTCGAACAAACCCTTGCCACCCAATTTCAAAAGTACCAAAGCGCCAAGGCAAAAGCAGACACCTTCAAAAACGAAATCTTGCCACGCGCTGATCGTGGGCTAAAACTATTGAACGAAGGGTACAAAGCGGGCGAAATGAGTTTCTTTGAACTATTCACCGCCCAACGCACCTACTTCCAGGCCAATCTCGAGTACATCGAAGCCCTCAAAAGTCTCAACCAAAGCGTTCACTTGCTCAAAGGCCTACTCCTCTCAGGAAGCACCGATTCGCTCTGATCGCCCAAAAGAATTGACAACTAGATTGTCAGAGCGGCAGGCAGGCTGGGTGAGTTCCCCGACCAAACAGCCGTTGAACGCTTGCCCACAAAGACTTCTGGCGAAAACGCGACTACGCCTCACTCTCGGTCAGTCGTATCTCTACCGAATACCGCGAAGCTCAGAAATACGATCCCTGAGCAAAAACAGGCACGCAACCGCATTCACGGGTGGTAGAATAGACCTAGGAAAGGTCATGCATTCGCTGGTAAAATAGTTATTTGCATATAAAATAAATGTTGGGCTGCTCAATCTCCCCCTCGCCGTCAAACTGCTAAGCCGTGGATTACCTCGCAATGCGACCATTCTTTCTAACCCTCTTTGCACTCAGCCTACCCTCGATTGCCGCTGCGGAAATTAGTTACAACTTTCAAATCCGCCCGATTCTCTCTCGCCACTGCATTAGTTGCCACGGACCGGACGAGGGAGATCGCCAAGCCGACTTCCGAATCGATACCGCCGAAGGAGCACAGGCAGATCTCGGCGACTACGCCGGGATCGTCCCAGGCTCTCCCGACAAGAGCGAAGCAATCGCCCGCATCCTCGCTTCCGACGAGTCCGAGCGAATGCCGCCCGCCGAGCACGCCGAGCCGCTCGCTCCAGGAGAGATCGCACTGCTCAAACAGTGGATCACCGAAGGCGCTCACTACGAAACACACTGGTCTTTCGTCCCACCCAAAAAAACGCTGCCGCTAAAGAATGAAAATCCCGATTGGGCACAGAACGAAATCGACATCTTTATCGCCTCGAAGCATAACGAACAAAAACTCCTCGCAAGCCCCCCCGCTTCGCCCTACGTACTCATACGCCGCGTAGCACTTGCCCTAACGGGCTTGCCCCCAACACCCAACATGGTCGAGCAGTTCGCTGCACAACCGTCCGAAGAAGCCTACGAAGCCATCGTCGACCAACTCCTGGCGTCGCCTTCCTACGGCGAACACTGGGCAGCCATCTGGTTAGACCTAGCCCGCTACGCAGACACCACCGGCTATGCCGGCGACGAAGAGCGTCCGATTTGGCCCTGGAAAGATTGGGTCATCCAGGCACTCAACAGTAACATGCCCTACGATCAATTTACGATCGAACAAATCGCCGGCGACCTACTGCCCGATGCCACTGAAAGCCAACGCCTAGCGACCGCCTTCCACCGCAACACGCTCACCAATTCAGAAGGCGGTACGAGCAACGAGGAGTTTCGCACGATTGCCGTCAAAGACCGTATCGGCACCACCATGAACGTATGGATGGGCCTGACCCTACGCTGCGCAGAGTGCCACTCGCATAAGTTCGACCCCATCAGCCAAACAGAATACTACGCCTTCCTCGACTTTTTTAATCAGACCGTCGACAACGACGAAAATGACGATCGCCCCCATTTAGAGGTACTGCTCAAAGAGCATGAAACACAGCAAAAAAACGACAAGCAAAAGCCAGAACAGAATAATAAAACCCTCTTGGTGCCCATCTTGCAAGAACTCGCCGCCGCCGACCGCCGCAAGACCCATCTCATGACACGCGGAAACTATTTGCAGCTAGGCGAACCCGTAACAGCCGCCGTACCCACCGCATTTCACCCCCTGCCACCCGACGCCCCCGTCAACCGCTTAGGCGTCGCCCGCTGGCTCGTGAGTCCCGACAACCCGCTTACCGCCCGCGTCGCAGTCAACCGTTACTGGGCACGTCTCTTTGGCCTAGGCATCGTAGAAACCGAAGAAAATTTCGGAACCCAAGGCACCCTGCCCTCCCATCCCGAATTGCTCGATTGGCTCGCCGTCGAGTTCCAAACGGGTGGCTGGGACACAAAAGCCCTGCTCAAAAAAATCGTACTCTCCTCCACTTTCCGTCAAGCCAGTGCCGCCACCCAAGACCAGTTGGACAAAGATCCGCGAAACGTCTACCACACGCGAGGCCCAAGATTCCGACTCTCCGCCGAAGCCGTACGCGACCAAGCCCTGGCCGTCTCCGGACTACTAAGCAACAAGCAATTCGGCCCACCTGTCTATCCACCTAGCCCCATCAAGAAGGTGGTCGCTGCGTTTACTGAGGGTAAAGTGTGGGAAGAAAGCCAAGGCGAAGACCGCTACCGTCGAGCCATTTACACCTATCTCCAACGGAGTCGCCCTCACCCCCTCTTCGAAACCTTCGACATGGCAACCCGCGAGGTCTGCAACTTGCGCCGCTTCCGAACCAATACGCCCCTCCAATCCTTCATGACGCTCAACGATATTATGTTTATCGAGGCTGCCCAAGCCCTCGCCAAGAACATGATCGAGCATGGAAATCTGCGGACACAAATCGAATACGGACTACAGCGTGCCTTGCTTCGCCCCCCGACTTCCAAGCAAGTCGATGCCCTTGTAAAGCTCTACCATCGCTCCTACGACCACTATCTCACCCAGCCCGAGCTGGCCGCCAAGATGGCAGGCGTGTCAGAGAAAGAAGCTATCGAGCAAGAGCAGACCGCCGAGCTGGCGAGCCTCACCGTCGTTGCCAATGTCATCTTGAACCTAGATGGATTCTTAAACCTATGACCAAGCCCAACGATCCTCTGGCCGAATTGCAACAAGCGCGTGCCCGTCTGCTCACACGCCGCCATTTTTTAAATCGCTGCCATATTGGCTTGGGCGGAATCGCCCTAAGCCAATGGCTCTCAGGAGATGCGAACGCGGCGCTTCCCGCAAAAGACAGCCTCGTTAGCAGCCAAAATCCCTTGGCTGCCAAGCCCCCGGCGATTGCACCCCGCGCCAAAAGAGTAATTTACCTCCACATGGCTGGCTCACCCCCCCAGCACGAGCTTTTCGACTACAAGCCCGAGCTGATCAAGCACCACCTACAGCCATGCCCAGAGGAACTGCTAGAAGGAAAAACCTTTGCCTTCATCAAAGGTCGCCCCAAGCTACTCGGCTCAATCTACGATTTCCAGCAACATGGCCAAAGCGGAGCTTGGTTCAGCGAAACCGTGCCCCATCTTACCGAACACGCTGACGATATTTGCTTCATCAAGTCGATGTTCACCGATCAGTTCAACCATGCCCCCGCCCAGCTCTTGCTCCACACCGGAAATTCCCAGTTCGGCGGAGCAAGCCTTGGCTCCTGGGTCACCTACGGACTTGGCTCTGTCAACAACGACCTGCCCGGCTTCATCGTCATGGTCTCCGGCAGCAAGCAGCCCTCCGGCGGCAAAAGCCTCTGGGGAAGCAGCTTCCTGCCCTCAGTCTACCAGGGCGTCCAATGCCGTGGCGAGGGCGACCCCATTCTCTACGTCAGCGACCCACCCGGAATGACACGCGATATCCGCCGCCGTAGCCTCGACGCGCTCAACGAACTCAACCAGCTAGAACTCGAAGAATTCAACGACCCCGAAACCTTAACACGCATCAACCAATACGAGCTAGCCTTCCGCATGCAAACCGCCGTGCCCGAAGTCATGGACATCTCCAAAGAATCGCCCTCCATACTCAAAGCCTACGGTGCCAAACCGGGCGAAGCCTCGTTTGCAAACAATTGTCTGCTAGCCCGTCGACTGGTCGAGCAGGGCGTCCGCTTTGTTCAACTGTTCGATTGGGGCTGGGACATCCACGGCACCTCCTCTTTTAACGACCTCGAAACGAAACTCCCGAAAAAATGTCGAGAGACCGACCGGCCCATCGCCGCTCTGCTCACCGACCTCAAGCAACGCGGCATGCTCGACGACACCCTCGTCGTCTGGGGAGGCGAGTTTGGTCGCACCGCGATGAACGAAGCTCGCGACGGTTCCAAATTCCTCGGACGCGACCACCATCCCGACTGCTTCACCATGTGGATGGCGGGCGGCGGCACCAAGCCGGGCCTCACCTTCGGTAGCACCGACGCCCTAGGCTACAGCATCGCCGAAAATCCCGTCCACGTCCGCGATCTCCAAGCGACCATCCTCCACACCCTAGGCATCGACCCCCACAAACTCCACTTCCCCTTCCAGGGCCTCAACCAACGCCTCATCGGCCCCAGCAACCACCCCCAAGTCCGCCACGAACTCCTCGCCTAGATCAGTCGAAGCATTGCCCAAACCGCCCTCCGCGCGATATGACTATCTGTTGCGACCGAGCAACCGTAGAGTCCTTAGAGCAGACGGAGAAAAAATTGCGACACTTTGGCGATGACCTAGCAGCAGCCGTCCAGCGAACCGGCACCCCCACCCTCGTTGGCCTAGACCCCCGCTGGGAGCAACTACCCACCAGCCTAACCGACGGCAACGAAACGGCCGATTGGGCCACCCGCGCCACGGCTTACGAAAAGTTCTGCCGCGAGATCATCGACGTCGTCGCCCCGCTCGTCCCCGCCGTAAAACCCCAGGCCGCTTTTTTCGAGGAATGCGGACCCGCCGGAATGGTCGCCCTAGGAAACGTCATCGCCTACGCTCGCCAGCAAGGTTTGCTCGTCGTCCTCGACGCCAAACGCAACGACATCGGATCAACCGCCGAAGCCTACGCCCGGGGACTACTCGGCCGCGATGGCCAATCCGCCTGGGAAGCCGACGCCCTCACCATTAGCCCCTACCTCGGAGCCGACAGCCTACAGCCCTTCATCGACGTGGCTGCTGAACGCGGTGCCGGCCTGTTCGTATTGGTCAAAACTTCCAACCCCGGCAGCCACATGCTGCAAGATCAACAGCTCGCCGAAGGCACCGTCTACCGCCGCGTCGCCGACTACGTCGAAAGCCAGTCCCAACTCACCTGCGGCGAGCGTGGTTACGGTATCGTCGGCGCAGTGGTCGGAGCCACCTACCCTGCCCAACTGGCCGAATTGCGAACCGCCATGCCACAAACCTGGTTCTTAGTCCCCGGTTTTGGCAGCCAAGGCGGCACCGCCGCAGACGTCGCCCCGGCGTTCGACCATCGAGGCCTAGGAGCCATCGTCAACAACTCTCGCGGAATCATCTTCGCCCACCGCCGCCCAGAATACAGCCAACGCTTCGGAGAATCCCAATGGCAAGAAGCCGTCGAAGCAGCAACACGCGAAATGATCGCCCAACTAAAAGCCGAAACCCTAGCCGGAAAACTAACCCCCAAACCCCAATAAAATCCTACAGCCTAACCCCTACAGTCTACAGCCTACCCCCCAACCCGCCGCTTCGTAATCTCAATAGCACTCAGCAGCCCCCGCGCCTTATTCAGCGTTTCCTGATACTCCGCCTCCGGCACACTCTCGGCAACAATCCCCGCCCCAGCCTGCACATAAGCCGTGCCGTCGTGGATCACCACCGTCCGCAGCGCGATGCAAGTATCCATATTCCCAGCGAAATCAATATACCCAACCGCCCCCGCATAAGGCCCGCGTCGGTTCGGCTCAAGCTGGTCAATAATCTCCATCGCCCGCACTTTGGGTGCCCCCGAAACCGTACCCGCCGGCAAACAGGCGGCCAACGCATCGAACGAGTCATACGCCTCACACAGCTCTCCACACACGTTAGAAGTGATGTGCATAACGTGGCTGTAACGCTCGATCACCATCACGTCCGAAATTTCGACCGTGCCATATTCGGCCACCCGTCCCACGTCGTTACGGCCCAAGTCGACCAACATCACATGCTCCGCACGCTCTTTCGGGTCGGCCAAAAGTTCCTCGCCAAGCGCAATGTCCTCAGCCTCAGTCCCTCCACGCGGCCGAGTCCCCGCCAACGGTCGAACCGTAACTTGCCGGTCAACAACCCGCACCATGATCTCCGGCGAACTCCCAACCAACGTCACGTCGGGCGTCCGTAAATAAAACATAAACGGACTCGGGTTCACCACCCGAAGCGTCCGGTAAAGCTCGAACGGCGGAACCTCCAACGGCGTCTGCAAGCGTTGGCTGATCACCACCTGAAAAATATCCCCTGCGCGGATGTACTCCACACATTCACGCACCGCGTCTTCATACTCCGTTTGAGTCATGTTCGACGTGTAGTCGAGCGAGACGTCGCCCCCCATCGCAATATCGGCAAGCTGCAAAGACTCTCCCGGCGTCTCCAACCGTTCAATCAACCGATCGACTCGCTGCCCAGCCTCCGAATAAGCCTTCTCCAAACCCGCAGACGACTTGTCACGCACATCCGCCAATGCAAGAACGATAATCGTCTTTTGCACATGATCGAACACAATCATCTGATCGTAAAGCGCAAACCACAAGTCGGGCAGCTCACGGTCATCGTGCGGCGCATCGGGCAAATGTTCCACATAACGAACCGTATCGTAGCCCGCGTAGCCAATAGCCCCACCGATAAATGGCGGGAGCTCCTCCAAATGACAAACATTCATCAAACGGACTTGCTCTCGTAGCGTCTCCAGCGGATTGGGGGATTCCAACGTTTCCGTCTCCCAGCCATCGTCCCCTTGCCCAGAGCTTGCCGCCCCCCCCCGGCGCGAGACCGTCACGCTCGTGCCATACGCCTTGATATGCAAAAAAGGCTCGCTGGCCAAAAAACTGTATCGACCAACTTTCTCGCCCCCAATCACGCTCTCAAACAGGCAAGCTGCCGACGAAACGTCCAGCTTCTGAAACGCCTGAACCGGCGTCAGGGCATCACTAATCAGCCGCCGATAGACAGGCACAAAATCAACGTCGGTGGCCAGCTCAGAAAATGGTTCAAACGCGGGGACAGAAGGCATGAGGCAATTCATCGTTGGGTAGAGAAAAAGTACGGGCAACTTAACGCAGCTTACCAACGCAGCTACAGACGGACAACGTCGCTTCAAGGTTCGTCTCAAGAACAATCACCTCAGTGGCTTGCCTTGACACTGCCCCGTGCCCAGCTAAAATCCCCTTAGAAAACCGCCCTAAACGGTTGTTTCGGTAGGGTGTTTCGTTGAAAAAAAGGTGCCGCCATGCAATGCCAAAAATGTGACCGAGAAGCGACCTTTCATATCACCGATTTGGTCGATGGTGAGCCTAACGAACTCCACCTCTGCGAGCATTGTGCCCAAACCTTTCTCAGCCCCGCCGACGAAGAAGCGGCCGACGTCATGCCTGCCATGGCAGGCCTACTCGCCCAACATCTGGCCGTCGGAGAAACCGCCGACCAGCTTGCCCGCCTCGACCAACGCGCCTGCCCTGTCTGCTCAATCACCTTTCTCGAGTTCCGCAAGCAAGGCCGCTTGGGCTGCCCGCACGACTACGTCTTTTTCGCCGAAGAACTCGAACCGCTGCTACTCAACATTCACGATCAAACCAACCATATCGGCAAAGCCCCCAAGCGGTGTTCGCAGGGAGCCGACCAACAGACGCAACTCATTCGTCTACGACGCGAGATGAAAGAAGCCATCGCCACCGAAAACTACGAACAAGCCTCCCTGCTCCGCGACGAAATCCGCGAGATCGAAGCCAAGTCAGATTCGCCCGATCCGTCGTAGCCAAAGTCGTAGCCAAAGTCGTAGTCATTTTACGCCAACCCTCAATCCTTCACGCCACTTCTGAACTCTCCATGCAACTCGACGACCTAGCAAGCTCCAGCGGCGAATGGCTAAAAGGCTCAGGCCCCGAATCCGACATCGTTATCAGCAGCCGCATTCGCCTGGCCCGTAATCTGGCAGATTTCCCCTTCATCTCGCGCACGACCGAAGCCGACCGCGCCGAAATCGAAAAAACGCTGCACGGCCACATCGGGGCACTCCTCGAAGAAAAAAAAATCTCGGAAAACACCCTCTACATCAATGTCGAAGAGGCCCAAGACGTCGACCGTCAGTTCCTCGTCGAGCGACAACTCATCAGCCGAGAGCTAGCCGAAAACACTGGCGCACGCGCCGTAGTCGTCGACCCAGCCGAGCGTTTCAGCGTCATGATCAACGAAGAAGATCATCTTCGCTTTCAAGTCATGCACAGCGGACTCGACCTCGGCTCCACGTGGCGACAGATCAACGAACTCGATGACCTAATCGAAGAGCAGGTCACCTACGCCTTCAGCAACAAGCTCGGCTACCTCACCGCCTGTCCTACCAACGTCGGCACCGGCCTACGCGTCAGCGTCATGCTCCATCTACCCGCACTGGTCATCACACGCCAAATCGAAAAAGTCTTCAAAAGCCTACAGAAAATCAACCTCGCCGTCCGAGGTCTCTATGGCGAAGGCTCGCAGGCGATGGGCGACTTTTACCAAATCAGCAACCAAATCACTCTCGGCATGACCGAAGAAGAACTGACCAAAAAAGTCTCCGACGTCGTCCCCGTCCTCATCGACTACGAACGCCAAGCCCGCGAATTCTTAGTCCGTGAAAGCCACGAAACCCTCCACGACCGCGTCAGCCGAGCCTACGGCATCCTACGCACCGCCAAAACGATCAGCTCCGAAGAGACCATGCATCTCCTCTCCAGCGTACGCATGGGCGTCAATCTCGGCCTGATCTCCGATCTCGACATCCCCGCGATCAACAAGCTCTTCCTCCACACCCAGCCCGCCCATCTGCAAAAACTCTCAGGCCTAGAACTCGACAAGACCGACCGCGACATCGAACGCGCCACCTACCTGTGCAGCCACCTCAACGGCGACAAACAGGGCGACAAACCGGGCGACCCTACACAAAACTGAGCGAGCCTAAAAACCGAAGCAAGGACACGCTGGAGGTTAGCGCCGTCGGCCACGACGAACGCCCCTCACAGCAAGTAGGGTCCGCCAAGCAATCACTCGACCACAATCCCATCTAGCCCCGATTCGCTGGCCGGAAATTGCGGATCAAGTTTCACCAATGTGTCGTGCAAAATTTGGCTCACCGTCAAGTTGCGATTCCACTTACGGTCCGAAGGAATAATGTGCCAAGGCGCATGCTCCGTATTGCACCGAGTGAGCGCCGCCTCATAAGCCTGCTGATAGTCCTCCCACCGCTTCCGCTCAGCCAAGTCCCCCTTGCTAAACTTCCAACGCTTGTTGGGATTGTCGAGCCTCGCCTGCAGCCGTTCTCGCTGCTCTTCATAGCTAACGTGCAAAAAACATTTGATGATCGTCACCCGTCCGTCGACCAACAATCGTTCAAACTCGTTGATCCGATCGTAGCGCGTCTCCCATTCGGCCTTCGGCACCAAGTTATGAACGCGCACTACCAACACATCCTCGTAATGCGAACGATTAAAAATCCCAATGTTCCCGCGCCTCGGTATCGCCTTATGAATCCGCCACAGAAAATCGTGATCCAGCTCCTCGCTGCTCGGTTGCTTGAACGGCACAATCTGGCAGCTCTGCGGATTAATCCCAGTCATCACCGTACGGATCGTCCCATCCTTGCCCGCCGTGTCCATCCCTTGAAGCACCAGCAACACCGCACGACGATTCTCCGCATACAGCCGACAGGCCAGCTCTCGACTGGCTGAGGTAAGCTTCGCAATCTGCTTGCCCGACGATTTTTTCGTCCAATCACCAACCACATAGCGAGGATCAAAATCACCAAGTTGGATCTCCGTGCCCGCAGGCACCGTCAACGGTTGTGTCATCCTGTGCATCCTCGCTGTTCTTACGTAACTAAACTCAACTTAGAGCAAATCAAATGTTTTGAGGTTTCGTACTTCGAGATTCCGTATTCCATCGTCATTGGGTATTTCGTCATTCGTCATTCACTTACCTTATTCTAATTCCGCAGTCGCCGAAGCACACCCTTGTTCGTCAATCTCCACGCGAATCACGTGCGCACAACAGCAGACAGGGCAATCCTCGACATATTTCTGCCTAGAACCTGCCGAAAAATCGACCGGGATAACAATCTGCTCCCCACAGTTCCCACAAACATACTCCGCCTCTTCCTGCACGATCGGGTTCCTCCTGGGAGTGTGTGACGTAAAATTTGTGCTAGAATTGCAACGTAACCAAGATTCATGCTAAAGATTTTACAAAACTTTCGGAAGAGGGCATTCGCTATCCATGTCAGGTCGTAGAAAAATCATTGCAGGCCTCATAACGGCCCTGGCCCTGGTTGCCCTCGGGGTGTCGACCTACTTGGCCTGGGTAACCTGGCAGTCCGGATCCGTCGCCGGCTGCACCGCCGATTCGCTCCTCGATTGCGACGAAGTCCTCGCCAGCCGTTGGTCAAAATGGTTCGGCCTCCCGGTCAGCCTGCTCGGCGCACTCACCTATCTCTCCATCCTGGCCCTCGCTTGGCCAGCGGCTTCGCGGCCTCAGGGCTTGGCCATGACGGCCCTCTTTGCCCTCGCGCTCGTCGCCGCCGGTGCCGCCATTTGGTTTGTCGGTCTCCAGGCAATCCAACTCCAAAGTTTTTGTTTCTACTGCCTCACAGTCCATACCTGCGGCCTGATCGTCGCCCTGCTTGCTCTGCTTTTATTCCTCGACACAAGTGGCTCCTCCGATCTCCAGCAAATGCAATCCCTGCTAGGCGTCGCCCCCGTCGAATCCGAATCCGAAACCCAAACCCCCTCGAGCGTTGCAGGCCTTAACGGACCCCGTCTGCTGACGGCCCTTGCCGCATCGACCCTCTCCATCGCGGCACTCATGGCAGGCCAACTCTTGTCCGAGCCTGAAACCAATGCAATGGAAGAAATCGAATTCCAGCCACTAGTCCTCGACGAACCCATCGACAACCAACCTGCCGAAAGCCAACTTGCCCAAAAGGTCGAGCAATCAGAAGACCCTTCAGAATCATCGTCGACTCTCGCCGAAGAGACCCAGCCAGGAGAGACCCAGCCAGAAGAGCAATCCGACGACTTCTTCGATATCACCCAACGACGCATCGTTTTCCCCGGACTAGCCAAACCCATCGACTCCTACGCGATGCCCATCCTCGGAGACCCACAAGCCGAGTTTGTGATTCTCGAAATGATGGACTACACCTGCAAGCATTGCCGAAAGCTCCACGTCCATCTGCACGCGTCGCTCGACCGCTACGGAGACCGCCTCGCCGTCGTCATTCAACACATCCCCCTCAGCAAAAAATGTAATCCCCTGGTCAAACGAGACTACCTCGGCCGACGCGACGCGTGCGACTACGCCAAGCTAGCCGTGGGCGTTTGGAAATTGGCACCTGAAAAATTCGCCGCCTACCACGATTGGCTCTTGAAATCCGAAAAGCCACCGGGCATCTACGAAGCACGGACACGCGCCATCAGCCTGGTCGGCACTCAGATTCTTCTTAACAAAAGGATGCAGGCCGATACCAACAGGCGTCTCGCCAGCCAAAGCGCAACCCTCAGAGCCATCCGCGTCGGCCTCCCCATCTTGCTACTCACCAACGGAGCACTCCGTGGCGTGCCCGAGCAAGAGCAAAAACTATTCGACTATCTAGAAAGCAAACTAGGCATCGAGCCACAAGCTCAAGCAAAATAGCCGGCGAGCTACGCCTCGCCGACCTCAAAGCAATTCCGTTTTTTGTGGCGATACTTTTCAGTGAACTGCCTTTAATTTTCAAAAAACCCAACATTTCTCAGCGAACCTAACTGCAACAGCCGCAGTCTATTAGGCGACCTCACCGTAGTTTCAGGTTCTCGCCCAAAAACCGCTCTTGCGGTTTCTAGGCCGGCTATGGCTATAATAAGGTCATTGGGATCGTGCGAACGCAGCACGACGGGCAAATTCGGTTGCAAAGCATTCTCTGGCAGAACGCTTTGCCGCCATGATCCTATTAGGAAGGAGGTGGTTCTTTGAACAATTATCATATAGGCCAGTGGGGTGGTATCAACTGCTGACACCCGGCGGGTTGTCTCAGGTTTCCAAAAAAATTGGAGACAGCCACCCACCACCTGCTTCTGAGTGTCCGCCCTACCCTCTCTTTAAGGTAGCGCCTGCACCCAAAGCAACAAACGACACAGCCCGGCTACCCCAGTGGCAGCCGGGCTGTTCTTTTTTCACCCTTCACCCAGGAAAACTGCAAAGTCGTTTTTTAACGGTATACGAGGCTCCTTGGAATAAATTTGAAACACGACGCAACAACGAAACGACGCTAGATTTCCGTTGTTTCGTTGTTGCGTCGTGTTTCACTTCTTTCTCACGCCATGAAATTCGCAGGCTTTTTGACTTTGCAGTTCTCCTGACTCTTCACCCTGCACCCTTCCAATATCCCCCCAACCACGATAGGCTCACACTCCTCTACACCAACAGCCTCGACGCCGAATCGATCCCCCGAAGATGAGCGAATCCACCGCCCAACCAACCTCAGAAGATCTCGCTCTCCAAGCTCAGCAGGATCTACTCGAAAGCTGCTTAGCCCTAGCCTTCGACGCCTACGACGCCGCTCTCCTAGAGAAAATCGTCGACCCCGTCGTCATCCTCTTAGATTGCGAAGACGAAATTGGTGGCCCGATTGCCAACGCTTGGCTCGGCGCCGACGTCGTCCAAAATGCGATCGCCGAGCAACGCCTCGAAAACCCCGACGCCACCACCGTCTACGCTCAAGCATTTTCCATGGCCGAGTGTCGCAAAGAGATACCCCAGTTTTTCCCCTACCTTGCCCCCATGTTTTCAGAAAAATCGCCCTTCGACAGCCCCAGCAATGACAGCCCCGACAACGATTTTTTAGCCATTGCCGTCACCTCCGGCGGAGCCTCGGCACTCACCGTCCCCGCCAGTGCTCGCGAGCCTGACCTCTAAATCAAGCAGCAATACCAAGAGAGAGAAAAAGCGTGACTTATTCAATTACCCTGATTCCCGGCGACGGCATCGGCCCCGAAGTTTCTGCCGCCGCTCAACAAGTGTTGGACGCCAGCGGCGTTTCGTTCAAGTGGCAAGAAGCCCCAGCAGGCCTCGCCGCCTTAGAATCCCTCGGCGACCCCCTCCCCGAAGCAACCGTCGAAGCCGTCCGCGCCGCCGACGCCACCTTAAAAGGCCCCACCACGACGCCCTCCGGAGGCGGCTTTCGCAGCATCAATGTCGCGCTACGCCAAAAGCTCGTGCTCTACGCCAACTTCCGCCCTGCCCGTTCGATCCCCGGGATCAAAACTCGCTACGACGACGTCGATCTCATCATCGTCCGCGAAAATACCGAAGGCCTCTACAGCGGACTCGAACACACGGTCGTCCCCGGCGTCGTCGAAAGCCTACGAATCATCACGGCCAAAGCTTCCGAGCGTATTGCCAAATTTGCGTTCGAGACCGCCCAACGCCAAGACCGAAAACGCGTCACCTGCGTCCACAAAGCCAACATCCTCAAGCTCAGCGACGGACTTTTCCTCGATTCGTGTCGCAAGATCGCCGCCGATTTCCCCGACATCCAGTTCGACGACTGCATCGTCGACGCCGCCGCCATGAAACTGGTCAGCAATCCCCACCAATTCGACGTCATGGTCATGGAAAACCTGTTTGGCGACATCCTCTCCGACCTCACCAGCGGCCTAGTCGGCGGCCTAGGCGTTACCCCCAGCGCCAACATCGGCCACGACATCGCCGTCTTCGAGGCCGTCCACGGCAGCGCCCCCGACATCGCCGGCAAAGGAATCGCCAACCCCACCGCCCTCATCCTCAGCGGCGTGCTAATGCTCCGCTACCTGGGCGAAAAAGAAGCCGCCGACCGTGTCGAAAAGGCCATCCGAGCCGTCCTAGCCGCCGGCAAGACCCTCACCGGCGACCTACGAGGCAAAGCCACCACCCAACAGTTCACCCAAGCCGTCCTAGACGCCTTTTAGCCAACCCGTGGAATAGGCTTCCAGCCTGTAGCCAGAAGAGTTTGGAAACCACAGACGAGCTCTAAGCTAGCAGACAAAACACCGAACACCGACAGAGGCTAGAAGCCTATTTCACGGGGGGAATCCTATGGCTAGCGAGGGGATTTTTCGGCGGCGGCTATTGCCACACTGGGATGTTGCTGGAAAGCCCGTGTTTATTACCGGCTGCCTTTACGGCAGCTTGCCAGCGGCTGGGTTGGCGCGTGTGAAAGACTATCGTCGCCAGCTTGACACGCGTCGCCAGCCTCACGAACTCAGCACAGATGAGTGGGGGCACCTCAAGCAAAAGCTCCTCTTCGCTTTCGTCGATCAGCTACTCGACCATGAGAGCCCGGTGCAAAGCCTCGCCGATCCGCGACAGGCCGAGATCGTCCAGAACGCTTTCTTGCATTTCGCTAACGAGCGTTACACGCTGCTTGCCTTTGTCGTGATGCCAAGCCACCACCACTGGCTCTTTTTGCCCCACGAGGACAAACTGCTGGACACCTCGTCACCTTCCAAGCAGCCAACGCCGCGCGAGCAAATTTCGCATAGCGTTCAGAGCTACACGGCCAACGCATGCAACCGCATACGCGGTCAAACCGGAGCCTATTGGCAGCGTGAAACTTTCGACCACTGGGCCCGTGACGAAGCCGAGATGGTACGGATTATCAGGTACATCGAAAAAAATCCGGTACAAGCAGGACTCGTAGATCGTCCCGAAGCTTGGCCCTGGTCTTCTGCCCACCTCCGCAATTCCACTGGCATAAAGCAAGGCGAAGCCCTCCACAAGCCCGCCAAATAGGCATGGCCCCCCCGTGGAATAGGCCTCCAGCCTGTAGCCAGAAGAGTTTGGAAACCACGACCTAGTCAACCGACAGGCTAGAAGCCTATTCCACGGGTTGGACATTCTGCCAACTTGCTTCGCTAACGGGGTGGAAGTTGACTATAATCGCAGGGTGGAGTTTCCTGCATCCATCCTCTCTAAGGCTTTATTTGCCATGTGCAATTTTTGGATTCTTCCTCGAACATGTTTGACCTCTGCGCAATGGGGGCCCTCGCTATTGGTCAGAGTAGCCCTTGCGTTCATGCTCGTTCTATTCGCAATCTCCGCCCAACCCCTCGTGGCCCAAACCGTCTTCTCCGGCGAACCAACCGCCGAGCAAATCGAGAAGATGAAAGAGATGCGTCGAAAGATGCTCAACAAGGTGAATCAAGACAACCAACCCAAAGAAGAAAAAAAGGAAGAGAAAAAAGCAGACAAGAAAGACGACAAAACGAAAGACGACAAAAAAGAAGAAACCATCAAAACCATCAAACGCCCCACCGACGGCTCAGCACGTCTCGACCCAAACCGCATGCGCCTCCAGCCCGATGCCAACGGTTTGATCCAGTTCAACTACAACAGCCACCCCTGGGCCGAAGTCCTGCAAGAGTTCGCCGACGCCGCCGGTTTTAGTTTTGATTGGCAAGAGCTGCCTGCCGACTCGCTCAATTTAATTACCAATAAAAAATACAGCCTCACCCAAGCTCGCGACCTGCTCAACAGCCTCCTACTCGCACGAGGCTTTACCCTGATCGTCCAAGGCGAAGTCCTCACCGCCGTCAAAGTCGACAAGCTCGATCCTAGCCTCGTCCCTCGCATCGAAGCCGACGATCTCGAAGACTATCCGCCGCACGATTTCGTCCGCGTACGATTTTCATTGCCCCTGTCCATGGATCCCGCCAAGGCCAAAGACGACGTCAAGCTCCTCCTCAGCCCCAACGCCAAAGTCACCCCCCTGCTCAACACCAAGCGCCTCCTGGTCATCGACACCGTGGCCAACCTCCGCAGCGTCCGCGATCTCCTCTACGCCGAGCAATCCGCGTCCGACGCAATCATCAAACCCGAAATCTATCAAATCAAACATCGCCGCGCCGCCTACGTCGCCGAGCAAGTCATGATCGTCCTCGGCTTAGACCCTGCCGCTCGAAAAAAACCCCAAGAGCTGCAGCTCGAAAAACAACGCATGCAACTCCTGATGAAAATCCAGCAAAAAGGCAAAGATGTCACCAAACTCCTAAAACAAGACGGCCCGCCTGTCCATATCGCGGTCGACGTCGAAAGAAACCGCATCTACGTCAACGCCCCGCCCGAGCTGTTTTCCACAATCGACCGCACCATCAAACAACTGGATGTCCCCAAGGGCACCCATCTGTCGGACGCCAACACCGGCGAACGCTCGTTCCAGCGTCACAAAACAACATCAAATCCCGACGCTGTGGTGACCGCCCTGATTGACATGGGCGTTCTCAACCCGCTCACTCAATTGCAGAGCGACTCCGCAAGTCAAACCATTTATGCCCACGCCACCGAAGCCGATCACGCAACCATAAAACAGTTGATCGGCAAATTCGACGGCAGCGGACGCCGCATCCGAATCGTCTGGCTACCCCGCCACCTCCCCGCGAGGGAAATGGCAGGAACCTTAACAGCCCTACTCGTCGGCGAAGAAAAAAAGCCGCAGGACAACTCTCGCCGTCGCCGATTTTTCAATCCCTTTGGCAACCAGAATGAAAAGAAAAAGGCCGGCTTCAAAGCGATGGCTGATGTCGAAAAAAACCGACTCCTCCTTTGGGCCAACGACGACGAATTCTCCGAAGTCAACGAAATGCTAGAGCAAATGGGCGCCACCGGCTCTTCAGCAAACCGCGATCAAAGCAAGGTCCGCATATTCGAAGGCGGAAGCCAAAAAGAAATCGACCGCCTGCTCCAGCGAATCCGCGAAGCCTACCCCGGCAAGCTCAACATCACCTCCCCCCCTCCCAAGCAACCCATCAAGCGACAGCAACCAAAAGCCGAACAAGATCAAGCGGAAGACAAAGTCACCCAAAGTACCCCAACCAAAAAGAGTCGGTTTACCACGGTGCAGCTCAACTCGGTCCGAAAGAAGCAGGAGGCAAGCAATGCTTCCATCCCAGACCCAAACGCCCCAGTCATAAACGTCGTCGTCACCGAAGATGGTCGAATCGTCCTCAGTTCCGACGACCCGGCCGCGCTCAACCAGCTCGAAGACCTCCTCAACGCCATCGAGCCAATGCACCAAGAATTCGCAAAATTCAAGCTGCGCCATGTGACCGCCTCTTCCGTCGTCGACAAACTCGAAGAGTATTTTACCGAAGAACTCAAAGACCAAACCGAATCGGTCTTCGACATGTGGGGAAGAAAAAGGGGCGAAAAAGAAAAAGACATGGGGCCTTCCACGCTCGGACGCCGCCAACTCCTACGCTTCATCTCCGAAAACTACACCAACACCGTCATCGTCCAAGGCGCCAGCACTTCCCAGTTGGCTAGCGTCAAAGAACTGATCGCCATCTACGACCGAAGGCCCGAACCCAAGTTTTATTACGCCCGGAAAACAGAAGTCATTCCCCTCAAGTATTCGCGAGCACAAGACATCGCCGAATCCTTAAAAGACGTCTATCGAGAACTGCTCAGTTCCAAAGACAAAGAATTCCGAAGCGAAGACGGAAAGCAGCAAGTCGTCGGCGACCGCAAGAGCACCTATATCTTCGGCGAAATCCACAAAGACTCCGACGGCGAAGAAAGCCCCGTACTCATCAAATTCGACGGCATCCTCTCGATCGGCGTCGACCCGATCTCCAACTCGCTGATCGTCTCTGCACGCAAAGAAGTCCTAGAAAGCGTCGTAGAAACCGTAAAACTCCTCGACCAAGCCGCAAAACCCGACACCGAAATCCGCGTCCACCGCGTCCGAGGCATTTTGCCAGCCGACCAACTCCAAAAAATGCTCCAAGGCTCGCTCAGCAACCCCTGGCCCGGCGGCAAGCCCCAACAACCGGCAACAGGCAAAGGCGGAGGCAACCAACGCCAACGGTCCAACAGAAATCAAAACAACCGCCGCCGACGAAATAATCGGTAGGCACAACCATGATTGCTAGTCGAGAGCCACGCACTTCTCACCCGGTCTCTATGCTGCCTGCCTTCGTGGTGCTTTTTCTTTTTGCCGTTTCCACAGCCCAGGCGTGGCAGCCCGTCGCCCCGCAGCTACTTGCCCGCCCCCTAAAGCAATCAGCAGAGGTCGACAAAACAAAAACGCGTTTCGTCGCTTTGCCACCATCAGAAACCGGCATCGATCTCGTCAACCGACTCGACTGGAATCACCCCCAAGGCCTACTCTTCAACACCGGCTTCGCCTGCGGCGGCATTGCGGTCGGCGATCTCGACGCCAACGGCCTCCCCGACCTCTTTTTTGTCAGCGCCCTAGGCCGCAATCGCCTCTATCTCCAAAAAAAACCTTGGCAGTTTGTCGACGCCACAGACGCAGCCGGCCTACCAGGCAACAACAGCCAACCCCTAGGCAACGACGCCTGGGGCACGGGCGCCGCACTGCTAGACATCGACAACGATGGCGACCTCGACCTCTACGTCTGCAATTACAACGCACCCAACACTCTCTTCATCAACCAAGGCAACGCCACCTTTGACGAACAAGCCAATCTCTACGGACTGGATATCGTCGACGCCTGCCTCATGCCCTCCGTCGCCGACTACGACCACGACGGCGACCTCGACATCTACCTAGCAATCAATCGCTACTTCGACGAAAAACAGTTCCGCCGCCAAGACCTCTTCTACCGACAAGGGGGCCTCGAATACTTGCGCCCCGCCGCAAAAAAATACTTCGCCATCCGTCGCCACCCCAACCAATCCAAGCAAATCAACATGTGGTCAGGACGCACCGACCGCTTACTCCGCAACGAAGGCCCCAACCAAAAATTCACCGACGTCTCCAAACAGATGAACCTCCAGCGCGGCGACACCCTCTCCGCCACCTGGTGGGACTACGACCACGACACCTGGCCCGACCTCTACGTCTGCAACGACCTGGCCGCCCCCGACCGCCTGCTGCACAACAACCGCGACGGCTCCTTCACCGACGTCGCTCGCCACAGCTTGCCCCACACCCCCTGGCAAGCCATGGGAGCCTCTGCCGGCGACATCAACAACGACCTACGCGTCGACTTCCTAGCAGCCGACATGTCTTTCCGCACCCATTACAAAGACAAACTCTTTATGGGCGACATGTCCACCAAATTCCACAACGCCAGCTTTTTCTCCAACAACCAACAGATGCGAAACGCCCTTTTTATCAACACCGGCACCGACCATTTTCAAGAAGCCGCCTACCTCGCTGGCCTAGCCTCCACCGATTGGACCTGGAGCGCCAAGCTCGCCGACCTCGACAACGACGGCCGCCTCGACGCCTTCTTCACCAACGGCTCGCCCGTCAACCTCTCAACTCCCCCCTCCTCGGCCCCCCCTTCCTCGGCCGCCGCCACTTTCGACACAACCCTCCTCCGAAAAACCTACAAAACATTACCCCCCGTCCTCGAACAAAACCTCGCCTACCAAAACCAAGGCAACCTCCGTTTCACCGACCAAAGCCAAGCCTGGGGCCTCGACCACCTAGGCATGAGCTTCGCCGCCGTCCATGCCGACCTCGACCGCGACGGCGATCTCGACCTTATCGTCGCCAACCTCGACCACCCACCCCTGCTCTACCGCAACGATTCCCAACAACACGGTGTCTTAGTCCAACTGCAAGGAACCGACTCCAACCACTTTGGCATCGGTGCCGAACTCACTCTAAAAACCGACCAAGGCCAACAACTCCGGCAAGTCTACCCCGTCGCCGGATTCCAATCCTGCCAAGAACCCATCACCCATTTTGGCCTTGGCCAAGCCACCAAAATCCTCGAACTCAAAGTCCGTTGGCCCAGCGGCGCGCAACAAACATTCAAAAACCTAAAAACCAATCAGTTTTATCTCGTCCAAGAGCCAACCAAGAAAAAAACGCCCCCACCAGAGCCTCCCGCCACAACACCCCTCTACCAACCACTCACCCAAACAATCCTCGCCGAACATCACGACCCCCCCTACAACGATTTTGCTCGCCAGCCCCTCCTCCCCAACAAACTCTCTCAGCTTGGCCCGCCCATGGCTTGGGCCGACATCGACGCCGACGGCGATCTCGACCTCTTTCTCGGCGAAGGCACCGACTGGATGGGAATGCTCTACCTCAATCAAGGAGGGCTCAATCAAGGTGGACTCCAATTCACGCCCCACCCCCAACCGGCTCTCGCCCGCGACGCAAAATACGAAGACGCCGACGCCCTCTTCCTCGACGCCAACCACGATGGCCACCTCGACCTCTACGTCGCCAGCGGCAGCGTCGAAGCGGAGCCAGGCGACGAAAAATTTAGAGACCGACTCTACTTCGGCGATGGTCATGCCAATTTCGAGCGAGCCCCCGACTCCTGGCTCCCCGACCTACGCATCAGTACCGGCACGGTCGCCGCCAACGATTTCAACCACGACGGCCGCACCGACCTGTTCGTCGGCGCACGCTCCATCCCCGGCGCGTATCCGCTCGCCCCCTCCCACGCTCTACTCCGCAACGAAGGCGATCACTTTGCCGACGTCTCGACCACCGTAGCACCCGACCTAGCCAACGCCGGCATGATCACCGACGCCCTCTGGGCCGACGTCAACGGCGACAACCGCGACGACCTCCTCGTCGCCACCGACTGGGGCCCCGTCCGCCTCTATCTCAATCAAAACGGAAAACTTACCGAAGCCACGATCGCAGCAGGCTTGAGCCAATCCACCGGCTGGTGGCAAAGCCTAGCCGTCGCCGATCTCGACGCCGACGGCGACCTCGACATCATCGCCGGCAACTTCGGCCTCAACACCAAATACCAACCCTCCCCCACCAAGCCCGTCCTCGCCTACTACGGAGACTACGTCAACTCCGGAGAACAGAAATCCGGAAAACGCAATTTCATCGAAGCGACCTACGAAGGCAACACACTTTTTCCGCTACGAGGCAAAAGCTGCTCCTCCGCCGCCATGCCGCACCTCACCAAAAAATTCAAAACCTACGACGCCTTTGCCCAAGCAACACTCGAGCAAATCTACACGCCCCGTTGCCTAAAACAGGCCAAACGATTCGAGGTCACCACCCTCGCCTCCTCCTGCTTCCTCAACGACGGCACCGGCAAATTCACCCGCCTCCCCTTGCCACCCGAAGCACAACTGGCCCCCATCTTCGCCATCGCCGTCACCCAAGCCAACAACGATCGCATCCCCGACCTGCTCCTCGCCCAAAACTTTTTCACCCCCCAAAAAGAAACCGGACCCATGAACGGCGGCCTCAGCCTACTCGCTTTGGGCAAAGGCGATGGCACCTTACAACCCCTGCGCCCCGACCACGCAGGCATCACAATTCCCGAAGATGCCAAATCCGCAGCAGCCATCGATCTCAACAACGACGGCCACCAAGAACTCTGCATAGCAACCAACAACGGCCCCCTAAAACTGTTTTGCCTTTCTCCGACGACACCCCCTCGCGTGCGCTCATCTCACCCAACACAGAAAAACACCTGGATAAAAAGCAATCTCGCCCTAGCCCAGCAATTCGTCGATTCCCAGCAACTAAAACAGTCCCTGCCCTACCTCCGACGCGTCCTCAAAGTCGATCCCCACCACCCCGACGCACTCTTGCTACTCGCCTCAGTCCGCCGCGATCAACAACGTTTTTCCGAAGCCCAGACCTTGCTCAACCGAGTCCGCAATCAGGACGCCGCCGATAAATTCCAACTACTTATCGAAGAAGGCCGCCTCGACCACGACCTAAAACAATACGACCGCGCAGCAGCAACCCTAAAAAAAGCTCTCGCCGCACAGCCAAAAAACAAAGAGGCTCACCTGCACCTAGGAAACACCCTGGTAGAGCAAGGACGGCTCGAAGAAGCACGCCAACACTTTCAACAAGCAGAACGCTCCGACAGACTGACCGAAGTTGGCGAGCGTACCAAAATAGCGCAACTCTTATCCGCCCAAGCCGACAAACACCAGCAGCAAGGCCAAGAAGCAAAAGCCATCCACGACTACAAAAAGTCGCTCCGAATCAATGCGCAGCACGCACCCACCCTCAAAGCGTTGATCTCCTTGCTCACCTCAGCAACCGACACCCAGCTACGCGATCCCTGGCTAGCCAAACACCTGACCAAGCAAGTCGAGTCGGCTCTGTAGAAAACCTCCCCTTTTCGTTCTTTTAAGGAACCACAGAGGACACAGAGGATCACAGAGAAGTGTTTTTTGTCCCCCTAGGCAAAGGCAATTCTCTCCGTGTACCTCTGTGTCCTCTGTGGTAATTTTTTTTTCAAAGCGTTCAAAAATAAAGTTTCCTACAGAGCCAGTCGAGTCCCTTACCAAGCGATTTTCACTCGAGAAAAATCACCGCCGTGACGTCACCGGTGGCAAATAAGTCGGCCCGCCCGTAGCAACATGCCTCCCAGCTTGCTGCCTCGCAACTTCCGTGTGAAGCCGCTGCACTTCCGACCGAAGGCGAGAGATCTCATGAGAATCACTGCCATGCGTCTCCAACGCAATCACTTTTAACTGCAATCTCGTCACACGGTCGACCAATTGTCGCTCAAGTGAAGAATGCATCGCGTGGATTTCCTTGAGCCTTTGAGCCATCTTGTCGCCATCTTCACGCGTAAACCGCGAACGAGTCCGCTCCGTCGTTTCCGAAGTGACTTGCGCCAAACGCTCACGCATGGTCTCATGCCGAGCATCAACAGCCGAAAACTGCAAACCAACACTTTCAAAACGTTCGTTCACACTCGCCAACAAACCCGCATGACGAAACGTCGTTTGACCCACCCAAAGAATCAGCGCGCCGAGAACTAGGTTCATCAAGCTTCCGCCAAGCCGGTCGACCGTTTCGCCGCGCCGAGGACGCACAGTTTCTGAAGAGGAGAGGTCCATGGCACCAACCACTGACAAGGTTTGTGAAGAAAACGGGAAACCACCTATAGGTCGCATCGACCTCCCACCCACTTTTCCTTGAGAGCAAGTCCCAATCGAGCATTCCACCCCCAAACGGCCCCTTGGCACCGGCCTGCAGGAGAACTGCAAAGCCAAAAACCAAAGCGAGATAAAGAATAGCCACAGAGCGCACAGAGAACACCGAGAATGCCTTGTTTACAGGACTCTGCGTTCTCTGTGCCCTCTGTGGCTAATTTTTCTTTTCCACATATACTTTGCAGTTCTCCTGCACCGGCCTGACAAAACCGCTAGCAAAGCTTGCGTGTGCGCTCGCACAAACACCTTCTTTTTATCCGCGTCCATCGGTTAAATCCGCGTCCCTCCGCGTCCTATTCATTCCTTCACCTCGCCAAAGAACCCGTTTTTTGCGATTTTCCGTGGCTATCCTTTCCAGAAAAATCACACCAACGCCAACGCCCGATCTATCCGCGCCAAACACCGCTCGCGCCCAAGAATTGCTAGCGTCTCAAAAACGCCAAACCCCACCCCCTTGCCCGTCACCGCAACACGCAAAGCATGAATGATCTGACCAATTTTGATTTCCTTGGCAGCCACAAAATCTTTGAGACATTTTTCTAGACTCTCTGGCTCAAATTCCTCGACAGCGGCAAGCTCCGCTCGGAACGCTTCGAGCAACGCCCGCGCCCCCTCCGGCTTACGGAGCCGCTTCTCGACCACCTTCTCCTCGTAAACCAGCTCCGCATCCGCCACATAAAAATCGGCGTAGTCCAAAATGTCCCCCGCCACCTTAATCCGGTCGCCTGCCCCCTCAACAATCTTCGCCAACTGCGGAGCCGTCTCGCAAGGCGGCGGATCAGCCACATAGCCCGCCTGCTGCAAAAACGGAAGTACCTTGGCAACCTTCTGCTTCGTCGGCAACTGCTGCATCGCCCGATCCTGAAACGCCACCAACTTCTGCGGATCAAAACTGGCCGGCGCCTTGTTCACACGCTCCAGCGAAAAATGCTCGACCATCTCCTCAACCGTAAACTCCTCGGTATGGTCGTCCAACGACCAGCCCAACAGCAACAAATAGTTCAACAACGCCGCAGGCAAATAACCAATCTGCTCATAAAAATCAACAATCACCGGATTAAAAGTCTCTAGCTCGACTTCCATCCCCAGCCGCTCCGCAATCCGCTCGCCATGCTGCTTCAGCTGCGCAAAATCACGGTTCTTCAAATACTTGTCCAGCTTACGCTTGCTCAGCTTGTTCTTACTGCCCGGCTCGGCAACATAAGGAAGATGAGCAAACCTCGGAGGCGTATAACCCAATTGCTCAGCAATAAAAACTTGCCGAGGCGTATTGGAAAGATGTTCCTCGGCACGAATCACATGCGAAATCTGCATGTCGTGATCGTCGACCACCGTCGCCAAATGATACAAACAAGACCCATCAGCACGCTGAATAACATGGTCCTGCTCCTTCGCCCACTGAAACCGCACTTCACCACGAACCAGATCGTCCAGCACCAGCTCCCCCTCGCGAGCCATCTTCAGCCGCACAACCGCCTGCCGCCCTTCAGCCACAAACTTCGCCACCTCCGCATCACTCTCAGCCATCCAGCGCCGACTATACGTAAATTGCCCGCCAGCCGCTTGAGCCGCTTCACGCTCGGCCTGAATTTCCTCGGTCGTAGCAAAATCGCGATAAGCAGATCCCGAGGCCAGCAGCTTCTCCACCGCCGCCTGATATTTTTCCGTCCGCTCCGATTGGTAATAAGGACCATGCTCGCCCCCCACTTCCGGCCCTTCATCCCAGTCAAGCCCCAGCCAACGAAACCCATCCAGAATCGGCCCCAGCGCCGCCTCAACATTCCGCTGCTGATCCGTATCATCCACACGCAGAATAAACTGCCCCCCCTGCCCACGAGCAAAGAGCCAATTAAACAGCGCCGTACGGACACCCCCAATATGAAGATACCCAGTCGGACTAGGAGCAAAACGCGTACGAACAGGCATGAGATTAGGCTTTAGGCTGGAGGCTTTAGGCTGTGGAGCAGAACCCCTACAGCCTACAGCCTCCAGCCTAAAGCCTAAACCCCTACAGCCTCTACCCTCACGCCGCTCGGCGATTCTTTTGCTTACGAAGCCGCTTCCGCTCCGCCTTGCTCAACCGCCGCTCCGATTCCTCGCCATAGTCCGCCTCCGGCTCCGAACCATCCACCCAAGTCGAACTCGCTTCCACGCTTTCCTCAACCACAGCGACACGAGCCAAAGCGTCTTGAGCCTTAGCAGGCTTTGCCGCCCTGCTCACCTCCACCACCGGATGCTCAATCAAACCTTGCACATCAAGCACCACATAACGAGCAAACAACAACGACCCGACCAACAACAGCGTATGCCCAGCAAGCGGCAACGCACGGCCCAACGCACCCGGCCAACCAGCAGCCCAAACCGGCGACCAACCAGCACTATGCACACCTGCAACGACAAGGCACACGGCTGCCAAAAGATAGACAACCAAAGCGCTGTGGCATTCCGACGCATCGACTACCAACTTCGCCAACAGCCAACCGCCCAGTAACGCCGCAGGAGCCAGCCACCAACCCGCGTTAGCAGGCAACAGTTGCCAGTCGACAAGATTTCCCAAGCAACGGGCAACCAGCGCATGGCCACCTAGCACCGCATTCAAACTCAAACCAATCGCCGCCCAACCCGCCGTCCGCCACATACGGTAGCCACCACGATAGTCGTCCACCCGGTGGCGTCGCAAAGAAAAAATCAACCGCGTGTAGCCAGCCGCCAACAACAGCACAAATGCCGACGTCCACGCCACCAATCGGTTAGAAAAAACCTCGGTGATTTCCGCCGCCGAAACCACCTCCACAAGCTTGCTAAGAGGCTCAGCATAGTGAGCCGTCAACTCAGCACAAACGCCGACCCCCAAACCAAGCAGTGCTATCAGAAAAAGCGTTCGGAACCGTCGCGGCACAAAACTCGTCACCTGCGGATGGTTTTCAATATTCGCACCCACCCCATAGCGAGGAGTATCGCCAGGCTCAATTTCTGTGTGTCCAGAGCCAGAGGATGCCGCAATGTTACTCGCAGATAAGACTTCTTCGTTCAAGACGCGCCGTCGGCGTCCTTCTCGTGCAGTATTGCGTGCCATATTTTTCGTTGCGTCCATGCGATCAAATAGGTGCGAACATCCCTGCCAGCAAAATCTTCCTGCCAGAAAAAGGCCCTCTACCCGGCAGGAGCAGGAAAGCAGCCTAAGACAACGCCGCCGCAGTGCTTGCAAGCAAGCCACCAGACGCTGAAACCCAGACGCTGAAACGCAGGTACTTTCCGCATAACCGGAATCGGCATTTCGACCCTACCAGCTACAGCAAGCCACGATTGCTAGGGTTGTGCCATAGAGGAAAGCTTTGACGCCTGCGCGTTTCTCGACAAGCTGCCAAACCTTGCACGCATGTGAGGACTATACCGATTGTGCAACCCAGGCGCTCTTCGCACCCGTCGAATGCTGCCTCTCCTTCACCAAGAGCCACGCACCGTAACCTAGGTTTCAGCAGGGAACCTACCAATAGGTGGAGGAAAGAACCCCCCAGTCACAGCCTCACCATGCAACGCCAAGCAATTTCATGAACGAATCCAGCACGCCCATTTCTACCCCCGCGATCGTGCCTACCCCCGCACTCGTGGTGCCGCTCAAGCCCACCGCGCCCGAGCTAGCTTCGCGCAGAGAAACCACCCAAAATCGCGTCGCCGAGATCAGCTCCTTACTCAACGCCCTCGAAGAAGCAGCCTCAGAAAGCGGACTCACCACGCGCCAACCCGAGCAGCCAGTTTCCGGCAAACAACAGCAGGACGACCACCTAGCCCAAGGCCGCCTCGGAGTCGTCAACAGCCTACTCAAAGCCCTGCGATACAAACACCCGCAATCCGCAGCGCACGCAGTACGCGTTGCCCTGAGCTGTAGCGCTTGGGCGCAACACGCAGGTCTCGACGAAGCAACCCGCAACACGCTCGAGCTTGCCGCGCTCATGCACGACATCGGCAAAATCGGCGTGCTCGACGCTCTCCTGCAAAAACCCAATCGACTGACCCAAGAAGAACAAGCCACGATCGACCAGCATCGCGAGATGGGCGTCGATATCCTGGCCAGCTGCTGCGACGACCCAATCCTCCTCGAAGCCGTCCGCTACGTCGGCGTCCGCTACGATGGCCAAGCCAGCCAGCTCCCCTTTCAAGGCGCAAAAATACCACTCGCCGCTCGTATGATCTCGATCGCCGACGCCTTCGACGCAATGACCACCGACCAAGTCTATCGTCCTGCCAAAGCACAAGAGCGAGCACTCAACGAATTGTTCGAGCATGGCGGATCGCAATTCGATCCAAGACTCGTCAAACAATTCGCCGAGACGCTCTCGCAAAACCAAGAGACGCTCTCCCAAGAAGTCGCCAGCCGTTGGCTAGGCGGACTTGCCGACCAAATCCTGCCTTGGCAAGCACCAAGCACCAACCCCTCGACCCCCGCGGTTGCTCTCAGTTCCGCGCCAGAAGAGCAGTCCTGCTCTTGGTTCGAAGAAAAACTGATCGAAGCCATGCTCGACGGTGTCGTGTTTGTCGACGCCCAAGCAAAAATCACGCTCTGGAGCAAAGGCACCGAACGCCTCACCGGTGTCACCAGCGAGGCAGCCGTGGGACGCATTCTCACGCCAACCCTCCTCGATATGTGTACGCAAACCGATCACCGAATCGACGACAGCGCCTGCCCCGTGGCCAAGTCCCTAATCACCAGCACCCAGCTACGGCAACGCTTGTTGGTCATGGGACGCCAAGGCAAACACGTCGCCATCGACCTCCACGCCATCCCCGTCCATTCCCCCGACGCAGTCCTCCAAGGCGCTACCGTCTTGCTCCACGACGCCCAACCCGAAGCCTCGCTCGAAGAAAAATGCGAAGCCCTCCATGCCGAAGTCACCAAAGACCCCATGACCAAAGTCGCCAATCGCGCAGAATTCGATCGCATGTTGGCCCTCTTCATCGAAGCCCATAAGCAGGCCAAGCTCCCCTGTAGCCTCATCATGTGCGATATCGATCACTTCAAAAACGTCAACGACACCTACGGCCACCAGGCAGGCGACGAAGCCATCATCGCGATGGCCAATTTGCTCAGCACCCTCAGCCGCTCGGGCGACCTCGTGGCTCGCTACGGCGGCGAAGAGTTTGCCGTCCTCTGTGCCGATTGCACCAACGCCGATGGTGCCCGTCGTGCCGAGCAGTTCCGACGCAAACTCGCAGAAACACAGTTTGCCAGCCTTGGCAACAAACGAATCACAGCCAGCTTTGGGGTCACCGAACTCCAAGCAGGCGATACGCCCGAAACCATGTTACGCCGATCCGATCGCGCACTACTCATGGCGAAGGAACAAGGTCGTAACCAAGTACTTCAGTTAGGAAATGGCATGGAAAAAGAAGTAACAAAAAACAAGTGGTGGAAGTTTGCCAGTCTACGTACTCAAACGGTCGTCGAAAATACGCTCGTCAGTGCGGTTCCTATCGATGTTGCCATCGAAAAACTTCGCGGCTTTGTTTCTGATCACCAAGCAAAAATTATCTCCACAAAAGAAAACTCCGTCGAGCTAGAAGTCTCAAGCGAAACGGTCTCCTACGATCGCCGTAAGGCAGACCAACACGTGAGCTTCCGCGTCGAACTGCAGTTCTCCGAAGTACGCGTCGAACGCACCAACAGCCTCGGCTTTGCCGCCGGAGAATACGTCCACACCAAGGTCGACCTAAAAATTCGACCCAAGCGAACCAAAAAACGGCGCAAATCCGACACGGCCGAACGAGCACGCCTCATCCAACAAAGCATCAAAGCCTATTTGATGGCCAAGGAAGAGAGCGACGCCAATTCCGAGTTTGTCCCCTCAGCCACCAGCTAGCCCACTAACGGTAAAGTAGTATCATGCGCGAAGAAATCACCGAACCTCTGCACTGGCGTACAAAAACCCAGAAAAACGCCTCCTGGACGTCGCCCCGTCGTCGCTCGGATGAAAAACGCACAAACTTGGCAGCCGACGCCGTCGACGCTGCGTTTGCCGAAGAGCCTGCGTCCGACAACACCGAGCCTGCGTCCGACGACTCCTGCGCCAACGCACAAGCCAGCACCGACATCCTGACCAGCCTCTCCAGCCAGCTCACCCTCCTCGAAGCCCAGCGAGAGCACCTCCAAAAATTGCTCGCCCAAGCAAAAAAATCCTAGTCACGAGCCAATGCCTGTAAGAGATCTGCTAGGTCAATTTTTAACCGCCTGAAAGAAATTGAACCACGACGGAACGACGAAACAACGAAAAAACAACGTTGTTTCGTCGTTCCGTCGTGGTTTATTTTTTTGAAGAGCATTTCATGTCGTCAGGAAGCGACTTGCCAGTCCTTCTGGCGAGTGACTGCTAGCCAATTGCCACTCTCCGGCGGATGAGATATCCTGAGTCCCTCAGAGTACGCATCCCGAATTTCCATCCGGAAATTCCCTCCCCATATCCAGGAGACCAACCAACATGGCCTATTCACTCCCCAAGCTTCCCTATGCCTTCGACGCACTCGAGCCTCACGTCGACGCCAAAACGATGGAAATCCATCACGGCAAGCACCACAACGCCTACGTCACCAAGGTCAACGCGGCTCTCGACGGCGCTGGTGTCGCCGAGCAGTCGATCGAAGACCTCTGCCGAAACATCGAGTCCGTCCCCGAAAACATCCGTGGTGCCGTCCGAAACAACGGCGGCGGACACGCTAACCACTCCCTCTTTTGGACCGTCATGAGCGCCAGCGGTGGCGGCGAGCCAAGCGGCGCACTAGCCAACGCCATCACCAGCGAACTGGGCGGCTTCGCAAAGTTCAAAGAAGCCTTCAGCAATGCCGCCGCCACACGTTTTGGCAGTGGCTGGGCGTGGCTCACCGTCGACGCTTCTGGCAAACTGGTTGTCGAAAGCACACCCAACCAAGACAACCCCTACATGGCAGGCAACACCCCCATCCTAGGCCTCGACGTCTGGGAACATGCCTATTACCTCAACTACCAAAATCGTCGCCCCGACTACGTCGCCGCGTTCTTCAACGTCATCGACTGGAACGCCATCGCCCAGCGCTACGCCGAAGCCAAAGGCTAAGCACCCCAAAGCTTCCTAGCCGGAACCCCAAAACCAAAAGCCCCTGGTGCAAGCCAGGGGCTTTTTTTGTAACCATGGCATGGCTCAAAAATAACTCCGGCATTTTGCCAGAGAGTCGATTTTTGACAGAATTTCTACGCCAAAGGCCTTGCACACAGTAGCCCAGGCAGGACCTCTACGCCAAAGGCGTTTTACACCGTAGCCCAGGGTCGACGCAAAGCGGCGCACCCTGGGTTGGCAATCCACAAGAAAGTTACGCTGAAAGCGTTACACAAGGCCCTACCAAACGGGCGCTGAGTGTGTGTAACGCTTTCAGCGTAAAGTTTTTTGGAGGCGTTTTTTACCCAGGGTTCGCCCCGGCGTGCCGGGGGCGAACCCTGGGCTACGATGTAAAACGCCTTTGGCGTAGTTCTTTACGGAAGGCTCCTCAAATGTCGAAGTTATTTTTGAGCCATGCCCAAGAACACCAAGTGGAGCTTTAGCAACGTCGTAGGATCCGCTCCGCAGACCATCTCCAGTCACAGGTCCCCCCTTCCCCCACCCCGGCCAATAATCCTCCTCGCATTTCCTCCCCCAATTCCCACAATAAAGTCCGCCCCGCGCTCTTTGAAAACCCAATTTCCCAACCGACTTACGAAAAAAGTCCGACCACCAAAAAGCGTAAACTCCCCGACTTCTGCAGCGGCCGCGTTGCAACGCAACGCAAGGAGCAGCACCAAACCCAGCACCCCCCAACAAAACCCCCCGACTTTCGCACCCAATCCCTGGGGCCCCCCTGCAATTCGCGACAAAAGTCACCACAAAAAATCCACAACACCCCCACAAAACAGCCGCGATGCAACGCATCGCCGGAGCCACACCCCCCGACTTTTGCACCAAAATCCTCAAGCTAGCACTGCAAAAAGCACAGAACGAACCTCCCTTTTTCTTCTTTTCGTGCCTTTTCGTGGCTATTATATTTTTTGCCAACGGCACGAGCAGCCCACCCTGCAATCACCATTGACCGCCAGCACCAGCTTTCTATAATCCGCCCACACCTTTGAGCAGGTTCTCTGCAATCTTTACTAGGTTGCAGCAGATTTTGTGGTCTTCTCGGTAAAGATTGCCGAAAAGTGAAAGGAGTAGGGTTAGAGCAAGTCTCCATTGCGTGTTCCGCTTAAACAACCGTTTGACTCTTGGTTACCAAGGCTGCTAGCAGAATACGCGTGTGCGGCTCGCACTAATAGGATTATCGCAACGGTTTTCCTAGGACGGTTTGTTTATCAAAGCAAACCGGTGACTCTGCCAGCGAAATGCCCATACTTTTGATCAAACATTCAAGGCAAGGAAGCCATGCGTAAGACGATCATTCTCACGGCAGTAGCCGCAGTAATTAGTGCCGGAACCGTTGGTTGTAAAACACCAACAAAGATGGCTTGGTGGAAGTCGGCTCAGAAAACAGAGGCCGAAGCTGCGGTCCTAGCCAACTCCGCACCTGCCCTACCAGCCGAGATCGCCAAGCAGGCCGAGAACCTAGCCGCCGCTTCGCCTTCCATCGAACTTTCAGGCGGCCAGGCAGCTCCCTACACGCCAGCCCCTGCTCGCACAGCCGGTACCGTAGCCGCAGCAGCCCCCAGTCCTCCCGGCACTTATCCAACCACCTCTGCCGCCACACCCTATCCCACAACCGCCTCGCCTAGCATCGCAGCCACAACGCCAGCACCCGCTAGCCCAACGTCAGCTCTGCCTGCGAATCTCGGTTCACTAAGTTTGCCCTACAATCCAAACGCAGTGCCACCAGCAAAGACCATCGCGTCGACCTCGCCAACCGCCCCGCCGACCGCCTCGCCGGCAACCAGCGTCGACCGCTATGCTTCTGCCGTTACCACCAACACTGCACCCACCTACAGCGGAGCAAGCGCACCATCCGCTTCCTCCGCAATGCCACAGCGAACCGGCACAGACCGCTACGGCAGCGCCGCGTCGACGATCGCATCGGCCCTGCCCAATCTTCCAAAAGCGCCTGTCACCAGCACACCACCGACGGTACCTAACGTAGCATCGGCCTACGCGGCCTCAGCAGCCCCTGCGGCTCCTCCTACTACCACGGTCATGCAAGGTGGAGATCGTTACGCCGCTCTAGCTGCACCAGTCACCGCAGCCGTGACTCCCACAGCTCCACCAGTTCAAGCAGCATCCCCAGTCACAACGCCGGCACCCGTCGTAGCAAGCGCAACCCCCTATCGTCCCGGCGGAACAGCCTCGTATCCCACAGGCCTAGCCGCGCAAGCTGCTATCGAAGTCGCCACTCGCCCGGCGGCACCCACCACCGAACAGGTGCCCAATGTCGGCGCACCACAAACGACGACAGAGCCATCGCAAGCTCCTCGGTATAGGTAGTTCGGCGTGGTAGAGAGCTACCAGCCCATCACCATGTTCGATTCGACGACCTTGCGAGCTTGGTCCAAGTCGACCCCGGTCTCTTGCATATAAAGTCGGATGGCATGGACCTTGTCGCCTTCGGCTTTCGATAAACAATCCCGCGCTGTGTTGCAAGGATCGATCGAGCCTGCAATCCCTAGCGCACTCTTAGAAATGACCCACGTGTCACGAGGACGCTTGGTCATGCGTAGGACCTTATCGTTGGGATAGGTATCCGTGACAACCGCAGACGCCTCGTCGTTGTCACTGGCCCAAGTGATGATGATATGACTGTCCGTCTCAACCTCAAATAACGGCATGGCGATCTCCTTGTCTAAGTGACGAGCTGAATGGGTAGCCTACCTACGGGCTACAAGACGGAGAGACACCAGTCAGCTGGCTGGGTTCCTTCCGCCAGATACCAATGTAGTTGATCACCACAAAGGCCGTCAACTTCTCGCATTTTTTAGCCGATTCTTGCCGTTTTACGGGTATGAGAAGGTTTGGGAGAAGAATTGATTCGATCGATCACTGGACAGGCGTTGCTTCGGGCTTCTCTGCCAGTTTTTCGACTTCATGCTCCCTGAGATTTTTACCGTTGTGTTGGTAAAGGCAGCTATAGCCGCTTGCCCGGGCACTGTAGAGTGCGGAGTCGGCACGCGAGAGAAGCTTCTCGGCGTCCTCCCTCTCTTGGACCTCAACAATGCCGCCTGCGACAACGCAGTTCGCAAGATCGTCAACGCGTCGCAGCAGCCGATCGCTAAAGATCGTTGCCCCTGCCAGGCTCGTCTGGGGCATCAGGACCACATACTCCTCGCTGCTAAAACGGGCCACCACATCGGTGTCGCGTGCGCAGCTTTCGAGCAAAGCCGTAAATTCACGAGGTAGCTCCTCGCCTTCCTGGTCTTCTTCCGTCGAGCAGTTCTCGAGACTAAACAGTGCAAGTGAGAATCGAATATCATTTTGCTCGTGCAGCGAGAGCAGCACGGCGAGCTGTTCTTCCATCGCGCGGCGATTATGAATCCCCGTCTGCGGATCGGTCCTCGAACCGGCGAAATTCATTAGCAACAACGACTGTCGTCGTAGCTGGTCGTAGGCCAGCGACAGGTCGGTGGCCAGCTTCATGGTGGGTGCCAACAACGCTTCGGCTTCCGAACTCAACGTCTGCCAGCCCTCGTCGCCGGTCTGCGACTGCAAGCCTGCCACGCGGTCTTTGAATTGGGTAATATTCGACTGGTGCGAAGCGACGTCTTGTCGAATCCGACCTGCAATTTGTTGCAGCTCTTTGGCAATCAGCGTCGCTCGCGAAAGCTCTTGATGCAGTTGATTCTCGGGAGGCGTGTCGGTCGAACCTTGCGTGCGCCGCCCAAACAGATAGCCAATCACCGCTACCGCTGCTAGTGCAGCTGTGTCGGTCATGTACCCCGGAAAAACCTCGGTCATCGCGCAAAGCAACATCATGATAGTTAGAAATCCTTCTTGCTTATTCGTGAATGGCTGTGGACGCTAGATATTGCCGCGTCCAGAAAAGCCACGCATGCAAAGAAATCCCAATCCGGCAACGATCGCGAGCAAAGCGATCCATTCCTGTTGGTTGAGCTGGTTGAGCCAGACCCAAGTTTCGTTCAGCATTGATTCCATCGGTAACAACCTCTTTGTTGGGACGAATACGTGTTCTTTTCTATCTCAACGATAGGTCAGAAACCGGCTCTAAGAGGATTATATGGCTACTGGCTTCCCGATCGAGAATCCTCAACCCAGGAACTCAGGCCGCAAAACCGTTGCAATCCCGTCGGGTTTACCCCCGCAAGGGAACTGCTAGCCTCCAAGATCGGCTTCGCCCGTCATTTCTTCCAGCTGCGCGCCATACATGCCGCCCTGCTTTCCCCGGCGTCGAAAACTGACGCGGCACAGATACTTTGGTTTGACCCAAATCGCCCCGTCGATCGACATCTTGACAAAAGGCCTTTTGGCTTTGGTGTCCGACAACTTCTGAGTCAGCGCTTGACGTTCTTCCACCGAGAGGTTGCTGGGTCGTACGTTCCCCGCGTATCGGAACTTGCCACGATGTTCGGCACCAATCAACAGGTTCTGAATCTCTCCAGCCTGATTGGTCATGTAGCCAAGGATGACGCAGTCTTCTTCGAGACGCGGCTTGGCTTTCGGTTTTTTCTTCTTCTTTTTCTTTTCTTCCTCCAGCCCCGCCTTGCCTGCCAGATCGCCAATGGCCTCCTCCAGGCTTTGCTCGTCGTCGGATTCAATCTTCTGGGCCTGAGACATCATCGCGCCTATCAGGCTCTGCTTCGGTTTCTTTTTGATATCCCAGTCGAGTAGGCGTTCGTACGGGAGACCCCCGATCAGCAAGACCGACATCAGCGCCGCAGCCAGTCCACTCAGGCCGCTGTAGCAAGCCCATTGTCGCTTGGGCAAGTCGCGAAAGAGCATCGACCACGACTTAATGGGACGCAGGAAATAGTCAAATAGGCTTGTCTCTCCTTCGCTTTTCATCACCAAAAGAAAGCAGATCGTATGGCAAACTCCAAAAGCTACCAAGCCGACAAACAATTGCGTCAGCGACCAATAAGTGCGAATCGTACTATCTGCTGGCGTGAGTAGCCGCACGGCGACGCTCTCGATGATTACCGCCGACACACAACCTGTCAGAATCCAAGCCCAAGTGGGCAGTTCCGTTTTCGGTGCAGGAGCAGCATCGGCCTCGGTCGCTAGCTCGGGCGAAGAGGCAACCTCCCAGCTCCTGTCGATCTCGACATACGAACCAATGCTTGCGTACCAACCACACTGCTGACAAGCCAATGAGGCATGAACCGAGAAGCCTGCCCCGCATTTTGCACAGCAAGGCCCCGTCGGATTCATCTCAGCGTCAAGCGTAGCAGCCAGCTCAGCGGTCGAATCAGAGTCGGATTCGGGTAAGTTGCATTCGGGTAATTCGTCAAGAAGTTCGGGGTTCATGATCGGAGAATCGGTGGCTGTGAGCGAAGATGAAATACGCCACTACGACCTTGCAGCGGACAAGCAAGAATAGGACGCCAAAACGCCCTGCGCTCGAGAAAGATCGCTCTTCGCCCCAAGGCTCTGCCCAAAGAGGAGAACGGATACAACAATGGTTCCGGTTATTCGGGGCGATACAGACGTCTGCCCAAGTCACCCGTCCAGGTCAATCGCTCATGCGAGATTCATGCGCCCAAAGGCCGAGCGCCGGGTTGCTAATATAAAAAATCTCTTCGCCGTCGACCGTTTGCAGCCCTTCGCGGAGCTGGCGGACGTCGTATTTTGCCGAGTACTCGGCCAGATCGCCGTAGGTGTAGCCGACCCCTTCGATTTCCTCGCGGCTGAGCTTGCCTGGGCAATAGGTGATGGAAAACCGCCCTTCTGACGAGCCATGAATCAGGTGGGCTGCGGCCGAAAGATTTCCGCGTAGGTCTTCGTTTTGCTCGACCGCCGCCAAAATCTCGGGCGTCGTGCGATAGCCATACTTGCGTATCAAAACGTCGATTTGCGGATCTTCTCCAAACGTACCGACCTCGGGCCCCATCACGATCAACTCGCCGCCGTCAGCAATCGCCATGCGTGTGCGATAGATCGACTTATTGCCGAGCCACGTGCTGTGGAATTCTTCGGGGTCGAGATAGACCACCACTTTTTTGAGCGGTTCGGCGACCCTTTGGAAATTGACTTCTAGCGATAGCTCGCAGGCACGCTCAAAGCACTCGACATCATCGCCAATATACAAGCCTCGCAGGACCAGCTCGCCCGCCTCGTTCGTGCCAATGACCGTTTGCACGTAGAGCAACGGCAGATGTTCGCAGAAGTGATCTTGCGCGTAGTTCAGGATTTTGCGAAGTGGCGTATTGGCCCGGCCCATCATCCGTTCCATGCCATAGACTGCGCCGATGTAGTGACTTTCGTTGATTCCTCGCACGCCGCCGGTGCCGACGAAGAGGTTTTTGTTGTAATTGGCCATGCCAATCACTTCGTGCGGCACGACTTGTCCGATCGAAAGGACCAGGTCATGTTGTCCGTTCCAGATGAGCTTGTTCATTTGGCAGGGCCACGGCTTACGATAAATGCCGTCGGTCACTTCCGAAACGAAATCGGCAGGCACGGTGCCAATCGTTTCGACATCGTTGCGCCAATCGTGATAGCGAAACAAGGCGTCGGGCACGCCCGCAAACATTTTTTCTTTTTGCCACGCAGGCATCTCAACATGGGTGCCCAGCGCGGGCATGACGTCGACGAGCCGCTCGCCGTAGTGTTCGTAGACCCACGAGGTAAGCTGCCCTGCACGGCTATGAAACCGCGTAAAGTCGGGCGGGACGGCGATCACACGCTCGCGCGGGCCGAGTTGCTCTAAGACACCGATTAGCGCCTCACGCATGTCGGCGTCAGAAAGTTCAGTGGTCGCACTACCAGCAGAGAAGTAAAGCATGTCAGTTCACAAAATAAGTCGCAAAGTAGCCACAAAAATTCGCAAAGTAGCCGGCGAGCTACGTCTCGCCGGCGTGGTTATCAATTTCTCAGTCTACCAAATTCATTCTTTATCGTAACAGCTTATGCTAGGCTATCGGAAGTGAGTGAATGCGGCGAGGCGTAGCTCGCCGGCTATTTCTGGCTGAAGTTCTCGCTATCGTTGGCTGAAACTCGCTTGCTGCGATTGCTGTTGTATCCGATAATGGAGAGCATGTCCCCACCACGCGAACCGCAATTGCTGCGATTTGGCCTGCGCCAGATGTTTTTCTTGGTCACGCTGCTGAGCGTGCTGTGTGCCTTGCTTGTGTTGACCGAAGGCCCTTGGCCTATGGTGATCGCAGGCAGTACGCTCCTCGTCGGTGCCCATGTCTTGAGCACGCTGATTGGCACGCGTTTGAGAGATACTTCGCCAGACTTACAGCGCTGGCGCGCCGCGACTCCCGGACAGGATGACGAGCATCCCGTCGCCAACTTGACAGCCGACGCGACGGCGCGGCTCGAATTGCCTCCGACGACTCCGCTGGCCGATCGGGGTTTCCTCAACCGTTGGCTGGTGGGGTTTGTCCTTGCCGGTGCCGCCCTTGGCATCGTTGTCGGCGGTACCACGCTTGGCTTCACGATTGGCCCTCGCATTACGTGGCCCGGCTGGGCAGTCGGCACCATTTCCTGCGGAGTCTTAGGCGCATGGTCCGCCTTTTTGGCCAGCAGTTTTGGTTCGATCGCCCGACACGCTTGGCGTCATGCGGCAGGAAAAGGAAAGTGATGCTGGTCGCCAACTAGCGCTCGATGCCCAGCGCTGTCACATCAATGGTCGGGGCTTGTTCGAGCATTAGCTCGCGCATTACGACGGCTGTTGCTGGCGAAATCTGTAAGCCTGCGCGAAAATGGCCTGTCGCTATCCAACCGTTTTTGAAGTTCGGCAATCGTCCCAAGTAGGGAAGTCCATCGACGGTGCTTGGCCGAAGCCCAGACCAACGGGTTTCGAGGGGTAGTTTTGCAGTTTCGGGAGCGATCGATTCGGCGAAACGGAGAAGCTCGGTTGTTGCGTCGTCGGTGTTTTTCTTGAGAAAACCGACGTCTTCCTGTGTGGCCCCGACCAGCAATCGGCCATCGCGCCGCGGGGTCAAGTAGCGTGCTCCCAGGTTGATCACGCGTCGCAGCAATTCGGGTTTTCCACGGAGCAGCACGATTTGGCCGCGAATGGGTCGCACAGGGAGTTCGATTCCTAGGCTCGCGGCCAATTGGCCAGACCAACTGCCGGCGGCCAAACAAAACTTGTCGGCTCGAATGGTCGCGTCGCGAGTGACGGCGGCATTCAGGCGATCGTTGGTTGCTTCAAAGCGTTCGACGGAGGCTTTCGTCAGCAGCTCGACACCCGTCATTTTGCAGGCAGCAATCAAGGCTTGTAGGTGCCGAGGGTTGCGAATCTGTGCTTCGCTAGGAATATGGAAGGCACTCGCAAAATTGGTCGCCCGTGGGGCAATCGCGGGTTCCAGTTCTGCCAGCTCTTGTGCGTCCATCTGTTGGCAGTTGATGCCTAGCTTCTGCCATCGAGAGATTTTTTGATCCAGAGTTTTTATTTCAGGCGAGGTTGCTGCTAGGTGGAGCGTGCCACATTGGCGATACTCGTTGTCGATGCCAGTTAGATCCAACAAGCGGTGGTGCCACTCGACGTGCAGGCGTTGGCTCAGGCCTTCGAGTTGCTCGAAGGGGGTGGCCTCCTCCCAAAGCGATTCCGCTGGCCCCGAAGGGATCATTCCTGCGCCGGCCCATGACGCTTCTTGGCCCAGTTGTCCGCGTTCGACCACGCAGACTTTTTCGCCCTGCTGCGCAAGTTCCCAGGCAATCGACAGGCCGATCACTCCGGCACCGACGATCAGCGTATCGTAGTTGTTATTCGTAGCGGTCATCACACTTCTAGCACTTTTTGTACATGTCTGAGCAGTATGTCTAACGCCGGTTCTGCTTTGCTCTCCTCACGTAAATCTTCGATCAACCGATGCAGGTCGAAGATTTCGTCGACGTCATACCACGGGTCGAGCGTCGCGTAGCTTTGGCCCGCTTGTTGTAGGCGAGCGATCGTCGTAGGCAAGACGTCTGGCGTACTCCAGGGGATCTCGCTAAAGATCGGCGGCACTTTTTTTGCTGCTCCCACCAAATAGTAACCGCCGTCTTCTGTGGGGCCTAGGACGACCTCGCTTGTTTTCAAATGCTCGAAGGCTTCTTGGACTTCGATCAATGGAACGTTGGGGCTATCGGTGCCTAGCAGCACGACGCGCTCGGCCCCGGCTTGGAACTGGCTGGCGAAAAATCCGGACATCCGCTCGCCCAAGTCACCCTCGGTCTGGGCGACCAGCGACCAGCCATGCGTGCCTGCTGTCGAGAAAGCTTCGCGAGTCTGCTCATTGGAAGGAGAATAGGCAAGAAGGTGGCTTGCTTCGATTGCCGAGAGCCGGGCAATCGTCGCCGCGACAAACGCCTCGTAGATTCTAGCGGCCTTTTCATTGCCTAACGACTGTGCCAAGCGAGTTTTGACTTTTCCAGGCTCCCAGTATTTGGCGAAGACCCCCAAGCATTCCGTTTTCTTCTGATGTGCCTCGACGATCACTTTTTCTGCTCCCGGGAGTTGCTCAGCAGGCCCTTCAGTAGCACAGGATTGACCTGGCCACGAAAACGAATCTTGCCATCGATCTCGACGACGGGCACGCAGGTATCAAATCGCTTGCGCAGGCTCGTATCGGCATCGATGTCGACTTTATGCGGCTGAAGTCCGTGCGAAACAAGAACTTCGTAGGCCACGTCACAAAGGTGACAACCTGTTCGTGTGTAAAGGATTACGTTCATGTTGGTTGAATTTTATTCGAGTCGGCCTTGGGTTTCTTTCTCTCCTCCACGCGATTGGACGAAATATCTGCTCTCGATCCCGTCAAACTCCCCATTGGAGGGGTTCTCGTGTGTTTTGTAAGTGCATACACAAATTGGACTTACGTCGATTGTTTGATGCCAACTCTCGGTTCTGCCTAACATAGAGTAGGCGGTTAGGGCAGTAAAACTGTTTTCAACTGCCATCTGCTGACTGCTCACTCCTACCTGTGTCAGCAAGTTTTGCTCCGGTTGCCGTCTGATGGCGGTAACGTCCTACCTAACCAGGGGTTCCGACGATGGCATCACGACGTCAATTCCCTATGAAGCACCAATTTCCTTCGAAGAACATGGTTCGTCAAGCAAAACGGCAAGCCTCTCAGCCACGCGCTGGTTGGTCGCCACGCGCACGACGGATTCAATTCGGCGTACACAACGTACTTGCCCCATTTTCACCTCCCGAGGATTGGCATGAGCCGACCGAGGAAGGCAACGGTTATCGGATTATCACCCAATCGCCGGGCGAGGGCTACCGGCACGTTGTTACCGCAGACGAAGTTCGGCAACGGCTGGAAGAGGTGCCTCAGCATTTTTTGCGAGATCTGGAGGTCATCCAATTCAGTCGCATGACTCGGAAGAAAAGGAGTTTTCCTTGCTATGGCATGCAGTGGGGGGCCACGCTCTACCTTTATCCTCTGGAGGAGTCATTCGAAGAGATTTTTTATGTTCCGCCACGGCCGGAAGTTGTGAACGAGACCAAAATGTATGGGGGGCGTTGGGATCGGCCCGAGACGGGCGTTTGGCGTCTGCGCTGGAGTCCGGCGGCCATCCGCGATTTTTATCTCAATAATATCTTGCTGCACGAACTTGGCCATCTGCTCGACGATCGTAACGACGGCTACACCGACCGGGAACGCTACGCCGAGTGGTTTGCGATCGAGTATGGCTATCGCCAGAGCGGCGGAAGGGTAGCCCGTCGGCCTGAGGTGCGGAAACGACATCATGGGGTTTAGCGCGTGCGAGCCGCACGCGCATGTTCCGCTAAGGGAAAAGCCTCACGCAGAGACGCAGAGGCACAGAGCTAGTAGTGTAGGGGGTGCCCACTCTACACGATCCGCATCTGCGTTTATCCGTTGAATCCGCGTTTATCCGCGTTCTATTCTTCTCTTCTTTTCTTCGCTTGGCATAGAAGTTTTGCCGCCACTCTGTCTATAATCCTGGCATGGATACTACCCTCACGATTGTTTCCTTCGTCTTCTTTACCGGTCTCGTTGGGCTGCTGACTTATTATCTCACTCGTGGAGATAACCATGAGAGTTCTGAAGGGTATTTTCTTGCCGGGCGCAGCTTGACCGGAGGTGTGATTGCCGGCTCGTTGATGTTGACGAATCTTTCGACGGAGCAGCTTGTCGGTCTGAACGGCGCTGCGTTCAAAGATGGTATCTGTGTGATGGCCTGGGAGGTGATCGCGGCGGTCGCCCTGGTGCTGATGGGTTTATTTTTCTTGCCACGGTTTTTGAAAAGCGGCATAGCGACCGTGCCTCAGTACCTTGAGCAGCGTTTCGACGCAGGCGCGCGCACCATCACGACGCTCATTTTTATCATTGCCTACGCGGGGATCTTGTTGCCCATCATTCTTTATACGGGGGCGACCGGTCTGAGCGGCATCTTGAACATCAAGGAAATCATTGGTGTTGCCAGCGACGACACCGTGTTGTGGCTTACGGTTTGGTTGGTAGGCATCGTGGGGTCGATCTATGCGATTTTCGGCGGTTTGCGGACGGTCGCAGTATCGGACACGATCAACGGTTTTGGCTTGCTGGTCGGCGGGGTGATGATTGCTTACTTTGGTTTGCATCAGGTTGCCGGCGAGGGAGGCACGTTGGCCGACGGATGGAATACGTTGGTCACGGCACATCCCGAGAAATTCAATTCGATCGGTAGCCAACAGCAGTCGGTGCCGTTTTTCACGCTCTTTACCGGGGTGGCGTTATTAAATCTCTTTTATTGGTGTACTAATCAGCAGATCATTCAGCGCACTTTTGGAGCCAGTAGTTTGAAAGAAGGACAAAAAGGCGTCCTCTACGCTGGATTTCTGAAAGTCGTGGCACCGCTGATTCTTGTTTTGCCGGGCATTATCGCCTTTCATCTTTACGCCGGTGACAACATTGCGCCGGACAAGGCTTATGGGACTTTGGTGAGCAACGTGTTGCCTAAGCCGATGGCGGGGTTCTTTGCAGCCGTGATGGTGGGAGCCATTTTGAGTTCCTTCAACTCGGCGCTCAACAGCACGGCGACGCTTTTTAGTTTGGGAGTCTATCAGCCGCATCTCAATCCGAAGGCGACCCAAAAGCAGGTGGTTGCTTCGGGCAAGTGGTTTGGCACGGTGATTGCCCTGTTGGCCATGTCGACGGCTCCTCTGTTGGCCAAGACAGAAAGCATTTTTGGATACTTGCAGAAGATGAACGGGCTTTATTTTATTCCCATCTTTGCCGTGGTGTTGGTGGGGATGCTGAGTAAGCGAGTCCCGGCCTTGGCGGCCAAAGTCGCTTTGATCGTAGGATTCGCGACGATTGCACTCGGGTATTTTGTGTTCGACGAATGGGTCGCCAAGATCCACGAGTTTCATTTTCTGGGATTGGTTTTTGCCAGCTTGGTGGTCCTGATGTTGCTGATAGGCAAAAGCCATCCGCGAGCCGAAGCCTATGTGCAGCAAGATTCCGGGGCGGTCGACCTGACTCCCTGGGCCGGAGCCAAGCCTGCGGGTCTATGCCTCGTGCTGTTTGTGCTGGGCCTCTACCTCTACTTCGCCGATTTCTCGATTCTCTAGCGGCTGGGCCGCAGCCTTTGCGAGCTGCCGCTCGGTTGGGGGTGGTCCACTCCCGTTGGTCGTTCGTTGTGTGATTCTTGCGGAGATCGGACAGATAAGGTGTCAGGAACCTTTTTGGGGAATTTCCGAAAAAGGTTCCTGACACCTTATTTTCCTCGACCGCATCGAGCGGTTGGCACTACCACCACCGGTGACCGCTCGGTGCAACGTGTAGGAGCTTGAGGTGCCAAAATGTTGGGTGTCGGGGAAAAGTCTGCGCAGGAAGGACGCGAAGGTGCGGCTCAGGAGCTTGAAAACCTTGTTTTGGGGCGGTGGGGCCCAGGAATCAAAAAATGAGAAATTTTCCCATGCGATACACACGGGGGGGGGCGCATTCTGTTACAATGAATGAACGACGTCTGAGATTGGAGCGGTTCCTGGTAACTTCAAATGGGAAATCCTGGTTTAACTTTGGGGGAAACAATGCTGGCTCGATACGCAATTGCTTCTGTTGTACTTATGAGTTTCTCCGCGTCTTCAGCTTTAGGCGATGTGATGCTGTTTGGCGGTGGTGACAATAGAGTAGAATCCATGACAAATGTCACGATTGCTGGAACAACCGGTCCCAATGGTGTCTACAATCTGGAATTTCACTACGGAATATCCTACGACCAAGTGCAAGTGGACCTCGGTGCCGTATCACCTATAACTTGGACAACATTTGCTGACTTGCTAATAGTAGCTGATGCGATTGCGGCGGAGGCGAATGCATTCGGTGATGTGGCTGGGACGGATAACGATACCAATACAGTCCGGATACCTTACGCGGAGGTCGGTGCGTCTCTCGATATACTTCTCGCTATTCATCCAGATGCCTCGAGTTACGGAAGTTGGTTTACAGGCGAATTTGACGCTAACATTGCACAGGGAACCATCCCAGGCCCATCAAATGCCTGGGTGACAGCGACCGTAGTCCCTGAACCTAGTTCGATCTTGTTACTATGCTTAGCAGGACTAGGAGTGTCTTGCCTCAGTCGGAAGTAGATTTTTTCTTGTGAACCGTTAGCGGGTTAAAGTAAGTTTTTGGACGGCTATCGCCGGATTATTTCATTTGCGTTCACGCAGAGCAGGAGGTGCCTTCATTGCCATCCGGCTAGCCTCCTCTGCTGCAGGCACCTCTTCGCGTGTCTCTCCACGCGCTTCTGCTAACTTGCGGTCTCGCTCGTCGGAGATCGGAAGATCGCTTGCTCGCGGTCAGCTAACTTGTCGGCGGGCGCGACGTAGCCAAGCGCGCCGTGCAATCTTCGATGATTAATCATCCACAAAACGTTCGACCAGCCGTCGTGCCTCCTCCAGCGAGAGCGGCACATTGGGGCTAGTAGGACAGATACGGAAATAAGGTTCCTGACACCTTATTTTACTCTACAGGCTGGAAGCCTATTCCACGATTTGACAAAAATCGGTTCGCTGGCTGAAAATGCGAAACTTTCTCGGGTTCTAGGGGTTTGAGCTTCTGACAAGGCCGCATCGCCTCTTGGCTGGAAGGAAGTTTCGGTGTACCCCAAAAAATGGTCACAACAAGGTTTTACGCTGGTCGAGCTGCTGGTGGTTATTGCGATCGTTGGCGTGTTGATCGGGCTACTCTTGCCGGCGGTACAGGCCGCGCGCGAAGCTGCGCGGCGGACGCAGTGTAAATCGAACCTGCGGCAGATTGGCTTGGCCTTGACGCAATACCTCGACAGCCAGGGAGAGCGTGGCACCTTTCCCGAGGCGGCCATCTTGCCTTCGGTCAAGCCGTACGAGGAGCACGACCGAGGGACTTGGCCGCTCTACAAAATTTTGGGTATCTATTCTGAGAACAACCAAGCAATCTACCGTTGTCCGAGCGACTACGGACCACTCAACACAGACGATGTTGCCGAATACACTTTTGACAACACCGGCGAGAACGACTACGTCCGTCCCGATGGCGGTCCCTTTACGCCGGGCGATTCGTACTTTGAAAACGAAGGAATGAGCTACGAGTACCCGTCGTTTCGATTAGAAGGTCGCACGCGCCAAGCAGTCTTAGAGACGCGTCGGGGCGAAATCCGTGGCTCGGGCGAGGTTTGGGTCGTCTATGACTTCGAGTCGTTTCATGGTTCGCCGGGAGAAGATGGCGCCCGTAATTTTTTGTACCTCGATGGGCATGTCGATGCCCTGATTGTTGCCGACTGACATGATAGGAGAATGAAAGATGAATAAAAAGCATTTTGCCGGAGCCGCTGCGATCCTCGTCCTACTTGCCGGAGTCGGTTGGGCGATGGGCTTTTTTTCGGGGGATTCGGAACTGGCCGAAGTGGAAAAAATGCGAGACGACCTTCTGCAAAAAGTGGACACGATGAGTGCGGATCAGCGGCGCGCCGAATTCGGTGCGCTGCGTGAGCGAGCTCGCGATTTTTCTCCAGAGCAAAGGCAGCATTTTGGCCAAGGCATGCGGCAATTTATGATGCAACGCGTCGACCGGCTGCTCGACATGCCACCCGAGGAGCAAAACTTGGAACTCGACAAATGGATCGACCGGATGGAAGGTTTCCGCACAGATCGCGAAGCGAGGGGAGGCGGCGATCGCGGTGCCGATCGTTCTTCGGCCGAGCGTGACCAACGCCGGAAAGAGCGTCTCGACCGTAGTACACCTGCGATGCGTGCCAAGATGGCCCGTATGAGAAACCTGATCAATAATCGGCGTGGGCAGCGCGGCCTACCGTCGGTTGAAGGAGGGGGCGGCATGTTTGGAGGGCGTGGGCGCTAGCGTGTTTCGAGAGAGTAGCGCGTGAGTTCCGTTGTCGGCACGAGTTGCTGAAAACTGCCTGAGCGAAAACCTTCGAGATCGACTGTGACGTAGCGAAAGCCGATTTCGCGTAAACCGTTGGTAATCGTGGTGCGTAGTTTTTCGTCGCTCAGGCGTGGCAGGTCGGCGATCGCCACTTCTAGGCGGGCCAGGTCGTCGTGGTGGTAGCGGACGCGGACGTTTTTTAGGCCTAGCTCTCGTAGTAATTGTTCGGCGGTGTCGATCCTGGCTAGGCGTTCGGGCGTGATATTGAGGCCGTAAACGACGCGGCTTGAGAGGCAGGGCGTTGCCGGTTTGTCCCAGACTTCGAGGTTCCAAGCCTGGGCGATTTCTCGCACGCCGGATTTGTTGATGCCGCATTCCATCAAGGGGCTACGGACCTGATGTTCGGCGGCGGCCTTCATGCCGGGACGGAAGTCGCCGCAGTCGTCGAGGTTGGCTCCGTTGAGAATGTTCTGAATGCCTAGCTGCTTGCCCAAGCTTTCCAATTGCTGGTAAAGCTCGGTTTTGCAGTGCCAACAACGGTTGGGTTGGTTTTCGAGATAGCCGTCTTGGAGAAGCTCGTCGGTCGAGACCGTTTGGTGGCGGATGCCGATCGCCTGGGCGATGCGTTGGGCTGTCTCTAGTTCGCCCGTAGCAAGGCTCGCGCTGACGCCGGTGACGGCGACGGCGCTGTCGCCCAGGGCAAGCTGAGCGGCTTTGGCGACGACTGCGCTGTCGACGCCGCCTGAGAACGCAATCAGGCAGCTAGGCAACTTGCCGATTAAGGCGACTAAGCGATCCTGTGGTGAAGCTTTGGAACCCATGTTTTCATTGTGAAGCTTGGGCCGTGTATTGTGAAGAGTGAAAGCGTGGTGGCCGGTGGGGTGGTGGGGTGGTGGGGTGGTGGGGTGGTGGCTCCGGCGATCTGTTAGATCGCGGCTTTTGTGACACGTTTTTCACTCTTCAGGTCACTTCACTGTGATGTCGCGTACTACTGGCTCCATGGTCTTGGTGTTGCGTTCTACAGCCAGAATGATTGTGCGCTGTTCGACGCCGTCGCTCGAACTGGCTACGATCGGAATGACCTGACGACGGTCGGGCAAGCTGAGCCGTACGGCGAAGGTTCCGTCGGGACGGAGTTGCACCGGTTCGCCTTTGAGCGTGACATGTGCGTTTCGATCAGCGGCTCCGTAGATGATCACCTCGGCATCGACGGCAAAAGGCATGTCGTCGCTGTGGTCCTTTTTGCTGGGCGAACTTGCTGCGCCACTTCCATAGCGCGTACTCATCGGAGTCCCAAGCGGACGACGGAGGCGCTCTTCGAGCAAGTCTTGCAATTCTCGGCTGGTCCCTTGCGGTGAATAGCCGCCACTCATCGCAAAGATGCGGTCGGCCTGTTCGGCAACATGCTTCCAGTTGTCGTCGATGGCGTCGCTCGTTCCGGCAGGTGGTGTTTGGACGGTGTTGCTGCGGGCAAGGCAATAAAACGAGCTGTTTTCGGGCAGATAGCCAATTTCCATACGATATTCGCTGGGCGGATTTTGGACGTCGACATACCAATTGCTGACGCCGCCATGAATTTGGATCTCTTTTTCTAGGCTAGCCGAGCCGTCCTCTTGGATGCGAAGCAGGCGAAGAACTGGCTTGGCTGAGTGCCAATGTGGGCCCATTGCGGCTTGCGCGCGGTGGACGCTCCGCTGCGACAATTCCCAGAATGCGTGTAACCAGTAGGGGTCGCGTACCATGACCACTAAGCGATCGGCCTTCAGATTTGCCTGAGTTTGTTCCAGGTGGGTGTCTGAGGACAGATTTTTGGCGTTGGCCATTTTGCGTTTGAGGTTATCAATTTTCTGCTGAATTCGCGGATTGGATTTACGCGAGTTCGAGTTGCCATTGGTAGAAGGAGGCCCCTCGCCCTTCGAGAGAGTTCGCCTGCGCGCTAGTCGGACCAGAGTATTGATCAGCTCTTCTTTGCGCATGGAGTGCCAGCCCGTGACGCCGTTTTGGCGAGCAATTTGGGCAAGATCTTTGGCGGTACGTGATCGTAGTGTAGCGGCTGTCATGACGCCGAACCTCTCTAGCTAACAGGCTCTCTGCCACAAAACGCGTTTGGGCAGAGAAAGGGGATCCTCCCTGACAGAACATTTTCCACGCGAGAAAAGCCGAGAAGTAGGCCAGAAGGCCCCCTCCCCAAAGGCTGAACAGCAAGCTGAACAGTAAAACGCACGGAAATCCCACCGGGCGTCCATGAACCAGCCGGGTTTTTACCACAGGACGTACGGTCGAAATGACCAGACAGTTTGCCCCAAAACCGCACCCCATAATCGTTATTGTGCGGAACAGGTTGCTGAGACCGTACATCCGATATAGCCCATACTAACTGGATAAGCGGGAAAACGCAAGTTTTTTGCTATCGGTAATTGCCATAAGCCTTTTTTATGAAACGACTTATGGTCGTTTTCTGTTCACGTTCCTCTCAGCTATTGGAGGGAGCTGACTCAGGGTCTTTGGGTGAGGCAAAAAACGATTTCAGGCTGCGTTAACCCGCTGCCAGCCATCGAGTTGGGACTATTACGAAGACTTTGTGAAAAAATGCACGAATCCCCCTTTGCACGTTTTGTGCTGGCAATTAGATTAGTCGGGAGCTTGAGGGGTTTTGTATGGATGAGAGAAGAGGTAATGGCAGTCCAAGCAGTAGTCTTGCGGTGGCAAGGTGAGGCTCCATGCCCAGTTCTCCTAATGACTCCAGTACAAACTCCGACACGGGAGTCCCTCTCAAGACCAACTCGCTAGATGGTCGTTCAGCGACAGCAAAAGCTGCTGCTTGGGCGTCGCGGATTATGACGATTTCGCTAGGAATGGTTGTGCCGGGCCTGATTGGTTATTGGCTCGATACCAAGCTTGGTACGAAATTTGTTTTGATGCTAGCGGGTTTTGCCCTTGGCTTCACGCTAGCGATCAAGCAGTTGTTGCGTTTGACAAAAAAAAATAAGCAGACTTACAGTACCAACCCCACCAGTAGAAACCCCACCAGCAAAGCAGGAAAGGAACAGGAGCCGTGAGCAAACCCTCCGTTCATTGGATGACGCATTGGACGGCGCATTGGACGGCTTGCTGTTGCCCGAACGGTTTTTTGGCGTCCGCTTTGTTTTTAGTTTGTGGAACGGCTGCATTTTGCACCCTGTTATTACCGATGGTGTTTTGGTTGCAGGGGCGAGAAGCGATTGTTGAAGTCGTGGCTGCGGCGCTGATTTGCCTTTTTTCGGGGCTGACGGCACTGGCTGCGAGTCAATTGCCGGTGGCTCGACGACAACCTCTGGTGGGTTTGTTGTTGGCGATGGCACTCAGGATGTTACCCCCCTTGGTGGTCTGTCTGTTGCTCGCATTGCGTGGCAACGGGGCGGATTACTTAGGTTTTGTTATTTATTTAATCGTATTTTATCTTTTGACGCTGGCGGCAGAGACCTTTCTCTCGCTCCGGTTGATGAAGAACCAAAATCGCTAGTGCGAGCCGCACACGCATGTTCCGTTAGCAGCCCTTGGCATTCAGCGCCAAATGGCTGTTTCAGCGGAACACTCGAGTGGGACTTGCTATAATTTCGAAATTTTTTGAACGACGGACCCTGTTTTCTCATGGCAAACCCACTTGCACCTAGCGAATTGTTTAGCCATGTGGAGGATTCGGATTCCTTTCACTTGCCGCGTCTGCTTACGCCTGAGGGTTCCCACGGGCATATTCAGATTCCTCAGCCATTTGCCCTCGAAGAGCCTCTTTTTGAGGTGAAGACGGGCAACGCGGTGGTTGACAATATTTTCCAGCCGCTGGATCTCAAGCTCACGAAATTTATGATCTTGGAAGTCGCCGTGGCGATCGCGATTTGTGTCTTTTTTGTGCTCTTGGCGAAGGGCTTGAAGGGCGGCGCGATTGCGAGGGGCCGTTTTAGGAACTTGCTAGAAGTCTTTTTGCTTTATATCCGAGATGAAGTGGCGCGGCCTTGTATTGGTAAAAGCGACGCCGATCGTTTTGTGCCGTTTCTTTGGACGCTTTTTCTGTTTGTGCTTGGATGTAACCTGATTGGCATGGTTCCGTGGATGGGGTCGCCGACCGGGGCCTTGGCGGTGACCGGTGCTTTGGCTTTTGCGACTTTTTCGGTCGTTGTTGGTACGGGTATGGCCAAGCTCGGGGTCATTGGATTTTGGAAGGCTCAAGTGCCGCACATGGACCTGCCTGGGCCAATCGCGGTGCTGCTGATTCCCTTGATTTTTGTAATTGAAGTTCTTGGGCTGTTTATCAAGCACAGCGTGCTTGCCATTCGCCTGTTAGCAAATATGATGGCGGGGCACGTTGTCTTGGCTGCCATTTTAGGATTTATTGGGGCCAGTGCTGCTGCTGGTTCTGCGGTTTGGGGAAGTGTGACCTTTGCCAGTGTGCTTGGAGCTACGGCGCTGAGTATGCTTGAGCTGTTTGTTGCCTTCTTACAGGCTTACATTTTTACCTTTTTGTCCGCATTGTTTATCGGAGCTGCGGTGCATCCGCACTAACGCATTCGTAAACGGTTGCTTATAGTCATTTCAAATTGTTTACTGATTCAGTTTACTAAGTTAAGGAGTTACAAACCGTGTTTAAGTTGATGAAAATGCTGGTGCTTTGTTTGGTCATTTTTGCAGTTGCCTCGCCAGCCATGGCTCAAGAGGCTGAGGGCGCTGCGGCTGCCGCTACGGGTGGGTTCAGCATGAATCTTGGTGCTGCTTTTGGTGCAGGGCTTGTGATCATTGGTGCTGCTCTGGGTATTGGCCGTATCGGTGGTCAAGCTGTTGAAAGCATGTCACGTCAGCCAGAGGCTGCGGGCAACATTCAAACAGCGATGCTTATTTCGGCAGCGTTGATTGAAGGTGCTACGTTCTTTGCCTTGATCGTTTGTATGTTGTTTAACTAGAGCAGCTACCCCTCGGGTATTCCGCAGAAGTAGCCGTTTGGCACTGAGAGTCCAAGGCTGCTAGCGGAGCACGCGTGTGCGGCTCGCACTAATTTCGCTAGTTTTGCGACAGCGACCTACGAAGAAGGTTTTACGAATGAGATCTGAGCGATTGTTTTTGCCTAGGATCGTGGCTGCGGCCTGCGTCTGCTGGCCGTTGCTGGGTTGGGCGGAAGAGCCGGCCGGACCGGCTCTCGATCACGCGCCTCAGGCTGATGGTGTCCATGATACCCACGGGCCTGATGCCCATGGGGATGCTGACGCTCACGGGGATGCTGGGGGCCATGCTGGCGGTAAACCGAATCCACTCGCGATCGATATCGATCTGGCGATTTGGACCGGGGTGGTTTTTGCCCTGCTGTTTTTTGTGCTGAATAAATTCGCTTGGCCCTCGATCTCCGAAGCCCTCGAAGAGCGTGAAAAGCGTATCGCGAATGACATCGAAGAGGCGCAGGCAAAGCACGAAGAGTCGAAGCGGATTCTTGCTGAGCATGAAGCCAAGTTGGCGCTTGCTGCCGACGAGGTGCGTGGATTGCTCGAAGAAGCCCGTCGTGATGCCGAGCATACCAAGGCCCAGATCATTGCTGACGCCAAGCAATTGGCCGATCAGGAACGTGAACGGGCGGTGCGCGATGTGGAGCGGGCGGCAGACCATGCGATGCAGAGCTTGGCCGAGACGAGTGCCAATTTGGCCGTCGAATTGGCCGGGAAAGTGGTGAAGCAAAACATCACGGCCGACCAGCAAGCCTCGCTCGTTCGTGAAGCCCTCGGGAAATTTGCCAGCAGCAGCCCTAGCAAGAATTAATCGCTTAATAGCGAGATCGATCGGAAATGACCAAGTCCTCAGCAACCAAGTCCTCAGCAACTGGCGAAGCCCGTCGCGAAACGGTTTTCGACGTCGACGTCGAAAAGCTTGCGCGTGTTTACGCGCAGGCAGCCCTCGACGCGGCGGGTGCCAAAGAAGACGAGGTGTTGGGCGAGCTACAGACGGTGGTCACGGAGGTCTTGGATAAGTTTCCCAAAGTGGAGCAAATCTTTGACTCAGCGCTCGTTTCGCATGACGAAAAGCTTGGGATGATCGATCGTGTCTTTGAGGGTCGGTTGTCGACGACAACGCTGAACTTTTTGAAGGTGCTGTCGAACCACGGACGGCTTGGCGTTTTGCGCCAAGTGGTGCGAGTCGCAGGGCAGCTATGGGAGCGACGCAATAACCGCGTGCCCGTCGAGTTGGAATTGGCCATGGCTTTGGAGCCTTCGCTGCAAGAAGAAGTGATTAGCTCGTTGCGCAGCTCGTTGGGGATTGAGCCGGTGGTTACGACCAAGATCAACCCCGAGTTGATCGCCGGTTTTGTCGTTCGTGTCGGAGACAAAGTCTACGACGCCTCGACGCGTTCGAGCCTCGAGCGTTCGCGTCAAGCGATGGTTGCCCAGGCGGTCGAAGCGATTCAGAGTCGGCCCGAACAGTTTATGGAAAAGTAAGTAATGATGAACGATAAGCGATGAACGATAAGCGAGTGAGGAGAGTCCCCGTAGCATTTATCGTTCATCGTTTATCGATCATCGCTGATTTTACGTTAGTCAATGCAAATATAAAGAATAGCTTTCCTGGAGCGTTTTGATGAAATTCAAAAGTGACGAGATCTCGTCGGTCATTCAAAAAGAGATCGAACAGTTTGCTTCCCAAATCGACGTCCGCGAGGTCGGTCGGGTGTTGGAAGTCGGCGACGGTATCGCCCAGGTCTACGGACTGGCGGACGTCATGGCTGGCGAGATGGTCGAGTTCAAAAATGGCGTTAACGGCCTAGCGTTCAACCTCGAAGAAAATTCGGTCGGCGTGATTATCCTCGGAGATTACCTGGGGATCAACGAAGGCGAAGAAGTTCGCAGCACCGGCAAGCTGCTGAGTGTGCCCGTCGGCGACGCGCTGCTAGGCCGTGTGGTCGATCCGCTGGGCAATCCGCTGGATGGTAAGGGGCCAATCGTTACGAACAAGCGTCGCGATGTGGAAACCATCGCAACGGGTGTCGCCGAGCGGCAGCCAGTGTGCGAGCCGCTGCAAACCGGCATCAAAGCGGTCGACGCGATGACGCCGATTGGCCGTGGTCAGCGCGAACTCATTATTGGCGACCGTAAGACGGGCAAGACGGCTGTCGCGATTGACGCGATCATCAACCAGCGCGACTCGGGCGTCAAATGTTTTTATGTTGCGATCGGTCAGAAAGAGTCGACCGTGGCGGGCGTGATCGAAAAGCTGCAAGAGACGGGTGCGATGGACTACACCACCGTGATTGTCTCGGGTGCCAGCGATCCGGCTCCGCTTCAGTACATTGCTCCCTATTCGGGAACCGCGATGGCCGAAGAGTATATGTTTAACGGCGGCCACGCTTTGGTGGTCTACGATGACTTGAGCAAGCAGGCGGTCGCCTACCGCGAGCTGTCGTTGCTGATGCGTCGTCCGCCGGGGCGCGAAGCTTATCCTGGCGACGTGTTTTATTGTCATAGTCGTTTGCTGGAGCGTTCCTCCAAATTGTCTGAGGCACTGGGCGGTGGCTCGATTACTTCGTTGCCGATTATCGAAACGCTCGAGGGTGAAGTTTCGGCCTACATTCCGACCAATGTCATTTCCATTACCGATGGCCAGATCTATCTGCAGCCGGACTTGTTCTTCGCGGGTGTGAAGCCGGCGATGAACGCGGGTATTTCGGTTTCGCGCGTGGGTGGTGCGGCTCAGATCAAGGCGATGAAAAAAGTCTCGGGCGGTTTGCGTCTCGACTTGGCGGCCTTCCGCGAGCTAGAAGCTTTTGCTCAGTTGGGCACCGAGCTTGATCCGGACACCCAGGCGCGTCTTGACCGGGGGTACCGTATGGTGGAACTGCTGAAGCAGGGCCAATACAAGCCGCTTACCGTCATCGATCAGGTGTTGATGATCTTTGCCGGCACACGCGGTTTTTTGGATACGTTGCCGGTCGACCAAGTGCAAGATTGGGAAGAAAAGTTTCTGATCTTCATGAAAGATCAAAAGTCGGAAGTCTATGACGAGCTGGCTAAGAAGCAAGATCTTGATGACGAACTGACCGAGAAGATCAAGGCCTCGATCGAAGAGTTTGGTACGCAGTTTAGTGGTGGTGCTGCTGAGGCTGCTGAGGCTGCTGAAGCGGCGACTGCGACGGTTTAATTGTTTTTGCTGTGATTTTTTGCCTCCGGCGATGCGTTGCATCGCGGCTATTGTTTTACTAACGCCTAACGACTAACGCCTCCTTTTATGGCCAATCCTAAAGAACTTGATAAACGTCGGAAGTCGATTCGCAACATTCGCAAGATTACGCGGACGATGGAATTGATCGCTACCGCGCGGTTCAAAAAGGCGATGGATCGGGCTTCGGCGGCGACTGCCTATACCGAACGGATCACCCAGTTGGTGACCGACCTGACCAAGACGGGGCTTGAAGTGACCCATCCGTTGCTTGAGCAACGCGAAGAAACTAAGCGGGCGGCGCTGCTGCTGTTGACCGCCAACCGTGGTCTGTGTGGCGGTTTTAATGGCAACCTGATCCGTGCGGGGCTGACTCGTTGGGGACAGCTTAATGAAGAGGTGCCTGCGTGTCGGCTCGAGATTGCTGGCAAACGGGGTATTGGCGGTTTCAAATTTCGTGGTTACGACGCCGACCAGGAGTACACGCACTTTGAAGACAAGCCTTCGTTTGCCGAAGTCGACGTCATTGCCAATCGGTTTCTTGATGAGTACGCAACCGGACAGATCGATCGGCTGGACGTTGTCTACATGAAGTTCCACAGCGTGGCTCGCCAAGAAATTGCCGTTGAAACGCTGTTGCCGCTTGGCTCCTTGGGCGAAGAGGCTGAGAGCGAGGATGCCGGCAGCGAATCGCAGTACGAATTTCTCCCCTCGCCCGAGAGCATCCTCGAAGAGGTTGTTCCGACGAGTTTCAAAGTCAAACTGTTCAAGTGTTTTCTGGATTCGGCCGTGAGCGAACAGGTCTCTCGGATGATCGCGATGAAGGGGGCTACTGAAAATGCGGGCGAGCTGATTGATCACCTTAGCATGCAATACAACCGTGCCCGTCAGGGCCGGATTACTTCCGAACTGATGGACCTCATTGGCGGCGTTGAAGCACTGAAATAATAGACCTAAATTTACCGGTGGTTCAGCGTCGTTGCCGACGTCGCTAACATGGGTTTTTACACTTGCAAATCCTCAATTTAATATCTGAAATCCGAAATTAAGAATCCTATGGCAACTGCAACACAAAATATTGGCCACATCACTCAAGTGATTGGCTCCACGTTCGATGTCGAATTTTCGGAAGATCAACTGCCGGCGATTTATAACGCCGTGAAAATCGAGTCGGAGCACAAGGGCATCAAAATTAACCTGACCGGCGAAGTGCAACAGCAGCTTGGCGGTGGTCGTGTTCGTTGCGTGGCTTTGGGAAGCACCGACGGTTTGATCCGAGGCGAAGAATGTCGCGACACGGGCAAGCCGATTTCGGTTCCGGTCGGCGAAGCGACACTTGGCCGCGTGTTCAATGTGATTGGCGAAGCGGTCGACGGTCGTGGTGAAGTCAAAGCGGACGAGATTTGGCCCATCCATCGTAATGCTCCTGATCTCGACACCCTGTCAACCAAAACCGAACTGTTCGAGACCGGCATCAAAGTGGTCGACTTGCTCACTCCGTTTGTCCGTGGTGGTAAGGCCGGTCTGTTCGGTGGTGCTGGACTGGGGAAAACCGTTATTCTTACCGAGTTGATTGCCCGTATTGCTTCGGCACACGGTGGTTATTCGGTGTTCGCGGGCGTAGGGGAACGGACGCGTGAAGGGACCGACCTTTGGCTCGAAATGCAAGAGGCCAAAATCGGCGACACGGGCCGAAGCGTGATCGACCAGACCTGTATGGTGTTTGGACAGATGAACGAGCCGCCAGGTGCCCGGTTGCGTGTCGCGTTGTCGGCCCTGACGATGGCCGAGTATTTCCGCGACAAGACGGGTGCCGACACGCTGTTGTTTGTCGACAACATTTTTCGTTTTTCGCAAGCGGGCAGCGAAGTCTCTGCGTTGCTGGGACGTATGCCTTCGGCCGTGGGCTATCAGCCGACGCTTGCCAGCGAAATGGGTGCGTTACAAGAACGAATCGCGTCGACCGACAAGGGCGCTATCACGTCGGTGCAAGCCGTCTACGTGCCTGCCGACGATCCGACCGACCCTGCCCCGGCGACCGCCTTTGGTCAGCTCGATGCGTTTCTCTATCTAGAACGCTCGATTTCGGAGAAGGGTATTTATCCGGCGGTCGATCCGTTGGCCTCGTCGAGCCGTATTCTCGATCCGCAGTACGTTGGCGAGCGTCATTACAATTGTGCCCGTCGGGTGCAGACGACGTTGCAGCGTTATCGCGAATTGCAGGATATCATCGCCATTTTGGGTGTGGACGAGCTTTCGGACGAAGATAAGTTGATCGTGCATCGCGCTCGCCGGATCGAACGCTTTTTGTCGCAGCCGTTTTTGGTCGCTGAAGTCTTCACCGGCAAGCCGGGCGAGATCACACCGCTCGAAGATACGATCCGCAGCTTCGAGGAACTTTGCGACGGCAAGTGGGATCACCTTCCGGAGAACGCCTTTATGTATGTGGGCGCCATCGAGCAAGCCGAAGAGCAGTGGAAGAAAAGCCAAAAGTAATCGATAAACTATGAGCGATAAACGATAAGGTCACCTCACTTTTTTGGTCAATCCTCGCTTATCAATGATCGTTCATCATTTTTGTTGGACTGAGTAATATGTCTGAAACCACTGCTAATACATTACGCTGCGTCATTGTGACGCCTGAAGAGACCGTGCTTGACACGACCGCCGATTTTGTCGCTGTGCCTTTGTACGATGGCGAAGTCGGTATTGGCTTGCACCACAGCGCAATGATGGGTCGGCTTGGCTATGGCGAGCTGCGTATTCGCAGCGGTGAAGAGACCACCCGTTATTACGTCGACGGTGGTTTTGTGCAGGTTGCCGACAACGTCGTTTCGGTGCTCACAAACCGTGCCATCGCCTCTGAGGATGTCGATGCCGAAGTGGCGGAAGAGCAGCTTCGTAGTGCCCTGGGTCGTAAGATAGCCGGCGACGAGCAGCTAGCGATCCGCGATCGCACGCTGGCCCAGTCTCGCGCCCAACTGCGCATCGCTCGCCGTGCAAAGGCAAAGTAAGCAGAGGTTAGCCGTATTGCTCAACCCCACTTTTAAGCTGTGACAAAGCACTAGCTGAAGAAATTGCTTTACGAGTCCCAATTGCGTGTTCCCCTTGAACAGCCGTTTGGCTCTTGTATACTAATGCTGCTAGCGGAACACGCGTGTGCGGCTCGCACTAGATTGCTTCGGGGCCGCGTTCGCCGGTTCGGATGCGGATGCAGTCGTCCATGGGGAGGACGAAGATTTTGCCATCGCCGATTTGGCCGGTGTCTCCTGAGCGACCCCCTTCGAGGATGGCGTCGATCGTTGGCTCGACAAAGTCGTCGTTCACGGCGATCTGCAACTGGACCTTTCGCAGCAGATTGATCGTGATCTCGCGTCCGCGATAGACCTCGGTCTGTCCCTTTTGGCGGCCAAAGCCCTGGACATCCATGATCGTGAGCCGTACGACTTCGACCTTGGAGAGAGCCGTTTTGACGTCTTCCAGCTTGCTCGGCTGGACAATAGCGATGATAAGCTTCATGGAAGAATTCGGAATTCGGAATTCGGATTGCGGAATCGATGAAACGCTATGTTTCTAACGCTACGTTTCTAGGGGAGTCCATCTTAAATCCGCAATCCGCATTCCGCAATCCGCATTCCACAGGACACCCCGGCCTGGGCAGGAATAGGCGGAAAACCTACCCAAGCCATTGGGGCATCCTTCTGGTTTGGTGTGTGTGGGGGGGCAGTGTTGGATGCAGCGTTGGCAGCAATTTTGCTACGAGGGTCGCGCTATTTTTTATTTGGCTGCTTTTGATTTGAATATCCAATGTCGAACAAGGAATATCGAGGGAAGAAGTCCCATGCCCCCAACCTGCATTACCTTCTTCCTTGGACATTCCTTGTTCGACATTGGATATTCAACGGATTCGCAACGGCTATTGGTACTAAAGAGAGAGCGTTTTTCGACGCAAGCCCCTGGTTTCGGGACAGTGCGCCGGGCGAAATGCCCGACGCACCTGGTGCCCCAAAACTCGTTGAAAACAGCGTACTCTTAAGGCCTCGCACTTCCGTAAGCGTGCATACCATGCTCGCTGACGTCCAAGCCCTTTTGCTCTTCGGCTTCGCTAACTCGCAGAACGCCAATGCCCTTGAGGATCGAGAACAGGATAAACATGGTCACGAAGGCCCAAACACAGATAATGAGGGTTGCTTTGAGCTGCACGAAGAAGAACGCACCCTGCGTTTCGATTCCATCTGGCAGGTCGCCAAAGATGCCTGTCGCCAAGCCACCCCAGACGCCGCAGAGGCCATGCACAGGCCATGCACCGACCGGATCGTCGATCCTGAGCCTGTCGAGCAGCATGATGCCCAGCACGACCAAGACGCCGCCGATCAGCCCGATGATGAGGGCTTCGCCCTGAGAGACGCGGTCGCAATTCGCGGTAATGGCGACAAGCCCGGCGAGCGTGCCGTTGAGCGCCATCGTGACGTCCGGCTTGCCGAACAGGGTCCAAGCAAAAATCATGGCAGCCACAGCACCGCCAGCGGCGGCAATCGTTGTGGTCAGCGCGATATAGGTCGTTGCTTCTGCGTTGACGAAACCATCGTAAGTCAATTGGCTACCAGGATTAAATCCGTACCACCCTACCCAGAGAATGAAAACGCCCAGGGCTGCAAAAGCGATATTATGGCCCGGCATGGGAACCGATTTGCCGTTCACAAAGCGGCCCAAGCGTGGGCCTAATACGATCGCTCCGGCCAGGGCGGCAAAGCCGCCAACGGCATGGACGACAATCGATCCGGCAAAATCCTGGAATCCTTCCTGGTCGAGAAATCCACCGCCCCACTTCCAAAAACCGCTAATCGGGTAGACGATACCTGTCAGGATTGCTGAGTAGATCAGGTAGGATTTGAACTGCATACGTCCGGCAACGGCACCCGAAACGATCGTCGCGGCGGTTGCAGCAAAGGCGACCTGGAACAAGAAGTCGGCGGCCGAGGAAGCGTAAGGAGCGCCATCCGCATCGTTAGGAGCAGCAGCCCAGGAGCCATCTTCTGCCATCTGCGCGTCGCGAGCTACCCAAGGCCCATCGTAGCCAAAGTAGGGGCTGTCGGTGCCGCTGTACATGATGCCCCACCCGATGAACAGATAGAGCAGAACCCCGACTGCGAGGTCCATGACATTCTTGAACAAGATGTTCACGGTGTTTTTGGCCGAGTTCATGCCGACTTCAAGCATGGCAAAGCCCGCCTGCATGAAGATGACCAAAACGGCACAGAAAAACATGACCATCGTGTTGAGTGTCCATCCCATCTCCCAGCGGAGATCGGAATAGTCGATGGTTGCCGCTTCTTCGGCGGCTTCGGTGACCGCTTCGGCCTCTTGAGCCAACGCCAAGTCGCCGGTTACGGCAACCGCGGTGAGCGATAGGATCATCGCTACGAGGAGGGAGCGCCAGCTCCGATCAAATAAAATAGTCATTTCAATTCGCCCTTTTTTGTTTGGAAAAACTAGGTGACAGAAGGATTTGGAAAATACAGGAATCGCCATGTTCCAACATGAAATCCGCCTCAGGAGGATTCCTGCCGCAGCCAGTCCAGGCCGCATTGACTGTTTGTTCGCTCGGCGCCAGCAGCAATCATTGCGCTGGAATCGAGCACCCAATGGGATGTTCAGACGATGAAAAGCAATTGGTGTGCCAGAGAGTGTGCGAAATCGGCACTTGTGGACGTAAGTTGCTTTGGCAAAACGATTTAGGAATGATTCCGTATGCCGAGAACGCGACCATTGATCGATCAGCTAGCGTTGTCTGCCTGAGAGATAGTCAGGCTGTGTCGCGCCAGTAGGCAGAGAGGCGTCGACGGAAATTGCCTAGACAGCCGAGGTTCAGCGAGTTGCCGGAGCCGCATCGTCTGCCTCGACTTCGGCAAACAGCGCGTCGACAAACTCCTCGGAGTTGAATAGCGCCCAATCCTCGGGTTGCTCGCCCACGCCGACGTATTTTACGGGCAGGCCAACTTGTTGGCGGATCGCCACGACGACGCCCCCTTTGGCCGTTCCGTCGAGCTTCGCTAAGACGATGCCCGTGCAATCGACGGTCTCGGTGAATTTTGTGGCTTGGCTGATTCCGTTTTGGCCGGTGGTGGCGTCGAGGACGAGCAGCACTTCGTGGGGAGCTTCGGGAATCTGCTTGCGGATGGCGTCTTGAATTTTGGTCAGCTCGGCCATCAAGTTTTTCTGCGTTTGCAATCGGCCCGCCGTGTCGACAATACAAACGTCGGCTCCTGTCTTGATACATTCTTCAACTGCCCGGTAGGCAACCGACGCTGGGTGGGCACCCTGCTCTCCCGTGACGATGTTGACGCCGAGACGCTCTGACCAGATCGTCAACTGCTCGACCGCCGCCGCACGAAACGTATCGCCTGCGCCGAGGACGATCGATTTCCCTTCCGACTTGAGCAAGTGGGCCAGCTTGGCGATCGAGGTCGTTTTTCCGGCTCCGTTGACGCCGCAAACCATGATGATCGTCGGCCCCGACGTGGCGTAGTTAATTGGCGAGCTTTCTTGCTCCATCAACTCAGCCAGCTTTTTCTTCCACGTCGCGACAACCTCACCCAGTTGGACCACGCGGCCTCGCATTTGGGTCGCTACCTCGGCGACGATTTCCTCGACCGAGTCGTAGCCCATGTCGGTTTTGAACAGAATGGCCCGCATTTCGTCCAAAAAGGCATCGTCGATCAGACGGCCTTCGCTCTTGAAAAGGTCGCGGATATCGGTTTTTAGCAAGTTGGTGGTCTTTTTGAGGCCACGCTTAAATTTGTCGAATAGACCCATGGGGAGATGTTTGATTTTAGAGGTGTGATTGAAGAATGTAAAAAATACGTTTAGGCACGTTAGCGCCGTCGGCAACGACGAACGGCCCTAGTCGTTAGGTTCCTACTGATCGTGTTGAAGCAACTTATCGAGAATCCCGTTCACAAACTGTGACGAGTTGGCACTGCCAAAACGCTTGGCCAGTTCGACCGCTTCGTTGATCGCCACGCGGTCGGGGGTGTCGGCGTAGCGGATTTCGTAGGCCCCTAGCCTGAGGACATTGCGGTCGGTTGCGGCCATCCGGGAGAGGCTCCAGTTGTTGGCGTTCGATTCTAGCAGCACATCTAAATCGTCCTGATTCCGCAGGACGCCGAGTACGAGCGAGGTGGCAAACTCTTGGAGTGCTTCGTCGTTGATCCGCGAACTGACGAACGGCGCAAGCTGATCTCGCGAGTCCCTGGGATTCAGGTCTTCTTGAAACAACGCCTGGAGGGCGACTTCGCGGGCACGGCTACGAGTTGACATCGAGATTCCGAAAAAATGGCCAATGAGCAAGCCTCAATGGCCAACTGCCATGTGACGACGATTTACTATTCTACCCCTTCGGGCAGTTCTTGAGCAATCCGACCATTTTTAGTGCGGCGTCGGCACACTCGCTTCCTTTGTTGCCGACGTTGCCTCCGGCGCGGTGGATGGCTTGTTCCATTGAGTTACACGTCAGCACACCAAACAAGACGGGCAGATCGTTGGCCAAGGCGATATCGATTAGCGCGAGACTGACCCCCCGATTGATATGCTCGTCGTGCGACGTCTCGCCCCGGATGACCGCCCCCAGCGTGAGGATAGCCGCATATTGGCCACTTCGTGCTAGGCGTTGCGCGACGATCGGAATTTCCCACGCCCCGGGTACCCAAGCGACGTCGACCGAATCTGAGGCCACGCCGTTGGCTTCCAGTGTGGTCAGCGCACCATCGACCAGCTTCTCCGTGATCGAACGATTCCATTCAGCCACGACGATCGCAAAACGATCGGCAGGGTCGAGTGGGGCGTTGTCGAATTGGTTTGCCAAAATAGTTGCGACGGAGGGCATGTGGTGGAAGGACTAATTGGGGCCGTTCGTCGTTGCCGACGGCGCTAACGTAGCCCCTTTTCGCCTTCCGCCTTCCCCCTTCCCCCTTATTCTTTAATGCTCATCAAAAATTCTGCATTCGACTGCGTTTTGCCCAACCGGGTGGTCAGTAGGTCCATTGCATCGGGTGGGTTCATTTCGTTGAGTACCCGGCGGAGGATGCAAACGCGGCGATGTTCTTCGGGGTCCATGAGCATCTCTTCGCGGCGCGTGCCGCTGCGATTGATGTCGATCGAGGGCCAGATTCGCTTGTCGACCAGTGCCCGGTCGAGCATGATCTCTTGGTTGCCCGTGCCTTTGAACTCCTCAAAAATCACCTCGTCCATCCGGCTGCCCGTATCGACCAGCGCCGTTGCGATAATCGTCAGCGATCCGCCCTCTTCGATCTTGCGTGCCGAGCCAAAGAATCGCTTCGGACGTTGCATGGCGTTGGCGTCGATACCGCCGGAAAGGACCTTGCCCGAATGGGGACATTCGGAGTTCCAGGCGCGGGCCAGACGGGTGATCGAATCGAGGAAAATCACGACGTCGCGGCCATATTCGACCATCCGTTTGGCCTTTTCGATCACCATGTCGGCGACCTGGATATGACGCGAAGCAGGTTCGTCAAACGTCGAACTGATGACCTCGCAGTTCGGCCCTTTGACCTCTTGTTCCATGTCGGTCACTTCTTCGGGGCGTTCGTCGATCAGCAGCATCACGACATGCGTGTCTGGATAGTTTGCCAAGACGCTTTTGGCCATTTTCTGCATCAAGATCGTCTTGCCGGCACGCGGCGGGCTGACGATCAGGCCCCGCTGGCCAAAGCCAATCGGCACGATCATGTCGACCACGCGCATGGCGACTTCGTCGGGAGTGGTCTCCATCCGAATCCGCTCTTCGGGATGCTTGGGCGTTAGGTTGTCAAAGAAGATTTTCTTCGACAGCATGTTGGGATCTTCGTCATTGATCTCTTCGATCCGAAGCAAAGCAAAATAACGCTCGTTTTCCTTCGGTGGACGGATCGTGCCGGCGACGGTCGCGCCCGTGCGTAGACCAAAGCGGCGAATCTGGCTTGGCGAGACGTAAATGTCATCGGGGCAAGAGAGGTAGTGATAGTCGGGGCTTCTCAAGAATCCAAAACCGTCGGGCAGGATTTCTAGCGTCCCTTTGCCTGACATCATGCCGTCGAGTTTGACGCGTTGCTTGAGAATCCGAAAAATGAGATCTTGTTTCTTGAGGCCGGCGGCCTCTTCGACTCCCTCGGCGTCTGCGATGTCGATCAGCTCGGGCATCGGCATCTGCTGTAGCGCAGCGATGTGGATATTCTGATCAGGTTTGTCGGTCCGTTCGATTGTTTTGCCGACGCGGCGCACTCGCTCGGCCGCTTTGTCGAGTTCCTCGGCGATGGAGAGCGGCTCTTCACGCTCGAGTTCTAGGAGCCGGGGATTATCCTGCTCGACGCTCGAGCTGCGGCTGAAAGGGCGTCGGCCTTGGTTTTGCGAGTGGGAGGAACGACCTTGCCGCGGGCCGCGGTTGCTGGTCTCAGACATAGAACTAAACTCCGTCGAAATAGTAGGAAAAGAGAGGGGTATCCGTGCGCTGGAGGCACCGAAGGTAGGAAAATTTGAGGTAGGTATCCACGATCTCAGGACCTTCCGAACGGATGGTCTGATCTCAGTCAGTCAACTTATTGGAAAGCAAATCTAGTTCTGTGGGCTACCGAAATAGCTGCGAAACTCGATTTGAAAGGTGGGAGGTAGGAAAAAGAGGGCTGAACACCGGAGCGTTCGCCTAGGTCCAGTATGGCAAGCAATGTCGCCGGAGGGAAGGCATAGCGCGAAGGTATTTTAGGAAGTTTTGTCGTCAGTCGTTCCGAGCGAAGCCCAGAAAACACGTACCAGTTCCCGCAAATCCTCTTGGGTGCCAGAGTTATCTAGGACATGCGTAGAGCGTTGACGCTTTTCTGCTATCGGCATTTGAAGGGCTTCGCGATTGGCAAATTCTTCTTCGGACCAGTTACGCAAGCTGGCCCGCCGCAGCCGCTCGGATCGTGGGGAATCGACAAAAACCAAGCTGTCGCATAGGGTTTCCCAGCCTGCCTCCAGAAGCAGCGGCGCGTCGATCACCGCGACCGGCACCGCAACGGCCGTCCCCACAGCCGAAAGTTCTGCTAGCTTGGCCTCGAATTGCTCGCGAATACGGGGATGGAGGGTTTTTTCGAGGAAACGAAGCTCAGAACGCCCCGATTCCTCGTCGGAAAAAACATGCTGAGCAACGATTGTTCGATCAATTTCGCCGCTGGATTTCAAGACGTTTTTACCCCAACGCTCGACCAGAGCCAGCTGGACATTCGGCAGATTGAGAACCTCGTGGGCCGCCCGATCGGCATCGAGCACCACCGCCCCCAGAGCCGCCAATTCTGAGGCGACGGCCGATTTGCCGCTGGCGATCCCGCCGGTGAGTCCGATGATTTTCATGGGTGTCCGGTTGCTGACGCTCACGGCTCGCTGTCAAACGCAGATTGCAAATCTCTCGCACTGTGGATGACGCGCAGAATTTCGACGCCGTCGTCTGACCGTGCGTAGAAAATCTGATACGGTTTGAGCAAAGCCATTCGAGTGACGCCGTCTAGCCTTGGATCGACGACACTTTGCAAAGGAAATTTGGCTAGCAATTCAAAGCGGCTTGCAAATTTGCGGCGAAACCTCTTTGCCGTTTGAAGGTTGTACTCAGCAAGATATTCCGCAATTTTCTCTAGGTCGCGTTCCGCAGGTTCGGCAAGTCGGTACTGGCTCATTCCTGGGAATCGGCTTTGGTGTTGTTGCGAATTGCCTGATCAAATATCTCACTCACGTGGTCGGCCAGCGCTCGCGGCGTTGGAAAAGTCTTTGCGTTGCCTTGGGCGAGGGCCTCTTTTCCTTCTTGGACGAGTTTTTGAAGCCGGTCGCCGGTAAGCGGAGGAGCATCCGCGTGCAGCCCCCCTGGTGCCTCATCACGATCGAGCAAGGCGTCGATCAACAAGAACTGTTGCGCTTCAGGCAACTTTAATGCTGCGGAAAGCACGTTTTGCATGTTGTTGTCAAGCATGGGCAATTTTCCTTGGTGGGACTACCGCCATCGTATCACGGCTAGGGGGGATGGTCAAAACCATTGGCGAGTTCCAACGTGGGTAGGCTTACTGCCCATTTTCATCCCAAGGCTCGCACTCGGCCCAGTTATCGCCCTGTTTTATGTCAACTTTTAGTGGCACCGCGAGCGTCATGACTTGGCACATTTCTTCGCGGACGAGCTGGGCGAGCGGGTCGATCGTTTTGGGGGCGACTTCAAAAAGTAGTTCGTCGTGAATTTGTAACAGCATGTTGGCCGAGAGCGATTCGTTTTGCAGGCGATCATGGACGCCGAGCATGGCCAGTTTGATGAGGTCGGCTGCCGAGCCTTGGATGACCGTGTTGACGGCTGTTCGTTCGGGCAGATTGAGTTGACGCAGTGCCCCGGTTTTTGGCTCACGAAATCCTTCGGGCATGGGACGTACGCCCTGCACCGCGCGGCGGCGACCGAGCAACGTGGTGACGTAGCCTTGCTCGCGACATTCGGTGAGCGTCTTGGTGAAAAAGTCGAGTACGCCTGGGTATTTTGCAAAATAGGTCTCGATAAACTCGGCTGCCTCTTCCTGCGAGATGCCCAAGCTTTTGGCCAACCCAAACGGGCTTTGGCCGTAGATGATGCCAAAATTGACGGCTTTGGCGCGGCGGCGCATCGAGGAGTCGACCTCGGCAAGATCGACGCCTTCGACTTGGCTGGCCACGAGCGCATGGATATCTTCGTCGTTCGCAAACGCCTGGCAAAGCGTTGGATCACTCGTGAAATGGGCCAGCACACGCAGCTCGATCTGCGAATAGTCGGCGGCCAGAATCTTCCAGCCCTCTGGCCCCGCGCGGAAAGCCGAGCGGATTTCGCGGCCCTCGGCCGTTCGGATTGGGATGTTTTGCAGGTTCGGGTTGCTCGAACTGAGCCTGCCGGTGGCGGCGACCACCTGGTTGAAGGAAGCGTGGATTCGCCCGGTGGCGGGGCAAACCATATCGGGCAAGGCGTTGATATAGGTGTTGAGGAGTTTGGAAAATTTGCGGTGCTCGACAATTTTGGCCGGCAAGGGGTGCATCGGGGCCAGCTCTTCCAGGACGCTGGCGTCGGTACTCGCGCCGGTCTTCGTCTTTTTGATGACCGGGAGGCCCAGCTCCTCGAAGAGCAACTGGCTCAACTGTTTTGGCGAGGCAATGTTGAGTGGGTGGCCGGCCATCGCTTCGATTTCTACAGACAACTCTTGCAGGCGGGCGGTGTAGCGCGTGCTCAGTTCGGCTAGCCGCGAGGTATCGATTTGTATGCCGAGAAACTCCATTTGGGCCAGCACTTTTACCAGAGGCACCTCGACGTCTTCGTTCAGTTTGACGAGGTCCTGCTCTTCGAGCTTGGCTTGCAGTAGCGGATGGAGCTGCAGCGGGATGTCGGCGTCTTCGGCGGCGTAAGCGGCAACGTCGGCCACCGGGACTTCATCCATCCGTTTTTGGTTTTTGCCTTTGCCGATGAGCGTGTCGATCTTGGTGGTGGTGTGATCGAGGTAGCGGCTAGCCAGTTGGTCGAGGTTGTGGCTCCGCTCGCCCGCGTCGAGTAGATAGCTGGCGATCATCGTGTCGAATCGGACGCCTGCCAACCGGATGCCGGCACCTTGTAGGACGACCATGTCGTATTTTAGATTTTGGCCCAGCTTAGCGATGTCAGGGTTTTCTAAGATCGGACGCAGCTTGTCGGCGACCTTCGCCGGGTCCAAAACCGTCTCGCCCGCCGGGCCTCGGACCGGCACGTAGTAGCCTGTGGCAGGTTGGTAAGAGAGGGCGTAGCCGACGATTTCGGCGTTGCGAGCCGTGATGTCGGTGGTCTCGGTATCGACCGAGATGAGCTTTTGTTCGCCCAAATCAGCGACCAGTGCGTCGAGTTGCTCCATCGTATCGACCAGTTGATAGTCGACCGGCTGGTTCATCTTGGTCGGCTCGCTGCTCTGATGGCCATCTAGTTCCGCTGCCCGTTTTCCGAGCGAACGGAAACCATACTCTTGAAACAACTCGGCGAGGCGCTCGTGGTCCATGCCGCCGATGCGTGCCGCATTCCAGTCGGGGGTGACCGGCACCTCGACGTCGAGCCGTACCAACTGGCGGGAAAGCAACGCTTGGTCACGGTAGTCGATCAAGTTTTGTTTGCGCTTTGCGCCAGCGACTTCGCTGGCGTGGTCGAGCACGTTTTCCAGAGTGTCGTACTGGGCAAGCAGTTCCTTGGCAATTTTTGGCCCGATGAGGGGCACGCCGGGGACGTTGTCGACTTTGTCGCCGACCAGCGATTGGAAATCAACGACTTGGTCGGGGCGGATCCCCCAATCGTCGGCCAGGGACTGGGCGTCGTAGATCGCGTTTTTGCGAATGTTGTAGACCGACACGCGGTCGGTGATCAGTTGCCGGCAATCTTTGTCGCCGGTGACGACCAAGCAATTGACCGACTGCTCGTTGCAAATCCGAGCAATCGTCGCCAGCACGTCGTCGGCCTCGAAGCCTGGCTCGGCCAGTACCGGAATGCCTAGGGCGTCGAGCACTTCGCGGATTTTTGGGATTTGCGAGGCCAACTCCTCGGGCATCGTGCCACGGTCGGCTTTGTAGGCGTCGTACAGTTCGTGGCGAAAGGTGGGGCCTGGCAAATCGAACGCGCAAACAATCGCCTCGGGGCGACGCGTCTCGATCAGTTGGAGCATGTCCCGCACAAAACCGTAGACCGCCGCGACCGGCTCGCCGCGAGGGCTGGTCATCTCGGGCATGGCGTGAAAAACTTGGAACAAGAGCGAAAACGAGTCGACCGCACAAAGGGTCCAGTCGCGGATGTCGGCTTCCGCAGGAGTTGGGTTTTCTGCGGTTGGCTGCGACTCCTGAGGCAATTCGTCGAGGGGTTCCATGCCGGGTAATGACGTTTGGCGCGAAGATTTGGGCATGGAGGGATAGTGCGGATTGCGGAAATCGGATTGCGGAATAAAAAATTTGTTAGCGCCGTCGGTAACGGGCCCCCCAGCGGCCCACAAATAACCTAAAATTGAAGTACCAAACCAGATACGGCAACAGGCGTTAGCAGGTTTGCAGACAGGCGAAATCCTACGGGTGATTTGCCGCCCCTGTCAAGCAGCCCTGAAGCCCTTTTGCCATTTGTTGACACTCCCCAAACCCCCAACTATGCTCGACTTAGAGCAAATTCGGCTCAGGATGTCGGAACACTAGTCGGAAACGCTAGCCGGAACAGGAACAGCGGAAACACAATTATGGCTTCTCGTGATAATCAAACGATGCAGATTTTTGTCATCGCGCTCGCTTTGGGTTTTATCCTGATGAGCGTTGGTCTGGTGATGGTCAACAACGCCCGTAAGACGGCTGTTGCTCGCGCCAAAGATTCCAGCGACAAGGCCTCCGAAGCCAATCGCGTGCAGCGCGAACTTCAGTCGGAGGCAAGCAACTACAAGCTCTGGATGGGCTACCCCGAGTCGGATACCTATGAGACCTTGCAAAAGAGTTTTGCCGAAGACATGCAGCTTTGGGGCAGCACCTTTGACGAGTCGAGCCGCAAGTTTCGCACGATTCTGGAAAACATCTTCGAGGAGAATCGCAAGCTAGCGCAAAGCGAAGGCGATGCCAAGGCCCAGGTCAAAGATTTTAAGCAGCAGTTGCTCGCCACCGAAAAACAGAAGAACAAGCAAATTGCCGAGTTCGAGGCGAAAACCAAGAAAGCCTTGGAAGAAAAGGAAAACCTCCGAAATACTTATACGCAAGATCGAGATCGGATTAACAGCGAGAAAAGCAAAATCGCCTCGCAGCTCAAAGAGCAGCGGCAAACCATCGACGAGCTTGTTGCCAAGCACGGTGCCTCCGATAAGCTGTTTCAAAACAAGATTATCAAGTTGTCTCGCGTCATCGAAATCCTCAAGAACAATCAAGCAGCCCCCGACCCTTACGCGCAACCCGCCGATGGCCTGATTCGTTGGGTCAATCAACGGGAGGGCAAGGTTTGGATCAATCTCGGCTCGGAAGACCAGTTGCGTCCTCAAGTGACGTTCAGCGTTTACAGCGGCGACGCCAACGACGTGCGTGCCTCGGTCAGCAAGGGCAGCATCGAGGTGGTGCGGATTCTTAGCGAACACATGGCCGAAGCTCGAATCACCGGTGACCTGGCGACCCGACCTCTGATGGAAGGCGACAAAGTCTATAGCCAAGTTTGGAGCCGTGGCCGTCAAATCGGTTTTGCGATCACCGGGATTGTTGACCTCGACGGCGATGGACGTAGCGACATCGCTCAGCTCAAGCAAATTATTCAGCTCAACAACGGTAAAGTCGACGCAATTCCTGATGGCAAGGGAGGCATCGACGGCCAGATGACCGTCGACACACGCTATCTGATTCTCGGCAGGCACCCCGAAAATACTCTCGAAACCTCGGTGACAGCACAAAAGGCGTATCAAAGGATGAGTGCCGAGGCCGATACGCTCAACATCGAAGCGATCTCGCTCGACGATTTTCTTAGCCTCATGGGCTGGAGAGCCGAGCCTTCGGCAGTCCAAGTCGGAGGCGGAGCCCCAAGCGGCGATTTCCAAAACCGGAGACGCGCCGACATCAATCCGGCTAAATTGAATACCGGAAACAAGGGTCGCTTTCGCCCTCGCAAGCCTCAGTTGAGCTATTAGTCAATTTCTCTTAATGGCTTGCTGCAACAAGCTGAGCAAACCGCTTCAAGAGTTGACGTGCCTGCGGCGTATCGCGGCAGTGCTGAGCAAACGCAGTGATCGTAGTTCCGGCAATCTTTTCGACATATTGCGGATAAGCAGCCACGCGGTGCAAAAAGGTCTCGAGATCTAGCTCGGGATGAAACTGCGTGCAATAGATGGGTGCGTCCTCGAACTTGAAAGCCTGATGCGCGACGAGTTCTGACGAGGCGAGGAGGATCGCCCCCGTTGGTAACTGAACGACGTGATCCTCGTGTCCAGCCAGTCCTAGAAACGTTGGGTTGAGTTCCCCAAAAAGCGGGTCGTCTTGGCCGGCCGTCGTCAGATTCAGCTCGATCGTGCCCAGTTCGGCATGGGGCGGATCGTGGATGCAGCGGCCCCCCATTGCTCGGGCGAGGGCTTGAAAGCCCCAGCACGAGGCGAACGTCGGCTTTCGTAACGTGTGCAGCAAGCATAAATCGGCAAGCGTTTGGTCGAGCCAATCGCTTTCGCCCGCCGCAGAATAGTCGCCGCTACCGCCGATCAACACGGCATCGACCCGGTTGAGCCGATTTTTAGTCAGACGTTCGGTAAGCAAATTGAGCGTAGCTATTTGCTCGGTGGCACAGCCCAACGCACCGGCAAAACAGCCGATTTCCTGGTCCAGAATCGGATCGTCGGCGTCACGAATTTGTAGCAGCAGGTAGCGTGGTTGCGTCATGAAACCTGGTGGGCAGTGCCCACCCTACAGACCGTATCGATACTTTCTAGCAAGACGCTGCCTAGCAGTTCGAGTTCGTCGAGAGTGATCGACAGCGGGGGCATAATTACGAGCGTGTCGCCGAGGGGACGGAGCCAAACGCCTCGCCGCAACGCTTCGCGGCAAATTTGGTAAGCCGTCCTCTGCTCGGTCGGATAAGGCTCTTTTTCGTTGGGTTTGCTGGTGAGTTCCACCGCCGCGATCATGCCGTGTTGGCGTGTTGTCGCAACGTGCGGGTGCGCAGCCATTTTTTCGAGCAAAGTTCCTAGCTGCGCTGCCCGTTCGCCCACCTTCTCGACCACTTGGCCCTCTTCCAGCAAGTCGATCGTCGCCAGCGCGGCGGCCGCCGCCAGGGGATTGCCGCCATAGGTGTGGCCGTGCATGAACGAGCGTCCGCTGGCGGTGTCGCCCAAAAAGGCGTTGTAGATTTCGGGGTGGGTGATCGCCGCCGAGAGGGGCAAATAGCCGCCCGTGATGCTCTTGCCCATGCAAAGAATGTCGGGCACCACGTCCTCGTGATCGCAAGCAAACATTTTTCCGGTACGGCCAAAGCCAGTCACGATTTCGTCGGTGATCAGCAGCACATTGTACTTTTTGGTAAGTTCTCGCGCACCTCGCAAGTAACCCGGCGGATGAAAGAGCATCCCAGCCGCTCCTTGGATCAACGGCTCGAGAATAAACGCGGCAATTTCCTCATGCTGCTCAGTCAAAACGGCTTCGAGTTGCGCAAGATAAAATTCCGCCGCTTGCGGTTGCGCAACCTCGGGAGGCAACACCCGAGGATCAGGAGCCGGCAGCCGAATCGCCTCGAATAGCAGCGGCTCAAAAATCTCGTGAAACCGTGCAATGCCGCCGACGCTTGCGCTGCCCAGCGTATCGCCATGATAAGCTTGGCCCAGGGCGAGGTACTTGGTTTTGCTTGGACGTGGTTCGTCGCATTGTCGCCAATACTGAAACGCCATTTTCAGCGCGACTTCGTTGACTGACGAGCCATCGCTGCACATAAAGACGTGTTGCAAGTCGCCCGGTGTGATGTCGGCTAGCCGTTTGGCAAGCTCCGCCGCCGCTCGGCCGCCCATGCCTAGCGAAGTGCTATGGGCGACCAAGTCGAGCTGCTTGCGAATCGCCTCGTTGATGCGTGGATGTCCATGCCCGAGCAGGTTGCACCACATGCTGCTGACGCCATCGAGGTAGCGATTCCCCTCGACATCGTAGAGCCAAACGCCCTTGGCCCGCTCGATCACACATGGCTCGTACTCGGCCATTTGCGTAAAGGCGTGCCAGTGGTGGTGGGCGTCCCAGTGGGTGATTTCAGCGTTGGTTGGCATGGCAACGAAGGATGAAGGATGAAAAGGGCCGCAGCTTACATTTTTGCGATCAGCTCTAGGCAGAGTTTGCGTACTTGTCCGGGGTCGGCGTTGGGGTTTTGCTTTTTGGCTTGACCGATCAACGAGCCTACGGCCTGTTGTTTTCCCCCTTGGACGTCGGCGACGATCTTGGGGTTGGCGTCGAGCAGTTTTTGGCAGAGGGTGACGAGCGCCGATTCGTCGACTTGTTCGATGCCAAGACGCTCGATTGCGGCTGCTATATCAATACCTTCAGCAAGCATTCCCTCAAAAGCTTCTTTGCCACGCGCTTTGGGTAGCTTGCCATCGTTGATCGCGGTGATCAATTCGCCAAGCTGCACCGCAGAAACCGAAAATTGGTCGATCGTGGTTTCTTGCTCTTTGAGAATCCGCAGGACGTGCTGCGAGACCCAGTTGCAGGCGGTTTTGTAGTCGCCGCAGGTTTGGGCCACCGTTAAAAAGTAGTCGAGGACTTTTGGGCCTTGGTTCACCAGTACGCCAGCGTCGTAGTCTGAAAGGCCATGCTCTTGAGCGAGCCGCGAGCGTATTGAAGCCGGCAATTCGCCGAGCGCTGCACGAACCTTTTCCACTTCCTCTGGCGTACTGAGTACCGGAACCAAGTCGGGATCGGGGAAATAGCGGTAGTCGCTCGACTCTTCTTTGCTACGTTGGGGAAGCGTTTTGCCGGCGTTGTCGTCCCAGCCGCGCGTCTGCTTGGGGGCTTCGCCAATTTTTTGACCCGTCTCTTGCCAAACGCGGTATTGTCGTTCAGCTTCGTAGTCGATCGCCCGTTCGACCGCCCGAAAACTGTTCATGTTTTTGATCTCAACGATCGGCGTAGCGATTTTTTCGTTTGGTCCATTGTCATTCGAGATGTCGAAGTGAAGATTGACGTTGGCGTCGCAGCGCAGACTGCCCTCCTGCATGTTGCAGTCAGAAACCGCAAGGTACTCGAGCAGGAGTTTTAATTCTTCGAGGTAGGCCCGTGCTTCGGCCGAGCTGCGCATGTCAGGCTCCGAAACAATTTCGAGCAGTGGCGTGCCGGTCCGATTCAAGTCGATTTCGCTATCTGCGCGGCCATGCGCTTCGTCATGCACGCTCTTGCCAGCGTCGTCTTCGAGATGCGCCCGAGTGATCCCAACCCGCTTTGGCTCAAAGCGGCCTTGGTCGTCGACGATCTCTAAATAGCCGTCGGCCGACATGGGCAGATCGAACTGGCTAATCTGATAGCCCTTGGGCAGGTCGGGATAAAAATACTGTTTGCGATCCCACTTGGTGAACGCCGGAATCTGGCAGTTGACCGCCACAGCCGTCTTGAGCGCAAGTTGGTAAGCCTCGCGATTCATCACCGGCAGACTCCCCGGCATTCCGATACAGACGGGACACGTCTGTGTATTCGGCTCGGCACCAAACTGCGTACTACAGCGGCAAAACAGCTTGCTATGGGTAGCAAGCTGCACATGAACTTCGAGGCCGATAACGATGGTATAGGGTTGGGACATGATGCGCTGTTGAAAAATTAACCGCGGATGGACGCCGATTAACGCAGATGGTTTTTCGTAGGTTGAATTTATCTGCGTTTATCTGCGTCCATCTGCGGTTCCCTTATTTTTGTAGGCTGGGTTTGGAAGTCTGCCAGTCGGTGGCTTGGTGGTACATGTGGGCTCCGCGTAGTAAGGTTTCTTCGGCGAGTGGCGGGGCTTGGAGTTGTAGGCCGATGGGTAGGCCCGATTTGCTGAATCCGCAGGGTAGGCTGATGCCGGGCAGGCCGGCTAAGTTGGCGCTGACGGTGTAGAGGTCGACCAGATACATGGCCAACGGATCCTCGAGCATTTGGCCGAGCTTGAAGGCCGGCTCTGCGGTGACCGGACCGGCGATCAGATCGACCTCTTCAAACGCGGCATCAAAATCTTGGCGGATCAGACGGCGGACTTTTAATGCTTTGAGGTAGTAGGCGTCGTAGTAGCCGGCGCTCAAGGCATAGGCTCCGAGCATGATCCGGCGTTTGACTTCGGGACCAAAACCCTCGGCTCGCGAACGGCTGTACATCTCGACGAGCGAACAATCTTCCGCCGTACGGTGGCCGAAATGGACGCCGTCGTAACGGGCCAGGTTGCTAGAGGCTTCGCTTGGGGCGATGACGTAATAAGTAGCTACGGCGTACTTGCTATGCGGTAGCGAGATTTCTTTGACCGTGGCACCGAGCGATTCATAAACCTGAATCGCCGTGCGGACGGCCGTTTCGACTTCGGGGTCCAGCCCTTCGGCAAAATGTTCGCGGACGACGCCGAGCCGCAGGCCCTCCAGGGGCCGACCGATTGTGGCGGTATATTCGGGCACAGGCACGTCGAGCGAGGTTGAATCTTGCGGATCGTGCCCGGCGATCGTTTCGAGCAGCAGCGCGGCGTCTTCGACCGTGTTGGCAAGCGGTCCGACTTGGTCGAGGCTGCTGGCGAAGGCGACCAGCCCAAAACGGCTGACGCGGCCATAGGTCGGCTTGAGTCCGACGACGCCGCAAAGCCCGGCTGGCTGGCGAATCGATCCGCCCGTGTCGGTGCCGATCGACAGCGGAGCCATCTGCCCCGCAATACACGCCGCAGCGCCACCGCTCGAGCCGCCTGGGGCACGTTCCAAATCCCAAGGGTTGCGAGTGACCTGAAACGCCGAGTTTTCGGTCGAGCCGCCCATCGCGAACTCGTCCATATTGGTCCGACCAATCAAGACCGCATCCGCAGATTTTAGTTTGGCAACGACGGTCGAGTCGTAAGGAGGGCGGAATTTTTCGAGCATCCGCGAGCCGCAGGTCGTCAGAGTCTGGCTGTCGCAGAGGACATCTTTTACGGCGACCGGTAGCCCGGCGAGCTTGCCGAGCGTTTTTCCTGCTTGGCGACGCTGGTCGATGTCGGCGGCTCGGGCCAAGGCGGCCTCGGGGTCGACATGTAAAAAGGCCCCAATCTGTTCGTCGGTCGAAGCAATGCGATCGAGGTAATTTTGAGTCAGCTCGACCGAAGAGAGTTCGCCGCTCGCGAGCAGTTGGAGTAGCTCGGTGGCGGACTGCTCAGTGAGGGGCATTCCTTTTTCCATGTTCTAATCGCCCAATTTTCTAGTCACCCAGCACCGGCGGCACCAAGTAACCCTGTCCATTGTGGCTTGGGGCGTTGGCCAAGGCCTGTTCACGCGAAAGGCTAGGCCGGACCACATCGTCGGCAAAGACGTTGCTGACTTCGACGGCATGTGCCATCGGCTCGACACCCTCGGTGTCGACTTGCGCAAGCTGATCGACGTAGGCGACGATTTGGCCCAGTTCGTGGCTCAAGGTGTCGATCTCCGTTTCGCTCAGACGCAAACGAGCAAGCAGCGAGACTTTTTCGACGTCGGTACGTGTGATAGCCATACGTTGGCAATCGCCCTATTTGCTGGCTGCTGCGGTCGGAACCTTGAACGGTGCGTTGCGGACGATCTTGGTCACGCCGCCCGAGCGGATGCACTGCGTACAGGCGTTGATCGTCTTGTGGGTGCCGTTGGGCGTGCTGATGTGTACCCGTTGTAGGTTGGGCTTAAACTTACGGCGTGTAATGCCCGTGATTTTGGTACCGACACCGCCGAGATACTTTTTCTTACCACGGGTGGTCACGGAATTGCCCATTTGGGCACCTTTGCCACAGACTTCACATATTCGGGCCATGATCGTTGGTCCTTCTCATTGACTTGCTAGGTTGTTTTACGAAACCGCCACTGGCATCCAGGCCTGCAGGGAAGCCCCACAGTATAAAGGTGGAAGGCGGAAGGCGGAAGGGGAGGAAACAAAGCGGAAGGGGGAAAGCGGGGGCGGGGGTTTTGTTCACTCCGGTCGCTTACGCTCGCGGTTCGCTGGGGGTGGTGGTTCGCTGTGTTTTTCGGCCTTCAGGCTTTTCAGCACTTGGTCGGCCAGGGCCGCGTTCGTGGCGACCGACTCCTCGGAATGGACCGTCGCCCTGCCCTGCCAGTCAAAAAACCGGCCCCCGGCCTCTTCGATCACCGGTTGTAGGGCGGCCGCATCCCAGAGGCTCATCGCCGGGTCGATCATGATTTCGGCTCGGCCTGTGGCGACCAGCAGATAGCCAAAAGCGTCGCCCCAGGTGCGGCTCAGCAGGCAGGAGTCTTGAAGCTGGTCGTAAACCGCACGGGCGTCGGAGGGGCGGTCGGTGGTGAAGGCCCGTACCGAAGTCGTGAGGAACACGGCGTCTTTTAATTCTGAAACGGTGGAGACTTCGCAGCGTCGCGGTTTTCCCCCGTCGACGACGTGCCAACATCCAGAGCCACGGGCGGCATAAACCATCTCGCCCGCCGCAGGGGCAAAAATGACGCCGATCTGCGGTTCGTTTTCGTGTAGCACTGCGACCAACGTGGTGTAGAGCGGTACGCCGCTGATAAACGATTTGGTCCCGTCGATCGGATCGAGCACCCAACGATAGCCGCTCGTGCCGGGCGTCTCGCCAAATTCTTCGCCAAGAATCGCGTCGTCAGGAAACTGCTGGGCAATTTGTTCGCGGAGCAACTCTTCAGCAGCCCGGTCGGCAGCCGTCACCGGCGAACCGTCTGACTTGCGATCGACATCCAGCCCGGTCGAGCGAAACAGTTTTAAGGTTTGTTCGCCAGCAAGCCGGGCGATGGCAACGGCAAATTCGAGGCGATTTTCGAGGCAATTTTCGAGTGATAGAGAAGTGTTTGAAGCCATAGCAAGCAGGGGATGTATTTTTTAAGCGAGCAATTTTGAGGGCGACTGCTGGTGGGCCGCATGGTCGGGGTTAGTCCGCAGGATTTCAGTATAGCGATTGTAGTCAGCCTCGCGCCTTTGCGAGAGGCCTTTTAAGCACTCCGACCTAAGCACTTCGCCCAAGGCTACCGCAGTAACCTCTCCTTAGCCCGTGCATCATAAATGCTCTCAGCCGAGGCTCTGTGTTCCTCCACCGCCGACCAAGGTTCTTGCACTACTGAATTCCCATGTGGACGGCTCCCAAAACCGGCCAAAGAATTTTCTGTCGGCAGCACCGCTTCCGGGTCTTGCCCGCGAATGACCGCCGCTGGTCGTACTGCCTGCGGAGCCTCACGCTCATACCCGGCCACCAGCACCGAGTCTACATCCGCATCCGCCGCCAACTGCAAACGAGGACGCCCCTGCTGCACCCAACTTTGCCAACTGCTTTGTAGCGTCATCAAGTCACGATACCCGTAGCGCTCGCTTACCGCCCGAATCCAATCCTCGTCGGTCAGCCCATCGTCTAAAAACGCCAAAAACTCGCGTTTTCCACGCTGATCAATCAAAAACCGAGCTAGCGAATGCCCCTGGGCATACAACGGCAGCACATCCTTCGGATATTCCTTCATCGCAAACATACTGCTAAACGGAATCCCCCGTCGCGTCTGCAAAAACTCGATCAACATGCTTTCCTGTTTCGCAATCTCGCTACGATGTTCGACCGTTGTACAGGCACCCTCATCGGCCCAACGCGGAATCGGTTGCCGAAAGTAGCTCGCAAAGATCGTGTGCGTCACCTCATGCGGCACCACCGAATCCAAGATTCGCTCCCGCGATCCCTGAATATCCATTCGCCATCCAAAGACTTCGCCTTGATCAAACACAAAACTCGTTGCTCCACCTGCCCCAAGACCCGGAGCAACCTGCGCTTTGATTGGACAAGGTTTGGACCAACGGGGTAGCTCCTTACCAAGCCACTCCTGCGCCAAACGGCTCCGCCACTCTTCAGCCGTGTCGCCAATCTCTTTGGCCAATTGGGGTGTCGGCGCATCGACCGTAAAATTGACCGTACGATATCCGGCCGCTTGCATCGGAGAAGTGCTGACAAAAAGCCAACACACCAAGACTGCGGGCCCCAAGACTGCGGACATTGCTGCCCGATCAAAACGAGCTTCCATGCTCTTACCTCTGCTAGGTTGAAGGACGAATCCCTGTCCTCACGCTCGCCGGGCAAATCCCCGACGCACGCACTGCGATCTTTCTCACCACGATCGTTGTGGTGGTCGAATAAGCAAATCACGGGCCAATCCGAAAATCAGCCGCCTTAAGCGAGCCAGCTCGTCCTACGAGCCAACACTCTCCTGCGACGCTTTGAAAAATCTACCACCAAGCGTGCAGATTCACCTACCCCGATTCAAAAAGAAATCGCACCAACTGCTAGCATTGCTGCATGAAACGCCTTAGCTGCGGTACTGATCCAGCAACCGTCCTGGCGAACCCATCGCGTTGTAGCCGCCATCCAAATGCAAGATCTCGCCGGTGATGCCCGACGACATATCTGACAGCAAAAAGCTACCGCTGCTGCCCGCTTCGTCATGCGTGATATTACGTCCCAGCGGAGCCATCCCCTCATACAGCCCCAACATCTCTTCAACCCCTGCACCACGCCCCGAGATCGTTTGCAACGGACCTGCACTCAGCGCATTCACGCGAATCCCACGAGGGCCAAGATCATAGGCCAGATATTTTACTGTCGAGTCGAGCGCTGCTTTGCAGATGCCCATCACATTGTAACCAGGGACCGCCTTTTCCCCACCAAAATAAGTCAGCGTAAGAATGCTAGCCCCATCGTTCAGGACGCCCTGCGCCGCATTGGCCAACGCCAACAAGCTATGGACGCTGATCTCCATCGCCAGCTTAAACCCGTCGCGGCTGGTCGCGATCGTGTCGCCCTTCAAGTCGGTAGGCAAGGCAAAGGCAATCGAGTGCAGCAAGAAATCGATCTTACCCAATTCGTTGCGGCAACAATCCATCACCGCACCGATATGCTCGTCATTGGTCACATCCATCGGCTGCAAAAATTTGACCTGCGGATTGCCATCGGTCAGCTTCGTAATCCGCCCCAAATTCTTCTGACGCGCGTCATCGGCTTTGTCCGGCATATAAGAAAACCCGCACTCGCCCCCGGCCTTCATCACCTGATCGGCAATCGCCCAAGCAATTGACTGCTTGTTGAACACGCCCGTAATTAGGCCCTTTTTTCCGTCAAAAATTCCCATCGAATACTCCAGTTGTCGTTAATCCAGTCCATGCCGCAACTCTCCCCGGCAGTCGCTTAGACCTCGCTACGGACACCGCCTGCCAGAAGCTCGCAAGCCTACACCGCCTGTTAAAACCCCGAAAGGGGGTGCCTGGGCAGTCGCAAAAAAGAGACACGGGTTGTCTATTCGACGTACAATCAATAGTATCAAGGTAGGTCAAATTGACCCATCCAAGGGGTCGTTGCACTCCAATCGACTTCCTCTAGTAATTTTGTGATATCAGAGAGAACCTCCTAGTATGTCAAACAAGGAACACTGGCTCGACCTCATGCAGCTTTTAATCGCCCGTATTGGCGATTCTGACGGGGTTCGATCCTTCTTCGAGCAGGTTTTACCCGAGGCGCAAGACGCCTTGCCGGCCGATTCTCTCGCTGTCGTCCGATCGACCCCCCCTGACTGGCAAATACTCTCCTGCACAGGGATCTCGCCCAACCATGTCCCCACCGACATGGCCGCCGAAGCGCTCGACCAAGAGTCGCCCGTCCAGCAAGGCGAATGGGTTGCAATGCCAATCGCCGAAAAACACGTCCTCCTTATCAAGGCCGATCTGAACCAAGAGACGCTCACCCGCTTCCAAAAAGCGTTGGCCGAGGCGTTCGACTCCGTCCAAAAGCAACAGCAACGGACCCGCCGCATCCGCCGCTTAGAAAAAATCCTCGAAATCACCCACGCCTGGGGGCAAACCAGTTGCATGGAAGCGCTTCTACTGGCGATGGCCGAGGCCGCGACTGAGCTGCTCTCTGCTGATCGCGCAAGTATCTTTCTTTGGGACAAAGCCAACAAGTCGTTGGTCGGTCGCCCTGCGCTGGGCGTCGAAGACGACGAGCTGCGTATCCCTGACAACACCGGCATCGTCGGCCAAGTCGTCCAAACACTCGAGACGCGACGCGTCGGCGGACGCCTTGGCTCCGACGAAATCGCTCGCAACATCGACGCCGAAACGGGCTACCACACCGAAACCCTACTCTGCGTCCCGCTGATCGCCGCCTCTGGCAAATGCTTAGGCGCATTTGAAGTGCTCAACAAACGCGAAGGGCAGTTCACCGACGAAGACGAGCGTGGACTCCTCGAGTTGGCCTCTCATGCCGCAGTCGCTCTGGAAAACACCAAGCAGCTCGAAGAACTGCTTTCCAAACATCAGCTTCTGGTCGAAGAAGCGGCCGACGGCGTTCAGTTGATCGGCAACAGCGCAGCGATCGAAGCGGTCCGCTCCACTACGCGACGCATCGCCGACACCGACTTGGCAATTCTTGTTCTTGGCGAAAACGGCACCGGCAAAGAGGTCGTCGCTCGCTCGATCCACTACCTGAGCAGCCGCCGCGAGCAACCGTTTATCGCCGTCAACTGTGCAGCCCTCACCGAAACGCTTCTCGAAAGCGAACTCTTCGGCCACGAAAAAGGGGCCTTCACCGACGCCCATGAAACCCGGGCGGGCAAGTTCGAGCTTGCCTCGGGCGGCACCCTGTTCCTGGACGAGATTGGCGACATGAGCCTCGCGGGCCAGGCCAAGCTCCTCCGTGTTTTAGAAGACAAGACCGTTGTGCGTGTCGGCGGCTCGACGCCCATCCACACCGGCGTCCGTATCCTTGCTGCCACGAATCAAGACCTCGCGACGATGGTCCGCGAGAAGAAGTTCCGCGAAGATCTGTTTTTCCGTCTCAACGTGGTGAGCCTCGAGCTTCCTCCCTTACGCGAACGGGGAGACGACGTGCTTCTCCTTGCTAATTTTTTTCTCGAATCGTTTTGCAGCAACATGGGCCGTCGCACACCCAGCCTATCGAGCGCCGCCCAAAAGAAATTACTCGGCCACCCCTGGCCCGGCAACGTCCGCGAGCTGCGCAACCTCATGGAACGCCTTGCCTACCTGACCTCGGGTGATCGGATCGAAACCGAAGACCTTGCTTTCATCGATACCGGCGGCACGTCTGACGCGATCCACTTCGACCTGGGCAACAGCCTCGCCGAAGCGACGCGTCACTTCCAACAAGAGTACATCCGTCAAATGGTCGACACGACCCAAGGCAACATGAGCCAAGCCGCCAAACGTCTAGGCCTGCACCGCTCGAACCTGTACCGCAAGATGCGCCAGCTCGAGATGTCTGGCGGGGAAGAGGAGGGGGAGGGAGATGGGTAGCCCAATTCTGTCCTATTCAAGGTAGATAACCGCCCACAGCAAAATGATGACGGCGACGCTTGATGACAGCAACGCGACCGCAGCAGCGACAATTTGAGCCATCTTGTGTAGCTTGAGGGAGTTCGCAAGCCAAATAGTCGTGGCAAAAACGATTGTGCTACCAGTCGCCAAGAAGAAACTATCCCTGAATTTCTCGAACTGGACGGCTAAAGAATCCGTTGCGGCGTAGACGGCAGGACAAAGTAGCAGCAAAATCGCCACGATCAGAGTTATTGACCGATGAGTTTGCTTTTGGGAAGTTCCGGCGAGCAATGGGGCACCAAGGAATGTCAGTATGCCTCCAATGAATACACCGATGTTCATTCGATGGCTGTAGAAGAACGGCACGGCCAGCAAAGAGCATGCTACTATCGCAACAATGTATGCCACCTGTATTTTCCTGCTCATATCGGTTGCCTCAACGACTGATGAGTCTCTGGTGGAGTCGGCTTATGATAAGATTCCTAACTTGTGGGTCGTCATCGATTGACGGGTGGTTGTGCTGCTCTCCGAGCCAGTGATTTGAGAGACCGGGTGCCTAACGGGTGATCTCGGCTAGCAGAACGGCACATAGGCTACTTTGCAATCAGCAAATCGACTTCATGTCCTGCAACTACCATATAAAATCGGCAGGTGATGTCTTTCGTACCGTCAAGTGCTCTTGCTACGCTGTAGACCCGCTCCAATTCTTTGAGTTCATTCTGCCAAGCCATGCTGTTTTGTGCAGCCAACTCTCGTTTGATTATTTTCTGCTTGCGTTCAAGCTTGGGCAGCGACATTGGACCCTCCTCACCCGAAGGCAGCTTGTAGCGACTATCGAAGTTGACCACGACTGCCTTGTCTCTCTTCTTCATTGTTAGTCGTGTTGCTGCTTTCTCGGTCTCGTTGTACCAGAGCGTTATCACATCCTTGATTTGTATCCCCCGCTTATCGCGTCCTTCGGTGCGGTGATGTGGCAATTTATTGGCACCCGTCAATTCAAAAAAGAGTTCTTGCATTGGAGGACAGGATTTAATTTCTGCAACAACATTCTGAACGTTGTTTCTGAGGCTCATTTCGATAGGCTTCGTAACCTGGGGCTGACGTAGGGCTATGGTTTGCTCGAATTTTCCTTGAGTGATTTTGATCACGGAGTTACGAACAGCCGATTCTGCTTCTTCTGGAATTTCAGTCCCCCAACGAAAAACAAGGTCTTTTTCTTCTAGCTTCATGCCGCCAACCAACACAGGCTCATCTTCTCTCTCCTTTTGCCACAAAATCCGACTGTCTACATGAGTGAGCCGAGGATCAGTGCAGAGAAGTTTGAACGTCAATTCCGACAAGTCCTCGACTAGTGTCACTATACTCCTGTTGTAGGATTCCGGAAGTCGGACTTGCCTTGGGAAGGCCGGGTGCGAGGGGTAGTCTTGCGGCTTCTTCGGTTTGGACTCTTCCCTGGGCGTGTCGGGAGATCTCGGGAGAAACTCCTTGGGAGCCAGAGGTGTTGGTGCTTTGGGGAGTCGCTTAGGAGTCTTCTGCTGTCTAGGAGGATCAACCTTGGCAACAGGAGGAGATTGCTGCTGCGACCTTCGCTGGGTGAGGAGATACATTTGATACCCGCCGTAGACGGTTGCGAGGGGTATGCACAAATGGAGCAGTGAGAACAGTACCTTCTGAAACGCTGAGGTGCCGCGTACTCTTCTTTGAAATGACTTGTAGCCCGTCTGTATTAACGGGCGATCTGGACTTTGCGGTTGCTCTGCGTCAGATAGTTGAGATTCGGCTGAAACAACCTGTGTCGGAACTACGACCTGCTCGGCATGCGAGGCAATCGAAAACGCATTTCCGCAGCCCCCACAGTTAACACGCTTGCCTTTTAAGTCGTCGCTAATCTGAAGATTGGTAGCGCATGCTGGACAAACAACGGATAACACAACGAGTCGTCCCCAGGAATAGCTGCTCTAAAAAACCATCAACCGCATTGTAAGTCTGCTGGTGGGGCGGTGATAGAGGGTTTCCCCCCATCGGAACCAAGAAAGACGGCTTGTTTTGAGGCAACGGAGAAGAGGTTACCGGTTTTTCGGGAGAGGGAAAGCGTCGTGTCTCGAAGCAAAATCTATGCCGTCCGTAGCGCGGCTTCGACTTGGCGGATGGCTTCGTCGACTTGGCAGGGGCGGTCGGCGACTGAGATTTCGGCGCCTTGGCTGACGAGGCGTTCGATTTTCTTTTGGGCCGAGACGACTGTGCTGTGACTGCGGTGGCCAAAGTACTCGCCGATTTCGCCGAGCGCTGACCGTGTGTATTTGCGAGCCAGCCACATTGCCAACATGCGTGGCTCGGTGATCGAGCGTGTCTTGCGTTTCGACTTGAGGCTCGAAGGCTCGACGCCGAACACCGTGCAAACGGCTCGCTGGATGTCGGCTAGTCGGACTGCCGGGGTGTTTTGCTGGACAAATTCGGCAAGCGTCGTGCGAGCTAGATCGAGGGTGATTGCCGTACCGCGTGCCATGCTTGTGGCGACTAGGCGATTGATTGCGCCGGCTAACTGACGGGCGCTGCCAACGACTTGCGTTGCGATGAGCGTGAGGATCTCTTCGTCGAGTGCGATTTTCATGCGGACGGCTAACTGGCGCACGACCCCCAGACGGGTGGCGTGGTCGGGCGATTCTAGGGGGATCGCCAGTCCGCCTGAAATTCGAGAGACCAGCTCTAGGCTGACCTTCTGCAAATCGCCGGGGCTGCGGTCGCAGGTCATGACGACCTGACGTCCTCGCTCGTGGAGGGTGTCGATCGTGTGCAGTAGCTCGTCGAGGGTCGCCTGTTTGCCGGCGAGAAATTGAATGTCCTCAATGAACAAGACGTCGATCGAACGGTACTTATGCCGAAAACCGGGCAAAGTACGCCGACTCAAAGCTTCAAGAAACTCGCAAGTGAATTGCTCGGCGGTCAGACGCACGACGCGAGTTTTTGAGGAGGACTGACGCAAGTGCTGTAGCATCGCGTAACCCAGGTGCGTCTTGCCGACGCCCGAGGGGCCAAAAAGCAGGAGCGGACCATACTGTCCCGGCTGCTCGGCAACCGACTTGGCCGTGCGGCTCGCAAGCTCGTTTCCTTTGCCAACGACGAAATTTGCAAAAGTTGATCGCATTCCGGGTCGAGTTGGAGTTGCGGGTTGCAAACGGGCTTCGGGTTGCGGGTCGCTAGACGCGAGTTGCGTCGGAGCCTGCTCTTCCGCTTTCCGCTTTCCGACTTCCGCTTTTGCCACAACGTGGTACTCCACGGTTACCTCATTGCCCAGAAGCTCTTGGGTACATGCGAGCAGCGTCTTGCATAGGCGGCTGCGCAGCCATTGGCTCTCGAACGGCGACGGGCTGCCGACGCGCAGAATGTTGTTAGCAAACTCGATTTGCGTGTGTTGTCCGAGCCAAAGCTCGTAGCGCTGGTCTCCCAGACGCCGAGCTAGCTCGTGACGCAACGCGGACAGCCTGTCCGAATCGTCCATGACGCACTTCCTGCTGATTTGCCTGAGGAGGAGGCCATCTCCACCGACATCCAAGGTCAGGCACCTTCCGGGTCGCCTAGCTTTCGATGTCGGATACCGTGAAGATAGCACGAATCCGAATAAATGCCGAAGGGCCTACTGAAGCTGCCCACACAACTTCGTTGCCGAGGCCCCGATTGTAGGATGCTAGCAGTCAGACAACAGCCCTTGACTTGGCCAAGAGCTTTGTCGGATTGCCAAAAGGCTTTCGTACCCGAGAATCAACCCACTTTCTGACGGCAAAGATTTTTAAAAAAAATGGGGGCCGATCGCTGGCCGTGTGGAAAAGCTGTTCGAGCAAAATGATTTCAAAAAAGTGGCAAAAAAACGCTCGGCTCGTGGCACATTTTTGACGTCGAGGTCGAAATTGTACCGCAAAAAAACGGGACCACTAAATACGGTAGAGGTGGAAAGTTGACCACTATGAGTTGACCACTATGAAAGGGCCCCCGTTTCACGACGAAGCGTCGGTTGGCCTCAGTCGAGCGTAGACCGTCCGGCGGTCCCAAACCTTCATGCCAGCTCGCTGGTACATCGTCATCGCGTGGCTGTTCGCCTCGTCCACGGCCAATACCAGGCGTTCTGCACCGCCGTGTCCTGCCTGGAGCCTCGCAAAATCGAGGATTGCTCGGCCCCAGCCGTTGCCACGCGCCTCGGGGACTAGCCCCATGTAGACGAGTTCCCAATTTTTGGTGTCTGCATGTTCAGTAAGAATCAGGGCACCCACTTCCCGATCTTCAGACTGGACGAAAAACCAACGCTCGTCGGCAAACGTCCCCTGCTGGCGGTAGCCAGCGAGCACCTCGTCGGCAGACCGGACTCCGTTGAGCTGCGGGCAATCCTGCGATCCCTCGTAGGTGCGGAAGAGCAGTTTTCCTAATCGCTGGGGCTGAGCGTTGGCGTTGGGTTGGAAAATGAGAGGACTGCTCGGTTCGACTGTAAGAGGTTCGACCGTAAGCGACGAGTTGACGTCGACGGTCAGGTAAGCGAGTCGGACCAACTTTTTGAAGTCGCCGGAGGAGAGAATATCTGGGTCGACTGCCGGTTCGTCGGTGACGAGGAATTGTGCCAAAGTGACCTGCTGTTGGTCCAGAAACAGGGCGATTGCCCGCATCAAATCGAGAGCCGCCGGGCTACGGACGTCTGGAAGCCAGATAGCCGCAGTCCGTCCGGCAGAAAGCTGCGCCCAAACGGCTCCGACCAAGACGTCCGACTCTGTGGCTACGAGCAAACCGTCGAAGACCGACTCGTCTTGTTGGCGCACTGCGTCCAGGGCATGGACCAAGGCCGTTTGCTGGTCGGCGGGCAGGCCGGCGTGGAGGCTTCGCAGGGCGTCGGCTCGCTGGGGAGCGGGACAGCAGGTGATCGTGTAGGTTGGGTCCATGTGGGTAGGATAATCGATCGGCGCGCGTCGCGTCAGCTGTACCCGAGTTGTCACCACATACGTCCACGGCGTTCGAGGCTGTCGACTTGCTTGTTGGGAACGCGGCTACGGGGAAAAAGGACGTTCCATTTTTTGCTCGGATCGACTTCTTTTTTGACTTTGGTAGCCCCGGCCCGTTTTTTCTGGCTTCGAGAGGCTGTTTTCTGCCCAGAGGAAGAAGGTTTAGGGACGGGTTTTGCTTTGACTACCGGCAAAGGGGGCAAACGCGAGGGAAGAGGGGCGGCCGCGCCGGGGCGTTGTAGTTCGAGGTCCACGGCAAAACTGTCGTGGGGAGAACTCGACCAGAGCACCGGAGCGGGGCGTGTCCGTAGCTCGCTGAAGACTTGGTTTTGTCGGCGGATTTGGAAGAGTTGCTCGCCGGCTATGGGCGTCGGCTGAGGTTGTAATGCGTACTTCTGAGCGACGAGCCGGACCAAGGCGGTCGTATCGCCGGTTGTGCCGTGAAATGAAATCCGGTCGACGCGGCCTTGCTTGCTGAAAAAGTAGGTCAGCGAACCGGCCAGATCATGCAACTGGGTGCCCGTCACCAAAGGGACACGAACGCCAAAAAGGCCTAGCTCGGACAGGGCTGTTGATTTGCGTGCCCAACGCTGATAGACCCACTCTTTGGAGACGTTCATATTAAAAACTTCGTCGAGCGAGACGGCTGCAAAACCTTCTAATGGCGTTTCGGTCGGATAAAGCGTAGCGCCTGGTCCTTGGGGAGTGGTCTTTCGCGCGGGCATGCGACTTGGCAGAGCTGTTGGGGTGCTGCCAACGGACGAGGGGCCTTGGGATTCGCTAAAAAGGCCGTCGATATTTGGGCCATTGGTAGCAACGTAGGGAACCCCCACCGCAGCACCTAGCAAGAGGGGTATGCTTAGCAGACGAGAAAACATGGCGACAATCCTCGTGGCGATAGGACCAAGGGCTGCGGAGGCGAGCCTTCAACGATAAACTGAGAGGAAGGCTAGGCAGCGCATTAGCAGCCTTCCCCTTTTATCGACCCTCCACGACCGTTCACTTGCTGCTCGCTTTTTTCCACGATGCAGTTTGCTTGATGATTGCGGACCGCATCTCCCGAGCAAATGGCTTAGTCGATGCGAGCCGTGCCACCTAAACAACAGACCCCTAACGAGAGGGATCGTGGCGACACGATCACCCAGCCTTGGCTGACCTTGCCGATTATAAGTGGTTGACTGGCGCAGAAGCGGCCCAGTGGCTCGAGGAGCTGGGGCAATCGGAGGTGCCTGCGCATCGTCAGATTAGCCGTCTGCGCAAGACGCTCTCCGCCGAGCGTGCTCGGCTCGTGGTCAGCCAGCTCGACTTTCGCCGACGGGCTGTCACGAAATTTGGCGATCTGGCCGCAAAGATGTTTTTTAGTGACGTTGCGCTGCAGCAGTCGACCGACCTTTGGACGGCGCGTTACAAAGCGTCGCGGGTCGCTCGCTCGGTAGTGGTCGACGACTACTGCTGCGGCATTGGGGGCGACCTGCTTGCCTTTGCCGAGCGCGGCCCGACCATCGGCTGGGACCGGGCGTCTGAACTGGCCGAACTGGCACGGGCGAATCTCGCAGTGATTGGAAGTGAAGGGACGAGCGAGGTCTGTGTCGGGCAAGTCGAAGATCAAACCCCGAACGACGTCTGGCACCTCGACCCCGACCGCCGTGCTGGGGGCCGGCGGTCGACGCAGATCGAATGGCATTCGCCGGGGCCCGAGCTTGTCGAGCGTTGGCTGTCTACCCATCCCAACGGGATTTTGAAATTGGCCCCGGCCGCCATTCTCCCTGATTCGTGGTCTCGCGAGGCCGAGCTGGAATGGATCTCGCGCGATCGGCAATGCCGGCAGTTGGTCGTTTGGTTCGGCGAGCTGGCAACCGCAAAGGGGCATCGCCGCGCCACGACGCTTTTACCCACATCCGACCAACAACCAAGGCCGGTCTCTTTCGTCGGTTTGCCCGAGACCAAGGCCCCCCAGACATTAAAAGTCGGCAAGTATGTTTATGACACCGACCCTGCCATTCGAGCGGCAAGACTCACCGGCGCGATTGCCGTAGAACATGACCTTGCTGCGTTGGGCGAGGGGCCTGGCTATCTGACTAGCGACCGCCGTGTCGATCATCCGCTGCTCGCGCGTTTTGAAGTCGTCGACCAATTGCCGCTGCGCGTCAAAACGCTGAGCAAGCATTTGCAGAGCCTCGACCTGGGCCAGTTGGAAATCAAAAAACGGGGCGTCGACACCGACCCTGAAAAGCTACGGCGGCAGCTCAAGCTGCGAGGCAGCGCGTCGGCGACGCTTTTGCTGACTCGCCTTGGTGCGAGTGAAATTGCTCTGTTGGCGCGGCGTTGTACGGAAAATTAGCTTGGGTTTTGGGCCCTGTAAGGAATATTATCGGCGAGGCGTAGCTCGCCGGCTATTGATATTATTGCGATGTCTGGGGTAACTCAAAGGGTCGACTACGGCTAAAATCATTAATAACACAAGTTTTCGCTCTCCCGCTTACCCCGAATGAAAAAACTGTGAAACTTGCTTTTAGTTCCAATGCGTATTTGCAGTTCTCGATCGAAGAGACCATTCGTCGTATTGCCGACATTGGCTATCAGGGGATTGAATTGCTGGCCGATGTGCCGCACGCTTGGCCCGCTGGCTTGCTGCCTGAACGGCGCGAAGCGATTCGTCGCTGCCTCGACGAGCATGGACTGACGATATCGAACATCAACGCTTTTATGATGAACGCGGTGGCCGATCCGCGTCAGCCCTATTGGCACCCCGGCTGGACCGACCCCGATCCGCATTACCGGGCCATTCGCCGCGAACATACCAAGCGCTCGTTGCAACTTGCAGCGGACCTGGGTGCCCCGCATATTACGACCGAGCCGGGCGGACTGCTTACGCCCGAGCAAACTTGGGATGAAGGGGCTGATATCTTTTATGAGGAAATCATGCCCTGCGTCGAGATGGCCGAGCGGTTGGGCGTTGGTCTGTTGATCGAACCCGAGCCAGAGCTGTTGATCGAGCGTTTTGATCAATACCTGCAATTTGTCGATCGTATCGATGCGTCGGTGGTCGGTCTCAATTTTGATATTGGCCATGCCTACTGCGTGAATGAAGACCCGCAAGATTGGGTCGCGAAGATGAGCGAGCATACGGTCCACTATCATCTTGAAGATATCGCCGACACGCGCAAGCACGCCCATCTTATCCCCGGACATGGCGCGATCGATTTTTCCGCGACGCTGCAAGCAATTGCCGCGACCGACTACCAGGGTTGGCTGACTGTCGAGCTTTATCCCTACATCGATACCCCCGACGAAGCGGCGCGCGAAGCACGCGTCTACTTACAGCAAATGCTAGTCGACCTGGGGCTCATTGAATCGAGCGCGTCATGAGTAGCTCCGTCGATATACGGGACGGCTCTGCTTGGTGGCAACTGCTGCGTGCGGGGAATGTTTTTACGGCGATCTCCAACATTCTCGCTGGGTTTCTGCTAGCCCGAGGCGAGTGGCAGCCCGTGCTGCCCCTTTTGTTTTTGATCCTTTCGTCGGCGATGCTCTACCTTGCTGGGATGGTGCTGAACGACGTTTTTGATCTTGAAGAAGACCGCATTCACCGTCCCGAACGACCGCTCCCCTCGGGACGTATCGATCCGCAACTTGCCAAAATCGTTGGGTTGGGTTTCTTGGTCGACGGGCTTTTTTTTGCGGGAATAGCCGGGTGGTTTCTTGAGAGCTGGTTGCCAGTCGTCGTAGCAGTGTCGCTTGCCGCTGCGATCGTTGCCTATGACGCCTGGCTAAAAAACACCCCGTTCGGGCCCCTTTCGATGGGCATGTGCCGCGTGCTCAATGTTTTGCTCGGTGCGAGTGCTGCTACGCATTTACCCGAGGGCAATGCGGTCTATTTGTACGCATCAGCAATCGGCGTCTACACGGTTGGCCTCACTATGTTTGCCCGTAACGAATCGGGGTTTGCCAGTAACGAATCGGGGCAAAGCCAAAAACGGGATCTGCTGATTGCCGAGGTGGTGATTTTTCTTGGCCTCGCGCTGGTCATGGCGCTGCCCGAGAGCCTGTCGCTCGCTGTCCCTTTGCTTGCCTGGAGCATGACGGCGATGGTCTGTGGACTCTTGGCCGTGTGGCCATTTTTTCGAGTCCTCGCTCAACCGACGCCTCAAAACGTTCAAAAGTACGTCTCGCGGTTGATTGTGATGTTCATTTTGCTCGACGCCCTTGCCTGCGCCGCAGTCGCCGGTTGGCCCGCCGGTTTGGTCGTTCTCGGACTCCTGGTGCCAACCTACATTGCCACGCGCCGCGCCCCCATGACATAATAATTGAATGCGGAATCCCCTGCGAACCACCACCTACTGCCCACTCAACAATGCATCTCGGTTACAACACTAACGGCTTAGCTCATCACAGTCTGCCGGCTGGCATTCGTCTGCTGGCCTCGCTGGGCTACAAGAGCGTTGCGATAACGCTTGATCACTGTGCGCTGAATCCTTATGCGCCCGACTATGAAACGCAATTAAAAGAGATTGGCGAGTTGCTGACGGAACTCGATATGCGTTCGGTCGTCGAGACGGGTGCCCGTTATTTGCTCGATCCGCGTCACAAACATCAGCCGACGTTGGTCTCGGCCAAGTCGGCCGGTCGTCCGATGCGCATCGAGTTTCTGCGTCATGCGATCGACATCGCCGCCGCCTTGGGGAGCGATTGCGTTTCGCTTTGGTCGGGAGCCTTGGCCGAAAACGATTCGTACGATGTCGGCTTTCGCCGCTTAACCGACAGTCTGCAAATTGTGCTCGACTATGCCGACCGTCAAAACGTTTTGATTGGGTTTGAGCCTGAGCCGGACATGCTCATTGATACGATGGACCGTTTTGCGAAGTTGGTCGAGGCCGTCGATTCGCCACGGCTGGGCCTGACGCTCGACATTGGGCATCTGCACTGCTTGGGCGAATTGCCGATCGACGAGGTGATTTACCGCTGGTCGAACCGATTGCTGAACGTCCATATCGAAGATATGCGAGCCGGCGTCCACGAGCATTTGAATTTTGGCGACGGGGAAATTGATTTCCCGCCGGTGATCGCCGCGTTTGAAAAAGTCGGCTACACTGGCGGCTTGCATGTCGAACTGAGCCGTCATAGCCATGCGGGGCCTCAGGTCGCGCAGCAGGCTTTTGCTTTTTTGAGTTCGCTGCAATAAGTTGCAATAAATAAAAGGAACCACGAAAAAAACGAAAGACACGAAAGCAAAAAATGGAGCTTGTTTATAAAGACGAAAGCTATGCGATTACTGGGGCTTGCTTTGAAGTCTACAAGGGGATGGGAAGCGGATTTTTGGAAGCCGTGTATCAAGAATGCTTGGCTTTAGAGTTTGATTTACAAAAGTTGCCGTACCAGGAACAAGTGAGTTTGTCTTTGAAATACAAGGGGAGTACCCTCGAACAGCGTTACCTGCCAGATTTTATTTGTTTTGAGAAAATCATTGTAGAAATCAAAGCTGTTGCAGAATTAAACGATGTCCATCGGGCGCAACTTCACAATTACTTGAAAGTCACGGGACATAAGCTCGGTATACTGGTTAATTTTGGGCACTTCCCTAAGTTAGAGTGGGAACGCATCGTGTACTGAGTGTTTTTTCGCACATTCCTTTCGTGTCTTTCGTTTTTTTCGTGGTTCCCTTCTCTGCACCTGCTAACCGTCGCTCATTACTTCATCTCAACATGCCTGAATACGTCATTTTACTTTCTGTTCCGGGGCTTCGGCGGCAAGACCTTGCCCATATGCCGGAGCTTCGTGCGCTGGTTGGTGACGGCGATTGTGGGGAGCTGGTGCCGAGCTTTCCTGCGGTGACTTGTCCGGTGCAGGCCAACATGACGACCGGCGCGCCGCCTAGCGAGCATGGTGTGGTTGCGAACGGGTTTTATTGGCGCGAGCAGCAGCAAATTGAAATGTGGACGTCGACGAACGCTTGTGTTGGGCGTCCGCAGCTTTGGGATATTATGCATCGGCATAACCGTTCGCTGACTTCTGCGGTTTGGTTTCCGTTGCATAGCAAAGAGTGTGGGGCCGACTATGTTTGTACGCCTGCGCCGATTCATAACCCCGATGGCAGCGAGTCGCTCTGGTGCTACACGCGTCCCGAATCGCTTTACGGCGAATTGCAGGACGACCTGGGGCATTTTCCGCTGCAACATTTTTGGGGGCCGGCGGCAAACATCAAGTCGACGGCGTGGATTGTCGACTCGGCGATTGTCGCCGCCCAGCAATTTCGCCCCAACTTGTTTTACGTTTACCTGCCGCATCTCGACTACGCCGGGCAGAAGTTTGGACCGGATAGCGACGCTGCTCGGCAAGCGCTACTCGATCTGGACGCACAGATCGGCAAGCTCACCGCTGGTTTTGCGACTGCGTATGCCGACGTTCATCCGCTTTGGCTGGTTGCGAGCGAATATGTCATCGCGCCGGTCGATCACGTCAGCTATCCTAACCGCGTCTTGCGAGAAGCAGGGCTACTACGGATCAAAGAAAAATTGGATGGCGAGCACCTCGATGTTGCGGCGAGCCAAGCTTGGGCCTTGGTAGATCATCAATTTTCGCATGTCTTTGTGCGCGACAGCGACGCGACGGCGATCGGCAAAGTGGCAGAACTTTTTACCCAACAGCCTGGGATTGCAAAAGTGCTTGCCCGTGCTGATTTCGATCGTTACGATCTGTTGCACGCCAACAGCGGCGATGTCGTTTTGATTTCTGAGCCGAATAGCTGGCAAGCCTACTACTGGTGGCTCGACGATGCCCTTGCGCCGGCATTTGCACGGACTGTCGATATCCACCAGAAACCGGGTTACGATCCGGTCGAGATGTATTGGGATCCGGTGGCTAAAGGGATTCCTCTTGATGCAACACTTGTAAAGGGTTCGCACGGCGTGCCGGCACGGACTACTGCGCAGCGTGGTGTGTTGCTAGCTTCGGAGCGCGGTGTTTTTGTTGAACGACCGCTAGCGGACACCGACGTCGCGGATATTGTGCTGCGGCAGTTTGGGATTTAGGCACTTTGCGTTACACGCTAGCAATCAAAAGCCAAGTGAACTAGGTAAACTGCGCCTAGTCGGTCTCTTCTCACAAGATACGTTCTCGTTGCGTACCGATATTTCCTCTAGTGCCTACAGCCATTGTTTTGCTGTGTCGAGGCAATCCCGCAATCTGTCTTCGCCGAGATCACGACCCATGCCTATTTCGTTTTGCCGCTTCACCGGTTATTCGCTAGCACTCTTTCTTTTGTTTGCTCTCCCCTCGGCCAAGGCCGCGCGTCCGGTCGTTCCCGGCACGGGCACGCTGATTGACTATGTGGGCGACGACTTTGAAGATACGAGCTGGTCGTTCATCAACAACTTTCCAAAGAGTTCGCGCGAGCAAGACGAACGTCTGCGATCGCCGACCGGGAAATCGACGAATGGGCGTTGGATGGAAGGCCCCGAACGTGGCCAGCCTGACTACATGAAAGTCGTTCCGAATCCGGCAGGTGCCTTACCCGGTAGCAACTATGGACTGATGATGCGTACGCTCAACTCGGGCATCCCGGGCTACAAATCGCGTACGGTTCAGCAAGACGATCTTATTGCCAACTGTCTTTCTCGGCTCGGCATGAGCATCCCCGTGAGCGACATGCCAAACGTCGTGACACGCGTCTATCTGCCGCCTGCCGACGAGTGGGAAAATCGGACTGGACCGCATTTTGGATTTCGCATTAGTGCGTCGACCGTCGCCACCGAGCGTGTCTCGAATGGCTTTTTCGGCTCGCGTAGCGAAACAAAGGTCGAGCCGTACTGGCCTGGCATTTGGGTTCATTTCAAGAGCAAAGGGAGCCGTGGTGCGAAAGAAGATTCGGCGTTCTTGGCGATCCGAGGCGATCGTCGTGGCCGCGATATTACGATGAAGCAGATTCCCGTCGATCAGTTTGGCTGGTGGACGCTGGGAATGTCAGTCACCGGCGACGGGCAGATTCATTACTACGCCAAGCAGGGCGTTGGCGACCTGACGGCAGCCGACCATATCTCCTCGCAATTCCCGTACAGCTACAGCGCTCGGAGCTTCCGCACGTTTTTCTTTGACGCTTGCAACCGCGACGATGGCAAAACTTGGTCGACGCCGTTTGTCATCGACGATCCGCAGCTTTTTGTGGTGAACGCATCGCGTGTTACCGCAAGCGTCCAGCGTAAGATAAAGCGAGAAGCTCAGCGCGTGGCACAAAAAGAAGCCCAGCAAGAACGAAAAAAGGCCCAACAAGCGAAGCGAGAGACGCAGCGTCAAGCTCGTAGAGAGGCCCAGCAAAAGAAGCAAACACTCAAGACGACTCGAAAACCAAAGACGAAGCGCCAGGCCAAGAAGTCGGCGAGCACGGCGGTCGCCACCGATCGCTCGATCGTCGAAGTTTCGGACAAGGCGAATTCGGACGTTCGATCTCAGACCAAAGGTTAGTTAGCTCATCGTGGCGAGTTCTTGAGCTTCGGGTGGGTGGAAGACAAAACCTCGGCTTTGGCTGAAAAACTCGACGGGGTTTTCGTAGACGACGCGGCGGATGCTCGACTCCGAGTGTCCTCGGCGGCGCATTTCTAGGATGAAATCGGGGACTGCGGTTGGTTTTGAGGGGCCCCAGTCGCCGGCAGAATTGACCAGCAGCCGCTCGGGTCCGTACATTTCGATCATATCTACGGCACGGGCAGGCGTGCATTTGCTTACTGGGTAGAGCGTCATTCCGGCCCAAAAACCGGCTTCTAGTACGTGGCGGACCGTGTGTTCTTCGACATGGTCGACGAGTACCCGTGTGCGATCGATGCGGCTATCGTCGGTCAGCATGTCGAGAATCATCCGCGTGCCCTGAAACTTGTCTTCGAGGTGTGGGGTGTGGATGAGGATCTGCTCGTCGGTGCGCATCGCCAAGTCGAGATGTTCTTGAAATACGATTGCTTCGTTGCGAGTGTTTTTATTGAGGCCAATTTCGCCGATCCCCAACACGCCGGGGCGATCGAGGAACTCGGGGATCATGGCAATCACTTCGCGCGAGAGCGAAACGTTCTCGGCTTCTTTGGCATTGATGCAAAGCCAGGTGAAATGTTGGATGCCGTAGTTGGCCGCCCGTTGCGACTCGAAGCTTGTTAGCTGCTCGAAATAGTCGCGAAACCCGTCGACGCTGCCGCGATCGTAGCCGGCCCAAAAGGCGGGTTCGCTGAGCGCGACGCAGCCCATCTTGGCGAGGGTCTCGTAGTCGTCGGTCGTGCGCGAGACCATGTGGATGTGTGGGTCGAGGTAGTACATCGGTGCAGTGAATCAAAAGGGTAGATCAAAAGGAATGATGAATATCGAACAAGGAATGTCCAAGGAAGAAGTGAAGAGGGGCGCTATCCTTCAGAGAGGCTTAACGTCTCGCGCCAGTGCTCATCGTAATCTTGGCTGAACAGGAGCTGGACTTGTTCTGCTCGCTCGGCCTCTTCCTCTAGCAATACTTTGATGCCTGCCTGTAGCTGTGCCCAACGGGAGTCGGAGTGTTGCTCTTGGTCCGCCCGTTGAATACGGTCTAGGGCGGCTGCGATTTCGAGGATTTTGGCACGAACTGGCAAAAACTCTCGCTCGAGATGCTCGGGCTGCGTGGCTGGCTGCGGCATATGGTCCTTCTCTCTCTGGGTGGTGAGCTATCCGAGGGGTGAGATTATAGCGATCCTACCAGTTTCACGCACTTCGACGTGCAAAGCAAGCGTCTCAAGGGTCCGGAAGGCAAAATCGGCTGTGTGTTTAACCACCAAAATCGCTCACTCCCCAGTTCTGCAACCTAAGTTTTAATAGGAACCCTTGTTTCTTTGCCTTACTCGCATTGGATAATCGACCGTTGACGACCGGACTGGCCACCACTTTTGAAACGCTCACTGCGAGCCGAAACGACGCCGCGACTCACACGTTGTTGGCGGCGTTGGAGAGCGCCGATGCAATGGCTTACGATGGCGTACTCAAATCGCTTATCGCGCGTCGCAGCAAAGCGGGCCACTTGGCCGTCTTGCAGCGTTGGCATCAGTTGACCGCTTTGCAACGCGAATTCCTTCAAGAAGGCCGTGGCCGCATGTCGGGCGCGATGCGTGACGCGGTGCTGACCGACGACCCGCAGTTGTTTGCCAATGCTTGCGAGTTGGTCGAGCAATTTAGCGAATTCGACCTCGTCCCCACGCTGGTCACCTTGGCTGAAAACCAAAAAAGTAAACATGCTCAGATTGCTACCGAACTCGTGTTGCGGCTCGTGGATAGGCTTAGTGAAATGGTCCACGGACCGCGCGATTATAATGACCGCCGAGACCCTGAATCGCTTCGTCGTTTTGTGCTCGAAAGCCTGGAACGTAGCGTCGAACGCTTTCGGACCCATAAGCGTCCTGAGCTGATCGAAGCGTTTGTTGTTCTTGGCGGACCCTCGTGCGGAGCCTTGCGTGAGATTCTCGAGGATCCGCGCCATGTCTGCTATCTGACGGTCATCGACGCGCTGACCCACAGTACGAGTCTTGGAGTGATCCAGTTTTTGCTTCAATCGCTCCAATGCGAATTTGCCTCGCTCAACATTTTGAATGTCATCAGCAAGCGGTCCGATCCCAAATTTGTGTCGCTGCTTTTCGATTTCGTAAGCCAAGAAATTTCGGCAAAAACGGCAAAGAACCTTGGTAGGATTCATTCCTTCAACTGGCTGAAACAAGGCAACGAGGGGTACACCAGCTTCGACGAGCAAGATCAGGCACGCTGCATCCAGCTTGTAAGTATCTCGGGAGTAAAGCCCGACGAGTTTATGGACTTACTCGAAGACATTCTTAAACGTGGCTCCGTGGCTGGGCGTATGGCTGCTTGCGATGCGTTGGCGACGCTCCCTGGCGACCGTGGAAATCATTTGGTGCTCGACGCCATCAGCGACACCGACCCCCAGGTACAAGCCCTTGCCACCGGACAACTACGCGATCGCCATGTCCCTGGGGCCATGGCCATCCTGCTTAAACAAATTGACAGCGATCATGAGGTCGTTCGCCAAGCGACGCGTGAGTCGCTCTCCGAGTTTTCATTCGCCAATTTCCTGGCGGGGTATGATGCCTTGCAGGACGGTGCCCGTCAGAGCACCGGTGCCTTGGTACAAAAAGTCGACCCCGAAACCGTGCCCGGCCTGACCAAGGAAATGGAATCCCCGGCACGCACGCGTCGGATGCGTGGTATCGAAATGACGGACCTCATGGGGCTTGTTCCTCAATTGGCGGAACCGATAACTTTACTGCTAGAAGACAAGGACCACTTGGTCCGCGCCTCGGCAGCCGACGCACTACAATTTTGCCCCACCGACGAAGTCCGCGAAGCACTGCTCCATGCGACAAGCGATCCGAGCGGGGCCGTACAGAACGCGGCAAAAGGCAGTTTGGCTATCTTAGCCGAGCCAACAACCCTAGGGGGGAACATCTAATGAACGGCTCACTAGTTGCCTACATGCTTTTTTCGCAAATCTCTCGCTGGCAACGGCTAGGGGATGGCATTCACCGGGGACGGGGGCGGATGGACTTGACCGAGTTGCTGCCGGTTGCCCTCGTGTTGGTTTTGGTTGCAGCAGCCATTGCCGCCGTGGTTTACGTCAAAAAACGGAACGACTTTAGCCAACATTGCGACGACCCTCAACGATTGTTTCGCGAGCTAAGCAAGGCGCACAACCTGGATCGCGCTAGTCAAAGAGTCTTGCAGCGATTGGCCGATGCCGCTCAGCTTTCGCAGCCTGCTGAATTGTTTTTACAGCCTGCACTGTTCGAGTCGAGCCAATTGCCCCAGCAGCTACGGGGCGAAGAAGATCGGCTTCTGGACTTAAAAGAGCGGCTTTTTTAATCGCTTCGGCGAGACGTAGCTCGCCGGCTACTTTTACTTATCGACGCGATTCTTTTAAGTGTTTTGCGATGTCGGTTCGTCTTTGCGATGCCGCGTTGGGAGGCATCCCAAGGCCATGACGAGCAGTTGGCTGGCAACAAACAGACAGAGCCAAAAGGTCATGCCTTTGCGGAAGCCATAGGCGTGCAGACCTTCGCCCATTTGGTTCACACCGAACCAGGACCAGGCGGTGATGACGTTTCCAAAAATGGCTAGAACGGCTAGGCCGCGTCCCCGAACCATCGCCCCCCAACGGGCATGGAGGACCAGGGCGTTCCAGATAACGATCATCAGCGCTCCGTTTTCTTTGGGATCCCACCCCCAAAATCGGCCCCACGAGTCATCGGCCCAGAGGCCGCCTAGTACGGTGCCGACGAAGCTAAAAAACGTGGCGAAGCAGAGAGTGCCGTAGGTCATGCGGGTGAGATGCTGGCGTTGTTGATCGTCGAGCTGGTTGCCGACGCGAGCCATCAGCACGTAGACCAAGCCTAGAACGCCGGCTAGCAGCGTCGTGGAATAGCCGAGCGTAATGCAAACGACATGCGTCGCCAACCAAAACTGCGTATCGAGCACCGCCTGTAAAACTTCAAAAGTGTCGCCATCGCCGGCCAAGTTGTAAGCGATGAACAATGTTGGGAAGCCGATTAGCGCGGCCAACAGATTGCCGATGCCAAAACGATAAATCTTTTCAAAGACTAAGGCAAACAGCACCGCAGCCCAGCCGATAAACACCGCCGACGAATAGAGATTGGTCACCGGCGGGCGACCCGAAATGTAGATCCGGCAAACCAGTGCGTAGGTATGCAGCAGAAACGTGAACCAGAGCAGCCAGTTGGCCGAGCGATTGAGCGTCGTATTCCACACTAACCAGGAGCAAGCGGCCAAGACAAACGCAACGAGATAGAGGGCCATCGCCTTGGTAAAGGGATTGAAATGATTGAAAAACGCCTCGAACGCGATTCGCTTGGTCTGCAATTTCTCAGCCGTTTTTCGGCCGCCCGTCTCGTTGACCGTCGTCCGCTCATACTCCGCATCGGCGGCTGCCCGATCTTCGACAATTTTTTCGTAGGCGGCAATCTCTTCGTTGAATTTCTGTACGTCGTCAGCCGCGTAGGCATCGAGGATCGTTCGCAGGGCGAGCGTCGCTGTGTTGATTTCCTTCTTTTGGACCCGTTGAAACAGGGCGTCGCGTTCGGCTTCGAGCAGGGTTTGCCACGCTTCGCCCGCTTTTGCCGGGGGGACGGGGCGAGGTGCGCCGGTGTTGAGGCGTGCGATTTGCTGCTCGACTTGTTGGAAATCGATTTTCATTTTCTCGAACGAGTCGGTGCGTATCGCGGGCGAGGAGAACGATTCTTGCAGGGTGTTGATGAGTACGACTTTGCGAGCCAATTCAAAAAACTTTTTCTGTGCTAAGGTACGTTGCGATTCGGGAACTTCGTTGGCCAATCGCCACTGCTTCATGTACTCGTCGCCGCTCGCTTTGAGTTCGTTGAGGCTATAGCGAAAGCCGTCGCGCGGCTTCAAATTCAGCGTCTGCAAGACATCGAGGTTCTCGATCCGTAAGACGTGCCGTTCGTGCGACTTCTTTGGGTCTGTCAGGAACTCGAGAAGCCAAAAAACGGCTGGCCGGGTGTTTTTTTCTTCCGCTTTTAAGCTTCCTTTGCCCGACAGCACCGTGAGGGCGTTGCGTGCCAGGGTGTCGAAGGGCTGGACGCGGCCGTTGTAGGCGACCGGCAATTGGCCGAATGCGTGGATCTGCATTTCGGTTGCAGCGAGTTTTGGAACGCGTGCGCCGCCGGAGACGTAGCCCATGAAGGTCAACAAAATTAGCGAGGGAATCCAAACGGCGGGGGACTTCCAGTTGGCGAACAAGTCTCGGAGAGAGCTTGTCGCATTCGTGCCCGTAGGGGCAACTTCCCGCCTTGCAAAACGCAAAAAGGTGTTACCAAATTGGGCCAACATGCCTATCGCCACCAACATGCAAGAGACATACGGAATCATCCAGCCCGAATTGGTCATCACTTGGAGGGTGGTCGCACGCGGATTGTCGGGGTCGAAACTGGCTTGGTAGAGCGTGTCTCCCCCGTAGCGCAGCGGATTGTTCATCCAGATTTTGAATGTACGATCGACGTTTTGCTTGGGATCGATCAGTTGAACTTCGGAGGAAAAATTCTTGGCCTTGCCGGTGCCCAAATAAAGGTCGTGACGGAAGTCGAGCAGTTTTACCGCGTAGGGCTTGTGGAGCCTTTTGAATTGCAACGAAAGTTCATAGGTCTTGCCCTGTAGCTCAAAAGATTCGTTCAGCAAGAAGGGCGAGAGGAGATACGTGCCCAACGATTTTTTATTTTTTTTGGAAATCAATTCGGCTTTGGAGATTAACTCGGCGTAGACCGCCGGGATGTCGACGCCCTGCTGTTGGCCGACGCCTGTGTTGATGGGGATGGCTTCGGCAACTTTGAGCAGGCCCAGGCCACGGCTGGCGAGCGACGTTTCGCCCGGCTGGAGAAATCGAGTCGTCGCGTTCGGCAGATGCTTTTTTATGCGTAGTGAAAAAGGTAGAGCGGGGTCGGCGAGTAGGTTGTCGGCTTGGTGGGCTTGAAAAAGCATTCCTTGTGGGACGACGGTTATGCGGTCTTGGTTGGGGTCTGATTTATCGACGATCGCCAGCTCGACGGAGCGATGGTCTTCGGCGTAGGTGACCGTCTGACCTTCGGTGATTCGCATTTGCGACTCTTGCGCCTGGAGGCCGGTCCACAATTCGCTGAACATCAACAACGCAATGCCGCCATGCAGCAGCACGATGCCCGCCCGTCGGCCAAACGTCCAGTAGCAGCCGGCTAAGAGCACCAATCCGGCCCCGCCCGCTTTGATCAACTGCCACAAAATTCGCAGCCCCGATGCGTTGAGCTGCGCCTCGGGATGCGTAAATAACCACCCTGCTAAACCGAGCAACAACGTGCAAGCGGCTGCTCCCAGCCACCAAAGCCAAGCCGAAGATTGCGTCGACCGGCGATAGTTTAGCGCCAAGGCATAGCCCAAGCCGAGCGACCCGGCACCGAGTGCAAACCGGAGTGCGTGCCAGAGGCCGTTGCAAAACTCGGGCGTCAGCTCGCTTTCGACCGTCTCGTCGAGGCCGCTCTGCACGGCCATCCAGGTGAAGGCGATTCCTGCGGCTAGTAGTCCCAGGCCAACGCCGAGCGTTTTTCCTTGGGCCGTTACTTTGAATCGTAAGCCGTGCGCCGCCAGCAGGTTCGCCCCCATCGCTCCACCCAGCAACCAACCGCCGGGAAAATAAAAACCGCCGGGGACGTCCAATGCACGCGGCAAAAAGACCTGGAAATCGATCCAGGCGACGTAGGTTCGGAAGTAATTTTTGACGACGTACCAGATGTCGTGGTCAATCTGCGCGAGCGTGCCCGCCAGCACCAAAACAAGTGACAGTGCAAACAGAACGACCGTCAGGCGCAGCGAGGCTAGCGGCATCAAGAGCCTACGGAGCGCGGACGCACGGCCCTTGCCCGAAACTTTTTGCGCGGGATCAACAGGGTTGGCGTCAGAAAAACGACCGAGATCGGTGGTAGGCATCTTTTTATATAGGGCGGGCTTAGTGGTAGTGTGGGAGGGGAGATTCATCCCATCATACCGCCAAACCGGCTAAAGAGTAACGGCGAAGGGGGCGCTATTCAAAACGGACGGAGGCTAGGAATTTTCGGAATGCGTCGCGTTGGCTGGTGACGAGGTCGCGCTTGCCCACCATTTTGAAAAACCAGACCTGCTCTCCCTTTTGAGCCATCGCCGCAAAGATCGCGACCGAACTGGCTGCTTCAGGGCTTTCGAGCTGGACGTAGGTGCCCTCGATGCCCGAGATCGTCATTTTTTCTGTGAGTTTTTCTAACTCGTCGTCGGTCAGCTTGGTCAGGCCAACTTGCCCCGCCCAACGCCGGACGTTTGCGTTGACATCGGACATTTGTCCGCCCGGAATAGCAGGAAAGCTCATCACCGTGACTTCGTCGGACGGCCCCCCGCCAGGGAGCAAGAACGCCGCCTTGCGCATCATCGACATTTTACCGGGCAGCCACCCCTCGGGGGTGTCATAGGCCAACGTCTGTTTTTTGGGCGGATTCGCTGCTGGTGGTGGCGTTGGTTGTTTGGCCGGGGCGGACGGCGCTGGGGCAGACGGCCTAGCTGGCGGCGCGGGGATGCCCAGGCCGGCATGGGGATTGGTGCCCGGCTGCTGGGCCATTCTGCCCGACAATTCAAAAAGCGTGGCCTCGCCATTCTTCGTTGCCAGTTGCTTGGCGAGTTTCAAAACCGTTGCTTTTGGCAAAGGATCTCGCTGGAGTTGCCGCAGCCAGCGGTTGACGTTGGGAACCAAAAACTCCTCCCAATCGACCGACAACGGCAGCGACGAAACGGCCAATTCGAGTTCGCCGTCCTCGTCGGGGAGGACCAGCGTTGCGGCGCGCATCTTCGAAGCCTCTTTTTCTTGCCAGCCCTCGGGGACGTCCCAAGTCGGTGTGTCTGTCGAAGCGTCGGCCAGGTTGACGGTTGCGATAAAGTCACGAAAAGCTTGTTGCTGACGCTCGATCGCCGGGGCCTTACCGACGAGCTTGAAGAACCAAGCCTTTTTCTCTTGGGGCAAGATTGCCACCAGGATATGGTCGAGTTGCTTGGCGTATGCCGCCGTATCCAAGGGAGGTTTTGGCGGAGCAGTTCGCTCGATCGTGTAGGTCTCGATTTGCTCGGCTGGCTGACAACCGGTGAATAACAGGGCGGCGAACAACAGGGCGGCGACGGGCAACGTGGCGTGAAGCACTCGTTTTAGGTAGGACTGCATAATAACCGGCTGTGACGGAGGGGAAGGGCCTAAACCGTCCAGCCTGACGGATTCCCGTCGGTTATGCAATCTGAAATTCTTAGAACAACCCGAGGATGGCTTCGATGAGCGAGCTGTTGAGGCTGTAGGTTTCGTCCCAGCTCCAGATGTTTCGCATCATGTCGAGCATCATCATGCCGGCCACGACCAGCAGGAGGGCTGAGCTACCCAGGCCGATGACATTCAGCATCGAGTAGGGTGCTTCTGCGGCGGCGGCGGCGACGGGGGCGTAGCCCATGCTGAGTTCGCCGGCCGGAGCCTCGGCAAAATCTTCGGAGAGGATGACCCCGGCGTCATCTTCGGCAAAGTCGTCTTCGTCGAGGACGGCCGCGCCGTCGCTGAAATCTTCGATATCTGCGTCGAGCGCAATGACTTGCGAGCTGCTGTCGCCCTCGGGATCGGCAGTTTCGCTGAGCGGAGTAAGCTGAAAATCGTCGTCGGTTTGCAGCTCGGCCATCGAGTCGCTCGCTGGAGCAGGATCGCTGGGGATCAGCGAGATTTCTGGGTCAGAACCCTGGATCGACAACGAGCTGAGAATGGCGGAGCCGCCCATCTCGAGCGGGATATCGTCGAGCGCCAAGCCGCTATCGGCAGGCGAGATGAGATTGATCCCGCTGTCGCCACTGTCGAGCGTTAAGTCGCTGCCTCCGGCGTCGGCGAGGATCAAATCGGAATCGCCGGTTGCTAAGCCGATAGAAGACCCCGATCCGTCGTCGACTTCTAGGATTGGCACGTCGGTCGAACCGGGGTCGCTGCCGTCGTCGCTGAGCTGAAGGTCGTCGTCGAGTGCCAAATCGCTGCTCGGCTTCTCTGCCGTTTTTTCTGCCGGTTTTTCTTTTCTGGCCTTGGCTTCGGCAACATCTTCGGGAGTCAAGATTCGGCTCGACTCGGCCGAAAGGTCGATTTCTTCCAGGTCTTTGAACGCGCTGGTGCCGCCAGGCTCGGCAGTTAAATCGTCGAGTACGCCCGAGCCTTGAATGCCCGAGGATAATACGTCTGAGGCTCCGGCGGAGGGTGCCAACTTGACGTCGCTACCGTCGATGGTCACGTCGTCGTCCAAGGCCAGCTCGAGGTCGTCGTCGGCGGAGCCTAGCTTGTCTTTGCCGATGATCGTGCTGGGCGAGCCGCTGACCGATTCTCCTAGGGTTTCTTCGCTGAGCAAAATGGAATCGGAGGGGCCTGGTTCTGGCAGTTCCAGATCAAGATCAATATCGCTCGCACCGGTCGTGACGGTGTCTTCGAGGCTGGCCAGATCAAGCTCGCTGCCTTGCGACACGGCGTCGGTATCGTCTAGCTCCAACTCGGAATCGACCTTCTTCGACTCCAAATCGTCGTCGGCGAGCGACAGCTCGAGATCGTCCTCATCGATATCAATAGGGGCATCAATGGGGGCGGCTTCGACAAGATCGGCTGGGTCGACCAAACCGATATCGCTTGGTGGCGGAGGCTCGGGCAAACCGTCGGTGACCATGGCGGCGATTTCGTCGCCACGGAATTTCCAGCTCTTGCCATCGCGATAGGCACGTAACTGGCCGCTCTCGCGCAACGCATGGAGACGCTCGGACGTGAGCCCCAGTTTTTCGATCACCTCTTCAAAGCTGACGAACTTTTGTTCCATCGCAATCTCTTCCGTTCCCAAGCCATGCTGGCTCAGTGGGGTTTGCGGCGTGGGCCTCCGTTCAGGTCCGCAAACATCTTTGGCTACGTGAAACTACTGATTCCGGTCGAGTAGTTTTTGCATGTCAATTGGCGAAGGATCGCCACTGTTAAATTCTTGAACTTGTAAATCCGCACCTAAGTTTCGCACACTCTGGAGTTGAATCGCGCCGTTCTCTCCTTCGATCTGATAGACGGCCATTCTTCGTTGAATTGGATCAATCAAAATCACGCGGTCCTTGGCATCGACAAAGTGAGCAATCAGCCCAGGGGTGCCGATCCCGGTCGTCATCACTTGAGCCTGAACCGGCGCGACGTCGATGCGCTCGCCAGCCAACCCAATCACTACGGCAACGACTGCCACCGCCATCCAAAAAACACGCTTCTCAAAAAATCGACGCACGATTCGCTCTCCGGTGCCAGCAGACTGGCCGTTAGAGAAGCGAAGCTCCTACACTACTATTCTAAGAGCCTCGCTCCACGGTTCAAGGAAAATTCGGCCCATCTTGTTATGTCACCTGAGGTTACTCACGCAGCATAACCGCTAAAATCAGCCTGAGCCGGGCGATCCCTAGGGGAAAGCCTGCCGCCTAGTGTAGTTCTTCACCCGCCTGGAGAACAACTTCAGCCTGAAAATGGGGCTTTTCCGTTAGGTTTTTAGTACGAAAGTTGTGGGTGATTTTGCGTGTGGCTGCATGAAAACGTGTTTTTTGGTTGGACTTTTGTCGCTGATTGCTGGGGGGCCCCAGGATTGGGTGCGAAAGTCGGGGAGTTTTGTTCTTAAGGGAGTCCTTTTATGCTGCTCCTTGCGTTGCGTTGCAACGTGGCTCCTGCAAAAGTCGAGAAGATTCCGCGCTGGGGGTGACTTTTGTTACGTTGGTTTGTGAAAAGCCTCACGCAGAGGCGCGGAGACGCAGAGGAAAAATCATAAAAACTCTGTGATCTCTGCGCCTCTGCGTGAGGCTTTTTTGTTTGTGCGGAATGATTGTGTTTTATTTTGATGGGGGATGCGAGTTGTTTTTTTGGCCGGGGGCTTTGTGGAGTTGATTCTTGAGTTTTTTATGGCTTTGTAGCGCATTGTTTTGGGGGGTGGGGTGGGGTATCTTGCGGGTGGTTGGGTTTTTCGACCTATTTTTTTGGAGAGAAGGTTATGAATACGCAAGAGGCACTTGGTGCTGCGTTTGCTACGAGTTCGATGGTGTTGAATGGTTATTTTGCTGATCTGACGGACGCGGAGTTGATGGAGCGTCCGGGTGAGGGGTGTAACCCTTTGGCTTGGCAGTTGGGACATCTGATTGCTTCGGAGTGCCATCTGTTGGAGATGGTTGCGCCTGGGTCGGCTGCGGCGCTGCCTGAAGGGTTTGTGGAGCAGCATGACAAAGACCATGCGGGGGAGGATGACGCCTCGAAATTCTGCTCGAAGCAGGAGTATTTGGACCTTTTTGAAAAGGTGCGTGCTTCGACGTTGGCGGCGTTGGGCAAGATATCGGACGCTGATTTGGATAAGCCTGCTCCCGAAGATTTTGCGAGCTTTTGCCCGACGGTGGGGCATCTGTTTATGTTGATGGGGACGCATGGGATGATGCACGCGGGGCAGTTTGTGCCGGTGCGTCGTAAGCTGGGCAAGCCGGTCTTGTTTTGAGTTGGTGCAAAAGAGGCGTTTTTGTAGCGTTTTTTGCAAAAATTGATTGATTATCAAGTTCGAGATTGCTGTTGATAGCAAATCGGATACAATTAGCCGCACGGTGGGGCGAGTCGTCTGAGCACGTTCGTTTCAGGCAACCCTGCTTGTGACTCTTTTTTTATGGGATGCGATTCAATGGCTGAAGGTACAATCAAGCGACTCACGGACAAAGGTTTTGGTTTCATCGACACGGGAACCAATCAAGACATGTTTTTTCACTCGTCCAACGTAGAAGGGGTTCGTTATGACGAACTTCGCGAAGGACAGCGAGTGACTTACACCGAGGGTCAGGGTCCGAAGGGTCCACGCGCTGAGAATGTTACCCCTGCTTAGTAGGGGTTGGAACGCAGGGTCTCTAACCTTATCGAGCGTTTCACTTATCGAGAATGACACCTAGAAGCCGGCGAGCAATCGCCGGCTTCTTTGCGTTGATGGGTTTGCGTTGGTGGGTTTGCGACTGCAGGCGGGGAAGAAGAAAAGCCTCACGCAGAGGCGCAGAGACACAGAGGAGGAAATAAAAAACTCTGCTGCCTCTGCGTGAGGCATTTTTATTCAACTTGCTTCAGAGGGAGGAGCTTTTTACATTCCCGCCGAGCCGAAAAAGTAGTTGGTGACGTGGTAGAAGATGGGGGCGGCGAAGCAGAGGGCGTCGATGCGGTTGAGGACTCCGCCGTGGCCTTCGATGAGTGTGCCGGAAGTGACGAGTCCTCGGTCGCGTTTGATGGCGGCCATGGTGAGTGCTCCGGCGGAGGCCATGACGGCGATGGTGAGCGACATGGCCCCGGCTTGCCACCAATGGGGGAAGGGCGTTGCCCAGTAGAGCGAGAGGCCGACGACGGCGGTGGCAAATGCGCCGGCGAGGAGGCCTTCCCAGGTGCGAGTGGAGTCGATCGGTTCGGCGATGAGGTGCTTGCCGAAGAGTCGGTTGCAGAGGAACTGGAGGAGTTCGGAGACGAGGACGATCGTGACGAAGAAGAAGAGGAGGCGGGCGTTGGCGTAGTCGCCTTCGCCATGTTTGCAGGGAAGGTAGAGCAGCGCGGGGGCGAAGCTGAGGCAGTAGACGCAGATGAGTAGTCCGAACTGGATTTTTGCGACGCGTTCTAAAAAGTGTTGGAAATCTCCGGAGATGGCGACGCGGGCGGCGATGAAGAGGAAGGCGTAGACAGGGATGAGGATGCTGTAAAAGGCGTAGAAGTTGAAGGCGACGAGGACGAATTGCATTGGGGTAAAGAGAAAAAAGACCCAGAAGAGCGCGCGGTGGTCGCCGGTGCTGGTGGGGGTGAGCGTGATAAACTCGCGCAGCGCCCAAAAAGAGAGGACGCCGAAGAGGAGGACGGTCAGCTTGGGTAGGAAGAAGGCGAAGCCGAGTACGATGCTGAAGAACCACCAGGATTGAACGCGGCTGTTGAAGGAAGTGACGGTGCGCTCGTCGAGTCCGAGCGAGGTTTGGTTTTTGAGCCAACGACCGACGAGCGTGGCGATAATTAGCAGCACGAGTACCGTGCCGAGGAGTGCCCAGTCTTTGGCCAAGGTGGTCAGCTCGGCTTCGGTGACGTTGGTTGGTAAGAGGGGGTCGGGCAAGAGGGGGCTGGGCAAGAGGGAAACGTCGGCGGCTAGGATGAGCTTGTTCAATAGCATGTTAGCGATCCTTGAGGCTGACGACCGCTTGGCGAGCGCGTGCGAGGAATTCGGTTTTGGGTTCGCCCGCTTCGAGCCAGATGGGTGGTCCGAAGGTGAGGGAGGAGAGTAGCGGGACGGGTAGGAACTCGCCTCGTGGCAAAATGCGGTTCATGTTGTTGATGTGGACGGGGATGAGTTCTAGCTCGGGGCGTTTTTTGCTGAGGTAGTAGAGTCCGCTTTTGAATGGGCCGATGCCTTCGCTGGCATTGCGTCCGCCTTCGGGGAAGAGGATGAGTGAGTGGGTGTCGCCGATTTCTCGGAGCATGAGGTCGATGGGGCTTTGGTGGACTTTGATTTGCTTGCGGTCGATGAGCATGGCGTTGAAGACTTTGTGCAGATGGCGACGGACAAAGCCTCGGTCCCAGTAATCTTTGGCGGCGATCGGTCGGGTGAGTCGGCGGACTTCGGTGGGGAGGGCGGACCAGACGAGGACGACGTCGAGGTGGCTGGTGTGGTTGGCGAAATAGACACGTTGACAGGTATCGGGTTGGGAGTCGACCCAGCGCACGCTGACGCCGCTGATGAATCGGGCAATCCAGATGAGTAGTGTCTCGGTGATCATGCAGTTTTGAGAGGGGGAGGCTGCACGTTGGCAGCCAGGTAGATGTGAAGTCGGCCCTAGCTGCCGAAACTCTCCATATTATCCGGCGGAGAGGGTGTTCGGAAGAGTTGGAGCCGGGCAATCTGGAAGAATAGAACGCAGAGGGACGCGGATTGGGCGGATATTCGCGGATGTGGGCTAGTGGCCTGAGTTTGGGACTAGGAGGTTTTGGCCATGGGGTGGGGTTGGCTTGCTGCGATTGGTCGGGGCGAGCTACTGAGGGTTTTGGCTTGGTAGAGGTTTTGGATGAGTGTTTCGTAGCCTTGGACCATGGCGTCTAGCGAGCAGTTTTTGAGGACGTGTTGGCGGCCCTGTTGTCCGAAGGTGGTGCGTTTGGCGGGGTCTTGGAGCAGGTCGAGGGTGGCGGCGACGTAGGCGTCGAGATCGCCGGGTTCAAAGAGTGCGCCGGTCTGGCCTGGGATCACGGTTTCAGGGACGGAGCCGACGCGGGCGGAGACGACCGGGACGCAGCAGCTTAGGGCTTCGAGGATCGAGACGGGACTGGCTTCGTTGTGGGAGGTGAGCGCGACGACGTCGATGCCACGGAGTAGGTTGGGGACGTCGGAACGGGAGCCTAGGAAATGGGTGACACCGGCGAGGCGTAGCTCGCCGGTTAGTTTTTCTAGTGCTTCGCGGCGCTCGCCGTCGCCGATGAGGACGAAGTGGGCGTTGGGTCGTGGGTCGTCGGCGAGTGTGTCGGTGATGCGTCGGGCACCTTCGAGAAAAAGTTCGTGGTTTTTTTCGGGGCGGAGTGCGGCTAGGATTCCGACGACGGGGGCGTCGTCGGGGATGCTTAGTTCTTGGCGGAGTGTGCTGGCCTTGTCAGAGGAGTTGGCTTCTTCAGGAGAAAAGGTGTTGGTATCGACGCCGTTGTAGATGGTGTGGACTTTGTGGCGAGGGAATTTTTCGTGGGTGGCGAGGTGGTCGGCGTGGGCGTCGGCGACGCCGATGAAGGCGTCGGTCAGTGGGGTAAGCAGGCGGTTGAGGCGGCCGACGGAGTCGGGCCAGCCGGTGCTGTGCAGTGCGGACATGACGACGGGGACTCCGGCGAGTCGTGCGGCAAGGCGTCCCCAGAACATTTTGTCGCCGGCACCGACGGTGACGACGGCGTCGATTTTGCGTGTGCGCAAGAGATGCCACAAGCGTGGGAGGATGCGTAGGTCGAACTTGTTGGCCAGCAGGTGGCTATGGATGGGCATTTCTTTGGCGAGTAGTTCGCCGAGTGGGCCGGGTTCTTTGAGGCAGGCGATTTCTGGGGCGAAGCGGGCGGGGTCCATGCGGCGGACGAGGTTCATGAGGAGCGTTTCGGCCCCGCCGACGGGCATGCTGGTGGTGAAGAAGAGGACTCGTAGTGGTTTTTTGTTGTTGGGCATGATTTTTTTGGAAGATTGAATGTCGAATATCGAACAAGGAATGTTGAAGTCGGAAGTGGTGGGGAGGTGTTAGGGAAAGCACGAATGACGAAATACCCAATGACGAAGGAATGCCCAAGCACGAAATCCGAAAACGGGCGATTATCTCGGCAACCAAGCAGGAGCTTTGATCATTCGGTCTTCTGGCTTCTTTCAGGCTTGGGTTCGGAATTCGTCATTTGCCTTAGGCGTTGCTTGTTGCGGAGGGGCGGCGCTGGAAAAAGGGTTTGGTTTTGTTGAGGATGTTTGTGATGATTTGTCGGATTTGGGTTTGTTCGTTGGGGTTGAGTATTTGGTTGGTGGTGGCTGTGATGACGAGCATGAGGAGGAGCGTGGCGGTGGTGGCGATTGCTCCCGCTGGTAGTACGAGGGGCGCGAAGACGCAGAGCCAGGTGCCTCGGTCGAGGGCTAAGCCGTAACGCCGGCTGAGAATTAAAATGGAGATCAGACAAATGAGCGAGGAGATGCCTGTGGCGGCGACGGCTCCGTAGAGTCCCCAGAGGGGGAGGAGTAGTAGGTTGAGGGCGATGTTGATTACTAGGCCGATGGCCAATGGGAGCGTTGCGAGGCGTGCCTTTTCGGCGCACCAGAGATAGTTTTGTGCGAGGGCGTAGATGCCGTACCAGACGCAGCCGGCTAGGGTCCAGGGGAGGACGGTGAGTCCGTTGTTGTATTTCCCTTGGAAGACGACTTCGAAAAGGAAGGGTGCGAACAGAAGGACGGCGGCGGCGAAGGCTAACATGCCGAGGCCGGCGATTTTCAAGGAAAAATTGAGTTGTTGGCTGACTTGCTTTTTTTTGCCGGCTTCCCAGTCGCGGCTGAGGTGGGGCATGACCAGTCCACCGAGTAAGTCGGCGAACGAGATGAGGAGTAGGGGAACGATGCGACTGCTGTGGTAGTGGCCTATCTGTATGCGTGCTTCGAGGGAAGTCATTCCGGCGTAGTGGATGATCATGTAGCGGTCGATGATGGCAAACAGGTGGGCAAGGACGTTGGTGAGCCACACGAAGAAGGCGAAGCGTATGAGCTGGGGCCAGAAATCTCGTTGTGGCATACGCTCAATGGGTTTTTCAACCTTGCGGATTTCGGGCAAGACCCAAAGGAGTGCGCCTAGCGAAGCGAGGAGGCACGCGACGCCGTAGCCGATGAGGATGCTTGAGACCGTGGAATCGAAGCAGAGCAGGCCTAGGGCTAGTGCGGCGAAGAGCATGCTTTGTGCTAAATTCATTGCCGAGACGACGCGGAAAAGTCGCATTGCGGTTAGCAACGAAGTGAGCGTGTGATGAAAGATGATGGCGGGTAGACAGAGGGCGATCCCTCGGATGAGGCCGACGTATTCGATGCTGTTGAAGAGTTTTTGTGAAAACCAGGGGGCGAAACCGACGATGACGGTGACGGCTAGGGCTACGCAGGCCGAGGTCCAGAGGGTGGTGCGCGTGAGGAAGGTATGGAGGTGGCCGCGCTGGCGAAAATGTTCGAGGTAGCGTCCAAAAGAGCCGGGTACGCCGAGAACAGCCAAGGGAGCGGCTAGCAGAAGAAAACTGTAGACGATTTCCCAATCGCCGAGCGTTTCGGGGGTGAGCCAACGGAGGAAGAGGATTCCTCGTCCGAAGCCGACGCTGCGCTGGACGAGGGTTACGAGGACCAGGATCAGCACGCTGGAGGCGAGGGTGTCGGCGCGCAGGCGCGAGGGCCTTTCGACGGTGGTCTCGGTCGTGTTGTTGGAGTTGGTGCTGATGGTGTCAACCTGTCCTCTGGCGGAGCCGAGGGCTAGAAGCGGTTTCGGTAGTCGCCGGGTCGGAACTGATTTTTTCGTTTGATTTTGCGCGGATCGACGGTGAGCCAGTTGCGGAAGCGACTCCACTGAGGGTCGCCGTGGATGCGTTGAATGTGGAAGGAGTCGTCGCCGGGTAGGTTGTAGCCGCCGAATGCGGAGCAGACGCCCCAGATTCCGGCCTCGAAGGCGATGCGGAAGGCGGCGGTCGACATGTTTTGGGGTAGTCCGAAGGGGAAGGCGAAGTAGCGGACTGGTCGGTCGAGTAGTTGTTCGAGATCTCGTTTGGATCCGACGATTTCTTCGTAGAGGTGCTGTTCGTCGGAGATTTTTCCGAGGTCGGCGTGGGAACGGGTGTGTGCACCGATTTCGACTCCTGCTTCGGCGAGTTCTTGGAGTTGTTGGGTCGTGTTGGGGGCTAGTGGGCAGTTGGCCGCGACGTCGTGGGCGAATGGGTCGCCGGTGAGGGTGTTGTTGCTGGTGACGAAGTAGGTGAAGGGGACGTTTTGTTCGAGGAGCCAGGGTAGCGCGGTCTGGCAATTGTCGGCGTAGCCGTCGTCGAAGGTGATGCTGACGGTGGGGCGATCATTTTTTTCGGAGGCGATGCGTCGCTGGGCTTCTTCGAGCGAGACGATATCAAAACGTTCTTGGAGCCAGGTGATTTGTTTTTTGAAAGTGTCGTTGGAGAGGGTCCAGTCGTTGGGATGGGTATCGGCGATGCGGTGGTAGAAGAGGGTCATCACTGGGACTTGGCGATTTTCTTCGCGCGCGGCGGCGGCGTGCTTGCGTTGCGGCAAGGTGGCTAGGTAGTAGAGGTCGAGCAGTGGTGCTTTGATATGGTCGAGTGGCATGTTTTGCTGTTCCTTCGTGTCGTTGTTAGCCGAGCATGTTGGTGATTTGACGGGCCAGTCGTCTGGCGTGTCGTAGGGAGTTGTAGGCTTGGAATCGCCAACGGGCGGTGTTGCGTGGGGGGACGATTTGTAGGTCGAATGTTGGGAGGGGTGTTGCCCGCCAGTGGGCTTTGTAGGGTTCGTCGCCTCGGAGTAGGTCGAATTGTTGGTGGCCTTCGTCGATGGCGCGTTGCAAAATACGGATCATTGAGAGTCGGCCCGGTTCTTCGTCGATACGGTCGGGGTCGACCCCGGCTTGGTAGGCCCAGGTGGTGTGTTTGTCGGCAAAAAGGTATTCGGCGGCGACGGGTTGGCCGGCCAGTTCGAGCCAAGAGAGGCGAAGTTGTCCGGCGGCTAGTAGTTGGGCGGCGATGTCGTGATGGAAATCGGCCCAAAGCTGTGAGGCAAAGCATCCGGGTTCGCCGAGGCTGTTGCGACGGCGCTGGTGGAGGTCGACGAGGATGGGCCAGGCGACGGCAAACTGTTCGGGTGTTTTGACGAGGTGCCAGACGGCTTGTTCGTTTTCGAGGACACGGCGCTCGAGGCGGCGCAGCTTTTTGCGATGCGATTTGGACTGGAGTGCTAGGAAGGCTTCCCAATCTTCAGGTAGGTCGATGGCCCAGCAATTTGCGTTGGGAGTGCGTGTGACTTGGTAGTCGAGGTTTTGTAGCTCGGTGGTGAGTTGGGCGAGGCCGGGGATGTTGTTGGGGATTGCGGTGAGGTTGGCTAGATCCCAGTCGTCGGCGTGCTGGCTGAGGTAGCGAGCTAAGGCGGTTGCGGCAGTGGGTAGGTTTGCGGGATCGGCGAGTAGGTCGAGGTGATCGCTGCAAACTTCGCCGTCGCCGAGGAGTCGTAAGACTCGTCCGCGTGCGAAGGTTTTTTCGAGGTAGCAAGGGAGGATTGCTACGAGTTGGTCTGGGTTGTCGGAGGTTGATTCGGTGCAGGTTTTCTGGGACCGGCAATTTGGTGTGGCCTCGTCGGCGAAAACTAAGAGGACGTAGAGCTGGTGGTTGGTGCCGTAATGTTTCCACCAGGTGGTTAGCCAGGCGGAGGTACGAAAGACGCAGTCGGCGGCGAGGGCATCCCACCGCTGGCGGTAAGGCTCGAGGTCGGTTGGTTGGGTAATGCGTTTTATGTACATAGCGGGAGTCTTTGATTGCAGTTGATAGACCGTCTTCGCTTGGGGGCGCGAGGTTGCGACCCTTGTTTATGGAGATGCGGGAATCGGTTGTTTAAGGATAGGTCACTGCTGGAGAGGGGGGCGGTTGAACTTTTTGAGGTCGGATTTTTGCAACATGCTGTTTTTTTGCGACATACGACGTACCGCAAATTGGGGTAGGGAAGGTTGTTGGGGATGGCCGTAAGCTAGGTTCATGTAACGGTTAAGGGCCAATGGTACTGGTTTTGTGCAAGAGGTTGCCGTAGGTGGGCGCAGTAGTTGCCTTAGGTGTGGCAGTCGTGGGCCGCGTGAGTGCGTGGCTCGTAGGCGAAACCCCTTCCCCGTTCATGACTTGCTTTGAGGAAACTGCTATGAGCTCTCGAACTGCTAATAACCTGACTGGTTTGACCCCGAGTGAATGTTTGCGACTGTTAATTGAACATCGTCGTAAGTGGTTGCTGCCGACGATTGCGTGTGGGGCGCTGGCGTTGTGCTATGCGTTGGTGATGTCGCGATACTGGGAAGCCTCGCAGGGTTTGGTGGTGCGGCGTCAGGCTTCGAGTTCGATGTCGAACGAGCCTGGGAAATTTGCCGATCTGTATGAGATGCGAACTTTTCAAGAGACGATTTTTGAATTGGTGAAGAGTCGGCAAGTTATTTCGTCGACGCTCAAAGGGGTCGCACTTGCGGAGACTGGTCGGGATGGTGGAGAGCCTACGGCAAGCGAGATCGAGTCTTTTCGGAAACGAGTTAAGATGTCTCCGCCTGGGGGTGCCGAGTTTGGTAAGACCGAGGTTTTTTATCTGCAAGCGAAAGACACGAATCGGGATCGAGCGATTCGGTTGGTGAGCGAGTTGTGCAAGCAGCTTGATGCGAGATTGGGGCGGTTGCGCAGTGAGCAATCGCAAAGCTTGATTGGTGAACTGAATCAACAGGTTGAGCAGGCAGAAGCGGCCTTGCAGGCTGAGACGGGGTTGTTGGCGGAGCTTGAATTGGAAGTGGGGCCTGATTTGGGTGAGCTTCGGATGTTGAATGCTTCGTTCAGTGGGCAGAGTGATTTGCGCCAAGAAGCGGTGAATTTGAATAACGAGCGTCGTGCGGCCGAGATCCGAGTTCGGGAAGCGAAGCACTTGTTGCGGATTTTGAACGATGCACGCGAGGAGCCGGATCACCTGGTTGCTATGCCGAGCAGTCTGTTGGTTTCGCAACCGACGCTGCGACGATTGAAAGATGGATTGGTGGATGCTCAATTACGGGCGGCTCGGCTAGGTGGGACACGCACGAGTGACCATCCTCAGGTACTTGCAGCGAATTTGGCCGTGGAAAACATTCGTCAAGATCTTCACAACGAGCTGGAAGTGGCGATTCGAGGTGTGGAGGTGGAATCGCATTTGAGTAAGGATCGTCGGGCGAATTTGGAGCAGCAATATCAGGGCGTGCAGCAACGGTTGAGTCGTTTGGCCGGTTTGCGAGTCGGTTATGCGAATCGGATGGCGGCGGTTGAGAGTAGCCGGATCGTTTTGAGTCAGGCGCAGAAACAGTTGGGCGAAGTCCGCTCGGGGCAGTTGACGGCGCATGATGTGAGTTTGGTGACTCCGATTGATCGTCCCGAGACGGGGCCGAATCCGGTGGGGCCGGGGCGTGCTTCGATCGTCCTGTTGGGAACGTTTGGCGGTTTTGCTTTTGGCATGGGTTGGTTGTTCTTGACCGTGGTGCCGGGGCCGGTGGATAGCGGTGAAGTGGCCATTCCGGCTGCCGCAGCAACGACTGCAACCTCGACGCCGCGAAAAGTGCCGAGCAGTTTGCCGCCGGCGGTTGCGGCTAAGGTGGCTGAAATTATTGCCTCGCGTTCGGCGGGGATGCCGGTGGAGGCTGGGATTTAGTGCGTGAGGATTTGAGCTGCGTAAGAGCGTTTTGATTTACTTGATGTTGGGTGGCGTGGTCGCCGCCGCTAACTGGGCCTTTTTGGATGGCGATTTCTGGTATGACGTTTGTTCTGCTTATCTTTGCTGTTGCTGCTTTGGTGTGGACTTTGGTCTATGTCCGAAGGGGTTCGCTGTTGGTGGGTGGGGGCCTGTTTGTGGCGGTCGGTTATGTGTTGAACCATAACCTTTGGCACATGGGCTTCGGCCCGGTGTCGTTGACGTTGGGTCGTTTGTTGCTGGTTGGTTTGTGTGTGCTTTTTGCGTGGCGTTGGTGGCAAGGGGGCATTGATCGGCGGCCTTTGACGGGTAGCGATTGGATGCTGGCGCTGTTTGTTGGCTATTTGACGGTGCGGTATGCGTTGACTCCGGAAGCGACCGGGGTTGCTTCGAGCGTTTCGCCGACTTGGCGATTGATTGCCAGTTTTTGGATGCCTGCGGCGCTGTATTGGGTGGTGCGACATGCGGAGTTCACCGAACGGCATTGGAAGGGATTGCTTGTCTGTTTGACGGGGTTGGGGACGTATTTGGCGCTGACTGGGCTGGCCGAAGTGAGTGGGCAGTGGTGGGCGGTGTTTCCGAGGTTTATCTCGGACCCAGCTTTGGGGACTCATTTTGGTCGCGCGCGGGGACCGGCGTTGATGTCGGCGAGCTTGGGCGTCTTTTTGGTGGTTTGCTTTTGGTCGGCCTGGTTTTTGTGGGCACGGGTGGGACGGGGTTGGCAGTTGGCGCTTGTGGGCGCGATGGGGCTGATGACGGTCTGTTTGTATTTTACTTATACGCGTTCGACTTGGTTGGGGCTGGCCGGTGGGTTGGCGGTAATTCCGCTGTTGCACTTTCCGAAGGCGTGGCGTCCGACGTTGTTGGCGGGGATGTTGTTGGCCGGGATTGTTGGGGGGCTGGCGGTTGGGGATAAGTTGATCAACATGAGTCGTGGAGACTCGGACGCTTCGGCGAGCCACTCGGTGTATCAACGGGCTTCGTTTTTGATTGTGTCGATGAACATGTTTTATGATGCTCCGGTAGTGGGGCATGGGTTTGGGCGATTTTATGATGCGAAGATGCCATACTTGTCGGATCGTAGCCAGCAGATTGAGTTGGAATCGATTCGGGATTTGGATCATCACAATACGTTTTTGAGTCTGTTGACCGAGACGGGGGCGGTTGGGTTGACTTTGTTTGTTGGGTTGTTGGTGGGCTGGGGACGAGCGGCTTGGCAATTGGTTTGCGACGCAGAAGCAGAAAGCTGGATACGCGGGCAGGGGCTTTTTACTTTGGCGACGCTGATTGCGTATTTGACGAATGCTTTGTTTCACGATTTGACACTCTCGCCTAGCGAGCAATGGTTGCTGTACTTGACGACCGGGGTAACGGTCGGGTTGCAGAGCATGATGCGGTGTCGAGCGGGTGGGATTACTCGTGCTGATGGGGTTCGCTTTGCGATGCCTAGCGTTGCAAGTTTGAAAACTACTTGATTGAAGGGCAGGACGACGTGTCGGGAACTATTGATTTGTTTGGGATGAAGATTGACGCTGTGGATATGACGTCTGCGGTGGAGCGGGTTGCTGAGTGGTGTGCTGCGCCGCGCGAGGCGAGTTGTCGTTATGTGGTGACTCCGAATGTTGACCATGCGGTGATGTTTCAGACGAACGATGCTCTGCGGGAAGCGTATGCGTCGGCTTCGCTGGTGTTGGCCGATGGTGCGCCGGTGGTGTTGGCATCTCGGTTGTTGGGGAAAAATTTGCCGGAGCGGGTTGCAGGCAGCGACTTGGTGCCGGCTTTGTTTACGGCAGCCAGTCAAGAAAAACCGTTGCGTGTCTTTTTGTTGGGGGCTGGGCCGGGTGTTGGCGAGCGGGCGGCTGCTGCGATTCGTCGACGATGGGCTGGCGTCGAGGTGGTGGGGACGCTGTCACCGCCGATGGGTTTTGAGAACGACGACGTCGAGAATAAAAAAATTCTAGAAGCGGTCTCTGCGGCCGAGCCAGATTTGGTGTTGATTGGGTTGGGCGCGCCGAAACAAGAGTTGTGGGTGAGTCGGCACGCGGATCGATTGGAAGCGAAGGCGGCTTTGTGCATTGGTGCGACGATCGATTTTTTGGCGGGCGAGAAAAGTCGTTCGCCACGCTGGATGCAAAAAGTGGGACTCGAATGGCTGCATCGGGTGGCGACCGAGCCTTCTCGATTGGCGAAGCGGTATCTGCGTGATGCTTGTGTTTTTCCGCAGTTGGTGTGGCGAGAGTGGCGTCAAAACGAAGGCTGATCGTACCTCTGCGCTTATTGATGTGTGCGCTCGCAACTTTTCTTGGAAAAAAAGAAAAGCCTCGGATGGACGCGTATATTTGAATTCTGCGAAATGGTCCGTTTCGCTAAGACCTCGTTTTCGGTCTGTTTGGTGCAATTCGGCAACATACGCCAACTAGTTTTCATTCCTGCCTTGCCGACGCAATGCTGTGAAATGACTTGAAACAAGGCTTTTTTCGCGTTTTTGTTACTTGCGGACTTCTGGCTTCCTCCTCTTTGGCATTTGAATTGCGGCATCTTCTCTTTGGGATCACTTTGCAAGCAGCTTTGCTTTCCCGAACGATGTTTTCTCTATCACTAAAGAAAAATTTCACCCAAGGAAAAAGCCATGTCTTCGCATCTCGTCCAATGGACACCCCAGCAATTCGACGCTTTGGAAGAAAAGATTTTCGACGCCAAGCACAACCTGCATGAGTCGGGGCTTTTTGATGATGAAAATTTGATTCGACTTTTTGACCTTCATCCTGAGGTCGATTTTGGAATCAACACGATGAGCACCTCGAATCATACGTTTGGTTGGCGTAACGGAGATCGGAACGGCGTCTCTTCGGAGACCCTGTTGAAGCTGCTCTACCAAGGGCATCTTTGGGTCAATCTGCGCAATGTTCGAACCCACCATTCTGACATTCGGAAAGCCGTGGACTCGATTTATGACGAACTGGAAGCGAATAACCCAACCTTTCAGGCGCATCATCGTTCTGCCAACTTGCTGATCTCTTCTCCGGGCGCGATTGTTTATTATCATGTCGATGTCCCGGTGAATATGCTTTGGCATATTCGTGGCCGTAAGCGTGTTTGGGTTTACCCTCCCTTCGACACGCGATTTTCTCCTCAAAAAATCATTGAAAAAGTTTGTGCGGCAGAAATGACCGAAGACGTGCCGTTCGATCCGAGTTTTGATGAGTCGGCACAAATTTTTGATGTCGATCCAGGATCGCTTTTGACTTGGCCGCAGTTGACGCCGCATCGGGTCGAAAACTTGCACGATGGGCTTTGCATCTCTCTTTCGACCGAGCATCGCAATCCTCGTGCGACGCGGCGTATCAATGTCCATCTGGCCAATCAGTTCTTACGGCGTAATTTGGGCATGCCTTGCCGGTCTTTCGAGGTGGAAGGGGTCGCGGCCTATACGAAACAGGCTGTCGCTCGTGCCGTCCGAGGTTGGAAAAAGCTGATGAACTCAGAGCCACCTAAGGAAAACGAGCTCCAGGTCTCTTTCAAAGTCGACCCGGAGTCGCCTCAAGGTTTTACGCTCTTTGATGATGCTGCGGAGCCGGTCGCGCCGGAAAGCCAGGTTGCGTAGTCTAGCCAAATTGGAAATGTAACCGTTCACGGAAAAAGCCGCAGGGGACGCGGAGGTTTGCACTCAGGTTTCGCATTAGTGCCCCTCAAGTGCCCCTCTGAGGCTCCTAGAGGTTTTATTACTGGTCCGTGAACGGTTACAGAGAAATGTATTCAGGATTCCAAAACTATGTTTCATTCACTTTTACGCCGATTTCGTACCACCGGATTTGTCGCTACGGGGCTTTTTTTCCTTTACCGATTGGCCCAGCAATTGATGACGCTCGACGTGACGAGGCTTGTCTGGCTTGAGGGGAAGGTTGCCCGTTTCGAGGAGCCGACCGACCCTAGCTTGACCTTTCGCTTTCTCCTCCCTGCCGATATTCGGAAATTTTCGAGCGATCCTTCGAGTGAGCTTGACGAATCGTTCGTCGACCGACTCGCGGGAGGCCAGCACTTTTGCTTTGCCGCGTTGTCGACCCCTCGCTCGGGAGAACAGCAGCTCGCCGCCTATGCTTGGTTTGTCCTCGATCATGTCGATGCCGAGTACAACCAGGGCAGGCAGAAAAACACCGGGGTCAGTTTTTCGTACCCCGATCATGTAGCGTTTATGTACAAGGGCTGGACGCATCCTGATTTTCGTGGCCGTCAGCTTTATGGTCTGGTCAACGGGCTGGCGATGCGCAGTTTGTACGATCGGGGGATCACCCACTGTCTGTCGACGATGGATTGGACCAATAGGGCGGCTCGTCGAAGTTGTCGTAAGCTCGGTTTTATTGAACTGGAGCTTGTTGTGCGATGGGGATGGGGGAGTTGGATGCAGACGACTTCTTTGGGGAGGAAGTGGAAGGCGGAAGGCGAAAGGGGGAAGGCGGAAGGAATTCGGATAGGTCTAACGCCCTCCAACTCCTTGCCTCGTTCGCATGCTTTGCATGGCAGCGCAATGGGCTGTTGTTCAGCAGCAAATGGTTCGTAACGCAGACGTAGCAACCAAGGAAAACTCTCCGCCTTCCCCCCTCCGCCTTCCGCCTTTATAGTGTGGCTACTATGAGCCACCGCCACGCAATTTGCCTTGTCATCGACGGCCTACGCGCTTCTGCGTTGGGGGCCTATGGCAACACGATATTTCTGACGCCTCAGCTTGATGGGCTTGCGAGCCGTTCTTTGGTGGTTGAGCAGTTGTGGGCGGATTCTCCTTGTCTGGAAGGTTTTTATCGTGGTGCGTGGCAGGGTATGCATACGCTGCGTTCTGAGAATGCCGGTGCGTCGGTTCTGGATGGGTTACATAAGGTGGGGGTACGGCAGTGGTTGGTATCCGACGATCCATGGCTGATGGGGCAGGAGTTGCCGTTTGACGAGACGCTTTTTTTTGAGAACGATTCGGAGCGAGTTGCGGAGAGTGTGGAAACGACGGCGCTGGGACGTTTTTTTGCGGAGGCGATCGGGGGGCTGCACCAGTGGCGCGAGGATGTGGCAGACGACAGCAGTTTGATGTGGTTGCATTGTCGTGGTTTGCATGGGGCCTGGGATGCTCCGCTTAGTCTGCGGGCCGAATTACTTGACGAGGAAGATTCGCTGGACGTGCCAGGGTTTTTGCAACCTCCGACGGCGCTGCGCGCGATCGAAGACCCGGACGTGTTGTTGGCGCATCGCGTTGCTTATGCGGCGCAGATCGGGGTGTTAGATGCGTGTGTGGGGGCGTTTGTGCAGGCGATTGAAGAGGAGTTTGCTGGCTCAGAAACGCTGGTGATGTTGGTCGGTTCGCGTGGGTTTGCTTTAGGGGAGCATGGTTCGATTGGGACGGAATGTTCGGAGCTTTTTGGTGAGCAATTGCACTTGCCTTGGTTGATGTACCGGTGTGGGAATACGGCCCCCCTGCCCCGTTTAGCTGGGTTGGCGCAGCCTGCCGATGTGGGGGCTACGCTGCGCGATTGGCTTGTGGGTAAAGAGGCGGGTGCTGGGAGCGATGGGATTTCTTATGTGGCGGGGCTGCCTGGCGGGGTTTGCCAGCAGCGGCAACTGGCGGTTGCCGTGGGCAAAGAGGGCGAACGTGTTGTGCGTACGCCGGCATGGATGTTGAGGCAACTTGGCCCAGAGGTGACGGAGCTTTATACGAAGCCGGACGATCGTTGGGAGAGCAACGATGTGGCGGGGCTTTGTGGGGAAGTCGTTGAGCAATTGCGTAGTGAAGTTGCTAGCTTTGAGCAGTGCTGCGCTGAAGAAAAACCGTTACCGTTGTCTCCGAGGGGTGATGGGCTGATTGCTGCTTCTCGATAGGCAGGTTTCTTTGCTGCTAGCAGTTACGGTGTTTTTGCTGGTGGAGTCGAAGATGCTCTGGCGGGGTGCTGGCAGGGTTTCTACAATTCGCCGCCCTAACTTGGGTGGCTAGCGCTGGTGATTGCGCTCCTTTTGAACCTCGAATTCTTTCCCTGACGGTGGGACATGGTCGGACAAGGACGTCCGATAGCGTGGGAAGTCTTTTATTACCGATTTGCGTTCTTGCAAATTGGGCGGGGGATTGCTCGGCTGATTTTTGTCGGGTGGTTGGTCGCGCTGTTTTGGAATGGCGCGTCTTCTGAGTCTTTTGCTTTGGAAAAGACGGTCCGATTGCGGTTTGCTTGGGGGAGTGGTACGGCTGCGAAGCAGCGTTGGACGGGGCAGATTTCGATTGATGGCGGGGTGTTGACGGGTTTGCAAGGCGTTGGGGATTGAGGCGGATGCTCCGGCGGCGCTGCGGATTGATGGGAGTCGGTTGGTTGTGGCTCCGTTGGAAAAGCGTGGGTTCGATGGTTGTGATATTACTGTGCGGTGTGATGAGCAGGCGTTGGTGCGGGTTGAGCTGCGTCGTGAGCAGATGCCGCGTGCGGTGGTGTTTGAAGCTCCGCTATCAGAAGTTTTGACGCAACAGTTGAGAGAGCCGCTCGACGAGATGGGGAGCTTTTTTCTGGCGCATCGTAGTCCTGGTGATGAGTTGCGTGTGGTGCTCGATCGAGAGCATTTGGTGTTTGATCCGGGCGAAAAATGGAACTTGAAGGTGCAGCCGGATTTGGCAGAGTCGCTTGCCAGTGGGCGGGTCTTGCTGGAAGTTCAGTTGCGTAGGGTGGGCGAGGAAAAACCGAGTTGGCAGTCGAGCGAGCGACTTGATCAGGCGGCGGCTTTGGGGGAAGGTGTTGATTTTGAGATCGAATGTCCGGCGGTGGAAGGGGCTTATCGGTTGAGCGTGACAGCGCGGCCTGAAGAAGGTTTTGCGACGCGGTTTGTGCCTGGGCAGCAAGCGAAGTTGATTGCGACGCGCGAGGTGGAGTTTGTGGTGATCGATCCGGAGGCGAAGCTGCCGACGTTGGTCGACCAGTGGTTGTCTGTGTTGACGATTGATCCGGCGAATCCGAGTTGGTGGCAACGATTGCCTGCTTGGGCACAGGTTTCGCGGTTGCGTGGGAGGAATCAGGGTGCGATTGGAAATGTGCGACCCGTGGTGCGTCCGATGGCGAAGGGTAAATTGGTTGAGTTGCCTTCGGCTGTGAAGGGAAGTGAGCCTTCTTGGCAGGCGTATACGTTGCCGGTTCGCGAGCCTGGGAAGGCGCATTTGGTGGAGATTGAGTATCCGTTGGCGGCGCGGCAGCATTTGGCGATCAGTCTGCTTGAGCCGGACGCTTCGGGGCGAGTGACGACGTCGCATCGGGACGTTGGGATGTATAGCGAGGGGTTGAGTGACGCAGGTGACGGAGAGGTGGGGGTGCATCGGTTTGTTTTTTGGCCCCGGACGCGCTCGCCGCAGTTGTTGTTGGTGAATCGGCATCCTGAGGCTGCTGGGCAATATGGAAAAATCAATTTATTGAGGCAGGACGATTCGTTGGCTGGTCTGACGGAGCGGCCGGCGGCCAGCGGTGGCGAGCGGATGGTTGCTGGCTATTTGGCGAAGCCTTTGCTGCCGGGCAATTTTGGTGCTGCGGAAGTGCTTGATCCGGGGAGCGGTTTGAGTGTGCAGGGTTGGTCGACGTTCTTGGAGGGGGCGAGACGGTTGGCGCAGACGTTGCGGTTGGGGGGTCGGAATACGGTGATGCTGTCGGTGGCGGCGGATGGGAGCGGGTTGTATCCGAGTCGCATCATAAGTCCTTCGCCCCGTTACGATACGGGTTTGCTGGCAGCGAGTGGGCAGGATCCGGTGCGTAAGGATGTGTTGGAGATGTTGCTGCGGGTGTTTGATCGGGAGGGGATTCGTGTTGTGCCGACGGTGCAGTTGGCAGCCCCCCTGCCCCGCTTGGAAGGTTTGCGGGTTGGTGCGGATTCGCAAACGACTGAGTCGCAGGTGACGGGGATTTCTTGTGTCGGCGGCGACGGGCGGAGCTGGCTGGCTTCGCATTCGAGCGAAGAGGGGTTGGCACCGTTTTATAATCCGTTGAACGATCGGGTGCAGGCAGAGGTTGTGGAGATGGTCGGGGAGTTGGCCTCGCGCTATGGAAAACATGCTTCGTTTGCTGGCGTTGGTTTGCAGGTGTCGGGTATGGGCTATGGTTTGATGCCTGGGTTGGGTTGGGGACTGGATGATCGAACGGTGGCGGAGTTTTCGCAGGCGACGGGAATCGCTGTTCCAGGAGAAGGGTCAGAGCGGTTTCGTCAGCGAGCGGAGGTCTTGTTGGGCGAGCATCGCGAGGCTTGGAAGGCTTGGCGGATTGAGAAGTTGACGCAGCTTTATGCGAAAATGGGGGAGCAAGTGGCTGCCGAGCGGCGCGATTTGCGTTTAATTTTGGCGACCGAAGATTTGTTTGGAGGAGCTGAGTTGCAAAGTCGGGTGCGAGAAGCGGTTTCGGGGCCGACTCGATTGCGAGAGATTCTACGGGAACATGCGTTGGACCTTGCGTTTTTAGAGGCCGAGCCGAATGTTACGGTCTTGGCTGCTCATCGGTTGGGTGCGGCAGATCGGTTGCAGGAACGGGCGGTTGATTTGCGTGCGAATTCGGCGGCTGCGCAAGGGAGTTTGTTGCCGTTAAAGCGGCGTTCGGCGGAGTTGTTTCATCATGGGGCGACTCGGTTTCGTTTGCCTTCGTTTGATGCGCAGAGTCCGTTTGGGGCTGAGAAGACGTATTTGACGGTTGGGGATCAGTCGCATCCGGTGGGTGTGAATCAGCGGCGACACTTGGTGACTGCGTTGGCCAAAGACGATCTGTTTATGCTGGTCGAAGGAGGGGAGTCTTTGCCACTGGTCGCAGATTTGCATACGAAGGAGATATTGCAGGCCATCGAGGAGTTGCCGGGGCGCTCGGCAGAGGTGCGCGAGCAACAGGCACAGCCGGTGGTCATGCGGGTTTATCGGTCGGAAGGTGCTACGACAGTGGTGTTGATTAACGAAGCGCCCTGGCCCGTGGAAGTGGAAGTGCCGATGGTTGGCGTGGAGCAATGCGATTGGCAGAAGCTGGGTGGAGGTGAATCGACAGACGCGGCTGAGCAATTTTTGGGGACGCTTGCTGGTGGTGAGCAAAGCTGGGGTGTGGAACTACGGCCTTATGACTTGCAGGCGTGGCGTTTTGAGGATGAAGAGTTGCGTATTGGGGAGTTGCGAATTGATTTGACGGACGTCGCTCATCGTGATCTTGAGCAGCGGATTCAAGCGATTGAGTCGCGCAGTGGGAATTTGAACATTGAGCGGCCGTATGCGAGGTTGCAGAATCCAGGTTTTGAGTTGGAAGATAGCGGGGTCCGGATTGTTGGGTGGCAGCCTCGGATGGGAGCCGTGGGTGCGGTCCGTCTTGAGGATCGAACCGTGCGATCGGGATCACGGGCATTGCGGCTTAAGAGCGAAGATGGGTTGGGTGTGGCTGTGCAGAGCCATTTGTTTGCGACGCCCGAGACGGGGCAGTTGTTGGTGAGTGCCTATTTTTGGCTTGAGGAGATGGAGCCTTCGGCACGGTTGCGGATTGCGGTGCAAGATCAGGATGAAGGGACGGGGGTATCAGCAGTTTATGGTGCTGGGCCGAGAGCAATTGGGCGAGGGAGGTTGGAAGCGTTTGGATTTTGCGTTGAATGATGTTCCGTTTGGAGATCGCGAGCAGTTGCGTCTGCACTTTCATTTGACGGGTGTGGCGGAAGTGTTGATCGATGATGTGGCAATGTATGATTTGCGTTTTGACGAGAGGCGTCGACGGGCATTGGGCAAGCGGATCTATGCGGCACGGGTTGCTTTGGAGCAGGGGCAGGTGGTCGATTGCTTGCGTGTGGTGGATGATTATTGGTCACGGTATTTGGTGGAGTATGTGCCGCCAAGCGAAACGGCAAGCTTGCAAACGGCAAAGCAGCCATTAGCCCCGGTGGTTGAGGAAGAAAGCGGGATGGGAGCGCGGCTGCGGGGGTGGGTGCCGAAGATTTGGCGGTGAGTGTGCGATTTTGCCCGCGAAAAGACGCGAAAGAACGCGAAAGAAATGGCCGCAGATAAGCGCCGATGAGATTGGGTGGGACGGTTGGTCCTAATTCTTTGACTGAGGGCTAGTTGGGGGCGGCGACGGTGACGGGCTGTGGCTCGTTGATTTCTGGGCGTATGCCGGGGGTGTCGGTGGCGTACCATTCTTCGAGGACTTTTCTCCATGCGCCGGGTTGTTTTACGGTGCAGAAGGCTTGGCGGACTTGCTGGTGGTGGGGGTGGAGCTGCGAGTATTTGATGCCGAATTTGCGCATCGTGGGGACGCACTTTTCTGGGCCGTAGAGTTCTTCTGCTAGGGAATAGTGTTCGGCGATAACGTCGCGCTGCTCGAAGAGGGTTGGCGGGTCGGGCAGAGGTTGTCCGGCGGCTAGGGCGAGGGCTTCGGCGAAAATCCAAGGGTTGCCGATGGCACCGCGGGCGACGGTGACGCCATCGACGCCGGTGTAGTGGAGCATGTCGATGCAGGCTTGGGCGTCGAAGAGGTCGCCGCTGCCGAGGACGACGCGCGGACCGGCGTGTTGTTTGAGTTCTCGAAGAAAATCCCAGCGGGAGGGGCCATCGTAGCGCTGGGTGACTGTGCGGCCGTGGACGGTGATGGCGGCGACGCCCAGGTGGTAGGCGCCGTCAAAGATCTCGAAAAACTTGTCGCGGCTCTCGGAGGTATCGTCGATGCCGCGTCGCATTTTTACGGTGACGGGAATGTTTGGGGGGACAGCTTCTCGGACACGGGCGACGATTTCTAGGGCAATGTCGGGCTGGCTGAGATGAAAACCGCCTCGGCATCGTCCGAGGACTTTTTTGACGGGGCAGCCAAAATTGATGTCGATGACGTCGAAGCCGTGGGAGACGAGGCGCTGGGCGGCGGGGCCGAATTGAGTGGGGTCGGCACCCATGAGTTGGCCGCCGACCGGGTGTTCTTCGGGGGCGACGTGCATGAAGTGGTGGTTTTTGCGGCGCTGTTTGACTTGGAGAATAAACTTGTCGAGCATGACCTCGCAGATCGTATAGGGAGCGCCGAGGCGGCGTGCGATGAGGCGCATGGCGGTATCGCTGTAGCCGCTGAGGGCGGCTTGCACGACGGGGAAGTCGAGCGTGAGGTTGCCGATCTGGAGTGGTTTTAAGGGGGGGAGGGGCATTTGTTCTATTTTCTAGCCGTTGGTGTTTGCGTCAAGCGTGGCTTCATGGTTTTGTTACTTGGTGAAGGGCGGCGGTGAGTTCGGTTTGGACTTGGGGGTCGGTTTCGGTGGCTTGGTGGTCTTGGAGTTTTTGTTGGGCTTTGGTGGAGGGGAGTTGGGCGAGTGCCCAGACGCAGGCGGCGCGGACTAGGGGTTCGGGGTCTTGGAGGCCTTGGGTGAGTGCTGGGAGTGCGCTGGGGTGGCGCTGGTTGCCGAGAGCGATGGCGGCGTTTCGGAGGAGGCCGCGGCGGTGGGAGCGCCAGAGTGGAGTTTTTCGGAATCGGGTGCGGAAGGCGGGTTCGTCGAGGTTGAAGAGTTCGGCCAGTTCGAGGGGATTGAGGTTGGATTGAGGTTGGAAGGTTTGTTCTTCGGATTTGGGGGCGTGGTGGTTCCAGGGGCAGACGTCTTGGCAGACGTCGCAGCCGAAGACCCAGTCTTGCATTTGGGGGCGTAAGTCGGTGGGGATGGATTGTTGGAGTTCGATGGTGAGGTAGCTGATGCAACGCGTGGCGTCGAGGACGTAGGGCTGGACGAAGGCGTCGGTCGGGCAGGCGTCGAGACAGGCGGTGCAGGTGCCGCAGTGGTCGGTGGTGTGGGGGGCGTCGTAGTCGAGGAGTTGGTCGGTGAGCAGTGCGGCAAGAAAAAAGTAGCTGCCGGCATGTTTTGAGAGTAGGAGTGTGTTTTTGCCGATCCAGCCTAGGCCGGCGAGCTGGGCGAATTCGCGTTCGAGGAGCGGGGCGGTATCGACGACGCCGCGCGTGGTGGCGGTTGGGGCGAAGTCGCGGAGGTGGTCGGCTAGGGAGTGGAGGCGGTCGCGGATGAGGTCGTGGTAGTCGACGGTGCCCCAGGCGTAGCGCGAGACGCGGCCTTGGCCGGGGGTCGGTTCGTTTGGAGTTTCGGTTGCGTAGGGCAAGGCGAGCATGACGATGCTGCGGACGCCGTCGAGAACGTGGCGCGGGTGGCGGTAGGCTTCGCGGCGATCGGCCAGATAGTGCATTTGGCCGGCGTAGCCGGAGTCGAGCCATTGGTCGAAGCGGGGTGCACCGGGTGGGGCGATTGCGGGGCAGATGCCGCAAAGCTGGAAGCCGAGGGATTGGGCCTTTTGTTTGAGGTGGGTGGTGAGTTTTTCTTGGTTCATGGAGAGCACTCAAACTGAAAGCAAAGGAAGGATTTGACCACGGAGACACGGAGAACACGGAGTTGTATTCCCAGGAGCCATATTCGCATCTTCCTCCGTGCTCTCCGTGCCTCCGTGGTAATTCTATTCTTGAACTATGAGGAGAGTAGTTTAGCAGAGTTTGTCCCGGGTAAGTCCTCTCGTCGGAAAATGTTCGTTCGCTTAGAATGCGTGGTTCTGTCAGGAGAATGTTTTTGCACGAGGAAAAATGCTATGCGGTTTTGGTTGGTTTTGGTGCTGTTTGGGTTGGTAGCGGAGACGGCTGCGGTTGGAAAACCTTTGCGGTCGGGGGTGGATCGGCGCGCGATCAATACGTCGGTGCGGCCGCAGGATGATTTGTTTCAGTATGTGAATGGGGAGTGGCTCAAGCATACGCCGATTCCGGCGGATAAGTCGAACTATGGGACGTTTGGCATTTTGGCGGATGAGGCACAGCTGCATATCCGGGCGATTATTACGGAGGCTATGGAGAGCAAGAGTCCAAGAGGTAGCGATGCGCAGAAAGTCGGCGATTTTTTTCTGAGCTATATGGATGAGGCGACGATTGACCAGCGGGGGTTGGGGCCGCTTGTTGACGCGTTGGCGAAGATTGAGAAGCTGAGAACGAAGGAAGAGGTGGTTGAGCATTTTGGGGCTTTGCAAGCGTTTGATGTAACGACGCCGATTGGGTTTTATGTCGATCTGGATGACAAAAATTCGGCGCAGCACTTGGCGGTGGTGACGCAGAGTGGGACGTCGTTGCCGGATCGAGATTATTATTTGAAGGACGAGGCAAAGTATCTGTCGGCGCGCGCGGCATTGAAAACTTACATTGTCCAACTTTTTGAGTTGGGTCATTTGCTTTGTGGCGAAAAGGGTTTGCCGGATGGAGAAAGTGAGGCGGTAGAGATTTTGGCTTTGGAAACCAAGTTGGCGGCTGCGAAATGGACGCGGACGGAGTTGCGCGACGCGGACAAACGGTACAACAAGTTTCGGGTTAATCAGTTGCCGGAGCTTGCACCGGACTTGGCTTGGGAGGCGTTTTTTGAAGCTGCACTGGTGCCTCAGATTGTGGAACTGAATGTCTCGACGCCTAGCTTTTTTGTGGAATTGGCCAAAATAGTGGAGGAGACGCCCGTCGAGGTGTGGAAGCAGTATTTACGGTTTCATCTGCTCAGTGCTTATGCATCGGCGCTGCCGGCGGCGTTTGTGGATGCGCGGTTTGAGCTGTATGGCAAGGAGCTGTCGGGGTTGGCAGAGCAGAAGCCACGCTGGAAACGGGCGGTGCGGACGGTTGGGGGTGGGCGTGGTTTTGGGGTTTTGGGCGACGCGATTGGGCGGATTTATGTGGAGAAGCATTTTTCTCCAGAAGCGCGGGAGCAGGTGAAGCGGTTGGTCGACAATCTGATGTTGGCTTACGAGAGTAGCATCCATGATTTGACTTGGATGACGGCGGAGACCAAGGTGCGTGCTTTGGAAAAGTTGGCGAAGATTACGATCAAGATCGGGTATACGGAAAAGTGGCGTGATTATTCTTCGCTGGTGATTGAGCCGGACGACTTGTTGGGGAATTTGAAGCGTTCGGCAGAGGTCGAATATCGGCGGATGATTGACCAACTGGGTGAGCCGGTCGATCGGGCCGAGTGGCATATGACGCCGCAGACGGTGAATGCTTATTACAATTCGAGTATGAATGAGATTGTTTTTCCGGCGGCGATTTTGCAGCCTCCTTTTTTTGACTTGGAGGCTGACGATGCGGTGAACTATGGGAGCATCGGGTCGGTGATTGGCCACGAGATTAGCCATGCGTTTGATGACCAGGGGAGTAAGTATGATGGGGATGGGAATCTTCGCGATTGGTGGACGACGAAAGATCGAGTGGCGTTTAAGAAGCTGACGCGTCGGTTGGTTGCCCAGTACAGCGAGTATTCGCCGTTAGAAGGAAAACGTGTGAATGGGGAGTTGACGTTGGGCGAGAATATCGCGGATCTGTCGGGGATGTCGATCGCTTTTAAGGCATATCAGTTGTCGCTCGACGGGAGCGAGCCGCCGGTGCTCGAGGGTTGGACGGGGCCTCAGCGGTTTTTTCTGGGTTGGGGCCAGAGTTGGCGGCGAAAGTATCGCGACGCCGAGATGGTGAACCGGTTGCTGACCGATCCGCATTCGCCTGCAGAATATCGCGGGAATGGACCGTTGATGAATTTCGCCCCGTTTTACGAGGCGTTTGATTTGAAGGAGGGGGATGCGCTGTATCGAGCGCCGGAGCAGAGGATACGGATTTGGTAACCTTCTGCGACGTTAAGAAGAATAGGACGCGGAGGGACGCGGATTTAGCGGATTTTCGCTGATGAAAAGCACGGGAAGTTTTTTTGGTGATCGTTGTCCTTTATCGCTTACGTGCTGATTTGGTACGAATCTTCTTTTTTGGTTTGCGACTTGTGGTAGTGGCTTGCTGGTTCGGCGATGGCCATTCGGTAGGTGGGGTCCTCGAAAACGTTGACTTCGACCATGCTGCCGGCTTTTTTGAGGAGCTGCTTGCAGTCGGGGGTGAGGTGGACGAGGTGGAGGCGTTTTCCTTGTTGGAGGTAGCGTTCGGCTAGGGAGTCGATGGCGTCGATGGCGGCGTGGCCGTAGACGCGGGCGTTGGCGAAGTCGATGACGACATCATGGTTGTCGTTTTTGGGGTCAAAGAGATCCTTAAAACCTGCGACGGAACCGAAGAAGAGGGGGCCATCGAGGAGATAGACCTTCCAGCCGTGGGATTCTTTTTCGACGGTGACGCTGATGCGTTTTGATTTTTCCCAGGCAAAAGTGAGTGCCGAGAAGATGACGCCGATCAGGACGGCGATGGCTAGGTCGGCGATGACCGTGATGCCGGCGACCAGGACGATAACAAAGGCGTCGGACGCGGGGATCTTGCGGAGGATGCGGAAGGTCGACCACTCGAAGGTGCCGATGACGACCATGAACATGACGCCGGTGAGGGCGGCGAGCGGGACCATTTCGATCAAGCCGGACGCGAAAAGAATGAAGCCGAGGAGGACGAGCGAAGCGGTGAGTCCGCTGAGACGTCCTCGTCCGCCCGATTTGATGTTGATAACGCTTTGGCCGATCATCGCACAGCCGCCCATCCCTCCGAAGAGGCCGCAAAGGGTGTTTCCGAGTCCGAGGGCGATGCACTCTTTGTTGTTGTTGCCGCGACTTTCGGTCATTTCGTCGATGACCGAGAGGGTGAGCAACGATTCGACCAAGCCGACGCCTGCGACGGCCATGGCGTAGGGGAAGATGACGCTTAGGGCTTCGAGCGTGAAGGGCATCAGTCCGTTTTCGTTGCCGAAGGGCCAGTGGAACGTGGGGAGGCCGCCTTGGATCGAGGCGAGGTCGCCGACGGTGCGAGTCGAGAAGCCGGCGAACATGGCGAGTAGCGTTACCGTGACAATGGCGGCGAGTGCGGGCGGGATGGCTTTGGAGATTTTGGGGAGGAGGTAGATGATGGCCATCGTCAGTGCGACGAGGGCGATCATGAGATAAAGCTCGGCGGCTGGCAGCCACGCACTGCTGACGACGCCCAGGGCATCGGTGGTGCTGACTTGAAAGGAGCCAAACTGCGCGAGGAGGATGACGATCGCGAGGCCGTTGAGGAAACCGATCATGACGGGATGGGGGACGAGGCGGGCGAATTTTCCTAGGCCGAGAAGTCCGAAGGTGATTTGAAAAAGTCCGGCGAGTAGGACGGCGGCGAACAGGTATTCGACCCCGTGTGTGACGACTAAGGCGACGTAGACGACCGCGACGGCGCCGGTTGCGCCGGAGATCATGCCTGGGCGTCCGCCGAAGAGTGAGGTGACCAGCCCCATAATAAATGCTGCGTAGAGGCCGACCAAAGGTTCGATGCCTGCGACTAACGCAAAGGCGACGGCTTCGGGGACGAGTGCGAGTGCGACGGTAAGACCTGCGAGGAGGTCGTTTTTGATGTTGGGGGAGAACTGCGAATTCAAGGTGGTGTCTACTCCAGGGGGTGTGTCAGCGCGCTCAATCAAACAGTTCGCTTTGTCGTGCGATTGGAATTTCCCAGGTTACATCCAACGGTCTGTACGCAAATGAAGATTTGCTTAGGCGGGATTGCTTTGGGCGGGATACAGACGCTATAGGCGGGAGACTTGGGGGCTTGTGAAGGGACTCATTCTAGCTTGGGGGGGTGGCCAACGCAATGTGGATCGGACGGAGAGGGCTGCGTGGGAGCCGTAGGTGAATGACGAATGACGGAAGGACGAATGACGAATATGTTGAGCGGGGAACCGTGAACTGGGGGATTTTGCTTGGTTTCTGGGGCAAAGAGGCCCATTGATCGGCATCTTCCTTAGAATAGTTGCGATCTGAACGGGCGGTAATTAGCCTGGAGATAGCGATGGACTTTTCTCTGTTCGGGCATTTGGTGCGGGCAGCTTTTAAGATTGGCAACTTTGACGCGAGGTAATTGATGATGAATGCACGATATGGTTTGGTGTTATTGGCGGCTTTGGCTTTCTCGCTGGTCGAGACGGGCGAAGCGCAGGCTCAGTGTGGCATTGGTGGCGGTGGCGGTTATGGTTACGGCGGCTATGGCCTTGATGTTGGGCGGCTCTATAGTGTGCTGGGGCAGAATGTTCCGCACTTTGCAGCATTTCCGCCGGTTTACTACAGCGCGCCGATTCCTCGGACGTATGGGCATAGTCCGTTTGCCTATCCGCCAGGCACGAGAACGCCTGAGCTGCCAGAGCCGATGATTGTGGCAAAGGAGATTTTGAATCCTTATGTGCCTGCTTCGACTGTGGCGGAGGAGGCTGACGAGATCGATCGGGTGACCCAGGTTGAGAGTCGTCCGGTGCCGTTGGTGGTGATGAATCCGTATGTGGTTGGTTCTCAGGTGGCTGAGTCTGCTGGGCCTTTGTTGCAGGCGGTTTCTGTGAGCCGGTAACGAGGTGGATGATTAACCACGGAGTCACGGAGGGCGCGGAGGAAGCGATTGAAGATTGATTTTTGGGGCGTTGCTGATTGCTAGCAGTCAGCAACGCCCTTTTTGCATAGCTGGGTTCGGGGTGGACAGGGTTGGGGGGATCGCTATCATTCGAGCCTTACTAGGCGAGTGATCGAGGGCAAGGAAGTTCTCGACGTCTTTTCATTGAATGCACTAAGGAAGCTGCCGATGCGGTGTTTGCTTTGCACGTTGGCTTTTGTTTTATTCGTTGGGTGTCGTACTTCGGCGACTGGGGTTGCGAATCCTTTTTTGGCTCCTGACCGGGTGCCACCACCGGCGACTCGGACGCAGTTGCCTGGGACGGCGCAGCCGTATTATCCGGGCGACCCGGTGCCGAATATTTCGATCGGTGGTGCGCCGCCTTATCAGCCAGCGCCGACTTTTGCTCCGCAGCCTGTGACGCCGCAACCGGCGGGCGTGGTGCCGCCGGGTGGGTGGAATACACCGCCGCAGACGTATCCTAGGGGTGCGACCAATGTGCTGCCGGGTAATGTGCTGCCGGCCAGTGCGATGGTGCCTGTGCCTATTCAGCAGCCAATTGTTCAGCAGCCGATTGTCCAATCACCGATTGCCCAGCCGCGTCAGGTTCGGATTCGGGCGATTTCTTCGGAAGGTCTTGATGCAGGTGGGTCGACGGGCGTGGTGCCGTCGGGCGATGGTTTTCGGCCGCAAGGGAGCCGCTCGGTGAGAAAGCCCACGACGGATGGGCAGGTCGTGCCTAGGCTGCGTGAGCGTGGTCCTGTGCGGGAGGCGAGCGATCGGTTTGGGTATGATCCGAATTATCAGTGGATACGTGGTCAGCTTCAACATTCGTCGGCGACTGGTGAGTGGACGCTTCGGTATGTTCCGATCCAAGGTGGTGTCGACCAGTTTGGCGGGAATCTGACGATTGCGAATCGGCAAGTTCTCGGAAATTTGGAACCGGGCGATTTTGTCTTGCTTCGCGGTCGGCTTTTGGGGACGGACGCTGGTGCGACGCTTTATACGGTGTCGGTCGTACAACGGCAGCGAATCTGATACGTTTTACTGTTGTCGCGACTGTTGTCGCGGTTTATTTCAGCAACGGTATCCCCTTGGTCAATCGGCGTGTCGAGAATTCCCAGCGGAGTAGGACGTAGCATTCGGGCGGCTGTTGGCAGCAACCTGGCGCGCTGCGCGGCATATCTGCCTCGCATTTCGGCGCTCGAGCCGGAGATGCAAAAGCTTTCGGAGCATGATCTGCGCAAGACGAGCTTGGGGCTGCGCTACCGGGTACGCAGCGGCGAGTCGCTGGACAAACTGTTGGTCGAAGCGTTTGCATTAGTGCGCGAGGCGGGTCGGCGGACGCTGGGGATGCGGCATTTTGAGGTGCAGTTGCTGGGTGGGGCGGCGATGCATCATCGGTCGATCATCGAGATGCAGACGGGCGAGGGGAAGACGCTTACTGCGACTTTGGCGATGTATCTTGCGGCGCTCGACGGCAAAGGGGCACATCTGGCGACGGTGAACGATTATCTTGCGCGTCGTGATGCGGAGTGGATGACGCCGCTTTATTCGGCGCTGGGGATGAGCGTCGGTATTATTCAAGGGCAACAGCCCCAGCCCGAGCGGCGCAAGGCGTACGACTGTGATGTGACGTATGGGACGGCGAATGAGATGGGTTTTGATTTTTTGAGGGATCGCTTGTTGAAGCGGAGTTTAAGCGGCGGGAGCATGGATTTATTTGGTCAGATGTTGGGCGTTGCGGGTCAAGGGGGGAATGATAAGCCGGTACAGCGAGATTTGAATTTTATGTTGGTCGACGAGGCCGATAGTATTTTGATCGACGAGGCGCGGACGCCGTTGATCATTAGTGCTTTGCCGGGGGAAGACGAAAAAATTCAGGCGGAGGCCTATCATTGGGCGGCGAAGGAGTCGCCCACCTTTGAGGAGGACGAGGATTATGAATACGATCACGACGATCGGACGGTGGAGTTGACGTTGGAGGGGCGGCAGAGAGTTCGGGCAATGACGAAGCCGGAGGCGTTGGATCGTTTGCCGCTGTCGACGATTTATGAGTATCTACAACGGGCGGTCAAAGTTTCGCGTGAGATGTTTTTGGATCGGCAGTATGTGGTCCGAGATGGCGAGATTGTGATTGTCGACGAATTTACCGGGCGGATGGCGGAGGGGCGAAAGTGGCGCGCGGGGATTCACCAGGCGGTCGAAGCACAGGCGGGTGTGGAGGTTACGTTTGCGACGAATCAGGCGGCGCGGATTACCGTGCAAGATTTGTTTTTGCGTTACGAGCGACTGTCGGGCATGACCGGTACGGCATCGTCGAGCCGGGGGGAGTTGAAAAAGATTTACGAGGTGCATGTCGAGTCGATTCCGACCAATAAGCCGCCGATTCGTCAGGAGCTGCCGGTGTTGGTGTTTGGTGACAGCGATCAAAAGTGGGCGGCGGTTGTGGAAGATGTGGTCGAGCAACATGCGCGGCAGCGGCCTGTGTTGATTGGGACGCGATCGATTGATAAGAGCGAGCATCTGGCGGAGCTGTTGGAAGCCCGTGGGATGGAGCCGGTGATTTTGAACGCGCGGCATGTGGCGCAGGAGGCGGAGATTGTTGCGGCAGCCGGTCAGCGCGGAAAAGTGACGGTGGCGACGAACATGGCTGGTCGGGGTACCGATATTAAGCTGGAAGATGGGGTCTGTGAGTTGGGCGGGTTACATGTGATTTGTACGGAGCTGCACGAAGCGCAGCGGATTGACCGGCAGTTGATTGGTCGTTGTGGGCGTCAGGGCGATCCGGGGACGTATCGGCAATTTTTAGCGCTGGACGACGAGATTTTGTTATTGGGCTTTGGGCCGAAGCGGGCGGAGAAGTTGAAGCGGCGTGGCGCGAAGGCGAGCGGGCCGATGCGCGGCTTGGGTTCGCTCTTCTATAAAGCGCAGCGGCGTGTCGAGCGGCGGCATTTTCGTGATCGTAAGGTGATGCTTTATCACGAAAAAGAACGACAGAAGGTGCAGCAGCAGATGGGGCAGGATCCTTATTTGGATACGCCGGGGTAGGTGTGTTGGGGTGGGGTTTGTGTGTGGAGGCGGCGGGTGTTTGGGGTTCAGCGTCGTTGCCGACGGCGCTAACGGGTTGCTTGCTCTGGGAAACGCTAAAACGGGACGTCTTCGTCTTGGGCGGCTTCGGCAAAGGCGTTGTTGGGGTCGGCTTGAGAGGTTTCGTCGGGGGTGCTGCTGAGGATTTTGTAGCTGACGGCTTCGGCGTTGAGGAAGAATTTGACTTCGCTTTGCGGGTCTTTTTGCCAACGACGGCCGCTGAGGCGGTAGGTGAATTCGACGTCTTGGCCGGTGCTAAGGCCGTCGGCGTTTTCGCAGGCGTCGCCGGTGAATTCGATGGGGATGTAGTTGGTAAATCGGTCACTCGCTTGTTCGAGGACGACTAGGCGTTTGCGAAAACCTTTTTGGCCGTAGGTTTTGGTTTCTTCGACAAGGTGGACGATGCCTCGGACGATTGCTTCGCTCATGTTTTAGTGCTCCGACTATTTGTGTGGTGAGTTGTGTTTTGGGGCGAGTAGCGTTGTGCTGTTATGGTAGCGGGGATGCTTGGGGAAGGAAACTCATTGATTTTTGGGGGTGGCTTCGAGGGTGATGATAACGCTTTTGAAGGCGGGGGTTTTGCTGTCGGGGTCGAGCTGGCGGCTGACGAGGACGTTGGCTTCGGGGAAGTACATGGCGGCGTTGCCAGGGCGGATCTCTGAAAAGGGGTGGAGGTGGATGTTGGGGAGCGAGCCGGCGGGGCCGTGGATGGTGACGGTTGTGGCGGGGTCGAGATCGAGGCGGGCGATGTCGTCGGGGTGGATTAGGATGACATCGCGACGCTCGACGCCTCGGTAGAGGTCGTGCTCTTCGTAGACGACCGTGTTGAACTGGCCTTCGCTGCGGATCGTCATGAGGCGGAGTTGGTTGGGGTCGGTTCCGACGAGTGGGGGTAACGTGTGGGTGTGTAGTTGGGCGCGGCCTGAGGGGGTGGGGAACTGAGGTGTGTGAAAAGTGCGGCCGTCGATGTGAAATTCGGTTTTGGTTTGGTCGATCTCTTTTATTTTTTCGAAGCCGGGGATGATGTGGCTGATGGCGTCGCGGATGTGGGTGGCGCTTTTTAGGGCGGGCCAGTTGATAGGGTTTCCGGTGGGGTTCCCGCCTGTTGAAGCAGGCTCGCCGGGGGGAGGGGTGGGTAGGGTTTGGTCGGCTAGGGTGGCGATGATTTCGATTTCGCTTTTGGGGCCGGGGAGTCGTTGGGGGCCGCCATCGCTGAGGCGGACGAAGTTGAACATCGATTCTTGGGTGGTCGGTTGCGGCTCTTCGTCGCGGGCGAGGACGGGGAGGATGATGGTTTCGCGGGCGAGGGCGTGGGCGTGGCCGGTGTTGAGCGTCGTGTTGAGGCTGACGAGAGTGTCGAGATTTTGGAGGGCCTTGGCGGCGTAGGTCGAGTCGGGGTTGGAACCGTAGAGGTTGCCGCCCAGACAAAAACCGAATTTGAGTTGGCCGTTGGCGGCTCCGTCTATGCAGGACATGGTATCGCGGCCGACGGTGGTGGGGAGCTTGACCTCAAAATGGTTTTCGAGACGCTCGAAAATTGCGTCTTTGAGTTTTGGGGTGACTCCGACCGAGCCGATGCCTTGGACGTTCGAGTGTCCGCGGATAGGCATGAGGCCTGCGCCGGGGCGACCGACCATGCCGCGCAGTAGGGCCAGGTTGGCGATGGCTTGGACGTTTTGGACGCCGTGGACGTGGTGGGTGATGCCCATGGTCCAACTGAAAACGGCGTTTTTGGACTGGGCGTAGACGTCGGCGAGCGTGTTTATTGTTTCTTGGGGGACGCCGCTTTTGGTGATAATTTCTTCCCAGGAGGTGGCTTCGAGTTGTTGTTTTAATGTGGGCCAAGCGTCGCAGGCGGAGTCGAGGAAGGGGGCGTCTTGGGCGTTGAGTTCGACGATACGTTTGGCGATGCCGGTGAGTAGAGCCAGATCGCCGCCGATGTGGGGTTGGACGTAGAGGCTGGCGATTTTGCTTCCGAACAGGAGGCTTCGGACGTCGCTGGGGACGCTGAAGTTGGCCATGCCGGTTTCGACGATCGGGTTGATGACGATCACTTGGCCGCCTCGGCGGCGGACTTGCATGAGGGTGCGCATCAGTCGCGGGTGGTTGCTGGCCGGGTTGCCGCCGATGACGAAGACCGTGTCTGCTTGATCGAGATCTTCGAGCGTGATGGTGCCGGTGCCCGAGCCGGTGACACTGGTGAGGCCGACGCCGCTGGCTTGGTGGCAGTAGTAGCTGCAGTTGTTGACGTTGTTGGTTCCGTAGAGGCGGGCGAAGAGCTGGAGGAGGAATCCGGCTTCGTTGCTGCTGCGTCCGCTGAAGTACCAAAAGGTTTCGTCGGGGGAGAGTTCGCGTAGCTTGGAACTAATGCGTTGGTAGGCGTCCTTCCAGGAGATGGGTTGATAGCGGCGTAGCTCGCGGGTGTAGAGGACAGGCTGGGTGAGTCGTCCGCAGTTTTCGAGTTCGCGCGGGGTCAAGGCTTGAAGTGCGTCGGGGGTGGCTTGTTTCCAAAAATCGGGAGTGATGGCTCCTTGCATGTCGGCGACCATCGCTTGGAGCGATTTTTTGCAGACTTCGGGGAAGTGGCCCGACTCGTTGACCATGCCGCCGCGCTGGCCGCCCATGCCGAGGGCACAGGTCTTGCAGGCGTTTTTGGATCGCATGGCCTTCCAGAGTTTAAGGAGGCCGCCTGCTTCTTTGGCTTTGCGAAAGGTGTAGGCGACAGCGGGCCAGCCGCCGCCGGTGCGGACTTTTTTCATGGGTTGTTGATGAGCAGGAGGATGGCGGGTGGTGGATTGGCAGGTCGTGCGATAAACTATGTAATACTACAAATTATGCACTTTTGTTAGCCCACACGCTAGATTGCGAGCCTGCCTGGCACCTGTTCTTAGGTGTTGCAGTTACCGATGTCCGACTCCCTGAAAATTGAGCCTGCTGGAAGACCGATCCGGGCGACGGTGCGTCCGCCGGGGTCGAAGAGTATTACGAATCGGGCGCTGATTTGTGCTGCTTTGGCGGAGGGGACTTCGACGCTGCGTGGGGCTCTTGATAGCGAAGATACGCGGGTGATGATCGAAGGGTTGCGCGGGTTGGGGATATCGGTCGAGGTGCGTGACGCGGGCGAGACGCTGGTTGTTGAGGGGTGTGGCGGTAGGCCTTCGGCTGGGGCGGCGGATATTTTTGTGGCGAATAGCGGGACGACGATTCGCTTTTTGACGGCCCTGGTGACGCTGGCTGAGGGGGCGTTTACGTTGGACGGGGTCGCGCGGATGCGAGAGCGGCCGATTGGCGATTTGGTCGAGGCGCTGAATCAGTTGGGGGCGGAGGTTGGTTGCCAAGGGAAAAATGATTGTCCGCCGGTGGGGGTTCGTGCTGCCGGGATTGGCAGGCGGGGTGGCGAACATTCGTGGGAACATTTCTAGCCAATACTTGAGCGGGTTGTTGATGGCGGCTCCTTATGCGCGAGAGACGGTGACGCTGCGGGTTGAGGGGACGTTGGTTTCGGTGCCCTATGTGGCGATGACGCTGGCGGTGATGGAGTCGTTTGGCGTGTTGGCACAGGCGGCGGACGATTATTCGGAGCTTGTGGTGCCGGTCGGTAAAAATTATCAGGCCTGTGAGTATGTGATTGAGCCGGATGCCTCGGCGGCGAGTTATTTTTGGGCAGCGGCGGCGGTGACGGGTGGCGAAGTGACGGTCACTGGGCTGAGTCGTGAGAGTTTGCAGGGCGATGTTGGATTTGTGGATTGCCTGAAGCAAATGGGATGCGAGGTTCGTTATGAAGCAGACAGCATCAGTGTCACGGGTGGCGGGGTCACGGGCGGCAAGCTACGCGGCATCGATGTCGACATGAACGGGATTAGCGATACGGTGCAGACGTTGGCGGTGGTGGCGTTGTTTGCTGAGGGGACGACCACGATTCGCAATGTGCCGCATATTCGACATAAAGAAACCGACCGGATTGCTGCGGTGGCGACCGAGCTGCGCAAGCTGGGGGCGGAAGTTGTCGAGCATGATGAGGGCTTGGAAATCACGCCTGGTACTTTTACGCCGGCGGCGATCGACACGTATGACGATCATCGGATGGCGATGAGTTTTGCGGTGGCGGGTTTGGTGCAACCGGGGGTGGTGATCAACGACCCGGGCTGCACGGGAAAGACGTATCCGCGTTTTTTCGAGGATCTGCGAGCGATTGTGCAGTAAGGCTGCTGCGGACAAGAAAGTAAAAAGCCTCACGCAGAGGCGCAGAGACCGCCGAGCTTTTTCGTGTTTTTAGCCGCGGGTACGCTGTGCGGACCCTACGTGCTGGCTGTTGTGCGGCTGGCGGTGTTGATTAGCTCGTCGGCGCGGGCTAGGAGCGAGAGGCTCGACTCCATGGCGGGGCAGTTGGTGGAGCTGGGGTCGCAGGCTTCAAACTTTGCGGCACAGTGTTGGCAGGAGACCCGTTTGCCGAGGTAGGCGACGCGAATCTGTAGAGAACGGCCACATGTGGGGCATTCTTGTACGTAATAAGTTCCGTTGGACATGGGTCTACCTCCTGCGTGGGGTCTCGGTTATCCATAGGGCCTGTCCGACCGTTGGGATCAAGATAGCGTAAATCGGGTCAGATTTCAAACCTCACCCCCAGAGAGGGGTGTAAAATGGGTGCGTAGGAGCCGTATTTATTGTCGGTAACTGCTTATTTTCCAACGGGTTGCGAACGATCGCTGTTTTTTAGTTTAAGGATCCTTTTTTGAGTCCCGAATTGTTGATTGGTGGTTTGGGAGAGCTGCAAAGTCGTGTCCAGGGAGAGAGGAATTTAGCCACAGAGGGCACAGAGAACACCGAGAACCCTTTGTTTTTCGCACTCTGTGTTCTCTGTGCCCTCTGTGGCTAATCCTTAGGAGCGTTCGTTTAGTTCTCCTGGATTGGTAGTGCCAGGGCTTTGTGATCTGTGTGGTTTCGAGTTAGAATGCAACGCGTAGCTGTGTGGGGGCAGAGCTTTTCTCTGGGGCTTTTCTAGGGTTGGGGTGACGTGCCTGACTGAATCAGCGTGGGGACATTGGTTTTATGGCCAATCGTATCTTTGTATCTGCTGTGGTGGTGTTCTGGCTCAGCAGTATGGCTTGGCTTGTGCGGGAGCGGATTCTGCCCTCGTTTTATTCGGGCCAACCGCCGATCGTTCAAGCTTACGAAGAGGGCGAGGCGGTTGCTTGGGAGGTCTCTTGGCGGGGCGAAGTCGTGGGGGAAGCGGCCAGTTTGCGACTATCGGGTGTGGGAGGATCGACCGACCTTTATAATCGTGTGGTGTTGAAAGAGTTTCCGGTGATGGAACTTGCTCCTGCGTGGATTCGCATGGCGGTGGGTGATCTCGGCAAGATGACTTTCGACGTGAAGACGCGTATTGAATTTGACCCGCTTGGGAATTTTGCGTCGTTCAATAGTCGAGTTTCTTTGAATGACTTAGCCTCGGTGTTGAGGATTTCGGGTCGGATCGAGGAGTCATTCTTAAAACTGAAAGTACGGACGAACGATTTTAGCCATACGAAGCAAATCTATTTGCCGAATCGTGAGGTGCTTAATGAGGTCTTGTTTCCGGATGCAAAGTTGCCCTATATGCATGTAGGGCGTCGCTGGCAGGAGCAGGTCTACAGTCCTTTTAGTTCGCCGGCGTATCCAGTAGAACTTGTTCAAGTGGAGGTCGTCTCGATCGAGACGTTGGAACATCAGGGCGAAATCCGACGTGTGATGCGGGTGGTGTACCAAACGAAGGAGCGTTCTGGGGTTCCGGTCCATGCCAAGAATCAAGGGGTTTCGTGGGTCGATCCGAAGAGTGGCGACGTCTTGCGGCGAGAGGTTTATTTTGGCGGATCGAAGCTTCGCTTTGAGCGTCTTCCGAAGGAAGTGGCTTTGAAAGCGGGCTTGAAGCTGTTTGAGGACCAATTGCTTTTGGCGGAATCTCCGGAAGAGATTGGCACTTCGGAAGAAGTAGGTGCGATTGTTCAACCGGGGACGTCCACGAAACCGTAACTTGCTCTTGGTTTCGCTTCTGGTAGAGTGAATTGGGCACACCACTCACTACCTTTTCCTACTCACTTACTCACCTGCCGCGACGGTTTTTCTTTCGTATGATCCGATTTGAACACGTGACCCGCGCTTACGGAAATCGTGTTGCGGTGAGTGAACTCGACTTGAATGTTGCCCAGGGCGAATTGCTGGCGCTTCTGGGACACAATGGCGCTGGGAAGACGACCACACTGAAAATGCTGGTGGGGTTGTTGCAGCCGAGTGAGGGTCGCGTTTTGGTAGGCCCTTATACGGTGGTCGAGCAACCGCGGGAAGCGAGCAGTTTGATCGGCTACGTGCCGGACCAGCCATATCTTTATGACAAGCTCTCGGGCCGCGAGTTTTTGGAATTTGTCGCAGAAATGTATGGTTTGACGGCCGTCGAAGTGCGCGACTCGGTGGCTCGTGAGGTGGAGCGTTTTCAGTTGGAAGGGTTTTTGGACCAGCTTACCGAGAGCTATTCGCACGGAATGCGCCAGCGGACGGTGTTTGCTGCTGCGTTGATTCATCAGCCGGAGGTTTTGGTGGTTGATGAGCCGATGGTAGGACTTGATCCGCACAGCATACGGTTGGTGAAAGACCTTCTTCGAGCGTATGCGACCGAGGGCAAGACGGTGTTGATGTCGACGCATACGTTGACGGTGGCTGAAGAGATTGCGGATCGTGTGGCGGTGATGAAGTCGAGTGAATTGATCTTTGATGGGCCAGTTCAGCAACTTCGAGAAGAGGTGTCTGGGGTGGGAGATTCGTTGGAGTCGCTTTATCTGGCCTTGATGGGAGATTGACGTGTGATGATGTCTGACTTTCCCATTTCTTCTTCTGCTGTGCATGCCGATAGCGAGCGGTTGCCGTCGGATGAGCGCGAAGGACAGGTTTTTTGGAAGATGCGTTGGCGGGTTGGGCTAGCGCACTTGAGATATTTGTTGCGCGAGGCGCGTTTTCGGACGAGTTTGGTGGTCGGGCTCAGTTTGTTGTTTTGGATAGGGCTGTTTGTCCTGTTTTACAGCGGGTTTGATTTTGTTGTCTCGAACGTGGGGAAACCGGGGGCGCAGTATCATGCGCAGACGGTGCAATTTGTTTTTACGCTGTTTTTTGTTTCTTTGCAGGTGATGTTGGTTTTTTCTTCGGGCATCATCCTGTATGGCGGGCTTTATTCGTCGCGGGAGATGGCTTTTCTGATGACGCTGCCGGTGCGTGATTCACGGTTGGTCTTTTATCGATTTCAGGAAGCTCTTTTTTTTAGTAGCTGGGGCTTCTTTCTGTTGGCAAGTCCGATGATGGTTGCGTATGGGTTGGTGGTGTCGGCGCGGTGGTATTATTATGCCTATTTGCCGGTGATGGTGACGGCATTTGCTTATATTCCGTGTGCTTTGGGAGCCATCCTCTGTTTGCTGTTGATGGATCGGTTGCCACATATTCGGCGGATTGTGGTTGGGGTCGTTTCGTTGGCGGTGATTGGTGTCGCCTATTTGTCGATCTGGCGAACCTTGGATATCGGAGATGCCAATCTGTTGGGTGCGGCTTGGTTTAAGGAGACCTTTCATCGCTTTGAATTTACACGTGGCGAATGGTTGCCGAGTACTTGGTTGAGTAATGGTTTGCTGGATGCCGCGAGGCCCTTAAGCACCGATCCCAATGATTTGCCTTGGCTGGAGAGTGGCAAATATATGCTCGTGCTGGTGTCGAATGCGTTGTTGTTTCATGTGGGGGTCTCTTGGGTAGGGAAGCGAGTTTTTAGGCGGAGTTATTTTGGTCTGAGTTCGCGACAGGCTCGTGTAAGTCAAGCAGGTAGGGCCTGGGTCGATCGAGTGGCTCAAGCGGTGGTGCGTCCGCTGCCCAAGGAAATGGGCTTGTTGATCATGAAGGACTTGCGTGTGTTTCGTCGCGATCCGGTGCAATGGTCGCAGTTTTTGATATTTTTCGGTTTGTTGTTACTTTATTTTGCCAATATCGATCGTTTCCGACAGCATCGCAATGATTTGAGCGTACAGGCTTGGGTCAATGTTGTGAGTTTTTTGAATCTGGCTGTGGTGGGTCTGATTTTGTCGACGTTCACGACGCGGTTTATTTATCCCTTGATTAGTTTGGAGGGGCGTCGGTTTTGGATTTTGGGCCGATTGCCGGTAACGCGCGATACCATTTTGTGGGGCAAGTTTTTGTTTGCCGCTTGTGGTTCACTTTTGCCGTGTGCTGGTTTGGTATTGCTGAGTGATTTGATGTTGGAGGTCTCGCCGATGGTGGTGGTTGTGCATCAGGTGATTTGTTTGCTGTTGTGCGTTGGTTTGTCTGGCATGGCGGTTGGGTTGGGCGCGATCATGCCTAATTTTCGGGAACAATCGCCTTCCAAAATTGCCGCTGGGTTTGGGGGGACGTTGAATTTGGTGTTGAGTGCGCTGTATATCTTGGCGGTCGTGTTGCTGACCGCCCTGCCCTGCCATTTTTTTCTGCTTTCGCAGAGTACCGAGATACCGCCTCGCATGTTGCAGCCTGGATTTCTGAAGTTGTGGTTATTGCTTGGGATGGGGGGGGCCGTGGTTTTGGCATGTCTTGTGACGGTATTGCCAATGCGGAAGGGGCTGCGAGCTTTTCGAGAACTTGAGGTATGAGGGAGCTGTGGTGGCTCGATTCTTGCGGTCTGGCCTGTAGATGGGTGGCACTCTATAATCGTCGGTATGAATCTTTCCGACACAGATCAGGCCAAGCCCTTGCGCATTGGCGCGGTGAACTATCTGAACACCAAGCCGTTGGTGCATGGCTTGTCGGAGCTGTTGCCAACGGCAGAAATACGATTTGATTTGCCGAGCCGTTTGGCCGATGGGTTGGCGGCGGGGGAGTTGGACGTCGCTTTGGTTCCTTCGATCGAATTGGCCGAGCATCCGGAGTGGGAGATTGTGTCGAATGCTTGCATCGGTTGCCGTGGCCCGGTGTTGAGTGTGAAGGTGATGTTTCGGGTGCCGCCGGCGGAGGTCCGTTCGTTGGCGCTGGATGAAGGCTCGCGAACGAGCGCGGTGCTTGCGCAGATTCTGTTGTTTCAGCTTTATGGCATTCGCCCAGTTTTGACTTCTTTGCCCATTGGTGCGAGTCCGTCGGAGGCGAGTGCGGACGCGGTGCTAGTGATTGGCGATCGGGCGATCAAAGATGAAAAAGGTTTGTTTGTGGAGGTTTGGGATCTGGGCGATCGCTGGTGTCGGTGGGCGGAGCTGCCGTTTGTGTTTGCGATGTGGGTAGCGCGGGCGGGCGTCGATACTTCGGCGCTGTCTGTTGCTTTGAATGCGGCACGCGATGCGGGTTGTCGGCAGCTTGAGGCGATTGCTGTTGAGCAAGCGGCAAAGATGGAGTTGCCTCAGGGCTTGGTCTCGGAGTACTTGCACAACAATTTGTACTTTTACCTCGACTCGAAGCAGCTTGAAGGTTTGGATTTGTTTTTTACAAAGGCCGCAGAATTGGGCCTGATTTCTTCTGTACCGCGAGTGAAGACGGATGATTGCGCAACCGAAAATTGCTGATATTTTGGAACGTACGGTCGACGGCGAGCGGCTTAGCGCGAGCGATGCTTTGCGACTGCTCGAGTCGTCTGACTTGGCCTCGCTAGGTCGGGCGGCCGACGAGGTGACGCGCCGGCTGCATCCGGAATCGTATCGGACGTACAACATTGATCGGAATATCAACTATACGAATGTCTGTACGGCGGTTTGCGATTTTTGCGCCTTTTACCGTTCGCCCAAGTCGGACGAGGGGTATGTGCTCGACCGCGAAGTGTTGCTTAAGAAAGTGGAAGAGACGGTTGCGTTGGGGGGCGATCAGATTTTGTTGCAAGGCGGTCTGCATCCCGACTACCCGTTGGAGTGGTACGAAGCGATGCTTCGGGAGATTAAGCAGCATTTCCCGCAGATCAACATTCATGGCTTTAGCCCGCCAGAGATTTTTCATTTTACCAAAATCTCGAAGTTGCCAACGCGCGAAGTGCTGACACGATTGCGGGAGGCGGGGTTGGGGAGTTTGCCGGGCGGAGGGGCCGAGATTTTGGTCGACCGGGTCCGCCACGCGATCACTCGAGGAAAAGTGATGACCGACGATTGGTTAGAGGTGAATCGGGAGTGGCATAAGCTGGGGGGGCGAAGCTCGGCGACGATGATGTTTGGACATGTCGAAACGCTAGAGGAACGCGTTGAGCATTTGGAGCGTTTACGGCAATTGCAGGACGAGACGGGCGGGTTTACGGCGTTTATTTGTTGGACTTTTCAGCCGGACCATACCGAGATGTCGGAGCTTCCGGCGGCAGGCGGGTTTGAGTATTTGAAGACCAACGCGGTGGCGCGGTTGTATCTGGATAATTTTGCAAACATTCAATCGAGTTGGGTGACTCAGGGGTTGAAGATCGGTCAGATGGCGCTGCTTTATGGTGCGAATGACATGGGCAGTTTGATGATCGAGGAGAATGTGGTTGCCGAAGCGGGGACGGTGCACCATCTGACGCTCGAGCAAATTCGGGGGGCGATTAGCGATTTGGGTTACGAGCCTCGTCAGCGGAATGTTTTTTATGAGCTGATCGAGACCTCTCTTGGCGGAGAAGAACGCTCGGTTGTTCGGCATAAGCGTCAGGATCAGCACACTTTGCCGATCGTAAACTGAGTCTGGCTAAGAACTTGCTTCGCAATCGGCGAGGTAGCTGGTATTCTTCAAAGAGGGCTGAATCCTGCGGGGTTCAGGTGCCCTGTCCGTCCGTCTGCCTCCTAGTTCTCGCCTTCGCCATGTCTCACACTAGCCCCGGTTCGACAAACGCAATGGTCGAAACCCATGCGTTGACCAAGACCTATGCGGACTTGCGGCGTGGGGAGTTTGTGGCGTTGGATGGGTTGAGCTTTGAGGCCCATGCAGGCGAGGTGTTTGGCTTGTTGGGGCCGAACGGAGCTGGCAAAACGACGGCACTGCGGATTCTGAGTACGGTTTTGCAGCCGACGCGTGGGACGGCTGTGGTGAATGGATTTGATTGTGTGACGCAACCCGAGAGTGTGCGGCATCATATCGGTTTCATGTCGGCGAATACGGCGGTCTACGATCGGATGACGGCTTGGGAGATGGTCGATTTTTTCGGTCGGTTGTATGGGATGGAAGAAGAGCAACTGCGCGAGCGAATGGAAGTTTTGTTCGAGCGATTGCAGATGCAGAAGATCCGCGATTTGCTTGGCGCGAAGATGTCGACCGGCATGAAGCAAAAGGTATCGATCGCGCGGGCAATCGTCCATGATCCGCCAGTGTTGATCTTTGATGAAGCGACGAGCGGCTTGGATGTGTTGGTAGCACGGGCGCTGTTGGATACGGTGGCCGAGCTGCGAGACATGGGCAAGTGCATTATCTTTTCGACGCATATCATGCGCGAGGCAGAGCGGCTTTGTGATCGGGTGGCGATCATGCATGAAGGGCGGATTTTGGCCGAGGGGACGCTCGAGCAACTGCACGAGAAGCATGGAGAGCAAGATTTGGAAGACCTGTTTTTCGCGTTGATTGGTAAAGAAGAGACCGCTGCAGCACTTTAGATAGACCGGGCACGATGAATTTTAAGAATGTCAAATTGATTTTTCTTCGCGAGATGCGTGACCAGCTGCGCGATCGCCGGACGCTTTTTCTGATTGCGGTGTTACCGCTGCTGCTTTATCCGTTGCTGGGGATGAGCTTTTTTCAGCTTTCACAGTTTTTGCGGAACACGGCCGCCAAGGTTTTGGTGGTGGGAGAGGGAGAACTGACGGGCCACGACTGGTTGCCTCGATTGGTAGGTGAGGAGACGTTTGACGAGTCGTTGTTCGTCAATCGCCCCGACGAAATGGCCAGTCTGCAAATTGTCGAAGAAGAGGAACTTCGCGATGCCGTTGAATCGGTTGATGGAGAGGCAGAGCCTCTTGGTTCGATGGAATTGGCCTCGAAGTCGCTTAGCGAGAGCAAGGTGCAGGTCGTTTTGTATTTTCCGCCTGGCTTTGGTGAACGGTTGGAGGCCGCCCGTGCAGCGTTATTAAAACGGGCGGAGAATCCTGACAACTACTGAGAACGCCGAACTGCCAGAGCCGCAGATCTTTTATAACTCGGCTAAGGAAAAATCTCGGATTGCGCAGTTGCGGGTGGATCGGGTTTTGCGAACTTGGCGCAGGTCGGTGATGAGGTCGAATTTGCGGCATGGGAACGTGCCGCTTGAGGCAGCGCAGCCGTTTGAGTTGCAGCCGCAGGATGTGGCAGAGGAACAGCAGCGTCATGCGGCGGTTTGGTCGAAGATTTTGCCGTTTATCTTGTTTGTCTGGGCGTTGACCGGGGCCTTTTATCCGGCGGTCGATTTGTGTGCGGGCGAAAAAGAACGGGGGACGCTGGAGACTTTGCTGGCGAGTCCGGCGAAGCGACGCGAGATTGTTTGGGGCAAATTGTTGACGGTGATGACGTTTAGCGTGGTGACGGCTCTGTTGAACTTGGCGAGCATGGGTTTTACTGGGAAATTTGTTTTGGCCCAGTTTAAGGAGATCAGCTCGTTTTCGGGGCAAGGGGCGTTGGCGTTGCCGCCGTTGTTCTCTCTCGTTTGGCTGGTGATTGCCTTGCTGCCGATGGCGGCGCTGTTTAGCGCGCTTTGTCTGGCTTGTGCCTCGTTTGCCCGGAGTACGAAAGAGGGACAGTATTATTTGATGCCTTTGCTGTTGGTGGTGATGCCGCTGATGATGTTGCCATTGTCGCCGGGAGTGGAGTTGACGCTGGGGAATAGCCTTATTCCGGTGACTGGGGTGGTGCTGTTGTTACGCTCGGCCATTGAAGGTCAGTATTGGGAAGCATTGCGCTACGTGGTGCCGGTGGTGGGTATTACCCTGATGTGTTGTTTGCTGGCGATCCGTTGGGCGGAAGAACAATTTAATAAAGAGTCGGTGCTGTTTCGTGAGAGCGAGCGGCTCGATTTGGGGCGATGGCTGGTGCATTTAGTGCGAGATCGCGCCGAGACGCCGACGTTTGCTCAGGGGATAATCTGTATTGGTGCAATTTTGGTGGTGCAGTTTTTTGTGAAGCTGGCGCTGTCGTCTGCGGCTGTGCATGGTGTCGATTTTGCGTTTTTTCTTCAGTCGGTTTTTATCAGCCAAGTGGTTTGCGTTGCGTTGCCGGCGGCTCTGTTGACGTTGTTGTTTACGAGTAATAGGAAGAAAACGTTGCTGTTGGAGCGTTTGCCAAGTCTGTCGATGGTGGCGGCGACGGTGTTGCTGGCTGTTTTTATTCGGCCCTTGGGGATGGAATTGGCCGCAGGGATACAGTATTTGTATCCTCCTTCTGCGGAGATGGAGGCGCAGCTTAGCGGTTTTGCTGAGGCGATCGATTTGGTTCCCAACTGGTGGACTTTGCTGTTGTTGATAGCCGTGTTGCCTGCGATTTGTGAAGAGATTGCATTTCGTGGGTTTATCCTTTCAGGCCTCCGGCATGTGGGGCACAAGTGGTGGGCGATCGGGCTGTCGTCGGTGGCGTTTGGAATGGTGCATCCCATTTTGCAGCAGCAGCTAGCGGCGGCGGCTGTGGGGCTGGTGCTGGGCTATTTGGCTGTGCAGACGGGGAGCCTGTTGTTGTGTATGTTGTTTCATGCGATTTATAACGGACTGGGATTGGCGGTTGCCGAGATGATAGGTTCGGCGGGCGAGCAGTTGTCTGACTCGCCGATAGCTTGGTTGCTGAGTGGCAACGACAAGATCATTTTTCAGCCGTGGGTTCTTGTAGTGGCGGTTCTCGGCGCAGGGGCGATTTTGTGGTGGCTGCATCGGTTGCCGTATCAACGCACAAAGGAAGAACAATTGGAAGAAGCCCGCGAGCGTGGCTTGGCGAGTGCGTTGGAAGGATGAAGGATGAAGGATGAAGGATGAAGGATGAAAAAATAGCCGCGATCTAACAGATCGCCGGAGTGTGACTAGCGAATGGGATTTATGTTGAAATTTGCTCTTCAAGCTCGTTGGGTGTTGCCGATTGAATCGCCGCCGATTGAACGAGGCGTGGTTACGATCGAAGCGGGGCAGATTCTTGCAGTGGGGACGCGTGCGGAGCGTGGCGTTGCCGTGCAAGACTTGGGCGACGTTGTGCTGATGCCTGGTCTCGTGAATGCGCATACGCATCTGGAGTTTAGCGAGTTTTCCTGTCCCTTGGGATCGGCAGGAATGTCGTTGCCGGAGTGGATTCGGTTGGTGATCGCTAGTCGTAAGCAGACGGATATGGGGCCGGCTTTGAAGACTGGGATTGAAGAGTCGTTGCTTGCCGGAGTGACTACGCTCGGCGAGATTGCGACTTCCAATGCGTTGTCGAGTTTTGAGAAACCTCTGCCCGAGCTGATTGCTTTTCAGGAGGTGATCGGATTTTCTGCAGGGCGCGTTGACTCGGTTTTTTCGGAGCTTGAGCAGCGTCTTTTTCTGAGTCGTGGTGCGTGTTCGGCTGGAATTAGTCCCCATGCTCCTTATACCGTGCATCCCGATCTTCTTGAAAAGCTTGTTCTCTTGGCTGCACAGCAAGAGTTGCCGGTGGCGATGCACCTGGCTGAATCGCGTGAAGAGCTGGAGCTTCTGGCTGAAAATTCAGGTCCGTTTCGAGAGTTGCTTGAAGCGCGGAGTATGTGGGATGAGGCGGTATTTGCGAATGGCTTACAACCGTTCGACTATTTGGAAGTGCTTGCTCGAGCGCCGCGTTCCTTGGTCGTGCATGGGAATTATCTCTCAGTGCGGGAGATCGATTTTGTGGCTGAGCGTCGCGACCGGATGTCGATTGTTTATTGTCCGCGGACACATGCTTTTTTTGGGCACTCGCCCTACCCTCTTTTGGCGATGTTGAATGCAGGCGTACGGGTGGCGTTGGGGACGGATAGCCGTGCGTCGAATCCTGATTTGAGTTTACTGGGGGAGATGCGATATGTCGCGCGCGTGCACGAGGAGATTTCTGCGGAGCAGATAGTTTTGTTAGGGACGCTTGCGGGGGCTGAAGCTTTGGGGCTTGGTGAGCAGCTTGGGAGCTTGGCTGTAGGGAAGTTGGCGAACCTGACGGCGGTTGCCACTGACGGGCTGGTAGAGTTGCCGTATGAGGCGGTTTTGGCTGGCGACGCGCTGCCGCTGCAAACTTGGTTGCGGGGCGTGCCGTTGGTAGGCAAGTAATTGCTCTGGGGAATTCGCAGAAAAGCGTAGCTGCCGAATACAAGCACTTCATGCGACAGGAAAAAGAACCGCCGATAAACGCGGATGAACGCAGATGTTTTTTGTTGGGTTTGCCAAAGTTGAGCTGCTTCTAAGGAATCATTCCATCATTTAGCGCAGCACCAATGTTTTTTCCGGCGTTTTTCGTCGGTTCCATTTCGATGTCGCAATTGAAATTGGAATGCGTAGCTCTAGTCTGATAGCCGGTCGTGGGACGGATAGAACTTTGCTAGCCGGTCGGGGGCAATTCCTAACTTCTCTGCGCACACGAGCGACCAATTGCAGAGCGTCTGGCGTAAGACGCCGCGTTGTTTCCAACGCCGGGCATGTACATGCACTGGGCCGGGGAGTAATGCCGGTTTTCCCAGATTGCGAAAAGCACGCATCAGCAGCAAGTCTTCCATGAGAGTTACTGGGGGGAAACCTCCCAGTTGCTGAAAAATGTTGCGTCGCATAAAAATTGCCTGATCGCCGTAGGCTAGGCCGCTCCAACGGACTCGGGCGGCATTGCCGCGTTCGAGCAGGCGATAGATTGGGCCGCTGGCGTCGATGTGTTGTTCAAAAGCTCCGCCTAGGACTGCCGGATCGTTGAGGCAAGCACGCAGTTGGTTTCCGGCCTCTGGAGCAAGCCAATTGTCGGCATGGAGGAATAGGAGTAGGTCTCCGGTGGCTTGCGATGCGCCCAGGTTCTGCTGAATTGCTCGTCCTCGCTCGCCATGCAGGACTCGCGCTCCAGATTGCTCGGCCAACTGGGCCGTATGATCGTCGCTTCCCCCGTCGACGACAATAATTTCGTCCAATTCTGCGGCCAACGAAGTCTCTACAGCCCGTTGGATTGTGGAGGCTTCATTCACTGCGGGGATGACGACCGAAATACGCATGGAGGCGGGGGGCTGTAGACGTTAGGCTGTAGGAAACAACAAGATGGCCAACGGCCAGAACTTTTCCCTACAGTCTACAGCCTCGAATCCACAGCCTCTACATGAAACTACGCATTGGGATCATCGGTGTAGGCTCGGCCTGGGAATCGCGGCATCTGCCTGCTCTCCGGGCCTTATCGGATCGCTACGAGGTTCTTGCCGTTTGTGATCCGGTTCAGCATCGTGCCCAACAGGTTGCCCAGCAATTTAACGCCTCGGTGCATGACGGTTTTCGGGGGCTAACTTTGCGCGAAGACATTGATGCGGTGTTGCTCTTGTCCGCCTCCTATTATGGTGCGTTGCCCGTTTATGCTGCCTGCGAAATGGGCAAGGCGATTTACTGTGCCGCTGCCATCGATTTGCAAGATTCGGAAGCGGCCGATTTACGTCAACAAGTTGAGGATGCAGGGGTCGCCTTCATGGCGGAATTTCCTTGTCGGCTCTCTCCGGCTACGCTGCGGTTAAAGGAGCTGATCGCAACGCGTCTCGGTGCTCCGAAGTTGCTCTTCTGCAACCGTCGGCGTGTGCAACTCGACAAACCGGCGACCGGCGACCGTTGTCTTCGCGATCTGGTCGAGCTTGTTGATTGGTGCCGCTATCTGGTCGAAAGCGAACCGACCTCGCTGATCGCTACGTCGCATCAGCCGGCCGACCAGCCGCAAGATTATTTTTCGGTGAGTCTCGACTTTTCACCCGCCGGCCAAACTGGCACGGGCCCGCTTGCGGTCATCAGCTCGGGCGAATACGTCTCTGGAAACCTTAAAGAATCGCTTGCCTATCGCCGTCCGGCCGATCTTAAAGTCGTTTGTGAACGTGGTATCGCTTTTGTCGATCTGCCAAACACGGTCGCTTGGTTTGACGAAGCAGGCCAGCACCTCGAAACCCTTGACCACGAGCGCCCCGTCGGCGAGCAACTTCTCATCCACTTTAATCGTGCTGTCGAAAGCCTTGTGCTCAAATCGTCCAGCCTGGCCGACGCCCATCGCGCCATTTCGATTGCTAACCAGGCCAAAGTCAGCTGTGAAACGGGGCAGCGTATTTCGTGCGAAAAATGAACCACAACGACACAACGTAAGGAACGAGTTTGACGCGGGTAACACCGACAGTCGCTCGGAATTGACATTGCCATCTAATAAAATTTGTTCGAGCGATTGTCGGTGTGCGCAGCACAAGAGGCATTACGTTCTAGGATACTTCTTAACCTCTTGTGCTGCGCACGCCGACACATGTCCGAAGAATGTCGAACGAATGCAACGCTGTTTGCGGACACGTGTCGGTGCCACCCTGCGCCGGAGCCTCATTTTGCACACCTTCTCGGCGAAACCCGCAGATTGACACCCCCTAAATCGACCTAGTACACTGTGGCCAAGTACGGTGTAGATATATCACACTCCAAAACCCACACCTTCTATACACAAAAAAGCATGACTACTACCTCCAAAGATATCTCCGAGTTGGCCATCAACACGATCCGCACGCTTTCGATGGACGGCGTCGAAGCTGCCGGGTGCGGCCATCCGGGTACGCCCATGGCGCTCGCCTCGGTGACCTACCAGTTGTGGACCGAGGTGTTGAAGTACGATCCGACTACGCCGCTTTGGCCTAACCGTGATCGTTATGTTTTGTCGTGTGGACATGCTTCGATGCTGATTTATTCGATGCTGCATGTCGCGGGGGTTCGCAAGGCGGACGCTGATGGTTCGACTGGCGATGAGTTGTCGGTCACGCTCGAAGACTTGAAAAATTTCCGCCAGTGGGGCAGCGCCACGCCCGGCCATCCTGAGCATGGCCACACCACTGGGGTTGAAACCACTACAGGGCCGCTCGGCCAAGGTTGTGGCAATAGCGTTGGTATGGCGATCGCCGCCAAGTGGCTCGGCGCTCGTTACAACCGCCCCGGTTTTGATCTGTTTGATTACAATACCTACGCTCAGTGTAGCGACGGCGATCTGATGGAAGGCCTGTCGTGCGAAGCCGCCTCGCTCGCCGGACATCTTAAGCTCTCAAACCTCTGTTGGATTTACGATGACAACAGCATCACGATCGAAGGCACCACCGACCTTGCATTTAGCGAGGACGTCGCCTCACGTTTTCAAGGGTTAGGCTGGAACGTTGTTTCGGTCACCGACGCCAACGACCTCAAGGCCCTGTCTGCCGCTTACCAATCCTTTCTTAGCTGTGACGACGCTCCGACGCTGATCATTGTCACGAGCATCATCGGCTACGGATCGCCCAACAAAGCCAACACTTCGGGCATCCACGGTTCGGCGGTCGGTGCCGACGAAATCAAGCTGACGAAGGCCGCTTACGGTTGGCCCGAGGACGAGTCGTTTCTTGTCCCCAAAGAAGTTCCCGAGCATTTTTCCAACACGATGGGCCAGCGAGGTAGCGAGGCACGCGAAGCTTGGGACGCCCTCTTCGCCAAGTACCAAAAAAAGCATCCCGAACAGGCGAGGGACCTGCAACAGATGCAGCAAGGCAAACTACCCGCCGGTTGGGACTCCGAATTAGTCGAATTCCCTGTCGACGAAAAAGGCATGGCAACACGTTCTTCCGCAGGAAAAGCATTAAACTCGCTCGCCAAAAACCTGCCGTGGCTGATTGGTGGCTCGGCCGACTTGGCCCCGTCGACCAACACGCTGCTCACTTTTGACGGCACGGGTGATTTTGGTGCCGACGACTACGCCGGTCGGAATTTTCATTTTGGTATCCGCGAGCATGGCATGGCCGCCGCACTGAACGGTATGGCGTTATGTGGTGTCCGACCTTACGGCGCGACGTTCTTTGTGTTTAGCGATTATCTGCGTCCGTCGATGCGGCTAAGCGCGATCATGGGCTTGCCGTCGATTTATGTTTTTACGCACGATTCGATTGGCGTCGGCGAAGATGGTCCGACGCATCAGCCGGTCGAGCAGTTGGCTGCCGCCCGTACGATTCCTGGACTGGTTGTCATTCGCCCGGGCGACGCGAACGAAGCGGCCCACGCCTGGCGTGCTGCACTTGCCGACAACAAGCGTCCGACGGCGCTTATCCTCACCCGTCAGAATCTCCCGACGCTCGACCGTAGCAAACTGGCTGCGGCCGAAAACGTAGCCAAAGGGGGTTACATCCTTTCGGAAGCCTCGGGCGACGCCAAAGTCATTTTGATTGCCTCTGGCAGCGAAGTTTCGCTCGCCCTTGCCGCCCAAGAAAAACTGGCCGCCGACGGTGTCTCTGCTCGCGTGGTTAGCATGCCGTCGTTCGAGCTTTTCGAGGACCAACCGCAATCGTACCGCGACGAAGTCCTTCCGCCCGCCGTCACTGCGCGTGTCGGCATCGAAGCGGGCATCCGCCAAGGCTGGGACCGCTACCTAGGCACCAGCGGCACCTTTGTCGGCATGACCGGTTTTGGCCTTTCTGCTCCGTTTGCCAAGCTCTATGAGGAGTTTGGTTTTACGGTAGAGAATGTTGTGAGCGAGGCGAAGCGGGTGGTGGGGTAGGTTACCGTGGAATAGGCTTCTAGCCTGTACAAAAGCAATCTCCTACAGGCTAGAAGCCTATTCCACGTCGGTTGGCAACAAAAAATTGACCATATGAAAACGCCCGACTTCGCCGCTCTCGTGCATCATTTTGTTCTGCCTCGTCTGAAGATATGGTGTTCGTCGTCACCGAATTGTTTCTATGCGGTTGAAGGAGGTTTCGGCTTGGGCTTCTTCCGGGTCTTTTTACTCAATTTTTTTCCCGCTGATTTTTTGACCCGTCGCTTCGCTTGTTTTGCCGATTCCCCCTCTACAACGTCACGTTTTAGAACCTCAGGGAGCAACGCTTTGATCTCGTCGATCGAGACGCTCGCGCCGTCTGCGACCCGCCTGACTTCACGCCGAAGGTCATCCAGCACGGCTTCAGATTGAATAACAGCCGCAAGCACAAAACGATTAACGTTCTGTACATGCTCGTGAAATTGTTTCATCGCGGATTTTTCGAGACCCTCTTTGCATAGGATATAAAGACGCTCGATGTCCTCGCTTTTACGCCCGCTCAGTTCGAGAATGTTAATTGAGCACGTATGCACGCACGTGATTGGGCGGTCAAACGAAATTCGATAGATTTCCCAATCCTTCCCGTTGGTGAGTACGACCCATGGAATTCCCTTGTTTGCACCGTAGTCTCGCGCTTGACGAAGGTGGTTTTCTTTCAGCGTAAGGCCAACGGCCTTTACTTCAACGAGGTAATTAACGGCCTCTTCGTGCTTTACCGCCAAGTCACAGTACGTTCCGCGAATTTCCTGTTCGCTTGTAATGTCCGTGAATTTATCGAATCCGAATAGGTCGGCCAGCATTTCGACGACGATTGTTACAGTGTCCGATTCGTTGACATCACGGTCCATTGCGTTGCGAAGTACACGCTGGAATCGGCGCACTTGCTTGGCTAATCGATCAGCAACTTTTTTTGGAACCTTGGGCATTGGGCTAGCGTGCTTTCAAGTGTGGTTGAGTTAGTGGCAGAACTTGTTATTAGATTGAAAAATTCTTCAACAAGCCATCTATACTGAAGGTAACCCCCAACCAGACTCCTGACAAGCAGACCACAGCTACACGCCTCAGCCGTTTACGGTTCTTTCCGCCGCAGGCAGTATTAGGCCTGTGCTTTAGCACGGGAAGACGTGACCAACCGCCGCCCGCTAATACTGCGGCGCGGCACAAGGCCATGAATGGTCCTGAGAATGCGGGTATGATAAGCAGCTAGTTTCAATAGTCTCTGTAAAACCGTGGCTAGCGCCAAAACGGCTAATCCAAACCGCAGGCCCAAAACCTTGAGCTTCAGCCCAAACACATCCCCCCTCCAAATCTACGTCGACGCCGATGCTTGTCCGGCGGCGATTAAGGAGATTTTGTATCGGACGGCTCGGCGGCTTGAGGTTGAGCTGACGCTGGTTGCCAATCAGACGATGCGGGTGCCCTCTTCAAAATTGATTCGGTTGATTACGGTTCCTGACGGGGCGGATGTTGCGGACGATCGGATTGTTGAGCTGCTTGCGCCGGGGGATGTCGTTGTGACGGGCGATATTCCGTTGGCTGCGCGGGTGGTCGAAAAAATGGGGATTGCGATTGGGGTGCGTGGCGAGCTTTTTGATGATAGCACGGTGCATGACCGACTGGCGTCGCGCGATTTGATGGAAGAATTTCGTGCTGCTGGGGTCGACACCCGTGGACCTAAGCCGCTGACGCAGAAAAACATTCAAACGTTTGCCAATTTGCTCGACAAAACGCTAACGCGGAGTTTGAAGAAAAGGAGTACAATCGGGCGATAAGACCTATCTGATACGCATCCTGATTAAAAACAGCGCGTTATTGGCGATAAAAAAATGAGCCGCAGATACGCGCTGATAAACGCAGATGGCTAGTCCCGAAGGAAAATATCTGCGTTTATCAGCGGCTGTTTAGCAACGCTGGCTGCGGCTATTGAATAACGCTAGCTGCGCACTTTTTAATTCAAATGCGTATGAAACCTAAATAAACCTTGATCCCTACGAGACCGTTTCACGTGCCAAGCGTCGTTCCTATTCCCGGTTTGTACCAACCGTTTAGCAGTCTCTCGCATTTACTGGGTGCTTGCGTTTTTGCGGTCGCCTCGGTTTGGCTTCTTCGTCAGGGACGAGGCAATTTGCCTCGCATGATTAGCTTAGCCATCTTTTGCCTCGGCGCGGTCTTCTTGCTTGCGACCTCGGGTACCTATCACCTCCTCGATCCTGCGGGAGACGCACGGTCGGTTGTTCGCCGATTGGATCATGCGGCGATCTTCATCCTCATTGCTTGTACATTTACTCCGGCCAACATGATTCTCTTTCGAGGTTGGAAACGCACAAACATGTTGCTACTGATTTGGCTGATCGCGTTCGTCGGCATAGCGCTCAAGATGTTTTATTTCGATCAAATATCGCCCGAGTTGGGGATCGCACTCTACCTGGGAATGGGTTGGCTCGGTATCTACCCCTGCTTTTTGCTTTGGCGGCGCTATGGTTTTCAGTTGATTCAGCCGGTGCTTTTGGGCGGCCTAGCCTATACGGTGGGGGCTGTTCTCGAAGGTCTGAATTGGCCGATTCTCGTGACTGGCGTCGTTCACTCGCACGAAATGCTTCATGTTTCGGTGCTGTTAGGCCTCACCTGCCACTGGGCGTTTATTTACCAAATTGCCGACGGTCGCGTCGCCCCGCTCTAGCGACCTTCGCTCGACCACGCATTTGCAATGCGGATAAATGAAACACAACGGAACTACGCAACGACGAAAGTGACGTGTACACCTCTTTTTCCCGTGGTTTGCGTAGTTTCGTTGTGTTTCACATATTTTAACGCGTTGAAAATTGGTCCGTCCGTACAGCAACTTGCCTGGAACTTCAAAAAACACAATAATCGAACAGAGTCTCCGTCAGAATGATTGCCAGGATAAGCCGATGCTAAAGACGATTTTAGTATGCCGATTTTCAGTTACCGTAGCTTTTCTAGCTTTTGCACTTCTGTCGACTTCGCTCTTTGCAAGTGACGTGCTGCAGCGAATTCCTGAGAACGCTTTGGGGTTTGTTGTTGTTCGCAACTTGGAACAAACTAGCGAGAAGATCGATAGGCTTCTCAAGCAATTGCACATTACGTTCCCGGCACCGTTGGCCTTTGCCAAGATCGTCACTGGGCTGGAAAGTGGCTTGGACTCGACGGGCGATCTTGTGATTACGCTGATGCCCGGTGCTCGGTCGGGTGTTCCGTTTGAGCCGATGGTTCTGCTGCCGGTGAGCGACTATGCGGAGTTTGCTGCCTCGATTCACGGTGATACGAGCGGCGACGTCTGCCGGGTGACGCTTGTTGGCGAAGATCTGCTTATCGCTCAAGATGGTCGCTATGCGATGGTGATGAATGTCGAGCATCGCCAGACTTTGGAAGACCTTGTTGGTCTGAAAGCCGAGCCGATTGCTCAGCTTCGGCCAATAACGACTTGGCTCAACACGAACGATGTCTCGTTGGTACTCATGCCCTCGGGCATGGAAGTTCTTGGTGAGTGGAAAGAAAAACGACTGCGCCGGCGTAAGGAAGACTTCGACCTTGCGCAAGTCCCTAGGGTTCAGATGTCCAATAATTTTACGGACTTGTTCGGGCATAGGATAGGTCATTGGTTGAGCGAGACGGTCGAGCTTGCGGCCTTTGGCATCGTTGTCGATGACCAGCAGAACATCCGTCTTAGCCAGAAGTTTTTTCCGAAAACGAACCTCCGCGACTCGGCGTTGGCTGCTGAAGTAGGCACGCAACCATCCGCCTTGCTCGGAAAACTCTCGGAGAGCTTTGTGTTTGCCGGTGGCGGTCCGGTCGCGCCAGGCTGGGGCTCGTGGTTTGCTACTTTTCTTCTGGAACATGAACAGGAAAATCTTGTTGAAAGCGGCTTGGAAAACATCACACCCGAGTTATGGAAGCGGGAAGCCGAGGCGTATCGGAGTTTGTTTGCCGATATCCGTTCTTGCTCGGTTGTTATGCTGCCAGGTCAGAAGGGCGACCCGCTGTTGGGCAATTTTTTGGGCATTGCAACGGTTCCTAAGGTTTCGACTTATTTTGACCGGCTTCCGCAGGTTGTCGAAACCTGGAACGAATTTAGCAAGCAGACGACGATCGACGTTCGCCCAGAATTTGAACTCAAGCGTCGTGTACTCGGGGGAAAGGTGCTCGGAGGAAAAGCCTGTTGCGAAATCATTATTGATGTTGCTACCACGGCACAAGACCCCAACGTTCCTATTATCAATTGGCTTTTGGAGGCCATGTTGGGGCGCGATGGAAAGATTGAAATTCTAATGGTGGAAATCGATGAAACGAACTTCGCTTTTGGCTTTGCCACGGACGAGCAGATCACACAGCTCCTCAGCGACCAGGAACAAACGGAATCGCCCGCTCCTCAGTCTCCAGGAATTGAGGCTCCAGATAGAGAGGCGACCTTAAAACTTCTGCAGGCCGATGCCGCTTGGAGAATAATCGTTAGCCCGCAGGGGTGTACTTTTTGGACGACCCGTGTGGTCAACGAGTTCATGGTTCACCTTGGCTGGGAGGCCATTGAGTTGCCTGCGATGCCAGCTTCTCCGCCGGTGGGTCTCTCGGTTGGTTTGGTCGACGGGAGATGGGAGAGCGAACTTATTTGCCCTGCGGAAACATTTTCTATCGTAGCCAACTATCTTGAGGCAATCCGAGGGAAGTGGGGAGGGTTGAAATAGATGGGACAAGGCTAGCTGTTGTACTTGGTGAGCTGTTCGGCTAGTAATTCCATGGGGAGGCCGATGACGTTCGAGGGGCTTCCTTGGAGGAGGTGTAGCCAGCCGGGACGATCTTGGTAGCCGAAGGCACCTGCTTTGCCTTGCCAGAGATTGCTTGCGAGATAGTCTTCGAGGTCGGCGTCGGTGATCGGGTCCATGCGCAGCTCGGTGACGGCAAGGTGGGTTTGGGGCGTATTGATTTCTTGCTTCAAGCCGAGTGGCCAGAGGCAGAGGCCGCTGAAGACACGCTGTTGTTGGCCTCGGAGTTGGTGGAGCATGTTGCGGGCGTGGTCTTCGTCACGCGGCTTTCCTAGGACGGCACCCTCGCATTCGGCGACGGTGTCGCAGGCGAGGATGAGGCTTGGAGTATTGGCCTCGCCACGGTCGGCTAATTGACGGGCGACGTCGGCTGCTTTGCGGAGAGCGAGGTCGGTGACCAAATTGGCGGGGCCGCCAGTGCTACAGATGCCGCATTCTTCGGCAGAGTCGTCGGGGACGACAATTTCAAAGCGGTAGCCGGCTTGGGTGAGTAGCTGTTTTCGCTGAGGGGAGCCGCTGGCGAGAATAAGTCGCATAGTAAAGGGTAAAGGGTGAAGGGTGAAGGGTGAAAAGATAGCCGCGATCCAACGGATCGCCGGAGTCGCGGCCCAACATTCTGCTCCTCGCCTGCGTCGAGCGATCAGGCTAAACTGTAACCTAACACGAACTGCTAACCGCCGAAACGGGCTGTGATGTCTGCTGCTGATAACCCATTAAATGTACTGTACGAGGACAATCACCTGCTGGTGGTGAATAAGCCGGCAGAGTTGCCGACGATGGGGGTTGCAGCAGATCGGCCTAGCTTGCTAAGCGTTGCAAAAGAGTACATTCGCCAAAAGTACAACAAGCCGGGCAAAGTTTATCTGGGGATTGTCAGCCGGTTGGATGCGCCGGTGACGGGGGTGGTCGTGATTGCTCGGACGTCGAAAGCGGCGGGGCGATTGTCGGAGGCGTTTCGAGAGCGGCGGGTGAAAAAGGTCTATTGGGCATTGGTGTTGGGCGATCCCGATTTAGAAAAAACTACTTTGGAGCATTATTTGCGGAAGGACGAACGGCATCGGCGCGTGCATGTGACACATGCCGATTGTCCCGGTGCGCAGTTGGCACGCCTGAGTTATCAAGTCCTAGCACGTGACGACGACAATGCGCTGTTGGAGGTAGAGCTTGAGACGGGGCGCAAGCATCAGATTCGCGTGCAATTGTCGAAGGTGGGCCACCCGATTTTTGGCGATTTGAAATATGGTAGCTCGGTGCAATTTCCTGCTGGCATTGCACTCCACGCGGCGAATGTGGAGCTGATGCACCCGGTGCGCGACGAGGTGATGCGTTTTTCGGCACCGCTGCCTGCAAGTTGGAAAAAGCATTCGATGTCAAAACGGTTGCTTGCGGGGGTGAAAAAGCCTTTTTGAGCCGCTTCGAGAGATTCTTGGCGCGGGGGCTGGTGACAAAGTAGACTTGAGGTGGTTGAGTGGCTCTTTGGGAGAGCCAGGAGTGAGGCTCGTTTTTGCTTAGTCTGTATGGGGAATCGCTTGGTGCGTACGGATCGATCTATCTTTGAACGTGCTGGCTTGGCGAGCGGTTTGCTTACCGAGGAGCAGATTGACCATGCTTGGCATGTGTTGGTGGAGTCGGCACCAGCGTCGGAATTTTCGTTGGAAGAAATCACCGACGAGCAGCTTGCCGAGCAGTTGATTGAGCTGAAGCATTTAAATCGCTGGCAAAGCGAGCAGTTGCGCCAGGGGCGGACAAAGTTTACGTTGGGTTCTTATCGTATCGTCGATGCGATTGGGCACGGCGGGATGGGTTGGGTCTTTAAGGGCGAACATGCGCTTTTGGGTCGGATCGAAGCAATCAAGGTGTTGCCCACGACGCAAACCAATCCGACGTCGATCACCAACTTCCTGCGAGAGATCCGAGCGCAGGCAAAGCTTGATCATCCGAACTTGGTGCGGCTTTCTTATGCAGATACCGACGGGGATACGTATTTTCTAGTCACGGAGTTTGTTCCGGGATCGGATTTGCGACGGCTGGTTCACTATCATGGCCCCCTGCCCCAGGCGAAAGCGGCTTTGCTGGTTTCGCAGGCCGCGTCGGCACTTGAGTATGCGCATGGGGAGGGGTTGATTCATCGGGATGTCAAACCGGGCAACATTTTGATCACTCCGAGTGGCCACGCGAAGTTGACCGATTTGGGCTTGGCTTTTTTTGCCGAAGATCAAGAGAGTTATAGCCAGTCGAAGCCCAAGCATATTGTGGGTACGGCCGATTTTTTGGCACCCGAAATTATTGTTGCGCCGAATGAGGTGCGTTCGATCAGCGATATCTATTCGCTCGGTTGCACGCTTTATTATGCAGTGACCGGCAAGGTTCCTTTTCCGGGTGGCGAGACCTCCGACAAGCTGCGGCGTCAGCTAGAAGAGGTGCCGCTCTCGCCGCAGCGGTTGAGTCCGGGTATTGATTCCGCTTTTGCGGATGTGATTGCGGCAATGATGGAGAAACGTCCCGAGGATCGCGTGGCAACGGCGGAGGAGGTGGTCGCGCTGCTGCGGCCCTGGGCACCGCCTGTGGAATCGACCTCTTGGGACGAGATTGACGATTTGGTTCATCAGCCCAGCGAACTTCACTATGGCGGGGCAACCCTAGCCGAGACGGTCCCGCTTCTTCACGGAAACCGTCCCAAAAATCAAAGTCTGCAGGAGACAACCGTGCAGCAAACTAGCGAGACGCAAGCGCAGTCGGAGGTTCGAGAAGTCCTAGCCGCGCAACCACTAGGACGGGCGACGATGGCGCTGGTGACGCTGGCGGTGGCGGTCGCACTGGCAGCCATTGGCTTGGTACTTTCGGGCCTCTAGGGGCATTTTTTTTTCATCGCCACAAAAAACACGAGGAGACGCAAAGAGGATCTGTTTTTGGGTACCGCTCATATTTGTGTAATTTAGTACGCTAAGCCGCGACGGTGTTTCACGCCTAATCGCCTAACGCTGACTGTTAATTTACTGAAGTGATATGCACTGCCAGAAGTTGCGTGGCCGTTTCAAAGCTGCCTCGAACACAGTTTTGGAATTAAATAAACTGGGTTGAAATCCTTGTTGTGCATCGGCATAAACGAGGAATTCAGTGGTCTGTGATTAAGAGTTCCTAGGACCGAGGCAGCCGACTATCTGAAAACTTTCCAATTAGAATTGCCGCAGCAGCCCCCACAAATGCAACCAACATCGACGAGCCAGGGACAAAGCATGCAACCGTTGCTGCTACACACAATGACCCTAAACCTGTGATCATGATTAGCAGAAGGAATCGCAGTATCGAATAAGTCATTTTACCGAGTCTATCGATAGGGGATTTCATGACCAGCTCTCCTAGCTACCTGTTAGAGTACTTTCTCTTGCTATTCTCGTACAGGCCATACGTAACCGGCAAGCCCATGAGCCATTGCAAGGGGCTTCTCACTTTAGGGTACTAAGTGCGGGCGAAAGTAGCATAGCGGTGACCATCTTCCGCTAAAATCTGCAGTCAGCAAAGCCCTTGAAAGTGCGTAGGACCTCATCGCCCGACGCACTTTGACAGAGTCCCAAAAACGGACGTTTTTGGGACTCTGGCGAATAGTCGTCGCCGAAGCATTTGCGTCGCTGTCTGTGTCCCAAAAGCCGTCCCAGAACCAAAGTCTCAATACAAGGGCGACATCCAGCTTTTAGGACACCCTTAACGTGCAAAAATTACACGAATGTGGGCGTTATCCTTTTCGTGTTTTTGTGGCAATGCTTTCCCGTGAATTGCTCTAATGCGAGACTTATTCGTGGCCTAACTTTTCGGTGCATTGCACTAGCTTGCTTTGCCACGGCGGGCGGCGTTGAGTTCGCCTTGGAGCTGTGAGATTTGCTTGGTGCTTAGAAAACGGCCGAGAAGTTTTCGGGTGCTGGCGAATAGGTTTTTGATGCGGGCTTGCACCTTGGGGTCCGAGGACTGGTTGGTTTTTCGGTTTTCGGCAGAAGAGATGAGCTGGTCGAACTGGGCACGTCCTGGGAGGCTGTCGAGGGCGGTGAAGAGTTCTTGGGCCTGATCGATTTGGCTGTTTTTTAGACGATCGCGGACGCGGGCGATGAGGATGTTGCGTTGGGCGACGGTGTCGATCAGTTGTTCGGTGAGCGAGGTCAGAGATGCTTGGGCGCGGAGTCGGGCCGTGTCGTCGGCGATGGGGACTTCGATTGAGGGTTTGGCACCGGGCACGACCGGGACTTTTGCGAGTAGCTGGCCCTCGCTGCGCAAAAAGAGGAGCGTGACTTTGCTTTTGTCGGCGAGGATCTCTACAGCGCCTGTGGTGTCGGTGAGGCCTAAGGGTTGGCTCTCGGTGGCCCCTGGCTCGCGGCGAAAAATTTCGTAGCCAGAGAGTCCTTGCGTCGAGTCATGTCGGGCGTAGAAGCGGACTCGCGTGGGGCCGGTCGGTTGGCGGAGGGCGATCGCCAGATGTTCAACGCGTGCGCGGCGACGGACGCCGAAGGGGCGGCGTGTTCCGGTGAAAATATGGCCATGCCAGCCGTCGTCGTGTTGTTGGGCAAGGGTGAGATAGGTCCAGGGGATTTCGCGGATGCTGTCGGTTTTGACCTCGCCTGCGGAATTCGTGCGGACCCTCAAGGGTTGATAAGCTTCGCCCGGCGGGGTCAAGAAACTGAGGTCGGTTTGTTGGGGCAGCTCGCTGCCGCGAAAGCGGAGGAGGATTTGGGTGTCGTCGTCAGGAAGTGGGCGAATGGTTGCCAGCGGTGCAAAGGTTTCGCAAAGGAGGGCAAAACATTGCGTCGGGAGCATCAGGTCTTGGCGAACCTGACGTCGTTGGACGGTGCCCCATCGTTGGGTGGAGCAATCGAATTCTCGACATTCGAGACGGGTGCCGAGCGCGGTAGTGCGGACGTTCAAATAGATTTGTTTATCACAGCCTACGAGAGATTGTTCGTCGGGGTGGTTTTGTTGATTGTGGAGTTGGGCGAGCTGTCGTTGTTTTTCGGGGCCGTTGGCGAGTTGGATTTCGGTCGACCAGAGTGGGTAGAGCGAAGCTCGGATTTGTTGTTGGAGGGTATTGGATAAACGGGCCGAGAGTTTGGGTTGGGGACGTAGGGAATCGTCGACGGCCACGCGCAGTTGGATTCGGTAGGGCGAAAGCTCCCAGTATTTTTGGTCGGCTGCGTTGGAAGCGCGAACGACGAGGCCGCTTAGCGAAAGAGCTAGTAGTAAGTAGCATTTCTTGACGGTTGGGGCCATTTTTAGCGACTTGCTCCTCGTGTTGCGCGTTTCCAGTTGGCTACGTTTTGGTAGAGCGTTACGGGAGTCGAGCCGATGCCCTGCAAACGCTCGCGATAGGCGAAAAAGTCGACCGTTTGCCAGAGCGGGATGACCGGAAGGTCGTAGAAGGCGAGTCGGTGGACTTCTTTGAGGCGTGTGCGTGCTTGCTTCCAGTTTTTTGCTTGATCGACGTCACGTAGGGCGAGGCTCATCGAAGAACTGCAATTGCCGGCCAATCCATGGGGGCCGAGTAGGCGGCGAGCATCGACGATCGGCTCCCAGAGGGCAAGTTCTGCGTAGCGTAGGTCGTAGTCGTCGAGCGGCTGGTCGGGATCGGTGGGAAGCGGGCGTAGCTTGATCGGAATGCCGATGGCGCTGAGTTGTAGCTTGATAGTTTGGCAAACCGTTTTGGCCAGAGGGTTGGGCGGGTGAACGAGAATCAGAGGGGTTGCCGGTGGAGTGCTCGGTTCAGATTTTTTGGTGCCTTCCGGTTCTTCGTTGCCTTGGTTGAGCGGGCCTTGGTTGAGGGCGGCTTTGCTTAGGGCAGCTCGTTTGGCGAGAGAGTTTCTTGCGACGGTGGATAAAACGGAGGCAAGTCGAGGTTCGTAGGGACGCGGCTGGAGGCTTTGGTTGTAGGCGTAGCCGACCGGGTCGGTGAGCGTGAGGCCAGCGGGTAAGGGGGCACTGAGGATACGAAAACCGGGGCGGTCTTTGCCGCCGAGCAAGAGGTCTTTGAGGATTTGTGGGCGATCGATACCGTAACAAAGGGCGCGACGAAATTCTCGGCGGCCCATGATTGGTTTGGCGTAGTTGGGAAGGAGGACGTGTACGGTTGGCAGGCGATAGGGCGAAACACGGATGCCGTCGGATTGTTGGAGACGATCGACTTGCCAGGGCGGAATGCGTGCGAGGATGTCGATTTCGCCGCTGAGCAGGTCGGTCAGTGCAAGCTCTTCGTTGTCATAAAGCTGTTCGACAATAATTTGTGGCCCACGGTTGTTGTTCGCGCTCTTCGGCAGTTGGTATTGAAGCATCCGTGGATTTTGTTTGTTAGTCGATCTTTCGTAAGTGCCGGGTCTGTTGTTGGAGGGCGTGAGGTTCTGTAGAGCGACAGGCAAGAGTGCCTCAGGGCGGACGTGCGGGCGTTGCCAATGGATGCGGACTTGGTTGCCTTGGCCGATTTGGATGTTTTGCAGGAGGCTGGCGTAATCTGCGCGGAAATTAGGTTCGGTCGGATCGGCGAGGCGGAGTAACTCGAGAGCGAGGATTTCGGGCGTGATGCCTTGGCGGATTGCGGCGGAGTGAAGCGTGAGGTCGAGCTGGAGGCCCGAATCGTTGCTGGTAAGTTTTGCCCAAGGGCAAGCGTAGGTGCCCCCTTCGGCACCGAAACCGACTAAGCTGAGCAATTTGGGGTTTGTGAGTTGCTCGGCACGAGCTGAGGACCAATCGAGGGCGTTGGTTGTCTGTTGGTGGGATCCGAACTGGTCGACCCCGACGACGATCTGCGGCGATTTTCGGTCAATCTCGTCGAGCATTTGGTCTGCGCCGTCGATGGTGGGCAGAATGGCGAGCGCTCGGCGGAGTGCTTGGCGTGCTGAGAGGAAACGCGACTGGTCGATGGCTTGACGGGCGACGGCCCGTTGGCGAGAGGCTCCTTTTTCAAATTTATTTTGCCAGGTGCTGACGTTGGTCAACGGGAGTTTGGGAAATCCGTCGGAGAGCAAGTCGAGTACGCTGCGTGCCGCAGCAAAGTCGCGCGAGGCAAGGTGTTCTTTGATCAGTCGGTCGGTGACGCCTTCGACAAATTTTTGGAGTCCGGGGTGTTGGGGGTTGAGGTCATAGAGGGCGAGCAGGATGGAGAGGGACTCTTCGTAGCCTTTTTTGGAATAAGCGGCCAGCGCGTCTTGCCGGAGGTAGCCTTCGGTAGCGGACTGGAGGCCATCAAGTCGGGAGTAGTTTTTGTGCAAGAAGTTGAGATATTCGTAGGCTTGAACTAGGTCGCGCGCCTTCGAGAGTTGGACCGCTTCGGCGAGTAGCAATTGTTCGTAGAGTTGGACGCGGGCGATCGAGCTCCAAGGGACGGTGTAGAGGACGGAAGGTTCGCTGAGTCGGCGGAGTGTTAGCGAGCCATCGGAGGGGAGCGGATTGGGGATAACGCGATTCGGGAGTTCTAGGAGCAGGGTGTCGATCTGTTCGTTGGCGTTGCTGGCGTTGAGCGTGATGCGATCGAAGGGTTGCTGGTCGAGGAGTCGAACTGGTGGTTTTTTGGTTGGGGCCGCTAGAAGCGGGACTGTCGACGCCGGTAGGCAGTAGGCGATCAATAGGCACAGGGATAGCGCAAGCTTTGGGGACTTTCGACCGGGGATGGAAAGCAAACCGAAGATGGAGGATCTTCCCATGGTTAAGGCCGATCTACGATGAGAAGTGTGCCATCGTAGGACGAGACGACCAGACGTTTGCCAAACGGGACGGGACCAGCAATGGCCGGTTGGGGCAGCGGCAGGTAGGCGGCTTCAGAACCGTCGGAGAACGGGTGTCGAGAGAGGCCTCCCCGTTGCCAGAGCATGACGAGATCGCCGCTGGGAGAGATCGGCAAGCCGGTGGGTGGGCCGTGGGCGAAGGGCTGACGCCAGAGGATTTTTGCTTGCTTGTCGAGGCAAACCAATTCTTCGGTGGCCGTTGCGAAGACAATGTGCTTGCCAACCGTAAATGGCCCCCAGGTGATTTGGGCATTGAGCTGTGGAGCCGGGAGGTCGGCGAGCGACGGCAGTTCAAAAATTGCCAGATTGCCGTCAGAGGTTCCGGCGAGAGCGAAATTTTCTAAGACGGCGAAGCGTGTCGAGAGGGGCGACGTGCGTAATTCGACTTCTGCTGTGGTGGTTAGGTGCGGTTGTGGAGTGGCGACTTGGCTCAGGAGATAGACGTGGTTCTTACTGTCGCTGAGAATTAGTTGTGAGTCGGTTCCGTTGTCGTAGACCGCCGGGGACTGCCAGTCGTAGGTGACGCCTGGGGCTAAGGCGGGCTGGAAAGGGCTGCCAAGTTGCTGACCGCTGTCGGCCGCATACAAAAAGACTTGGCCTGTGGCGGTGGGTGCAACAAAGGCGTCTTGCCAGAGGACCGGTGGGCAGCTTAGAGGACCGACGAGTTGGATGGTTTTTAGGGCGCCGCGCGGGAGGCCGGGGCGGAAGAGGAGGAGCGTTTGGGCATCGACGGCAGAGGCGAGTAGACGGCCTTTGCCCAGGTCGATCGCGTGGTTGAGGGAGGGGAGTTTGCGGCGGCCGGAGGCGAGCTGAGCGGCCTTGTCTTGCACGCGGCGGCTCATGGCTTGGCGATCGAGCAGGTAGGCGGCACCTGTGGCGGTGACGGCCCCGATTTGCATTCCTGTGGTATCGGCAGCCGGTGGGCCTGCGGTGGGGACGGCCAATTCGGTTTCCCATTGGGATCGGCCGGTTTCGGCTTCTACGGCTGCGACGATCGCGCCTGCCTTGTCAGCGGGGCGGCGGACGTGGATCAGCAAGTTGCTTTGGACTTGCAAGGGGTGATCAAAGGTGTCGCCGTAGTGGTCGTGGTCGAGCGTGCTGACTTTCATGCGGTCGCTTGTGGGGAGTATGGCGAGCTTGAGCAACTGCGTGCCGGCCATCCAGACGTGGCCTTGGTGAAGTAGGCCGTGGCGGGCGACGGGCGTGCCATCGTCGGGGTCGCGCGTGGCGATTTTGGTGAGCGCCGCGTCGTTGGTGCCTGCACCGACTTCGTAGACCGCGACTTGTCCGCGCGTAGTGAGTGCAACCAGACGTCGGCCTTGGGATAAGAGCGGAGTGTTGACCACCCCGTTAAGGCGTTGGCTTGCTGCTTTTTTATTAGGAACACCGTCGTCGGTAGTGTTGAGTACTTCGAGGTGGCTAGTGGATAAACCTTTGGTGACGGCCACAAGGACTTTGTTGAGGACTTTGATCGGGGGCGTAGTGACACTTCCTTTGGCGTGATTGAGAAAGAAAACGCCGAGGCAGGAATAGTCTTGGGTGGAGAGCGTGTAGAGGCTGGAATGTTCGCCCGTGATGTAGATGCGACGGCCTTGGGAGTCGAGGGCTGGTGGTGTGGGCAGTTGTTGGGCGAACTGAACATAGCCGTTTCGCTGGCCGGTAGAGATCTCGATAATGTGAAGTTTGCCGGCGAATTCGGCGACCAAGGCTTTTTCGCCAAAGAGTGTGGGCCGCGAGACGGGCGTCTCAAAGGGTTGTCGCCAGAGGAGCTTGCCCGTTTTGCCATCTAGTTTTAGGAGTTCGTTGTGTCGGTCGTCGACAATCAGGAGATTGCCGGAAGGTAAGGTGACCGGGGGTAACGTGGGCGCGATTCCGACAAAACGTCGCCAGCGTAGCGAGCCATCACGGGAGTCGAGTCCGTAGATGGCCCCGGCAATCCGAACGGCAACGGTGCTATCGTCGGTTGCGGAAGCTGCCTTGCCCGTGCGATTGGCTAAGGTCAGTTCTGCGATAACCTGGGTAGGACGTGGGGCAGTTTCGGCCGCTTTTGGCTTGTCGACGTAATGGACGACGGCCGATTCGGCGGCAGAGATTTCTAGAACTTTTGCCGCGAGTTGCTTGTTGTTGATGAGGCCTGGGTGTGCGTCAAGTAAGGAGTCGTGGATTTGATAGGCTTGTGCCGTTTCGTTGCTTGCGACGGCCGTTTGGATCTCAGCGAGGGCTTGGGTCAGGCTAACTCTTTCGGTTTGTGTGCGCTGGACCCGGTCGAGCGTCTGGCTGACTTCGCCGAGCAAAACTTCGTCGCGAAAGGTTTTGGGAATGTACTTGGTGTTGGCGCAAAGGGAGAGCGAAGCATGGACTTGCTCGATCAGTTGTTTGATTTGCTCGGGGTCTGCTTTGCCTGTCTCTGCGGCCTTTTCGGCTTGATTGGCCAAGCCTTGCGAAATTTTTGGCAGGAGCGAGGCAAGGTCGCGCTGGGCCGAGTTGAATTCGCTTTCGTCGCCAATGTTTTCCAGAACTTGTTGGGCTGTTTGCAATGCTCCGGTGAAGTTGGAGGTGCCGCTCGAAGCTTGCCAGAGGCGGGCCATGCCGAGTTTAACTTTGGCGGCGCTGAATTCGGGGTGGCCAGAATGGTTGTCGACGAATCGCTCGTACTGCTTGATGGCTTGGGTGTAGGAGCCTCCGTCGAAATGTTCGCTCGCTAGGGCAAGAACTTCGTCGGCGTTTTCGCGGGTAAGCAGGTAGCCGATAATGACGCCGGCGATGAGGAGCAAAGCCAGTCCGCCGCCACCGAGTAGCAGGAGGGAAGAATCCCATTCGTTTTTCTTGGCCCCCTTCTTCTTGCGGCGTTTTTTCGTGGGGTCTTCGGGTTCGTGGAGCTTGCTTTTTTCGAGTTCTTCGGAGAGCGTCGGGTCGTTGGTGCCAATCTTGGAGAGCGAGTCGGCGAGCAAGCTAGAGGGTTGTTCGGAGAAGAGATCGACGCCGCTCGGCGGACTTTCCTCAACGGGCGCGATGGTCGGTATAGCTTCTTCTGGCGTTTGGGCGTCGGGTATTTGCGCTTCCGGTGTTTGTGAGCTTGGTTCCTCTTCCTGCGGGAGCTTGGGAATGGGGACCATGCCGAGGATGCTCGATTCGGCGTTCGGGCTTACGGTGAGCGTGGTTTGCAGAAGCTCTTTGGCTTGACGTCGGGTGACGAGCTCTTTTTTGACCAAGTACTTGAGCAGCGACTTGGGCGTGATGCGCCGGTCGCCTTTTTGGACCTTGGTACGTAGCTGGTCGATGATTTTCTGGGGGACCAGCTCTCGCTGTTCTAGGATTTCTAGGAAGTCTTCGATGGTCATCTTGGGTTATCTACTTGGTTTTGGGCGTGGGTTGTTTTGTGAGGCGTTCTGTGTGGGGCGTTCGTCGTGGCCGACGGCGCTAACGGTTTGGTTTATAGTTCTTCTAGGTCGCCGTCTTCGTAGCTCATGAGGCGGATTTCTTCCATGCCTGCGCCGGAGCCTGCGTCGAGCGCGGCGACGACAAACTGGTGTCGCGCGTCGCCGTTGGCTTGAACAAGCATTTTGGCGGGGCCGCTGTTGTCCGCGCCTCGTGCTTCGCGGATGGTGGAGAGCATTTCTTGGACGCTGAGTGCGCGTTGTTCTTCGGGCCAACGGGGTGCGCCGATCCAAAAGACGTTGTCGCCGTCGATGCGGACGACGATCGAGTCTTTTTCGAGATCGTCGACCGTTTGCGTCGGCGCGGCTTGGTCGTCTTGGATCGGCGGGACTTCGATTGATTTTTGTAGGGCAAAGGCGGCGGTGATCATGAAGAAGATTAGCAGCAAAAAGGTGACGTCGACCATCGGGGTGAGGTCCATATCGTCTTCCGATTTGGACTGGCGCATGCGCTGATGCACTGCTTCGTCATAAGCGAGGTCGTCATCGTGTAGCATGGACATGGCAAGGGTTTGTTGAGTTGGAGATCAATCGGATTCTAATACGGCCAAGTGGATTTTGGCGCCTTCGACGCTTGAGACAGCTTTGATAACACGCGCGACGTCACGGTGCGCAACGTTGCGGTCGGCTTTGATCAGCACGTTATCTTTGAGTTCGAGGCGGCCTTTTTCGACCGCTTCGCGGATGCGCTCTTTCTGTTCATCGGGGTCGTTGGGTAGGCTCTCGCCGCCGAGGCCATCGGCCAGATAGACGGGAGCCGGGTCGGCGCTTTCGGCGCTGATCGTGATAAAGATCGAGTTGCGTTCGCTAACGCCTTTGCCGTGCCGGGCTTGGGCTAGCTCGAACGAGGATTTTTGGTCGGGAGTCGAGCAGACGATGAAGAAAATCAGCAGCAGAAACGTGATGTCGATCATCGGAGTGATGTCCATCTCGACATCCTCGTTCCGATCGCGACGACGAATCATCGGAGCTTCGAGTTCGGCGGCTGGTTCGACGGTTTTTGTCATAATGTCTTGTCAGGTGAACAAAGGAGCGACTTTTCGCGATAAAAATTAGCTGCCGGCAAGCAGGGTTTTCATGCTCTCGAAGAGACGACCCAGGCCCGAGCCAATGAGGTCTTCCATCTTCGCGAGGCGGATGTTAATGCTTGCTGTGCAGAGGACGAGCGGGACGGCGATGGCCAGTCCGCAGGCGGTGGTGATCAGGGCGAATTGAATGTCGGAAGCCATTTGGATGGTGTCAACTTTCTCGCCGCTACTAAGATTGGAAAACGCGCCCATCATGCCCATGACGGTGCCGAGCAGGCCGATCATCGGGGCGCTTTTGATGACGGTGGTGACCCAGCTAAGGCGATGCTCGATGTCGGACATGACGTCTTGCTGAAAACGCTCGGTGACGCGTCGGCGAATTTTTTCGTAGCCAAGCTCACGGTTGTTGATGGCGAACAGGGCCAGTTGAGGCATGGCACGCCGGTCGCCATCGCAAAGTTCGGTAGCCGCGTTGAAGTTTCGGCTGTCGAGCGACTCTTCGAGTTCGGTCAGGAACTCTTCTTGTTCGTGCTCGTCGGCAAAACGTGTTTGCGAGACGCGCCGCCAGACCATGATGACGCAATACGCCCCCCAGAGGGCAAGCAACGCGAGTACGACATAGACCATGTAGCCTAGGTAGAGAAACAAAATTTGCATAGGTTGATTCGCCTAAAAATATTTTTGATCGATGACTTGGAATGCGTATTTGTTGCCGTCTTTCACAACAGTAAAAACGGTTTCTCGAATGGTGTTGACGTCGCGGCCTTTGGAGTATTTGTTCTCAATGGTCCAAAGGCGGCTTTCGATCTCGAAGGGATAGAAAAGCAGGACAATCGGGCCGTGGCTTGCGATGTTTGCTTTGCGGGCGAGTTGCATCGTGAGGGTCGGCATCGGGCCATCGGCGGCCGACGTGTAGCCACGGGTCTCTTTGGCGGGGTCGCCGGTGGTCGATTTCGGGGCACTGCTGCTAATCTCTTGGGCGAAATGGATTTTGTTGTCTCGGCCGAGGACGCCGATTTCGATTTTATAGTAATCGAGCCAGCGAGCAAAATCACCAGCGGAATCTGGCTCGAAACGGATTTTCCAGCGTTGCCAGCGAGGCACACGCTCGACCACCCCATCGCCGCCAGAGCCAGGCATCCGCGAGTCGCCCAGGCCTTTGCCTTTGCCCGCTTCTTTCTCGGCATCGAGCTGCTCGTCGGAGAGGAGCACCTCGCTCATCGAGACGGCAGCCGTCAGGGCATCGAGCGTGTCTTGTAGCTGGGGCTCGACTAAGTCTGGGGCGTCTTCGACCCCAGGGGGATCGGGTTCGTCGGCCAAGCCCTGATTGGCGTTGGGGCTGGTCGCTTCGACGGGCACGACGGGGATCGGCTCGATCGTCGGAAACGTACGCGTGGCAAAAAAGACGACCACCAAACCCGATACCGCCAAGCCGACCATGATCAACAGCGCGATGAGCAGCGTGGCCGTACGGTCATAAGAATTGACCGTCAGCTGGTACTTGCGCGACGTGTTTTTGGTTGGTGAGGCGGCGTTTGCCATAGGGAATGTGTTGAGACAAAGGGGATGAGACAGAGGGTAGGTTTAGGGAAGTGGAGGTGCGTTGGGGCGAACTCGACGATACCAGGTTTTCCACTTGTCGAGTGCGTTGTATTGCTGGCTTTCGGTAAAATTGTCGGTGAGTCCAAAACCGTTGAAGCGGCGGCTGACGAATCGGAGGCCATCGCGTGCTTCGCGGACAACGCGTTTGTCGGGGTCGGTCATCGCGTAGAGCAAGGTGGGTACATAGTCTAAGTTGCGCAGGCGGGACAGCGCTCGGACCGCCAAAATTCGGCCTTCTGGGCCGCCGCTTTTGACGAGCTGCTGCAAACGACGTGCTTCGTCAGGGCCAACATTGTTGACCTGCAAGGCGGTGGGGTCGTTGATCAACGATTCAAGCCCTTCGTTGCCCGAGCCTTCGAGCATACCGAGCAGCTTGTCGACCTCCGTCGGTTTTTCTTCGGTCACAAGGCGGCCACGGCGCATTTTCATGCGGGCCAGATCGGCGCTCAGACCGCGGCCTCCGACTAAGGTGCCTTGCCCCAGATTGGCTTTGATGCTTTTTTGGGTGGAGCGGAGTAGAAAGAGGATGGCAAAGGACGTGGCACATGGCTTGCGTGCTTTGCTGTCCCAGCCGCCTTCGGGCAATTCCTGGGACTTCAAGTACTGGTAGCCCATCTGGTACCAGTCAGGTTCTTCAGGGGCATTGCCGGTGAGCAGTTCCTCAAAACTTTTGTATCTTTCTAGCGAATAGAGCATATAGCAGGAGTACTCTGCTTCGCCGATGTTTTCCGCTTCAAAGTTTTTGTCGTACCAGGCTTGTCCTTGAGCAATGGTGCTTAGCAGGCGTTGTCGATCAACGCCGGTGCCCTTGAGTGTGCGTACCCGTTTGCTGCTTTCTGGGTCGGCTCGTTTGAGGGCAGAAGGCGTTTTTGCTTGGGGGAGGCTTGGGTCGGCCCCTCCACCGCCCGGCTTGGTGAGGCCAAGCACATTGCCAAAAATCATGGTGCTGCCGAGACCGGCGGCTAACATGCTGGCGGTGACTTTTTTTTGTTTGACACGTTCAAAGTTTTTGGGGTCCTTACCCTGATAGCCCCAAGCGCCGTTTGGATCTTGCGTTCGGAGGAGCCAGTTGGCACAGGCCTCGACGGCTTCGACTTTGGGGGCCATGCCGATTTGCAGAAGTTCCCAATAGCAGAGCGCGGCGTATTGGGTTTGCGAGGTGTCGCCGGTTTGGTAGGCATCATAGCCCCAGGCACCGAACTTTTTTTGGCGATTGGCCATCGCACCGGCGAAGCGTCTGATGAGGTCTCGATATTTGTCAGGGTCAAGCTCGGATAAAAAAATGATCGCTAGGCCGTTGCTGTAGACGTCGGCGCTTCTCGCTTGCTGTGCGTCCGTATTTTGGCAGGCCGTCACTGCGGCTTGGACGTGAGGATTGTCGGGCGATGCGCCCTCTTTGATGAATGTCAGGCCAATGAGACATAACCCGCCAAGGCGTTTTTCTGAATGGCCTTCGAGCGATTTGAGCCCACGCTCGATCATCTTACGAACTTCAGGACTTTCGGGATTGGCCGCCGAAACGTAGTCAGGGCTGTGCAAGAGTAACAGCACGCAAGCAACAGACGCCCAAAACCGTGTGCAGGTATGGTGACTTGGACGGTTGAGTGATACGTTGCTAAATTCTGCGGCGCGCAGGGATCGGTCTGCCATGGGCGACTCCCTCTCCTTTTTTGCTTCTCTTGTTCCGGATTTTCACACCCTAATTGAATTCACACCCTATTGAATTCGTACCTCTACAGAATTCATGTCCGTCAAGAAGTTGGCATGGAGCGCGCGGCTTGACTCGACACTTGGAGGGCTGCTGCGAGGTGCCTGTGGGCAGCTTGAGGCGGACAGCCAGCGTGTGTGCTAAGAGAGCATCGTAGCGGCCAGTTTCATGCGGTGTCAAGCTGCGCAAGCCTCCTGAGCACTGATTGACAGCCCCAGGCACGCGACCTACTATGTGGGCTTCTTGGGTCGGCCGTCTTGATGGCAATGGCTCGTAAGGACAGATAGCTCAGTTGGTAGAGCACGGCCCTGAAAAGGCCGGTGTCGGCGGTTCGAGCCCGCCTCTGTCCACTCTTTTTTTCCTGCTTTTTCTGCACGGATGTGCGTACAAAAAAACCGCCCTCCGAATCGGCTTACAGCTGCCAAGAGGCAGGCTGTGGCTCGATTCGTTGGGCGGTTTTGTTTTTCGACGGATTCAGCCCGGTCTGCGGGCCTAAACGGTCTGCGGGCTTAAACCATGTCCTTGAGCTTCTTCAAAGGACGTACTTTCACGACGTTGCGGGCTGGCTTGGCCTTGAACATGGTCGTTTCGCCGGTGAAGGGATTCACACCTTCACGCTCGGGTACGGCCGGCTTGTTCTGGACAACGATCTTGCAAAGGCCTGGCAGAGTGAACGTGCCGGCACCCTTCTTGCTGAGCGCTTTGGCGATTTCGTCGTTGAGGGCGTCGAATACCGCTCCGACGTCCTTTTTCGCCAGTCCCGTGCTCTCAGAGATGTTGGCGTAAATTTCGGTCTTGGTGGGCGGCTTGATTGCTGAGGTTTTCGCCATGTTAGAAAACCCTCCTAAGTTGTCGTGGTGGTGGGGGAAAATAAATACTGGCAAATGCCAGTCACTAGTGAATCTGTATTACCTTGAAATCTAGCACCGAAACACGATGCAACGTGCTGATTTAATGATTGCTGGCATAAAATTACAAGACTAAACTAGCCAAATACCTGGAAAAATGGGGTTTTTCTTCATAAAACAACCAAAAAACCGGAAAACGGAGGGTTTAGGGGGCTTTGCTGGAGTTAGAACCGAATCGAAGAACCCCTCTGCGGAGTGGCTTCTTGCCAAGCGTTCTGTTTGGATTGCCCTCTTCTAACACACGCTATAAACTAATGGGGGGGCATGTGTTACGCCACATCGAACGCAATGCTTGGCTTGCTCGACCTAGCTAAAAGAGGTTGTGAACGGAACTTTCGGCAGAGGCAGGGCATCCTCTTGTTGGTTGTTTTATAGAGGTTATGCCGCCTGTTGGGCTTATCCAAAGGGTTGTGGGTCAGCTAGCAAGGCTGGAATGGATTTGAGTTGCAGCAGGCCTAGTATGGGTGCCCTGTTTGGGCAACGGGAAGCAAGGAGGAGTTGTTATACCGATGTCGTTTTATGGCAAATCATTGCGTTACTGGCTACTTTTGCTCAGTGCGCTTCTTGTGGCGTCCCCTTCTTCCCCGTGTTGGCTCACTTCAAGCTGCTGGGGACAGCGAGGTCCCTTTCCGGTTAGCGGCAGTGGCGTTTTCTTGCCTTCCAATCGGACGGACGCGCGGGGGATCGAGCGTGCTAGAAAGCTGATTGCAAAAGGAGAGTATTCGCAGGCGATTCGCTTTCTTGATGAGGTGCTTGCACGCGAAGAAGACTCTTTTGTGGCAGGCAGTGGCGAAGAGTTTTCTGGGTTGAAAGAGGTTGTGCGAGGAATGCTTCACCGCCTACCGTCCGAGGGGCAGCAAAGTTACGAAACGACCTTTGGTCCGGTTGCGCGTCGATTGCTACGACAGGCTGCCAAGAGTGGCGATTTCGAGCAGTTGCGTCTGATATCGCATCGCTATTTTTACACGTCCGCCGGTTATGAGGCAGCGCTGCTTTTTGCTCAACACGAAGCGGACGAAGGGCGCCACCTGACGGCAGCGCTGACCTATCAGCGGTTGCTTGAGACGGCCGAGGCCTCGGCACGTTTTCAGCCGCAGTTGTCTGTACTGGCTGCCACAAGCTGGTGGGCAGCGGGGAACTCCTCGCAGGCTGCGAACATTCTGAAAGATTTGGCGGCGCAAGGATATCGGGATGTAAAAATTTCTGGACAAAAGTATTCGTTGCGACAGGCTCAGGAAGGCTCGGTTGCATGGCTTTCGGAAGTCGTCGGCACGCCAGTGACAAAGGATCGGGTTGCAGAACGCCAGTGGTTGACGTCTCGGGGGAATGCCTCGCGCAATGGGCAGACCGAGGGAGGGCTGCCCCACTTGCGCGTTCGCTGGCAGGTCCGCCTGCTGGAACACCACAGCTTAGAAGAAATTCATGACGAGATGGCCGCCGTCTATCAACGGAAAGAGAAGTCGAGGTTTGCGGCAGCGACTCCCCTGGCGGCTGGAGACTATGTGATCACACGTTCGGCGCACGGACTGGTCGCGGTCGACTTTGAGACAGGAAAACGAGTTTGGCGTACTCAGCCACAGCAGGTTTCGCTTCTTGAAGAGTTAATGGAGAATCGCCGCGAGGCGAAAGCGAATCATGAAGGTAACCCTGAGCCAGCTGAGGCTTTTGCCCGGAAGCTCTGGGAGGATTATCTTTACAACACGACGAGCAGCGACGGACAGCGTGTCTACGTGATTCGTGATCTCGCCATGCCCAAGTTCGATAACCGGCGTGCTATGCCGTTTGGAGGCTTGAGAGGTGAGGAGAGCGAAGGCGCAGAAACCAATCGGCTGTGCGCCTACGACTTGCCGACGCAGGGCAAACTGGTCTGGGAGATTGACGGGGCATCGCGCCGGGACGAGCTTCAAGGGGCGTTTTTCTTGGGCGCACCCGTCGCGGTGGGGCAGTCGTTGTATTGCCTAGCCGAGATCGAAAGCGAGACGGCCATCTATCTGGTTGCCTTGGATCGGCAATCGGGCGCTTTGCAGTGGCGGCAGCAGCTTGTCGATCTGGAAAAGGGGATTCGCTTCGATACAGCTCGGCGGTTGCAGGCGTCGATGCCTTCGTATGACGAGGGGGTGTTGGTCTGTCCGACGGGTGCGGGGGTCGTGGTCGGCGTCGACTTAGCCAAGCAAGCTTTAGCCTGGGCTTATCGTTATGAGTCGGTTGGGAAGCCGCGACGGGGCAGGCATCTGCTCGACGGGCGGCAAAAACTTCTCTCGAACAGACGGTGGGTGCATAGCGTGCCGCTGATCGCCGACGGACATGTTTTGCTGACGCCTGCCGAGTCAAATCAGTTGCATTGCTTAGACCTGATGACTGGAAAGTTGTTGTGGAAACAGCCTCGCGGAAAATCTTGGTATTTGGCGGGGGTCGACGCAGGGCGTCTCTTGTTGGTTGGTGGCCGTCAGATTTCGGCACTGAATTTGGAGGATGGCAAACCGGCTTGGTCGGAGCCAAGCTTGGAGTTGCCCGAAGAAGGCTCGCCTACGGGCAGTGGCTTTTTTAGTCAGGGCAATTATTTTCTGCCGCTGTCGAATGCCCAAGTGATTCAGGTGGATGTTGCGCAGGGAAAGATTTTGGCGAGCACGAGTTCTCGAGATGGTCAGTTGCTTGGGAACTTGATTTGCTATCGCGGGGCGGTGATTTCGCAGACAGGGCGTTTCTTGGACTGTTTTGACCAAGTCGAGGTGCTACGTGCCAAGTCGGAGAGGCGTCGTGCTGCGGATCCGACCGATTTCGAGGCGTTACGCACCTTGGGCGAGATTGCCTATAACGAGAGCCGACTTTCGGAGGCTATCGACCTGCTGAGTCAGTCGTACGAATCGGAACCTGAGGATTTGCGCACCCGTGAGGTGCTGAGCGAAGCGCTCATTGCGGCACTCGAGGGAGATTTTTCCAATTTCCAGGACCGACTACCGCTGTTAGAGCAAGTGCAGGAAGTCTCTTTGGAAGCGCAACTGACCTATCAACGTTTGCGATCCCAAGGGCTTTTGGACATAGGTCGTGCGGAAGAAGCTTTTGCAGTCTGTTTGGAGGCGCATGAAATCTTGGCAGATTTTGATGCGGAATTCTCGATCGGACCCGAGCATCAGGTGCAAGCACAGCGGTGGTTAGCGGCCCAGGTCGTCGCTGTGTGGGAGGCAGCGAGCGGCGACGAGCGCGAGCGAATGACCGCCCAGTTTACGGCGTTACTGAGGCGAACGCTCGGCACCGAAGAGGACATCGAAGAGACCGAGCAGAAGCGGCACTTTTATCGTTGCTGGGGAGGGCTGGAGCTTGCCGATCCGCTGGGGCTTGAGCTGGCGGACGACCTCGTTGAGCGAGGCGATCTCTTGGAAGCTCAGCAATTGCTGCTGAGGTTCGTCGGGTCTCACAATCCTGAAGTTCAGCGCGAGGCCGTTGCCAAAAGCTCGCGGCTATTGCACCAAGCAAAAATGCCCCGACTTGCGGCCGCTTTCGACTCGCAGTTGCAGGGTGCCTGGGCCGAGGAAGAATGTTTGCCTGGGATGACGGGGCTTGTCTGTTTGCAGCAGTGGCAAGGTTTGGAGGTTGGGCTGGGATGGCCTTATGGCAAAGTGGAAATCTCGACGCAAGACGCAGCCGGGTCGCGTCTGTCTCGTGCGAGCCGTAGTCCCCAGATTGGCATTCCGTTGGAACGGTGTGACGCAGTGCTGGGGCAGTGTCATGTCGCCTTGCTGGGCGTCGCGTCTGGGCGAGAGCGTGAGGTGGTGGTTCGCGATAGCTACGGTCGCGAGTTTTTTCGGGCAAAGCTCGACAAGCTAACGCCGTCGAGAATCAATACTCGTGGAAAAGTTTATGGAGTTGCACGCGGCAGCCTGTTGGTGCTGTCGTTAGGGCGTCAAATTGTGGCGTTTGATACGTTGTCGCCGGGTTCCGAGGCGCTTTGGCGCATCAATGTTACAAGTCACTTGCAACGTCAGCCGTACCGAGGGACGACGTCGAATCAAAAACGTCCTGGCAGCAAACGCGCGACGCGCTCTCAGAACGATGGCAATTGGATTGGTGTCCTTGGGCCGGTTACCTACGACAGTTGCGTTTTTCAGATTGAACAGCGGCTAGTTTGTGTCGATTCACAGAGTGGCGAGGTGCGATGGTCTCGCGATAACTTGCCGATGGGCTGCGATTTGTATGGCGATGAGGAATATGTGTTTGCGATGCCTCGTGGAGAGAAGCAGGCGCAGATTTTTAGCACCACCGATGGCCGTCGCCTTGGCGAGACCCCTGCGGCTTTGCCGATTTGGCGAGAACAACTAACGACCAACGGTCGTAAAGTGATCCGTTGGCGCGAACGAACGGACAGCAACGAGCTTTCGTCGCTCGACGCCCTGACGGGAGAGTCGCTTTGGAGCTACCAGTTTGCAGAGAATGCGGTCGTCGACGTTGCTCAGAATCGATTTGCAGCCGTGCTCGAGCCGTCGGGGCGTTGTGTGGTTGTCGACCTCAAGAATGGGCGACGGGTGGTCGATCAACAAGTTGAGACGAATCGAGCTGCCCATGAAATTCATCTGATGGTTGGTTCCGAGAGCTTTTTGTTGGCTGCCCAGCAGGCCTCCCGTGTCGATCGAACGCGATCGATTAAGCCGTTCAATGATTTTGACTTTACCAAAAAGTTTGCGGGGCAGATTTATCAGTTTGATCGCAGCTCGGGAGAAGCGGTTTGGGCACACCCGGCCGAGGTTCGGGGGCTACCGTTGATGCTCTCGCAGCCGGTCGACTTGCCGGTAATCGCCTTTGCGGGGTTGGTGCGTCGGCAAGACAATCATGGGACGAAGTATTTGGTGGGCCTCAAGTTGCTCGAAAAGTCTACGGGCCGATTGTTGTTTGAAGACGATCGACTACCGCAATCGTCGCCCCTTTTGTTACGATCGATAGACGCCAGGCCAGACGAAGTGCTCGTCGAAATGCCTGGACGTCAAATCCGCCTAAGGTTTACCGATCAACCCCGTCCACCCGAGCCTCCGGCGATGCGAGACGCACTACGTACCGACGAGACCGGTTCGCGAGGGTTGCAGAAAATCGGCCAGAAATTTTGGCAAGGCCGTTAAGGAAAGAAGGAATCTATGATTGCCGCTGAAAGAAATGCCGTACGAGTTCGCATGTTCCGAAAGGTTTCATGCCGGTGGTGCGTGGCGTTTTGTTTTCTACTGGTGATTGGAAGTCATCCGTTTGCTGTACGACAAAGCTTCGGTGCGATCGACCCCGAGGTGCAAGAAAAGGTGACTCAGGGATTGGATTGGCTTGCTATTCAACAGCATAAACTGGGGCATTGGACGGCCCAGGGACGCTATCCTACGGCGATGACTTCGCTGGCCGGGATGGCCTTTTTGTGTGAAGGTTCGACGACAACGCAGGGAAAGTATGCGGAGAATGTCCGACGGGCGGTCGATTTTCTGACACGCCGCAGCCGAGTAAACGGCTTGATTGGCGATAAGGACGACGAACGCTATACCTATGGACATGGTTTTGCAATGTTGTTTCTTTCGCAAATTTTGGGCGAAGAAGAGGATTTTGACCGACGTCGGGAATTGACTGAAGTATTGACCAAGGCGGTCATTTTCACAGGCCAGGCGCAGACACGCGCCGGCGGTTGGGGATACGTGAGCGCGAAGGATGGCAGCGGGTTTGACGAAGGTTCGACCACGATTACCCAAGTGCAAGGCCTGCGCGGGTGTCGCAACGCGGGGATCCCCGTGCCGAATGAAGTCATTGAAAACGCGGTTGCCTACATTCGCAAATGTACGAATAAGCAGGATGGGGGCGTGCAATATAGCTCGAAGGGTGGCGGTAGCCGTCCGGCGATTACCGCCGCAGCGATTGCTTGCCTGTACAATGCGGGGGAGTACGATGATGATTATGTTCCGAAGATGAAAAAGTATTGCCTTGCCAAGCTCAAGCCAAACACCCGTGATAGCTTTGGGCATTGGCATTACGCTCACTTTTATTATGCTCAGGTGATGTATCGAGAAGGGGGCGGTGCGTGGGAGGATTACATGCTGGGCATCCACAAGCGTTTGCTGCGAGAAGCAGAAACGATTCGCCTAGGCGAGACAGACGTCGCCGTATGGAAGCAAGGTTACATTGGCCCGGTTTATACGACGGCCCTGAACTTGGTGATCCTGCAGCTCGAGAACGCCTATCTTCCGATTTACCAACGATGAGAGAGCCAGTTTTTCAACGATCAGTGACAACGAGGCAAGCACCCGATGAGTGATTCTATGGACGATAGTGTTGACGAGAGTGTTATTGAACGCCTTGGCGTTGCCGTGGAGGGTATCCGCGAGCAACTGAGGCAAGTGATCGTCGGGCAGGACGAAGTGATCGACCAATTGTTGATTTGCCTTTTCAGCCGAGGGCATTGTATGCTCGAAGGCGTGCCGGGGCTGGCCAAGACGTTGCTGATCAGCACCCTATCGCGGGCGCTGAGCCTTTCTTTTAGTCGGATTCAGTTTACGCCCGACTTGATGCCGGCGGATATCACGGGCACCGATATCATTGAAGAGAACCGGAGCACGGGGCAGCGCGAGATGCGTTTTTTGGAAGGGCCTCTGTTCTCCAACATTATTCTGGCGGACGAAATCAATCGAACCCCGCCGAAGACCCAAGCGGCTTTGCTCGAGGCGATGCAGGAACGCCAGGTGACGGTCGGACGCGTGCGACACCAGTTGACCGACCCCTTTTTCGTATTGGCTACCCAGAATCCAATCGAGCAAGAGGGCACCTATTCGTTGCCCGAGGCGCAGCAAGATCGTTTTATGTTTAAGGTGTTGGTGACTTACCCTAGCTTTGACGAAGAGTTTGAGGTTGCACGGCGCACGACGACCACACTTGCCGATCATGTGACGCCAGTCGTTTCGCCAGAAGAGATTCTTGCCTTGCAAAACTTAGTGCGCGAGGTACCGGTGAGCGACCATGTGATTCGCTACGCGTTGTCGCTGGTGCGGCAGACACGCGTGGGCGAAGAAGGCGTCCCCGACTTTGTCTCGGATCAATTGGCTTGGGGGGCGGGGCCTCGAGCCGTGCAGTACTTAGTCGTGGGTGCGAAAGCACGGGCGCTGATGCAACGTCGTTCGCATGTGACGGTCGAAGATATTCAGGCGCTGGCTCAGCCGGTCTTACGTCACCGAATTGTCGTCAATTTTGCCGCCGAGAGTGACGGCGTTTCTTCGGACGATCTCATTCAGCAGTTACTCCAGTCTACGCCGACACAGGAGGACGAGCTGGCCAATGACGCCCGATTCCAAGCGATTTTTGCATCCTGAGGCGATCCGTCGCATCGGTCGACTGGAGCTGCGCGCTCGGCATATTGTCGAAGGGCTGTTGAGTGGTATGCACCGAAGTCCTTACTTTGGCCAATCGGTCGAGTTTCTCCAGCACCGCCAGTATGCGCCGGGCGACGACCTACGGCATGTCGACTGGAAGGTTTGGGCCAAGCAAGATCGGCTTTATGTCAAACAGTTTGAAGAAGACACGAACATGCGCTGCACGCTGCTGGTCGATGTCTCGGCAAGCATGCAGTATGGCAACGGGCCGCTTAGTAAATATGAATATGCTGCGACGGTCGCAACGAGCTTGGCGTATCTGCTGCTCAAGCAACACGACGCAGTTTCTTGTATCGCTTTTGATGAAAGTATTCGCACACGGACACCGTTTGGCAGCGCTCAGAAGCACCTGCAGTTGATCGTCGCAGCTTTAGACGGCAGCGATCCGAAGAACAAGACCGATGCGGGGGCGATTCTGAATGAAGTGGCCGAGGTAAGTCCACGTCGTGGGATGGTGTTGGTGGTTTCTGACCTGCTCGGCGATGTCGAGTCGACTTTGCGAGGGCTACGCTTGTTGCGGCAACGTGGACATGACGTGATGGTGCTGCATGTGATGGACGACGACGAGCTTGATTTTCCTTTTGAGGGACCGACGCGTTTTGAAGGTTTAGAGCTGCCTAGGCATCTCACCTGCAACCCCCGCGCGCTGCGCGAAGGCTACATGGAGGCGCTCGACCGCTTTCTAACCGCTTTGCGACGCGGCTGTGCTCGTGACGGGGTCGATTATGCTTTGATTCGGACGAGTGAGCCGTTGGACGCAGCCTTGGCTGCTTTTTTATGTCGCCGCGTGGCGGCCGAACGGATGCAATAGGGAGAGGTACGTTTGTCTTTTTTGTTTCAGTCTCTGCTGACTCTCGGTTTGCCGCTGATTGCGTTACCGCTGTTGATCCATTTGATCAACCTGCGACGCCATCGGCGCGTGGAGTGGGCGGCAATGGACTTTTTGATGGAGAGTCAGAAACGGAACAAAAAGTGGATCATGCTGCGACAGCTTTTGCTTTTGCTGCTTCGGACGGCTGCGATTGCGCTGGTGGTGTTTATGCTGGCGGGGCCTTTTTTGCAATTTCAGTGGGGCCGTTTTTTTGGGAAAGGAACAACCCATCATCTCATTTTGTTAGACGATAGCTACTCGATGTCGGATCGATGGGAGCAGACGAACGCTTTTGAGGAGGCCAAACGGGTAGTTGGGCAGTTGTTGGATCAAGCGACGAGCCAACAAGGAAATCAACAAGGGAATCAAAAACTGACCCTGTTGCGGTTTTCTCAAGCAAGCGAATTGACAGCCGGGGCCGAGGCTGCCGATCTTCAACAGACCTTGGATCGACGGCGCTATGAAGAAGTGCTCTCGGAATTAAACAAGTTGCAAGTGGCCGAAAGCGATGCGGGGCCGCTCGAAGTGATCCAAGCAGCCTTGGGCCTGCCCGAGTCGACCGACGACGAGACGCGTCTGGTTTATTTGATTTCGGACTTCCGCAAGGAATCGTGGCACGGCCAATCCGAGACGAGCCAGCAGCTTAGTCGGCTCCGCAAACAGGCGGCTCAATTGCATTTGATTCAATGTGTCGATCAGACACGGGCGAACTTGGCCATCACGGGGCTTGAGCCAGAGGCAGGCATCCGCGCCGCAGGTGTCGAGACTTGGATGAAGCTGACGGTTACGAATTACGGGAAGGAAGCAGTCAGGAACGTGATGGCGACGATTTTGCAGGATGGCCACAAGTTGCCCACGCTGCCGTTTGATGAGATCGGGCCTGGCGAGTCGGTGGTGCGTCGTTTTCGCGTGACTTTTGCCTCGGCGGGTGCCCATCAGCTTCGGGCAGAGCTGCCGGGCGCTTACCAAAAACATGGCGATGCGGTCGAAATCGATAACACACGCTACTTTGCTTGTGATATCCCGGGCCAGTTTCCGGTGCTGCTTATTGATGGATCTCGTGAGGGGGATGACGGCTATTATTTGCGAACGGCGCTGAGTCCAGGGGGTCGTAGCAAACCGGGCTGGAGTCCCGTGGTCCACCGGGCGGAGTTTCTGCGTCAGCATGATCAGTTGGAAAAATTTGGTGCGATCTGCTTGCTCGATGTGCCGCGTCTCGATGAAAGCGAAGTCGTGGCTTTGGAAAAATATGTCGAGCGGGGCGGTGGTCTGGGGATTTTTCTAGGCCCGAGAGTCCAACGTCTTTTTTACAACGAGCGGCTTTATCGCGATGGCACGGGGCTATTTCCGGTCTTGTTGGACTTGCCTACGCAGTTGCTTGCTAGGGGGGAGCCACGCGTGCCAGACCTTGAAGTGGGCGATCATCCGTTGTTTCGTATCTTTGGCGGGCAGCGCAACAGTTTTCTGGCAGTGGTGGCGGTGAATTTTTATTACGCCGTCGACGCGAGCTGGCGTTTGCCAGAGAGTGGCGAAGTCGGTGTTTTGGCCAAATTGCGAAACGGGGCACCTTATGTCGTTGAAAAAAAGTTTGGCGACGGGCGGGTCGTTGTCCAGCTCTCAAAACTCTCGCCCAAATCGATCGACTTGGGGCGTTGGAGCAACTTGAGCTTGAACCCCGTGTTTCCGGTCTTCGCCAACGAGCTGGTCGGCTATCTGTCGGCTACGCGCCGGCAGCTTGAACAGCGCAAAGTGGGAAGCAGCCTCCGGCTAGAACTACCAGAGGCGGACTACGAGCCAAAGGTCGAGGTGCGTATGCCAAGAACCAAAGGAAGCGAAAATTGGACGATCACGCCGCAGATAGAAGAGGAAAGCTATCTGGTGGATGCCGGGCAGAGTCAGGTGAGTGGCGTTTGGGAATTTGAGCTTCAGCCGCGCGAGGGAAATGTGGAGCATCGGTTGTTGGCGGTCAATGTTTCGACCGGCGAAGGGAGCGAGGGGGAAGGGAATCTTGTGCATCTAGATCGCGAAGGTCTGGCGAGCCGGTTGCCTGGCATCGACTACGAATTTTCGCTGGCCTCGCAAGTGACGGCCAACACCACTTCGTTTGCCGGTTTTCGATTGGGCGATACTTTTTTGTATCTGTTGTTGGCTACCCTGCTCGTTGAGCAATGGCTGGCCTATTCGGCCAGTTACCATACGCGTCCTGCAAATTGATTACCTATGCTATTTCAACCCATCTTTACCGTCGGCCTAGCAGGACAAATTTTGTCTGACGGGGGACAGGTGCGCGAATTGGTGGGTTATGAGCTGCGGCGTCTGGCGCAGTTTGATGATCCGCGTGAGTTGTGGGTTTTGCTGGGGATTGTTTCAGTGCTGCTGGTCGGTTTTGTGGCGTGGTTCTACCGCCGCGAGCGCGATATCTTGTCGGCGCCACTGCGTTGGACGCTTACGGGACTCCGTGTGATTGCTTTGGCTGCGCTGGGACTTTTCTTTCTAGGCCCAGAAAAGCGCACCGATCAACAGATCGTTACCGACTCGCAGGTCGTGGTGTTGGTCGATACGAGCCAAAGTATGTCGGTCGAGGACGAAACCACCCCGAAGCAAGAAAAGGTTTCTCGGAGTGTGGCTATCCAAGGAATGTTGGCCGACTCTCCTTTGCTCACAGCTTTGCAGCAAAAGCATGATGTGGCGCTGGCCGTCTTTGATGAAAAACTGAACCGCGTGATTCGTTGGAAGCGAGCAAACGCTGAGACAAGCGAGGAGCCGGAATCGACGGAGCCGGAGCCAACAAAGAACGAAAAATGGATGGAACAGCTAACGCCCCGAGGTGGTGAAACCCGTTTGGGAGATGCGCTGCGATCGGTGCTTGAGGAGACCAACGGGGGGCCGCTGGCGGGAGTCATTTTGATCTCGGACGGCGGACAAAACAGCGGTGCCGAGCCGCTCGAAGTTGCGGACGCGGCGCGCGGGCAGAAGACGCCGTTTTACACAGTCGGGGTTGGGTCGACACAGGCTCGCCGCAATTTGCGAGTACAAGAATTGAGCGTGCCATCGCGAGTTTATCCCGAAGACAAGGTGACGGTCCGTTGCGAAATTCAGAGCGAGGGATTTGTAGGGCGCTCAGTCAACGTAGAGCTTTATGTCCGTGAGGCTGGGGTTGTGGGTGCTGTTGGCGATCGGATTGGCCGCGAAAGGGTGACGTTTAGCGAAGAGGGAGAAGTCGTTCCGCTGCAATTCGATTTTGAACCTGCCGAGGTGGGCCGACTTGTGCTGGAAGTAAAAATCGATGCGCCGCCCGACGATCAGTACGAGGCAGACAATCGACGTGAAGCTGAAGTCGAGGTGGTCGACACCGAACTACGGGTACTGCTGATTGCGAGTGGAGCAGCACGCGACTATCGATTTCTGCGCAACCAGCTACGGCGCGACCGTCATACAAAGGTCGACGTTTGGCTCCAAATGGCTCCGGACGGAATTTCGCAGGATGCTGATGAAATTCTGAACGGTTTTCCGGAGACAAAAGAAAAACTCTACGCCTATGACAGCATCGTTGCTTTTGATCCTGATTGGACGCTACTGGATGCCCAGCAGGTCGAGATACTGGAGTCCTGGGTCGCGGAAGAGGCGGGCGGTTTGGTCGTGATCGCTGGGCCGATCCACACGGCCAGTTGGGTGCAGAGTCCAGAGCATATCAAAGTACGTTCTTTGTATCCGGTAGAATTTCAACGGCGGCTTACCCTGCTGGATGATGGTTTGTATGGCTCGACCGTAGCTTGGCCCTTGGATTTTTCTCGCGATGGCGAGGACTCCGACTTCTTGTGGCTAGGCGATACGGCGAGCGAGAGCCGTTCGCTCTGGTCGCAATTCGCAGGCGTTTTTGGTTGTTATGCAGTGAAAGGGGCAAAGCCGGGGGCACGCGTTTTGGCACGCTACAGCGATCCAGACGCGGGCCTCTCGGTCGAGCGTCCGGTTTATTTGGCCGAGCATTTTTATGGGGCGGGACGAGTGCTCTATTTTGGTAGTAGCGAATGGTGGCGACTGCGAAGCTTGGGGGTCGAGTATTTTGAGGTCTTGTATACTCAGTTGATTCGGCATGTTAGCCAGGGACGCCTGCTCCGAGGGTCGTCGATGGGTCGGCTGTTGGTAGAACGCGATCGTTTTTCGGTTGGCGACGACGTGGTCGTACGGGCACAACTCTCGACGGCGAGTCGCGAACCGTTACTGGCCGAGCGCGTCGTGGCAAGAGTTGTTGGGCCGCAGGGGAACGGTAAAAATTTGATGCTGTCGGCTGATTTAGATCGACCGGGGAACTTTGTTGGCCAGTTTAGCGTCGGACAAGAAGGATCGTATCGAATCGAATTGCCGGTGCCCGGCGTGGTCGACGAACAGTTGGTCCGACGTTTGCAGGTCGTTGCGCCGAATCTCGAATTTGACCATACCCGTCGGAACGAGCCTTTGTTAGCCGCCTTGGCAAATCGGTCAGACGGGCGTTATTACACGAGCCTGACAACAGCCATCGAGGGAAACAGCAACTTGCGTCCCGTGGCCGAATTGATCGAGAGCCGTTCGGAATTGAAAATTTTGCGTGGTACGCCCGATCCTGATTTTACAGAATGGCTTCATCGAATTTTGTTGGGAGTCATTTGTGGTGCCTTGTGTTTGGAATGGCTGGTTCGTCGATTGCTGAGACTAGCATGAAAAGAGAATGTAGATGTTTTTGTCTGAGATAGGAACTTGATGTCCACGGCTGCTTTACCGTTTGCGATGCCAAAGCGAGTTGGTCGTAAGGTCCGACTGCTGCGGTGGCTGGTGCGCTTGTATGTCTTTTTGGATGGACTGGCGGCGATCGGCTTAGTCCTAGGCGTCGCGTTTTGGTTGTGCTTGGGAATTGATTGGGCGTTTGAGCCGTCGCCCTTTGTGCGCGGACTGTTCTGGGTGCTTACGATTTTGGCCGCCGGCTATGCAGCGGTTCGTTTCTTCTTGGGGCCAATCAGCGTTAAACTGTCGAACGTTAGCATGGCACTGTTGTTGGAACGCAATTTCCCAGAGCTTGAGCAGAGCTTGATCACAACCGTCGAGGCTGCTGATCGACGGCGTTCGGTGCCGGTGGGCAACTCGCAATTGTTGCAAAATACGAGCAAGGAGGCGGCAGAAACGTTGCGAGGATTGCCTGTACGCCGAATTTTTCAGCTGGGGCCACTCTTATGGAAGTCGGGCATGGCGCTGCTGCTGTTGGGCTCCATCGTCGCGTTTTCATTTTTGCAGTCCGAGGCATTTGGGTTTTGGATTGAACGCATGCAGCTGACCGATCAGATCTGGCCACGTCGCGTCGAGCTGAGCGTTGCCGGTTTCGAGGAGGTGGACGGGCACTGGGTGGTCAATGTGGCACGCGACGATGACTTTGAATTGTATGTCAATGCTTCGATCCGCGATCAGCATGAAGCACCCGACCGCGTGGAGCTTCGCTATCGACTGCTAGATGGTCGACGCGGCCGCGATACGATGACGCGTGTCGGGGAAGCACTCGCCGGACGTGACGAGGCGCAGGTTTTTCGTTACGAATTTAAAAAAGTGGCCGCCGATCTGAAGTTTGATTTAGTGGGAGGCGACGATCGACTACGTGATTTAAAATTGCACGTTGTAGAACGCCCACAGATTTTCCGGATGGTCATTGAATGCGAGTTTCCTGAATATCTAGGACGTACGCCTCAAACGATTCCGATGAGCGATCGTGTTGAATTACCCGAGGGAACCTGGGGAACCTGTCGGGTCGAGGCAAACAAGCCGCTACGCGTGGTACGGGTTCACGATCCGGCTCAACAGATCGATTTGCCTGTGACAATCGAATCAGAGGACGACCGGCAGATGAGTTTTCCGGTTCGCGTAGAAAAAGAAGATCAGGTTCTGTTGATTACGATGCGGGACAGTGATGGGGTAGAGAACCGTGAGCCGTATCGGGTTGTCCTTTCGGTGATTGTTGATCAGCCGCCCGAGGTTTCGGTTCAGTTGCGAGGCATTGGAACGGCAGTGACGCGTCAGGCACGGATCCCCTTTGCAGGGCAAGTGACCGATGAGTACGGTCTGCAGGCGACCTGGTTCGAGTATCAAGTAGAAAAAGAGGCTCCCAAGAAGCGAGCGACTCTCGCACAGGCGCATGGTCGTCGAGAACTGCACGACCTGGGCGCTTTTGATCTTGGGCTGAACGATCCACAGACCAAGCGTCCGCTGGTTGCCTTGCAACCGGGCCAACAGCTGACGCTCTCGCTCAAAGCAAGCGATGCCTATGATTTGAATACGAAGGAGCATATTGGCTCGAGCCAACGTTTTATGCTCGACGTCGTGACCAATTCGGAGTTACGTGCTCTGCTGGAGAAGAAAGAGCTTGCTTTGCGGCAACGGTTCGAGTCAATTTTCGAGAAGATGACCGGGACGCGTGAGTTACTTGACCGGATCGATCAACAAAAGGAACGCGATCGGTTACGGGTAAGCGGGGCATTGCAGAATGTGGTGCAACTTTCTTACGAGACGCTGGGCGTAGCCGAAGGGATTGAAGGGATTGTTGGTGAACTGATCAACAACCGGGTCGACACCGAGGAGATCACGCAACGATTAGAACAGGGTATCGCACAACCCCTGCGAGAAATCGGCGGTACGCTGATGCCCGTGCTAGAGCAACGACTGCAAGCGTTACAGGCGTCGCTCCGCGAGGAGTCGCTCTCGAAAGATTCGCTAGTTGCAGCCAAGGTGCAAGGAGATGTCGTGTTGGAAGCGATGCAAGAAGTTTTGGATCGCATGTTGGAATTGGAAAGTTATAATGAATTGGTCGAGTTGTTGCGCGGCATTGTTGCCGACCAGCAGAAAATACAAAAGCAGACCCAACAGAAACGCCGCGAGAAGCTGCGTAGCTTGCTGGAAGATTGAGAGCGTCGCTATGAAACAACACTTGAGAATCCCGGTGAGTCGGTTGATCGCGGGGCTGTGTGCGCTCCTCTCGTTTGCAGGACTGGCGTTGGCTCAAGGTGGCGAGGCTGGAAATTCGCTCCGCCAGAACCAAGCAAACAGCGTTGCCCTTCCCAGTAAACAGACTCGCCTGGCGGACCGTTATGATCAGTTGGAGCTGCTGGCAGGGCGATTGGCCGAGCTTTCGCGTTCGACGCAGCCGAGTCGAGCGAGGTTGCTTCGCGAGCTGGTGGCCAAAAGCCGAGAGCGCGACATCGCCGGCCGTTTTGATACGATCATCAGCGCTCTGGAAAGTGACCGTCTGAAAAAGGCGTCGACTGGCCAGACCGCATTGCAAGCAGAACTGCAACGCCTGCTTGATTTACTGTTACAAGAGGACCGTGACCGGCAAATCGAATCGGAGCGGAAACGAATCAACAAGTATCTTGCCGAAGTCAAACGATTGATCCGAAAACAGCGTGGTATCCGTGCCCGTACGGAGGGGGGCGACCAGTCGAACGAACTGACCGAAGATCAGGAGCGCCTCTCGGAAACGACAAACAAGCTTGAGGAACAAATCAAAGCGACCGAAGGCCTGGAGAGTAGCGACTCCAACAAACCAAAAAATCTGAAGAAGAAAAATTCGAGTGCTGACGGTAAACCAGAAGACAAGCCTTCTTCCAAGGAGCAGAAAGCTGGTGACCAGCCGGGCGACAAAAAGTCTGCCGCAAAGCCTGGAGAAGCAAAACCTGGGGCTGACGAAAAGCCGGGAGAGTCCAAACAGGGCGACGGGCAACCCACACCCCCCCCCTCAAATAGTAAAAGCTCTCCGTCTTCCGAAAAAAGCCCGATGGAGCGTGCGCAACAGCGACTGCAAAAAGCTCAGCAACGAATGAAACAGGCGCAGCAGCGTCTCGAAGAAGCAAAACACGACAAGGCGATCGAGCGTCAGGAGCAGGCGATTCGTGAATTGGAGCAAGCCAAAGCCGAGTTGGAACGCATTTTGCGACAGCTGCGCGAAGAAGAGCTTCAACGGATGCTCGTCTTGTTGGAAGCCCGTTTTCGTAAGATGCTGGATGCGCAAGTCGAGGTCTATGAACAGACCCAAAAGCTTGAGACGAGTCAGACGTTGGTTCCAGAACACGAAATTGAAATTGCCAGCGGGCGGCTAAGTCGTCAAGAACGCCTGATTGTCCGCGAAGCAGACCGGGCCTTGATTTTGCTACGCGAGGACGGGACGACGGTCGCATTTCCCGAGGCGATCGAGCAAGTGCGAGACGACATGAAGCGAGTCGCAAAACGCCTCGGCGAAGTCAAAATCGGGGTGCTTACCCAAGGGCTGGAAGAAGATATTATTGCGGCCTTGGAAGAAACGCTAGCCGCATTACAAAAAGCACTCAAAGAGCAACGTCAAAAGAAAAGTCAGCCGCAGCAGCAACAAAGCGGGGAGCCTGGGGAACAGGCGCTGGTGGACCAATTAGCAGAGCTGCGTATGATTCGAGCGTTGCAAAATCGTATTAACCGCCGCACAAAAAGGTATGGTAAAATACTAGGCGAAGCGTTTGCAGTGGAGCCTGACTTGCTCGAAGCGCTCGATGAACTGGCTATTCGGCAAGAACGCATATTTCAGGCGACACGAGACCTAGACACGGGACGCAATCAATGACCCATGCCATGAGAAAATCTCGACTGCTTCAATGCCCGTTTGGGTTCGCGCTGTTGGTCCTTGTCTGTTTCCTTCCCGCAACGAGCCGTGCCGAGCTGACGTTTGAAGCGACTTGGGAACCGCCGAACTACGATCAAGTTCGGCAACAGGTATTTGCGTGGCTTGATAGCGCAAACGTGGCGGCTGAAATAGATTTGAAGGCACGCTCGTTATGGCCCGCCGGGAATTTACGAGCCAGTGACGGAACGGCACTCTTAAATCGAGTTGTCGAGACTTTTGCGCAGGCAGACGAGCGAGCACGGCAACTGGAATCTCTCTGTAACTCGCCGTATGAAACCCCTGCGCCGAACCAAGCCGATTGGTTGCAGGAAAAATCGTTGCCGCAGTTTCTGAGGAACAATTTGCGTTTATATTACGCTCGGTGGTTGGCGCAGCACGCATTGTATGACGAGGTGCTTCTGCTTCTCGAAGATTTACGGCCCAAGGAGGTCGTCGATCCGGCCGGTTTGTTGTTTTATCAAATGGTTGCTTACCAGCAATTGGTCGAGCCAGAAAAAAGCCGCACGGCTTTAACGCAATTGCTAGAACAGGAAGAAACGCTCCCGCGCCGCTACCTGCAAGTTGCCCAGTTGTTGCGCCGTGATCTGGCAAACTTAAAGGACGAGTCGTTGGACCATGTGGCGCGGCGAATGAACGATGTGCGTCGTCGACTTGATATTGGCAAAGCGGGCAAACAGGTGCAAGTCGTGGAAAAAGGGGTGTTGGATTCGTTAGATCGAATGATCAAAAAATTGGAAGAGCAACAGAAACAGAAAGGCAGCAAACCGGGCGGCGGTCAGCAAAGCTCAAAACCAATGGAAGATAGCCGCCTGCCGTCGATGCGAGCGCCCATGAAAGTGGACCAACGCGACATCGGCAGCCAATCCGGTTGGGGCGAATTACCGGCGAAAGAACGCGAGCAAGCGTTGCAACAAATAGGCCGAGAATTCCCCGCCCATTATCGCGAGTTGATCGAACAGTATTTTCGTGAATTGGCTGATGAAACAAAATCGACACCTACGAGATAGCCCTTATGCCTGATAAGCGACGTCATTTTTTGTGCAGCAAGCTTGGTCTTCTTGGGCTTTGCCTGATGCTGTCACAGCGCGCGATGGCAGAATCAGCTTTGCTGACGGTGACTACGGTTGACGGCGTGCAGCAGGAGGGCGAGCTGGTCGCTTGGAATGACGAGGGCGTGACGCTTCGCCAGGACGAGCAAACGTTTTCCTTCGCAGCGTCTCAGTTACTCCATGTACAACAGAAAAATGCCTCGACGGAGAGCGACCCAGAAGAAAATTTCTTAGAGTTGCTGGATGGAACACACATGCCGCATAGCTCTTATGTCGTTGAGCGAGGTGAGGCCACGATCAAGACTCCCTGGCGTGAAACTCCGCTTGTGCTATCGACCAATCAAATTCGTTATGTACAATTCTCCACCGATGTTTCTTTGAGCACGCTACGTGAGCAAGACTTGGACGGCGATTTGCTTGTCGTTCGCAAGAAGACGCCAGGTGCCTTTAGCTTCCTTGCGGGAATTATCGGGGACGTCTCGGAGAAGCAAGTCGATTTTAACTGGGAGGACGAAAAACTTTCGGTCAAACGATCAAAAATTGCGGCGTTGGCCTATTTTCATGCCCACAAGCCACCCATGAAAAAAGTTGCCTGTTGGTTGAATTTGCATCACGGTGGACGATTGCCTGTTGCAAAGTTAGAATTACGCGGCAAACACATAAACATTCAAACGAGCAGTGGTCTAAAATTTTCGATCCCCGTAGCCTCCGTGCGAAACGTCGACTACTCGCAGGGGAAATTGGCTTATCTGAGCGACCTGCAGCCCGTCGCAATGCAATGGACACCGAGGATCGATTTACCCCTAGCAGCCAAATTGATAGCGAAGCACGGTCAGCCACGTCGCGACGAGTCGTTTACGGGCAGCACGCTGTCGCTGGCATGGCCGCTGTCGACCTCAGGTCTGAAAAACTACAGCAAGGGATTAGCCCTACGCAGTCGCACCGAAATCCGCTATCGCTTGCCAAAAGGAATGCAACATTTTAAGGCATTAGCTGGCATCGATCCCGAAACTTCTGCCCAAGGAAATGTCACACTAGAAATTTTTGCCGACAATCGCCCGGTCTGGCAGGGCGAAATCGACGGCAGCTCAGCTCCCGTGGCGATCGAGGTTCCGCTCGACGATGCCCGCGAGTTGCGAATCGTAGTCGACTACGGCAAAAATCTCGACTTCGGCGATCGCCTCCACCTAATCGAGGCACGGGTGAGCCGGTAAGCAAAAAGCATTTGTGGAGGTGGTTATGAACTCAGTTCAACAGCGTGCTGCGTGGGCAGCAGTGTTGATTTTTCTATCTACGAGCATCGGTTGCAATAGCGGTGCGATTGGCGAAGCCAATTCGGACCATCCAGAGAGTGTTACCGAGTCCGTAACTGAGGTCGAGAACGCTGCTCCTAGCGAGCCACCCTTCGTTGACCCAACCGAGCCTGTCCTCGTCGCGGATACACCTCCGTTGCCTGCCGGAGCGACCTTGCTCGACCCCGACATGGTTTGGGACATGTGGAACCCCGACAGTTTTGCGATTTCGCCCGATGGGCAGTCGATCGCCTACATCAGTCGAGGTGCCCTCTGGCTTTGCAGCGTCAAGTCAGGACCGCCGAAGAAGCTGGTTGATTTGCCGAATACGGTGACAGAACTTCGATCAACGTCAAAGGACTACCGCAAGAGAAGAGGTGAGTTTAATAAGTTGGACAGCGAAGTGAAATCAAGCCTTTTTTATCATCGTCTCAGGAAAGGCTTGACGTTGATCACCAACTTGAAGTGGGCACCCTCGCAAGATGGCGTCTTCTACGTAGTAGAAAACCGCAAGAATGAAATGCCCTACACAAGAACTCATCGAGTCATGCACGTCACTACGAATGGAGTCGCTACAACCGTGGCAACCATCACGCGAGATACCTTCGACAAACCACAGTATTTTTGGAGATTTGATGTCTCGCGTGATAGAAGTCTGGTTGTTGCTTCGGGCTATAAGGCACTCCTGTGGGATGCCACGACAGACAAGCCACGGGCCACCTGCTACGACTACTTGCTGCCATCTGTTACAAGTGGTCGTTTTCTAGGGATTGAGATCGATACAAGGCAACTGGTGATCACCGATGATAAACTCAAGATCGAAAAACGCCTTGACGTGGCTTTTAATCCTAGGGAATTTACTAATATGTTTTGGTCGCCGGACGAGCGGTTTGCCATCTGCGCTAGTCTGCATGAACACGCTTTCGAAAACAAGAACCGCTGGGTAGGGTTTCGTATCAATCTCGAAACGGGCGAACAGCGGCCCTTGAAAGGGGGGCACTTTTCTACGCGGGATTCCATCGATTTGTATGTTGTTGACCAATTCGTGTTCACCGGACGTGGCGGAGAGATTATCCGCACTGGCAGGACCGACGTAGTACGCAGAGGCTATGCCGATGGACGCAACGGCACTTACCTTATTCTCACGCCCGATGGAACAGGACCTCGAAAAAATATTTTTCAGTTTACCAAACCGCCTCAGCAATCAGATGATTGGCGAAAGGAAAATCCGTATCCACCTGTACGCCTAAGCAGTGCTGGTGCGATTTTGGCCGCAGCATTTCCGCGTGAAGGGATATTGCGGGGACATCGCTACTGGTTGATTAACCGAGATGGAAAAAAGTGGCCTATGGAGCTTGATGACCTGTCACTTTGTGCGTCGCCCTATCATGTGATTGCACTGGCCGGTAACGGACGACAGGTGATCGCGTGCAACGATGTTCAGCTATTCTCCATCCCCGTCGCGACTCTCCAAAATACAGAGGAGGCAAAAGATGAATAACGCCAATCGCTTTTCGTCGATTCTGGTGGCGATGATAATTTGCCTAGCTGCTAGCGCCGTGGCAGACGAAGTAAAGTTGCCGCCCGGGGCCACGGTGCTCGACCCTGACATAATGATGTACAGTTGGCCCTATCCGATTATTTCGCCTGATGGCGAGTCGGTTGCCTACATCAGCAAGGGATTTGTTTGCATTTGCAATGTCGCAGGCCCCGAGCCGCGCCGAGTTTTTGAAGTGCCCCATACCTGGACTCATTTCTTGGCCCAGCCAGAAAACGCACATGCCAAGGGGGTATTTCATGAAGCCACGGGTAAGACTCGTGAAGAACGCAATGCCACGATGGCGAAGATCACGCATACCGTCTTCGGACTTCAATGGGCACATGATAGCCAGAGTGTGGTGTTCGGTGTTCGCTCCTATGACAAACAGCAGAAAAACGCACTTTATGATCTTTGGCGTGTGCCTCTGCGAGGTGTTGTCGAGTTATTGACTGATATCAAGAGAGATATCAGCTACGGTATCGGCACTGATTTCCGTGTGACGCGAGACGGTCGATTCTTAGTGACACCGCGCCCTTTGATATGGGATCTAGCCACCAACAAGCCTCGTGCCACATGCTTTTATAATCTGACCCCTTCCTCAACTAGCGGTCGTTGGATTGGCATCGAAAAAGATACCTGGCAACTCGTGATTACCGACGATAACTTTGAAATCACAAAACGGTTCGACATCGTCCAGGCAGCAAGACACGGTGGTCCCAAACTCAACTGGTCGCCCGACGAACGCTACCTTATTTGGCGAAATAAAATCGGCTTTGACCACTACAGCAATTGGGAAGGTTTTTGGATGGACCTCGAAACGGGCGAGAAACGAGAGTTGTCGGGGCAATTCATGAGTCAGCAATTTGAATTCACTGGGCGTGAGGGAGAATACGTCTGTTGGGGGGCGAGGGGTGAGAAGAACAAGGGGTTTTCAGGTGCTCATAGTACCGGCGCATATTTGACCTTGGTAACAGATCCAATGAATTCAGCGAAGGATATCTGGCAGACGAAGCAACCTTTGAGGGCTCCACTCGTTCGCCTTGGTCCGAAGTACCAGTTGTTTGCTGTCGGCGTGCCCAGGCCACTGCCTACAAAAATACACGGCTATGTTTGGCACCTATTCGATCGGAGCGGAAAGAAGTGGCAATTTCCAGGCGACGATACCGGAGAATACTATTCGCCGTATAAAGTCGTCGGCTTTGCCAACGGCGGTAAAACAATCATCGCCTATGATACCAATCGTCTCTTCGCACTCCCCGTGAAAACGGTCATGAATGGCATGCAGTAAGAAAGCGGCCAGACGCTCGCCTTGCCACTCTCACAACGGGCTCTACAATGCTAAGCATGTCTCATTTATTACCATTCCACGAGAGGCTGCGACTCGTTTACGTCTTGCTTTTCCTGGCATCACTTTTTGCACAGCCGCATCCTCTCGCTGCAAAACCGCCCGCTGCCGTCTTACAAGCCGAGCAGCAGCGTGTCGCGGTCATGCAGCGTGCTGCCGCAACGACAGTCGCGGTCTTCGAGGGCAGCGGTCAAGGGGGCGGCTCAGGCGTGGTGATTTCGCCGGATGGGTTTGCGCTGACCAATTTTCATGTGACGGCCCCTTGTGGGGCTGCGATGAAGTGTGGAATGGCGGATGGAGTGCTCTACGATGCGGTGATCGTCGGCATTGATCCGGGTGGCGATGTCGCGTTGATTCAGCTTTTGGGACGCGACGATTTCCCTCATGCCGAGCTAGGCGATAGCGACGCCGTCCAGGTAGGCGATTGGGTCTTTACGTCGGGCAACCCGTTTTTGCTCGCCGACGACTTTCAGCCATCGATCGCCTATGGCATGGTCTCGGGCGTGCATCGCTACCAGTATCCAGCAGGCACGCTGTTGGAATATGCCGATTGCATTCAGACCGACGCGGCGATCAACCCAGGCAACTCGGGGGGACCGCTTTTCGACGCCGAGGGAAAACTGATCGGTATCAATGGGCGTGGATCGTTTGAAAAACGCGGGCGTGTGAATGTGGGGGTCGGTTACGCCATTTCGATCAACCAAATCAAACGCTTTCTATGGCATCTCAAAAGCGGGCGCATCGTCGATCATGCAACGCTGGGGGCGACCGTGGTGACCGAAGGCGACGGACGCGTTGTGGTCGACGAAATTTTGGAATCGTGCGATGCCTATCGACGTGGCCTGCGCTACGGCGACCAGATCGTGCGCTTCGCAAATCGCGAGATCACAACCGCCAACCGACTGAAAAATGCGTTAGGCGTTTTTCCTCGTGACTGGCGCGTGCCGCTTACTTATCGACGTGATGGCAAGACTTTTGAGACCACCGTTCGGTTGATGAGCGTTCACGACCCCGCGCAGCTCTACGATCTCGTCCAAAAACAGGAACAAAAGCCTGCAAAGCCGCCGGGAGGCGATCGACCGACGCCTGAGCAGGAGGATTCGCCCCAACGCAAGCCGACACCACTCAGTTCCAAACCGAAGAAAGAAAAACTGCCGGAAGCGGTGGTTCAACGTTATTCGGCTCGACGCGGCTATGCCAATTATTGGTACAACTTGGAAAAACAACTCGAACTTTGGGATAGTTACTCCGGGAGCGAGGGATTAGAAGATACTGGCTACGATTGGCAATTGCAGGGAAAACTTACGGACGGCAAAACGCTGAAAATCGAGATGAGCCAGAAGCAGGCGAGCCTACGCTTGCCGATAGGTGTCTCCGGAGCTTCCTTTCGCGGGGATATAGAAACGCAGCTAAGCCCTCCAAACTCGGGCGGTTTGCTGCTGACCGTCCACCTTTGGCAACGGCTGTTGGACAAAGGACTCAGGAAATTTGGCGAAGTTTATTATTTGGGCCAATTGCCCCGTGGTGAGGGTGGCGCGAAGGTGGATTGTTTGATCGGAATCTACGCCGGAATCGAAACTTGCTTTCAGTTTGATATTGCTACAGGCGAGCTGGTGGGAATAGTAATGGCGCCGCGCGAAGACGTCGATCCGTGTGAACTTCGGTTGTCCGACTATGGCGATGTCGAAGGCCGACGTTTACCCCGGCAATGGAAAGTCGTTTATGGCGACCGGACGTTTGCCGAGTGGACGATCGAGAAGTGGGAGTTTCAATCGAAGACAGAGGAGGCGCAAAACTGATGATGCGAATCCATATTTTGCTGATGAGCCTTGCCTGTGGGATGCCCGCTTCGATTTCGGGTGCCGCCGCTGAGATCCAGCAAACCATCCGCACCGCACAAAGTAAGGTCGTCAAAATCTATGGTGCTGGCGGGTTGCGGCAAATGGAAGCCTATCAGACAGGCATTCTCATCTCGCCAGAAGGCCATGTCCTAACGGCGCTAAGCTATGTGCTCGACACCGACGACTTGGCGGTGATTCTCGATGATGGACGCAAGTGGCAGGCAGAATTTTTGGGCAGCGATCCGTTGACCGAACTGGCACTACTTAAATTGCCCGGCGAAGAGCAACGCTTGCCCTATTTTGATCTGCACCGTGCTGCAAAACGCCAAGCAGGCCCAGGCGAGCGGATTCTGGCGCTGAGTAATTTATACGGTATCGCAACAGGCGACGAGCCAGTTAGCGTTCTGCAAGGCGTGATCACCGCCCTTGCCCCGCTCAAGGCTCGCCGTGGCGCTTTTCAAGCCAACTATCATGGTCAAGTTTATGTGCTAGACGCGTATGCCAACAATCCCGGCGCAGCAGGTGGCGCTTTGATCGATTGGCAGGGTCGATTGCTAGGGATTCTTGGCAAAGAGCTACGAAGCGAAGTGACAGGCACCTGGCTCAATTATGCCTTGCCAATTCCTGAAATTGTCGCAACCGTCGACGATTTGATTTCTGGCCGTGCCGATCGCGTTGCCCTTCAGTTGCCTGCGCAGGCCGAACCCCTCTCGACCGAGATACTGGGGATCCTGTTGATTCCCGAGGTCTTGCCAAAAACCCCGCCCTACATCGATACCATTCTGCGAGATTCGCCTGCCGAGCGTGCCGGACTACGCCCCGACGACTTGCTAGTTTTTATAGCCGCCGAGCCGATCGATTCGCGTCGTGCGGTGATCAAGCAAGTTCAGCAGCACGCGCGCTCCGAACCGATCACGATTTCGGTCCTGCGTGACGGGCAACTGCGAGAGTTTTTGTTGAGCACTGAAACGACTACAAACTCCCCTCCTGGCTCTGACACCTCAACCCTTGAACCCGATAACCCATGAAACAACTGACGATACTTTTCTTGGCGATCTTGCTCCAAGGCTTTTCATGGGTGCGCGGCGAGCCGGTCGATTTGGCACAGCTTGAGCAGCAGGCCTTGCGCAGTGCGGCAAATGAGGTGGCTGACTCCGTGGTGCAAATTAGGACCGTTGGCGGCTTGGATCGAGTCGGCAAAACGTTGCTCTCCAGCGGACCAACCACCGGTTTGATCGTCTCGGAAGAGGGCCACATCGTTTCGAGCGCCTTTAATTTTGCCGGGCAACCCACCTCGATATTAGTACGGCTTGCCTCGGGTCGGCAATTGGCAGCAGAACTGATTGCACGCGATAAAAGTCGAATGTTAGTGCTCCTGAAAGTGGAAACCGATGAGTTGCTAGCAGTGCCGAATCCTGCGCCGAAAGAAAATCTGCGCGTGGGGCAATGGGCGATCGCGCTGGGGCGAACCTTTCAGGCCGAGGAGGTCGGCGTGTCGGTGGGAATCGTGAGTGCTTTGAATCGAATGTTTGGCCGAGTGATTCAAACCGATGCCAGTATTTCGGTTGCAAACTACGGTGGGCCATTGGTGGATGTGGAGGGCCGCGTGATTGGCGTGCTAGTACCAATGGCGCCGTCGGCAATGAGCGGCGGTGCCGAGGCAGAGCTGGCGGGTGCTGATTTTTACGATTCAGGCATCGGTTTTGCGGTGCCTTTAGAGCATATCTTGATGATGCTAGAGCGCTGGAAGCAGGGCGAGGATTTGCTGCCAGGTAAGTTGGGTGTTGGGCTGATAAGCGGCGATGCTCATGTATTACCGCCAGAAATCACCACGGTCTGGCCAAACTCTCCCGCTTCGCAGACCGGCTGGAAACCGGGCGATCAAATCGTTGCAGTCGACGGAGTCGAGGTCAACACGCAATCGCAACTTCGATTTCAAATCGTACCGCGCTACGCCGGCGATACGGTCCGCGTGCGTCTACGCCGCGATGAACAAGAGTTGGAAACCAACATTGTGCTTGCCGGAGAGCTGCCACCCTATCAACATCCCTTCCTAGGCATCTTGCCAAGTAGGAAAGCCCAATCCAAAGAGTTACAGACCAAAGATTCAAAGGGCCTAACGGTTCGAGGCGTTTGGCCAAACAGTCCAGCTGCGGAGGCCGGCATTGTGGCCGGGGATCGTCTGCTGAAAATTGGTGAGACCAAAATAAAGAGCGACCACGACGCAAGAAAAGCAATCCAAGCGTTGCATCCCACAGCAAAAACCGAAGTAACACTTGTCCGCGATGACAAAGAACAAACGCTCACGGCTACGCTCGCCACGCAGCCCGAAGCGATTTTGTCGCCAGAAGATGTGCCTTCTCCGGAAAATGCCATCGACAAAATCGACGTTGGCAAGCTGCAAAGCCTTCAACTACCAGGGTCTTCGCGGAAGGCTCAATACTTGAAGGCAGATTTTGCAGCAGAGCAATCCGTCGGCATGTTGCTCTGGCTGACAGAGGGCGATGACGAATCGCTCGTCACGCAGTCGACAGCGTGGCAAGCGATGGTCGAGCGTGACCAAGTCGTGCTTCTTTTGGCGCGTCCACAAGACGACGCCACAGGCTGGGGTCAAGGGGATTTAGGCTACCTGAACCAATTGGCACGCACGGCAAAGAAAAAATGGGGAATCGACGGTCGCCGGATCGTAGTCGGTGGTCAAGGAAAGGCGGGCCAGACGGCACTTGCGCTCGCGATAAAACGGCGCGACTTTTTCAGCGGGGTCATCGCCGTCGACGCCCCCCTGCCCCGCACACTAAAACTCCCCAAGAATTCGCCAGCAAACCGTTTGGCCCTACTCATGGTCGAGACACAAGATTCAAATTTTGCGCCGCTCGTGCGTCGTGACTTGAAGCAATTGCGCAAAGCAGGATACGCTGCCAGTTGGATGCAACGCCCCCTCTCCAACGAAGCAGCCGTCGACGAAGAAACGCAAGGTAGCATCACACGTTGGATCGATGGCCTCGATCGCTTTTAGGCGAACACCAGAGGAAAAGTGACTCGTGGAATAGGCTTCCAGCCTGTAGGTCGTGATGTTTAGCCTATTCCACAGGATTCTAGAACCTGATATCCATATCAGGCCTTGACGACGATCAAAGCTACGCCAGATCTTCTTCGGGCGTGGCCGGATTGTCGATGTCGAACCACTCGGGCTTGAATTCGACACGGCGGTTTTCTTTGATCGCAATGTTGGTCGTCAGAGCAATTACCGCGTCGGCCATCGCAACCTTCGGGCCGCACTTCACTTCGCCCTTGCCAGGATTGCGAATGCACCAAGCCCAATGCTCGATTTCCTCTTGATAGCCACGGCTTACTTCAGTCGGCGTGGCAGCAGCGGCAACGGCTGCTTCTTGGCCACCGCTCTCGGTCGTATCAAGCTGCGGACCATCTTTGCCTTTTCCGACTTTGACGTTGGTCGTCGTGCTCGAACCCTTGTAGAGCATCACGTCCTTTTCTTTTTCAAGAATAAGCGTCCCTTTGGTGCCCATCACGACTTCGCCATAACCACCAAAACCGTTGCCGTTGATCGACGAGTAGGTGACGATGATCTTCTTGTTGGGGTCGGCCACTTCGCCATCTTTTTGATCTTTTTTGTAGTAACCAGGGCCTGGGAACTCGAACGTCGCATAAACGTGGTCGTCGACTTCGCGGTCAGCGGGAAAAATCGAACGGCTGCCCGAGGCCATCACGCTCAGCGGATAAACTTTGCTGCCGTCAGGGCTTTGCGAACTAATAAAGATGCTCGCCGCGTCGAGTTGATGGCTGCCTAGCTCGGCCATCAGGCCCGCACCGGTGCGCTCCCACAAACGCCAGCGAATCAGTTCTTCGCGAGCAGAAATCTCGGTGCCCTGGCCGTTGTCGAGCGTCTTTTTCTTGTACCCATATTTTTCGGCATCGACGCTATGGTCTAAAAGCTGGGCTTCGACCTGTGCAACACGGGCTGTCCAAAGTGCGATGTCCTTGGGCGACCTGGCATTTTTGAGTTTGCCTTTCCAGCTTCGCAATTTCGCACGCAGCGGATGTTGGGCGGCGACCTCCTGGATGGCTGCCCGTCCTTTGGGCTTGGCCGCATTGATAGCCAAATCGTAGTCACGCTGCGAAAAATCTTTGGCCTCGGGCATCGGCGGTTGCCAGCTATCTTTGCCCGGCATATTGCTCCGATGCCATTGGGCGCGGATGTGGTGGATGTCGCCGATCAGTCCCCGGCGAATTGTGTCGACAGCGTTGGCGTAAAGGATGCTGTAATGCCGCTGATGGCCAGTCGCAAGGATCATGCCGGTCTCTTCAGAAACACGCGACATCGCCTTGCATTGGCCAATGGTCTGCGCCATCAGTTTTTCGGTAAGAACATGTTTTCCAGCTTGCATCGCCTTGATGGCAGCAATCTCGTGCAACCAGAGCGGCAGCGCGATGATCACGGCTTCGATGTCGTCACGTTCCAGGAGTTCCTCGTACTTGTCCTGATAGACATCAATCTGGTCCATCGCGTCCTGAACATTCTTCCAGCCATGTTTTTCTTTGTAGACGTCGTACAACCCAGGACGGGCTTTCTTGGCGTTGTCACTGTAAAAATCGCCATGAAAAGCGCGGTAGATATTGTAGGGGCGAATGTCGGCGATCGCGACGACTTCGACAAAGTCGGGATTCAGCCCGCCGATAAGCACATTGCCTTCGTCGCCTGTGCCAATGATGCCGATGCGCAGCGGATCTTCCAGCTTCGCGCCGTACCCATAGTACATCGACCCCAGGCCAGCACCGGTCGTGACGCCCGTGGCGAGCGTGCCCAGCAAAAAGTCGCGGCGGGTCGTGCCGATCACCTGATTGAAATTCTCTTTACCGAGTGCTTTTTCTTCTGCTGTCAGATCCATAGTCTTTATCCCTTAGTACCGTTAGTACCGCAACACTTGTTCCACAGTCCGCGTAGCAGATAGTCGATGCTCGGCAACCGCCAAGGGCTGCTGGCCGCCAAGGCCAACAACGCCGCACACTCGACCAATTGATAGAAAAATAACATCGATTTCGCACCAGGTACCCAAGGCAATTGGGTAACCATGACCGAGACCAAAAACAGGATGCCGCCCAATGCCGCCCAACGGGTAAACAGCCCCAGCAACAAGCAAACACCGACCCCGATAATCAAACACGTGACGCCCAGGTTCAGCCAATGCAGTCGACGCGATTTGGACGAGGTAAGCGATTTTTCGACTTGCTTGACCAGCGAACGGTTCTCACGCTGTTCGGCGGTCAGCAGTCCACGCAGATCGTTGTTGAATTTGGTCTCAAGGCTACGGACGGAGCCGACCAGCCGGGCACCAAGTCCTGTCGCTTCCGTCTGCTTGTCCGCTAGGCGTTTTTTGAGAAACGGAACCTTGTTGACGCCACCCGTGGTTTTCATCTCTTGCAGTCGCCACAGTGCGTGTTGGTAGTCTTCGATCGACTGCGACTCGTCGCTGAGCAGGTCGGCAAGCTGCTGTTGGCGAGTGAGAAACAAACCGGCCGCTTGGGCGTCTTGCGCTTCGCTGATGCCCGAGAGTTTGGTAAAAGCTTTGAGTTTGCTGCTCAGGCCACCGACGATTCTTTCACCCCAAGATTTGTAAGGAGCGTAGTCGGGGAACTCGAAAGGAACCGGCTGTTTTTCTTTTTTTGCTTTCTTCCGTCGAGCATCGTACTCGGTGTGCCAGTCTTGGCGTTGGAAGACTTCTTGGGTGCCGATCGGCTCCGATTTGGTCGGAACGGCGAGCAAGTTTTCCCAGTCGTAGACTCCCGGCAGTTGGCTCTTAAACAAACTGGCAAAAGGCCCGGTCGCTCCACGGAAAAAACCCTCGGCAGAAAAATCAAGTTCCCATTCTTCTTGGGCTTTGTCGTACGTGAGCTTTTTGGTCCCTTCGCTGAAAAAATGGGCTCCCAGGCAAAGGCGTAGCAGCAGCAGGGCGGCTGCGAATTTCCACATGCAGCAGGAGGGCTTCGTGGCGCAGGTTTCGCCGGCGGTCGAGGGTTTTTTACTCACTGTGTTTGACTCATCGTGGTTGAATTTTGGCAAAACCTGGTGAGGCAGCGGTGGTGGAGCAGGTGGGAGCAAAATAGGAGGGAGCAACGGGGGAGCCGACGCAAGCCGTGGCAGGTCCGTAGGCAGGGAAGCGTTCGGGACGCCTAACAGTTGCCCGTTCCCTCCTGACGCCAAGCTGTCTATTCTAGAAGAAGAGCAAGGCGTTCTCCAGGGGACTCTTGAAGAAATGTCTACTGCATTCCAAAAAATTTCTGCGAATTGGCTGTTTTTCCATGCGTATTGTCCTTTGCTACCCAGTTGAACCAAAACACCTCAAGCAAATCCAAGCGGCTTGGCCCGAGGCCCAGATCGTCGATGCCGGTCAGGAGCGGATTGCCGAAGAACTAGCGCAGGCGGACATCTATTGCGGGCACGCCAAAGTGCCGGTTCCTTGGGAGGACGTAGTGCGGCAAGGTCGATTGCGGTGGATTCAATCTTCGGCGGCCGGATTGGACCACTGTTTGGTGCCGAGCGTGATTGCTTCAGACATCCCAGTTTCGAGTGCTTCGGGCGTCTTGGCAAAACAGGTGGCCGACCAAACCTTTGCCCTTTTGGCAGGGATGCTCCGAAGTTTGCCCGCCTTTTTTGATGCCAAACAAAAGCGAGAATTTCTGCGTCTGCCGACGCGCGACCTCTATGGCGCCCGTATCGGAATCGTCGGTTTGGGCGGAAATGGTCGCGTACTGGCTCGTATTTTGAAGGCTTTTGAGACAACCATTGTTGCGACCGATTGGTTCCCTGATCAGGCATGTGAGCATGTGGACGAGCTGCTCCCAGCCGACGCGATCGACGAAATGTTGCCTCGCGTCGATGTGCTCATCCTGACCGCCCCGCTCAACGAGCACACCCGTGGGATGATCGACGAGCGACGGCTACGCATGCTGCCGCAAGACGCGGTGCTGATCAATGTTGCACGCGGACCTTTGGTCGTAGAAACCGATCTAGCAAAGGTCTTACTATCGGGCCATCTGTGGGGAGCGGCCCTCGATGTGACCGAAGAGGAGCCGCTACCTACGGATAGCCCGTTGTGGGAGATACCCAATCTGATCATCACGCCGCACGTCGGCGGGCAGCGAGCGAGTCGAATTGACGACATGACCAACCTCTTTTGCGAAAATCTGCGCCGTTTTCAAGCAGGAGAACCGTTGATCAACCGTGTAGAAAAGAACCTCGGTTTCCCCAAACCCGAAGCTATTCTACGCCCTGAAGCACTCCCCCCGTTCAGCTCGAAATAGCCAGCAGCGACCCCCGATTCGCCAATTTGGCATAAAATGCGAACTGGACGTAGAGGCCGGGGTCTGACTAATATCATGAGTAGCAGCGAGGTACTTGAAAGGCCATTCAGGCCACGTGCCTGCCGCTGAGAGTAGACCCCAGTGCGAGAACCCTCTCGTAGGGCGTGTCTCCCACGCCAAGGAACCAGATGAACCCTTCGACGACTATTCTTCAAGGAACGCGGACGCTCTCGTTCAACGGCCAGCCTGCCGATCGTTGTCCCAACGATTTGTTCGAGCGCTACGAACGAATACTCGACAACCAATACATGGGTTGGACCGAGCATTTGCGTTTTCGTCGTTTGCTAGGAACGGGCGGCCAGGGCGTCGTCTACCTGAGCGACCGTCGTGGTTCCGATGGGTTTACCCTGCCAGTGGCCCTCAAGGTTTTTTCGCCGCAAAGATTTGCCAGCCAACAGAGCTACGATCAGGCGATGGAACGCATGGCGCAGGTTGCTAGCCGTGTGGCGAAGATCCAACACGACAGCTTGCTCGACGTACAAAATTTTACCGAGCGCAACCGTATCCGCATCATGGAAATGGAATGGGTCGACGGCTACGATCTCGACCAATTGCTGACCCCCGCCATGCTGGCACGGGCAAAAGAGCGAGTCAGCGAGCGCCGCTGGAAGTATATTAACAATGTGCTAGCCACGATGGGTCCAGTCCGTCCCCGTTTGCAACCGGGCGTTGCCGTCGCGATTATTCGACAATGCTTGGCAGCTCTGGCCGCTTTGCATCGCGAAGAAATCGTCCACGGCGACCTCAAACCATCGAACATCATGGTCAAACGGACAGGCAATCCCAAAATCGTCGACATCGGTTCGGCGCTCGATCTGAACAACATGCCCGAGCAACGGACCTGCACGCCCCAATACGCTGCGCCCGAGATGCTCGAACGCAACGAATTTACGCCCCGTTCAGATTTGGCCAGTCTGGGCTACGTACTGATCGAAGTGCTCGCCGGACGCCCCCTCTTTTCTGGCCTGAGTACGCTGGGCGAATTGCTCGAAGCAAAATGGACTCTGCCGCAACGGCTGGATCGTATTTTGCCCGACAACGTCGCCGACAGCGATCTGCTCATGAGCATCTGCCGCCGCCTGATCGCCCCCGACCCCATGGTCCGTTTCGGCAGCGCCGAAGATGCCGATACCGGCAGTGGTGGGTTGGCCGAATTCCAGCGGACGCTAGTGATCGGCGACCTAGCAAGTGAATACGAAAACGAGCTACGCGTCTGGCTAGAAGAGCTAGACTGACACTTGCCCCAGGCCACCTATTCGCCCCACCCTCCTAGTTCCTCTCAGTTCGCATTGACGAACGTCCCTACTCTGTGGCAGGCTATCGGATGCAACTTAGCGCAAGGGATTGGGCTCTCGCTGCTGTTGCAGTCGCAAGCTTATGGATAAGGGGATTGAGCGATGCAGATTTGTACACTCGTTTTTGGGATTTTTCTCGCTGGGCAGTTGGCTGATTCTAGCGGAACACGTTATGCACCTGTCACGCCACCCGTGGCCGGCAATGCGCCGCTTTCCGACGTGCTTCCCGTTCAGCAGCAGCCTTGGGACAGCCCACCGGCGGCTACTCAACCAACAACGACTCGCCCGACGATTGCTCAGCCGTTGCCGCCACCTCGCTCCAACCCCTTACGAACTGCGGCTCCAGCAGCCACATCTGCGCGTTCAGTCGCAGTGACCGAAAAACCCGCAGACTTGTTTCGTCGTCTTGCAAAACCGATCGGAGCAGAAAAACTACGTGGTACGGCCTTGTCTTTGACGGCGGCGGTGCAGAACCTTCGATCGCGAAGCGAGCAAACCGATCGCGTAAAAATCTACTGGGAACTTTCGCAAGCCGTGACCGAGTATCACTTGGCAGCGGTCGAATCGGTTGAGTTGCAATCGCTCCGCAATAACATTTCGCAGCCAAGTGCTGCGTGGCAGCAGACGCAACAAACCGTTGCCGCCCGAAGGCAGGTTGCCCACAATGCGGTCAAAGTGGCTCAACTTCGTTTGGCAGAAACCCTTAGACGCCCTGCCGAGGCTCAACTACCTTTGCCGAGCGATCTTCCCTATTGCGGCGTCTACGAATCACGTTACGACCAAATTTTTCAAGGTCGCAGCTCTCAAGAAGCCAAACAACTGAGCGATCTGTTGCCGCTTCGTTTTCAAGAACTGGGGCAGCAGGCCATCGATACACAGAAGGCTCTCGAATTGCTCACCCTGGTCGACCAGCAGCGTAGCCCCCAGTCGGACGGAGCACAACTGCTGCACGTCTACGAGCAGTTGGCCCTACAACGGCGCGTCTTTGTCACGACAGCCTATCAGTACAATTCCCATATCGTTGATTACACACACTTGGCGGTCCCACAGAACGTCGGCACCGTGCGTCTGGTCTCGATGTTGATACCGTTGAATGGCAATTTAGCCGACGACCGGAATCGGGGTGCTATCCAGCGAGCCAGCGCCGAAGAACCGATTTCGCAGAATCGTTTGAGCCACGGACAGCCCCGCACATTTGCGGCCGAAGGTCGCAGCGAAACCCGCCGGGTACCCGTCGGCGAGCACCACGGCGAACGCTCCATCCTCGTCCCCTCCGAGAAGTAGCGAGAAAAGTGGAATAGGCTTCCAGCCTGTAAAACCCGACAGGCTAGAAGCCTATTCCACGGCTGCCCATTGGACATTTCGTAGGCATTTATCTTATGCTATTACCGTCATGTCGAGCGCAACCGTTACACCACAAGCCATTGCTGGCCCGTTTTTCATCGGACCTCTGAAGATCGATCCGCCGATCTTGCAGGCACCGATGGCAGGTTTTACCAACTTCGCTTTTCGCCAGATCGTGCGCGAGTTTGGCGGCGTCGGTCTGCTGGCCACCGAAATGGTCAACGCCCGTGGGTTTGTTTGGCTCGATGAAAACGAAGCCGAGCACCCCGATCGACTCTGGGGCGTGCAGGACGAACCGCGTCCCCTGGCGGTGCAGATCTGGGACAACCAGCCCGAGACAATGGCCAAGGTAGCGGCTCGCTTAGCCAGCGAATATCGCGTCAGCGTCGTCGATATCAATTTCGGTTGCCCCGTGCGTCAGGTGACTCAAAAAGCGCACAGCGGTTCCTACTTGCTCAGCCAGCCAGAGCGGATGGGACAGATCATCGAGCAAGTGGTCGCCGCAAGTGGCTCGACGCCAGTGACCGCAAAAATTCGGCTCGGCTGTACACGCGATCAAATCAACGCCATAGATATCGCCCAAGTCGTCGAAGGGGCCGGCGCGGCGGCACTCACCGTTCACGGCCGCACGGCTGCCGACATGTTTCGCGGCAGTGCTGACTGGGATCGCATCGCCGCGATCAAGCCGTACCTAAAACGCATTCCGCTAATCGGTAACGGCGATCTCGACTCGGCGGACCGCGTCGTCGACGCGTTCCGCCGCTACAACGTAGACGGCGTGATGATTGCCCGTGCGTCGCTCAACAAACCTTGGCTTTTCGCCCAGGCGGCAGCCGCCCTGCGCGGAAACCCGGTCCCTGCGGACCCGACTTTAGAAGAAGAACGCCAGCTCTTACTCCATCATTTTGACCTCGTCCGCAAACGTTTTGGCGACGAAAAAGCAGCCATACTAATGCGCAAGTACGCCTGCTGCTACGCCCAAGGACGCCCCGGAGCAAGAGATTTCCGCAAGCACGTAGCAACCATCGAATCGCCCAAAGCATTTCATGCCGTAGTCAAACAGTTTTTCCCAAGAACCACGGGAATTTGAACAGTGCGCCGCCGGCGTTTTTTGTTAGCCGCAGAGCCACGCCGATAAACGCAGATAGCATTTTCACAGGAAATATCTCCGTAGCGCTAGACATCTGCGTCCATCTGCGCGTATCTGCGGCTAATTTTTCTTTTACACCGTCCGCTTGATCTCACCCGACTTCAATCGGCGGATATAATCCCGCCCATGTTTGCCGACGACGCCCGAAAGCAACACCATGCCGAGGATGTTCGGAAACCCCATACTAAAGAGCATCATGTCCGAGAAATCGATCACCGCAGAAAGCGAAAGCATCGGCCCGACCGTAACAAAAAAGACGTAGACGACGCGATACGGCTTGATGCCGCGCTGGCCAAACAGGTATTCGATGGCCCGCTCGCCATAGTAGCACCAAGAGATCATCGTCGAGTAGGCAAAGACGACCACCGCAACGCAGAGCAGCTTCGGTGCCCAGTCGCCAAGCGTAGCAAACGCAGCCGCAGTCAGTTCGACACCTTTTTCGTTAGAAACATCGCCCGTAAATGGGAGTCCGGTGGCCGGGTCAAGATTCGACTTCGTAATCAAGATCGTAAGGGCGGTCATCGTACAGACAACGATCGTATCGATGAACGGACCGATCATCGCAACGATGCCTTCACGAATCGGTTCGTCGGTCTTAGCAGCAGCGTGGGCAATGGCAGCAGAGCCAAGCCCCGCCTCATTAGAAAAGGCGGCCCGTCGAGTCCCCTGAAGAATCGCAACGCCCAGCAACCCGCCAAACCCTGCCTGGTGATTAAAGGCTTGATAAAAAATGCTCGAGATCATCGGGACGACTTCCCCAAAGTTGAGAAAAATAATCGTCAAGCAAATCAGGCAGTAAAAGGCGCACATCGCAGGGACTAGCTTGCTGGTGACTTCGCCAATCCGCCGAATACCGCCGATGATCACCATCCCAACCAGCACCGCCATAATCAGGCCGACCAACCAGGCCTTGTCGCCAGGAACACCGAACTGATCGGAAAGAATCTTGAATGTTTGGTTGCCCTGGAACATGTTTCCGCCTCCAAAAGCGGCGAACACCGTGAAAATGGCAAACGCGACGCCGAAGATTTTCCCAAGAGGTGCAAGCGAGGGATATTGGTCTTTAATGCCCTCTTCCAAGTAAACCATCGGCCCACCGAGCACGCTGCCATCCGGTTTTACGCGACGATAATACTGAGCCAGCGTGCAGCTAGAAAACTTCATGCTCATCCCGCAAAACGCCGCCATCCACATCCAAAAAATCGCGCCAGGACCGCCCATCGCTATCGCCGCAGCGACGCCCGCGATATTGCCAAGCCCAACGGTTGCCGAAAGTGCAGACGTGAGCGCCTGAAAATGCGAGACTTCGCCTTCGTCTTCGGGCCGATCATAACGGCCACGAATCACGTCGATCGAATGGCGAAACATGCGTACATTGACGAAGGCAAAACGCAGAGTAAAGAAGATACCGCCGAAAATGAGAATGAGTAACACCACCGGAAACCGGACGTAGTCGTCAGCCGCCAATTGGTAGACCGGCACGGCATAGAACAAAACGGAGGCCAGATAGCCCACAACCGTCCCAAACACGAGATTCACCGCTCCTTGCCACTTGTCAGCAGTCGAGCTTTCAGCGCTCTCCCAAACATGGGACCACTTTTGGCCGAAGCTTGGATCAGCCGTTTCTTGGGGTGCGACGCCTTGGGTTTCGACGGCTGCGGCTGGTTCGGTTTCTGCTTCTTGGCCTTGGCAGGTCGAGAAAGGGAGCAGTGCAAGCAACAGCGGGGCTGCCCATCTCCAGGTACAGAGCGGTCGAGAAGTCATTTGAACAAATTCCCCAAGAAGAGAGAGTTAGCGTAGGCGGAGTCTTACAGAGCGTTTCTGGGCTTTCTGCAGCATCTTCTATCCAATAAACCCTTCTGAGTCAACACTTTACGACCAATTCGGAATCGCAGCTTGTTTTTCACACAGTCAGTTGTTTTTAATAGAGAAGTTGTTAATATGTATGACGTTAGGCCATTACACCAACTAAGAATTCATGCTCAATGCTCTCCGACCGCCCACAACTTGCCCCAGAATCGCTGTCAGATCGGACGATCGTCGATTTTTTGCGCCGCGAGGATGCCAGCACGATTAGCGATTTGGTCGAATTTGCCGGTGTCACGGCTACCGCCATTCGACAGCGCCTCAGTCGACTGATGCAGCAGGGATTGGTTGTCCGTCAGGCCGAAGCTGCGGGCCGAGGCCGTCCGACGCATCGCTATTCGCTCACCACAGAGGGCGTGCAAAGCGGCGGCGACAACTACGGCGATCTGGTCGGTGTGCTCTGGTCCGAAATTCGTGCCGTTGACGATTCCGAGGTACGGAAGGGTCTTTTGAAGCGGATCGTAGGACGTTTGGCCGAAGTTTATCGTGATCAAGTCGCAGGTACGGACCTGCGAGAACGGATGGAATCGCTGGTGGGCCTGATGCAGAAGCGCGACGTGCCGTTCGAAGTTGCGACTTCCGAGGGTAGCCAGTTACCGGTGCTGACGGCATTGGCCTGCCCCTATCCCGATTTGGCCGAGCAAGATCGGAGTATTTGTTCGATGGAAAAAATGTTGTTTTCAGAGATTTTGGGAGAAGGCATGCGACTAAGCACTTGCCGTCTCGATGGCGAGAACTGCTGTACCTTTGAAGCGAGTGCTGCGACCCCTTCCCCCCTTTAATTCCAGACCCTAGGCACCCTGCAAGGGGCATGTTACGCTTGGAAGCTTCGGACGTTTTGCCCCCACCATACAGACAGCTTTTTACTACCTACAGGATGCAAAAATGACCCAGCCATGGATTGAAGGACGTTTTGAAGAAAACGTGATCACGACGACCGTCGAGCAAGCGATCAACTGGGCTCGCCAATCGAGTATCTGGCCAATGACGTTTGGTCTGGCCTGTTGTGCGATCGAAATGATGGCCGCCGGTGCAAGCCGTTACGATCTCGATCGTTTCGGAGCAGGTGCCTTTCGCGCGACGCCGCGCCAAGCCGACTTGATGATTGTCGCAGGCACAGTGACCTACAAAATGGCCAGCCGTGTGCGGCGGCTTTACAACATGATGCCCGACCCCAAGTTTGTCATCGCCATGGGTGCCTGCACCGTCGGCGGCGGCCCTTACTTCAAGTATGGCTATCACGTCGTAAAAGGCGTCGACTTGGTCGTGCCGGTCGACGTTTATGTCCCCGGTTGCCCACCACGTCCCGAAGCATTGCTCGAAGGCCTCATGCGAATCCAAGACAAGATCAAAGGCCACAAGATTGCGAAGAGTGCCGGCACAGCGGGTGTTGGCCAGTTGGGTCGTAAGCTCGAAGACGAATTGCCGTTGCCGCATCACAGCGGTTACGTCGCCGCTCCGGCCGATTTAGAGCCTCTCTACGACCATCAAAAAATTACCGGTTAGTTTTTGCTGTATAGCCGGCGAGCTACGCCTCGCCGACCGAAAGGTTTTTTAACGAATGCTTTTTAACGAGATTTTTTAATAACTTAATAACTGTTGTCGGCGAGTCGTAGCTCGCCGGCTACCACACACTCCGTAAGAAATAAAACGATGTCTGAAACATTGAAAATTACGAACTTGCAAGTTGTCGTCGAAGGCAAACCCATTTTGCGCGGCGTGAATCTCACGATCAACCGTGGCGAAACCCACGCGTTGATGGGGCCAAATGGCTCGGGCAAAAGCACGCTCGGCAATGCCATCATGGGCCACCCAAACTACGAAGTCACCGGGGGCAGCATCGAACTGAACGGCGAGGACGTGCTCGAGATGGACGCGACCGAACGTTCTCGTGCCGGCATTTTCATGGCATTCCAACGTCCGATGGCGATCCCCGGCGTCAAGATGGCCGACTTCTTGCGGCATGCGACCACCAATGTTCGCAATCCCGATCGCAAAGAGGGCGAAGACCTGATTCCGATGCGGCAGTTTCGCAAGGAACTGATCGAGAAGATGGAACAGCTCAAGATGGACGTCGAGTTCGCGCGTCGTTATGTGAACGATGGTTTTTCTGGTGGCGAAATGAAGCGTGCCGAGATCCTGCAAATGGCCATGCTACGACCCAAGTTTGCCATCCTCGACGAAACCGACAGCGGCCTCGATGTCGATGCCGTAAAACTGGCGAGCCAAAGTATTTCTCAAATTGGTCGAGAAGTGGCCGATGGCGAACAAATGGGCATTCTCATCATCACGCACCACGACAAGCTACTCGAACAAAATGTCCCCGACTTCACGCATGTGATGCTTGGCGGCAAGATCGTTGAGACCGGCGGCGTCGAACTGGCCCAAGAACTCTACACCGACGGCTACGACCGAATCCGCGCGGCGTATCCCGAATCAGCAGAGGCCGGAGAAGCGATGACCGGGACCGAAGTCGGTGCGGTTTAGAAGAGAGACCTAGAAACGAAAAAGAGAATGAAATAGGACGCGGAGGAACGCTGATTTGGCGGATTTTCGCGGAGCAATACGAGAAAAAGTAGTTTCCAAAATTTTTGTGTGAGCGTTACTAGGAATGTTTGAATCAGATATCCCAAATCCGCGCAAATCCGTTTAATCAGCGTTCCTCCGCGTTCTATTCTTCCTTCACCTGGCTGAAGTAGAAGTATTAGAAAGAATTGAGACCAAGCATGGCAACCGACATTACCACCGAAGACCCAACCCTGGGCGAAATCAACAAGTACGACTTCGTCACCCCGTCCACGCCCGTATTCAAGGCGCAAAAGGGGATCAACCGCGAGATCGTTGCGCAGATTTCAGAGATGAAAAACGAGCCTAGCTGGATGCTCGACTTTCGTCTCGAAGCCTTCAGAATCTTCGAGTCGAAGCCGATGCCCAAATGGGGCGGCGACATCGCGCTCGATTTCCAGGATATTTATTACTACCTAAAACCGACCAACGAGCAAGGAAAAACCTGGGACGATGTCCCCCAGGAGATCAAAGAGACCTTTGATAAACTTGGAATTCCCGAAGCTGAGAAAAAGTATCTCGCCGGCGTAAAAGCACAGTTCGAGAGCGAAGTTGTCTATGGCTCGCTCCAAGAAGACCTCGGCAACAAGGGTGTCATCTTTACCGATACCGACACCGCCATCCGCGAACACCCCGAGCTACTTCGCGAGTACTTCGGAAAAATCATTCCTTCGACCGACAATAAATTCGCCGCACTCAACTCGGCGGTCTGGTCAGGCGGTTCGTTTATCTATGTCCCGCCAGGAGTAAAAATCGACTTCCCGCTGCAAGCCTACTTCCGCATCAACGCCGAGCAAATGGGCCAGTTTGAGCGGACGCTCATCATCGTCGACGAGGGGGCCGAAGTCCATTACGTCGAAGGTTGCACCGCTCCGATGTACACGACCGAAAGCTTGCACTCGGCAGTCGTCGAAGTGATGGTCAAGAAAAACGCCAGGTGTCGTTACACAACGATCCAAAACTGGGCCAACAACATCTACAACCTCGTTACCAAACGAGCGATGGCCTATGAAAACGCCCTGATGGAATGGGTCGACGGCAACCTGGGCAGCCATCTCACCATGAAATACCCGGCCGTCTACATGATGGAACCGGGCGCCCGTGGCGAGATTCTCTCGATCGCGTTTTCATCGACAGGCCAGCACCAAGATGCCGGGGCCAAAGTCGTCCACTGTGCCCCCAATACCAGTAGCCGCATTATCTCCAAGAGCATCAGCAAAAATGGCGGTCGCAGCAGCTATCGCGGGCTTTGCAAAGTCGAAAAGGGTGCGACCGGCTGCAAAAGCAACGTCGTCTGCGACGCACTCATCTTGGATTCCGACAGCCGCAGCGACACCTACCCCTACATCGAAGTCGAAGAGCAAGACGTCCAAATCGAACACGAAGCAAGCGTCTCGAAAATCGGCGAAGAGCAACTATTTTACTTGATGAGCCGTGGTCTGACCGAAGCCGAGGCTAGCTCGATGATCGTCAGCGGGTTTATCGAACCACTGATCAAAGAGCTACCAATGGAGTACGCCGTCGAAATGAACCGACTCATTGAGTTGCAAATGGAAGGCAGCGTTGGTTGAAGCCTGTTGCACGATAGGCGGACGTTGGATCATAACGAAGACAATAAATAATCTTAGAAACAGTAAAGAACACGATGAACAGTACCTTGGCTCCCGCCGGATTTTCACAAGAGACTTTTGATGCCTTCCTCGCAGCTCGCGACGAGCCCGCTTGGCTTAGCGACATGCGCTCAGCGGCTTGGGCTCGCTTTTGCGAACTCGAGATGCCGACCAACCGCGACGAAGAGTGGATGCGCACCGACATTCGCCTCTTCAAGCTCGACCGTTTTTCCCCGGCTACCGAACTTGCTGAAATCGACCCCCCAAAAACACTTCTGGCCGAGGGAGTCGACCTCGGCGGACAGTGTTCGTCGGTCGATAGCATAAGTTCGAGCAGCCGCTTGGACGACAAGTGGACCAAACGGGGCGTACTGTTTGGTAGCTTCGATAAGCTGATTGCCGAGCATGGCGACCTCCTACGGCCCTACCTCGAACGCAAGTTGGTCGATCCACACTTCGACAAGTTCTCAGCGCTCAATGCTGCTCTGTGGAGCGGTGGCACACTGCTGTTTGTACCCAAAGGCGTCTGTTTAGATGAGCCACTCCACTCGCTTTCGGTGATGACCGACGGCGGCGTCGACCTGGGCAAGACACTGGTCATCCTCGAAGAGGGTGCCGAGGCAACCTTGCTTGCCGAAACCGTGAGCACCGACCCCGAGGGCGGCGGACTACACTGTGGTTCGATCGAATTGATCGTCGAAAAAAACGCCCGCCTACGGTATGTCAATTTGCAAAACTGGGGCAGCAAGGTCTGGCATTTTGCTCACCAAATGGGGCACGTTGGACAAGAGAGCAATCTGCAATGGACCATCGGCGCACTCGGCAGCCGCCTAGCCAAAGTGAATCAGCACGTTGCCCTCACCGGCAAAGATGCCGAGGCACAGGTCAACGGCGTCATGTTCACCCAAGGAAAACAGCACCTTTGCTACAATACCCACCAGCATCACCAAGCCGAGTTCGGCCAAAGCGATTTGCTCTACAAAGCCGCACTCCAAGACACTTCGCGAACCGTCTGGCGAGGGATGATTCAGGTCGACAAAGCGGGTCAGCGCACGAACGCCTACCAGCGAAACGACAATCTCATGCTAGCGACCTCGGCACGGGCCGACTCGATTCCGGGCTTAGAAATCGAAGCCGACGACGTCCGCTGCACGCATGGCAGCACTTCGGGCCGTGTCGACGAACAACAACTTTTTTATGCGATGACCCGTGGCTACACACGCCAAGAAGCAGTCCGAATGATCGTCACCGGATTCTTCCAACAAGTGTTCGATCGAATCACGATCCAAAGTGTCCGCGAAGCGCTGGGCGAAGCGATTGGCCAACGCGTACGAGACCTTTAATTTCCTGGGGATACTTGCTTGTCCGAATTTATTGTTGCTGCAAAAACTTCCGAACTCTCTAACCCCGGCTCACTGCTGGTAGAAGTCGACGAGCAGTTGATTGTGCTGATTCACGCGGCAGGACATTATTATGCGCTAGACGATGTGTGTACGCACGACGGGGGTCCGCTCAGCGATGGGCCGGTTGATGTCGAAGACAGCACCATTGCTTGCCCCCGTCATGGAGCGAAGTTTGATATTAAAACAGGAGCGGCTGCAACCATGCCCGCCACCAAAGCAACCGTCGCCCACGAGGTAAAAGTCGAAGGCGATCAGATTTTTGTACGACTAAAAAAGTGATGTTTTAAGAAATAGGACGCGGAGGAACGCGGATTCAACTGATTTACGCAGATTTTTTAATCCGCGCCCATCTGCCAAATCCGCGTTCCTCCGCGTTCTATTCTTTCTCTGAAAAGTAGCGACAGGAGACCTTACATGGCTATCGCCGAAGACAAAGTCCGCGAGACTCTCAAGCAAGTGATCGATCCCGAGTTGTTCGTCAACATTGTCGATCTGGGCTTGATCTACGAAATCAAAATCGAAGAACAAGACGATGGTAAGTCAGACGTCATTGTCGAAATGACCATGACCAGCCCCGCCTGCCCCGCTGCTCCTCAGCTACTCGGACAATCCAAAGACTTTGTCGGACGATTAGAAGAAGTCAACGAGGTCGACATCCGGCTTGTCATGGACCCGCCCTGGACTCCCGACCGAATGACCGAAGACGCAAAAGACCAACTCGGCATCTTTTGATACCCCTCGGACTGGCTCATCGCCCATGCACATTTTTCTCTACGAGTGGGTCACCGGCGGCGGATTGGTAGAGGAACCTGGCCCGTTGCCCGCTTCGATGTTGGCCGAAGGCGCTGCGATGCTGACCGCCTTGGCCGCAGATTTTAACGTCATCAAAACCTGCCGAGTCACGGTCCTGCGAGACATGCGCCTCGACGAGCTAGTCTTGCCCGACTGCGAAGTCGTCGAAATTCACTCCTCGAGCCACCGCCAGGAAGAAATCGAGCGTCTCGCCGCCCTGGCCGATCATACCTTAGTCATCGCACCAGAATTCGACGGCATCCTGCTCCAGACTTTGGCACTGGCAAGGCAAGCCGGCGGAAATCTACTCTCCGCACCCGAAGAATTTGTAGAACTGACCACCAACAAACATCGGACCGCGTTGCGACTAACCGAGGCGGGGGTGCCAGTGCCCGAAGCATTGTTGCTACCAGCCGATCAAGAAAGATTGCCCAAAGAGTTTGCCTATCCAGCCGTCCTAAAACCTGTAGACGGTGCCGGGTCGCAACACACGCTCTTGGTTTCAAGTCCGCAAGACGAGCCTCCCCCCTACCCTTGGCCGCGGCGTTTAGAACGCTACTGCCCCGGCATCGCAACGAGCTTGGCGATGTTATGCGGCCCAACACATCGCGTACCTCTGCCAGCGTGCCGCCAGCACCTTAGCGCCGACGGCCGTTTTTCGTATTCTGGTGGTTCGCTCATGCACGAGACCGAATTAGCACAGCGAGCCAAGCTCTTAGCCGATCAAACCTTAGAGGCTTTGCCTCCGGCACTCGGCTATGTCGGCGTGGACATGGTCCTTGGGAAGGCCGGAGATGGTTCCGAAGATTTTGTGATCGAAGTGAATCCTCGCCTCACGACCTCCTACGTCGGTTTGCGAGCAGCCACCGAAGATAATTTGGCGCTCTCCCTACTCGAAAATGCAGCAGGACGCCTAACAAGCCCTCGATTTCATACCGACCGATTAGAATTTTCGGCCGAAGGTTCGATTCGGCATCCAGTGAGTTGATATGAACATGCTTGGCCTCGATATTGGCGGCGCAAACCTCAAATTGGCGGACGGCCTAGGCTATGCCCAGTCGATCCCGTTTCCCCTTTGGCAACAACCCGATCAGCTACCCTCGGCATTAGCCCAAATATTGACGCAAGCCCCTGCGGCCTCTTCCCTTGCCGTGACGATCACAGGCGAGCTAGCCGATTGTTTTGAGACCAAGGCGGACGGAATCGAAACGATTCTCAATGCAGTCCAACAAGCTGCCGAGGGAAGAACGATTCACGTTTACCTAAGCGATGGTCGTCTTGAATCGGTGCAGGTTGCCCAAAACGAATCCCTGCTAGCTGCCGCCAGCAACTGGCATGTACTAGCAAGTTTTGTTGGGCGGTATTGTGTCGAGAAAAATGGACTTCTAATTGACGTCGGGTCGACCACTTGCGATCTGATTCCCCTTGATCAGACTGGCCCCTGCGCGACGGGTAAAACCGATCCCGAAAGGCTCGTCTCCGGAGAACTCGTTTACACAGGCATCGAGCGAAGCCCCGTCTGCGCCGTAGTCCAAGAGCTTCCGTGGCGAAACGCTCAATGCCCCGTAGCCCAAGAGCTGTTCGCCACGACCTCCGACGCCTACTTGCTTCTGGGAGACATTCCCGAAGACCCAAAAAACTTCAACACCGCCGACGGCCGCTCGCGCACAACAAAGAATGCTCACGCGCGGTTGGCTCGCGCTATTTGTGCAGATACAACCATGTTTTCGTTAGCCGATGCCCATCGGACAGCCACCGCCATTGCAGAAGCTCAGTTGAACCAATTGACCACGGCAGCCAGTAAGGTCCTGGAACGCATAAAAACGACTCCGACGACGATCATTCTGAGCGGACATGGCGAATTTTTGGGCCGACGACTAGTTCAGCACCTTCGTCTAACCGGCCAAGTGGTCTCGTTAACAGAAAAATTAGGCCCACAGATAAGCCGCTCTGCATGCGCCCATGCACTGGCAGTCTTGGCACGCGAAAGGATTGCTCAATGAGTCGGATACCCATTCGCGTAGTAAAAGTCGGCGGCAGCCTGTTCGACTTGCCCGATCTAGCAGACCGACTCCGGGCTTGGCTATCCGAGCAATCCCCGGCCCATCATGTGATCGTCACTGGTGGCGGAGCGCTGGTCGAACAAGTTCGGCGCTGGCACGCACTCCGTCCTTTAAACGATGCCGCAGCGCACTGGATGTCTGTCGATCTGATGACGGTGACCGCCCACATGCTGCATGACCACTTGCCAGAGATCCCGCTTATCGAAGACGACCGCCTCCTTTGCCAACGATTAGGCGAGCGTAGCTGTACCCTTTTTGGCCCCGGGCAATGGCTTCGCCACAGCGAACCCAATTTGCCAGGAAGAAAATTGCCAACCAACTGGCAGGTCACCAGCGATTCGATTGCAGCACGCCTAGCAATCACCCTATTAGCAGACGAACTGGTTCTTTTGAAATCTGCCCTCCCCCAAAAAAAATCCGTCGAACAGCTAGTCCAAGAGGGCTACCTCGACCGAATGTTCGCAGCCCTACATCCCGACTTACCACGCACTTTTCTCGTTAACCTTCGCGACCCAGATCGCGGCCCCTTAAGAATTGGCAACTTTTAGCAAATTTGTGAAAAAGCCTTACGCAGAGGCGCAGAGACAGCAGAGTTCTTTGGTTTTTCTCTGCGTCTCCGCGTCTCTGCGTGAGACTTTTCTCTTACTGCTCCGAAAACTTTGCATCAGTTGCCTGTTGATGAGCAGACCCCAGAAGAAAACAAAGGGCAATCAACCCCAAAACAATGGGCAACATGGCGAGCGAAAGCGTCGAAATCGCCCAACCCAACGCCCCCAACACGGCACAAGCCTGTGCCCCCAACACGTCCCCTGTCCGTTTGCCTACCGTATCAATAAACGCTTTAGCACGATACTTTTGTTCCGAGGCAACTGCCGTGTAAAGCACTTCGAGCGCCGGATTACCAAACGAAAAAGCAGCGGCACGCAGAGCTACCTGGAACAAACCGATCACAAATAGGGTTTGGGTCCAAGCCAGCGTAGCAAAACCTGCCAAATAGATGGCTGGCACAAGAGCCATCGTCAGACCGACGCCCATTTTTTGTAGCAGCCAACCGACAACGGCCGTTTGCAACAGTAGCGTAACGCCGGCATGGATGGCGTTGATCTTAGCAAACCATTGCAGACGTTCGCCCGGGTCCGAAATCTGCTCGGCGACCAAATCGGTCATCAAAAAATAAACGACCGTCGCGCTTCCGCTAAGGGTAACAATCACCAACGCTATGCCCAACAAATAGGGCGACCGCACCACCGCCGTCACGCCTTGCCATGCCAGAGTCCAACTGTTTTTGCCCTTGGGAGTCACATTTTTTTTGGCTGACGCTCTCCCCGACATCAACTTGCGCAACTTCCAAGAACAAAAAATCGCTGCCAGCAAAAATGCCGCCGAAACCCAAAGCAAGCTTGTGCTACTCATCTGAGCGGACGTCGCTTGCACTCCCCACGAACTCAAGAGTTGTCCCAGCGTGCCCGCACCAAAGACCAGCCCAAACAGCCGTTTTCCTTGTTGCCCACTAAAAAGATCGACGGCGGTGCCCCAAAAAAGCGTGACGACATACAAATTAAAAACGCTAATCCATACAAAAAATGCCTTGGAGACCCCGATCGACGGATTCGAGTTCGCAAACGCCAACCCAAAGAAAAAGAGGTGGGTGATAAAAAACCCATAGACCACCGGCACCAACCAACGCTTTGAAATGCGCGTGACCACCAGCCCGTAGAGTGGCGTTGCAATCACCATCACCAGCAGTGTCACTGTAAACAGCGTGGCTCGCTGGTCACGAGGAATCTCGACAACAAACGTCTCGCGTACTGGGCGAATGGTGTAGTAGGCTGCAAGAACGCAAAAAAACCAAGCCGCCGCCCAAGCCAGCGCCGGAATTTCCTCACGACGTACGTCTAACAATCGCATTCGCGCTCCGATTAACAGAAAAAGTCGTCGAAAGTGTGCGGGTTCGACCCCACCGATGGGCGAAAATGCCCATCGCATTCAAGAATTCAGCAAAAATGAGCGGATGGCCCGGCCCTGCTCTTGGAGGACGAAACGGCTCCAGTATACTGGTTGCTTGAGCTTTGTCTCGCGGTATCCTCCTAGGATCTGCCTGCAATCTACCAACAACATCAACAGTAGTGAATCCCGATGGCATCTGACGTTCTGTCTGACGAAGAAACCAATCCTGATAGCCAGTTCGTAACCGATGCCAGTACGGCCGACACGACCGACGACCCGGCAGCGCGAGAGCTAGAGTGGCCCGAAACAGCGGTCAACCCGATTCGAGTCCGTTGGCGCTACGCCCTCGGAATCCCCGGCGTCCACCTGCTCGCCTGCCTAGCGTTCATGCCTTGGTTTTTTAGTTGGACAGGCGTGGTGCTCAGCCTGCTGGGGCTTTATGTCTTTGGCACCTTGGGCGTCAATCTTTGTTACCACCGTCTGCTGACGCACCAAGGTTTGACCGCTCCCAAATGGCTAGAACATGGACTAGCGATTCTTGGCGTCTGCACGATGCAAGACACCCCCGCCTGTTGGATTGCCATGCATCGCATTCACCACAAACACTCCGACGATCGCCCCGACCCACATAGCCCGTTGGTAAATTTTTTGTGGGGCCATTGCGGCTGGCTGATGTTTCACAACCGCGAATTTCTCAACGTAAATTGCTATCAACGATTCACACGTGACATTCTCCGCGACCCGTTTTATATGAAACTAGAGCGCCGCGAAAACTGGCTGAGGATCTACCTAGCCTCAATGGTCGTCTTTTTCTTAGGTGGTTTTTGCGCCGAATTGGTCATGGGCGGAACCACCGCGACCGCCATGCAGTTTGGCTCGAGCTTGCTCATCTGGGGCGTCTTAGTTCGCACGGTTTTGACCTGGCACATCACTTGGAGCGTCAACTCGTTCACCCACGTCTGGGGCTACCGCAACTACGAAACCAACGACAACAGCCGCAACAACTGGCTCGTCGGACTGTGGGCCAACGGAGAAGGCTGGCACAACAACCACCACGCCGACCAACGCGCCGCCTCCCACGGCCACAAATGGTGGGAATTCGACGTCACCTGGCTAACCATCCGGCTCCTAGAAAAACTAGGCCTAGTCACCAACGTCGTCCGACCGCGAAGCTGGAACCAAACCAAAGCAGAATAGTTTCGGCAGCGATTGCCTCGGCTGGTCTGCAAACGTTGCTCAATCCCGGAGGTTTTACATCATGTCAAATCGTGCTAACACTTGGTTGCTAGTCCTGCTCGGTAGTTTGCTGCCTACGGGCTGTTCCTCGGGAACTAGTGCGGAATATGTCTCGCCACGACCAGAACAAGAAGTTCGGCTGGATCACCTGATTGCAGAATCAGCCGATTTAACCGTCGACCAACTGGCTGTACAATTTCCGCAGCGCGAATACCTCGACGCCCTCACTTTCGATCCTGCCAAGATCCCTTTCTACGAAGAGGCGGTCGAGCAGCTCCAGCTTACCGATGCCGAACAACAGTTGCTCCGCAGCCAAGGGTTTGTCTCGGTCGATCATCAACAGCGGTATAGCTTTGGCTCGCTGTACTTTGCGATCTACACACGCGACTTGCCCGTCTTGGTAACCACCGACTCGATTCTGCATGCGTTGCATCGAACCTTCGACGATCTGCTGATGGAAATCGAGCAGACCTATCTGACGGCTTCGCTCAACGAAGTACTCGCACAGTGCCAATCGAAACTGCACCAAGAGCGCGCGGCTTTCTCCACACTGCAAGAGAGTTATGAAGATGTCGATCTCTATCTAACGGTCGCTCGAAATCTACTCCTAGGTGCGGGAGCACCACACCTAGAAAAAAACCCTCGCGACCATCTTGATGGCTGGAATGGCCAGTTACTCGCCCCCTCAGACGGACAGAATGAGCAAGTGCTAGATATTCTGGAAATGATTCAATCGCTCGAGATGCAGTTCCCTGGAAAAACGGATTTAACATACATTTACGGCGGTCGACGGGCGATCGACTATTCGCAATTCAAGCCTCGCGGACACTACACAAAAACGGCTGCCCTTGCTCGCTACTTTCGTACCATGATGTGGCTTGGCCGGGCCGATACCGCCTGGAGCGTGCTGCCGCCTGATCCTCAGACCGGGATGGCCGACGATTCGCAGCGTGGGTTGCGGAACGCCGCCCTGTTGATCACCCTCCTCAAGCAATCCGATACCCTGACTCAGTTCAACGAGATCAGCACGTTGATCGACATTTTGGCCGGCAAGTGCGACAACCTAACCGTGCAGCAGCTCGCCGACATGCTCGAACGTCAGAATCTCGACAAACCTCTCAGCCTAGTTTCCAGTCAGTCGGTCGAGAAGATTCAAGATCAACTACGCAACTCAGAAGCGGGTTCGCAGCAAATCCGCTCGCAGGTGATCCTCTCCGATCCCCGCGATCTTTACCAACCTCCTCTGCCAAGCGTGTTTCAGCTCTTTGGCCAGCGTGAGACCATCGATTCACTCGTCCTGTCGAAGGTCGTGTTCGACTCGATTATCTTCAAAGGCGAAAAAGTCGAACGCATGATGCCCACTGCGGCAGATGTTATGTTCGCCCTAGGCAACGACTCCGCGCTCCCATTGCTGGCGGACGAGCTAGAAAAATATCCTTACGCGGGCAACCTCAAAGCCTGCCGCGATTTCGTTGACCAATACCCTCCAGACTTCTGGCAAGAAAATCTCTACAACACCTGGCTCGCAGCGATTCGTACCGTGGATGCGGACCTGACCAACGAAAAACATGCCCCCGAGGCGCTGCGCACCGAAGCATGGCAACGCAAACAGTTGCAAACCCAGTTGGCGTCGTGGGCAGAGCTGCGCCACGATATGGTCCTCTACGCGAAACAGCCATACACGGCGGGTGTAGAGTGCGAATATCCCGCCGGCTACGTCGAGCCTTACCCGGCCACATACGCATGTATCCGCAAGCTGGTCGAAGATTTAGCCGAACGGCTCGAAGCATTTCCTTTTAGCAAGGCCACAAAGCGTTTCGAGCCAATTCAAAAACGCCAAGTCGATTTTTTAAAGCGGATGGCGACGACACTCGCTCGGCTAGAAGACTTGGCGAACAAGGAGCTAGCCGCCGAACCCTTCACCGAAGACGACCAAAATTGGCTCAAGGCGACCATCGACATCCGAGGCGGTGGAAGCGGTCCACCCCGTTACACCGGCTGGTACTGCGATCTGTTCTACAAGGGCGGGCTTCGAGCTGCTGATTGGGCACCGACGATCATCGATGTCCACACCAACACCAATAGCGAAGAGGCGCTAGAACAAGGCGTCGGCAATTGCAATTTCTTGGTCGTCGCTATCGACAGCGAAGAAGATCGCCGAATCTACGTCGGCCCTGCCTACTCCTACTACGAATTTGCCCATCCTGTGGACGACCGATTAACCGACGAAACTTGGATGCTGAGGATTCTCAATGGCCAGATCCCCCCACGACCCGAATGGACTGCCGTTTTTCAGCCCGAAGCGAAAAAACGGAATTTGGGAAAATAGAGCCAGCCTCAATCGGGACTCGTTCCCAGGCTCCCGCCTGGAAACGTACTGACCCCGAGGCTCCCGCCTCACGAACTCCCAAACATCGCCAAGCAAGGCTTTTGCTTAAGTGCCCTAGAACAGTAGCACCAACTACCAGTACCAACGACCCTCGCTCGACAAAAACTCCTGACGAACTTCGCCAAGCTCGTCATTCTGCCCCGCTCCATACATCAGGCTAGCCATCACCCGATACACACCGTGCGAGCCTTCGATGGCATCAAGTAATTGGCTCACCTCAGGTCGAGAAAGAACCACCGGCAGTCGCTTTGGCCTTTTTGCCCTCACGGCATCGAGCGAGGGCAGGTCAATTTTCAACAGATGCTTGTAAAGAAACAGTAAAGCACAAAGGGCCTGTGTCTGGGTACTTGCCGACACGCATCCTTCCACCGCTAGATGCGTCAAAAACTGTTCAATCTCGACGGCTCCCATTTCACGAGGATGGCGCTTGTTGTGGAACAAAATAAACCGTCGCACCCAGGGAATATACGCCTGTTCGGTTCGATAAGAATAGTGCTTCGCTCGCAAAACGTCGGCTAATTGATCGAGCAGCTTGCGTGGCTTGGCCGAAGAATTTCTTGTATTGGGGTCAGAACCCTGGTACGATGCGCTCATGTGGGAACACCTTAAGACGAGGGTGGTGAAGTGAACGCATGTATACTCCTACTTTTACCCCTGTCAAGTGTTTATCTACATAGTTTGTGTATAAGCCCTGCTTACACACATTTTTTGTGTCTAATAACAAGTTATCCGCCTGAAATCCTTACCGTAACGAACTGACGCTTCAACGATGAGTCTCCTAAACAAGCTGAAAGACGCGGCACACCAAGCCATGCTGTCTTCGGCGTCACTTGCTGCTGGCACGGTTGGTGCAGTGTGGGGCAAGTACGGCGATAGCGTTTGCGAGACCGTCCTTACATACGCATCCAAGGCTGCAACTGGGGCAAAGGTAACGATACACAAGTGGAAACGCAGGGCAAATAACAAATCGCTGAACCAGAGCCGGAACAACGTCGCGCGTTCGCTGCGCTCATCAACGTTCACTCCCGGCCTGGTTAGCTCAATCGTTATGCCCCTCAACCAACAAGATGCCATGAATAGAAGATTGCACGTGCTTGCTTTCGTCATTTTGCTTGTCGCGACGACACCTGTCTATTCACAGGATGTGCCGACAAAAATAGCCAACGCAATTAACACGCAAGCTGCCGAAAAATGGCCTGATGATGCCGAGATGCGTCGACACACAATCCAAGAACAGACGAAAGCTTACCGGCAAGTGGTTGCCACCACCAATGCTAAGAATGTGCCACAAAAGATTTTCGATGGAATCAAAAAGCGAGCTGTCGACAAGTGGCGGACGGACTACTCAATGCAGGTTCACAATATCGGTGAAGAGGTTCGCGCTTACCGAGATGTCGTTGCGTTAACGTCGGTCAAAGGTGTTCCCCAGGAAATCTTTGATAAAATCAAGAGTCGCTCGATCGACAAATGGTCACGTGATTACGGAATGCAATTGCACGCTGCCAAAGAAGAATCCCGCTCATATCTGGATGTCGTCGATAAAACGTCACACCGTGGCGTAGCGACTCAACAATTCACGCGAATAAAACAATTGGCAATTCGTAAATGGCGGAATGACTACGGCATGCAATTCCATACAATCAAAGAACAAAGCAATGATCTGGTCGCAATACTGGAAATGGAAAATGTCCCCAATGTGGCTAAATCCTCGCTCGCGACCATCAAATCGTCCGCATCCCGGAAATGGCCCGATGACTATGGAATGCAACTACATGAGATCAATGAACGTCTCAACGAAATCCGCGACCGATAAACGGGGCATAACAAATCGGTGCACACGGAGTCGCGGGTCGCGCGGCTTTTGAAATCAATGTCGTTCGCCGCGACCCGGTGACCTCAAACGTTCTGTGCCTAAGACTGCTGCCAATGGACTTTACATCAATCGACGTTGAGACCGCTAACGCGGACTTGAGTAGCATCTGTCAAATCGGCATCGTTCAGTTTAAGGACGGCGTTGTCGCACATCGTTGGAAATCGTTGGTGAATCCCAACGACTACTTCGACGCCATGAACATCTCAATCCACGGCATCGAGGAAACGCACGTTGCGAACGCTCCATCCTTCGCGGATCTCTACGATACGCTTCACGGATACCTAACGTCGTCCATTGTTTGTTGCCATACCTCGTTTGACCGCACATCAATTCATGCTGCCCATAGCAAGCATGATTTGGACCTCCCAGATATCGAATGGCTGGACACTGCTCGCGTCGTACGACGTACATGGCTGGACCGTGCTCGTTCCGGATACGGCCTGGGCCCCGTCGCTGAAATGCTTGGCATCGAGTTTCGGCATCACGATGCCGAAGAGGACGCGCGTGCCGCTGGTGAAATACTGCTGCGGGCGATTGCCGAGACCGGTCTATCCGTACCTGAATGGCTTGTTCGCGTACAGCGCCCGGATCAATCCATCATCGAGTTCTGGTTCCTCCGAACGCCACACACGTGATGGCAACCCAGAAGGCCCATTATTTGGCGAAACCGTGGTGTTCACAGGCTCAATGTCAATGGTTCGGCGCGACGCCGCCGACATGGCTGCCGAGGCGGGATGTGACGTCGGCGGTAACGTAACTAAATCGACGACTCTTCTCGTGGTTGGCGATCAAGACGTTACCAAACTTGCCGGGCACGACAAGAGTTCCAAGCACCGCAAGGCCGAGTCTAGCATCGCCAAGGGACAGGGCATTCGCATCCTGCGTGAAACCGACTTCCAACTCTTACTCGATACTGCATCCAACAACGGCACAGAACAAAACGGTGAACGGGAGCGGGATTAGCGCGGCGCGTTCGCTGCGCTCATCAATGTCAACTCCCCGCCCCGTTACCTTGGTCGTTATCCCGATAGGACAAACGCATGCACTACGTTACCGGTGTCCCCGTTCTATCCGGCGACATCGTCTGGCAACTCGGCGAAGACCGCTTTGACGACGAAGATGGAATATGCGTTTCGTTCTCGCTGCATTCGTTTCGCGAGCAATACCAGAGACGCCAAGCCTTTCGCGCCATCGAACGCATCCTCGAGGAAAACAACGTCGATTGGATAGCTCCCGACCGAGAGAACTGGCACGTTGACGTCGCAAAACTCTACGAGGCGTTTCCTGGTCTTCCGAAATTCGATTGGCTTTCCGGTTCCGTCGCTGTCACACACGAATTCGAGCAAACCGAGCGTGATTCCCTTGGCACACCGTCGTTTGACGCCGCAATTCGTCTCTACCTCACAGAACGAGAACTTGTTCATATGCCCCCACACCTCGAAGAACCCGTAGAGATTCACGACAGCATTCGCCGGTTTCGTGAAGACCACCCTAAACCTGAAAACGTCGCATTCCTTATGATGCGATTCGGAAATACTCAGGCGCATCAAGATATCGTCACCGGGATACGCGATGTTTTTGCCGGTCACGGAATCAGCGTGCTACGAGCAGACGACAAGCAATATCATGACGATCTGTTCCCAAACATCCTCACGTACATTTATGGGGCGTCATTTGGCATCGCCGTTTTCGAGCGATTGGAAGACGACGATTTTAATCCGAACGTCTCGCTTGAGGTAGGATATATGTTCGCGCTCAAGAAACCTGTATGTCTCGTCAAGGACCAGACACTGAAAACACTGCATACTGATCTTGTTGGGAAACTGTACCGCCCGTTCAATCCACAGAACACAAAGGACTCAATCAAGCTTCCTGTCAAACAATGGGCAACCGACAAGGGAATAATCACGGTATAACAAAACGATGAACCGGAGTTTGTATGGCCTGCGCTTCGGCGGGTTGGCTTCGCCATTTTACCCGCCTACGCTCCGCCCATCCAAACCCGGTGATGTTCGCCGTTATCCCGCTAGAGGTAGGAGTACCTGAATGGAATTCGAGTGGGATCCAGAAAAAGCCGCGTCCAACGAAGCGAAGCACGGTGTCACCTTCGAGGAGGCGGCTTCGGTATTCGCCGATACGAGATCACGCACCGCTTTCGACGAGGCCCACAGTGAGGATGAGGACCGATTACTCACCCTGGGAATCTCCATCCGTGGTAGACTAGTAGTTGTGTGGCATACCGATCGCGGAGAGCGTATCCGCATTATTGGAGCCCGACCCGCCAACAAGGTTGAATCGAAGGCATATCCAAATGGCTAAGAGCGAACCGAAAATCGAAGACATGCCCTCGGATTGCGATTTCACCGATAGCGCAAATCCGGAGATTGGCAAGTACGCTGAGCAATATAAGCAGCACGCTCGTGTGATCATGCTAGATAAGGATGTCGCCAAGCATTTCCCCGATGCGGTTTCTGTGAATAATGCATTGCGATCTCAACTTTCACAGATCGACTCTCAAAACGCTGGATAACAAGTCGCTGCAGTTGACCCGCCAGTCTTCTGCGAGTTTGGCGTTTTCCATTCGGGCGGTGTACACTCCACTTCAATCTGCCACGGCGCGTGGCGGGCAACTGAGCTCTAACATTCTGTTGCAAGAGATTCATGACCGAAGATGCAATCCTTGAACTGTTGCGAATGCGAGCTGAATCAATTGGTCGCCGATCAGATGGAGAATCCAACCTTCGACCAACGGCAACGGCGCGCGAACTCGAATCCGCAGAACACAAACTCGGCGTCAGCCTCCCACCACTGCTCAAACGAATCTATCTCGAAGTCGCCAACGGAGGTTGCATGCTTGGGCCAGGCTTTGGCGTACTCGGCCTTCCCGGCGGATACAACAACGATGATAATTGGAACATCGTCAAGACTTCACTCGAAATGGCGCGGGATTTCGAATGGTGGGATGGCTCCGTTGTAATTTGCGATTGGGGCTGCACCATGATGTCGAGCATAGATTGCTCGGACGACGACTTTCCGGTTTATCGCTACGATGGCAACTTTGTCGAAGACTCAGCGAACGACGATGAACCACCAGACGACGCATGGTATAGTGAAGCGGATACTTTCGCCGATTGGCTGATGACGCCGAACTGTCACGCGAATGCAACAGAACAAAGCGGTGAACGGGAGCGGGATTAGCGCGGCGCGTTCGCTGCGCTCATCAACGTCAACTCCCCGCCCCGTTACCTTGGACGTTATGCCAGCGCCGGTGACCCAGACGGGCAATCATATCGGCAGTAGGGTGACAGCAATCTGCTTAGTGCCCTAGAACGGTATTGCCAACTACCAGTACCAACGACCCTCGCTCGGCAAAACCCGCTGACGAACTTCCCCAAGCTCCTCATTCTGCTCCGTCTTATCAGCAACCAACCAAGGCAAGAATTGAACGCCGCCCGAAGCGCTGACGATCCAGTTGCTCCCCTGCTTCACAAAACTGACTTTGCTATCGACGCTTTTCGGAGCGTAGTAGCTGGTCAGCAGCGCGCCTTCAGCAATTTCGGGTAGCTCCAGCCCGGCAAGGCTCAACAGCTGCTCTTTCTCAATCAAAGCAGCCACCACCGCCATGTCCATGACGTTGCGTAGCTGGCCGAAGGCCGAATCGTGGTCAGCCAGTTCGCTGTAACGCTCAGTAAGCGTCTGCGCCCAACGCGTTGCGGCATTGCTGGCCTTCGTTGAACTTTCACGTCTGCCATCCGAACCAAAATGGTCTTCTTCAGTCATGCATTTTACACCGGGGCCACGCAGTTCCCAAGCAAGCCCCTCGGCGTCGCGCGACAGAGGTTCGTAATTCGAGGCCAACCACCAACGGGGCATCATGCTTTTCACGCCACGTCGACTGGTTTGCATCAACTGCAAAAAACTCGGCATGTTGTCGACCGGGGCTGGCTCGAAATTCATCGCCAGACGTTTCATCCGAAAGTCGGCAGCTACCATCACACGTGCAAAATGACTGTTGGCAGGAACGCCAGTCACCGAAATCGTTTGTGGTCCCAAAGCCGATTCGTAGTTCTGTTTGATGACCTGGGGATCGCCCATTCTGCGAACGCGGCTCATGGCCGCTCGCAGCCGTTGGACGCCTTCGGCCGTCGGGTCAATCGAGCAGGAAATTGCTTCGAGCCGCGAGGCTTCGCTCGTACGCATTGCAACCATCAAATCATCGAGCAACAGCACCGGACGACGGCTCGTTGCCCCGACCACGTTGCCCAGCTCGTCCATCGCCCAGCCCTCGGCGGGGCCAGCCAGCACAATATCGTTGCGCTCAGGATAGATCAGCACATATTGAATACGCTGTAAACCGGCAAGATACTTGACCGCTTCGGGCAACGGAATTTGCTGCTCGTTGCACTCAGCAATTTTCGCTTCAAGCTGCTTCAGCGAAACCGCTCGCAGATCGGTCCACGCTTCCAAGTCTGCCGGAGCCTGTTCGATTGCCGTGCGCCGGACTTCCTGGAGCGCCTGCGCGTCCTCCAGCGTCGGCGCAGACAAGACCCCCTCGGCATCAATGGCAACACCACCAACCGCTTGCTGCACGATTTGCGCCACAGACCGCTGCGAAGTTACGCACAATACTAAGGCAGCTACGAAAAAGCAGCTCAGCATACGAGAGCAGAAAGGCACTCTATTCATCTGAATTCTTCTCCTCAGACGTTACGGCTCAGCCCGAAGGGGCCATCGCAGCGCCAGTAGTTCACGGTTACAACCAAGTAGTTCACGGTTACAAATAGCTTGTCCAGCCAGAGCCTACGATTCCAAGAGAATCCCCTAGAGAATCTGTTCCGACTCTCTATCCAGCCTAGTTGCTAACCCCTTGATATTCAACAGTTTTGCCCCGTTTGGTACGAACTCTAGAAATTCGCAGGCCCGTTCCCCGACGCGCTTAGGCCCGATATGCCGATTGTAGCGATTTCTCCCCGCCTAGGTCTGCTAGAATAGAGCTTCGAGGGGCTGCGGTGCCTTGAATCCAAGCCCCCTCACGCAATATGCTGGAAGGCTGAAGGGGAGGACCGGAGGCCATGCAGACGGCATAGCCGTAGAGTTTCCTCCTTCACCCTTCCTCCTTCACCCTTCACTCTTCAATGAACGCCTACCTGATAATTCGCGACGGAGCAAAATGGGCGGACGTGGTCCGGCTGGTGCCAGGAGAATCCGCCACGCTAGGACGGGCACCCACCAATACGATCTCGGTCAAAGACGAACGCTGCAGCCGAAACCATGCCGAGGTTTTCTACGCCCAAGGCCAATGGCAACTACGCGATCTCGAGAGTCGCAATGGAACGCTTGTCAGCGGCGAGCCACTAACCCGCGACCACCCCTTGCAGCCAGGCGACATCCTGCAAATTGGCAATTCGCAACTCGCGTTCGTCCACGATCTGTCAGAAGCCTTCCCCGATTCAAGCAGCCTCCTAAAATCGTCTCGCCCAGTCGATGCCGATTCGCTTGGACTCGAAACCACCGACGCGGATAGCATCTTCGAAGCCTTTGAACCGACCACGATTACGCATCGCAAGGACCAGAGCAAATTCCTCGACACGCTCCCTGCCGAAGACCCCGACGAGTCCTCCCCCAAAGTCGGACGGGCGGCCGCGCAGCTCTGCCGATTGGCCTTTGAATTGGCAAAGTCGACCGACACCATTTCGTTGGCTAACGTCGCATTGACGGGACTATTTGAAGGGACACAAGTCGATTCGGGCGCGATTCTCTTACGCGAACGCGACGACACAGGCGACCGAAAAAGCGAAAAAATCGAGGTGATTGCCTCCCGAAGCGACGGCGAGCACTCGTATCACCGGGTTTCGCCTTTCCTAACCGCCACCGTCCTTCGCGAGGGACAAGCCGTCATGGCGCGCAACGTCATGGACGACAGCAACCTTGGAAACCGAGATAGCCACGGAGAAATCCTGGCCACCAGCGTCATCTGCGCCCCGATCCGAATGTCCGGCAGCATCTTTGGATTAGTCCACCTCTACACCACCGATACCGACCGAACCACCGACCCCGAAGACCTCGAATTCACGCTCGCCGTCGCTGACACCGTCGGCGTCGCACTAGAAAATTTGGAAAAGCGGCAGGTGTTGGCCGAAAATCTCAACCAAGCACGGACCGAAAATGTAGAGCTGCGAGAAAAGCTGGGAGTCCAAAGCGAAATCATCGGCTCTAGCAGCGTAATGCTCCACGTCGCACAGCAAATTGCTCGTGCAGCCCCAAGCCGAGCGACCGTATTAGTACGCGGCGAGAGCGGCGTCGGCAAAGAGCTAGTCGCCCGCGCCGTCCATTATTCCAGTCCACGAGCCAAAGGCCCATTTATCTGCCTCAACTGTGCGGCGCTTTCCGAAACCCTGTTAGAAAGCGAACTCTTCGGCCACGAAAAAGGAGCCTTCACCGGAGCCACCGATCGCAAGAGCGGCAAATTTGAGCAGGCAGACAAAGGAACGCTCATGCTCGACGAAATCGGCGAAATGAGCCCGTCGGTCCAAGCAAAGTTCTTACGCGTGCTCGAAGGACACGCGTTCGAGCGTGTCGGCGGCGCACAAGCAATCAAAGTCGACGTCCGCGTGATCGCCGCGACCAATCGCGACCTCGAAAAAGACGTTGCCGAAGGAAAGTTCCGACGCGATCTTTACTTCCGACTCCACGTCCTAGAAATTGTAGTCCCCGGACTACGCAAACGGCCCGAGGACATCCCCGAGCTGGCCGAGTTTTTCCTGCGTAAGTTCAGCGACGAGACAGGCCGCAACCTCCAAGGCTTTTCGCCCCGCGCCATGGAGCAACTCCTCCGCTACCGTTGGCCAGGCAATGTACGTGAACTAAAAAACGTAATCGAACGAGCAGTCGTCCTAGCAACCGGCGAGTACGTCGACCACGAAGACCTCGTCCTCTCAACATTAAAAACAGCCGGCGACACCGAAGCCGGCGGCCAACTCCCCCCCAGCCAAGATTTCGAGCCAACGTCACTAGCCGACATGGAACGAGACCACATCCTCCGCACACTCAATTCCACCGGCTGGAACAAAAGCCGCGCCGCAGGAATCCTAGGCATCGAGCGCTCCACCCTCGACCGAAAAATCCGCCGCTACGAGCTAAAAACCCTCAAGCCGTAGAAACGTTTCCCTTCTCGGCTCTCATCTAGTTTTTCTATCTCTGGCGTATTCTGCCTGAATTGTGGATGATGGTGCGACAGCAGAAGCACCTCAACCACCTCTTCATAAGAATACCTAGCCGGAGTAGTAATGCCACTTGGATGGAACGAAATACGAAGCCGTGCCGTTACCTTCTCCAAGGAATGGGCTGACGAGACGCGGGAACATGCTGAAGCCAAAACTTTCTGGGATGAATTCTTTCGTGTCTTTGGTCTCAATCGCAGGCACTTGGCGAGCTTTGAAGAACCCGTCAAAAAACTCTCCGGTAGCTACGGGTTCATTGACCTCTTCTGGAAGGGAATGCTTCTGGCCGAGCATAAAAGTGCTGGCAAGAATCTTACCAAGGCCGAATCTCAAGCCAACGACTACGTGCAGTCGCTTATCAGGGAAGGTCGCGGCGACGAAGTACCGCGTTACCTCATTGTCTCCGACTTCGCACGCATTGCTCTGCACGACCTTGAAACAGGTGAAGAACTCTCCTTCCCTCTCGGCAAACTTCACGAGAACATCGACAAGTTTGCTTTCATCCCCGGCTACAAGCAGCACAGCCTCGAAGCAGAAGACCCCATCAACCTCAAGGCCGTCCAAATCATGGGCGACTTGCACGATGCCCTTGAAGACGGGGGCTACAAGGGGCATGAACTGGAAAGGCTTTTGGTTCGTATTCTCTTCTGTCTCTTTGCCGAAGACACCGGCATTTTCGAGCGGAGTGCCTTTCAGCTCTACCTTGAAAACCACACGCAAAAAGATGGCTCTGACTTGGGGGCTACGCTCTCTCAATTCTTCCATGTTCTAAATACGCCTACCGAAAAACGTCAAGAGAATCTTCGTGAAGAACTGGCTGCTCTTCCCTACGTCAACGGTGAGTTGTTCTCCGAATTCCTGGGGTTTGCTGCTTTCAATTCCGACATGCGAAACCGCTTGATAGCTTGCACTCGCTTTGATTGGGGGCGGATTTCTCCCGCCGTTTTTGGGGCACTCTTTCAATCCGTCATGGAACCGAAGGAACGAAGGCAGATTGGGGCACACTACACGAGCGAACGTGACATCATGAAGGTCATCAGTCCGCTGTTTCTTGACGAGCTGCGACAAGAATTCACCAAGGCTCGCTCAAACTCTGCTGCCCTTAGACGCCTCCACGACCGCATCGCGGCGATGCGACTCCTTGACCCAGCTTGTGGTTGTGGCAACTTTCTTGTCATCGCGTACCGTGAACTACGACTGCTCGAACTCGACATTCTGAAAAAGCTCAACAAGTCGTCTCAGATGCTGCTCGACATGACTCAGGTCACTAAAGTCGATGTTGACCAAATGAGCGGTATCGAGATTGAGGAATGGCCAGCTCGCATTGCCGAAGTTGCCATGTGGCTGATGGACCACCAGATGAATTTGCGTTTCAGTGAAGCTTTTGGACAATACTTCGTCCGGTTGCCCCTCAAGAAAAGCCCATCAATCTTGATTGGTAATGCTCTCACTACCGAATGGGAAGACGTGCTTCCCAGTGACAAATGCACTCACATTTTGGGGAACCCGCCTTTCATAGGAAAACACTACTTATCAAAAGAACAAAAAGTGGACTTGCGTCATCTTGTCCCCGGTTTCCGTAAGGCTGGAGACCTTGATTATGTATGCGGTTGGTATTTCAAAAAGCAGCTCTGAATACATTCAGGACACATCAATATCGTGTGCGTTTGTTCCACAAACTCTATTTCTCAAGGCGAGCTGGCAATTAGTTTTTGGCCTGAGTTACTTGCGTCGCTACTCAACTAAAATCCACTTTGCACATAGAACATTCGTTTGGAAAAGCGAGGCCCGTGGTTCTGCTCATGTTCATGTAGTCATCGTAGGATTCGGGCTAACAGACCCAAAATCGAAGGCTAAAGCGATAGCCCAGCACTTTCGGACAGTGTCGGGAGCCAATTTCGTACACCGCTACTGCCGGGGCGTACTCGGCTTCGAACTGCTCGGGAGTTTTGTAGCCTAGCGTCTGATGAAGACGCTGGCCATTGTAGTAGGTTTCGATGTACTTGAACACACTCCGCCTTGCTGATTTCAAATCAGCGAACTTCTCGTGCTGGGTCCACTCATGCTTGAGCGACCAGAAGAAACGCTCGGCCACTGCATTGTCGTAGCAGTTGCCACGACGGCTCATCGAACACTCGATGCCCAACGTCTTCAATGTCCTTTGATAGCTGTCGCTTGTGTACTGACAACCTCGGTCGCTGTGATGAAGTAACTCACCAGGTTGTGGTCGACGCGACTCGATCGCGTTTCGTAACGCCTCACTCACCAACGGTGTTGCCAGCGAATCGCTCATCGCCCAGCCGACGACCTTGCGGCTAAACAAGTCGACCACGGTCGCTAAGTAAACCCAGCCCTCGCTACTCGGCAAGTAAGTGATATCCGTTACCCATTTTTGGTCGGGGCGTTCTGCCGTGAAGACGCGATCAAGAACATTCTTGGCCGGACGTTTCGACGGATCGGACTTGGTCGTGGTTGGCGAAAACGACTTGCAAATCCTGCTTTTTAGGCCCATTGCTCGCATCGCCTTCGCCACGGTGTTACGACACGCCGATTCCAGTTCATCCCGTTTGGCCAATTCTTTGAAGTAATCTTCGCTGAACCGTAAATTGTGTGATTCTCGTCGAATACTTGGGAAACGGATTCCCGAATCTTCTGCGTTCGCTCAGCACGCTTGCTGGGCGCCCGGTCGATCGAGTCGTAGTAGCCCGAGCGACTCACAGCCAGCACGCGGCACATTCAGGGCGATAGGAAAGGAGTCGCGGTGTTCGGTAACCCAGGCGTACTTCATGTCGACTCCTTCGCGAAGAACGCCGTCGCTTTTTTTAGGATGTCACGCTCACCATCTCCGCCTGCTTCAGTTGCCGACGCAGCCGCTTGATTTCGGCTTGAAATTGCTCGTGGGAAGCATCTTCGCCGCACGGTTTGGGCGGTGGCACCAGTTTGGAGTGCCAAGCTCGCAACGACTGCTGGCACACTCCCACCGCTTGCGCACGCCGCTTTGAAAGAATACCCCTCTTCGGCTACTAGCCGCACCGCGTCTCGCTTAAAGCCATCACTATACGTTGGCCGCTTCTGCTTTGTTTGTTCGTCCATTGTTCGGACCTCCTTTAGGAACCATTATTCCGGCTCCCGACACTGTCCGAAAGTGCTGGGCTATCGCAAAGAGAAGCAAAAAGAAGCCGTAGAAAAAGCTGCCCAAGATGTTTTGGATGCACGCTCTCAATTCCCCGATTCATCACTTGCTGACCTCTACGACCCGCTAGCAATGCCCAGCGTTCTTGCAAAAGCCCACACCAAGCTCGACCGTGCCGTGGAGAAGTGCTACCGCTCTCAGCCCTTCCCCAACGAACGGAACCGAGTTGAATACCTCTTTAAGCTATACGAGCAGCTAACGGCCCCGCTGGTTGCTCAGGCCGCGAAGAAAAGAAGCGTCCAAGAAAGAAGAGCAAGTAACAGCTTTTCTTAGACATGGGTCCGCAGCGACTGGATACTTTGGTCAACGTTAAAAACTACCGTGGAATAGGCTTCTAGCCTGTAGTCTCATGCTTTCTCTTCACCGACAGGCTAGAAGCCTATTCCACGCGGCGTACGATTATCAGGCTTAAAACGATCCTACGCCTTGCCCAGGAGTCGCGATCCCCCCGATATGCTGCAAGCCTTCTGCTTTCTACCAACCGTAACCCATACTTGCCCAGCACCCCTACCCATTTTGCAAGGAACACAAGAGCATGGCCACTGTCGCAGACGCACCGAACGCTCAAGAGCACGCACTCGAATGCTTGGCCATCAATCCCCTGCTGTTTGCGGCCGTAAAAGACTCGGTAGAAAACGCTCTCGGGATGTGCGACACCAAGATCCGTTGCGTCGGCGTTTCGGCCATGCCCACAAAAGAATCGGGCATGATCACCGGCATGATCGGCGTCCACGGAAAAGTGTCGGGGTTCATCAGCGTCAACATGGCCGAGCGATTTGTCATCAGTGCGGTCGAAGGCTTGCTCGAAGAAAAATTCGGCGACGCTCTGCTCGCAAGTGATCGACGGTGCAGGCGAAATCACCAACATCATCGTCGGCGGTGTAAAATCGGCCCTCGGCAAAAGCGATTTCGGATTCTCGCACATCACCGTCCCCTCGGTCATCGTCGGGCAAAATTTCACGATTGCCTACGCACCAGGACTCGAGTATCTCACCGTCACGTTCGAGCACGTCGACGCCGACGCCATACGCCTCGAAGACCGCATGATGCACGTCAGCATGTCGTTGCTGACGCTATAACAGCATGTCGTTACGCTGTAAGTAGCCGGCGAGCTACGCCTCGCCGACTTCCTCACTCATTTTGCTAACTTGCTTGCTCGCCACCTGCTGCTAATACAGCGGCGAGACGTAGCTCGCCGGCTACTCTTTGTTAAGCTTCGTCGGCGGCCCGCATCCACGGCGTAATCGTCGGCTCGTAGCCACACATGTCTTCGTCGGTAAAGTAGATTGCAATTTCGCGAGTGGCCGACTCCGGGCTATCCGAGCCGTGAACCAGATTCATCTGCTGGCTCGAACTAAAATCTCCGCGAATCGTGCCCGGGGCAGCATTCAACCCGTTGGTCGCCCCCAACATTTCTCGAACCACCCGAATCGCGTCCAAGCCTTCAAGCACCGCCGCCATCACCGGTCCGCCAGTAATAAAACTTTCAAGGTTCGGATACCACCCTTTTTCGACATGCTCGGCATAGTGCTGCTTGGCCAACGCGGGCGTAATCCGCAGCATCTTCATCGCAATGAAATTCAGGCCCTTGGCCTCAAATCGAGAAATCACTTCGCCCATCAGACGACGCTGAACACAGTCAGGTTTTAGTAGGATAAAGGTGCGCTGCATGGTATTTCGCTGGTAGGGGAAAGGGGCTGTAAAGCGGGTGATTGTAGTAACCCTAGAGCCAGGAGTCCAGTGGCGAACCACGAGGCGTAAGCCTGTGGAGTACGCCGCGTTGCCCCTTCACAATTCACTCTCCACCCTTCACAATTCAAGCATGGCTATTCTCGGTGCCCACATGTCGATCGCTGGCGGCTACTACAAAGCCGTCTTAGCAGCCCAAAAAGCCGGCTGCGATTGCGTCCAGGTCTTCACCAAAAACAACAACCAGTGGCGAGCCAAGCCGATCACCGACGAGGATATCGAAAAATTCCGCGACGCTCTCGACGAATGTGGAATCACGCACCCAATCTCGCACGACTCCTACCTCATCAATCTCGCCAGCCCCGACGACGAGCTTTGGAAAAAGTCGATCGACGCCCTGGTGATTGAGCTACAACGCGCCGAGATGCTCGGCATCCCCTACGTCGTTGCACACCCTGGGGCTTTTACTTCGAGCACCGAAGAAGAGGGCCTAAAGCGTATCGCCCTCGGACTCGACGAAGTCCACAGCCAGACCCAAGGCTGCGCCGCTCAGTGCCTCTTAGAAACAACCGCCGGTCAAGGCTCCAACCTGGGCTGGAAATTCGAGCACTTGGCAGAAATCCTGGCCGACGTCCACGACCCAGACCGTGTCGGCGTCTGTTTTGATACGTGCCACGTCTTTGCCGCAGGCTACGCCATGGACACCGAAAAAAACTACAAGGCAACAATGAAAAGCCTCAACCAGACCGTCGGAGTCAAGCAAGTAAAAGCTTTTCATCTCAACGATAGCCTTCGCCCGTTCGGCTCGCGCAAAGATCGTCACGCCGCAATCGGCCAAGGCGAAATGGGCCTAGAACCGTTTCGCTTTTTGCTCAACGATCGCCGCTTCCGCAAAGTGCCCATGTATTTAGAAACGTCGAAAGAAGACGAAAAAGGCCGCAACATGGACATAGTGAACCTAAAAACGCTAAGAAAACTTATTGAAAAGTGAAAAACAGCCGGCGAGCTACGTCTCGCCGAACTTCACCCTTCACTCAGGTATCTCGCGTCCGTGCGGGTCTTGTCCCTCGGCGTCGATTTCGCTCGCCAGCTCTTCCCGCAGCTTCTCATCAATAAAATGTTCGAGGCGATGCGCCGGTTCATGCACATGGTCGAGCGGCATGCCCAGGTGTTGCACCAAGTAGGTTTCCCAAAGGCGGTGCGACCGGACAAGCTTGCGAGCCGCGCTACGGCCTGCCTCGGTAAGCTGCAAAAAACGATTGGAACGGACAATACGACCGTCACGCAGGAGGCCTCGCATCCCCCAGCGTGCAATCCAACCCCCACCGACAGGCCTCGCAAGCTTCGCTCGCGGTCAATTGCTTTTCGCTTTTCAGTTCTTCCACGCGATAGAGCATCGCCAGCATATCCTCGTGCAACACACGCAACGACATTTTGAAGTTGCGTAAGAGCTTGCTAAAAATTCCATAACGCGGCGAAAAGAAGAGGGCCGAAGTGTACAGCAACCCGACCACCACGGTCATCATCCCCGCAACATTCGTGTCCCAATACGCAGCCGCCTGGTACCCCAGCACAGACGCAGCAATCCCCACCACAGCAGACAGGAAAATCATCACCGCCAACCGGTCGGTGAGCAAATGCGCGGTGGCAGCAGGCACAATCAACATCGCTACGACCAAAATAGAACCAACCGCCTCGAACGAGGCAACAGCCGTCACTGCCACAAGCGTCATCAGCAGGTAGTGCATCGCCGTCGCCGAAAGCCCCATCGTAGTAGCAAGCGCCGGATCAAAGGAACTGATCTTCAGCTCTTTCCAAAAAAGCAACAAGACTGCCAAGTTCATCAACAGCACCAAAAGCGTGGTAAAAAGAGGTCGTGGCAGCCCAGCAATCGGTTCGGCAAAGGCGACATACTCGAGCGCCCCCTCATACACACAAGCAATATCAAAGTGCAGACCGCTAACAAACTTTTTCACCAGCACCACACCCAGCGCAAAGAGCGAAGTAAAAACCACGCCCATGCTGGCATCGCTCGGCACCCGAACATACTGATGAAGCGTCTGCGTCAAAAAGGTCGTCAGCAGTCCACAGACCACAGCTCCAATAAACAGTGGCAAAATACTCGTGGAACCCGTCAACAAAAACGCCACAACAAGCCCCGGCAACACAGCATGCGAAAGCGCATCGCCCATCATGCTCATGCGTCGTAGCACAAGAAAGCAACCCACCAGCGCACAAGCCACATTCGTAGCTGCACCGGTAAGTATCGTCCAAGTTGCCGGAGAAAATTCGAGCATAGCAGTCAAAAAAGTTAGTGTTATTTCAGCCAATTGAAAGAATAGAACGCAGATAAACGCAGATTAAGCGGATTTTCGCTGATCCAAAAAAAATAGCACAGCCTCGATTTTACACATGCGTAACAGGAACCCTCAAACAGTATCGTCACTTCATCTGCGTTCATCTGTTCAATCCGCGTTCATCTGCGTTCTATTCTTTTCTTCACTTAGGAGTTAATAAAAAAGTTAATCGGTTGGGGCGGACGCATCTGAACCCAGTTGGTGAGGCGAAACAGGAACCTCGGCAGAGACCTGGGGCAAACGCCCCTCGCTGGCCAATTGCTGCTCCAATTCGATCAACAGAGCGTCCGACAGCAGATGTTCAACGTCGTCTGCCCCTCGGTCGACGTGATCCGAAGCAATCCCCGCGTGCTGCATCATAAACATTTCCCAAAGGCGATGCTTTTTGGTGAGCTGCGCTGCACGGCGCAACCCCAAAGCGGTCAATTGAACCGTCTGCCCCGTCTGTTCGATCTCGCCCGCCTCGACAGCGTTCTGAAGTAGATTTTCCAGCGAACGCCAATGTCGGTACTCACGAATGAGAGTCACTTCTAGAAGGCTGCGATGCGGCAGTTCTTTTTCGCTAAGTTCGTAGAGCGAACGCAGCAGATGTTCGCGTGCGATCCGCTTGCGAAGACGAGACTCGGTATTCAGACGGGCAACGACCCCTCGCTGCGGCGCAAAGAGCAAGGAAAGCACGAAAAACGAAGTGCCGGTCAGCACGATCGCAGCCCCCGCAGGCAGCCCTCGCCCAAGCCGAGTTCCCAGAAGCCCCGCCGCACTCCCCAGAAGGCCAGCCAGCAACAGCATAAACAGGAGTCGATTCGTCCAAAATCGAGCGGTCGCGGCAGGAAGAATAATCATGGCGGCCATCAGGATGACACCGACGATGGGCAAGCCAACGATCGTGACCACCGCCAGGGCTGCCATCATCACCAAGTCGAGCCACAGCGTTGGCCACCCCTGCGATTGCGCAAAATCAGTATCGAAACAAACAATCTGAAATTCTTTGAACAACAGCCCCACGGTCAATAGCACCACAAACGCGACCCCCGCCAAAAGCAACAAGTCGCCCGTGAGCATATTGCCCGGCTCGCCGAACAAATAAGAATCGAGCCCTGCCTTATTCCCTCGGACGCTCTCTTTTTGAACCGCAGACAGCAGCACGATGCCAGCGCCAAAAAACGTACTCAGCACAATGCCAATCGCCGCGTCTTCTTTCGTGCGCGACCAACGGACAATAAAAGTCACTGCCGCGATCGCCAGCAGCCCGCTGCCCAGCGCACCGAGTGAAAGCCCAAGCAGGCTCTTCGTGCCCGTAAAAAGAAACGCAAGGCAAACACCCGGCAAGGCCGCGTGAGCCAGCATATCGCCGACCAAAGCGCGTCCGCGCAACACGGCAAAACAGCCAATAACGCCAGACATGCCGCCGAGCAAGGCGGTGCCAAGCATCACTTTTTCTGTCAGTGATAAGGCAATCATCACTGCGTTTCCTGTTGACGCATTGCTTCGGCCGCCTCGTCGAGGATCGTAAGTCGTCCGCCGTAGGTCTTTTGCAGATTCTCGTTCGTAAAAGTCGTCTCCACAGGTCCGCAGGCGATCAGCCGCATGTTGAGTAAAATAACATGATCAAAATAATCGCGGACCGTTTGCAAATCATGATGGACGACCAAAACCGTTTTGCCGTTGGACCGCAAACCATGCAACAACTCGATAATGGCCGATTCGGTCGCCGCATCAACGCCAGCAAACGGCTCGTCAAGAAAATAGAGCTGCGCGTCTTGGGCCAACGCCCTTGCGAGAAAAACCCGCTGCTGCTGTCCGCCCGAAAGCTGACGAATCTGCCGGTTGGCAAACGCCGACATGCCGACTTGCTGCAAACATGTTTCGGCGGTTTCACGCTCCGTCTTGCCCGGCCTTCGGAACCAGCCAAGCCGACCATAAGTCCCCATCAGCACGACGTCGCGTACGGTGACCGGAAAATCCCAATCGACCGATTCGCGTTGCGGCACATAGCCAACCAGATGACGCTGCTCGGCATAGCTCTTACCGTAGATCTCCACCTTGCCACTGGCCAACGGCACCAAGCCTAAAGCAGCCTTAATCAGCGTCGTCTTGCCCGCACCATTCGGGCCAACAATGCCGACAAGTTTTCCCTCGGGAATCGTCAGGTCGATATCCCACAACACAGGCCGCCGCTGATAGGCAACCGTCATATCGTGGATTTCAAAGGCAACGTTGGACATGCGGCTTGGCCTGAATGACGAATTTAGAATGACGAAGGAACGACGAAATCAGAATGTCAAAGGATGAGGGCACGAAAACCTTTTCGGGCTTCGTCATTCGTCATTGGAAATTCGTCATTCAGCCGCAGGCGCCAACGCTTCGACAATCGTCTTGACGTTCTGCCGGATCATCCCAGTATAAGTGCTAGCCTCTCCGTCCGCCTCCCCCAAAGCATCGGCATACAGCTCGCCCCCATTTTGAAGATCCCAGCCCGCCGCCCGACATGGCTCGATCAACGACTCGACTGTCCGATGGGCAATCGTCGACTCGACAAAGACTGCCGGAATCTTACGATCGATCAGCATTTTTTGGATTTCTTCCTGATGCGACAAGTCTTTTTCTTCTTCGGTGCTGATTCCCTTGAGGCCGTAAACTTCGATGCCATAAGCCTTGCCAAAATAGCCAAAAGCATCGTGAGCCGTGACCAAAACACGTCTACTCTCGGGAATCTTAGCAATTTTGTCTTGGCAGAATTGATGGAGCTGTGCGAGATCGCTCATGTAGTTCTCGGCGTTCTTGTCGTATTCGGCAGCATGTTCTGGGTCGAACGTCTTCAAAATCTCGGCAACGTCCTGCACGCAGTCCGACCAAAGCGCCACATCGTGCCAGACATGAGGGTCAAACATCCCTTCAAACTCGGGCGGCTCTCGCAGACGCTTGTCAGCGCGAAGTTGCAGCCCTTCGGTCACAGCATAGACCGGCTTGCTACGTGCCATTTGCACAAACAGCTCAGTCATCCGCCCTTCCAGATGCAGCCCGCTATAAAATATGGCATCCGACTTGCTCAGCTTCTCAATATCCGAAACCACAGGCTTGAAAAGATGCGGATCGATACTCGGTCCCATGAGTGTGGTCACCGCCACATTTTCGCCGCCAATACGGCTAAGCATCTCGCCAACCTGCCCCGTAGTACAAAGCACCCGGATCGGAAATTTCCCCTCAAAAGTGCCCGCCGAACGCTCACCGGACGCGTGCGAATGCGAATCGGCCTTGTTGCAGCCCGAAACAGCGCCAAACAGCAGTAAAACGACTGGAAATTTGAAAATCGACACGATTTTGAGAGACATTCTGGGGGCCTTAAGGTTGCAATTGAGACATGATCTCATAAATGGTAGCGAAGTCTCCCTCCCCTGCCAAGTAGCAACTGACTGTAGTTTCAAGTTCTGCAATCAGGCCGAAACTCTACCCCAAAGGGGTAAATGACAGACGCTCTTATCACTGGCTCCCAGACTCCTGCCTGGGAACGAGAAGAAAAACAGCTAATTTCTGGCCTACATCGACGATTGTGGTATCCTTGAGGGTCGCGAAGTGGAATGAAATGAATAGCCGGCGAGCTACGCCTCGCCGACGATAAATCAGCGATTGTGGTATCCTTTCATGAACCTTCATTACGTCAAACGCTATCGGATGCAGCTCGACCTGCGGGGCTGGGAGCGGCCACGGATTGAGCTGCCGCTCGATTACCGCTTGGTGCCGTGGAGTTCGTCGCTTCTGTTGGCTCACGCTGAAATGAAATACCTCAGCTTTCGCTACGAAGTCGACTCCGAGGTTTTCCCTTGCTTGGGCGAACTAGAGGGTTGCGAGCGGCTGATGTCCGAGATTGAAGCCAAAGAGGGGTTTTTACCCGAAGCGACTTGGCTTGCCGAGTCTGTCGGGTCACGGCAAGACCAGTCCGAGTACTGCGGCACCATCCAAGCCGTACAGACGCAAAAGAACAAAGCCAGCATCCAAAATATCGGAGTTGTGCCATTTCACCGAGGCCGTGGCATAGGCACCGCCCTGATTCTTGCCTCGCTGCTGGGACTACAATATCGGGGCATCGAACGGGCATGCCTGGAAGTGACCGCCGAAAACGAGGGGGCCGTGAAGCTTTATCGTCAGCTCGGTTTTCGTACGGTTCGTACGCTCTACAAGTCGGTTGAACTTGCATATAGTGAGTCGTCTCTGTAGGCTGCGTCTCTGTCAGGCTGCGAATTCCAGTCGTTTTTTGCCAGACGATTCTACGCCAGCACCCATTCCCGCCCTGCCCCATTCCCAACTCCGATTATGTCTCGAGTTAGTCAAGTTCAACAGCGCACAGCGTGTACGCATCAGCTCTCCAATGGCATGTTGCTGATTGGCGAACCGACGACGGCCGTGCAATCGGCCGCATTTACCTTGATGGTGCCTAGCGGCTACAGCACCGATCCTACAGGGCGACTGGGGCTTAGCTCGCTGCTTTGCGATATGGCTTTGCGTGGTGCAGGCAAGCGTGATGGACGCTCGTTGATCAACGACCTCGAGGTGCTTGGGGTCGAACGGGGCGAGTCGGTCGGTGCTTCGCAAACCAGTTTTAGTGCGGCGACGATCGCCACCAATCTGTTCGAGGCCCTGGAGATTTACGCAGACATCGTCAGGCGTCCGTTGTTGCCTTCCGGACAAATAGACGCCGGTAAACTAGTTTGTATGCAGGAGCTGCGCGGCGCCGAAGACGAGCCAAGCCACCAGCTCATGATCAAGCTGCGCCGCCGTTGCTACCCGGCTCCTTGGGGACGCTCGAGCCTTGGCACCGAAACAGGGATCAACGCCAGCACGTCCGACGACGTCGGGCAACACTGGACACAAGGCTACCGTCCGAATGGGGCGATCCTCGGCGTTGCGGGCAATTTTGATTGGCAGCAGCTTGTCGATCAGGTCGAAACGCTATTCGCCGATTGGCCGTCTGCTGACGTGCCGGCGTTAGAAAAAGGGGAACCAGAAACGGGCGAGGTCCATTCGTCGAATGATTCCAATCAATGTCACATTGGAATCGCGTTTCCGAGTGTCCCTTATCGCGATCCCGATTATCTACGAGCCTGGGCAGCCGTCGGCGTTCTGAGCGGCGGGATGAGTTCGCGGTTGTTCACCGAAGTACGGGAAAAACGAGGTCTGTGCTATACGGTCAGCGCTTCGCTGCAAACCCAGCTCGAACGTGCCCGTGTGCTCTGCTATGCCGGCACGACTTCGGAGCGTGCTCAAGAGACGCTTGACGTCACCTTTTCAGAATTGATTCGCCTTGGTGACGGCATTGAGCAAAACGAACTCCAACGGCTGAAAGCACGCATCAAAAGTGGCTTAATCATGCAGCAGGAATCGACCAGTGCTCGGAGCAGCTCGATTGCTCGCGACTGGTACCACCTAGGACGCGTCCGTTCGCTGGAAGAAGTGGGGCGTCTGGTGGATGAGCTGACGAGCGAGGCGATCAACGAATTTTTGGTCGCCCACCCGCCGCGTGATTTTACGTTTGCCACGCTTGGCCCCTCGCCACTAAAAATACCCACCTAAAATACCCACCTAAAAACGGAGTAACCCCTGTGGATTTTCGCAGTCATACCCTCGAAAACGGCCTGGAAATTGTTGCTGAATGCAATGACGAAGCGCATTCGCAGGGCGTTGGGTTCTTCGTGAAGACGGGCTCGCGCGACGAAACGGATGAATTGGCCGGTGTAAGCCACTTTTTGGAGCACATGGTCTTCAAGGGAACACCGCGCCGTTCGGCGGATGACGTGAACCGCGAGTTTGACGAGCTTGGCGCGCACTACAACGCTTTTACCAGCGAAGAGAACACGGTGTACTACGCTGCGGTCCTGCCCGAGTATCAAGAGCCAACCATCGACCTGCTGGCCGACATCATGCGTCCGAGTCTTCGTGAGGAAGACTTTGAGATGGAGAAGAAAGTGATCCTCGAAGAGATTCAAATGTACGCCGACCAGCCCCCTTTTGGCATGGACGACAAAATCAAGGAACTGCACTACGGCGACCATCCGTTGGCTCGCAGCGTGCTAGGCACCGTCGAGACGGTCGGGGCACTGAGCGCGGACCAGATGCGTAGCTATTTCGAGCAACGCTACAGCCCTGGCAATCTGTTTGTTGCTGCTGCGGGGAATGTCGATTTCGATGCGCTGGTCGAGCAAGTTGCTCAGCGCTGCGGCGATTGGGCCGCAATGCCAACGGCGCGTGAGGTGCCGCCAGCAGACTCGCGGACGGGTTTTCATTGTATTCATCGTAAGTCGGCGACTCAGCAATACATCTTGCAATTGGCCGATGCTCCCGCCTCGGAGTCTGAGGATCGCTACGCTGCCAAGTTGCTTGCGACCATGTTTGGTGATGATTCTGGGAGTCGGCTGTACTGGGACTTGGTCGACCCGGGGCTTGTGGAGAGCGCGAGTCTTGGGCACTACGAATACCTGGGCCTAGGCATGTTTTTCTCGTGGATTAGCTGCGAACCGGAGGCTGCCCATGCCAACTTTGACCGGATTGTTGAATTGCAACAGCAGGCCGAAGACAAGGGATTTACGGCGGAAGAACTGCGTCAGGCTCAAAGTAAGGTGAAGGCACGGGTGGTGCTTGGTAGCGAACGTCCACGCAATCGGCTTTTCAATGTCGGTGGAAATTGGATGCAGCGGAGCGAGTACCGTAGTGTGGCTGACGACTTGATGGCGGTGGACCAAGTGACGCTCGACGACATCCACCGAGTGCTGAAAGCCTATCCTCTCACAATCGGCACGACCGTCACGATAGGTCCGCTCGAGCAGTGGCCCGCTCGGTAGACGAAGGTCTCTGGATAGGGAAAAGCACCACCTAGAGGTTTCTGACCTAAGCTTTTACTAGTGTAGTGCCGTTCTTTTCCCATATTCTGCCAAGGCTTTGGCAGCCTCTCTCTCGGTTGGTATTTTTGGATCCAATCGAGGATTAAGGGTTTCAGCTATGACGCGTGTCTTGTTTGTTGATGATGAGCCCCAAGTTCTTGAGGGGCTACGTAGGATGCTCCGTGCGTATCGCCGTGAGTGGACGATGCATTTTTGCGAAGGGGCTGAGCAGGCGTTGGCCGCGATGGCGGAAGAGCCGTTTGATGTGGTGGTCTCGGATATGCAGATGCCGGGGATGGATGGTGCGGAGTTATTGACGCGTGTTCGGGATCAGTATCCAGACGCCGTTCGGATTGTGTCTGAGCGGCCAATCGGAGCAAGAGCGAATCCTTAGTGCCGTGGGGCCGGCTCACCAGTATCTCTCGAAGCCGTGCGACCCAGAGTCTCTACGGACGACCATCGCACGTTCCAGTTTGCTTTGCAAAAGGATGAATAATCCTAAGCTGAAGGCGCTGGTCTCGCAGATGGATACGTTGCCTTCGCTGCCCGACATTTACTTTCAATTGGTCGAGGAGCTGCGGGGCGAGAACGCGTCGGTTGATCGGGTTGGCGCACTGATTTCGAGCGACGTTAGTATGACTGCTAAGGTTTTGCAGTTGGTTAATTCTTCCTTCTTTGGCTTGCCGGTACATGTCAACGACGCCAAACATGCTGCGGCGTTGTTGGGTTTGAATACGCTAAAGCCGTTGGTGTTGACCGCTAGTATTTTTAGACAACTCGAGGAATCTCGTGTTTCGGCCAGTTTTCTGGAGCAGGTTTTTGGACACAGTATGGTGGTGTCGGGGATTGCGAAGAAGTTGGCGAAAGCGGAAGGGTTGGACCGGGATTCGGTGGACAACACGTTTATTGCTGGGGCCTTGCACGATGTTGGTAAAATCGTGATGGCGGACAATTTTGGTCGTGATTACACGGTGCTTTCGCATAAGGCCAAAGCGCAGCAGGCGTCTATTTGCGAGTTGGAAATCGAACAGTTTGGCACTTCGCATGCTGATGTCGGCGGTTTTTTGTTGGGGCTTTGGGGACTGCCTCAGGAGATTATCGAGGCGGTAGCTTTTCACCATGATCCTGCGAACAGTGTTGACGAGCGTTTTACGGTGTTGACTGCGGTGCATGTGGCGAACAGTTTTTGTGAAGAGGAAGTGGATCTTGGTTTGGAGCAGGAAACGGAGAGCAGCGTCGATCGCGTCTATCTTGGGAAACTGGGACTCGAGAATCGGCTGGTTGCTTGGGAAGCGATTTCTGAAGAGTGCGCTGAAACGGTCTGATCTGTTTTGCTTTTTGTTCGTGGGTTGTGGGGACAAAAGTGCAAAAGTCGGGGTGGTGACTCCGGCGATGCGTTGCATCGCGGCTGTTTTGAGGGGGTGTTGTGGATTTTCCAGAGTGACTTTTGTCGCTGATTGCTGGGGGGCCCCAAGGATCGGTGCGAAAGTTGGGGGATTTTGTTGCTGGGGGGCTGGGTTCGCACTGCTGGGCAAGCCAGCAGTGGCACCCGGCTACTGCAAAAGTTGGGGAGATTGCGTTCGAGGTGGCGGCCTTTTTGTTGGGGTTTGTGAAAAGTTTCACGCAGAGACGCAGAGGCACAGAGAGAGGAATTTGAAAAACTCTGCTGTCTCTGCGTCTCTGCGTGAGGCTTTTTTCTTTTGATTGGCGCGCAATATCTAGGATTGTGTTGGATTGCGAGTCAGGATGCGAGTTGTTTTTTTGGCCGGGGGCAATCTTCGCATGTGTGTGCAGCTAGCCGTTGAGGTATTTGGCTAGTTCTTGCTGCTCAAACTGCTTGGCGTCCCAGGGTTCGTTGGTTAGTGCTGAGCTGTGGGAAGCGGGGATGACGAAGGCGGTGCAATCGATGGGGCCGTTGGCGGTTGTGGCGGTGACTGCGATTCGGTTGTAGAGGTCGGACTCGTAGGCGTCGAGCTCGAAGAGGGTGTCTTCGTCGAGGCCTTGGTAGAGGACGCCCTGGACCTGGCTTTCCTGGACTGGGCTTTCCTGGACTGGGCTTTCCTCGTTCACCTGAATGATGCCTGGGAAGACGGCGTCTTGGATGCGATAACGGGCATAGCCGTGGAGCGTGGCGGGTTGAGAAGGGAATTCTCCCGCGTCAATGCGTCGCCACACCTGGGGAAACATCAGCGTTCCGTAGGCAAATAGATTCATCGGGAATTTTTTTAAATCCAGCTAACAGAAAACAAAGAATCGAACCACGAAGCAACGACGGAACCAAGCGAAGTTATTTTGTGGTTCAATGGCTTGTGAGCGCACTTTACACGCTCTCTGTACAGCTTACCGTAACTGGCTGGCAACTTCCACTGTAGACGTTGTTTAGCTTGTTGAGTCCGTTGTAGGCCGCGACTTTGTAGCATTCGGCCAACGTAGGGAAATTAAAGACGTTGTTGACGAAATACTCGGCATCGCCGTCGAGGGTCATCACGGCTTGGCCGATGTGGATCAATTCGGTCGCGCCGGTGCCGATGACGTGGACGCCTAGGATCTTGTGGGTGTCTTGGTGGATCAGCATTTTGAGCATGCCGAGTTCGTCGCCCAGGAGTTGTCCGCGAGCAATTTCGCGGTAGTTGGCGACGCCCGATTCGTAGGGGATGCCTTCGGCGGTGAGCTGTTCTTCGGTTTTGCCGACCATCGAAATTTCGGGGATGGCATAGATGCCGTACGGGAAGAGCGAGGTGTTGTAGTTGCCGTCGCAGCAATCAAAGGCGTGGCAGATGGCGCGTCGGCCTTGCTCCATGCTGGTCGAGGCGAGCGAAGGAAAACCGATGACATCGCCTGCGGCGTAGACGTGTCCGACGTTGGTTTGGTAGTGCTGGTTGACTTTGAGTCGTTCGCGATCGTCAAATTCGATGCCGACATGTTCTAAGCCGAGTTGTTTGCAGACGCCCTGGCGTCCGACGGCGTAGAGCAGGCTTTCGGCGTGGATGATTTTGCCCGACTCGAGCTGTGCTTCGACCAAGCGGCATACGCCGTTGTTTTGTCCCCCGGTGCTATTCACGGTGACTTCTTGGATCGCATCGACTTTTTCGCAAAGGCGTAGAGAGATGCCCCTTTGACGTATGAAATAGTGAAATGCGTCGGAGATCTCTTGGTCTAAGAATCCAAGCACCCGATCACGGCCTTCGATGAGTGTCACTTGGACGCCGAGCGTTGCCATAATGCATGCGTATTCGGTGCCGATGACTCCGCCGCCGACGACGATCATGGTTTTGGGGAGGTGGTCGATTCGCATCATCTCGTCGCTAGTGAAGATGGTTTGGCCGTTGAACGGAACGTTGTCTGGCCTCGCGGGACGTGTGCCAACGCCGAGCAGAAAATAGTCGGCCGAGATGTGGTCTTCTCCGTTGGGGCCTTCGATTGCGACTTCGTTGGGGCCTGTGAAACGAGCTTGGCCCCAGAGTAGCTCGACATTGTTTCGCTCGAACTGGTCTTGGATGACATCCCATTCGTGGCGGATGACGCGTTGGGAAAAGCTGATCAGATCGGCGATCGAGATTTTTTTCTGGGCCTCTTGTGATCCGCCAAGTCTACGGCGTCGGTTGCCGCCGGTGAGCTGTAGGACGGCTTCGCGGAGGGCTTTGGAGGGGATCGTGCCGGTGTTGATCTGAGCGCCGCCTAGGGCTTTGTTTTTTTCGATGACGGCGACTCGTTTGCCGAGTTTGGCGGCTTGGATCGCCCCTTTTTGGCCTGCGGGGCCTGTGCCAATGACTACGCAATCGTAATGTTTTTTCATGCTGTTTTTCTCCCCCTCCGTGTTACAGGAGGGGCTAGAGGGGAGGGACGCAGGAGGGGGGCTTCAGAAATATCGACAGCTGTGGGTCGATGCTTCAAAGGATTTGACCTTGCCGGTATTATCGGAAGGCTAGGCGGGGGAAGGGGTTGGGCGTACAACGGTGGTAGGGGATGGGAGATGTGTGATTGAAGATGTGAGATGGGAGATGTACGATTGAAGATGTGAAAAGCGTTATATCTTCAATCGCACATCTTCAATCGCACATCATTTTTGTACTATGTCGCTCTTTGCCGCTGCTGAAGCTGAAAATCGCCGTCGGGGGGAGCCGCTTGCTTCGCGGATGCGCCCTCGGTCGCTCGATGAGTTTGTTGGGCAGCAACATTTTCTTGGCGAGGGCAAATTGTTGCGGCGGTTGATTAAGGCGAATCGTCTGACCGCCCTGCTCTTCTATGGTCCTCCGGGGACTGGGAAGACGACGCTGGCGCATTTGCTGGCTACGGAAACGCGTTGTCGGTTTCGGCAATTGAATGCGGTCACCAGTGGAGTGAAGGATTTGCGCCAGGTGTTGGATAGCGCTCGGGATGTTTTGCTGGCGGAGGGGACGCAGACGCTGTTGTTTATTGACGAGATCCACCGTTTTAATAAATCGCAGCAAGATGCGCTGCTTCCAGATGTTGAAGAGGGGACCGTGGTGTTGGTGGGGGCGACGACTTCCAATCCGTTTTTTGCGGTGAATAGCGCGTTGGTGAGCCGTAGCCGGGTGTTTGAGTTTGAACCGATCGAAGAAGAGGACATTAAATCGCTTTTGCAGCGTGCCTTGCAGGATAAGGAGCGGGGGCTGGGTGAGCATGAAGTTCGCTACTGCATGAGGACGCGGCTGATTTTCTTGCGAGTACTTGTGATGGCGATGCGCGGCAGGCGCTGAGTGCTTTGGAAATTGGTGTGCTGTCGACCGATGCGCGTCCGGTGGAGTTTACGTTGGAGCTGGCTGCTGAATCGGTTCAGCGCAAGGCGGTGCAATATGACCGGGACGGCGATTCGCATTACGATGCCATTAGCGCGATGATCAAAAGCATTCGGGGGAGCGACCCCGACGCGGGCATTTATTGGCTGGCGCGGATGTTGGAGGGGGGCGAGGACGTGCGGTTTTTGACCCGTCGGTTGGTGATTCTTGCTAGCGAGGATGTTGGGAACGCCGATCCGGCGGCGCTGCCCTTGGCGGTGGCGACGATGCAGGCGTGTGAGTTTGTGGGTTTGCCGGAGTGTCAGTTGAGTCTCGCACAGACAGTTACTTATTTGGCGTGTGCTCCGAAATCGAATGCTGCGACGCTTGCGATTGGCGAAGCGCGGCAGGATGTGCGCGAGGGGCGGACCGTGCCTGTGCCGAGGCATTTGCGCGATGGGCATTATGCTGGCTCGAAGCGTCTTGGGAACGGGGAGGGCTATCAGTATGCCCACAATGCTGAAGATGGCGTGGCCGCCCAAGACTATTTGGGGGTCGAGCGCGAGTATTATCGGCCCGTCGACCGAGGTTTTGAGATGGAATTGGCTGAGCGGCTACAAGCGATTCGCGAAAAACTACGGTCGTCTGTAAGCGAACCTTCCGTGGAATAGGCTTCCAGCCTGTACGTGATGGAATTACAGGCTGGAAGCCTATTCCACGGAAGGGCCGCTTTACGAAAGTGGTGCGACAGGCGATAATGGGCGGCTGTTAGACCCAGGCACCCTTTCTACAGGACGAACGACTCGCATGATTACTGTTGGCATGAACTATCACGTTATTGAAGGCAAGCAACAAGATTTTGAAGAGAAGTTTGCTGGGGTGATTGACGCTCTCAACGCCGCCGACGGGCATACTAGCTCGACGCTTTGGAAGGATACGGTCGATGGTGCTTCTTACTTGATCACCAGCGAGTGGTCGGACGAAGACGCTTTTACTGCGTTTATTCGTAGCGATGATTTCCGGGCGGTGACCAACTGGGGCAAAGAGCAGATTCTTTCGGGCCGCCCTCAGCACAAAATTTATAAGACCTAGCGGTCGGTTGCGGCAGGGCCGCAGCCTATGCGAGCTGCCGCTCGGTTAGATGTAGTCCGCTTCCGTTGGGCGCTCGTCTATTAGCTGCGGGTCGCTGGGGCTGGGATCGCCGGAGCCATGGTTGTAGAAAACATGATCGTAGAAAAAACAGGGGTGATTCTTGTTGATCATGGCTCGCGGCGCGAAGCGAGCAATCGACTGCTTTTAGAAGTGGTCGAAGCCTACCGCGAACATGCTGACTGGGAAATTGTTGAGGCTGCGCATATGGAGCTAGCGGAGCCTTCGATTGCGACGGCTTTTGGGCGGTGTGTCGAGCGTGGGGCCGAGCGGATTATTGTGTTCCCTTACTTTCTAGGGCCAGGGCGGCATTGGGATCAGGATATCCCTGCCCTGTCTGCCGAAGCTGCTCAGGCCTGTGGGGGAGTCGAATTTTTGGTGACAGCACCGTTTGGGCTTCATGCCTTGATGCTGCAGGTGATCGATCAGCGGATTGGGGAGATGTGAGATATTGGATGTTTGATTGAGGATGTGGCGTTCTGCTAGCTCTCTTGAAATCATCAATTTGCAATCTGCAATTTCACTGCTAGCGGCAGATAAAGCTTAACGATTGCGCAATCTTTGCCGATAAAGGAGGTGTTCGATCTCACATCCCCTTTCGGAGACGCCAAGGATGGCTCGACTCTTTTCGTTGACCGTAGTGCTATTGATTGCTGCGCAAGTACAGGCGGACGATGCTTTTGTTCCTGGCACGGGGCAGATTGTTCGTCTGTCGGGCGATGATTTTGAAAGTCCGAGCTGGGGGTACATCAAAAATGGTCGCAAGGCTAGCTATGAGCAAGACGAACAGCAGCGTCCGCCTGGCGGAAAGTCGCGGAACGGGCGTTGGTATGAGAGTGCGATGCGTGGGCAGCCTGACGTTGTGAAGCGTGTGCCGACTCCGCCCGGTGGGATTGAAGGGAGTAAGGGAGCCATGCTTATGGCGACGAAACTTTCGGGCATTCCTGGGCAGTTGGCTGGCGGGCAAATGCAAGACGATCTGTTGATGGGCGTGCAAAGCCGTCTTGGTCGCGCGGTGCCGGTTGGTTGGCAGCCCAGCTTTACGGTGCGTGTTTATTTGCCGCCGTTTGAAAAATGGGAGAATCGAACGGGTGCTTCGTTTGGTATTCGAGGCGATGTGCGAGGGCGAACCAAAAACGGCGAAGTCGAAGCGTATTGGCCCGGGTTCTTTGTCCTCTTTCGTAGCAAAACCAGTAAGCAGCATGACGAAGATTATGCGCAGATTAGTTTTCGTGCTCAGCGGAGTGGGCGCGATCGGGGTGGGCCCAAAATTTACGAGCATGGTTGGTGGACTTTTGGGATGTCGTTTACACCGGACGGGCAGGTTCATTATTATGCCAGCGAGGGGGTCGACGATCTGACGGAAGAGGATCACCTGTACTCGAATTTTCCTTACGGGACGCGTTGCCTGTATCTCGATAATATCTTTTTTAATGTTGCGAACTGGGAGAACGGCAAAAACTGGTCGACGCCTTGGGTGATCGACGATCCGCAGTTTTTTGTGATTCCGCCCGAGGGACAGGATTTGGCGAATCTTGTTCGCAAGCGGGGCCGATCGTTGATGGCCCGTCGGCCGAACAACTCGAACGCCCGTCCCCGGTTTGGGAAAACGAATCGGCGTTAGGGGAAAAGTCAATTCACAACGGCGTTGGCGGAGTCCAGGGGGGCACGCCAACGCCGTTTTTCTTGTTTTTGGACTAGCAAATTAGCGTCCAGGAGGCTCTGTAGAAGACCTGATTATCCTGGGGTGAGGATTATTTACCACAGAGGCACGGAGAGCACGGAGGAAAAGACTCTACTTGGTGCGAGGGGCGTTCGTCGTGGCCGACGGCGCTAACCTTTGTGGCCGTTTATTGTTTGGCTGCTAGCGGGTACACTCTACTTTCGCATATTTCCGCACTGTTGTAAGCAAATTCGCAAACTTAGAAAATGGGGCCAGTTATGCCGAGAAACAAGACTTATCAAAACGCTGCCGAAGCTATTGGCGACACTCCGATGGTACGTATCAATCGGTTGGTGCCTGAGGGGCACGGTACGGTGTTTGTAAAATGCGAATTTTTTCAGCCGCTCAACAGCGTCAAAGACCGTATTGGTGCGGCGATGATTGCGGCGGGTGAACGTGATGGGAAGATCAACGCGGATACGCATATCGTGGAGCCGACGAGTGGTAATACGGGCATCGCGTTGGCGTTTGTTTGTGCGGCCAAAGGTTATCATCTGACGCTTACGATGCCGGAGTCGATGTCGGTTGAACGTCGCGCGTTGCTTCGTGCGATGGGTGCCGATCTGGTGCTGACGCCTGCTTCGGGGGGGATGAAGGCGGCGATCGATAAAGCGGCTGAAATGGCCGAAGGCGAGAACTACTGGATGCCTGGGCAATTTGATAACCCGGCGAATCCGGCGATTCACGAAGCGACGACGGGGCCTGAGATTTGGGAAGACTCGGGGCACGATATTGACGTGCTTGTTGCGGGGGTTGGTACTGGGGGTACGATCACCGGGGCAGGCCGCTATCTCAAAAAGCAAAATGCGGACTTCAAGGCGATTGCTGTGGAGCCGGTCGATTCGCCTGTGATTGGTGGCGGCAAGCCGGGGCCGCATAAGATTCAGGGGATTGGTGCCGGTTTTATTCCGGGCAACCTGGATACGTCGATCGTCGATGAGGTGGTGACGGTCAGCAATGAAGAGGCCTTTTTGTGGGCACGCAAGTTGGCCAAAGAAGAGGGCATCATGGCGGGCATTAGCAGCGGGGCCAATATGTGTGCCGCCGCCAAGGTGGCCGCTCGTCCGGAGATGGCTGGCAAGCGGATTGTTACGATCATGTGCAGTCTGGGCGAACGGTATCTGTCGACGCCGTTGTTTGAAGGGCTGACAGGCTGAGTGGTAAATTGGTAGGATGTGTGGGCTTTTGATTGCCGAAAACAAGCTCCCGATGCGGTGGGAAAAAGGAACCGCCGATACACGCGGATGAACGCAGATGATTTCTGTTGGTTTGACCTGACGTCGTCGTTGGAGTTTGAAGAGGCTTGCCTGTTTTTTTAGGATTCTATGCCAGTGCCCTCCCCTGCCCCGTCTGAAGTGCCGAATGCTCGCGGTCGCCTGTCCGGTGGTCGTGCGCGGCTGCCTGAGTGGTTGCGTGTGAACTTGCCTGTGGGTAAAGCCCAGGGGACGTTTAATGGTACGCTCGACATTGTGCAAGGAAATGAGCTTCATACGGTGTGTGAAGAGGCTCGTTGTCCGAACATTCATGATTGCTGGGCGCGTGGTACTGCCACGTTTATGATCGCTGGCAAAGAGTGTACGCGAGGGTGTCGGTTTTGCTCGGTCGAAACGCTGAAGCAACCTGAGGCGCTTGATGTGGATGAGCCTGAACGGCTGGCGGACGCGGTTGAGCGTATGGGGTTGGAGCATGTGGTCATCACGGTGGTTAATCGAGACGACCAAGTTGATGGCGGAGCGGACCACTACAAGCGGTGTGTCGAGGCTGTTCAGAATCGTATGCCAACGATCGGCATCGAACTTTTGTGTAGCGATCTTGATGGCAACTGGCAAGCTCTTGAGCATTTGCTTGAGGAGAGTCCTTTGGCGGTTTTTGCGCACAATGTTGAATGTGTTGCTCGCCTTGATCTGACGGTTCGTGACCCGCGTGCTTCGTTTGCTCAAAGCCTGGAGGTTTTGCGTCGGGCCAAAGCGTTTTGCCCCGAGATTTGGACGAAGAGCAGTATCATGGTTGGGCTTGGCGAAACCGACGCGGAGATTTCGGACGCGATGCGTTTGCTGCGTGAAGTGGGTGTTGAGATGCTTACGTTGGGGCAATATCTGGCCCCAGGGCGGTCGGGTTCGCGTTATTTGCCCGTTGATCGATATGTCGAGCCCGAGCAATTTTTGCGTTGGGGTGAGGAGGCTCTCAGGCTAGGTTTTCTGGGCGTTGCTTCTGGGCCGCTTGTGCGTAGTTCGTATCGGGCTGGCCTGCTGCTTGAAGAAGCAAGTGCGAGCCGCACACGCAATTGAGACTTGCTCTAAAAGTGCCAAATAGAGAGACTCGGAGACCGCGTCCTCCTCGCGGATCTCATTTGGCTAACAGAAGGACGGCGTCTAGCAGGAGTTTGGGTTGAGGTCCGCTGTGCTTGGCGGCAGTCTTTACCAAGCTTGCTGCAAGCTGCTTTGCTTGTTGGACAGAGAGTCCACAGAAGTTTGTTTTGGTTAGGCTGACGAAGAGTTCTTGTGCGCGTGTTGCATGACGCGTGACCCCTGTTGGGTTGCCTTCGCACGCTTTGACCCCAGCGGCGGCTAGCTTGATGAGGGCTTTCAAAAAGTCGGCCATCGAGCCTTGGCGTCCGGCGGCGTGCCAGAGCGATTCCCAGGCTTCGTGTGCTTCCCAATAATAGCCGTGATTGAAGAGATCGATGCCGTAGAGGTACTGCTCTGATTGTTTCCATGCCTCTGGCAGTAGCGGCGGCTGCGTTTTGTGCTTCGCGCCGAACATGTGGCCTGCCGGATCGCTTACGGGATGGGGGGCATGGCCGGGGACGTAGGAGTAGGAGGGGAAGGCGAGCTGGGAGTAGCGGGGTCGTGATGGGGTCATGGGAGGGCGTCTTGGGTCATTTTGATTTCTAGGTGGACGTTTAGCGATTGGTCGTTGAGGGTGAGATCGGCCTGTAGACCGCGAAACCAATCTAATAGCGGTAACTGGAAATCTTTGGGCACTTCGGAGAGGGAAAATTGGTTGGACTTGGGGAGGGCTGATGAAATCCAGACTTCGAGGCCACGGTCGGTTGCGTAGAGTTGGTAGTTGCCGCCGAGGGGACAGACGAATTGGCCGTCGACGAGGCGTTGGGCGACTTCGCGACATTCGTTGCGCGGTACTTTGAGTTGGTTGGCCAAGGCGTTCATCATTCGGCTGCCGGCGACCGAAGTTTGGCGCGTTCGCATGTAGCCAAGGGCCGTGACGTTTTGAGCCATTTGGGTACCGGTCAGGTCTTCGAGTCGGAGCCATGCTTGCGCGGGGCGCTGGGCAGGTTGGATGGCGAGTTGGGGTAGGACCTGGCGGATGACTTCTGGCTTGAAGGCGAGGAGTAGGAAGTCTTTCTGTTTGGCTTGCCAAATTTGTGCGTCAATTTGTTCTGGCTCGGGGCCAGGTGCTTCTTGAGAATTGGTCACCCAAGATAAAATGCCTGGCTTGGGCCAAGCTCCTAGATACCCCCGAATCATTTCTGGGAGGGGTGCGTTGGGTTGGATCGTGCCTTGTTTGATTGTCAAAGGGGAGCGAAAGTCTCGCAGAGCGCCGAACAGGTGATGTTCGGTGTTGTCTCCGTTGGCTAGCGGGGCGGGGAACTCTACGACTGCGTCGAAGGCCAACAGATCGCCCTCGACGTGCTGCATTCTGTTGGCCACAGGTTGGCCCAGGTAGCTGGCTAGTTTTCCTAGTCGTTGCCTCATCGGGCCTTGGGCGGCGACCTCTAGGGAAATGGTTTCGTTCGGAGTTCCCTCTTGTTGTTTGCGCTGAACGGCTACAGCAATCGGGGGGAGGAGTCCGGGGCTATTTTGTAGCTTTGTGATGAACTGCTGGTAGTTGGTTGCCTCTTGGGAGGAAATCTCGGTGATTGGCATGTCTGCGATGGGAGAAAAATATCCGGGTGCGCCACGGAGCGAATCTACGGGGCCGGCTTCGGTTTCTAGCAGGGAGCTGCCGTCGACGCGGGTGGCAAAGTGTTGTGGTAAGAGGTCTGCGGCGATTAGCTCGTCGGCGGTCTGGGCTGGTATTGCTTCGGCTTGGGCTGTGTAGCGAGCTAGCTCTCGCAGTAAAGGTTCTCGGGTAGATCGTTGGCGGCGAAGATTTTCGATAAAGTATTTTGGTGTGCAGAGGTTCTGCCAAAACTGGTCCGAGACGAACGCAAAGAGGGTGTCGTCTCGATCGGTTGGAAATTGTTTTCGGGCATGGCGGAAGCTGGGGAGTGCGGCTAGGGAACGATCGCCTTGGGCGGCTTGGAGAAATCGCTCGGCTAAGGTTTGCGAAGTGGTTACCAAATGAAAATCTTCGTGCTGGGCGTAGTAGGAGCGTACTTTTCCGTCGGGGGTGGCGATCAGCGAAACTTTTTGTCCGGCAAGTTCGATGGTTGTTTCTTTGGCTTCGGGGAACTTGGGTAGGGAGTCGCGTCGCTGGCGCATGAGATCGGCCGAGAGTAGCAGGTTGTTTTTTGCTTGTAGGAGGATTCCAATGGCTCCACCTTGGGCGGCATAAGGGTCGAGACCGATGATGGCTGCGTCGCTGATGACTTGGGGGCCGAGGATTTGGGTGAGCGCCGACTCGCGTAAGGAAAGCTGTTGCTGGATGCGTTCTGCGGTGAGGTGTTTGATTCCACGCCGAGCAATCATGTTGCCTAGGTCACCTTGCCATTTTTTTTGCAGGCTGCGAAACCACCAGTAGTTTGAAAAAGTACCAAAGCGTACATAAAAACATTCGGCGGGCACGACGTTCGCTAAGGGTTCGACTTCAATTTCTGCGAGTGCATTTTCGTTGTTTGCAAAATCGGGCCAACGAACGGCTTCGGGGAGTGGTTGTAGCTCGAGCTGCTGGCTGGGTTGGTCCTGTCTGGGTTGGTCGAGTAGCATGGCTCGATCGATGCTGAGTTGGCGGGTTTCGCCACCGAACAAAAGGCCCAAGGCGTTGTCTTGCTCTTTTTCTTGTTTTGAGCCGAGTAAACCGGAGCGAGGTTTTGGCATGGGCAAATTGAGGCGGCGAGAAAGCGAGGCGATCAAGAAGTTTTCGGCCACGGGCGGGTAGTCGCGGTTTTTTGAGAGCGTTTGATAACGCTTGGTGCGTTGCTTCCACCACTCTTGGAGTAAAGTTTGGTGGCGTGCTGCGTTGTGTTGTGGTTGGACTCGGACTCCTTGTTCGTTGGGGGTAAACGCCGAGAGGTCAAAGGGTTTTTCGCCTTGGAAGAGGAAGTAGAGGGTTACTTTGCGCGGAGATTCGCGCTCGAGCAAACCTCGGAGGACGCGACGGACCGGCTCTTGCTTGAGGGTGGGATAGATGACGCGATGGTTGGCTTCGAGAACCGTGAAGCGTTCGTCGCTCAGAGGGAGTAGTGGCTCGCCGCGTAGGACGTCGAGGGTGACTCGTCCGACGCCAAATGGCTCGCCTAGGTAGGCTTCGGAGTTGGCGGCCGCTTGCGTTTGAGGAGCCGGCGATAGCAAGGCAATACTGGCGCAAGCCAACAGGCCAAACAAAGATTGATAACGGAGCAAAACTTACCTCTTCTTGATGTTAAGCAATGTGACGTCGTGGCGTTTCAGCGGAGTGAAGAAGAATAGAACGCGGATGAACGCAGATTCGACAGATGGCCGCGGATAAAAAGGCCACGGTTCGGGTATCCAACTATGCTAACGGGCTTAATCGTTTCTTGACAGGGATTTTGTTCGAGAATAGCCGGTGAATCGTGCGGAATCGTTGCTGTGGCCGCTGTGGGGCGTTTGCCAGCAGGGGCGGGTCTGGGGTATTGTGTTGAGACGCTCGGCCTTTTGTTTGTCCTTGGTGGCCCTCTCGGAAACGATGCTATGCTGCTCCCTCGTTACTCGCTGCGCACCACTTTACTGGGGATCACTGGATTTGCTTTTTTCTTTGTTGTGCTAGGGCAAGCGGTGCGGGGAGCGCCTTGGGCGGTTGTGATTTCGGTGGCATGCGTTAGTCTCATGTTGATTTTTGTGTTTCATGCACTGCTGTACGTTGTTGCTACCGTTTTTGCTCGTCTGGTAGGTACGCAGCAACAGCCTGCTCGGACTTTTCAGGGTGGGATGCAGTTGAGTTCTGACGAACAATCGCCGCCGCTCGATGCATCGACTGAAGGTGACCCGAGGGATGGCGCAACAACATGATCGATCTACGCATGCAGGAGAACCGCAAAGTCAGCAGCCAGATAAGTTTCGCTACAAAAAAGCTACCACAGAGGACACAGAGAAGACTTAAAAAGAGGTTTTTCCTCCGTGTTTTTCCTCGGTGCTCTCTGTGTCCTCTGTGGTTAAAAAATTTTGGTTTTGGCGCATTGGTTGTTCTCTGGCTTTGCGTGCTACTTTGCGTGATGGGCGACTGCGTACGCGCAAGCAATGGTGGTGTGTTTCTCATGCCCGGTCTAACGGCTCCCAATCTTGGCAAAGCTATCCAGGTTTACTCCAAGCAGTCGGGGTTGCGAATCACGGTGGATACGACTTGGGCGGGCAATCGGGGTTACCGTCCGGTGAAGGTCACGGTGACGGCTCCTGCGGCAGTTGTGGCGGACACGCAGATTACGATCAATTTTCACGCTTCTGGTTTGCAATATGACCAGCGTGCCATCAGCGTGGAGCAAGATTTTGAGCTGCCCCAGGGGAGCACGAGCGTTACGGCTACGTTGACGGTTCCTCAGTACCTTGATTGGAATTTTTTGGGCTGGGAAGTTTGGGTCGACGGCGTGAAGGATAAGGAACTGGGGATGGTCACTACTGGTTACAACACAGGTGGTGGGAATAATCTGGCGATGGGCGTGTTTATGCTCGAGGAGAATCTAAATCGTCTGACCAATATCATTCCTGGATTTTCTAGTTACTCGGCTGATCTCCATCATCTCGATCTTTTTGATTTGCCGGAGCGTTGGGTCGATTATTCGTCGCTCGATGTCCTTGTCACGACGAAGAGGAATTTGGAGTTGGTTCGGGCAGGCTCGCCCGAACGATTTCAGGAGCTGCGGAAATGGATTCGTGCTGGCGGCACTCTTTGGGTGTTTGATGTGGGGCAAGATTTTTCTCAGCTTGCTAAGGTTGAAAGGCTGTTGGAGCCGAATTTCGAGGATAGCGGCGCTGCGGAGGGGGAGCCGGATGGCAAGGGGCTTGGGCACTGGCGATTTTTGACGTTGGCGGATAGTCCAAAGCGCGTTGATGCGTTGGTGGCGCTTACGATGGATGCCGAGTCGGAGCTGGAAGTGCTTTCTGCCGTTGAGAGGCAAAATAGTTCGGACCCTGACCAGGCGGTTGATTCGCGGCATTGGTTTAAGGCACGCGCCTATGGCTTGGGTACGGTGGTCGCTTTTCGGCACTCGCCTAGCAATCGTCTTGCCGATTTTGAAAACTGCGAAACGGCTCTGCAAAAATCGACGCTGAGCGAAAACCTTCATTGGGCGAGCCGGCATGGCAACGATCCGGGGAGCGGGAATCCTAGCTTCAATAACTTGTTGATTCCTGATGTGGGGACGGCCCCGGTTTTTGAGTTTCAGTTGTTGATCTCGTTGTTTGTGATTGGTATTGGGCCGGTGAACTATTGGCTCTTGAAGCGAAGGAATCAGTTGCCTTTGCTTTTGCTGACGGTCCCGCTTGCGGCGTTGGCGGCAACCGTTTTGCTGTTTGGCTATGGGTTTCTTGCCGACGGGGTCGGGGTGCGTGTACGGGTGCGTAGCATGACGTTGCTTGACCAGCGTGCTGGAGAGGTGGCTAGTTGGGCGAGGCTTTCATACTATGCTGGGATTGCACCTGCCGGGGGCTTGAAGATTCCTTCCGATACGGCTTTGTATCCCCTCCTGCCTTCGCGTTCGCGGCAGAACGGTTTTGGCAGGCAATCTATGAATCAGCAACGGGCCCTTGTGTGGGATAGGCAGCAGCATTTAACCCGTGGTTGGCTTGGTTCGAGGACGCCGACGCAGTATTTGGCGATTACTTCGCGTTCGACGAACAACAAGCTGGTGTTTGAGGCGTCGCCAAAGAAATTGCGCGTCACCAATCAATTGGGCACTTCGGTGGTTGCTTTGGTGATTCAAGATCATGACGGAAACGTTTTTCTTGGAGACGCGATTGAGGAGAATGGTTCTGCTGTGCTGACGCCTAGTACTTACCATAAAGGAGTCATCAAGCTGCGTAATTTTTTGATAGCCAATATGCCGGAACTTCCGGCAGGTTATGTCGATAACCGTCGGTCGAACCGAGCAGACTACGATATTGGCACGAAGCAGAGCTTGATGGAGACTCACTTTGAGGCGATCATTTCGCCGCTGGCTACAGGCTGGGGGAATGGCACCTATGTGGCGATCACGGCTACGGGCGTTGAGGTTCCTCTTGGGTTGGAAAAGGTGAGTGAGTCGAATAGTTTTCATGTTGTGCGGGGGACTTGGTGAGATGATTTCTGAGCGTCAACCGCTGATCGAGCTACGGGGTTTACATCGTTACTTTGGAGAAACCAAAGCGGTGCAAGACATGAGCTTTGAGGTTTATGCGGGCGAAGTGTTTGGGTTTATTGGGCCGAATGGGGCTGGCAAGACGACAAGTATGCGGATCTTGGCGACTTTGGATGAGCCGACGACGGGCGATGCTTTTGTGGATGGGTTTTCGGTGGTCGACGACCCAGACCGTGTGCGTCGGCGGTTGGGTTTTATGCCCGACTATTTTGGTACGTATCAGAATGTCAACGTTCAGGAGTATCTTGACTTTTTTGCCCGTGCTTATGGTTTGCAAGGGGGTGAGCGCAAAGAGGCGATTGCCTCGGTGATGGATTTTACTTTGCTCGGCGGCTTGGCCCATAAGCCGATCGACGGTTTGTCGAAGGGGATGAAGCAGCGGCTTTGCCTGGGGCGGACGATGATTCATAATCCGTCGGTTTTGATTCTTGATGAACCTGCGGCGGGCCTTGATCCGCGGGCTAGGATTGAGCTGCGCGAGATGATTGCTCAGCTAGCAGGCCTAGGAAAAGCGGTGCTGATAAGCTCGCACATTTTGACCGAGTTGGCGGAAATTTGCGACAAAGTTGGGATCATTGAACAGGGAAAGTTGCTGGCTGTTGGTAGCGTTGACGAGATTAGTGCCAGGACGGAAACGACGAGCCGTGTCCGATTGCGGATGCTTTCCGATAGTCAACGACTTTTGGAGTGGCTAGCAAAACGAGACGATGTGTCTGAAGTGGTCGAACAGAACGCCGTTGTCACGCTTACGCACGACGGCGACGAAGCGGAGCAGGCGGTGTTGCTCAAAGAAATCGTTGCGGCCGATTTTTCGATTGTCGAGTTTGCTAGTAAGACGAAGAGCTTGGAAGACGTCTTTTTGCATGTTACGGAAGGGAGAGTGCAATGAGCAGCGTGGCAAGCAGGTCGATCGAAGGGTCGTCCGAAGAACGGTCGCGCCTGAAAAATTGGTTCGGACGTGCTTGGGATAGTTTGGAGAGGCTTGTTGATCGAGCGAATCCGATTTTGGTGAAAGAGACGCGGCAGGCGCTGAAGAGTCGGCAATTTGCGGTGATCTTTTTGGTGGTGTTGATCGCTTGTTGGATCGCCAGTTTTGCGGTCGTCGCAATTGTTGGTCCGGATGTCTATTTTGTGGCGGCCGGTTCGCCCATGCTGCTGGTCTATTCGGTGATTTTGGCGTTTCCGTTGATCTTGATTGTGCCGTACACCGCTTTTCGTTCGTTGGCGGCGGAGCAAGAAGAGAATACGTACGACCTGCTTTCGATCACGACGCTGACGACGGGGCAAATCGTTGCGGGCAAGCTGGCAAGTGCGGTTGTGCAAATGTTGGTTTTTCTGTCGGCGGTGAGTCCTTGTATCGCATTTACCTTTTTGCTGCGTGGGGTCGATGCGCTGACGGTGGTTGTGCTGTTGGGGTATCTCATACTGGCTTCGCTCGGGTTGTCGATGATTGCGTTGCTTGCTGGTACGGTTGCCAAAGTGCGTTACTCGCAGGTGCTTGTCTCGGTGTTGTTGGTGTTGCTGTTGGCTTTGGTTTTCTTCATGTCGATTCCGATGATGCAAGAATTTATCTCGAGCAGCTATTCGTACTTGCGGGATGTCTGGTTTTGGGTGGGCAATCTGGCTTTTCTGACCCTCTATTTCACCACTTTTGCGCTGCTGCACGCCGCCGCGTCTGCTCAGATTGCTTTTCCTAGCCAAAACCGTTCAACGCCGTTGCGTCGCATTATGCTGTTGCAGCAAGCTTGTTTTCTTGGGTGGCTTGCTGTTCCGGTCGTTGAGGAGGGCATGCAGATTGTTCATGAGGTGCTGTTTGCGGCTGCGATGCTCTCTGGGATTTACTGGTATTTCATGGGGACGCTGCTGACTAGTGAGTGGCCTCACCTTTCTCGGCGCGTGCAACGTTCGTTGCCGCAGAGTCAGTTGGGACGCACGTTTCTTACTTGGCTCAATCCGGGGCCTGGGACGGGGTTTATGTTTTGTGTGGCCAACCTGACGATGATCGTGGTGACTGGCTTGTTGCTTCTCTCGTTCTCAGCAAAGTTCACCCCTCGGTGGCTAAGCCGTGACCAGAGTTTTTACTTTCTCACCTTGGGCTGGTGCTATGTGGTTGCTTATTTGGGCGTTGGGCGACTTTTGATCGGTTTCATTCGTAGGTTTACTTTTGTTTCGCTCACGGCTGGTTTTTTGCTGCATATCATTTTGCTTTTGGCTGGGTGCGGAATTCCACAGATTCTCTCTTACATGAGCGGGTCGTTGCAATTTGGTACGGAATACACGCTGCTGCATCTTAGCAACCCTGTGTGGACGCTTCAGACGCTTATTGTTCAGGGTGCGGTTGTTGGCCAGACCTGGATGGTGCTGCTTGTTGTTGGCTTTGTAGCGCTGATCGTGTTGCTTTTGAACATCAGCTCGGTTGCTGTTGAAATCCAGCACCATCGACGCCTATTGCCGGGTCGCGTGGCGGAAGATGAAGCCACGTTGCATCCCGAGCCGGAAGCAGGTCCGAGCAATCCGTGGGAGGCTGAAGTTGAGTAGAATGGCTGAGCTGGAAGCCGTGTTCGAGTCAGTTTTCTAGCGAGGCTTGCCAGCGTTCTTTGCCCCGTTTGAGGATGACCGAAGGTGGCTGAATCGAGATGACCTCGATGCCGTACTGCTTGCTTCCTTCGGGAAGTGCAGCGACAAGGCCGTCGATCGAGAGGACGACTTGCTGACGGTCTACGTTGACGAAGCCTAGGAGTTCGATCGACGTTTCGGATTGTCCGTCGGATTGGACCATGCCTTTGCCTTGGCGTTTCGGGGCTTTGAATAGATTGGTCCGATCTGGGAATGGCGATTCGTACTGTTTGACTAACGGTTGTTCTTGCTCAAGAGCTAGTGCGTCTGCTTCGGAATCGACCGAAGCGTCTTTGGTCGGCTTTTTTTCTGATTCAGTAGGTTGAGTTACTGGGAGCGTCTGCTGAACCGCAGCAACTTGCTGCGTCGGCTTGTAACCCTGGAGGTAAAGTCCCGACGCAGAGCTAACAGCAGCGTACAAGAAGAATGTTTTACGGCTGATCATGGGTTCAGACGCCAGATACTAAACTAAGGGGCTAGAAACTACGGGGCTGGGGGAAAGATTCCCTAGTTAATTCTAGCACGCTACGGACGACCGAGAGGAGAAGTCGTGGGGGCAGGGCTGACATTGCTAAGCCCTACAACGCGAACAAACCAACCCGTGGAATAGGCTTCTAGCCTGTAGAGATTTTAACTTTACAGGCTGGAAGCCTATTCCACGTTGGCTGCTAGCGTCGGAAGAGGCGAGAGAGTGCGTTGGGCTTCTTGGTTGATTTTGAGGAGGTTTTTTGGGTGGCGGTGCTCTCTGCTCGATAACGCTGGCCAAAGGGCTTTCGTAGAGAGGATTGCGTTGCTCCGTTTGTGGGAGGCATTTGCCGGACAGCGGGTGTCGGTAGGAGTTGGCCCGATTCTTCGACGGGAGGGAGTGAGACCGGTTGGTCGTAGATCGTGCCTGTCTCTGAGGTGGTACAACCGGCTCCGTTAGATTCTGGGCATCCCTCGGCCATTGGCACCCGTGCTAAGCGACAGTTGACGGTTTCTTGGGCTAGGTACTCACGTTGAGAGGCCGGCTCGTCATAGGCGACGATCTCGGGCATGAGGAAGACGATTAGCTCGCTTTCGCGGACGGTGGTGTTACGCGATCGGAACAAGGGGCCGATGAGCCGTACGTCTTTGAGGAACGGGATGCCGTTGAAGTCGCCGGTATCGCTGCGTTGTCGCATTCCGCCGATGACGAGCGTATTGCGGTTGGCAATGCGGACGGTGGTGGTCGCTCTGCGCGTGTCGATGGTTGGTACGCCTCCGGCAGCGGTTAAGCTAACGACTCGATTGAATTCTTGCTCGACAATCATTCTGATCGTGCCATCGGCGGCGACCGAGGGGGTTACGTTTAGCTTGACGCCGACTTCCTTAAAGGCTGTCGTGGCGATGCCTTGGCTGCCTTCGGTCGAGGAGGTGAGCTGTTGGTAAGGAATCTCTTGGATGCTGCTCATGTCCGCCGTTTCGTTGTCCATGACCGTGATGTTTGGATTGGCGAGCAGACGGGCATCGTTGGCATTTTGTAGGAATTGTGCCACGACGCCGATGTCGAAGTTGCTTGACAGGCTTTGAAGAGCAAAAATGCCGGTGTTCGGAGCCGTGACGAGTGGAGTCGTGCCGGCGCCAAGTGCTTGGAGTGTGCTGGCGGTACCCGCGAATGGAACGGTTTGTGATCCCAGGCCAGCTAACTGCTGGGGGTTTCCAGCAGCGTCTAGGTTATTTCCTTTACCGATACTGGACCAGTTGAAGCCGAGGTCTTCGACGTCTTGCAAGCTGATGTCGTAGATCAACGCGGTGATTCGTACCTGCGGCCGAGGGCGATCGATTTTCGCTAGCACGCGACGGACCATAGCGATGTTCGAGGCGTAGTCGACGACGACCAGTCGGTTTTCCATGGGCATGGCCGCGACACGGCCCGCAGAGCTTAGGACTGTGGAAATTGGTGCTGTCGCATTTTCTACAGGGATGTACTGCACTGGAAAGTACATGACTTGTAGGCGTTGGTAGGATTCGGCGGGGATTCCGCCTGTCGTGGCAGCAGAGGCGGCGTCCATGCGTGCGACAAAGTCGCGGACGGAGGCGACTCGATCGGCGTAGTCAACGACCAAGATGCTTCGCGCCGAGGTCATGGCTTTGATCTGACCTTGTTTGCTAAGTAGGAGGCGAGCACCGTCCAGGACTTCTTGGACATCGCTATGGGTAATCGTGATGGCTGCGGATTCGAAGAGCGGGTTTGCGCTGCCGACTTCTTGTGATCTTTGGACGACGAGGCTTTCGCCGACGGCACGATAGCTATAGCCGTTGGCCAAGAGTATGGCATCGAGGACTTCACGCAAGGGTGCTTGGCGGTAAATGCAGCTTACCGATCCTTGAACGTCCTTGCCGACGACGATATTGACGTGCCAGCTTGCACCGATGGTGAACAGCGCTTTTTCGATGGTCACGTCTTGCAACGAGAGATCGCCAAGCGTGTTGAGGGCTTCGGAGAGCGGGATGGGATTGTTGACGGGTGACGTCGGTTGGGTGCTTGAAATGATTGGCGGGACAAGCTGTTGCGCTACGGCATGGGGCATCGCGAGCGACCAAGCCACGGGTACACAGAGAACCACCAGTCTAAACATTAGACTGCGGCATACAGCGCGGAGCCATTTTTTCCCGCTAACCCTGAGCATCTGTCCTCCCTGACACGACATTCAATAAAATTTTTTAGGTGTCTAGTAAGATCGCTTCTTCCTTGAAGGAATCCCGTCAATCTCAAGTGGTTACGCTTTTTTTCTTTCTAGTGCAAAAAGCCACATTTCTAGCTTTAGGGTGACTCTTTCGCCGCCTCGCAAGCCAGACTTAAGTTCTAGGCTTCGTAGGTAGCCTAGGACTTCATCTTCGTCTAGCTTTTTCAGTAAACTACGTACACTTTCTGCTGATCCATCCACGAGCAATACGGCACTGTGACGTTTGAGTGTGAAGGATGTTTTTTTACTCTTTGCTTTTGAGGGCGGAAGCTGATTCAAGGGATCGTCGTTTTGTAGCCAAGCTCGAAAGTTTGGCGATCCGACGTCGAGACGCCGTACCTGACAATTTGTTTCACGAACCAGTTCTACCAGTTTGTTTCGATATTCACTCAGTGATTCCTCAGAGACCGTTGTCGCTTCGATTACTTCCAATTGGCTAGTAATCTCGGCGACCTTTTGCTCTAACGCAGGCAACCCTTCGGTCGTCTGACGAGCACGATCCAGATCTTCGTTGAGAGTGCTATGACTCTTCTTATTGTCAAGGTAGTCATCGACCAGTGGAATCAGTACCGCTAGTCCAAATAGGGTAGTACCGATTACAACGATTAGCTTTCGATAACGACTTTCGCAAAATTTGCGTACTAGAGACTCATTCATTACGGGCAACCTCTTCTACGGGACCATTCCAATCGCCAATGTTTAACTCAACGTTAAAGTCGATCGCGGGACCTGCCGCTGATTGACCTGGCTGTGTACTACGTAAGGCAACATCCTCGAATCCAGGGGCTTGGTCGAGCCAATTGACGAAATCGAACACGACGGCTTCTAGATAGCTAGCCCCTGACAATTGAACTTTTTGCATGTTTTCGATCGACATGTTATGTAGCCAAACATCGCTAGGCATACAGTGGCCCACTCGCGCGATGACTTCTCCCGCAGGCAGTGCTTGCACTTTCTCGGCCAGTGCTCTTAGCTGTACCAGCTTCGATAATCTAGAGCGACTTTGAAGACGTAAAATCCGATCTCGAGCTTGATCTGCTGCTAGGCTATCGATCTGGAGCTGAAGCTCGCCTAAGTTTTGGTGTGCCTTGAAATTGAAAGCAAAGATCGTTAGCGCTACCAGCAGCACAGCAGCGACGGGCATAAGACTGCGTAGGAGGATCGGCTTGATCGGTTCTCGTGAGCTGGCCACGATATGTTCCATAAAGTTGGGCGCGTCGCGTTCGCTTTCAGGCAAGTAGGTGTTTAGCAAAGCTCCTAAAGCAGGGACGGTTTGCGAATCTTCGACGACTTCCGAAAATTCCCAGGTTGCTTGGATTTTTGCTGGTTCTGCTTTTTCGACTTCAAATTGCTCGCAAGCCGAGAATGCAGAAAAAGCTTTTTCGACCGCTTCTGGGTCTCCACAGAGGTAGACACGTTTGAGCATAGGGGGTGCTTCATGAAGTTGACGACCTACGTGGCGCTGGAGTCGGCTCAAGTGGGTGCGGACCAATTCGACCAGTTCTTCGGGGGCGGTGCGCCCACCCGGTCGGTAGTCGAGCAGCAAGCTGCCTTGGTGGCACACTCCAAGTTCGACGGCTGCTTGGTCGAGGTGAATCAAGAGGCAAGGCTCGCTTGGAGCGTCGGTTAAGCGGCCAATAGCCCGGCTGGTTGCGACCAGCGCGGGTTCGATCGAGTCGATCTGCATACCTGCTTGGCTTGCAGCTTCGTAAATAGTATCGAGTGTCTGTTGATTACAGACAGCCGCGACTGCGTAGATGTGTCTTGCATCGAGGGGGCGCGATTTGCTGACGGTCACTTTTTGGCCAGGACCTAGCATCAGGTAGAGGCGGCTTCGCTGCTCGATTTGCTGTAATTCGCTACGGACTTCTTCGCTTGTTCCTCGTACTGCTTTGGTGACGCAAAATTCGCCGCCTAGCACAAATTGTAGCTGGGTTGTTTGCAGGTTGTGTTCTTCTGCCAGTTCCGTCAGGGCTGTACTCAATTCCTGAAGGCCCTGCTCGGTATTTAAGGCATTGGCTTCGTGACGCCAGCGGACCGTCACTGCGTGTACTTGATCGGCTGACTCGTCTTCTGAGCGTTCCAACATAACAACGCGCAGGTCGGAGCCGGCTAATTCTATAACCGTATAGCTTTCGCTCGACGCGCGGCGTTTGTCGCGGGAGCGTCGGCGTTCGCTAGGAAGGCGTCGCTCTTCTGGGTTACGTCTTTCGGACATGGCTATTTCTTTCAACTATGTATTTTAGAGTTCGATGGTTGCTTGAACTGTTCGGGTGGCGTTGCCGGCAACTCCTTTGGAGGTCACGATTACGGTGTAGTTGGCTCCTGCAACGGCCACGGCTTCGTAGGTGTCGTCTGCGGGGTAGGCCCCATTGGTAATGGTTCCTATCCATGTGTCATCAGCTTCTAGTTGAGCCGCTGCCTCGTGGACACCGGCATTGGCTAGAAACAAGGCTCGTTGATAATCCATACCGTTCCGAAGTGCAGACAATTCGAGTGTTGTTGTGTCCAAGACGTTCACGACCATGAGCGTCATGAACGCCATGATGAACATGGCAAACATCAACGCTGCACCGCGACGGGTCGTTTTGCATCGTGTCATAGGTTTTGTTTTTTGTTGAATTACCATGATCGCAACCATGCTCGGCAGGAAGTAGTGACCGACTCTGTGCCTGTTGGGCGTGTCAGAGTTACGCTTGTAGTGCATTCCACGGTATGAATAAGCCCCGGGTCCGTGGTCTGGGTCGCGCCATTCAGTTTGAGGCCGACGAACTTTAGCTCCTCGATTCCGGTTGCTAACACATCGGTTGCCGTTCCTATTCCATAAAGCACTTCTTTGGTGGCATTGTCATGCTCCCAGACGAGCAGATTTCCATCGGCGTCGAGCAAAGTAAGTGACCCCGAATAGTCCGTAGGTGCTGAAATCGCAATGACCGCCTTGGCCTGGCGAACTTTCCGAACGATGTGTTTCAAGAACGCTAGCCCAGCTTGACGCTGAGTATGATCGTCTTCGTGACGGTTCCAAGCGGTGTACGAAGTGCGTACAATCACCATGCACGAAGCCGTCAGCGTCGCCAGCATGGCGGTCGAGACAAGCAATTCGAGTAGCGAGAATCCGCGTCGAGTTTTTATTCTACTGTTCTTCATTTTCGTAAGAGTTGAGTTTGGCAACTTTGGTCCTGTAGGTCTCTTGGAGATCACCTGCGTCCAGCGTTGAGCTGCTGTTTATGTCGTCGTAAACCGTGACTTCGATATTCATGAGTTGATTTGTCAAGCCACCATCAGCAGGATCGTCTGATCTTGTCAGACTGACACGCAGGCCACTATGGCCATCTCCGGTGTATGCGTTGATGGTACCATCGGCAGAATAGCTAAACCAACTTTTCGCGGCATTCGCAACTTGATCTTCTAGAAGACGTACAGCATAGTGAGCCACTAAGTTCCGCCGGTGTAGCTCTCGGCTTTGCGACATTGAGTTGCGAATGACGCTGAGCGCAGGGACCATCGTTCCGGTCACTAAGGCTGCAGCAGCGACCATTTCGAGCATGGAAAAACCTCGAAATCGTCTCGTGTCGTTTTTCGGTTGGTGGCGTAGGAATTTCACTTGAACAACTCATGTAAGGACTGACTTTTAACCTGGGTAGGTAACTACCTAAACAAAGGTAGCTTACGAATGCGCAGGTGCGTGCTGAAAGAAGCCCGACGTTTGGTGTAATCGGTGCAAACGACACAAGTCGTTAAGGCGTCGTTTCGATGACTCGCACTGCGCCGGTCACCATCACTACCGAGACATCCCAGCTGCGGTTGGGGCCGGCCACCGAAACGGTATAGCCTGCGAGCGCTGATCCGTCGAAATCGAATTCGAGTTCGTTGTTTGTGAAAGTCACCGTGACGTCGGTTGGGACGGTATGGACGTCGTCGACGGCGACGTCGCCGGAACCGGTGTCTTGCATCAGCACAAAACTTGTTGCGTTGCCGCTCGAAGGAGTGAACTGGACAAAGTGGTTTTTGCCGGTCGAGATCGTTGCTCGCCGTGCATAAACGAGTGACAAGGAGATTTTTCTGGTAAATCCCTCGGCTCCACCGGTGGCTAGCGTTGGGAAGCCGTAGTTCATGAATGCTGTGGCACCCAAGAGTCCTACGATGGCCACCGCAGCCATTAACTCGATCAAAGTAAAAGCCCGGCGCGCCGTGGCGCGTCGGGCTTTCGTAGCAATTTTGAAGCTGTTGTTGGGCATCAAGATACCAACCTTCAAATTACGGCGTGTAAACGATTCGGTCGTTGCCACCGATGGTGTAGGTGCCGCCACCAGCTGGTGTAGGAACACCCTCTGGAACATAGCCACTTACAAAAGCAGCTTCGGCTAGGGTCGCTGGGAATGCACCCGTGTCGACGTAGTAGCGTTCCATTGCGGCATTCAGAGTAGCGATCTGATGAGCGCGAACCTGAGTGTTGGCGTTAGCCGTTGAGACGCTTACGCGAGGTACGATGATCGCGGCGATGATCCCCAGGATCGTTACCACAGCCAGCAACTCGAGAAGCGAGAATCCGCTCTTCTTGTTCCATCTGCGAGTCTTCATTTTCAGCCCTGCTTTCATTGTTGGCTCCATGTCACGATATCGTGGTCACAAAAACAATTTAGTAAGTTAGGTAAGGACCAACTGGGTTGGTCGCTTGGGTAGATACTAAAAGGTAGGTCACAAAAAGAGTCGGGGGAGGGAATTTCTATGAACTGGGCAATTTTTTCTGATTACTAGTGAGTATGACCAATAACCAGTCCGGTGGTCGGGTCGATTGTATAGGCTGTGCCGTCTACCGGGCAGAGAGGTAGCCCGTCTGGGAAGTAGTCGGTGTCTGCGCCGATGGTTGCCAGATTGGCTGCTGGGAAGCTACCGGTGTTGTGAATCCATAGTTCGGCTTGGATTTCGATATCGCCCTTGTAGACATGGCAGGCCGCAACATTGGCCGATTCGTTATTACTGAACACGCGGGGCAGAAAAACTGCGGTCACGATTCCGAGTAACGTAACAACTACGAGCAGCTCTAGGAGCGACATGCCAGTTTGTGGACGATTTGAACGCATAAGGCGTTTTCCCTTATTGGCCAGCGTGTCCGACCAAGTCGAACATTGGGAGGTAAATGGCGAGTAGCAATACGGCGATTGCACTTGCTAAAGAGAGGGTCAAAATGGGTTCGAGTGCTCCGACCATAAGAGAGGTCTTGCGTTCGACCTCTTTGTGCAGGAAGTTGCAAATGTCTTCGGTTGCTCGGGTGAGCTGGCCGGTGCTTTCTCCGATGACGACCAGTTGGTTGACCATCGGTGGGAACATGTCTTCGTGGCGTTCCATTTCGCGACTAAAACGCTCGCCTCGCTGTACGGCAGCTTGCAATTCTCGCACGCCTTTGCGGACGGCACGATTACCAACCGAGTCGGCGGTATCTCGTAGTGCTTCAGCCAAGGTGTAGCCCGCCTCCATGAGGTTCTGCAAAACTTCCATCAATTGCAGGACGGCCATGTCACGGAATAATTTACCAATCATCGGGAGCCGGAGCAGGAAACGATCCATGCGAAAAGCGAAATCGTCGCTTTTGCGTAGGTGCTTGATGCTTGCAATAAATGCGGCCACGAGTCCAGCAACGATTAGACCATAGCCTTTGACGATGGCACCAACAGCGATCATGAATTGGGTGACGTAGGGAAGCGGGACTCCTGCTTCTTCGTAGGTCACTTGAAAAACAGGGACGACATACACCAGCAAGAAGGTGATCAACACGCTGCCAACGACCACTAGCATCGTAGGGTACGCCATTTTTTTCACAACGTCTTTGCGTAGTTCGGCAGTCTTGTTGCGATTTTTGGAAAGTTTTTCGAGTGTGTCGGCGAGTGTACCCGAACGCTCTCCTAATCGAATTTGATTGACGGTGATTTTATTGCAGACTTCCGGGAAATTGGCCAGGGCGCTGCTAAACGTCTGGCCCGATTCGACCTTGCGTCGCAGGGTCTCTAGGACATGATGATGCTTTGAGAGGCTTTCCTCTTTGCCCATTGTGGCGATTGCTTTGGGAAGCGGTACGCCGTTGCTCACCAGGGTGGAGAGGTTGCTGAGAAGAAAAGTCATCTCATGGGGCTTCATGCCTTTTTGCTTGACCTTGCCGCGTGGCTTGGTCAAAGCTTTCCAGATTTGCGCAAGATCCATCGACCCGGGGGTCGAGGCCTTGGACGCTACGGCAGTTCCAGCTTTACTGACAGCCAATCGTTTTCTGCGAGCCATATGTCACCTTCTTCTAGCCAGAGACCTTGTAGAAAACTTCTTCGATTGTTGTTTTGCCTGCAAGGACTTGTTCCATGCCGGCATTTGCCAATTCCACAAGGCCTTCTTTAATTGCAATTTCACGCAGCTTGGTCGAGGGCAACCCTTTTTCGATGGCTTGAGCTATCGTTGGGGTGATCTCGAAAACCTCGTAAATGGGGATTCGGCCTAGGTAGCCAGAGCCAAGGCACTTTTTGCAGCCACGTCCTGCGTAGAAAATGGCGTCCTCTGGGATCTCGATTTCGTGTCCCAGTTTACTGAGGAAATGTTGGTTTGGAGTGACGGGTTCTTTGCAATGCGGGCAAATGGATCGTAAGAGACGTTGAGCAATTGCTCCGAGCAGTGCACCACCTGTCTTGAAGCTATCGATTCCTAAGTCGCCCAGGCGAGCCACTGCGCCGACTGCGTCGTTGGTATGCAACGTGCTGACTAGCAAGTGTCCGGTGAGTGCTGCTTGAACGGCAGTCGAAGCGGTTTCGTGATCACGGATTTCGCCGAGCATGATGACGTCGGGATCTTGCCGCATGATGTATTTCAGTGCGTTCGCAAAGCCAAGTCCATGCTCGTTGTCTGCTGCAACCTGGTTGATGCCAGGAATGCGATATTCGACAGGGTCTTCTACCGTAACAATGTTGCGGCTGACCGCGTTGAGCTTTGACAAGATGGCATACATGGTCGTGCTTTTTCCAGAGCCGGTCGGCCCGGTGACGACGATCATGCCGTGCGGCTTGTCGATCAAACCTTGGATTTTCTTCAAATCACGATCGCAGAGTCCAAGCTGCTCTAAGGAGAAGATTTTATTGCCTTCGTCGAGCAATCGCATGACGACCTTTTCGCCGCCAACGGTTGGGATCGTGCTGACGCGGAAATTGACGCGCGAGCCTGCTTCCTCAATGGTTAGTTTCCCGTCTTGAGGCCTTCGGCTTTCGGTGGTGTCCATGTCGGCCATGACTTTAATACGCGCGACGACCGATTCTTCGATGTGCTTGGGGATGGTCATGATCGCCTGTAGCTCGCCATCCACTCGGTAACGAACCCGCATTTCGGGATGGTGTGGTTCGAGGTGGATATCACTGGTGCCCGCGTTAATCGCACCCATCAAGATAGCCCGTACGAGGCGAACGACCGGAGCCTGATCTTCTTCGAGGGAATCCTGGTCGTCCAGTTCTTCCTCGCCCATTTCTTCCGCAGTTTCGAGATCGACCATTTTCATGTCGACGATCGTTTGCCGAGCGACCACACGTTCGTCGAATCCTCGATCGAGGGCCGATTCGATACCACTTTGTAGTGAGACAATTGGTTCGACTTGGTAACCGGTAATGAGTTCTGCTTCGCAAATCACATCCATGTCATCGGGCGCGACCATCGCTAGCTGCAAGGTGCGGCCTGTGATTCCGATGGGGACGGCTTGGCAGGTACGGGCCAAATCTTCGGGCAAGAGTCGTACGACCTGGGGATTGATGCTCTCGGGCACGACTTCCATGAAGGGGACTTCGTATTGTTCGGAAAGTGCTTCGCCCAGTTGGTCGGTCGAAATTAGGCCGCGGCGCATTAGGATCGTGCCGAGCAGACCTCGTTCGGAGCCTTGCGCAGCGAGCGCGCTATGGACCTGGCCTTCGGTGATCCAGCCGTGTCGTACCAGGATGTCGCCTAGTCTAGCCATGATTTTAATTCGATACTTTTTGTTGGTGTGGGTTGGGGTATTTTGCTATGAAGCTATTGTGTTTTGAAGCCTTAATCTTCTTGGGCTGCTGAAGCCGCTAGAAGCAATCCTTCGACTTTGCTTTCCAGTATGAGGGGATCGTAGGGGGTTACCAAAAACTCATCGGCCCCTGCGTTGTACGCTCGCTGGACTTCTTCTAGGTCTGCGCTTCCTGAGAGGTAGAGGACTGGCAATTCGTTGGTGCGTGGGTCGTTGCTCAGGTGGTTGAGGAAGTCGATCGACTCCATTTCTGCAACATGGCCGACTGCGATCATATCGGGCAGTTTTTCCGTGAGTTCTTGGTTGGCTTCATCTGCCGTAAGTTTGGTGATTACCTGATAACCCAATAGTTCGAGCCGAAACGCTGTGATATCTCGCAGCGTCGGTTCTTCTTCGATCAATAGGATGGTCGCATCTTGTAAAGACATTGGTTTGTTATCCGGAATTGAGGTCACCAAACGTAGGGTTACTCTTGGTGGCGTCTTGCGACGCTATTTTTCACCATGCAACCGTAGCTTGCTGTTGCGTCGAGTCAACATTTCCTGGTGACCAGAGCGGCCCAGGCAGAGAGAGGAGATTCGTTTTAACCGTAAGAACTGTTAAAACCGGAAGGCTGGCGGCCGTTTGTAGGCCGCTTAGCGCACTTCGACCCATTTGATGATTCGGACTCCTGGTGGTCGGCCCTCTTTGTACTGACCGTAGATTTCTGTTGGGCAAAGTACGCGGTTGAAGATGCGTGCATCGTCAATACGTCCGTCGTACGCACGGCCGCCTATAGGGGAATCTCCGAGTGCAACGGTTGCCGTAGAATCCTCGTCCAGTGCCCCGCCTACTGCGTGGAGCATGTTGGCCACTTCCACTCCGTTGATGTAGAATCGCATGGTTGTGCCATCGTACGTGCCCGCCAGGTAATACCACTTTCCTGGAGTCACAACGCCACTGTACGCCAAGATACTCCGCGTTCCTCCGGCCCTGATTCGGAAATCGGGTTCTAGCGATTCGCCAATGGTGAAGCCCCAAAATTGATCTGCGGAATCATTGCCCGTCGATTTGAAGAGAATACGCCCATCGTGAACTTCTTCTTCAGAACGGATCCATGCCGAGACGGATAATGCGCTGCCGCTGACGTTGAACGTGCCCGCGTCGACACGATCGCCGCCGTCGTCGATTTCAAAGTCGAGCGCGCCGTCGACGTTGCCCGTCGTTGTCCAGGTGGGGCTGCCCACGAGGGTGCCGTCGTGTCCATTGGCCGAGGAATCGACGGCCGTGGTTCCGCTTGTTTCGTCGAGCTTCCAGTAGGCTTTGAGCCCCATCAAATCGGAAATCTCTTCCTGTCCAATCACGCGATTATAAATACGCACGTCGTCGAGAACCCCGTCCATGAATTCGGTTCCGACCGAATTACTTCCAATGTTCGTCGCCGCTGAATTTGGCGTGGGGACGCTTCCGCCTGTGACCGTTTGCACAAGCTCGCCATTTTGATACATGCGTGCTTCGCCGGTTGTGGCATCGAAGGTTCCGACGACATGGTACCAAGTATTGGGAGCAATCGTGGTTAGGAAATCAGCTGTTCCAGTACTATTAGGTATATTCCAGCGAAAGTGAAAATGGTCGCCAGCGTTGCTTTTCCATAGCCCGTACCAATTGGTGCCACCACGGTCGTGTTCTAAGATGGTACGATATCCGCTTGGAACCGTCCCCTCGAAGTAGACCCAAGTGGCTAAAGAGAGATCGGTGATCGCAAGTGTGTCGCTAGCAGGAACCGAGACATAGTCGGCCGTTCCGTCGAGTTCAACTCCTGTATCCCACGGTGCACACGCTCCCATAGTGGGCGAGCTGACATAGGTGCCGTCATTGTCCCCAATGGGCGAGCTGTCGGTCGCCACAGTTCCGCTGGTCTCGTCTAACTTCCAATGGCCCATCAGGCCGTAGAGTTCGGCGATTTCGGAGTCGGATAATGCTTTGCTATAAATCCGCGCGTCGTCTAGTTCACCGTCAGCTGACATGCCCCAGATCGAAGCCGCTGGCGCGCCAATCCCAATGCGCCAAGGGGCCGTCCCGTATTCTCGTGTCGCAGTACCAGGGGTGAAATTATTCGTGTAAACCAACGTTCCATTGACATAAATTTTGGCCGTTCCTGCAGCAATATCAACCACTCCAGCAACATGGTAGAACCTTCCAGGAGGATAGCTCGTTCCCCACGTACCCGTTCCTACCCACACGTCACCTGTGATCCAGTGATGGAATTCAAACTCGTTGGCATTCGTATAGATAAGACCGCACTGATATCCCTCTTTAAGGAGGATGCCATAGAGTGCATCGTTGTCCGAACCTGTTCCGGGCGGTGTGGAATTGGGTTTGAACCACGTGGCGACCGTGTAGTTTCCTTCTTGCACATTCTCTAGTGAAGACGAGTTGGGAATTTCGACATAGTCTTCGCCGTCGGTGTAGTCGACATCCAAGCCATTGCTGTGGACCGCATTTGTCCATGTGGCTGTGCCGTTGACGGTGCCGTCGTTGCCAAATGTTGACGAATCGAGTGCGGTCGTGCCGCTGGTTTCGTCGAGCTTCCAGTGGCCGACCAACGTTTCGGTGCTGCCCGGAGTACCCAGAACCGCAAGCTCCGCCGCATTGAGGGCGTAGGTATAAACGCGAACATCGTCGATCATTCCATCAAGATAACGCGACCATCCATCGTCGCGGCCGATGAAAAGCGACCCTGTATCGCTATTGATGGTTAAAGTTCGGCTAATTGAATTGATCAGCACGCCGTCGACATACATCGCCTGGATCGCCAGATCGGGATCGTACGTGCAGGCGTAGTGATGCCAATCTTGTAGGTCGAAACCTGGGATGGCACCTAGATTGTAAGCCAATGTCTGCCCTATCCCTCCATCGTCTATGACGTACCAAGTCAACATCGTCGTCCCAATGGTCGGACTCATAACAAATTGATTTCGCTTCGAGACGAGCATCCCATAATCGCTCCATGTCGCCGTTCCACTCTTCGCCCAGCAGGCAACGGTGATCGCTTTCGGATTATCCAAAGAGGAGAGCGACGCCACCTCGACATGCTCGTTGACACCATCCAATTCTGCAGCGTTTCCGAATACGCCAGTGCCGCCCAGGGTGGGAGTATTGATGTAGGTGCCGTCGTAACCACGACTACTTGAGTCGGCGGCAGTCGTGCCGCTTGTTTCGTCGAGCTTCCAGTGCCCGTCTGGGGCCATTTCGTAGCAGCCAATGTCCCACGCACCATTGTCTGGCCGAGGCGTACCGTCGATGTCGTCGTCGACTATGCCCGTTAAATCGGTGCCTGCATCGATGGCGGGTGAAAGCGTCCGCACGCGGTAGTCGGTGCTGCTGACAAAAAGCGGGTCAACAGAAATTTCACCTGTCGATAGGCTAGTCCCCTCAAGGTCAAGATCGCTGTTACCATAGACGAGGTTATAGGTGTGTGTGATTGTACCTGCATCATAATCGAGGCCATCATCGCCATTGTTAGCAATGATGCCGTTGGTGACTGTTAGTGTTCCACTCCCCAAGTGGATTCCGTCGGTCGCATTGCTAGCGACTGTACAGTTCTGAACAACGACTGTCCCTACCGTCACATCAATACCCCTGTCGGAATTGTCTCTGAGCAAACAATTTCGAATCGTGACGTTTCCGGAATCGACATCGATTCCTGCAATGTTTCCATAGATTTCGCATCCTTTGACGATCATTCCGTTGACGTTCGCTGTGTTAATTCCATCTTTCGAATTATCTCGGATGATGCAGTTGCGCACCGTGAGATTATTGCCACCAGTGACATTGATGCCTTGAGTGCCACTATAGATTTCACAATTATCAAGCACGATACTATCGGCGTAATACACTCGCACAGCATCGTCGCCGAAGCCTTTGAACTTGAATCCGTCAAACTCTAGGTAGTCTTTGTTTGAGAGAACGAGTGTTTGGAGGCCTGAGGAGCCAGTGACAAGGACATCACCCGCATCGCCAGTTTGAGTACCATCAGTATCGGCAATATAGCGAATGGGGCTGCCGGAGGTACCCGTCGGGCTCGGAGTGACACGTTCGCTATACGTCCCCGCTCCGACGTAAACCGTGTCGCCTGGAGACATACTATCAGCCGCATAGTCAATCGTCAGCCAAGCCGCCCCTGCCGAAGTGCCCGCGTTGCCGTTATTGCCCGTCTTGCGAACAAAATAATCGGTTGCATGCACATTGCGTGGCATGCCGAACACTGCAGTCAGCAGGCATAGCAACAAGCAAATTTTGAAATGACGAACGTACATATTTTACCGCACCTCGACCCATTTGATGATTCGGACTCCTGGTGGTCGGCCCTCTTTGTACTGACCGTAGATTTCTGTCGGGCAGAGCGTGCGGCTGAAGATGCGTGCATCGTCAATACGTCCGTCATACGCTCGGTCGCCTATGGGGGAATCTCCGAGTGTAACGGTTGCCGTGGAATCCTCGTCCAGTGCTCCACCTACCGAGTGGAGCATGTTGGCCACTTCCACTCCGTTGATGTAGAGCCGCATGGTTGTACCATCGTACGTGCCCACCACAAAAAACCATTTACCCGGACTCATTGAACCGCTGTACTGCAACATATCCCGAGCTCCGCCAGCTTTTATACGAAAATCTAATTCCTGTGATTCGTCAATAACCAATCCCCAATCTTGGTCAGGGATGTCGTTGGCAGTCGACTTGAAGACAACACGCCCGTCGAAGGCACCTTCTTCAGGACGGACCCAGGCCGAAATCGAGAGTACGCTACCGCCGACATTAAAAGTGCCAGCATCGACACGGTCATCGCCGTCGTCGATTTCGAAGTCGAGCGCGCCGTCGACGTTGCCCGCTGTTGTCCAGGTGGGGCTGCCAGTAGCAAAGGTGCCGTCATGGCCGCCGCAGGAAGAATCAACCGCCACAGTGCCGCTGGTTTCGTCAAGTTTCCAATAAGCGGCTAAACCACTCAGTTTATTTTTCTCAGTAGCGGTCAACGAGCGATTATAGATTCGAAAATCACGCATCCCGCCGTCAAAATACTGAGTAATGCCAGTCCGCACGCCAAAGGTGAGCGTATTGGCTGCCTGCTTGTCCATCGCCGTAGCCGAGATGCCGCTCTTGTGTAGTTCGCCATTGATATAGATCGCATAGCTGTCGTCGTCCGAGTCGTATTCGGCGATTAGGTGATACCAGCGTCCCTCCATGTCCAACGGATCAGTCGTAATAAACCCGCCTGTAAAACCGTCGGTCGAGAGGTCGAAAGCGACCAATCCGTCGGCGCCTTGCCACATTTCAAAATTAATACCAACTCCCCACATGCTTTGCCAAATAGCTGGAGCCCCGTCGCTACGGAACCAAAACGCGACTGCGCCACGCTCAGGTGGATCGAAATCTGCGTTGGTCGCGGCCGTCTCGGCAACACCGTCGAACTCCAGGCCGCTGTTACCCGCGCAGTCGGTCGTCCAGGTTGCGCCGTAAAGGGTGGCGTTGTTGGCAAAAGGAGTGCTGTCAGCAGCCGTGCTGCCAGCGCCTTCGTCCATCTTCCAATGGCCCATCAGGCCGTAGAGTTCGGAGATTTCGGAATCGGTGATTTTTCGACTATAGACATGGACGTCGTCGATCAATCCATCAAAGGGGCGACCTCCAGTCACGGTATCCCCCAGGGTTACGGTATGCCCCGAGTTGCCGACAATCGCTCCCCCAACGGAATGCACCAAAGTTCCGATTAATTGGCCGTCCAGATAAAGCCGCATCGTGGTCCCGTCGTAGGTTCCTACGATATGGTACCAAGTCTCTGGTAAGATAACGCCGGGGGCCAAAAGACGATCCCGGGTACCTCCAGCCACAATACGAAAATCGAGTTCTCCCGTTTCGTCGATCGTGAATCCCCAGCTCTCATTGCCACCCGAATTGTCTGCTGCCTTCATAATGACTCGGCCATCATTGAGCGGGTCTTCTTGCCGAACCCAGGCCGCCAAGGTGATTTCGTTGCCGGTTACATCAAAGTTGCCAGCATCAACACGGTCGGCACCATCGGACGTCTCAAAATCGAGCGCCCCACCTCGAACCCCTGAGGTCGACCAGCTAGGCGAACCGACCAAGGTGCCGTCGTTGCCAAACGTTGACGAATCGACTGCGGTCGTGCCGCTGGTTTCGTCGAGCTTCCAGTGGGCGACTAGCGTTTCGGTGCTGCTCACGGCAAGGGCTGCAACTTCTATTGCATTGAGTGCATAAGTATAAACCCGGACATCATCCATCATCCCATCAAAATAACGAGCCAGTCCATCATCGAAGCCGATGAATAGCGAACCCGTATCGCTGTTGAGAGTAAAAGATCGGCTGACCGAATTGATCAACACCCCGTCGACATACATCGCCTGGATCCCTAGGTCAGGATCGTACGTACAGACATAGTGATGCCATTCCTGTAGGTCGAATCCTGAGATGGCACCTAAGTTATAGGCAAGTGTCTGTTGTGCGGCACTATCGTCAAAAACGTACCAAGTTAAGAGCATCGACCCCGGGGTTGGGCTCATCACAAACTGAGCACGCTTGGAGACGAGCATTCCATAATCATTCCACGTCGCGGTATCACTCTTTGCCCAACAGGCGACGGTGATGGCTTTCGGATTATTCAAAGAGGATGTCGATGCCACTTCGACATGCTCGTTGACTCCGTCAAACTCTGCAGCGTTTCCGAATACTCCGGAACCGCCAAGCGTGGGGGTGTTGTTGTAGGTGCCGTCGTATCCTCGGCTACTTGAGTCGGCGGCAGTCGTGCCGCTTGTTTCGTCAAGTTTCCAGTGCCCGTCAGGTGCCATTTCGTAGCAGCCGATATCCCAAGCACCATTCTCTGGCCGAGGCGTGCCGTCGATGTCGTCGTCGACCGTGCCCGTTAAATCGGTGCCCGTATCGATGGCTGGCGAAAGCGTTCGCACGCGGTAGTCGGTGCTGCTGACAAATAACGGGTCGTCGATGCTCTCGGTTGCGTCTTGTGTGGTACTTAAATAGTCGCCAATGGTATTGCCGTAAACCACGTTGTAAGTGTGGGTCATCGTGCCGCCGGAATATATGATCCCGTAACCTGCATTGTTTGCAATGACGCAGTTCGTTACGGTGAAAACTCCACCGTAGCATCGGACTCCGTTGCTATTGCTATCAGCAATCGTACAGTTTTGTAGCGTGACGTTATTGGCCGGGTCTCCGTTTGCTACAACCCCTTCAGTGCTCATTCCTCCTGTAATCAAACAGTTTTTGGCCGTGATGGTACATCCCTGGCAAAGGATGCCATAAGTCAAATTGTTTTCAAAACGGCAGCGCAGAAAAGTCGCCGTGTCCCCTATCGCGAAGCAGCCGCGGTAATTGTTTGAGATTGTACAGTCGGTCGCCTCGAGGGTTGAATTTCCGTTGACAATAAAGCCCGCACCAGAAGCAGACCCGTTGTCGTGGATATTGCAATCGCGCGTGACGAGCTCTGCATTGGTGTTTAAATAGACTCCGTAGACCCCCCCGTTATACACTTCGCAATTGTCGAGCACACCTCCGACCGAGTCTCGCCAGTAAACCACTTGGCTGCTGCCACCAGAAATTTTGAAGTTGTAGACTTCGATGTAGTCTCGACTAAAGATATAAAGTGCCCGCAAGCCTGCCGAGTTCGAAATGATCACATCGCCCGCGTCGCCCGTTTGTGCCCCATCGGTATCGGCGATGTACTTGATGGGGTTGCTGACCGTGCCAGCAACCGCAGGGTTGACTTCTTCGATGTAGGTTCCTGCACCGACATAAATCGTATCGCCTGCTGCGACGTTGTCGACCGCGTAATCGATCGTTAGCCAAGCTGTCCCGGCCGAGGTGCCAAGGTTGCCGTCATTGCCCGTTTTTCGGACAAAGTAATCGGTTGCGTGTGCATCGCTTGTCAAGCTGAGCGCAGCGAACAGTAAGCAAGCAAGCGAGCAGAGATGGTTTCGGGGCATTGTCATCATGTCGAGAACATTTCCCTAGGCAGTACAAACGGGAGCCTGGGCTTCGTACAGCGATTTCAGGACATCGCGGCGTGAAATGAGGCCGAGGAGTCGGCCGTTTTCGGCTACTGGGACGCGGCGTACACGGTGTAGCAAGCAGAGGTCGGCTACTTTGTTGATGGGGTCATTTGGCCCCACAGTAAACAGTTCGGTCGTCATGTGTTGGCCGACCGTGTCGCCCTGCACTTTGTCGTCGTAGGCGATCGCCAAAAGGGCAAATTCGGTCACGATGCCGAGTAGTTGTCCTTCTCGATCTGTTACGGGCAAGCCGCTGATTCGTTGTAGCAGCAAGAGTTCGATGGCGTCTTTAATCGAGGCATTTTGGTCAATGGTGACTACGTCCTCGGTCATAATTGCGCGTGCGGTTAGCATCAACGGCCCCTTTTTAAAGTAGCTTGATTGAAAGTTAGTTATGTCGAACGTCTGCTCACAGCAGCGCTCTTCTCCTAGGGAAGCCTAGTTCAGAATTTGCGACAAAACGTAGTGATTTGGTGAGAAACTAGGCAAAAGTACTAGAAACCTCGTGGTCTGGTGAAATCAGAAGCGGGCGTTTGGCAGAAAGATTGGCCGTTTGAGCGTACAATTGTCATAATCCGTAGGACTGGCTGTAGCTGTATAACGCTAGGGAGACTACGCCGCGCTCTCTCTTTGATCCGATACCAAACGATAGCTTCCTCCCCCTTCTCCTAGTGCTTCAGGACGTTCGATGGCTGCGCGCGTTTCTACAGAGATTGCCTCTGATATTACCTCCACGGCCATTGCATTCCGTGGTTACAACGTCACGAATCTCGGGCGCACGGCCGAACTACTTGCTCAGCCCGTTTATCGAGAGATTGTGGATGAAGAGCTGCAGAGGTTTAGCACCATTTGCGAAGAATTTTCTGTCGGCCCAGTTGATCTGGTGAAAAGAGTCGAAGAAGGGGACGAGCCAGGGCTCCAGCACTACGACGAGTCGGTCGCCTTGGTGGTTGCGGTCGAAGTCGCTCAGATGCGTCTCCTCGCAGAAATTCACGAAGTAGAAACTTCGCGAGTGCAGCTTGCCTTTGGCTATAGCTTAGGAGAATTGACCGCGTTGAGCTTCAGCGGTATTTTTCCAGTGGATCAGATGATTCGAGTTCCGCTGGCGATGGCTGCCGACTCCTTGGAACTGGCCAACGACACCACGATGGGGGTGCTTTTTTCGCGTGGACCAACGATTGACGAAATGGATGTCGAGCGTCTTTGCCTGCAAATCACTAGTGAAGGCGAAGGGGCGATTGGCATTTCGGCAATCCTTTCTCCCAATACGTACTTGCTGATAGGGCAGAAAGAAACGGTCAAACGATTCAAGGCCGTGATGCACGACCTGCTGCCGACCAAAGCTCATCTGCGCATCAAGAACAACCACTGGCCGCCGCTTCATACGCCGCTCGTTCGACAAAAAAACATCACCGACCGCGCTTCGGTCATGATGGAAGCCATTGCTGGCGGATTTTCTCCGCCGGTGCCGCCGGTGCTGTCACTTGCGACGGGCAAGATGAGTTACGACGACCACTCGGCACGCGAGATTCTGCGCAAGTGGATCGATCACCCTCAGCGGCTTTGGGATGTCGTCGACGAAACGCTTGATCGGGGCGTGGAGACGATTATTCATGTCGGTCCGGAGCCGAATGTGATCCCGGCTACGTTCAAGCGATTGAGCGACAATGTACGTCAGCAAACTTCGGGCGGGTCGCTGGGAAGTCTCGGTATGCGCGCCGTCTCGGGTTTGGCGCGTCGTCCGTGGCTTGCTGCTCTTTTGCCTGCTCGCGCCACTCTATTACGGGCGCCGCACGTCAAGCACGTGATTCTCGAAGACTGGCTGCTCGAAAACTTACCTAGCTAGGTCGATGGCTCCCCCGCCAATGGGTTAGTTTCTGATAACCCGTCAGAGTCTTTTTTTTGGATATTTGGTGCCAAATTATTGACACCATTAACCGGCGGAGAAAGAATGCAGTCTGCGGCAATCCGCAAGCGGTTAGCTACCCTAGTATTGTGGTAAGCCACCGACATTTCTGAATAGCGTTGCTTTGGTCTTTTTGCGTCGGGGAGCGCAACTGTGCAGAACAGAGACTTGGCTTTTTCGTTGCGGCACACGTGGGCAGAGTTTGCGTTTGCCGTTTTCTTTTCGCAGGTATGCAATGTGCGCTGTATCTGCGCTGTTATTTAATTTCCCGTCATGGGAGAAATGGAGAGTTCTATGCAAAGCAGGCCAAGTTTGCTTGTACTATTCGTGGCGATATTGGGCACAGCGTGGTGCCTTGCTGGCATCGCGCATGCGCAGCCAACCTATTCGATCGATTTTCAAGGGCCGACGGCCGCGCCCGGTGCAGGTGCCGTTTCTGATGGCGACATTCTGGGGCCGGTGGTTCCAGGCGTCGTTGCTCCACCAGCAGTCATCATCCCCGCCATTGGTGGCCTGGGCCTCGCTCCGTTGGGGGTCGGCATTCACGGAGGCTACGAGGTAGACGCCCTTTCCTATGGTTCGGAACCGCCTCTTCAACCCGGCCAGCAGTTCGCACATGCCTGGACCTTTTCTGTCGATGAATTTGCGTTTGGATTGCCTGGCGTGCCTGGTCCCTCGGTGACCACTGAAGGGGCGGGCGGAGCGATGGAAGCATCTGCCGATATTTTTGGTTCACTTACCCCACCTGGGCCACTCTTAGGTACTCCGTTTGGTTTCAACACCGGTCTGTTCGATGGCAACGGCGGAGCCACTCCCTTTCTGGGCGGCCCCGGGCTGAATCTGGTCGAACCGAATCCTCCAACGTTCGGCGGCAGCGGCTTGCCGGATGTGGGTGACAACCTGGATGCGTGGGACCTCGACACACCCCCGGGCGACTTCGTTTACTTTTCGTTAGACTCGGGTTTTGGCGAACCGTTTGAACCGTTTCCAGCGAACACCGGCACGGCAGTGGCTCAAGGTTTTGTGGGTGGTGACGTTTTAGTCAGCGGCATAGGCTTTAGCCCAGCAGCATTGTATGCCGACGCCCGTATGTTGGGTCTTAGCGAGGGGGTACCACTCGGCACGCCGAATACAATCGATGCTGACGACCTTGACGCACTTGTGTTATGGGAAAACGGGACTGGCATTTATGAGCCGACGATGGGCCCCTACAGTTGGATGAGCGGTAGCGATATGCTGTTGTTCTCGCTCCGGCGGAATTCAGCCTTGCTGCTTGCTCCTGGTGGCACAATCGACGCTTTGGGTTCAGGGCTGGCCATTACTGAAGGCGACATCCTCATTCCTGTTTTCGATCCCATCGATGGCGTTTTGGTCCAAGACGGCATGGAAGGCGATTGGGACGTTGGCATCTTTATCCCTGCCGAAGCGCTAGGCCTCGACACGGTACGCTCTGGCGGCGGATTTGCTTCGGGATTAGCTTTTCCGAACCCAAGGTTCGGCGTCGACATTTGGGACGACGAATTGGATGCTCTGGACGTTCAGCTTCACCAGATTCCAGAGCCAGGCTGTGCCTTGCTAATGGGCCTTGGTTTGGCGGTCGTTGGCTTTGCGCGACGGCGCTTGGCCTGCTGATCTGAAAGTTCAGCTACCCATCTGTTTCGCAACCTAGCCCAGGGGCTCGCGCTCCTGGGCTTTTTCGTTTTGGACTTAGCTCATTCATCGCTGATTCACTGCTCATTCACTCAGGACCAACGGCAATTCGTAGCAAGCCACTTCTTCAGCATTACGCACCAGTAAGTAGGGGGACGAAAACGCGGGGTTGTTCCAGGTAATTTGGCTAGGGTCGAGCACTTGTAGGCTTGCCAGTTCGCGATATTTTTCGGGCGAAGGGTCGACGAGAATCAGTTCGCCCAGTTCGGTGAGGATGAGAAGGGTGTCGCCGAGGAGTAGGATTTGTCCATGTCCAAACTTGGGCCGACGGCGCTTTTTCCAGCGTTTTTTTCCGGTTTCTAGTTCGATACATTGGAGATTGACGTCGTCGATTCCATAGACGTAGCCCTCGCGGACGACGACGTTGCCCATCTTGGTTTTCATCACCGGCCTCACTCCGCCTGACCAGAGAGGCTCGAGCCTCCAATCTTCGCCTTCCTCGTGGCTCACTTGCAGAAGCGTTGAGCCGTGGCCGTAGCCCTTTGACAAAAAGAGTCGGTCACCTAGTAGTGGGACCGGCTGGGAGGCGGCGGCATCGGTTCCGCTATCGCTGGGCCAAGGGTGCTCCCAGAGGGGTTTGCCATCGTGGGCTCGACACGCAGTGACATAACCTTCGTCGACGGAAACTATTTGTTGCACACCGGCTAGCTCCGCGACGATCGGTGAGGCGTACGACGATTGGTATTTCCCTGACTTCCAGACGACTTCGCCCGAATCGAGGTTGTAGGCGACGAGGGATTGGTTGTTGGTTCCGCCAACGCTGACGACGACTTTTTCGTCCACAATCAATGGCGAGCAGGCTTTTCCCCAGGTCACATTCTCTGCGCCATGTTTTTTTAGCGTGTCGTGCGACCAAAGGACTTTTCCGGTTCTTGCATCGAGGCAATTGAGTATCCCGGTCGCTCCTTGGGCAAAGACTTTGCCTTCATGGAGGGTTGGCGTTGCGCGGGGGCCTGCATAGCCCATGGCTCCTGCTCCGCTCGGATCCCAACGGACAGGGTCTGCGTGCGTCCAAGCAATTTTTCCTGTTTTTATTTCGTAGCACGTGACCAACTCGTTTTCGCCTCGTTGCTCTTGCGTGATTGCGTACTTGCCGACGATTGCGAAGGCCGACCAGCCTGCGCCGATTTTTTTGCGCCAGAGTTCACGCGGCGGGTGCGTCTTCCAGTCGGTTTGCAGAGCGACCCCGAGGACTTCGGCCCAATAGCCTGTGCCCAGAAATCGCGGGTAATCGGTCGCGGCGGTTTGCCAATCGAGTGAGGACTCTTGGTTTTCGTCAGGCATTGCTAGCTTGGCGTCAGGCTCGTCCCACCGCCACCGCCAACCGACGACCCCGACATCGCCGTTGATGATGGTTTCTACCGGAAGTAATTGCAGATAGTAGGCCGCCACCAGTCCGGTTGGCACCAAGGCCAATATCCAGCGCAGGGGGCGACTCCAACGGCTGCTAAAAAAGATCCATGCGGCGGTTCCCAGTACGCTTAGAATCAGGGAGGCATGGAGCACGCTGTTTGCTACGCCAGGGTCGACGTCGATATTCGAGACAGCTAAACAAACGGCCGCCAGCCCTCCCAGCCAAAGCACGGGGAATCGCTTCCAGAACGGCGTCGTGTCTGGCTGCGTCGTTTCGGAGCTATTTTCCATCGTCACAGGCCCTTTTCCTTTTGCGTAAAATCGACCAAGTGGGAGCCATCCTAGGCTTGTGCGCAACTTCTGACAAGCGTTCTAGTGGTTGCAGTTGGTTGCGACTCCGACTACAACCAAAGAGATAGATTCACGCAAAATTCACCAGGAAATTGATGGCTAATCGTTCTCCCTCTTTCGACAAAAAATGTCTTGATGGCCAGTGGGCTCTCGTCACTGGAAGTTCGAGCGGCATTGGTCGTGCGATGGCTCTTCAGTTTGCCGCCGCCGGTGCGAATGTTTTTGTTCACGGTAACCGTGGGCGAGAGGCGGCAGAGCAGCTTGTCGAGCAAATTCGGAGCCAAGGAGTCGAATCGGAATTGTTGCTTTGCGATTTGAGCCAACCGCCTGAGCGTCAAAAATTGGTTGAGCGGGCATGGCAAGTGGCACCGCTCGACATTTGGGTCAACAACGCCGGGGTCGATGTGCTTACGGGGGCTGCTGCGGAAAAGACTTTTGATCAAAAGCTGGCGTCGCTTTGGGAGGTGGATGTCGAGGCGACGATTGCATTGTCTCGCGCTGTTGGTGCGCGGATGAAAGAACGTGGGCAGGGTGTTGTTCTCAATATGGGCTGGGATCAAGCGGCGACGGGCATGGAAGGGGATAGCGGCGAGATGTTTGCGGCGTCGAAAGGTGCCGTGATGGCTTTTACTCGGAGTTTGGCCCAGTCGCTTGCTCCCGAGGTGCGTGTGAATTGCGTTGCGCCTGGTTGGATCAAAACCGACTGGGGGGAAGAGGCTTCTGAGTATTGGCAGGAACGGGCGATCGGAGAATCGTTGCTTCGGCGTTGGGGAACCCCCGAAGACGTCGCACGCGCGGCCTGTTTTCTTGTGTCTCCGGCTGCCTCGTTTATCACGGGGCAAATTTTGAACGTCAATGGCGGCAATAGAAATTCAGTATAATTCAAAGACATCAATAGCCGGCGAGCTACGTCTCGCCGCTGTGTTCAAACATTGTTTCTACCAAGTCGGCGAGGCGTAGCTCGCCGGCTACTCCATTTAACTACCGTCAAAACATTGACCGCAGAACACATCCATTTTGTTACGGGTCGCCTTGCGCAGCACGCGATTGAGGCGGTTGTTCCGGCGTTGGCCAAAGAAGTCGGTTTTAACTATTCGATCGACGTGCTGCCAATCACCGTTGCAGCGTTGATGAGTCCCGACTGGATTGCCAAACATATCGAAGTTCCGGAGACCGCTAGCCGTGTGCTGATTCCTGGCTACTGCGAGGGCGACCTTCAGACGCTAGAAGAGGCCGTCCATCTTCCTGTCGACGTCGGACCGCGCGACTTGCGCCAGCTTCCGGCTTATTTTTCGCATGAGCCGGTACCGCTCGATTACGGCAAATTCGATTTGGAAATCATTGCTGAGATCAACCATTGCCCTCGTTTGACGCTTGCAGAGATTCGGAGCCAAGCCGATGCGCTGCGTCGTGACGGTGCGGATTGGATTGATGTTGGCTGCGAGCCGGGTCATGCTTGGACCGGAGTAGCCGACGTTGTTCGTGCGCTTTGCGACGATGGCCATCGGGTGTCGGTCGACAGTCTCAACCCTCTGGAAATCGAACCTGCTGTCCGTGCTGGTGCCGAGTTGGTTTTAAGCGTCAACAGTTTTAATCGCGAAGCGGCCGTTGACTGGGGGGTCGAGGTGATTGCAATTCCGGATGATCCAAAAACCTTGGCTGGCTTGGACGAAACGATCGATTTTCTTGCTCAGGCTGCCGTTGCGCTTCGCATCGACCCGATTCTTGAGCCGATCGCCTTTGGCTTTGCCCAGAGCTTAGGCCGCTACTTGGACGTCCGGCGTCGGTACCCGGATGCCGAAATCATGATGGGCACGGGCAATCTGACCGAGCTGACCGACGTCGACTCTGCTGGCATCAACACGTTGCTACTCGGATTCTGCCAAGAGCTGGGTATCCGAAGCATTTTGACGACCCAAGTCATCCCTTGGGCGCGTAGCAGCGTCCGCGAATGTGACTTGGCGCGTCGCCTGATGTTCCACGCGGTCAACAATCGGGTGCTCCCCAAGCATCTGGAGCCTGGGCTATTGATGTTGCGGGACCAGCAAGTTCACGAAATGCCCCTCGAACAAATCGAGCAGCTCGCCGCCGAGATCCGCGATAACAACTATCGTGTTTTTACCGCTGATGGCGAAATTCATTTGATCGGCAGCCGGCTCCACCTGCATGACGCCGACCCCTTTTGTTTGATGGAACAGCTTCGCCAGTCTGGTCCCGAGGGTGGGCTTCCCAAGAACCTCGACCCTGGGCACGCCTTTTATTTGGGTTACGAAATGTGTAAAGCTCTTACCGCACTTACACTCGGGAAAAATTATCAGCAGGACGAGGCTCTTGATTGGGGGTTGGCCACCCGTGCTGAGGAACGGCACTATCTCAAGAAAACAAAAACGCTCAAGAAAACGAAAGTGCGTGATCAAGAGTAAATGAAACCTGCATCCTCTCACCGTTCCGATCTGCCGCTCGCCGTGCGACTGCCTGATGAATTGACGGCAGTCGAAGCATTTCAACGCTTGGCTCATCTTCCGCACGCACTTTTTTTTGATAGTGCAAGCCGCGACGACCCGCTTGCTCGCTATTCGTTCGTCGCCGCCGACCCCTTTTCCTGGTTTTCGGAGAGCGAGGACCTATTTGCGCTGGAAGAAGCTTGGAAACCTTTTGGGACACAAGCCGACCCGACGTTGCCGCCGTTTCAAGGAGGAGTCGCTGGTCTGTTTGGTTACGAATTGGCGAGAACCCTCGAAAACATTCCCGCTGCGAAGATCAACGACCTGCCGACTCCGCTGCTAGCTGTTGGGTTCTATGATGTGGTGCTCGCGTTTGACCACAAGACGAACCAGGCTTGGATCGTTTCGCAAGGTTTTCCGGAAACCGAGCCACAAGCGCGCCGCGAGCGTGCCCAGTATCGCCTTAAGCAAGCAGAGCAATGGTTGAGCGACGAACCGACGCCTAGTGTTTGCGACTTCACAGCCGATGATTCCACCGCAACGGCGCTAGCGGAACTTGCCCCCCAGTTTGATGTTGGCTTGGGCGCAGTCACTAGCAACCTCTCTGCCGACGGCTACCGACAGATGATCGAGCAAGCCATCGAGTACATTTACGCCGGCGACATTTTTCAGGTGAATTTGGCCCAGCGCTTGCTCTGCCCCGCTCGTTGCAGCTCGATTGATTTGTATTTGAAACTTCGCAAGAATAACCCAGCCCCCTACGCTGGGTATTTTGATTTGGGCGACTGGCAAATCTGTAGTACCTCGCCCGAATGTTTTTTGACGCTCCGCAATGGAGAAGTCGAAACTCGCCCAATCAAAGGGACGCGGGGTCGTTCGGGGCGACCCGAGGCCGATCTTTTTGCAGGCGACGAGCTGCAACTGAGCGAAAAAGATCGCGCCGAGAATGTGATGATTGTCGACCTCTTACGCAACGATCTCTCGCGTGTCTGCACCCCCGAAAGCGTGCATGTTGCCCAGCTCTGTGAGATCGAAACTTTTGCTTACGTCAAGCATCTCGTCTCGATTGTCCGAGGAACCCTACAACCCTCGGCCAGTCCATTCGACCTTCTACGGGCATGTTTTCCTGGAGGGTCCATCACCGGCGCTCCTAAAATACGTGCGATGGAAATTATTGCGGAGTTGGAGCCGACCGCTCGTGGAGCCTACTGCGGCTCACTTGGTTATATCGGCTTCGACGGTCAAATGGACAGCAATATCCTTATCCGGACGGTGACCGCCGGACGTGGCTGGTGGCAAATGCCGGTCGGGGGTGGTATCGTATCGCAATCGACGCCCGAGGACGAATATCGAGAGACGTGGCATAAGGCGCGTGGCATGTTGCAAGCTTTGGATTCGTAGTAACTCGCGACTCAAAACTCCATGATTTTATTGATCGATAATTACGATAGCTTTGCTCATAATCTGGCCCGCTATTTGCGCCGGCTTGGACAGTCGGTAGAAGTTGTGCGGAATGACGCGATTGATGTTGCCGCGGTCCATCGACTCAACCCGCAGGCGATTGTTCTTTCTCCCGGCCCTTGCACACCGGACGAAGCGGGCTGCACACTCGAGATTGTGCGTGAGCTGCATACGCAACTTCCGATTCTCGGTATTTGTCTAGGCCATCAAACGATTGCCGCTGCGTTGGGAGCAAAAATTGTTCAAGCATCTACGCCGATGCATGGTCGAACCTCGGGTGTCGAGCATGATGAGAGCGAGTTATTTCGGGGCATCCCGCCGAAGTTTACCGTTTGTCGCTACCATTCGCTGGTCGTCGACCCTGCGTCGATGCCTGGGGAGCTACAAACCCTGGCCACCTGCGCCGATGGCACGATCATGGCCTTGCGTCACCGCACGCAGCCTGTTTTCGGTTTGCAATTTCACCCCGAAGCCATCCTCACCGAGTGCGGATTTGAGTTACTGAGAAATTTTCTGCAACTGGCCGGTTTGCCCGTTTTGTCGGTCGACAAACAGCTTGCCGCCACTGAACTACGCCGCCCTGCCCTGCTCCACCCGCAACTGCCCGAACAACCGGTTACCTTTTGAATGCTCCTCTACCACAACTTGGTGCCGACGGACGCATTCTTGAGGGGATTGTCACTACGTATAACGAAGACGGTAGCGTCAATATCTCGCCGATGGGGCCGATCGTCGATGCGTCGGTCACCCAGTTTGTCTTTCGCCCCTACCGCACGTCGACCACCTATCAGAACTTAAAGCGAACCGGGCAAGGTGTTTTTCAGGTCACCGACGATGTGATGCTTTTTGCACAAGCGGCCCTTGGCCAGCCTTCGCCTCTGCCCACTTTAGATGGTTTGGTGCTTACCGACGCTTGCCGTTGGTACCAATTTCAGATCGACGCGATTGACGATTCGCAAGAGCGTACGGAGATCACCGCCCACGCCGTCGACCAAGGCCGTAACCGCGATTTTTTTGGTTTCAACCGTGCTATGCACGCCGTTCTCGAAGCGGCCATCCTTGCTACGCGCGTTCATCTATTGCCTACGGCCGAGATTTTGGCAGAGCTGGAGCGATTAGAATCGCCGATCAAAAAGACAGCCAGCATCACAGAACAAAAGGCGTTTGAATTTCTTCGTCAAGAAATCGACCTTGCACTCGCGCAGCAGGGTACGACTCCTTGAGCCGCACAATAACCATCACTGCTCCTTGCCGTCTTCACTTTGGCTTATTACGTTTTGCAGAAGAAGAGGGCCTCAGCTATGGCGGGCTTGGGATGATGCTCGACCAGCCGGCGACGGTTGTTGAGATGCAACGGGCCGAGACCTGGCAAGCGACCGGCCCTAACGCCGACCGTGCTTTGGCTTTCGCTCAGCAAGCCTCTCGCACTTGGGACGAGCTGTCCCCGCTTTCCATCCACATCCGAAAAACGCCGCCAGCTCATGCCGGCTTGGGTAGTGGTACGCAACTCGCCCTGGCCGTTGCCCGTGGCGTCGCTTATTTTGGCAACCGGCAAGCAATCGACATCGGCGATCTTTCCAATGCCGTTGGACGTGGCCAGCGCAGCGCCATTGGCAGCCACGGATTTTTGCATGGCGGACTGCTTTGGGAAACTGGCCGTACGTCGAACGAATCTTTGGGAAAATTAACTCGTCGTTTAGAGGTCCCCGCAGCTTGGCGAGTGCTTTTGATTGCGCCGTCCGAGGACGTCGGCCTTCACGGCTCTGCCGAACTCGACGCGTTTGCCCAGCTCCCGCCGGTGCCACCCGAAGTGACCGAAAAGCTACAACGTCTGGCCGAAGAAAATATCTTGCCTGCTGTTGAGCAAGCCGATTTTGGAAAATTCAGCGAGTCGCTTCACCAGTACGGCCACCTTGCCGGCAGTTGTTTTGCCAGCGTACAAGGCGGCTCCTACGCCTCTTCTAAAATAGCCGATGGCATCAAAAATCTGCGATCGCTTGGCTTGCAAGGCGTCGGGCAATCGTCGTGGGGGCCAACGATTTTTGCGTTTACGTCCGACGTTTCTAGCGCAGACCATTGGCGCGACACGCTTTTGAAATCTCCTGAGTTCGCTGACAGTGAGATTGCGATTGCTGCTCCGAACAACCGTGGGGCTACGTGTACATAACCAGCGGCGAAGATTTTCCCCCCAGCTGACGCTGGAGGCTATGTGCTGCCACCGCGTTCGCGGCTAATCCTGGCTAAGCCGTTGCGTGCTGTCGCAAACCGTAGTCGGCTAGCGTTTGTGCTAGCGACGCTTCTTCGCTTTCGGTAAGCGGGGTCATTGGCAGACGTAGCTCGCCCGTGTCGCGGCCGAGGATTTTCATCGCGGCTTTGACGGGGATCGGGTTGGTGGCTAGGCCGAGCATGTCGCGGCAGAGCGGAAAGAGCTTGTGGTGCCAGCGCTGGGCTTCTGCCATGTTGCCGGCATCAAAAGCACGCAGCAAGGCAAGCATGTCTTCGGGGACAATGTTTCCGGCAACCGAGACAACCCCGTGTGCGCCGACGGCTAACAACGGCAGTGTGAGGCTGTCGTCGCCGCTTAGCACGGTGAGATTTGTTGACGAAAGAATCGCCGAGGCTTGATCGAGCGAGCCGGTCGCCTCTTTGACGATGTCGATGTTTTCTAGCTCGGCCAGACGGATGATCGTTTCCGGCTCGATGTTCTTGCCCGTGCGGCCAGGGATGTTGTAGATGCACTGCGGCAGGCCGGTCTCTTCGGCCAAGCATTTGTAATGCTCGTAAAAACCTTGCTGAGTTGGCTTGTTGTAGTAGGGCGCGACTTGTAGCGCCGCGTCGGCCCCAGCTTTTTCGGCAAACTTGGTGAGCCGCAGCGCTTCGGCTGTGCTATTCGATCCTGTGCCCGGCATGACCTTAATGCGGCCATTGGCGGTTTCGCAAACAAAGGCGATGACCCGTTCGTGCTCGGCATGAGAAAGCGTCGGCGACTCGCCCGTGGTGCCGACCGGGCAAAGGCAATTGGTGCCTGCGTCGATCTGAAATTCAATTTGCTCGGCAAACAGCACGTAATCGACCTCGCCATTCTTGAGCGGCGTCGTCAAAGCAACCGAGAGGCCGGCGAATTGTTCTCCCTTGGTAGACATGCTTGTCATTCCCTTGTGTGATTGATTGTGTAGGTACGTATGATAGTCGGTTTTCGACGCAATGGGTAGCCGCCGAGCTACGCCTCGCCGACGTGGTAAATAGACTTATCGACGACGTCGGCGAGGCGTAGCTCGCCGGCTATTTTTCAGCCTTTTACTAGCGACCAACGCCTATCAGCCGCTTCATGTCCCGCACTGCCCGTTCCATGCCGACCATAATTGCCCGTGAAATGATGGTGTGGCCGATATTGAGCATTTCCATGCCCTCAATTGCGGCGACCGGTTTGACGTTTCGGTAGGTGAGGCCGTGGCCTGCGTGAAGGGCGAGTCCCGCCTCGCGGATTTGGCGGCTGGCGGCTTGGAGGGCTTCGAGTTCCTTTTGGCCGTTGCCACGGGCCAAAGTGGCGTTGGCGTAGGCCCCGGTGTGCAGTTCGATCGTGTCGGCCCCCAAGGCGATGCCTGTTTCGATTTGGGCCGGATCGGGGTCGAGAAAAAGGCTCACCAGGATTCCAGCTTGTTTCATTTGGTCGATCGCACTCGCAACTTTTTTTCGTGCCCCCAGCACGTCAAGACCTCCTTCGGTGGTGACCTCTTCGCGGCGTTCGGGCACGAGCATTGCCTCTTGCGGACGAACCTCGACGGCAATGGCCAAGACTTCGTCGACGCAGGCCATTTCTAGGTTGATCGGCACGGCGACCGTTTCCATCAGGAGTCGGACGTCGCGTTCTTGGATATGTCGGCGATCTTCTCGCAAGTGGATGACGATGCCATCGGCTCCGCCCAATTCGGCGAGCGTCGCCGCCCAAACGGGATTCGGCTCGTTGGCCATACGGGCTTGTCGTACTGTGGCGACGTGGTCAATGTTCACCCCCAGGGTTGGCATAGTTCACCTTTCGTGATGCGTTTTATCAACATGTAGACTCCCCATTAGTTGTAAGGTTCGCAGGCTTCTTCTGAAAGTCCCATTTCCTTGCTGGGGGAGAGAAGGAACTGCCGTAAAACAGACGAATTTGGCCCCGTCGGCAATTCGTGAGCTAGGCTTTAGCGAAACCAAATTTTTTACAAGTCTCCTCTGCACTGCGAAAAGCTCCTCTCTTCACGCACCTGACATCTTTGGATAATTCTCTTCGAGAAGGACACCGTTATGAACTGCCAAGAGCTTGCCGGGCGAATCCAAGAACTACAACCCCAGGCGTCGGTCCAAGACGTCGCGAGGCTCTGCTTGCTGCTGTCGAATCAATCGGAACAGCTTGGGGAGCTTGGCGATCGAGACCGATTGCAGACCGCCTGGCAAGAAACGGGGCTGAAGCTTCAGGCCGCCACCGACCAACACGCGGCGATGACGCAAGAGCTTGAAGCCTTGGCCAACTCGGACCCCGAGAAATTCACCCGCGACCAAATCTGGATTCTCATCCGGGCGATCAAAGTGCAAAGCCAAGTTTTGCAGATGTACGTCGGGCAACCGCTGCTTGATGTATGAGAACGGGAAGTGAAAAGCTCGAAGTAAGGCAACGCCCACTAGCTTGCGCATTCTTTTGCCATCCATCAGCAAATCACGGAAAGCGATTGGCCAGAGGCGGTACGAAAAACAGAAAAGTCTTTGGCGTCTACGGTAAAGACCTCTGAGATACCTTCTCGTTCAGCTAGGTGCATCAGGCTGGCATCGGTCAACGAAATCGATTGATCGGCATACTTTGCAATAATGCTGGCAATCGCAGAGATGTCGTTTTCGTCGAGAGTGAGCAAGGCAAGAATACCAGAGCGAAATCCATCGAGTAGAATGGCTATTTCTTCTGGATGTTCTCGAAGCAGATAGGCCGCTTCGGTCAAAACAGGCCAGCACGTGAAGAGTTGTCCGGGAACGGTGGCTGCAAGCTCGTGGACACGAGCACGATGCTGGTCTCGCTTGTTCCGCATGGCTACTAGCGGCCCAGTATCAACCAGCACACGTCGATTCATTCTCCAAAGCCTTTCAGATGCTCTGGATTCGTTGACAAGTCGATCGGGTAATCAGAGCCACCACCGATAAAGCCAGTCGCAACAGCCGCTTCATAAAAGGAGCGATGACCGTTGGATGTTTGAGTTTGGTGCTGCGGTAACACCAACGCCAGCACATACTGCTCGACGTTTGGAAATCCTGCTTGTGCAGCTTTTTCTTGTAACAGACTGGCGGCGTTGTCAGGGATGTTGATTTGCATACTACTATTATCCACAATCGGTGCGTGGGTGTCAAAATGAAAATTGGCGGGGTGTGATAACGCTCCGGTTTCCTCAGTCTTAGGCGGCTTGCCTACCCCCCCAGGTTTTGCAGCTTGGCTATCATCTGTAGTGCTACGGTCATGTAGATTAGCACGCCGCCGATGTCGATCAGTACGGTAACAAACGGGGTGCTCATCAGGGCTTCGTCGACGCCTAGCCGGCGGAAGAGAAGCGGAAGGCCTGCGCCGCAGAGGGAGCCGAAGACGACGACCACCAGCAGGGTGATCGGGATGACCAGAATTTCGTAAGGTGTTGCGTCGATCAGCCACAAGCCTACGAGGTAGCCTAACAGGGCGAGCACGCCGCCGAGCATTAAACCCATGATAAGCTCGCGGCGAATGATGATGCGTGTGTCGTCGAGCGTGATGTCTTTGTTCGAGAGGGCACGAATGACGAGTGTGGCCGATTGTCCGCCCGAGTTGCCGCCACTCGACATAATCAACGGGATGAAAAAGACGAGCCAAGTCACCTTGTCGATGACCTCTTCGTAGGACTTCAGCGCAAACGCCGTCAACAGAGCCGCAGCGAACAGGATGCAAAGCCAAACGCCCCGTTTCCAGGCGAGCGACAGGAGCGAGGTTTGCAGATAGCTGTCTTGCAGCGGCTCGACTGCCGCGGCACGGTAGGCGTCCTCTTCGGCTTCTTCGCGAAAGACGTCCATCACGTCGTCGTGTGTGATAATGCCGACCAGGTGTTGCTCGTCGTCGACGACGGGGATGGCCAGGAAATCGAAGTCGGCGACTTTGACGGCAACATCCTCTTGGTCGTCGGTCGCCTCGACGGTGACCAAGTTGCGTTCCATCAAGTCGGCCAGACGCGTCTCGGGTTTGCCGAGGTGCATGACTAATTGTCGAGCACCGACGACTCCGCGTAAGTGGTTTTCTGAATCGACAAGGTAAATGTAGTAGATGGTTTCTAGATCTTCGGCTTGGCGCCCCAGCTCTTCCAAAGCCGCGCGGACGGTGAGCGTCTCGGGCAGCTTGGCCACTTCGGTCGTCATCACTGAACCGGCTGTGCCTTCGGGATACGCACGCAGGCGTAGGATGTCGCGGCGTTCTTCGATTGGCACCAGTGGCAACGTAACTTCGACCACAGCCGGATCGACCCGATTGAGCAAGTCGACTCGATCATCGGGCGGCATCTGGGCGATCAATTCGCTGATCTGCTGCGGATCGCTGACTTCGACGATCTCGGTTTGTACCTCTTCGGGCAGGAATCCGAAGATTTCGGTTCGAGTCGACTCCTCGGTTGCCAGCAGTACGGCCCAGGTTTCGGCAGCGGTCAGCCCTTCCATAAACTCTGCAGTTCGCCCCGGATGCAACGCTGTGCAGAATTCTTGAAGGCCTTCGAGATCTTGGGCGACAAGCATCTCGCGGAGTTCGGGGAGATAGAGCGTATTAATCATCGAATCATCGTTCCGAAGTGACCAGTGGCTTGTCGCTTAGTAAGGGCTAGAAAGCAATCTTTGCGTTGACAATCTTGCAACCCAAGATTAGCCTATCATAAGATGCGGAAAGGCTTATGGGGCAAGCTTTTACGGGTTTTTTATTTTTTTCCGGAATGTCTTCTCGCCTGGGAATAGGCAGCTTGATAGCGTGCAATGAACGACCCTCAAATCCATGAAACTGCCAAAGCTGCAGAAACCGACCTCGAAGCGTGCCAAGAAAAAGTAGGCTACAAGTTTCAAAACTTAGCGTTTTTGGCCGACGCTCTCAAGCATGCCTCGGGCGTTTCGCACCGTTTGGCTTCCAACGAACGGATGGAGTTTCTTGGCGACGCGATCCTGGGCATGGTCGTTTGCGAGCAACTTTACGCGCAGTACCCCGAGTATCTCGAAGGCGAAATGACCAAGGTCAAGTCGGTCGTGGTGAGCCGTGATACGTGTGCTCGAATTAGTGAAACCCTTGGAATCCATGAGTACCTGGTCCTGGGCAAAGGGATGGCCGCCGATCCGGAGATCCCGCGTTCGGTGATCGCGGCGGCTTTGGAATCGGTGATCGCTGCGATTTATCTTGACGGCGGTATGGAGCCAGCTCGCGATTTCATTCTTCGATGCGTGGACAAAGAGATCGAGCAGACGGTGTCGGGAGAGTTCGGCAGCAACTACAAATCGCAGCTACAACAGTATGCCCAGCGTGAACACAGCGTCACGCCGATTTACCTGCTTCTTGATGAAAAAGGTCCGGACCACAGCAAGTGTTTTAAGATTTCGGCGCAAGTCTCGCAGGAACGCTTTCCGCCTGCCTGGGGGAAAAGCAAAAAAGAGTCGGAACAACGGGCTGCCCACAACGCGATAAGCCTCATCAATGGGGAGGAAGCCCCCTACCCTTCCGAAGAAGCGGACTCTTCGGTCTGACGATTCTTTTCTTTCACTCTAGTCGCTTGGGTCACGTAGAGGGGAGAGGCTATGACCTCATTCATCCAATCATTTTGGCAGGTGATGCTTGCCCTGGCACCGTGGCTTCTGCTGGGAGCTTTGATTGCCGGCGGACTGCATGTGGTCTTGCCTCGTCGTTTTCTTAAGCGACAATTTTCAGGGCCTTGGGGAATCTTGAAAGCAGTTGGACTGGGTGTCCCTTTGCCGCTTTGCTCCTGTGCGGTGATTCCTGTCGGATTGGGCTTAAAGCAAGGCGGTGCGAGCAATGGGGCAACCGTTGCCTTTTTGATTAGCACGCCACAGACGGGCGTCGATTCGGTGCTGGTGAGTGCGTCGTTTTTGGGCTGGCCGTTTGCCCTGTTTAAGGTTGCAAGCGCCGCCATAACAGGCCTTTTGGGTGGCTGGTGGGTCGACCGTCAAAAACTTCCTTCGCTGCCTGTTTTGAGCCAAGAAGAAGCCTCAAAAGTGACGTCAGGCCCTCGCTGGAAGGCCCTTATTCAACACAGTCTCGAACTACTCCATTCCGTTTGGCGATGGTTGTTAGTCGGCGCGGTCGTCTCGGCTGCGATTGAAACTTTCATGCCGGCAGGCGGCCTCTCTGGCTTCGCGGCCTACGGTGACTTGCCGGCGATGTTCGTAACGCTTGCGATCGCCGTGCCGCTCTACATCTGTGCGACAGCCTCGGTTCCGATTGCTGCCGCACTGGTTGCCAGCGGTTTGCCAGTTGGCGCTGCTCTGGTCTTCTTGATGGCTGGCCCCGCAACAAACGTCGCTACGATCGGCGCTGTCTATCGAATGCTCGGCCGTCGGGCGCTTGCCATCTACTTAACCACCGTGATCGTCGGAAGCATCGGCGCTGGATGGTTGTTTGGATTTCTCGTTGAGGGTCATGCAAGTGGCATTTCTCATCTGCATGAGCAAAACACCTGGTGGAGCATAATGAGTGCTGTAGTCTTACTCGTACTCTTCGGCTGGTTCGGGATAGAAGAAGCGAGGCAGCGCACGTCGATCTCGAGGTGATAAGTATCGAGGGCTCTCTTAGTGCAGGTCGCACACACGTGTTCCGCTAGCAGTTCTGGTACCTACCGTGGGGGCAAGTCACTTTTAGTCCATGTTCCTTTACTGCGCATTGCGATTCTATTGGCCAGTCTTCGTTTTTTTCTCGTGAGCTGCACAAAGCTTGCTTGCTAGTATTTCTAGATACGTTTTGCCTTGTTCTCGATCCTCTAGGTTCTCTAGTAAGTGGTTAGGGATCGCTGCGTGTCCTAAGTAAGCTCCGCTGATGGCCCCAGCCATGGCCGCTATCGTGTCGGTATCTCCACCCAAGAGAATCGCGTTACCAATCGTCTCTTCATAGGAGTAGGGTGACAGCCCAAAAGCAGCTATAGCGGTTACGACTGAGGATGTTGCTTCAATGCCATTGCCAAAGAGAGCCAGATTCCGGACGTCAGACAATTGCGCAGCTCTGCGCAGTGGGCCGCTATATTCTAGCGAATTGCACTTCTCTGACAGATTCGTGAAGAACTCATCCCGATCGAATGTTTCAGTCGTTGACGCAATCCCCACAGCCAAAGCAAGGACCTGAGCCCCTTCTATCCCCAGGGGGTGCACGTGAGTAGGCAAGGCTGACAGTCTTGCCTCTTTCCAAAGCTGCTTTTGATTGTGCCTAAACATTAGGCCAACCGGCGCGACACGCATTGCAGCGCCATTTCCAAAAGAGCCGCCAGGAAAATGATTCGCAGCAAGAGCCTTGTGATCACGCTCATCCACCATTGCTTCCAAAACGACCTTTGCCCCAGCCCCGTAGCCCCGCTGTGGCAAATAGTTGGCAACAAATCGTTTGCATAGCTCCCTTTCATTAATTCTGCCGCACTTCACTAGAGTTTCAGCAACACCGATTGCCATTTGTGTGTCGTCGGTGTAGCACAGCTCGCCAGGCGGCGGATTCTCGATTAAATCTTGGGCGTTTCGGTATTGTTGAGCTATGTCATCGGCCGGCTTACCTTCAAAGGGTGCTCCCAGCGCATCCCCAACCGCTAGGCCGAGCAAGCAACCTTCAAAACGGCTCTCAATTGTTAGCTGTAATTTATCGATCATTTCGCATCATAAGTAAAAAACACTTGTCGTAGCCGAATAACGCTGAGCGTCAGTGGAATTCGTATCCGCTTAGAACCTATCCCAGAACTGAAATTGCGAAAAAGACAAGCAAAAAAACAACCACGGAGGTACGGAGTACACGGAGAGAAGTCTTCGAGAAATCGAATATTCCGTACTCTTCCGATCCGCTTTTGCTTCTCCGAGTCCTCCGTGCCTCCGTGGTTATTCGCTGCTTGGAAGTTCTGGGATACAACGTATGCCTGCAATTGTCGCTTACGATGGCCTATTTGTCACCAGCACCAGACTTCGCCGATACGAAACGTTGGGATTGGGTCTGGGGGTAAAGAAATCGAGACGCAGAACTAGGGACCTACCATTCATGGCGAAACTGAGTAAAAATGCAGCCATGCCAACCAAAACCACATCCAATTCAGAAACTACAGACATTCCGCAGAGCATTGCGGCAGAGCTAGCCCTGCCGCTTCGCCAGGTACTTGCCGCAGTCGAACTCTTGGACACTGGAAACACCATCCCGTTTATTGCCCGCTATCGGAAAGAAGCGACCCAAGGCCTCGACGAAATTGCCCTCCGGGCGATCGAAGATGCCCTCGAACGCAGCAAAATTTTGAACGCTCGCAAAACGACCGTGCTGAAAACCATCAACGAGCAAGGATTACTAACTGACTCACTGCGCAGTCAAATCCAGAGCTGCGGCGACCTACGAACACTCGAAGCCATTTACCTGCCTTACAAACCAAAGCGGCGCACGCGTGCTACCGTCGCGAGAGAGCAAGGGCTCCAACCACTGGCCGACTTGCTACTCAAGCAAGAAAAACTCCAGCAGTCGAAACAAGCAACGCTTCAGCCCTACGTCGATCCAGCCAAGGAGGTTCCCGACACCCAAACTGCGCTACGGGGCGCCTTGGACATCATTGCCGAACAGTGGTCAGAAAACGCCGAAACCCGCGATTGGCTGGTCGAGCAAGCCAGGGCCTATGGCAAGATTGTCTCGAAGGTCAAGCGAGGCAAGAAGGCAGAGGCCGAAAAATTTGAATTGTATTTCGACCACCAAGAGGCTGTACGGAAAATCCCATCACACCGACTGCTCGCCATGATGCGAGGCGTTGCAGAGGGCGTTTTGCGAGTGAGCTTGCAATTGGAAGGCACACGTGAGCTTTCCGAGCTGCGACGTCGACTGGTTCACAATCGTCAATTCGAGTTTTGTAGCGAGCTCACGGCTACCGTCGACGATTGTTACCAGCGATTGCTTCTGCGGGCAACCGAAGCCACCGTTCTACAAACCTTGAAAGAAGAGGCCGACGAACAGGCCATCGAAGTCTTTGGTAAGAACCTACGGGAACTGTTAATGGCGGCGCCAGCAGGACCGCGTGTCACGCTTGGCATCGATCCCGGTTTTCGTACTGGCTGCAAAGTAGCGATCGTCGATGGCACTGGCAAGTTTCTGGCCAACACGGCGATCTACCCGACGCCTCCTAAAAGCGACGTAGCGACCGCTGGTAAAACCCTACTCGCCCTCATTCAAAAACACGATGTTGAACTGATCGCCATCGGTAACGGCACCGCTTCGCGAGAGACAGACGCCTTCGTGGGAGACCTCCTGCGAGAACATCAACTGGATATCACCAAAGTCATGGTTAGCGAATCGGGAGCTTCGATCTATTCGGCCAGTGAACTAGCCGCTCGAGAGTTCCCCGATTTAGATATCACTGTCCGTGGGGCGATTAGTATCGCTCGGCGTTTGCAGGATCCGCTTGCCGAACTCGTTAAATCAGACCCCAAGTCGATTGGTGTGGGGCAGTACCAACATGATGTCAATCAAGCAAAGCTTCGCAAGTGCGTTGATCGGGTCGTTGAGTCGTGCGTCAACCGTGTCGGCGTCGACTTAAACATGGCAAGCGTCCTCTTGCTCTCGTACGTTGCCGGCATTGGGCCACGGCTAGCAGAGAATATTGTCGAGTACCGCAACTGTAACGGTCGCTTCACCAATCGCCAGCAGTTGCCGTCTGTTGCCAAGCTCGGCAAAAAAGCATTTCAACAGGCCGCTGGCTTTTTACGCATTCGCGGTGGCGATCAGCCGTTAGACAATTCAGCGGTGCATCCAGAAAGCTATTCGCTTGTCAGCCGCATGGCCAAGCAACTGCAAACCAACTCCAAGGCCCTGGTCGGCAATCCTACCCTCAGCAAAAAGCTGAAGCCCGAGGATTTCGTCGACGTTCAGTTTGGCCTACCGACGATTGTCGACATTATCTCAGAACTGGGTAAGCCAGGTCGCGATCCACGCAGCGAGTTTCGGGTGGTGAAGTTCAGCGAGAGCGTGAATAGCATGCAAGACCTGAAACCCAATATGATTCTCGAAGGAGTGATTACCAACGTCACTCATTTTGGCGCCTTTACTGACATCGGTGTGCACCAGGACGCGCTCATTCACATCTCCCAACTGTCTGACGAGTTTGTGAGTGACCCCAACGAGGTTGTCGCAGTTGGCGATGTGGTCCAAGTCAAAGTGCTAGAGGTCGACATTCCCAGGAAACGAATTTCCCTGACGCGGAAATCCCCATGACGCTGCCAACGCATTGGCCGCGTCTTCTGTGTTGGAAATGTCACCCCACGGCCCATTCCGCAAGTAAGCATGGGCAAATTCATGCGCGATGACGTAGTGGGCAAACGCTTCGTCGCACTCGGAGAGTCGTGGCTTCAGCACCACGCTGCGACTGCTAACGCCGGTACCTCCGGGAGCGGCCATGAATACTGTTGAGCCCTCGCCCGGAACATAGTTGTCTAGCGAAACCGTGAAGCGAGTATCGCCCAAAAAATCTTGCTGCACTTCCTTTGGCAATCTATCGAGTACATGCAAGACTCGTCGCTCTAGTGGCTTGCATTGTTCAAAAGCTTGGAGATAGACGGAGAACATTTCCAATGGTTTTCTTCTTGTTGAGATGTGAGCAATGAAAACTAGGTAGACAAGCTGACGAGGAACTGACCGCCCGTTGAGGCAATTTGGCTGTTCACGACTAAACCAGGGGCCAGGCGTGACAGCCGATCAACGAGCCAGGCGGCAGTTTCTTCAGCGTCTTGGTGAGTCGGACATCGGGCCATCGCCTCACGTCCGCCCTTGCGTTCAAGTCGCTCGGCGGCCGCGATGATCGGTGCTGGGTCGACGACAATAAGATGATCGGGCCACGTCACAACAGGATCAACCGCCCCCTTGCCCGTGTTACAACCCTTGTGGGCCAGACGCTGTGGCAGGAGGCCTAACTTGTCTTGTTTCCTCTTTTTCTTAGCACGGGCCTTGGTAAGCCGGGTATCCACACTCGCGCTCCGAGGATCGCTGGACGGCATGTCGCGGTCAACGGGTTCGTCGCAAAGCCAGCAACGCCAGCCATCGGCTTCGCCTACGTCATCAAGCTGCCCCATCGTTTTTCTTTCTCGTAAGCATAGCGGTGATTGTTTTAATTTTGTGCGTTTCAGATCGTCAGGAGGAGGTTCAAAGGTGCAGAGGAACCGAACGCACTTGCTCGTTTTCCAAGGGCGGTTGCTGGGGATCGATCCAAGGAATCTCCTGGCCCTCTTCAAGTATTTTGAGAACTCGCGTCTTGAATTCTCGTGTCACTTTGCTTAACACATCCCGCTCCGAATTGCCGCTGGCCCTGATTTCCCCAGAATCACCGCCGGCAAGATTCGCCACTCTTCCGTCGATCGTCCCGTCTTCGTTTTTGCGAACGTAAACAAGGCAAGCAAACACAGGAACGTTGGGCTTGGAGTCGCTGGTGATCCCAAGTGGGCTCGGGTTGGCTGAATTGGGGCCGTCTGAATTGGGACTGGCAGAATTCGATTGCATATTCATACTGGCTTTCAGATCTCGGGAATCATTTTGCTCCACGCTCGGGCCATCGACTAATCATCATCCGCCCGCAGCACCGAAACAAAGGCTTTTTGCGGGATATTTACACTGCCGAATTGCTTCATTTTGGCTTTGCCCTTTTTCTGCTTTTCGAGCAGCTTTTTCTTGCGCGTCACATCGCCGCCGTAGAGTTTTTCGGTGACGTCTTTGCGGAAGGGAGCGACTGTGGTGCGGGCGATAATCTCGCCGCCGATCGCGCCCTGGATGGGAATTTTGAATTGATGGCGAGGAATCTCTTTGGCCAACTTTTCGCAGTAGTGCAAAGCGCGTTTACGTGCCTTGTCACGGTGCACGAGATAGGAAAGCGTATCAACAGGCTCTTTGTTGACCAGGATATCGACTTTCACCACGTCGGTTTTACGATACTCGATCGGCTCGTAATCGAAGGATCCGTAGCCACGCGTCAGCATTTTTAGTTTGCCGTAGAAGTCGAACAGTACTTCGCCTAGCGGCATGATGCTGGTCACTTCCAGCCGCTTGGCGGACATGTAATCCATGGTCTGACTCTCCGAGCGATGCTCGCGGCACAGCTCCATAACCCCGCCGACGTATTCTTCGGGAGTGATAATCGAAGCCTTGATGTAAGGCTCGCTGGCAGACTCGATGGACATCGGATCGGGCCAGTAGCTAGGGTTATCAACGTCTATCTCGGAACCATCTCTCAAGGTCAGCTTGTACTTCACCGACGGAGCGGAGATCACCAGACCGATATCGAACTCTCGCTGCAAGCGTTCCTGAATGACGTCGAGGTGCAGCAGGCCAAGAAACCCGCAGCGGAATCCAAAACCTAGCGCCGCCGAACTGTCTTTCTCGAAAGTGAGAGCCGCGTCGTTAATCGCGAGTTTTTCCAGAGCCTTGGTGAGATCCTGATACTCGCCGGTATCCATGGGGTAGATCGACGAGAACACCACCTGCCGGGCTGGCTGATAGCCAGGGACGGGCTCGTCGGCTTGCCGATCAAGCAGCGTGATCGTATCGCCGATTTCAATATCCTGCACACTCTTGACGCCAGCGACGATGTAGCCCACTTCGCCAGCGCTGAGTTGCTTTTTGGGATTGAGCTTAAATTGGTTGTAGCCCACTTCATCGACCTTGAAGTCGCGATTGGCGTGCATGAAGTGAATCGTATCGCGCGGCTTGAGCGTTCCTTCCATCACGCGGCATTGCAATATCACGCCACGGAACTTGTCGAAGTGAGCATCAAACACCAGCGCCTTCAAAGGCGCGAGGGGATCGCCTTGGGGGGGCGGCAGTTTCTCGACAATGCCGACCAACACCTCATCAATATTGATGCCATTCTTTGCGGAAATCGAAATCGCTGCAAACGGGTCGAGACCCAATTCCGCGTCAATCGCTTCTTGCGCTCGCTCGATATCTGCCGACGGTAGATCGATCTTATTGATGATCGGCAGCAGCTCCAGATTGTTTTCTAATGCCAAATACAGATTGGCCACCGTCTGCGCCTCGACTCCCTGCGACGCATCGACAAGGATCAACGCACCTTCGCAGGCCATCAGAGAACGCCTGACTTCATGCGAAAAATCGACATGGCCTGGGGTGTCGATGAGATTCAGCAGGTAGTCTTTGCCATCCGGAGCGCGGTAATCGAGTGTGATTGTGTTGCTCTTAATGGTGATGCCGCGTTCGCGTTCGATGTCCATCGAATCGAGCATCTGCTCATGCAGATCTCGCTGCGCAATTCCGCCGCAAGCTTGGATGAGCCGGTCTGCCAGGGTTGATTTGCCGTGGTCGATATGGGCGATAATGCAGAAGTTTCGAATGTGTTCCATGCCCTAGTTTTAGCAGGAAACGGCGTGAAGCAGCAGGAGGCTACGGGAAAACATTGACAACGCACTGACCTGCTATCACGGTACCGGCACCCAGGAGTTCGGTAGCCCTCCGGGTAGCGCGCGTGAATTCCTTGGCGAACTGGCGATGACGCGATTGACCTACGGAGCACTGACCCCAGAGCAATCGTTGCTGAACTTCGATGTCGTGGCCGAGGACGCCGATTTTGATGGCGCTCTCGACGTCGATGGCGCTGACTTCCTCTCCTGGCAAAGAGGCAATGGCGATGCCAACGGGAGCGGCACAACCGATGCTGTGGACTTGGGGATCTGGCAAAGCCAATATGGGGCAGGTAGTTCGTCTGCCGCTGCTGCTGCGGTGCCCGAGCCGTCGAGCCTGTTGCTACTGCTAACCGGTTTGCTCGGAGTACGCCGAAGAAACCGCTAAAGAGACCACCAAGGCTTTCCTCGGAAAGTTCGGTTGGGGCAGAGTGGTAGTGTTGTGGTGCAGCCAAGAGTTGTTGCGCCACACGCTACCGTTTTTATGGACTTTTTTGTCGCCTTTTTCGTTGCCTTTTTGTGGCTTCAGGTATCTTCTTGGGATGAATGCGATTAACCTAGCGGGTAAGGTAAGCAAAACTATTGCTGCTAGACTCTGGTAAAGGTTTCAGGAGTCGAATAGGTTGGCCCATTAATCGTTGATCAGGGAGGATACTATCTTGTCATTGCCATGCAACTTGCCAAGTAACTTTTTCGTCATCGCCGAATCGACGGTGCAACTGCAGACGATCGACATAGGAATCATCGCTACGTTTTTCGTCATTGTCATCGGCATTGGCGTCTTTGCTTCACGATCTGCGGGTAAGAGTTCTTCCGAGTTCTTTCTAGGCGGGCGTGGCATGCCCTGGTGGTTGCTTGGCATTTCGATGGTGGCCTGCACTTTTTCGGCAGACACGCCCAACCTAGTTGCCGGAATGGTCCGCGAAAACGGAGTTTCCAAAAACTGGGCATGGTGGGCCTTTTTAATTACCGGCATGGTCACCGTATTTATCTATGCCAAGCTATGGCGTCGTAGTGAGGTGATGACCGACTTGGGGTTCTACGAACTTCGTTACGGCGGCAAGCCCGCTTCGTTTCTGCGAGGCTTTCGTGCCATCTATCTCGGCGTGTTTTTCAACATTTTGATCATGGCTTCGGTCACGCTAGCCATCATCAAGTATGGCTCGCTCATGTTCGGTATCGAAAAATGGGAGTGCGTGCTTTACGGCTCGCTTGGCGTGGTCATCTATGCAACGCTAGGAGGAATCAAAGGTTGTATTTGGGCCGATTTCTTTCAGTATGGCATCGCGATGTTTGGCGCAGTCTATGCCGCCATTGTCGCGGTAGGCGAAGCGGGCAAGTCGGCAGCCACCAAAGCGGTCGAGGCAGGAACGATCACCGTGGATGAAGTCGCTTCTTTTGCCAGCAATTACTCCATGGGCGATCTGCTTACCGAAGTCAATGTTGCCGACAAGCTCGCGATTTTCCCCGATTTTTCGGACCCCAACCAATGGATTCCTTTATTGCTGCTACCGATTGCAGTGCAGTGGTGGTCGGCTTGGTACCCAGGTGCTGAGCCTGGCGGTGGCGGTTATATCGCGCAGCGCATGCTTGCCGCCAAAGACGAAAAAAACGCAATCGGTGCGACACTTCTTTTTAACTTTGCTCACTACGCTTTACGTCCCTGGCCGTGGATTATCGTCGCACTAGCGTCGTTGGTTTGTTTTCCTGAAATCTCCGACATTCAAGACGCTTTCCCGCATGTCGATAAATCGGTTATTGCCCATGACATCGCCTATCCAGCGATGATCTCGAAACTGCGACCCGGCTTCCTAGGCATCGTCATCGCATCGATCATCGCCGCTTATATGTCGACCATCGGGACGCATCTTAACTGGGGTGCGTCGTACGCAGTCAACGATTTTTATAAACGATTCGTCAAACCTGACGCCACCGAAAAAGAGATGGTCCGCATGGGACGCATCTGCACCGTTCTGCTCATGATTTTGGCAGGAGGCCTCTCGTTGGTGCTGACCAGTGCAACGCAGGCGTTTAATATCTTGCTTCTCTCAGGAGCAGGCTCAGGAGCCATCTATTTGTTGCGCTGGTTCTGGTGGCGAATCAATGCTTGGTCAGAAATTTTCGCTATGGCGGTGACTACCCTTGTTGCGGTCACGCTGGTCGTCTTCGTGAAAGACGAATCGCTGGCCTGGGGACCGCTCGACGGAGCGACTATGAAGTTCTTGATCGCTGTGATTGCAACCTCCATCGCGTGGGTAGTGGGCACATTTGTAACGAAACCTGAAGACGCGCAGACATTGCGAGCATTTTTCCGCCAATGCCGACCCGGTGGACCTGGGTGGGCCAAGGTGGTTGCCGAGGCGCGAGCCGAAGGCGACATGATTGACGAAAAAATCCATGGCCAAGCATGGGAAATGCCGCTTCAAATCTTGTGCGTTTTTCTTGGTTGCGTGGCGGTCTACTGCTCGCTCTTTACCATCGGCGGCCTCGTCTATGGAAACAACATCCAGGCCGCCGTTCTCGGTAGTGTCGCATTGGTATGCACTTTTCTGCTGTTCAAATTCTTCCGAAGATTGAGTGCCGGCTAGTCGCAAATTTCTCGTTTGTGTAAACCATACTTTTTCAAAAAGGGTTTTCTGCCCATGTGACAAGCGTCTCCGAAAACAGCTTAAGCGAGCCGAGCTGGAACGAGAAATCTTTAAAAAAACCACCGCGTATTTTGCCAAGGAGTCGCAATGAAGTACGCCTGGATACAAGAACACCGCGACTCTTTTCCCGTGGCTATGATGTGCCAAGTGCTGCGAGTGTCGCCCAGTGGTTATTACGATTTCGTTGATCGCAAGCCGAGCAAGCGAACTCAACGACACGAGCGCATCAAACAATCGGTTCAGCGAGTCCATGCCGAGTCCTACGGCATTTATGGCAGTGCCAAAATCGCGGATCGGCTGCAACAATGCGATGAATTGGAATCGGCCTGTCGCAATACCGTGGCGACTGCGATGCAAGAATTAGGCATTAAACGCAGGGTTTCCAAGATATTTACACCAACAACGACGAGGGCAGACCCTTCCAAGCGGCCTGCTGCGAATAAGCTTGATCGCAACTTTACCGCCGAAGCTCCGAATCGCAAATAGGTAACCGACATAACCTATCTTCCTACTGCCAAGGGCTGGGTCACCCGGCCGTGGTGCTCGACCTGTTTGGCCGCAAGGTGGTTGGTTGGTCGATCGGCCATTTGTTGGCGACTGGGCGCTGGCAACAGAGTTGGTCAGCGACGCATTGCGCCAAGCCATTGAAGATCGACGTCCTGACGGCAAACAGTTGTTGCACCACAGTGACCGTGGTTGCCAGTACACGAGCGACGCCTACCAAAAGCCTTGCGAACGCTTAACATCGAGTGCTCGATGAGTCGCACTGGCAACTGCTACAAGACCCCGGACCAACACGAAGCCGAATACGCCTCGGCAATAGCGGCGTAAAAATCGCCCCGGCCGGTATCCGTCAATCTTGGGCTGTCGCACTCTCATTACAGGCTTTTCTAGCCATTGCGGGCATTCAGTGGTGGTTACCCGCACTTTTTCTGTGTTCTCTTCTGGAATATCGCAAAAATGGACGTTTCTGGTACAATGAATGCTTACGAAACTTTATTAATGAAAATAACGAGTTTGGTAGATGATGCTCTAGGAGATGGCACTGGGTAGAGCGAAGTACTCACTGAAGTACTCACTGAGGTACTCACTTAGGAACAGGAAAGAGGGAAACACGTGACGAAAAGCAATAACAATAAACAGTCTCGGCGTCTCGGCAATTTCGAGCGTCTGGAAGACAGAATCTTGCTGAGCGCGACCACCGTGACAGCAGACGCGGAGATGCTCTTTCCCGCTTTTGAAACCGCAGGGTTCAACTTTATCTACACGGGCGACACCGACGACGACGGCTCGATGGCAGTAGAGTACCGCCAGGTCGGAAGTTCAACTTGGCAGCAGGGCCACGAGGGCGTGAAGGTCGAGAGCTACCCGCGAGTCGGTGGCGTGCCAACCCAGCGTTTTGAGTACGCAGGCCGTCTCTTTGGCCTGACTGAGAGCACCGACTACGAGGTGCGTGCTACGTTTTCCGATCCCGATGGCGTCGTCGGTCAGGCGGTTCGCACCTTTACTTTGTCGACCCGCGATCCGGTTGTCACGAGCACCAGTGGTACTACCTACTACGTCGACCCCAACGCAGGATCGGGTGGCAATGGCTCGGTAGGGAACCCTTTTGATGAGATCTCAGATACCAGAACCGTCGTGTCTAGCGGAGACACCATCGAGCTACTCGACGGCGTACACGAGGTGACGGACTTCATCGCTTTTGCTGCAAATGGCACGGCTGCTAACCCGATTACGATCACTGCTGCGGCTGGCGCCACGCCAGTGGTGCGTGGCAAATTCACCGGGCTAGAAGGCCCTGGCACCACTTGGCAAGACGAAAACGCGACCTACCCGGGCGTCTATTCGGCACCTCTGGCCGACTCGGCTTTCCAGGTGTACTACGCTGGCGAATATCTGGGCGAAACAGACACCCTAGCCAATCTCGTTAATGGCCAACGTGATCATGGGCAACTGCGAGACATCGACCTAGACGGTGGATGGTTCCAGGATAGTGGCCGTCTTTACGTGAAAATCCCCCAAACCTGGGGCGACTGGGCTGGCGCGGCGGTTAATCCTTCGGCCATCGGTGTCGAGCCGGTGGTGACCGACGAAGGCATCTTTATTCAGGGAAGCTATTGGACCCTCGACGGACTGACGTTCGAGCATTTCAATACCGGTCTGCATGTGAAAAATGTCGCTGCCGGCAGGACGGGCGACAACTTCACGCTTCGTAACAGCACGTTCCAGTTCAACAAAGTCGGTTTGAAAATGAATCAATCCGCCAGCATCCTGGACGACAGCGGCCTCAACAATGCCCTGATCGAAAACAACACGTTCACCGGAACGCCGAATTACGTTTCCCGAAACTGGGTTCTGGGACACGACCTCTACGCGGTAGATGCGATCAATGCCAACGCCTTTAACAGTGCGAATGGGGTGATCCGAAACAATACGATTAGCAACATGGAAAATGGCATCTATGTCGGTGCGTGGAGCCAGGCGCCCTTTTCCAACCCTGCCCTCACAGCTGGCTGGGTCGTTCGAGACAACACCTTGACCAACCTGGGCGACGACGCCGTCGAAGTCGAGGGATCGGGTTACCAGAACGTGGTGATTGGCAACGATATTCGCCAAGCCCTAACCGGCATTTCGGTTGCTCCAGCGTCGGTCGGTCCTGTCTGGGTGATACGCAACACGATTTACCAAACCGACCTATTGAACCCGCTAGGCCAGCCTATTTCCAATAGCCTCAATAGCCCGTTCAAATTCAATTCGGCTCCTAACCCAGAGGGTCCTCTGGGGCCAGGGACGCTCCTGTTTACCTACAATAATTCGGTCTACGTCAGCACGACAGGTTCGGCTGCGGCATCCGCCCGCATCCAGATTCCTACGGCTGGTGTGCGCTGGACAAGTCGCAACGACAGTTTTGTCTTGGCAGATGGTACTGGGTACGCATTTCTGCAGTTAGAAAATCTTCCGACGCAGTACGGAGTGAGCCCCGAAGACGTCTTCGAGTTTGACTTCCAGCACAGTAACTTCTGGCGTTCTACGGACCAGCCTTTAGTGAAGATGGAAGACACTGTTTACAATACGCTTGGCGATTGGCAGGCGGCTGGCTTCAACACCAGCGGTATTAGCTCGCTCTCGCAGTTCGCCGATCCGGCCAACGGCGACTTCAGCGTTCCGGCAGGCACCGACCTGCACGATTCTGGCGTTCATATCCCTGGCATCAACGACAACTACCAGGGCACCGCGCCCGACATCGGTGCCTTTGAGGCAGCAGGCACCGCTGGGCCTCGGTTCAGCCTGGATGTGCAGAGCGGCAACGGCGATGGCAACTTTGCCGACGGGACGATTATCACCATCAGCGCCGCTCCTCCGGCGGGCCAAGTGTTCGAAGTTTGGACAGGCGATACGCAGTACATCACAGACATCAACGCCGCCAGTACCACTCTGACCATGCCAGCCATGGCCGTCACGGTTTCAGCGACTTTTGTAGGAGCCTCTCAGCACACCCTGACTGTACAAGGCGGCAGCGGCGATGGCGATTACATCTTGGGGCAGGTTATCAATATTAGCGCCGACAATGCTGCGGAGTTCAACGTCTGGACCGGCGACACCCAGTACATTGCAGACATCAATTCGCCCAACACGACCTTGACCATGCCGGACGTTCCCGTCACCGTTTCGGCAGCTCTCCAAGGAGTCGCCTCGGTCTACGAAGTCGGCAAGACGGGCTACTCTTACTCCACGGTACAAGCAGCCGTGGATGCGGCCTTTTCCCAAGAAACAGGCTCGCCCACGGTGCGGATCATGGACTCTGGCGTTTACGATGAGTTCGTGGCCAAAACCAATGCCGGCACCGCAGGCGTGAATATCACGATCGAAGCAGCCCCAGGCCAAACGCCCACGCTTTATGGAATTCAGATGTGGGCAGTCGAAGCGAACGTGGTCATCCAGAATCTCACGTTTGATGGCAATCTGCGAGACTACACCGACGCTGCTTCGGGCAGGACGTCTCAGGTCGTCTACTTGCGTGCCTCCGACAACGTCACTTTCCAGAACAACACGGTCAAGGGCCGTGGGCAATACTTTACCTCGAATTTGCACGGCGATACCGGATCGAGCATTACTGTTTCGGGCAATACGTTCGAGGCGGATACCGCTACGACGTCTGTGAACGACACGAACAGCGACGTCGGGACGATCGTTATAGAAGACAACTTTTTTGATCAGAGTGCCAAAGGCGTCGACCTGAGCAGGGCGAACGGTGCAGCGGACGGCACGGTGACAATCAACAACAATCTGTTCAATCAGAACTCGACCTACGGATTCTACTTCCGCGGTTCGGGTAATGAATTCCCAGGTACCACGACGATCGAGAACAACACGTTCTACAAGGTCGGCAGCAACACTTCCTACGAGGGGGGAGCGATCTTCATTCGTGAAACGGGAGACAGTTTCCCCGACGTCATGATTCGCGACAACCTTATCCATGGACAGGGCGCCTCGACAGTGAACTACGACGGATTCAACTCCTTCGACAACCCCGGATTCACGGATCTGGACGCCGACTACAACGGCTTCTACGACATGCGTGAAGTCGGCGGCGAAGCGAAAGTCGCTAGCCCAGGCAACGGGGTCTGGCAGAACCTAACCGAACTCAACGCCCTCGCCAACGCCGGCAACAACCTCGTCGGCACGAGCGACCCGTTTGTCGATGCCGCAGCCGGAGACTTCCGGCTTCTCGTCGGTTCATGGGCAGCAACCGCCGCCTCGGACGGTAGCTTTATCGGTGCCTATAGCGAGGTCCAAGTGGCGGTCGACGCCGACTTTGACCAAGACAACGATGTCGACGGAACCGACTTCCTTAGTTGGCAACGTGGTGCAGGCACGCTCGCCCCCAATGCCAATCAGAGCGACGGAGATGCCGACAACGACAAGGATGTTGATAGCGACGATTTGGCCGCTTGGCAAACCGCCTATGGCCAAACCGGTTCCTTATCCTCGCCAGTGACCCTCGCATCGACTATCGCGACAACCCTTGCATCAACGGTTGCCACGACCGATCCTTCTGCCTCTATCGCAATAACAAGCGTCCCCATCGCAGTCCAAAGTACCGTCCAACAGCAGCCCGTGCTTACGGATGGATTGGCAGACGCGGCCATGGTTCTGCTTCAGCCGACTTTCCCAACGAGGGTCGCCGACCAGCTCGTGGTCGAGGAAAGCACGCTCCTCCAAGATCACGCAGATTCCGGGTTCGAGGCAACTTCGAGCCAAGCCGTTCCAACCTCAGACGACCTGTTCTCTGAGATCTCCGATGCCGACGGCGAAAGCACGGAGCAAAGCGATGACGAGGCATGGCCTGCTACTGTCGACCAGATCTGGAGCTCACTCTAGAGCCTACGTGTCCTGAAATTCTAGCGGTTCGGACGTCGCACCGAGGCTGGATGATCGTCCGCTAGTCGGACGGAAGTCACCGGCGCATTCCTGGTAACAACTGCGCCGCCTCAATCGCAGCTGCAACCAGCAACCGTGTATCGAGCTGGGCAATTACTTCCATTGGGGGGCAGTGCATTCTCGCAGCATCGCTGTTGCAAAAAAAAATGCCCGTTCCGAAAGAAGATAGAACGCCTCAATGCCAGGCACAAAATGCAGCCATTTTCCAGCTGTTTCTTGCATCATTCTTACTTCTAGGCGCTTATCGATCCTGCCAAAAAATAAAAAATGCAGGTATCTTCTAGCTTTTGTGTATTGACGCTTAATAAACCTTGTTTATAGATAGTACTTACTAAACCTTATTAACGCTTGCCGTTAGTACGGAATGCTTTTCAAAACGCTTATCAACTGCACAGTTTCGATTATTTGTATTCTCTCTGAGGTTCCTCAGGAGAGAACTGTTCGCTGTGAAAAGGGAGATCACTTGATGGACAAAAGCAAGAATAAACTGTCTCGTCGTATCGGCAAACTCGAGCGTCTGGAAGATCGAATCCTGCTGAGCGCGACTACCGTGACGGCAGACGCCCCGATCCTACACCCCGCTTTCGAGACCGCTGGATTCAATTTCATCTACTCGGGCGATACTGATGATGACGGCTCGATGGCCGTACAATACCGCACCGGTGGCGGGGCTTGGCAGACAGGCCACGAGGGTGTGAAGGTCGAGAGCTACCCACGCATCGGCGGCACAGCAGTCAAGCGTCTTGAGTACGCAAGTCGTCTCTTTGGTCTGACCGAAGGCACCGACTACGAGGTACGTGCAACCTTTTCTGATCCCGATGGAGTGAACGGCCAGTCGGTTCGGACATTCACCCTGTCGACACGCGACCCTGATGTCACGAGTAGCAGCGGCACCACGTACTACGTCAATCCGAACGCGGGTTCCGGCGGCGATGGCTCGTCGGGGAATCCTTTTGATGAAATTGCAGATACCACCTCAGTGGTGTCTGCTGGGGACACGATCCAGTTGCTCAACGGCGTGCATGAAGTAACCTCCGCGGTATACTTTCTTGCCAATGGTACCGCTGCGGACCCTATTCGGATCACCGCTGCGCCAGGTGCCTCGCCCGTGGTACGCGGTAAGTTGACAGGCCTGGAAGGTCCGGGCACCAGTTGGCGAAACGATAACTCGAGCTACGCCGGCGTTTATTCGACCCCCATAGCCGACGACGTGCATCAGCTTTACTACGATGGCGAATACCTGGGAGAGTCCGACAGCCTAGCCAATCTCGTGAATGGGCAATACCACCGTTCGTCACTGCGGGACATCGACCTGGATGGCGCTTGGTATCAGACCGGCGGGCGTCTCTATGTCAAGATTCCTCAAACATGGGGCAATTGGTCCGGCTCAGTAAAGAACCCCTCGGCAATTGGCGTTGAGCCCGTCGTGACGAACGAGGGCATCATCATCCAGGGAAGTCATTGGACCGTCGATGGCCTGACGTTCGAATATTTCAAGGATAGTCTGATCGCGAGATATCGTGATAGTACAAGGACAGCAGATAACTTTACCGCACGCGATAATACTTTCCGGAACTTCAAACGAGGTTTGTTGTTAGCTCAATCCAACAGCAATCTGGATGACAGCGGCCTCAACAATGCCCTGATTGAAAACAATGTTTTCACGGGAACACCAAATTACGTTGCCCGAAACTGGGTTTTGGGGCACGACATCTACGCGGTCGATGCGATCACGGTGAACGCGCTGAACGGTGCGAACGGTGTCGTCCGAAACAATACGGTCTCGAACATGGAAAATGGTATCTACGTCGGACTATGGGGCCAGACACCTTTTTCTAATCCTGCTCTTACTGCTGGGTGGGTCGTTCGAGACAACGATTTATCCTTTTTGGGCGACGACGCCGTTGAAGTCGAGGGCGCAGGCTACCAGAACGTCGTGATCGGCAACAACATCCGCAATGTCCTGACAGGCATTTCGATGGCCCCTGCCTCGGTCGGGCCTGTTTGGACGATTCGTAACACGATCTACCAAACCGACCTGCAGAACCCGTTGGGCCAACCGATTTCC